>CAZUAR010000022.1:0-189016 GCA_964617845.1 uncultured Kofleriaceae bacterium | reverse complement strand
GGAAACGAGCGCGGGATAACCGCGCGACCGCGCCGCTGCCCCACTTTCATTGGCGACGATACAAAGGCTACTGGCGCGGTCAGTTCGCGGAGGGACACGATCCGGGACTCACGTACGACCGCGCGAGCGTCGAAGTCGCGATCAAGCTCACGTCCCCCGACGACGCACACGAGGAAGAGCGACGAATGATTCGTCGTCTGGAACCTCGCGACAACGTGCTCGGCCAGCCCGAGCTCGAGGACGTGCCGTTCTGAGCGGAACGGCACGCACGAACCAACGATTTGAAAGAGGAGCTACGTATGGAGGAATTGATCGAAACCATCCGCGCTGCAGTCGCCATCGACGCGAGCACGGAGAAGAAGACGGCCGGTGTCGTCGCGTGCCGCGCACTCCTGACGGCGCTCGACACCGAACCCGGCAAACCGCTCGCGATGCCGAACGTTCTGCCGCCACCGACCGTGCCCGGGGCGACACCGAGGCTTCCCATATCGCAACTCTCGCTCGATCAGATGCTCGACCTGATGATCGCGCGGCTCACGGTGATCGCGAACGCTGCCGACGCGAAGCCGCAGCTTCCCGCAGCGACGGTAGCACCCACGGTGATCGCGCCGACCGCACCCGCTACTTCTCGCGGCATGCGCGTTCCACCTGCCGCCGCGAACATCGCGAAGGCCGTGCCGCGTTCTGCCACCTCGGTCCGTCGTACACCGCCGAGGAAGCCGTGAGCGCGGCGCTTCGTTCCATCTTCGAGCAGGCGATGAACACCGCTACGCCGCGCTCGACGCTCGACGATCCGATCGCGCCGTCCAATGACAACGTATTGGAGCACGACGTCACCGACGGCGTGCTTTCCGTCGAAGACGCTGCCTCGTTGCTGCATGTGGGGCGCAACACGATCTATGGACTCGTCGCGCAGAATAAGATCCCGCATCGACGCTTGGGCAAAGCGATTCGTTTCAGTCGCGTTGCTCTCATGGCATGGTTGGCCTCGTGGTCGTTGCAGGGTGCGAAGGAAGGCAAGTAGCGATGCCCGTACGACGCGACCCTAGAACGGGCGGCTGGTTCTTTCGGACCACCGTCAAACTCCCCGATGGAACGACGAAGAGGCTCTTCGGTACACCCGGTATCCCCGGCACGTATCAAGACCTTGACGCGACGAAACTCGGGGCGCAGGAGGCAGAGCAGCGAGCGATCAAGCTCGCGCTCGCCAACGCCGGTGTTCTCGCGCCGGTGAAGAAGGAGGTACCGACGTTTCGTGAGTGGTTCAAGGGACGGTTCTGGACCGAGTGGGTGCTCGCACGAAAGAACAAACCGACCGAGGTGCGCTCGAAGACCATCATCTTCGACAACCATCTCGAACCGGCCTTCGGCGACAAGCGACTCGACGAGATCGACGTAGGAGCAGTTGCGCGATTCCGCGGAAAGCTGATCGACAAGAAGCTCGGCGAGAAGCGGATCAACAACATCCTGCTCGTACTCTCGAAGGCGCTGCGCTACGCGCTCGACTGCGAGTTGATCACGAAGGTTCCGAAGCTCGGATTGTTCAAAGTCGAGCGCCCCGAGATCGTGGCGTGGGACTTCGAGCAGTACGCGCGTCTCGTTGCCGCCGCAAAGGCGGAAGGCGAGACGTGGCACGTCGCGGTGCTCCTTGCTGGTGAAGCTGGGCTCCGCGTTGGTGAAGTGAAGGAGCTGCGTTGGCGTGAAGACGTCGACATGATCGCGAAGACCATCACCGTGAACCGTCAGGTGTGTAACGAAGAAGCCACGACGCCGAAGGGCCGCACGCGTCGCGTGGTGCCGATGACGAACGTGCTGCACGACGCGCTTCGCAGGATGGAAACCATCCGCGAGGGCTACGTGGTGCGGAACCTCGATGGCACCCGCAAACCGGACGGCGAGACAGATCACGCGATCGCGCGCATCTGTCGCAAGGCCGGCTTGCCGGTCCGCTACTGGCACACGCTCCGGCATTCGTTCGGGACGCACGCCGCGCTGTTCGGCGTGAACCCCTGGCGACTGCAGACGTGGCTGGGCCACAAGCGGATCGACGAGACGATGCTTTACGTTCACGTTGCCGAGGCGCATCGCCGGGACCTCCCGACGCACGTCCTGGACGCGGCGAAAAGCATCGACGATCCGGACCGACGAATTGTCGCGATGCTCGGGGCACGCTCCGCGCTGACGACGGTTCGTGGCAGCGGCGTGGCAGCGAACGAAGTGGCTCCCGAAGGAAGAGCTGCTTGATTCGCTAGTTGTCTGGCTCCGGAGGAGGGCTTCGAAGCTTGCGGGTAGTTCAAGCAAAGATGTTGAACGACGCCGCCCTGCAAGGATTCTCGCAGCTTCGAGTCCGCCTTCGTTCCGTCTGTTTCCCCTGAGTGGAACTGCGAACCAGCTCGCTGGCCAAAGAATGGCCAAACACGTTTCGCTTGCTTAGGCGCCGTGGCTTCCTTTGCCCTTCTGACACCCTCTACTTATCGTCGGGGTCGCCGGAGGGAAGCTTGAGATTCGACTTCGTAGAAAGCGCGCGAGTTGGTCTCTTCGGCGCGAAGCGAGCGCCGAGGAGGTGTATGAGTTGTGCGATTCGATTCTCGGCCTCATCGATCTGTAGGCGGAATCGCGTTAGCTCCTTCTCGTCGCAGTTCGTCCCTGGCACCTGGAGCGGGGCGTTCATCACGTCGCGTAGCGCTTGCGCAATCTCTCGATCGTCCTCGTCCATCGAAGCGCGCACGGCCGCTGCGCGCGCCTTCCTTTTGCACGACCTGCATAGCGTCTGAGAGTTTCCGTGTGCGTTCGACCTGAGGCTGTACGAACGCACGCGCGCTGGCTTCGTCCGCCTCGTCGGGCCCGGCGCCTTTCTGTACAGCGAGAGCGAATTCGCCGCGTCTCCGCGCGATGATGAAGTCGAGTTGCTCGACGACCTGTAGCCCGAGTTCAAGCAGATTCTGGTAAGCGGGAATGAGCGTTGCGTAGGCCTCCCGTAGCTCGGCGCGGTGCGCGGCATCTCGTGCCTCGCTGCGCTCCTCCTCGCGTTCGCGAGCCGCCGCGCGACGCGTAACGACCTCCTTCACCCATGTCCCCACGAACACCGCCGCGCCGCCGATCGCGCCGCCAATTAGCGTCCACCATTCCATCTCGAGTAGCGTACCTGTCCGCGAACGACTCGGCGCTGAACACGTTAGCCGTGCGGCAGTACTACCCCACCGCTGCCGCAACATCTTGCTGCACTCGACTCCCCGCGGAGTTCCGGCATCAACAAGTATGATGACGATCGGGTCGCGTCGCCCAGTCGGAGGAGAAGATGGATACTACGATCGCGGTCATCACAGCGCTTGGTGGTTTGTTGTCGGGGATTGCGACGGTAGCGGCTGTCCTGGTTGCACGGAAGGTCGCAGAGACGCAGAAACAGCTCTCTCAACGACAACTGCTGCTTCCACTTTGGGATCACATGGCCAAGCTGAACAACATTGATCCTGCGAACCCGAACGTTCCTGATGTCGTCAACGTCGTCAACACTCTCGAACTCGTCGCCCTTTGCGTCGAGGGTGGGATGGTGGACCCGCAGATCATTCGACGTACATTTCGCGACGGCTTCATCGAACGATTCGAGCAGGTAAAGGCATGCCTCGTTCTACCTCACATGAACGGGAAGACGGGCACCACGCTCCTTGGTGAGAATCGAGCGGCGCTGGACTTCTATGAGACGCTACTCGATGAACGTCGTAAGCAGGACAAGCCTAAGGCGCTTGGGAAGTAGTCAGCATCAACGCAGGTAGGAGGAAAGAATGGCAGTCGATGACATCGCTGGTCGCTTGGTCAAAGAGGTCGTCCAGAGCGGATTGACTCGGTACGCAGTCAAGTTCGTTCATCCGTCGGGACGACAGTTCCGCGTCATCGTCGAGGAGGACCAAACGATCCGAAAGGACATGAACGAAGGAATGGACAAGTTAGGCCACCGAATCTCTGCTGGCCCGTCAGGTTCACCGTGCGGTTGTTGTGGCGGTTCGGGACGAGGATGACGCCGGGGGCGGTTCGATCAGCAAACGGTATCAGGTGAAAGGCGCGAGATGAGTCCGTTACGCGAGCGGTAGCCGACACTACGGTTTGCGGCCGCCCATCGCATCAGGGTGAGTGCTCGATGCCTCTCCTTGCTTCGATCACGTCCTTGGGCAAGCACCATCCTATCGATCGCAGCTTGGCACTGTTCGAGCGTCGCGCCGTTTGGGTTGGCATCGAGACAGGCGAGCAGTGCGGCATGGACGCTGTCCGGCTCGATGACGCGGCTTGGTGGACGAGGATTCCCGCGCAGCTCCCACGTGTCCCCGGACGGGGCGGGCGGAAGGCGCACATACGTTTTCGGCATCGCTCACTCGTGGGCCCGCGATTCGTTGATGTCAACGCAGATCGCACTGGCCCTCGTTCGGGGAGCCTTTTTAGCGTCTCCCATCGACCGGATCCTACGTCGCCTGGTGATCCCGAGGAGTGGCACCGAGTAGCACCGAGTGACAATCGACCGCCTGGAGTTCATCGCCGCGTTGACGTGATCACGATCGGCGAGTAGTGATGATCTCATGACCCGTCGATCGCGAACGATTGTGTTCGATTCGAGCTGCGACGGGGCAGGAGCACGAGCGTGTGCCGTAGACCGCTCACGCCGATGTCAGACCGATGCGATACACATGGTGGTCCGCCACAGTTTGTGAACGCACGACCTGGAGGCACCGTACGATGAGCGCACACGCATCTACGAATACAGTCCCCACCCCTCGAAAGTTCGAGCGCCGAGTGCTTTGCCGCTCGAAGTGGCGATGGCGCCGAGCCCGCCGGCTGCGGGATCGACGGCTCGGACATCCGCGGCGACTCGGACGTTCTGACGCAGCGTCCATCGCCTTCGCTCGTCGCGAGCTAGATTACGGGCTCGCGTGGCGCGCCGACCGCGTTGCGTACTTCGAGACCGAGCGTGCGTTTCGTCTCTTGGATCGCGCGTTGGACGTTCTACGCGACCTCGTGAACCGGGTGAGCGAGGGCTGGTACATACACACGAGCGCGCTGGACGAGATGTCGTCACAGATCGGTGTGCTCGTCGAGATTGCTGCGAGCTTTGAACGCCGAATGGAGTTGACCACGGACTACAGTGGCGAGATCGACGTTGCCCGTGGTGCGGCGAACTGGATGGACGGCGACTCCGACCGCTATTCGCTTGCCGATCGATCACGGGCCGCGCAACTCGTGAACGACTTGGATGACGAGCTAGATCGCCTCGACGACTATCTCGTGGAGTACGCGTGCGATGAAGAGCTAGAGCTGCACGCTCGAGACATCGAGCGTGTTCGTGCGGATGCCACCACGATCCCGCCGCTTCCTCCTCGCGATCACCGAGCTTGCCGCGCTCCTCGCCGCGCGATGCTCCGCGTCCGCGCACGACGCATGGTCCGCGCGCGCCGCACCCGTGTGGTGCGCACGACAGCGGGGCCACCGTCGTCGGACTCCGACTCATCGGACGGTCCAGCTAGACGGCGCACCCGCGCGATCGGGGGTGCGCCGTGATCGACCCGATCGTTTTGTGGGAAGTCCTGATAGAGGCCCTCCCGAGGCTGTCCCGTGATCGTCGCGCGCAGCTCCGCGCCGCGCTCGACGAGCACGATGACGGGGGACGGCTGATCGCGCCCGAGGACTACGCGAAGCGCCGAAGCATCTCGATCAGCACCGTCCGGCAGGCGTACCGTGATGGTCGCCTGGAGTGCGTGCGCTTCGGCCGCGCGGTGCGAATTCCCGCCGACGCGTTGATCGTTCCGCGAAGCTCGACAACAACTGCCGACCAACGCGAGCGGCACTGGGGGCTCGTGACTGGGGGGCGGTCATGACATCAACGAAAGGGGACGCCTTGCTGGATGACGTAAGGGCAGAGCGCGACGAGTACGTTCGCGGCATTGGGGAGGACGGTCTCGTGCACGAATGCTATTGCGCACTCCCCGACGGTGGAGATCGTCACATCTACGCGACGCGGTGCGGGCAGCCGTTCAGCGGGATCGCGCGACCAGTGAGCGAGGAGCAGCCACTATCGTGCCTGACCTGCCTGACGTATCAGCGAACAGAGACCTGACCGTCGCGACCTCAGCGAGAACGATAGCTATTCGCACAGCAGCGTGACGCTGTACCGACGTTGTCCACCATTGGCCTGCGCGACAAGGACGACGTTCTCCGCCAGGCGCTTCGTGCCGAGTTGTTTCGTGTACGCGATGAAGTCGGCGTTCGTCGTCGGGCACTGCAAGCTGAACGCGATCGCGGCATCCGCATTGGTACACTCGAGCGTGTGCAACTCGAGGTCGAACGGGATGGTGTCGGTCCGTCCCGCAGCGGGATGCAGGGTGAGCGGCTTCCGAAGCGAGCAGCTCCACGGAGAATCGAGTACACGGGTTCGCTGGCCGACCTTTCCACCCTGCTTCACTTCCTTCCCGGAGGCTACCGATCGCATTTCCAAGAACACGCTGGGCTTGTCGGGGTCGTCGATCGGACCGTGCCGATTTTCGCAGAACGCCAGCTTGTCTTCCGGGAGCAGTGATGCCGCTGCGCCTCCCGCAGCTTTTCTTCTCTGCATCTCGGCGAGAGTCTTCTTGGACAGCGTTCGCAAGGTGTCCGTGACGCATCCGCAGAAACCATTCGCCTGCTTCGCGCTCAGCTTCTTTGGCAGTTCCCTGCTGCAACCAAGGAACCCCGAGAACACCTGCTCGCTGGTGAGGTTCAGCTTGCTGGAGTAGGGAGTGGGTTCCGGCTGCTGCTTCCCTTCCTGCTGGCGTGCAAACTTGGCGCAGGTGTCAACCGGCACCTGAAGGCTCGAAGGGTTCAACTTCTTCGCGAGCTGCTCGAACTTCAGGTGATTGTCGCCAACAGACTGGCGCATGTAGTCGAGCATGCATCCGCAGTGCTTCAGGTAGTAGCGCTCGATTTCGCCGGGCTGGCTCTTCTTCGCGCCCTCCATGCACGTCTCGACGCCCACGACGATCCCCGTCGAACCAATCTGTACCGGATCGAGCTGGCTCGGCTCATCGCTATGAGCAGGCGACGCACCGAACCATTGCATCAGCACGGCAACGACGAGCCACCTGGTTCGAGCGTCCATCGGTCACCCGATCCGATGACGGAGGATCAAGATCAGGCGCTGCGGTCGCACGTTGGTCTGGAGGCCGGTCACGTACTTCGCGTCTCCGAAATTCGGGTACGCGGTCTCGACCTCCACGAACGACGTCACGATTTCCCAGCCCTGATTGCCGAGTCGAGTCAGTTCCTTCTCGTCGACTGTCACCATCGCGGCCTTCATCGCGTCCTCGCCCGTTCGTCCCGATGCGTTCGACGCGACCGCCACGACCTTGTATTCGTAGCGCGCTTCGAGCATGACGGTCCGAAGCTCGGTGGCTTGTACGTTCGCGTCCTGCCACGACAAGACCTGCACCACCACTGACGCGCCGATGCCGAGGACCGCGAGCGCGAGCAGGATCATCGTGACGAGTGACTTGCGATCGATCATGTTCCCTCCTAGAGACCGCAGATGAAGCCCGCCGCGTCGCGCACATTGACGCTGCCCGTCCTGCACGCCTCCTCCGCGGACGCGTAACCATCCGCCCGCAGACCCTTCCAGTTGTCGACGAGCTGCTCGGACAGCGATTGGAGCTGAGTGCGTGTGGACTGGGGTAGCTCGTCGCAGCGTTGGAGGCGCTCGACCATCAACTTGTACTGCTGGCAGGACGGCGGAAGCTTGCCGTCGGAAGACTCGGCAACAGCCGTCCGGGTCTGGATCTCGAGCTTGTCGGCTCTCACCTTTGCCACGATCGTTTCGATCGAGACCTCGGTGCGCCGCTCCGAGCGCAAACTGACCATCGAGTTCGCGGCAACGGGTAGCTCGGTCATCCCTTCGATCGGCTTGTCGACTTTCACCACCCAGAGCCCACCGTCCTCTCGAACGATCTCGCCATGTGGCTCGTAGCCTTGGAGGCGAACACGCACGCCTGGCTTCGGTGCCTTGACCCGCCCGTCGTCGACCTCGACGTCAGCAGTCTGTTCCGGGGCGCGTCGCAGAAGCACCAGCCCGCGATCGACGGAGATCTCGTACACGAGTGCGCCTCCACCGAGATCCGCTACGGCCCCGCTCTTCTCGTGAACGCGCAGCGGACGGAGCGTCCCATTTGCAAACGCGTACGCTTCCGAGACTGCGCTTCCGCGACCGTCGTCCCACGATTGAAGAATAACGAGTCCATCCTCGGCCCCATCATCCATCGGAGCGTACATGCCGTGGATGTTCAGAACGCCGAGATGCTGGACGACCGACAGCACGTTGCGCGACAGGCGCGTCCGTCCACCGGCCTTGCTGCTCTCGCCCGTTGGATCGCGCAGCTTGGGATACTTGGTGACGAGCTCGGTGGCGCGATCCGTGGCGAGAACCCTCGCGAGCGCATCGAGTGCTGCACGACGGCCGATGAAGCCCTTCTCGCGTGTCACGGCGCGAAGCGGCTCGCGCGCCGCGGGCCCCACATCCACGAGATACTCGACGACGCGCTCGGGCTGCGCACTCTTGAGCCGGTCGACAAGATAGGCGATCGCCTTCGCGTCACCACCGATGCCGAGAATCGCGGCGTGCATGTCGCGGCGCTCGGGCTCGTCGTCGTGAGCGAAGCCGTATCGCGCGGTCGCGACGATCACCGCGACGAGATCCTCGTCGTCCTTCGAGTCGACACCCTTGTCGAAGAGCGCCTTACGCGCATCGACGTCGCTCTTCTCCACGATCTTCCGCAACGAGCCAGGAAGGGACTCCCAACCCGGCGTCTTCGCGGCGCGCGCGAATTGAAACAGGCCGTAGAGCGACAGATCCGCGACCGCCGCGAGACCATCTTCCCGGTCGATGCAGTAGAGCAACAAGGATCTAGCGGTGACGTCATTGGGCCGGTCCTTCAGCGCCTGGCCCAGAGCCGTTCGAGCGTTCGCCCACTGCGCCTTCGACATCAGCGTGCGAGCCCGCGTGAGGTGATCGTCGGCCTTCTTGCATCCCGCGCACACGATGATGGCGAGCAAGAGGATGATCTTCACTTGCACTTGCCCCCGTCCATCTCCGTGGCGATGCGTGCGCCCTTCGCGACGTCGTTCCGTTTCGCGACGCTCGTCCGAAGGTTGGCCCATGCTGATTGTCCGACGAACGACAGGATCAACGAACGCGCAGCGCAAAGCTGCGGCGTGTTCGTATCGCCACGCTCGGCCTTCCTGATCCAATGCTCTGCAAGCTGGACGAGCAGCTTGGCAACTTCGGAGTTCTTGCGTAACAGGCCGGCCGCGTCAGAGTCCTTCGAGACGATGGCTCGGAATCCAACCGCGTCGTTCGCGTCGAGACGCGCAGCGAGCGAGCCGATGAGCTTGTCAATCTTCTCGGCGCGCGCGCGCTCTTTGCGAGCAGCCTTCTCCTTGGCGTCGAAGGCGGCGAGCACGGAGTCCCTGTTCGATGCCGTCTGACATCGGGCGACGACGGCTCCTCGAAGCTCGTCGAGATCGAGCGCCTCGGAGGCATCAGAGCGTCGCGAGATCAGCTCCGTGGCGGACTCCAGGGCGGCAGCGCACTGGTTGATTGCCCGTTCCGCCGCTGTCGCGGCGAGCTGCGTCCGGAATGCCAGGAGCGCCTGCTCGTGCCCGGGCTCCCAGTTCTCTCCGCACTTCGTCCGTGCGGTTGACCAGGCGGACTCGATGCGCGCGATCATTGGAGCGGGGGTGTCCGCGTCGATCGCGACGGCAGATGCCGCCGCCACCTGCTCGGCGCACCCCGCGCGAGCGCGCTCGGCGCGATCCAGCGCGAGGCGAGACGTTGCATCCGCTGCGAGCGCATCCATCAACCGCCTGGTTCGCTTCTCGCTGATGATCGCAATGTCAGGCATTCCGTTGATCGCGAGTCGAATGCGTAGCTCGGGCGACGCGAACGCGTCCTCCGGGAGATCGTGGAGGTCGATGCGTGCCTTGCCTTCGTTGTCTGTCTTGCCCTCGACGCGCCATCTCATCTTCGGCATCGCTGCCACGATCTCCGCGCCAGCAGTTGCCTTCTCGTGGCATTCATCATCCGTGACCTCCGGATCGCCCTCCACGTTCCCGACGACCTCGTGATCATCGGCGAGACGGATGGCATCGATGAGCGCGATGCCCAGGAACACGCCGCCGGCAATGCTGAGCACGATGCCGCCGCTTCGATAGTCATCCGGGGTCGACTCGCCTTCCGCCGCGTTGGTGACGCCCAATGTGTCGGCGTTCGCGTAGCCGTATACCCCAGACGCGAGCAGGAGTGCTCCGGCGATACCCGTCGTGCCTGGACCTAGCGCACGACCTCGCGCATCGGGCGCGGCTTCATTCGTGATGTGCGCTTCCTTGCGATAGATCGGAACCTTCTTGGTCCTGCACGTCTCAGCCTGCGAGACGGAGAGGACAAGCGTCTGTTCGTCGACACGCGTGTCGACCGTGTAGCGCAGCGAGTCGTCGAGCGTCTTCACGCTCGTGCGCGTGGAGATCAACGTCTGCGTGTACGCCGTGGAGGACTGAACCTTGACGCAAGCCGAGAACGTCAGCCCGACTGCGATCGGGACCAGACTTCGACGCACGACGCTCATCGTCGGCCTCCTCGATGTTCGACTCCCAACACCAGCACCACTTGCAGCGTAGGCGGAGCTGATCGAAGGGGTCAAGCGCGATGAGGTTCGCGCGTTCACGACTACCCCATGCGTATCCGCATCACGTGGGTGCCGCGATCTGCGGCAGGGCACAAGGACAAAACGTGTCCCAGCACGATGGGGCCGAAGACAATGCTCACCTCGATCACCGGCAACGAGAGGTTCTCGATGAGCAAGAAGACCAAGAGCAAGCAGACTGAAGTGCAAGAGGGGCTGCTGCGTCTCCTCGGGCAGGTGAAGATGCTCGCGAAGGACTCTCGAGTCCTGACGGGTCGTCCGCTCGGGTGCACCGGAGAGATCGCGGAGTACGAAGCGTGTCGGATCCTCGGTTTGACCCTCTGCCCCGCGCGACAAGCCGGCTACGACGCTGTCCGGACGACGAAGAAGGGCGAGCAACGTGTTCAGATCAAGGGCCGCTGTTTGCTCCCGACCTCCAAGCCCGGGCAGCGGATCGGTCCCATCGATTGCTCGAAGGAGTTCGATTCGGTCGTGCTCGTCTTGCTCGACGAGAACTTCGAGGCGCGTACGATCTACGAAGCCGACCGCAAAGCAGTCGTCGCCGCGTTGAAAGAGCCCGGCTCGAAGGCACGCAACGAACGCGGATCGCTGGGCGTCGCGAAGTTCAAGGCGATCGGTCGCCGCGTGTGGCCGCCGACGCCGTAGCATCGTCGTGGATCAGAAGCGTCCAGCCCAACCGATCGTCGTCTCGGACCTACTCACATCGACGACCGGCGCTCCGTCCGGCGCAAGCTCGCGATTGCGAAGCCACCACAGGATGCCGCCGGTGGTTATGATGCTCCCTGTGATCGCGAGTGTCGTTCCGACGGGTGCCGTGTTGACGATGTCGGTACGCATTGGAGACGTGGCGTCCTCGTCGACGAGGATCAGCGCAGCACCCGTTCCGATGCTGACGACGCCGAACGCGACCACGAGGTACGGCGCGGTTGGGCGGTCCAGTTTCAGACCGAGCAGTCCGACCGCTGTAGCAGCCCCTCCCGCCACGAGCAGCGTGACCGCTGGAGGAGTGGTGTCGCTGTATCGGAACTGGCTCCCGTCATCCTCTTCGTCACGCGTCAGTAGGACGCCACCTGCGATCATGGTGAGGCCACCCGTGATGGTGAGCGCGATCGGAGCTCGCATCGACGAACCTCGGCGTTCCGTGGAGCGCGGAGCCCGCCCGCCCCCATCGTCATGGAGCACGGTGACACCGGGTGCGGTCGCCCCATCCGCGACAAAGCGCGCGAGCGACGTGACCGTCTCGGGAGGTCCGTCGAGGGGAACGCTCGCTTTCCGTTCTTCGTTACCCCGCTCGACCAATCGCGCGACCGCGATAGCCCGGCCATCGGTCCCGACGTCCGAGCTGACGATCGCCACTACATCGCGACCGCTCCAACGGCGCGCGATATCGCCCGCGAGCTTCGCTTCCGATCGCGTGCGTGCCTCCGAGGTAGGAAAAATCAGCGTCGCGTACTGATCCGTGACCATGACCGCGTCGTCAACTCGCGCGTCGACGATCAAGGTGCGCGTCTCGTTCGCGCGCACCTCGAGATCGTACTGGCGACCGAGGTTGCCCACGGAGGCGCCGGGCAGCCGGACGAAGACACGCGAGGTTCCGGGGATGACGTCTGCCACCTCGGCGTTGCCCATCCCGCGTAGCTGACCGTTCACGAAGATCGTCGCGTTCGGGTCACCCGCCGCGATCGAGATCTGCCCTCGCCCCTGTTTCTGCAGATCCTTCACCGTCTCGCGATAGAGCTTCTCGCCCTCCGGCCCCCACGTGTCGGCGCGCGAGATGGGGCGCTGCGAGTTCGTCGTGATCGCGTCGCGCATCGCGCGTGTCGAAGCGGGTGCGTTCCCCTCTCGCTGGTAGCAGACCGCGAGGGTGACTCGCGCACGGAAGCTCAGCTCATTGTTCGTCGTGTCGACCGACATCAGCCCGGGATTGCGGTTGATCTCCTGGAGCGCAGTCTCGAGAGCACGGATCGCATCGGCGCACCTTCCCGCGCCGTACTCGTCGATCCCGGCGTTGACGTGCTTGGCGATCACCGCGGCCGTCAGCTCGGGGTCGAGCACGCCCGGACGCGGCACGAGTCGACCGCCAACGCTCAGGATCGTTCGCGGCCTCGCCGCGTACCCGAACATCTCGATGCGGTCCGCGAACACCTCCATGAACCGACCGAACTCGGGGGGACGAACGCCGACGTGAGACTCGATGACGATGATGCGCTTTGCTTGGGGCGCGGACTGCGCGTGTGCCAGCACCGGCCCGAAGAGCATGACGACGAACAGAAACCGTACAAACTGCACGCCTCTCCTTCCGCGAGCGTTGGCTCGACATCATCGGTCCCGCGCGTAGTGCGATCAAGTCAGAGGCCGCCAGTCCCGAACACATGAGAGCCGTGTCTGAAAAATCAGACACCAGCGAAGCCGTCGGAAGACGCCCCGATCCCAGGATGCGCTCGTTGGCTCGGCTCACCCTGTGAAAAAACTGAATGAAGACCATCGATTCTGCGGCGTGAGGTGCCTCGTGTTGCTCGTAGAACTCTGGTGATGAGTGACAGCCCTGTGCGCTGCCTGAGCAAGAACCGGTGCCGCAGATCGCGGCAGGTGAACAAGCGCGCGAGACCAGCGCTCTCGAAGAACATGGAGAAGCGGCGGTTGAGTACCGATCGCAGTGGGCAACGTTTGCCCGGGATCAACACGGGAGGAATCCATGCTTGACGTCGACACTCGGGCACAGGAAACCGTCGGCGCGTCTTCGCATGGTGAGGCCGGTGCAACGACGGAGAGTGTTTCGCTCGCCACGGAGCCCTGGTGGGCAACCGCGCAAAGCGAGTACAAGCCGATCGTCCCCGTCGATCCGGCGATCTACGGAATCGACGACGATGAACAGATCGACATCGACGACTCGATCGACAACGGTACGAAGGCGGGGGCGTCAGCGTTGCCGTTCCTCGACGAAATCCAAACAGCATTCGGTCCACGGCACGATCTCGGACTCGCTGTTGCGCATACGGGGAGTGAGGCAACCGATGCAGCCGATGCCATGGATGCGAATGCCTTCGCGACGGGGACGCGGGTCGTCTTCGGTGGGACACCAGACCTTTGGACGACGGCTCACGAAGCAACGCACTTGGTGCAACAGAACGCCGGGATTCGGCCTTCTGGCGGTATCGGTGCCGCAGGTGATGAACACGAACAACGTGCGGACGCCGTCGCCGACCTCGTTGTCAGTGGAGGCTCTCCGCATGCGCTCCTCGCAGACTACCTGCCGTTCACCTCTGATCGTCTTGCAGCTCCTAGCGGCTCCATGCTCCAGCTCGACCGCAAAGCCGATACAGGGCCTGCGCCTGCTCCGGTCGCAGCGCCTGGCACTGTTTCGGACGCGAGCGCATTTGCCTTTCTCAAGGATGGTGAAGATGCGGTTCAGAAGTACGAGCAGGGCGTGCAGCGAGCCAACCTACTGTACGAGTTGATCAAGAAGCAGGCGACGATGAAGGCAACGCACGAGCAAGTCGATGCGACCTACAAGGACGTCAGCAAGCAGCGGGAGGAGATGCTCGAGGTATCGACGTTCACGAAGATGGTCGACGGCGTAACAGCCGTCATCGACTTCGCAACCTCGGTATCCGGACTGATCTCGGCAGCCCGTACCCTTCACGCGGGTGCGTCCCTTCGGAAACTCGACAAACAGACGATCGCAGGCAAGTCGACGCCCGAGAGTAATCTTCGAGCGACCAAGCTCCGCGTGGCACAGAAAGGTAAGAGCCAGCTCAAAGCTGCTGGAGACCTGGTCAAGGACGGGATCGACGTTGGCACAACGGCGGTCAAGGTCGCCGGCGGTGAAGATCCAGACGCGAAAGTCGACACGGACACAATGCTCGCGAACGCGAACGCTGCCGCGATCGATGCGGGAAATGCCGCGCTCATCGCCTGGGTGAACGCAGCATCGAAGCTGAACTTCCAGTTCGTGCACGAGAGCGGGGCAGATGCGGCCCTCGACTTCAAGCACATGGTGGAAGGCATCGCGTTGCTCGTGAAGGGCGGCACGCCACTCTCAGGACAGAGCTTCGAGCGGTACCAGAAGACCATAGACAAGTTCGAGACGGCTCGATCCAACTACGTTGCGGCCTTGGAGCGAGTGCGCGCGCTGTTCGAGGCGTATCAAGCTGGCGGTGCAGCAGGTCTGGCCGACAAGCGTGAGTTCAGCGTCTACGAAGCGATCCAGAAGTGGAAGGCGACAAACGATCCCAAGGCCAAGGCATTGCGGCTGGCACTCGATCAGGACGCCAAGTCCGTCCACTTTGGTGGCACGCATACCGACGTCGAGACCACGTTCGGTGGAGGCAGCCTCATCAACTACTTTTCTCATCAGTACTCCGAGACCGTCCATCGCACCGAGGACGCGACGCTCTACGTCAGCGATGGCGCCGCAGCAACCGAGCTGATGAAGTTGGGGCTTTCGCCGGCGATGCATGGCCAACCCGGAGGGAGTGTTGGTGAGTCCGAGCAGCAGGAAGACAAGGCCGGCGGCATGAAGCTGTCAATCAGCGCGAGCATCGCGAAGGCGCTCGAGTCACTCGGCATCCCAGGAACCACGAATCATGCACGGGTGCAGTTCCATTCTGCGGGTGGCTTTCCGCAGGGCTCGGTTAGCAACAAGCAGAAAGGCGCGTGGTACGACAACTGGAGGCTGACGCCCGAGTTTGCGGCGTTCTGGAGGGACCATTTGGGTGGGCAGTACGCATACCTCACCGGGCCGAGCGGGAAACGGGAGACGATTCCCTCCGCGCTGTCTGATACTGCGGTCATGAGCCGAAGCGAGGTCCTGACGCTCATCAAACGCCACTGAGAGTGCTTCCGCGATCACGATGGACGAGTGGGTACAGCCACTGGGTGAAGAGCTTGCCGATCGCGATGTACCCTCCGTTCGATTGGCGAAAGGACGTACGTGAAGAAAGAGAACCTCGCGCATTGGATCGTAAGCACGCTGTCCCTCGGGATCGCCGTGGGCTCGCTCGCGCTGTGGCTGCGTGCGCCGCGCGGCCCTCAACGCGAGCTGACGCTGTACGACGAGGCCGGGCGCGCACGCATTCGACTCGTTGCCTCCAGCAAGGAGCCGGGGTTGGAATTGCTTGACGAGGGGGGGCACGTACGCGCCTCGTTGAGTCAGGGGTTGAGGGGCACCAGTCTTCAGTTCTTTCGCCCCGGATCGACGCAAAAGGCGATCGACTTGATCGTTCCCAACGAGCTCACCGGGCCCACTTCAGATGCAACGATGACGGCCTACTCGCCCGATGGAAAGCACCAGTCCGTAGTTGCAGCGGGCGATACCGCCTGGATCTCCGTCCGTAGCGGTGCGGGTCACATTCACATCAGTCATGCCGAGGAGCAAAGCGAGATCGGATTCGCTTACGTCGGGAGCTACGTCAAGTTGGAAGTCAGCAAGAACGAGTCGAGCTTCACTACGACCAAGCCGCTCTCCATCGGCATCGCTGGTCCTGCGCGCCCCTATTCGCCCGGCGAATAGTCCGGCTCATCACTATGGACAAGGCGCTGGCTGAGTTCTGTCGGATGCTGAGGGCGCGCTCTGCGGAGCATCGCCACTCAATGCTTCTCGTGGCACCTCACGGGCACGCTTCCGTGATGGTCGGGCTACTGCGCCAAGAGCTAGACTCGATGATCAGGGTCATCTACCTGCTGACCACGAAGAGCCGGGCGCAGCGCCTTCGCTTCATCAGAGCGAGTCTAGCTGGCGAGAAGTGGACGATCAGAGACACCCGGAACGGAAAGACCAAGAAGGTCACCGACCGAGACATGGTTAACCGTTCTTCGACACTGCGGCACTGGACGGAAAGCGTCTATCGATTCGGCTGCGCCTTCATTCACCTCTCCAACTGCCACGACTACCGGGCCAGGGATCCGTTCTGTTCACTGCCGCCGAGCGAACAGAACGACATCGTCCAGCACCTGCGCTACTACCATGGTGGCCCTCTCTCGAACACGCCCACGTTTGCAGACTTGGTCCCATTGTTCCCGCGCGTCCTCGACAAGGTGTCGACGAATCTGGACCACTACATCGTGCAGCTCGAGTCCGATGACGACCTAGAGCCATAGTTCGTCAACCGATGACGTTCAGGGCGTGACCTCATCGGCTCCCATGTCACGCGCCGCGCCTTGTGGTCGTGCGTCACCATCCACGTCGTCGGGCAACATCGACGACGGATCGGCCGCATCCTTTGCGGGTGACGTCGACGCGAGGTGGAAGTTGCCTTGCTGCAACGACATGAACTGCGGGTCCTCGTTGATGTTGCCCGCTCCGGGCGTCGCGTCGGGACCGATGTCCGAGTACGTCGTCGAGCAGTTCGTACTACCGCCGAACTGCTTGCCGCCTCCCGACACCGTGTTCCCGTAGACGATGTTGTTCGAGAACACCAGCGGCACCAAGACGGTGCCGCAGCTGATGCCTGTGTGCACGGTCGCGCCACCGCCGTTGGCTGCAACGGTGTTGAACTCGAAGCGATGCGGTCCGGCACCGGAGATGTTGGAGAACGTGACGCCCCCGATAGTGCTCGTCGGTCCTCCGTTCTGGACGATGAATGTGTTCGTGATGTCGAACCGGCCGCCGCTGATCGAGATGCCGCCGCCGGTGTTCATCATGATGCGTCCGCGGACGACTGTGAGCGACGCCGTGTTGCCCGTGGGCAACGAGATCCCGATGCCGCCAGCTCCCGAGCCTCCACTGATCTCGAGGTCGTAGATCGTCACCTGGCTCGTGCCGCGGATCTCCAGCACGACTCCGTTGCTCGTGCGCACGAGCTTCGCGCCTGGATCGGCCAGGATCGTCACGTCCTGGTTGTTGATGTCGACCGTGGAGCCCTCGTCGTTGGTGCCGCTGATCTTCACGTACGCGCGATTCGTCGCGAGTGCATCGGCGACATCGGTGCACGGCATCGCCAGCGTGCAGCTCGCGTTGTCGCTGCCGGTGGGCGACACGTACGCGACGGTCCCCGTGTCCGCACACGAGCCGTCCGGCAGACACGCATTCGATGCGCACTCGTCATGTGCCTCGCATCCTCGGCAAGCGCGATCGTCGCCGCATACCGGGCTCGCACCGACGCACGCGTTAGCATCAGCAGGCGTGCACTCGACGCATGCCATGACGCCGAGGTCGCAGACTGCGGTAGGCGTCGCGCACTCGGCATTCGACGAGCAACTGGTGGGCGCGTCGACCTGCGTCTGACAGTAGACCGGATCATCCGGGTGCTTCTTGCAGTAGAGCTCGCTGCGCTCCATGCAGGACGTCAGCGTGATAACTCCGAGGAGCAACACGTCGAGTAGCGAGTGGCGCATCATGGAACGATCTCGTCCGCGCCCATGTCTCTCCGAGCACCTTGCGGTCTCGCCTCGCCGTCGACATCGAAACTCAGCGTCGCCGCAGGATCGGCGGCATCCTTGGCGGGAGAGGTTGGAGCGATGTGGAAGTTCCCCTGCCCCGGCGCGACGAACAATGGATCCTGATTGATGTTGCCCGTACCCGTGACGGTGTCCGGGCCAATGTCGGAGTAGCTCCAAGAACAGTTGTTGCCGCCGACCTGGGTGCGCCCGGCACCGATCTGGTTGTCGAAGACGATGTTGTTCGAGAACGTCACCGGGATCCCGACGAGAGCGCACACCACGCCCGTCGTGCTGCCGCCTAGCGCGTTGTTCGCACTGACGGTATTGAACTCGAAGCGACGCATCCCCGTGTTCGTCGAGTTGAACTGCACACCGCCGAAGCTGCTCGCCGTTCCGCCGTTGCTCACGATGAATGAGTTGCTGATATCGAACTCGCCTCCGCTGACCGCGATGCCACCACCCGTGTTCGTGGAGATCGTGGACTGACTAATCGTGAGCGACCCGCCCGAGGTTGCGATGCCACCACCGGCGTTCCCAAAGATGCGTGCACGACTCAGCGTCAGCACTGCCGTGTTGCCGGCGGGCATCGAGATTCCGATCCCCTGCGCGCCCGAGCCGCCGCTGATCTCGAGGTCGTAGATGGTGACTCTGCTCGTCCCCTTCACCTCCAGGACGATGCCGTTGCTGGTGCGGACGATCTTGGCCCCCGGATCGGCGAGGATCGTAACGTTCTGGTTGTCGATCGCGATCGTTCCGCCCTCGTCGTTGGTCCCGCTGATCTTCACGTAGCCACGGCCTGTCGCCAGCGCATCGGCAACGTCGGTGCATGGCATCGCCTGCGAACAGGTCGCGTTGTCGGTCCCCGTCGGCGACACGTACGCGACCACGCCTGGATCGGCGCACGAGCCATCCGGGAGACACGTGCTCGATGCACACTCGCTATGAGCTTCGCACGCGCGGCACGCGCGATCGTCACCGCACACGGGCATCATCCCCACGCATGCATCGGCCTCGGCCGGCGTGCACTCCACGCACGTCATCGCGCCGAGGTCGCAGACTGCCTTCGGTGCCTCGCATTCGGTACTCGACGAGCAGGTGTCGGGGCCATCGGAGCCGGCGTCGATCGGTGGGCACTCGGCGTCCGTCGGGTGCTCGTCACAGAAGCCTGCCTTGAGCTGTTTGCCCCAGATCCAGTCACAGCCCGAGAACGCGCCGATGGCGAGGACGAGCATCGCCAGTGTGGTGTGTGCCGTGGTTCGCATGCGTTCTCTTCCCTTCAAAACGTGCGCGTCCATCCGACGACGAACGCATCACGCGTGATCAACCCGTTTGGCGCGGAGAAGACATGCCCATCGGTCCGCGATGCACGCCGGTACATGTACACGCCGACCGCGATCGCCGCCGCGCCACCGAGGCTGGCGGCGACTCCGACGGGGAGCGCGCGCGGATACTCGTACCGCTCGTCGTCGGCGATCCCTCGCCATAGCGACACCGCGCCGACTCCGAGCAGCACCGCGCCTCCGCCCATCAGCGCGAACGGCACGGCACGAGACTTCCGCTCCACGGGGACGATCGGTGTTCGCACGTTCGTGGCTTTCAGCTCGGTCGTGACGTATGCGGTCTTGCCCTCCTCGACGACGAATTCGACGGTGGCGGTCTCGTACCCTTCCTTCTCGAACACGACGGTGTGTGGACCGGGGAACGTGTTGAACTTTCCGTCGGTCGCGCCAATCGGGTTCCCGTCGAGGACGATCTGCGCCCCCGAAGGCTTCGACGTGATCTCGACGACCGTGTGGCCGCTCTGCGTCGCGTTCGACCGCAGCAGCTCACGCGCGAGGGTCGCCGCTTCGGTTGCGAGCGCGTCATCCGCGCAGTGCTCGCAGTGCCGCCGGTTGAAGGTCGCGCCGGTGGCGAGGATCAGGCGGCCGTCCAGCGTGTAGATCGGTCGTCCACCTTCCTTGGAGCTTCCCGCGTTGACGATCACGAGGAACACGCGCTCGATGCCGGCGCTCTGGAACGTCGCCGGGACGCAGGGAGTCCACGCGGGATCCTTGCACTTCAGCAGTGCGTCGCGATCACGCGGCGAGATGGCCGGCGCGATCGACCAGCCTGATTCGCGCGCCGTCTTCTCGACGGCGGCGCTCACCGTCTGTCGTGCGGCTTCGTCCGCGGTACCTCCGACGATTACCGTTCCCAGGTTCGCGTGCGCGAGGCGTGGCATCGCAAAGAGCATCAGCGCGAGCACCAACCAGCGCAGGTCGCAACAAGGAACACGAGTTCTCCGGGTTTCGTGCGTCATCAGGTCACCAGCTCCGCTCGATGGTCTTGGTCTCGTCGGGAACGATCGTGATCCACAAGGTCTCCGTCTTCGGAATGTCGCTGTTCACGAGGCGGATGCGATGCTTGCCGGCCGGAAGCTTCTTCCGGCACGGGGTCTGGCACAGCTTCTCCGAGCCGATCCATACCTCGGCGTAAGAGGTCGGAACGAACACCGCGAGCTCTCCCGTGCCCTTGGCCGCGGGTGTCGGATCGGGGCGTTTCCGTACCGGCTCGGGTTCCGTCGTCTTCGCCGAGCCCGTGCCCGCATCGATCGTGCGCACCACCACCGCCGCGTCCACGAGGGCGGAGCTTGCGACGTCGGGCGCGTCGATCGGTGCGTCGATCGGCGCGATGGCGCCAGCGTCGACGGTCGGCAGCACGTTTCCATCAACACCTGTGGAGCCAACTACCGCAACGATGGCCGCGTCAGGCTGAGCAGTCTCCACGGTGTGCGTCGCGTCCGCGATCGTCGATGATGGCGGCTCGCTGCGAGATGCTCCCTTCGAGGCTCGTACGACGAGGACCGTCGCTCCGGTGGCCAGCCCGATAACACCGATGCCGAGTAGCGCCATCGCGAGCGGGCGGATCCGGCGGTGTTCGGAGCTTGCATCCCGCGGCATCGACTGGGCTGCTACGCCACCAGAGCCACTCGAAGGAAACAGCGATACCGTCGCGGGTTTCGCGTGCGAGCGCGGAGCACTTGCCGATCCGCCACCTGCGGACGGACTGGAACGCAAGCGAGCGGGCGACTCGACGAACCGTTCCGCGAGCAAGCGGATCAGCTCGCCGCGCCCATCGCGCGGGGCATCCGCGCACGCGACGAGCGCATCGATCACCTCCGCCGCCGTCTGGAATCGCTGAGCGCGATCACGCGAGAGCATGCGCATCGTGATGGCCTCGACGTCGGGCGGAACCGGACGCATGACGCCGCTCGCGGTCATCGCCACTGTGCTGGGACGCGGGATCTCCGCGAACAACACGTGTGACATCACCTCGGCCGGTAGTCCCGCGAACAACGAGCGGCCCGTCAGGATCTCCCAGAGCATCACGCCCACGGCCCACAGGTCCGTCGTGCGGTCCAGTTCCAGGCCGCGGACTTGCTCGGGCGCCATGTACTGCGGCGTTCCCTTCACCGTCTGCGACAACGCTCGTCCACTGTGGCTCATCACCTTGGCGAGTCCGAAGTCCGCGACGATAACGTTGCCCTCGTAGCCGAGGAGAACGTTGTGCGGCTTGATGTCCCGGTGGAGCATCCCGACGGCGCCGTTCCCCGCGCTCGCGTTGTGCGCGTAGTCGAGCCCGCGGAGCACTTCGCTGATCAGCCAGATCGCGAGCGACGGCGGTATCGGTCCCGACGCCATCAGCTTGTCCAGATCCTTGCCGTGGACGAAGTCCATCACGATGCAGAAGCGACCTTCAGCATCGCGCGCGAAATCCGATACGTTGATCACGTTCGGGTGCCGGAGGTTCGAGACGAGCTGCGCCTCCGAGCTGAACATCGCGAAGAAGTCCGGGTTCGCGGCGTACGCCGGCAGGATCCGCTTCAGCGCCACGAGGCGCGTGAAGCCGCTGTCACCGTGCTGCTGCGCCGTGAACACCTCTGCCATCCCGCCGCTGCCAAGCTCGTCGAGGATGCGATAGCGGGACTCGGTCTTGGAGCTTGCGTGGCTGAGTACCGCGACCGGCGCGTTGCGGCGAAGCGTCATCGCTTCGGTGCGCGGAAGCAGATCGCTCGCCGCCTCGCGTAACGCCTCCCAACCTTCCGAGCCACACGCAGACGCCATGCCGACGACGAACGCACCGATGCTCTCTCCGCGCGCACGGGGATCCTGGGATAGCCCCGTCATGATCGCGTCGGCCAGCGCATCCGGGACGTGTGGATTCCGCGCGCGCACGTCGATCGGTGCGGTCGTTCGATGTCGATACAGCAGCTCGCCCTCGTGGACTTCGACGAACTGCGCGCGGGTCTCGTGCGGAAGCTGGTAGGGAGAGAATCCGTGCGTTGCTCCCTCGTACGCGCAGAGCGCGAGAGCATAGAGATCCGACGCGTAGGTCACGCGCTGACCCGAGAGTTGCTCGGGAGACATGTACACCGGCGTCCCGATCAACGTGCCGACCTGGGTTCCCGGGCTCTTCGCGATGGTGTCGTTGAGCTGCGCGACTCCGAAGTCCAGCACGATGACCTTGCCGTTCGAGAGAAACAGGTTATCCGGCTTGATGTCGCGATGAATGGCGCCGAGCTGGTGTGCCTTCATCAGCGCGCTCGCCGGGCCGCCGAGCAGCTTCACGATCTCGGGACCCGTCGTCGGACTTCCTCGGCGTGCGAAGTGATGAGCGAGGCTCTCGCCTTCGAGATACTCGAGCACGATGAACACCGCGCCGGTCTCAGACACGCGCCCCACGTCGTGCACGCCGACGATGTTCGGATGCGCGAGCTTCGCGATCGCGATCCCTTCGTTGATGAAACGCTGGGTCACCGCCTCGTTCGCCGTGAAGCGCGGATCCATCAGCTTGAGGGCATACCTGCGTGGGAGCAGCGTGTGCTCCACGAGGTACACCTGAGCCATCCCGCCGGCACCGAGCTGCCGGACGATGCGATAGGCCCCGATCTGTTGTGGAATCGACATCCGAGCTACGAGCGCCGCCCGGCGACATCATCGCCAACCGGCTGAAAAATTGGAAGGAAGTAGACGCTAGCCTTCGACGTGCATCGGCATCTTTCGTGACTTGATCCACCCTGCGAGAGATTCGCGCGCCATGCCGAGCAGCTTCGCGGCTTGGTTCAAGTTGGGGGCGATGCGGAGCGCGATACAGCGCAGCGTCGCGGCCTCGATCTTCGCGAGCGAGCTGGCCTCGTTCTGCTGGATCCAGTCGAGATCCTCCGGCCGCGCGTGATGTGGTTGGCCATCAAGCTCCGCGACCGCGTCCTTCGCGTACTCGCGAATGATGTGGGGAAGCTCGTCGGGACGTGTCGACAACGGCGGAACGACGATCGGCACCGTCAGGAACTCCTTGCCGTTGATCGGCTTGTTCGAGCAGATCACGAGGCGCGTCGTCGCGGTGGGCTCGACGAGCGCGCTCCAGATCCCGTCGTAGTCGCGCGGCAAGCGCCCGGCCCACACGCAAAGCGTCCCGCCGGCTGCCGCCGCGAGCGCATCGGACGCCTTGGTGAAGTTGCGCGGCCAGCGCACTGACTCCTCTGTGGGCTTGCCCTTCGGATCGCATCGGACGAACGGACGTGCGCCGTACACGACCCGATGGATCGAGTGCGCGATCGCGAGAGGGTCCGACGGCGAGCACACGGCGATCGCGCTGCGTTGCGCGCTCGGCGCGAGGATGCTTCGCAACGCGAGATCGATGGCCCTCGCGCGATCACTTCCCCAGCCGAGAATGCGCGTGAGGAAGGTGCGAAGCGCGATCGATCGCGGGCTCTCCGCGATCAGGATGAACTTGCGGCCGAGCCCGATCTCGGTGCCGGGACGTAGCGGTCCCCACTCGCAACGCTGGTTGTCGAGCCAGAGGCCGTTCTTGCTCTTGAGATCCTGGATCGTCCAGCCGCGCTCGTCGAAGACCAGGCGCGCGTGTTCCCCCGAGACGTGCTTGTCAGACACTCGGAGGTGACAGGCTCTCGACGTACCCACCACGAGCTCGATGCGGCGCGTGTTGTCGGCGCGCGGAAGCATCTCCATGTCGTTGTTGTTGCCCCAGCGACGAAGCCGGATCACGTCGTCCGACGTGTGATCGAACTTCGTCGTGACATCGCTGATCGTCGAGATCGCGGGCATGCACTACGGTACCCGGCCCGCCCCGCCGCCGTCGACAGGAGCGGTGGAGACAGCGGCCAGGACTCGACCGATCGCGATGCGTATCCTGCGAAGCAACCAGGACACGCCTAGCCGAAGCGGGAATCCTGCGACGAAATCGATCCGCCGCTCCTACAAACCAGAGCAAACGGGTCGATGTGCTCGAAGAGGACGCATAGCGTGCCGTGTCGATGATGGAGGCGTGTGGGAAGGGCGCATCGTGCACACGTGAGTCGGAGGTGCTGGGGCGTTGCGTGCGTGTTCTGCTTCACGTCGCGGCGCTGAAGCTCGCCGCGGACGAGTTGCCCGAAGGGTTCTGGCACGCCGAGAGTGTGTTCTCGTCGGTCGACGACGTGGCCCGCGATGTGACTGTGAGGATCAAGCACGCACTCGACGATTACCGTGCGTCACCGCTGGATGAACAACACCAGACCCGATGCACGGTGCTCGTCGAGATCGAGCGGTCGCTCATCGCCATCGGGCGTGATCCGGCGATCGCCTGTTTCATCGCCGCGGGCGCGTCGGTACGTTCTCGACGCGTGCGCGAAGCATGTCGAGGTCTCGCTGCGTTGCTTGGGCTCGCCCTCGCCCCCGAATGGAGAGTCGAGATCGATGCGCCGCCGCAGTAAGTCGGCCGGGTCGCAGCGTCTGCTCGTCGTCGACGGTCACGGGCCATCGCGGATCGTGATGTGCCTCGCGCTTCGCACGCGCGGGTATGCCTGCGTCCAAACGGCAACCGAGAGCGAGGCGATGGATTCGATCGCCGCGTTTCGTCCGACCGTGATCCTCGTCGACGACGCTCTGGGTCCTGATGTCCCCCAACGGCTTCGAGATCACGCAAACCGTTTCGCGGCGAACGTTCAGCTCGTCTCGATCTCGGTCGAGGACTCGCCAACCGCGGTGGACGCGGACCTCTGTCTGACCAAGCCGGTGGATGTTCCGGCGCTCGATCGCTGGCTTCGTCGTTCGCGCAAGAATCCCGTGTGACTCGCGAGATTTGGATGCGGAGATCTGCACCTGAACACTCGCCCAGTGTCGGAGGGGTCGTCTAGGTTGAGCGCACAGGAGGACGGTGATGCGCTTCGACGACGACGACTTCGACAGCAGCCACGACGAGTATGGATTCGACGATCGAGACTTCGGGCTCGATCCTTCCCGTGACGCGGTAGACCTCGCGTTCGGAATTGGCCGCGACGTGTACGACACCCCGGACGAGGTGTTCGCGCGCGATCTGCGCTCGACAGATCCGGTGGTCCAGCAGTTCGCGTATCGGATCTGCGAATGGATGGTCGCGCTCGCGCGCGAACGCGCCGCGCGGCAAGGAGTGCTGGTCTCGGAGGTGTGGCCGCAGATCCTGTCCACTCAGCACTTGCTCGCGGACGTTCGCGGATCGAACAAGCGGCTCGCTCGCCTCGCGGATCGGATCCTCGACGGTCTCAGCGAGCTGGCGGAGCTACGCGAGTCGCGGCGGGACATCGGTGGCGAGGTCGCCGCCGCGAGGGCGCGCCTCGAACGCGCCGCGAACACGCGATCTCTCGTGCGCGCGCGAGGAGGACTCCGTGCAAGCTGACCATCCGAACGAGGCTCTGCGCGACGCGTTCGACGCGCAGGCGACGACTGAAGCGCTCGACAAGGTCATTCGCGCAGCGGGCGCA
Source organism: uncultured Kofleriaceae bacterium (assembly GCA_964617845.1). Taxonomy (GTDB): domain Bacteria; phylum Myxococcota_A; class Polyangia; order Haliangiales; family Haliangiaceae; genus JABFXX01. The sequence goes on along the minus strand of CAZUAR010000022.1, from coordinate 163,153 downwards.
CGGATGAGGGTCTACACGCCGAGGCGGCAAACCGTCGATCCGGCGGACGCAGAGGACATGGTGATGGGCGTCATCGCAGACACCCTCGATGGCTCGCTGTCCTGGGCGTACGTGGAGAAGCCGCTGCTGCAACATCTCCTGGATGCCGTCCGCTATCGCGCGCGCGACGAGGCACGCAAGCGATGGCGTGCGCAGGTCCAGCACGTACCGATCGACGAGGAGGTGGGTGATGACACCTCGATCCAGGATGCGCGGCTCGTGACGGGCGTACTCGCCCGCCCGGATCGCGCCCACGATGCTCGCCAGATCACCGATGGCATCGTGTCCGATCTTCGCCTGCGCTTCGCGGGGGACGGCGAGGTGGAGATGCTGTTCGAGGCGATGGTCGGCGGTGCATACGAACGGGCCGAGATCCTCGAAGAGACCGGCTTGTCCGCGGGTGCGTATCGAAACGCGCGACGACGACTCGATCGGATCCTGCTCGACCTTCCCCCGACCACACGCAGCACGGTGCTTTCCACGTTCTCGAACCAGGAGTGATGCAATGACCAAGAACAACAGCATGGATCTTCTCGACGCGCTCGCCGATGAAGCTGCGCGTTACGAAGTGGAAGAAGGAACGCCCACGGCGCACAGCCGCCGTGCCGCGGTGCGCCTGCGCGGAGCGATCGACGAGCGACTGGCCGCGCTGCGGCGGCGCGATCTGGAACACATGGGCACCGTTCTCGTCGAACGGCGGCCGATCCGCCCCGACCTGCTGACGCTCGTGCGCGAGAAGCTGGTCGACAGGCTGCTCGGCCTCGAGCTGCGGCGCCCTACCCTCGGGTTCGCATATCGCAACCTGACGAACGTCTCCGACGACGACCTGCGCACGATGATCGAAGACGCGGAGGCAGAGCTGGAGGCCGGTTCGTGACCAATGATCGCCAGCTAGGACTGCGGATCGCGGACCGGGAAGCGAAGCGCATCAACAAGCGCTTCGGCGTGCGCGCCGCGAGTCACATCAAGGTGCGTGCGTACGCCGCCGCGTTCGGGGTCAAGCTGATCGAGAGCAAGCTCGATGGTGCGCTCGCGCGATTGAAGCCTGGTCCCGAGCCGATCATTCGCGTCTCCGATCGATGCAGCGATCTGGGGGAGCTCGAGTTCAGCATCGCGCACGAGCTGGGGCATCACTTGCTCGTGCACCCGCCCGCGAGGGTGAGCGCGCTGTGCAAGGACGTCGCCGGGGTCCGCCCGGTCCGTGTGGGCACGACGCGTCACGCGGAGGCGGAAGCGAACACGTTCTCGGCCGGTGTCTGCATGCCGTCGGAGTTGTTGGACGGGCCGATCGCGTCGGCGATTCCCAGCCTCGACTTCGTACGGCGCTACATCGCGACCGAATACACGATGTCGATGATGGCCTCGGCGATCCGGTTCGCGGAGCTTTCCCCCGAGCGGTGCGCGGCGTTGTACGCCGAGGCGGGGAAGGTCGTGTGGTGCGTGCGCAGCTCGACGTTCGCGTGGCGGATCGAGCGAGGGCACCGCCTCGACGCCGCGAGCGTCGCGGTGGACTTCTTCACGCGACGAAAGCTCGACGAGTGCTCTCAGCCCGTTCCGGCCGACGCCTGGATCTCCACGGACGCCGATGTCGAGATCGTGGAGCATTCCGTTGTCGTTCCTCGCGGTACGGGTGTGCTCACACTGCTGTGGGTTCCCGAGGCAGCCGCCGAAGCGATCGACGACGCGGACTGACGAAGCTCGCCGCCGGCTACTTCGGCTGAATGGTCGACGTGAAGGTCATCCCGTTTCCCGCGCAGCCGAACATCCGTGTTCGCAGGCGCTGCGCGGTGATCGGTATCTCTCGACACGTCATGACGCCGTCGTGAACGGTGATGTCCTCGTCGTACACGTCGATCTGAAGGGTCGCGCCCGCGATCAGCGAGACATCGAACGGGCCGGGAAACGACGCCATGAACTGGTCGTCGACCGGCTGCGTGAGCATCGTCCCGTTCGAGCTGAGGAACATGTCCGGTGCGCCGCCACCAGCGTCCCACGACGATCCGTTGGCCGGGTTCGTCGTCGGCACGCTCACCGAGACGTTCCGAATGGAGTAGACGCGCGGGAACGCCGCCTCGCAGCGTCCCGAGATGCAGATCGTCTCGCCTCCGCAGTTGTCCGGAGACGTCGAGCAAGCGCCAGCCGCGCAATCGGACGAGCAGCTCGCCGAGGTCTCGCTGCCGTTGCAGATGCCGTCTCCGCAGCGCGGACCACCTATCGGGCAATCGCCAGGACACGTCGAGTTGCTCTCGCTTCCGTCGCAGACACCGTCTCCGCAGCTCGCGCCAGGATCCTCGTCGTCCGTCGCACAGCCCACAGCCAAGAACAACACGACGCCAACCGCTACCCTCATGCCTTCACCTAATCGCCGAAGCAGTGTGCGTGTCAAGGACGCTCCGCTCGCGGTACCCCATCGCTGACCGAAACGTCGTCGAGCTTCATGTGCCGCCGCGTTTTGCGGCAGGCGTGCACCGCGACGCTGAAGTCGGCGAGGCGAGCGTTCATGTCGTTTCGTCGGGCTAAGATGCGCGGGCATGACGTTCAAGAGGCGGGTTCTTTCGGCGTTGGGGAAAGACGAGCTACTCGCGATCGGTCGAGAGTTCGCGCTCGACGTCACGACGAGGATGGCGGTCGATGACCTTCGCGACGCCGTCGCCAAGAGCAAGCGGGCCGGCCTGAGCGCGATCGTTCGCGAGTCGTTGCCACGCGACGTGTTGAAGGACATCTGCGTCGCTGTCGGACTCGACAGCACCGGCAAGGAGAAGGCAGCGCTCGTCGAGAAGATCCTCGCTGCGGGCGAAGGGAACGGAACGGCGAGCTACAAGATCGACCCCGGGACCGCCAAAGGCTCGAAGGCGGCGGAAGGCACCACCAAGGTGGGCGGGTTACTCGATGGTCTCGCCAGCGTTCCCGGCAAGCCGCCTAAGGGCAAGGGAGCACAGAAGCGGCGCCGCGCAGGAATCACTGACGGTGAAGCCGCCGTGGCCGGCACTCTCAAGGCGGCCCTTCGTCAGTTCGCACTCGGCGCGGCGGGCGGCTACACGGGACGCGACGCACACCTCGCGTTCACCACGCATCTCTTGGAGTGCTTCGGGTGGCCGGATGGTCGTCCGCCAGCCGCAGAGATTCCTCGTTTGTTCGTGATCGCAGAGGGCGGACAGCGCGTCGAGCGTGAGGTGTCGCTCTGGTGGCCGGAGCGACGAGCGATGCTCCAGGTCGTCGCCCACGACGCGGTCCTCGATTTCGCGTGGAAAGACCTCGTCCGGCTCTGCATCCAGATCGATCCCAGTCCTCAGTACGTGGTCCTCACCAATCAACGCGATCTGCATCTCTACGACCTCGCGCGCGATCGCGAAGCGCCACGCCTCGCGATCCGCGTGGATGATCTCCCGAAGTACAGCGAGGCGTTCCCATTCTTCGCGACCGATTGGATTCCCGGCGCCACACCAAAGATCGTGAATGTCGAGAAGGTTTCGGGTGAGGTCGCCGAGCTGGTGGCGAAGCTCTATCGCAGCGTGTGCACCAAGCACCCGAAGCGCGAGAAGGACGTCATCCGTTTCACGCTCCAGTGCATCACGGCGATGTTCGCCGAGGACATCGGCCTCCTGCCGAAGAACTACTTCACCTCGTTGCTCTACGAGGGAGCGCAGAACAACGACGTCGAGCGACGACTCCACACGCTGTTCACACAGATGAACACGCCGGATCTCCCGATACCTCGCGTGGTCCCCTACTTCAACGGCGGCCTGTTCACCGACGTGACGGAGCTTTCGCTGGGCTCGGCGCAGGTGATCGCGCTGACGAAGGCAGCGGAGGCCAACTGGACCTTCGTCGATCCCCACATCTTCGGCAGCGTGTTCCAAGGGATCATGGACGACGAGGAGCGGCACGCGACGGGTGCTCACTACACCGCGCACGATGACATCATGCGTGTCGTCGGCCCGACGATCGTCGAGCCGTGGCGCAAGCGCATCCTGGCGGCGGCGTCCCTCCGCGAGCTGACCGAGTTGCGGAAGGAACTGTTCGCGTATCGGGTGCTCGATCCTGCGTGCGGTAGCGGCAACTTTCTCTACGTCGCGTTTCGCGAGCTATATCGCCTCGATACGGAGCTGCTCTCGCGCATGCGCGAGTTTCCTTCGATGCACGGCAAGCTCTCGTGGAACGGCAGCATCTCCGCGGCGAACTTCTACGGCATCGACATCAATCCCTTCGCCGTCGAGCTGGCGAAAGTGACGCTGAATATTGCGAAGAAGATCGCGTACGAGGAACGCAAGGCGCAGGCGTTCGCGCTCGCAGGTCAGATCGAGATGGACGTCGATCCGTCGCTGCCGCTCGACAACCTCGACAAGAACATCGTCTGTGCGGATGCACTGTTCTCCGATTGGCCCGAGGTGGAAGCCATCGTAGGGAATCCGCCGATGTTGGGAGATCGCAAGCTTCGCGGTGAACTGGGCGACGAGTATGTGGAGCGGCTCAAGACTCTGGCATCAGGAGCGCTTGTGGACCTGTCTTGCTACTGGTTCCGGCTTGCTCATGACCGGCTCCATCCTGGTGGACGCGCGGGACTCGTGGGCACAAGTGGCATCCGGATCGGTAAGGCGAGAGAAGCCTCTCTCGATTACATCGTCAATGCCGCGGGGACCATCACGCACGCAGTTTCATCACGCATCTGGCCGGGAGAAGCGGCATTGAACGTCTCGATGGTGAACTGGGTCAAGGGGCATGCCGATGGCCCCTTCACGCTGGTGGTCGATGATCGAGTCTTCCTTCTCGATCGGATCCATTCACACCTACAGCTCCATGTCGATGTCACCGCCACGAAACACCTAACCGTCAACGATGACGGCACGGCGATGGGCGTCATCTTCGGCACCGAGAACTTCGCCGCTACTCGCTCCGCGGTCACTTCGTTTGCAGAACTTGTGCGTGAAGGGACCATACGTCCTATCGCAGCGGGAACGGCATTGCTCACGGGCGCTCTCAGCGTGCAACCCGACTATTGCTTCTACCTCGGCGATCACTCCACTGAGAAAGCTGCCGCTGACGCTGGGGGTGCGGCGTTCAAGCACTTAAGGAGAGCGGTGTTGCCATACGTCCAATCGGTGGAAGACAAGTATTCTGGATGGTCTGCTCGTTGGTGGCAGCCGCTACGGCCCCAGACGGAGTTCTTCGAACACGTCTGGCGGAAGAAACGAATCATCGCGTGTTCGAGTCCGCAGGCACGACCCATCTTTGTATTTCTCTCAGCGAAGTTCGTGCCCAACAACACGCTGCAACTCTTCTCGTTCGAGGATGACTACTCATTCGGGATACTTCAGTCACGACTCCATTGGGAGTGGGTCGTTGCGAAGGGTGGGCGAGTTACAGAACGAATTCGCTACACGAGCGAGGTCTGGCAGACCTTCCCCTGGCCACAAGACCCTACGGACGATCTAGTCGCCGCCGTAGCGGATGCCGGCCGGGCGCTGCGTCGCACGCGAGATGTCTTGATGACCGAGAACAGCTGGTCGCTTCGCCAGCTGTATCAGGCGGGCGAGTTGGACGGCCCCCACCCGCTCAAGGATGCGCAGGCTAGGCTCGACGCAGCGGTCGTCAACGCGTATGGAGCGCCGGCCGATCAGCCGCCCGTCGCATTCCTCCTCGAGCTGAACCAGCTGGTCGCCGAGGACGCTGAGCAGGGGCGCAAGGTTCGAGGTCCGGGGCTGCCCGAACATCTCGACCCGAAGGATCCGCGTTGGATGAGCACGGACTGCATCGAGCCACCATCGGTGGAGAACTAGGAGAACGCGTGGCTACCAGCGTCGCAGACGATCCGAAGCTCGCGCCCCTCTGGGACGCGGAACAGAACCCCCAGCCTGCAAACCAGGTCGAGGCGCGTGCCTTCCGCGCTGCTGCATGGCGATGCACGAACGGCCACACCTACCAGCGATCGCCACGTGCGATGCAGAACGATTCGAGCTGTCCCACGTGCAGCAAGGGCGCGAACACGCATACCAACCTCGGCAAGCTTCGCCCTGGTCTCGCGACCCAATGGGACACCGAGAAGAACCCGGGCATCGCGTTCGCGACGCTCGATGCGACGCATGCGAGCCCGGTGTGGTGGCGATGCGCCAAGGGGCACAGCTTCCAGCGTCCGCCAGTCCGTATGCTCGCGGACGACACCTGCCCGACCTGCGCGCTCGCGCAATCTTCGCTCGCCGCCGTTGCACCCAACGTCGCCGCCGAGTGGCATCCAACGAAGAACGCCGTTGGTCCGACGGAGATTCCCGCGGATCACGTGATGAACGCTTGGTGGGTCTGTCCGAACGGTCACGAGTATCAAGCGATCGTCCGCGCACGCACGCAGAGCGATCGCGGCTGCCCCACCTGCTACGGGAAGTGGTCGCTGGAGAACATCCGTGCGTTCGTGAAGTCGCTCGTGGAGCACCTGCACAAGTTCGACCCCAGCGAGCTGTTCGCGCTCGCGATGCAGGCCGGCGTGCTCAAGGACAAGGGCAAGCCGTTCGTGATGGCGTTGACCAACGGCAAGTTCCCGATGGAGGAGCTCCAGAAGTTCGCGAACGGGCAACCCTCCATCGTGGACAAGGTCGCCGCTGGCACCGTCGATCCGCTCACGTTGCAGCCCGTCGATCGCGCGGAGGGTGGACTCAAGCCACCGGCGCCGATCGATCCCTACGCTCTGCCCTCGAAGGCCGATGGTGTGCACGACGATACGGGCGCCACGGTCGATGTCAGCCGCGCTGTCGATGCGAGCACGGTCGAGGCCGAAGCACGCGGCGATACACCCGGCGGCGATGATCTGCCCATCATCGAGACGCGCGATGCGCTGGATGCGCTCGACAAGGTGTTGATCGCGAACGCGGATGCCGAGACGGTGAAGTTCCTGCTCGACAGCGCGAAGGCAAAGCTCTGGCGACATGCCTACGTCGATCCCGACGCCGCGGCGGCGCAGGCCGGGGCGTTCCAAGGCGACACGTACTCGGGCATCGTGCGCGATCGGTTCCTCGCCGAGTTCGACGAGGCCAAGGCGCTGGAGCTGCCAGCGGGTTACTCGTTCCGTCCGCATGGCCCGGGGACGGCGATCGAGCCTCCCAACCTCATGCAACGTCGCGTGGCTGTGTGCGTCCGCGCCGAGCGCCGCTTCGGAAACTGGTCCGGCATGGGTGCGGGCAAGACCCTCTCCGCGATCCTCTCGACGCGAGTCGTGGACGCGGGACTGACGGTCATCTGTTGTCCGAACGCCGTGGTCGAGAACTGGGCGCGCGAGATCGCAGACACGTTCGCGAGCTGCGAGGTGCAGACGAAGACATGGACACCGACGTGGCGGGACCCGATGGGCAAGGCGCCGCGCTACCTCGTGATGAACTACGAGCAGTTTCAGCTCGCGGACTCGGAAGCCAACCTGGTCGCGTTCGTCGACAAGAACGTGATCGACTTCATCGTCATCGACGAGATCCACTACGCGAAGCAGCGCGAGGCCGGGACGCTGATGTCGAAGCGCAAGAGGCTCGTCCAAGGCATGGTGCTGGAGGCAGGGAAGAAGAACGCGAAGCTGCACGTGCTCGGCATGTCGGGCACGCCCGTGATCAACACGCTCCAGGAGGGCAAGAGCCTCGTCGAGATGATCACGGGCTATCGCCACGACGATCTGGAGGTCGTCCCGACCGTGCAGAACTGCATGCGGCTCTACCAGCGGTTGGTGACGCTCGGTACGCGGTGGAAGCCGAAGTACAAGATCCAGCTCGACCCGCAGGAGATCCCGGTGGACTGCGGATCGGAACTGGATCGGATTCGCGAGATCGGACGCGGCACCGTGCTCCAGCTCGAACAGGTGCTCACCGACGTTCGGTTGCCGGTGATCCTGGAGCACATCGCGCCCGGCGAAAAGGTGCTCATCTACACCCACTACGTCGACGGCATCGTCTCTACGTTGCGCGACGCGCTGGTGAAGGAGGGGCTACGCGTCGGCATGTTGACGGGCGACACCGACAACACCGATCTGAAGGAGTTCCTCGCCGAGCACGGGAAGGTCGACGTGTTGATCGCATCGAGCCGCATCGCCACCGGCGTCAACGGACTCCAGTACGTGTGCCGCAAGCTCATCATCAACGCACTTCCGTGGACCAACGCCGAGTACGAGCAGCTCGTCGGACGCCTGTTCCGCCAAGGCAGCAAGTTCGACAAGGTGGAGGTGATCATCCCCGTCACGTTCGCGATGGTGAACGGGCAGCGCTGGTCGTACTGCGAGAGCAAGTTGCAGCGCATCCAGTACAAGAAGTCGATCGCCGATGCCGCCGTCGATGGCGTCGTGCCCGAGGGAAATCTACGCACGCCCGCACAAGCGCAACAGGACGTCATGGACTGGCTCGCGCGCCTCGAAGCCGGCCACGTCAGCGAGGTCGCGCGCACGGTGATCAAGATCCCGCTCGATGGCTCGCCGGCGGATGTCGAGCGGCGCGTCCAGCGTTACGGCGACTTCACGAAGCTGAACAACCGCTGGTACTCGTCGGCGAGCCACAACACGCACGAGCGGCTATCTCAGAACAAGGAAGAGTGGGCGCAATACCACACGCTCTATCGACAGCTCCGGGAGAAGTGGGACGTGGTGCCGTTCGAGGAAGAGATTCGTTGGCTCTCCGAGCCGGATCGAGAAGGGTACGTCGTCGGTGACTTCGGCTGCGGCGAGGCGTTCATCGCGGCGAAGGCCGGCGACCGGCACACGGTCCACAGCTTCGATCACGTGGCCATCGATCAACGCGTGATCCCCTGCGACATCGCGCACGTCCCCCTGGAGGACGGCTCGCTCGATCTCGCGATCTTCTGTCTGTCCCTGATGGGCTCGAACTTCACGGACTACATCCGCGAAGCCCATCGCTGCCTCCGGATCGACGGTTGGCTTCACATCTGGGAGGCCGCGAGCTACTTCGATGACGTCAAGGCGTTCTGCTCCGCGCTCGGGCGCCTGGGATTCGAGGTGACCTCGCCCAGCACCGAAGGAGCCTTCGTGCGCATCTACGCGCTGAAGAGCAACAAGAAGCCGGATCCAAAGCTCGTGCTGCCGTTCCGTGGAGCGGTGAAGTCCGAGTAGTCGTTCACACCCTCGCGATCTAATCCGCGAGCGAATCCAGGCAGCGTGCTCGTCGTGTGTGATCGGCGCCGTTTCTCGACGAGGAGCCTTGCATCGATCCGCCGCCTCGCGACCGATTCATACGGCGTCTTCGCGACCAAATCCGCGAGCTACTTCGGAGCGACTTCGGGTGACGCATGCGAGCGTCGTCTCGCGAGGTTGCGCTCGAGATCGCTCGATTCGATCGGCGCGTGGGATCTGGCACCGCGTTCTTCCAAGTAGAGGGGTACAAGGCAGCGCGAATCGGTCGCGCGCCTCGCACCCGAGGAGATCGCGACATGTCCGAGCTTGCATTCAACATCAACGGAGAGGCGTTCGACCTTCCTGCCGCCGCCGCGGGGTTGCGCGTGCGCCGGATGAAGCCGAAGGGAGCACCCGACGTGGCGTACGGAGCGGATGGTCTGCCCGTGATCCTGCCGGTCGACGCCGACCTCGACGATCTTCGTCGCGCAGTTGGGACGCCCGGGCGCTACCGCCTCGATCCGGTCGACGAACGCAATCGCCCGATCCCGGATGCGCAGGCGGCGTACGTCCACGTGACCGCCGAGTCGCGCACGAGCACACCGACGGCGAGCTCGAGTGCGACCGCGGGCCACCCGTCGATCGAGGCGGCGCTCGTCGACATCGTCCGGATCAACGGCGAGGTGATGAAGGTGATGGCGGAGAAGATGGGCGGAATGCTCGCCGAGGGAGCGACGCTGCTGGCGGCGGCAGATGCGGCCGGGTTGCCGCGACGCGAGCCGATGGCCGTGGGCTACGAGGAGGAGGAGGGCGACGAGGGGGAGGAGGACGAGGGAGAGGGGACGGCGCGGCCGGGCAACGACCTGCGCGCGGTGATCGACCAACTGATGCCGATGCTCCAGATGCTCGGCATGCGGTTGATGGGCGGGAAGGCGGCGGATGCCGTGGAGCCGATCACCAGCGAACGCAAACCGGCCGCGCTGTCCAGTGGGGACGATGAAGGGGATGAACCGATGAAGCGAGCGAAGCCGAGTGCGAGCGAGAAGAAGGTGAAGCAGCGCAGCACGGATCCGACCGCGCACTTCCTCGCGATCCAGGGGCGACTCACCGCGGAGGAACAGACGTTCGTGCAGGGCGTGATCGCGCGCCTGGCGATGCCGGAGTTGATGCAGTGGCGAGACCAGCTCTCGCAGCTGTCCGTCGATGACGCCGTGGCGCTGCTGCGGGCCGAGATCGCGAAGACCAAGGAGAAGGCATCGTGATCGCGGAGCCCGTAAACGATCGCAAGTGTCTATCGCAAGTCACCGAGGTGGCGCGCGAGCTGGTCCGCGAGCGCGATTCGCGAATCGAGGAGATCGCGGCACGCTTCTCGACGACGAAGGAGCTGGTCGCGTGGATCCGATCGCTGCCGCAGAGAGATGACGAAGGCGATCCGAACGACGGCCCGAAGGTGAACGCCTGCTCGCCGCCCCAGCGTCTTCGCATTCCGGCCCCGGACCCTAACTGTTTCGAGCGGAGCATCCTTCTGCTGTCGACGGCGGAGCTGATCGATCCGGAACCGACGCGCTCGCTCGTGACGATCAACACGCCCGACGGGCGTCACACGTTCCCGCTGGAGAATGGCGAGCCCGTCGTCCTCGATCCGTTGCATACGCGCAACGGCCTGGCGGGCGCGCTCTTCGCGCTCGATCGCGAGCGCGCGCCGGTCTCGTCCCGCGATGCGGTCAACTGGATCGCGACGATCGCGGAGGATCCGGCCGATCGGTCTGGTGCACGCCATCGTGTTCGCAATGCGCGGACAGCCATGCGCCGCGTGCTCGCCGGGAAGCCGATCTCGCCGCGCGCCGTGCGCGACGTCGCGTACACCGTTGCCGTCGCCGATCGCGAGGCGAGGAAGTTTGGCGCACGCGGGCGCGCGCTCCACCGGCGCACGGCAGGCACGATCGCGAGCACGCTCGCGCGGAGGAACGCGAAGCTCGGTTCGTTCAACATCAAACCCGATTACGCGCTCCTGACCGCGCTCGCCCGGGTCGGCGGTCGGATCGGCACGCAGCTCGGCGCTGCGGCGCTCCAGGCGCAGCTCGGCAAGCTCGGCCTCGGTCCGCAGGTGCTCGGCGCGCTCGAACGGGAGCTCAACCGGGAAGGCGCGTCGCTCGGACTCTTGGCCGGCCCCGCGCCCGCCTCCGGCTCTCTCGGCGCGCGTGCGAGCGATGCGTTGATCGCGGGCGCATTTCGCAACCACGAACGAAACGCGAGCTGGATCTCGATCAAGACGCCGGGCGTGATCTGGGACGAGATGATGACGACGCGCAACGAGATGCGCGCCCTCGGCGCGGACATCCACGCGACGTTTCGCAAGCCGTGGGAGGACCAGCTCGCGCTGGCCGAAACGCGTTTCGAGAAGGAACGTGGACGTAAGCCCGGTGTCGGACGCGACAGCGATCCGCCACGCGACTACGCCCAGGTCTACGCGTGGATGACGCCGGTCCCGACCGCCGCGGACATCGAGCACAAGAGCTATCAGGGAAAGTTCGTCTACCAGTGGGGCGAGTTCGAGAAGGAGTGGGACGCGTTTCTGGCGACGCACGACAACTGGTACGAGCGGTTGTGGAAGGGCGACTACGACAAGGCGATCGAGTTCCGCGAGCGCGTCGTGAAGTGGCGCGAGCAGTTCCAGAGGCTCGGCGGTACGCCGACGACGCCGGCGCCGACGCTACCGCCCGACGAGGGACCGATTCCGTGGAAGACGATCATCACCGTCGCCGGCATCGGTGCGGCTGCTTTGATCGTGCCCGAGGCGCTGCGCTCGTTGCGTAGTCGTAGCGAGAGCGCGCGCCCCTCGTAGCGAGGGTGGCGACGACGAAGATTGCGGCGCTGATCCATCGGCGCGACGGGAGAGGTTTGTCCAGGGCTTCGAAGCCGGTGATCCCGGCGGAAAGGATTGTGATGGCGAAGAGGATGAAGGGTGGGGAGAAGGAACGAAGCTCGCGCACAGCGAGCGCGAGCGATCGCGAACCGCGGTGCGGGCGATGGTCGAACGTGGTGGCGGCGACGGAGCAGCTCGTGATGGCGTCGCTGGATCTCGCCGAGAGCGCGACCCGCGACTTCCCGGAGGAGGTCGAGAAGATCCGGCGCGTGCGCCGGCTCGTCGAGGCCCGGTTTGCGGGCGAACCCGCGCCGCGGACCGATCCGCGTGACCTGGCGTTCACGATCGGCCTGGTCGCGACGCTCGCCGACAGTCACTTCGGCCGCGAGGGAATCGCGTCCTTGCTCGTCGATCTGTTCCCGCTCGCGGTGTTCACGCTTCCGGGTGCACGACTACCGCCGCGTTGGCGGCACTGAAGGAGGGAGAGGTCATGAAGAAGAAGAAGAAGCATCTCAAGCGCTCGCACGGTCGTCGCAACGCCGCGCCGACACCACCGCCGCGTCCCGCGGCGCGCCGCCGCTCGCGGTTCATCCCGCCCCTGCCGGATCCGCCGGACTGGAAGACCACGATGGCGTCTGCGCTCGGCGGCGGAGGCAGCGCGCTGGTCAGTGGCTGGCTGGCCAATCGCGGATGGGATCCGCAGATGGTCTCGATCGCGATGACCACGGGCGGGGTCGTGGGGGCGCTCGCGCTTCCCGGTCCGTGGCGCGTGGCGGCGAACGGCGTCGCCGCGGTCGGCGCGGGCCAGCTCGCGCTGACGATCGCGAAGAAGGACGAGGAGGCGAAGGCGAAGCGGCTCGCATCCGCTGCGGTCGCGGCGGCGGCGGCGATTCCTGACAAGCCGAGCAACCTCGCATTACCGCCGGCCGTGAGTGACGCATTCGGATACGGCGCGATGCTCGACGACGAGGAGCGCATGGTCGATCCCGACCTCGAGCTTCACGTCGGCTGAACGGTTTGGATCGGTGTCTGGAGTGGCGCGAGTTGCCGAGCCCGGAAGAGAGAGGAACGATGGACGAGTACGCAGAGATCTACTGGCTCGACGACGATGAACGGAACGCATCGCGGGATCACCGCACACAGGGAGGACGTCCGACGGTGTGGCGACCGTCGTCCGGCAACCGCGTGGTGCGACCCGCGCGGCCTCCGCAGCGTGTGATCGCCCAACCGATGGGGCAGCCGATGGTTGCGCAACCGATGGTGGCGCAACCGATGGCGGTCCAGCAGACGTACCTCGGGGGGTTGGTGATCGGGCAGATCATCGACATGGCGGCCCAGGCGCTCGCGGCGTTGCAGCCGCTGCCGGCGGCTCCCGTGACGACCACCGAGGTCTCGAAGGACGTGGGCAACCTCGTTCTCTACCAGGCTGCGCTCGCACAGCACGCGAAGCGCGACGAGCAGCTCCGCACGCTGGGATCGCTGCTCGGCAAGCTGCTGGTGAAGTGAGGAGACGATGTTCGGACTCTTTCAATCGACCACGCCGCAGTACGCGGGCGATGGACAGCCGAGCACGAGCAGCACGAGCGGGGGGCTGTTCGGCTTCCTGACCGGACTGCTCGGAACGTCTACTCCGATCTATCAGGCGCGCAGCGAGACCACGAAGTCCGTGGTGCCCGCGCCGTCACCTTCGGGAGAAGCCGCGTCGTCGTCGAGCGAGATCGCGCACGCGATCGAGCCTGACTGCCTCGCACCGCTTCCGGTGGCGATCGTGATCCAGCGCAGGGAGTGATCGAGTAGCGAACGTGGCTGCATGACGCAGCCGTAGCGACACGAACGACAACACCAACGGGGCTCGCGCAACTCGCGCGACTCCAGACACCGATCGATTTGTTTTTCTGGCGTCGCCTGTGCGGCGAGGGAGGGAGCATGGACACCACGAATCTGGTTGTAGGAGGGCTCGGCCTCGGCGGCGTGCTGTGGATGCGGAGCAAGCTCGACGGCGAGCGCCGCGCTCGCGAGGAAGCGGAGCGGCAGCGTGACATCGCGAGGTCCTGTGCCTCGCGATCGAGCCGACCCGCGAATGGTAGGTCACCTTCCCTGACACCGAGTGCAACGCGACTCGCGCCACGTGCGTTCGATGCGATCTTCGCCGCGCACGGTCAGGGGATCCCGGTTCCCTATCTGCGTTCGCTCGCACTCCACGAGTCGAACCTGAATCCGCGAGCGACCACGGGAGGCGCGTCCGGGTTGTTCCAGGTGATCGAGATCGTCCGGACGGACTTCAACGCGCGCGCGGGGACGACGTACACCCGTCAAGATCTCCTCGATCCCGCGGTGAACACCACGATCGCCGCGAGTGCGCTCGCGCTGATCGCTCGGAGCTACGCGCAGCACCATCCGCGCGTTCCGAACTTGAGGGCCGACTGGCGCAACCCGCAGTTCGTCGCGCTCCTGACCTTCGGTTGGAACGCCGGCTGGTCGGAGCGCGCCGGAGTCGGGCGCGTCGCGCAGTATCTCGAACAACGCGGCGTGGTCGACCTGACGATCGATGCAATCCACAAGGCGGCGCAAGCCGCGGGCGCGAGTCCGCACCTCGCGAACCTTAAGAAGGTCGCGTGGTCGAAGGCCGTGGCGATGCACTACTTCCGCGAGCTCGCGGCCGAGCCATCTCACGAACCCGACGAGATCGAGATGCCCGCGGAATACGTGGGCCGGCCGGCAGTGGTCGTGCGCACGGGTCCGGTGACCTCACCGAGCGAGCTTGTCGCGACGAGTCCCGTCACGTCGCCGTCGCAGCTCGCGTCGACGCCGGCACCCGCCCTCGAACCCTCGACGGCACGGACAGCGAGCGCATCGCCGTCAGCGTCGACCGCGACGATCGCCAGCGCGAACCCGAGCGGCCTGTTGGGTCCGCTCGATCCGTACGGCGATGCCTGCGGGTGCACGTGAGGCCACGATGATCGAGAAGACCTTCTCGCCCACGGTGTTGGTTGCGGGTGCTGGCGCCCTGGCGACGCTGCTCGCTGCGCGCGCGTCGCGTACTCCTGAACGAACGCCGGTCGACACCTGGGTGTGGCCGCTGCCCTCGGTCGATGGACGAATGCCGACGATCTCGAATCGCTTCGGCACGCCGAGGACGAACCCTGACGGAACGCGCACGAATCACCCCGGTGTCGATCTCATGTACAAGCGCCGAGACCAGGCGGACATGATCGACGCCTACCCGCCCGGAACGTCCGGCGGCTCGCCCGGGCACTTCATGCCCGCCGGGATCCCCGTGCTGGCCGCGCGAGATGGTGTCGTCTGGTCGGCGGGTCTCACGCCGCACGGATATGCGGTCGTGCTCGATCATGGGGCTCCGTGGGCGACGTTCTACCAGCACCTGGAGCGCTTGCTCGTGCCGCTCACGCAGCGCGGCGTCGGTCAGCATCGCGTGCGCGCGGGCGACATCATCGGCGTCGTCGGCGCGTCTCCTCTCGACGCGGAAAGGCTGCGCCATCTTCACCTCGAGGTTTGGCACGGCGGCGCGGCGCGGTCCGCGATCGATCCCGAGCCGATGATGAAGCGATGGAGGGTCCTTCCGTGGAAGCCCGCGCTTCCCGCGGCCCCGCCTGCTCGACGAAATGGAGGACTCGTGTACCGACGCGTCGGCGGTCGCGGCGAACCGTATCCATCGTGGTTACGTGATCTCGACGGCGCCTCCGGCGTCTACGTGATCCGCGAGTACGATCGAAATGGCTCGCCCACGATCGTCTACGTCGGAGAGAGCCATACGGGACGCCTCTACCAGACGTTGACTCGTCATTTTCAGAATTGGCGCCGATGGAAAGGCTACTGGAAGGGCCAGTACGGCAAGGGTCACGATCCTGGACTCACCTACAAACGCGAACGCGTCGATGTCGCGGTGCGCGTGCTGTCGCCGGAGGAAGCTCTCGACGAGGAAGTGCGGCTGATCCAGAGGCTCGGGCCGCGCGACAACCTCCTCGGCCAGCGCAAGCCCGACGAAGACGACGCTGTTCCTTTCTGAACCATCAAGGAGTTTCACCATGGAGAACCATCTCGAATCTATCCGCGCTGCACTCGCGACCGACGCATCGAACGAGGTGCGCCGCGACGGCATCGCTGCCTGTCATGCGGTTCTCGCCGCGCTCGCTCCGCCGGATACGGTCGTGACCGCGCAACCCCAAGCATCACCGTCGGGCAACCCGGCGCAGCTCGTCGAGTCTGCGATCGCGCTGCTCCGCCACGTGCCGATCGATCGCGTGCTCGACATGGCGATCGCTACGTTGAAGGCGAAGGTACCGGCGTCGAACGAAGCCGCGACGGCGCGCGCGCTCACGTTCCACCTCGTGCCCGTGCCGAGCACGAGCCGATGAGCGACGCACAACTTCACATCAGCACCGAGCCCGAGTGCATGTGCGCCGAGCAGCTCGCCAAGTTCCTCGGCGTCAACCGAAAGACCGTCTACGCCTACGCGACGCGCGGACTGATCCCGCATCAGCGCCTCGGTCGTCGGATTGTCTTCTCGAAGGCGCAGGTTGTATCGTGGCTGGGTCAATGCAGGGCGGCGCCGTTCAGGAAAGGTCACTGACGATGTCAGTACGAAAAGATCCTGATGGCCGCTGGCGCTACCGCGTTCGTCTCCGTCTTCACGACGGGACGCACGTGCGCATCAGCGGCACGGCACCTGTGTACGAGAACAACGAGGCTGCTTGCAAACGCGCCGAAGCCGAAGCGATCCACGCCAAGCTTCACGAGTCCAAGCAGCCGCCGTCGAAGAAGGAGGTCCCCACCTACGACGAGTGGTTCAACGGTCGGTTCTGGAAGGAATGGGTCATCGGCGAACGCAACAAGCCGTCGGAGAGGCGCTCGAAGGAGATCATCTTTCGCGTGCACCTCAAGCCGGAGCTTGGACATCTTCGCCTCGACGAAATCAACGCGGAGCAAGTTCAAAAGCTCCGCGCGAAGCTCGTCGACGAGAAGAAGCTCAGCGACAAGCGCATCAACAACATCATGGTGGTGCTGTCGAAGTCGCTGCGCTACGCGGTCGATGTCGAGCTGATCGACAAGGCTCCGAAGTGCCGCGTCAAGCGCGTCGAGCGTGCCGAGATCGAGGCATGGACGTTCGATGAGTACGTCCGAATCCTCGATGCGGCGAAGCGCGAAGGCCCGTTCTGGTACGCGGCTGCATGTCTGGGTGGCGAGGCGGGACTCCGTATCGGAGAGATCCGCGCGCTGCGCTGGCGTGAGGACGTGGACATGATCGCCAAGACCGTGTCGGTGAACCAGCAGATGGGAAACGGCCGCATCGATCTCGGTGGCGGCAACGCAGCGGTGAAGCAATTCACCACGACACCGAAGGGCCGCACGCGGCGAACGATCCCGATGACCGGGACGCTGTTCGCCGCGCTGAAGTCACTCGATGTCGTGCGCGAGGGCTACGTGGTCCGCAACACGGACGGTACGGCGATGAGCGACGCGAAGACGTCGCACGAGACGTATCGGATCTGTCGCAAGGCCGGGTTGCCCGAGCGTGGTTGGCACGTGCTCCGTCATGCTTTTGGGACCCACGCCGCACGCTTCGGCGTGAACCCGTGGCAGCTCATGGAGTGGATGGGGCACAAGCGCATCGATGAAACGATGGGCTACGTGCACCTCGTGGAGCGGAAGCCGAGGCCGTTGCCGTCCGAGCTGGTGGCCGCCGGCATGAAGGAAATGGACCCGTCGAATCGCGTGCTCGCGATGCTCTCGGCGCGTGCTGGCCTAAAATTGGCCAAATCCGTCGAGGGTGCGCAGACAACTGAAACGATGTCTGCTGGTTAATTGGCTCCGGAGGAGGGCTTCGAACCCCCGACCCGGCGGTTAACAGCCGCCTGCTCTACCCCTGAGCTACTCCGGAATGGGGACGTAATAGATGCCAGACCCACCTGGGGATCGTCAAGGCAGATAGGCTCCGCGAATGGCTGTCAAAGCGGCGAAATCACCGACGGCGAAGGCGAAGTCGGTGGCGTGGACGCTGAAAACCGCGCTAGCCGCGCTGGAGAAGGCGGGCACCAGGAAGCACGCCGACAGCATGCAGCGGTTCGGCATCGGCCCGGTGACCACGTTCGGTGTTCCGATGGCCGCGATCCAGAAGCTCGGCAAGACGATCGGCAAGGATCACGCGTTGGCGACGCAGCTGTGGGCGAGCGGCGTGTACGACGCGCGGATGCTGGCGGCGTACGTGGCGGAGGCGGCGAAGGTGACGAGCGCGGAGATGGACGCGTGGTGCGCGGCGTTCGACAACTGGGCCGTTTGCGACACGCTGTGCTTCGCGCTGTGGGATCGCGTTCCGTTCGCGTGGGACAAGATCGAGGCGTGGGCGTCGCGCGAGGAAGAGTTCGTGAAGCGCGCGGCGTTCGCGTTGCTGGCGAGCGTGGCGCTGCATGACAAGGGCGACATCGACGCGAAGCTGGCGAAGGCGATCGGCGTGTGCGAGCGGGCGGCCGGGGACAAGCGCAACTTCGTCAAGAAGGGCGTGAGCTGGGCGCTGCGGACGATCGGATCGCGGAGCGGCGCGTTGCGGGACAAGGCGATCGAGAGCGGCAAGAAGCTGGCGAAGAGCAGCGATGCGACCGCGCGCTGGATCGGCAACGACGTGGTGCGCGATCTCGAGCGGCCGCTGGTCGCGAAGCGAGTGGCCGCGAAGGATGCGAAGCGTGCGACGCGGGCGACGCGGGCGACGCGGGCGACGAAGGTCAGGCCTTCTTCTTCGCCAGGTACTCGATGAGGAGTGCGTCGACGCCGGTGACGACCTTGCGCGGGCCGCGCTTGCGAGCGAGCGCGAGGTCGACGATCTCGCAGAGCATCTGGGCGTAGGTGCGGCCGCTCGCGAGCGAGGAGGCGTTGAAGGCGCAGGACTCGGCCAAGTCGGGGTTCGGGTTGACCTCGAGGATGTAGGGCTCGCCGGTCTTCGGATCGAGGCGCATGTCGACGCGCGCGTAGTCGCGGCAGTTGAGGGCGCGGTAGGCGCGCATCGCGACGTCTTCGATGTACTTGACGGTCTCGGGCTCGAGATCGGGGACCGGGCAGACGCCTTCGACCGCGTGGTGATCGCGCGAGTACGGGTCCCACTTGGCGCGGTAGGTGATGATGCGCGGCAGCGGCTTGCCTTGCTCGTCGGTGCCGCCCTTGAACTGCATCTCGTAGAGCGGAAGCGGCTTGTCGCCGAGGATCGCGCAGTGGATCTCGCGGCCGTCGATGTACTCCTCGACGAGCGCCGCCTGCTTGTGCTCGGTGAGCATCTTGGTGACGCGCGCTTCGAGGGCGGCGGCGTCGTGGACGACGGAGCCCGAGTCGATGCCGCCGGACGCGTCGTCGTAGGCGGGCTTCACCATGATCGGGAAGCGCAGGCCGTGGGTCGTGGTGATGCTCGCGATGTCGGCGACGTTCTCGATGACGACGCCCTTGGGGACCGGCAGGCCGTGGGCTGCGAGGAGGGCCTTGGCCTGCGGCTTCTTCTGGCAGAGCGAGAGCGAGAGCGGGCGGTTGCCCGTGTACTCGATGCCGAGCAGCTCGAAGAGTGCGGGAACGTCGTGCTCGAGCTCGGCGTCATCGCGGAAGAACTCGACGAGGTTCACGACGACGTCGGGTTTGTTCGTGCGCAGCGCGTCGAGCATCGTGTCGAAGTTGTCGCGCACGTTGACCATCGTGACCTCGTGGCCCGCGGTCTCGATGCAGCGCTTGATCAGCTGCATCTCCTCTTCGACCGTCTCCCACGGCTCGATCTTCAGGCTCGGGTTCCAGTCGACGGTGCGACGATCCTCGCGACGATAGTGCGTGTACACGTCGTCATCGACCTGGTTCCACAAGATCAGAACGCGAGCTGGCACGACGATCTGATCTCAGACGTACCTTACTTCGCGGGCGCTGTCACCCCTGCAGCACCGATCGCCGCCGATCGCGTGCCCCACGGTTGGCGAGAGATCAGCTCGTCCGCGCGCTCGCGTTGCTCGGGAGACAGCTTGCTCTCGATCGCGAGAGCGAACCACTGCGAGAGCTGCAGTGCGTTGTCGAAGCGATCGTTGATGTTCTTCGCGAGTCCGATCGCGAGGACGCGGTCGATGTCGGCGGGCAGCGGCGCGAGCATCGACGGCTGGGTCGGCACGCGGAAGACGACGTCGTAGAGCGTCGTCGGCACGTCCTTGCCGGTGAACGCCGGGTGTCCCGTGATCGAGCGGTAGAGGATCGCGGCGAGCGAGTAGACGTCGGCGCGGTGGTCCACGTCCTCGCCGCGCGCTTGCTCGGGCGCCATGTAGGCAGGCGTGCCGACGACGTGGCCCTTGGTCAGCGTGCCCGAGCCGCCCGACTTGGACACGCCGAAGTCGAGGATCTTCCAGGTGCGCTCCTTGTTCTGCTCGGCGAGGAACACGTTGTGCGGCTTGAGGTCGCGATGGACGATGCCGGCGAGCCGCGCGGCCTCGAGCCCGTTGGCGACGTGCTCGGCGACGATCGCGGCCTGGGTCGGCGGGAGGCGGCGCTGCCGGCGGAGCTGGTGCGCGAGGTCGAAGCCGCGCAGGCGCTCCATCGCGAGGAACGGCACCTCGCCCGCGGTGGTACCGACCTCAAGCACGCGCACGACGTAGGGCGTGTCGAGCTTGGATGCGGTCTGCGCCTCGCGGATGAACCGCGCGACGCTCGTCGGGTCGGCGAGCGTGCCGGGGTGCAACAGCTTCACGGCGGCCTCGCGCTGGTCGTTGGTGCCGTGCGCCTCGTAGACCTCGCCCATGCCGCCGCGCCCGATCAGGACGCCCAGGCGGAACGAGCCGACGACCTGCTCGGTGAAGCGACCCGGGCCGCCGATCTTGAGGGCGCGATCGAGCTCGGCGCGGGCTTCGGCGAGGAGTGCATCGCGCTGCGCCATCTGCCGCGCCGCGGTCTCGAGCTTCTGCATCGCGTCGAGCGTCACGCGCTGCGAGATGCGCGCGGTGATGAACGCGAGGAAGTAGAGGAACTCGATGATGACGAGCACCGACACCTGCTCGAGGTGCCGCAGTGATCCGACGTTGATGATGCCGCGGTCGACGACGAACCCGAGGATGATCGACAGCCCGAGCAAGAGGTGGCCCGCCGCGACGATGCCGTACATGGCGACCGTCAGCCTTCGACTCGAGCCGAGGCTGAAGAAGTAGATGCCGTACACGAGCATCCCCGAGACCGGCGAGGCCATGCCCCAGTAGTAGAGGCCCGTGAACGCGCCGGCGATCAGGAGGAGCCCCGGCGGCAGCCAGATGCTCGCGCCGTACTTCTCGGCGTTGCGCATCCGCAGCAGCAACCACACCGAGCCGATCGCGCCGAGCAGCGAGCCAACGCCGACGACGTGCTGCGCGATCGGGTTGCCGGGCGTGATGTACGCGATGACCGCACCGCCGAGCGAGAGGAACAGCGCGACCTTGACGAACACGCGCGAGCGCTCCATCTCGTCGTGCCGCATCGCCTCGACGGGCGACGCCGCGCCGGTACGGCTATCGAACGCGCGCGACATCGAGCCGCCGGTCTGCACGCGACCGCGCTTGGTGTTGGTCTGCGGCGAGATCTGCTGCGTCGGCAGGTGATGCACCGGATCGACCGGCGCGCTCTTCAGCGTTCCAGGCTCGGCGGGTGTGAGGCGCTCCGGCGTCGACGAGGTCGGCTCGAACGGGTTCTCGTCGCCGCGTGTGTCGTCGTCGCCGTCGCCCGGACCGAGGTCATCGGTCGCGAGCTCGTCGCCGGTCGCCGCTTTCGCGAGGACACCGGGGCCAAGATCGACCGTCGGCCGGTCGTCATCGAACACCCGATCACCCACAACCGAAATTGTAGCCCCCAGGTCTGGGTGCTGGCGAGCTTGCTACTTATAGACGCTCAGAGCGGCATCGGAACGCTACCGAGCGACTCGCAGTGGTCCCACGTGAGGACCTCGCACTCGCAGTAACCGCCCGGATAGCAGGTGCAATCGTCGCCGTTGTAGACGGAGGTGCAGTCGCCGCGCGCGTTGCACGCGCCTTCCGTCGTCAGCGTCTCGCACGCCGTCGTCGGGACGCACGAGCCGTAGCACTGACCGGGGAAGCAGCCGCCCATCGTCGTCGGGTCCATCGTGTCGCACGTCTCGACGCACTCGTAGCCCGGACCGCAATCGATGTTCGCGCAGCCGTTGCCGTTATCGGGGACGCACATCGGCGTGCAGCCGCCCGGGGTGCCACCCATGCCGGGGTAGCAGGAGTCCTCGCAGTGATAGCCGGGGCCGCAGTCGACCGCGGCGCAGCCCGCCGTCGTCGGCTCGGGACGGCATTGCGTGAACTGCGCCCACGACGGCTCGGTGGTGCCCGGCTCGTTGTCGGCGTAGTCCGCCGTGTAGAAGATGGAGCAGTTGTCGTGCTGCGCGCAGCCGACCGCGTCGAGGTTGAAGCACGACGTGCTCGGCGCACCGAAGTCTGTCGTCGCGTAGCAACCGCGGAACAGCGACGTCCCCGGCGTGTTCTGCTCCCAGTAGGCGACCTGGCACCCGGGCTCCGCGAGGCACGTTTCCTCGTCGAGGAGCGTGCACGACGAGTCGCACGCGGGCCACCCCGGATTCGGCGGCGACGTCGGCTCCGCGTAGTCGTCGCAGACGCACGAGCCGTAGTCCTCGTCGTAGAAGCAGTTGCCACCGTAGCCACCGCCGTAGCCGCCGAACTCTTCACACTCGCCGGTCTGCGGGTTCCGCAAGAGCTGCGAGGGGTAGCCCGGCTCGGCGCCGCCCGTTCCCCATCCACAGGTCGGCGGGGGTTCGTCGTCTCCGCCGAAGTAGAGCTGACATCCACCGAGGAGTGCGACGACGAGGACGAAGGCGTGGCGCATCGTGGGTGAGCGTGCAGCAAGGGCTGCGCCACGCACAAGGGTCAACCAGTCTGCGTACTTGCGCGAACGGACATCAGTTTTTCGAGGTGATCGCGTCGTGTGACTGCGCAAAATCCCGGCAGTTTTTGCGATCCCGGCGCCTTGTGCCACGGTGCGTCGCCTCATTAGATCCGCCCGATGCATCCCCTCCTCGCCTTCGTCTACTTCTTCCGGATGCTGTTCGGCCGGAAGCTGCCCGCGGACGCGGTGAAGTTCCTCCCCGAGGGCGCCGTGCCCAAACAGCTGCCTGCGAAGACCGAGGTCGTCGAGAAGGTCGTCGAGCGCGTGGTCGAGAAGAAGACCGAAGACAAGCGCGCGGTCCATCACCGCGATGGCGCGCTCGCGCTGCTGGCGCTGCTCCAGCGAGAAGGCCGCCTCGTCGACTTCTTGCGCGAGCCGCTCGACGGCTTCAGCGATGCCGAGATCGGCGCCGCCGCTCGCGACGTCCATCGCGGCTGCAAGAAGGTGCTCGAGCAGCACCTCGCAATGGAGGCGGTGATGCCCGGCGAGGAAGAAGCGAAGGTCAGCGTGCCGAAGGGCTTCGACCCCGCCGAGATCCGCTTGATCGGTGAAGCGAAGGGCGAGCCTCCGTTCAAGGGCACGCTGCGCCATCACGGGTGGCGCGTCACCGAGACGAAGCTGCCCTCGCTCGTGGAAGGCGTCGATCGCGCCGTGATCGCGCCCGCGGAAGTCGAGCTCGGCGCATGAAGATCATCGGCATCGACCTCGGCACCACGAACAGCGCGATCGCCGTCGCCGACGACGGGCCCGCGCGCTCCGTCGACATCACGCAGGTCGTCGGCCCGGGCGAGGTCGCCGCGCGCCCGACGCTGCCCTCGTTCTTGTTGCTGCCCTCCGAGATGGAGGTCCCGAGCGCGCAGCTGCAGCTGCCGTGGAGCGGCCCGCTCCGTTACACCGTCGGCACGTTCGCACGCGAGCGCGGCGCGGAGCTGCCACATCGCCTCGTCTCGTCGGCGAAGTCGTGGCTGTGCAATCCGTCGATCGATCGCACCGCGCAGGTGCTACCGTTCAAGGGCGCGCAGCGCGAGCTCGACAAGGAGATGGAAGGCGGCGAGCGCGTCTCTCCCGTCAACGCGAGCGCGCGCTACCTCGCCCACCTGCGCGCCGCGTGGGACGAAGCGAACCCCGACGATCCCGCCGACGAGCAGGACGTCCTCGTCACCGTCCCCGCCTCGTTCGATCCGGTCGCGCGCGAGCTTACCGTCGTCGCGGCGCGCGAAGCCGGCTTCGACAAGGTCACGCTCCTCGAGGAGCCGCAGGCCGCGTTCTACGCGTACCTCGCCGCGCGCGGTGATGCGTGGCGCAAGGACCTCGCGCCCGGCGACGTCGTCCTCGTCTTCGACATCGGCGGTGGCACCACCGACTTCTCGCTGATCGAGGTCGCGCAAGAAGACGGCTCGCTCGCGCTCGAGCGCATCGCCGTCGGCGATCACATCCTGCTCGGCGGCGACAACATGGACCTCGCGCTCGCCGCGATCGCGCAGAAGCAGCTCGCCGACGCCGGCAAGACGCTCGATGCGATGCAACAGCGCGCGCTCGTCCACGCCGCGCGCCGCGCGAAGGAGCAGCTCCTCGGCGACAAGCCGCCCAAGTCCGTGTCCGTGAGCGTGCTCGGCCGCGGCTCCAAGCTGATCGGCGGCACGATGAAGGCCGAGATCACGCGCGAGCAAGCCGAGGCGATGCTCGTCGACGGCTTCTTCCCGCTCGTCGACGCCGACGCGAAGGCGCAGAAGCGCCGCGCCGCCGGCCTTCGCGAGATGGGCCTGCCCTACGCGCACGATCCCGCGATCACGCGCCACCTCGCCGAGTTCCTCGGTCGCTTCGGTCGCATGCCGACCGCCGTGCTGTTCAACGGCGGCGTGATGAAGGCGACGCAGCTCCAGCAGCGCATCGTGTCGCTGCTCCGCACGTGGGCGGGCCGCGACGTCAAGGTGCTCGCCGGTGCAGACCTCGATCTCGCGGTCGCGCTCGGCGCCGCGCACTTCGGCAACGTTCGCCGCGGCAAGGGCGTGCGCATTCGCGGCGGCACCGCGCGCGCGTACTACATCGGCATCGAGAGCGCGATGCCCGCGATCCCCGGCTTCGCCCCGCCGGTCAAAGCGCTGTGCGTCGCGCCGCAAGGGCTCGAGGAGGGCTCGACCGTCGAGCTGCCCGACGACGAGCTCGGTCTGATCGTCGGCGAGACATCGAACTTCCGCTTCTTCGCCGCCGCGACGCGCAAGGACGACACCGCCGGCGCGCTCGTCGACGCCGACGCCGAGGGCATCACCGAGCTCGATCCCGTCGAGAAGCTCGTCGAGGCCGATGCGGAGCGCAAGGCGGGCGACCTCGTGCCTGTGCGCCTCGAAGCGCAGGTCACCGAGCTCGGAACGCTCGAGCTGTGGTGCGTCGCGCGCGATGGCCGCGGCCGCTGGAAGCTCGAGTACTCCGTGCGCGAGCGGGACTGATCAGCTTCGAGAGCTGCCGCGACCACGCTGGCGCCACAGCGCGAGATCGACGCCGATCTCGTCGAGCCGTTCGTGATAGAGGAGCTCGAACGTCGACGGCATCACACCGCCGAAGCCATGAAGCGTGACGATGCGCGTGTGGCCGGGGAGCGCCGCGAGTCGCTTCTGCACGCGTGCTGCGTCCCCTGCTCGATCCGTTCGCTCGTCGCCGAACGCGAGCTCGAACGGGTTGTAGAAGTACAGGACGTCGAAGTTCCCCCAGTCGACGGCGAACGCATCGCCGTGGACGAACATCGTTCGATCGGTGACTCCTAGCGAGCGCGCGATGTCTCGTGCCGCGCTCACGAACGGGCCATGTCGCTCGACGCCGATCCACGTCGCCTGCGTGGCGAGCGCGCCGATCGAGCACAGCTTTCCCACGCCGGAGCCCACGTCCAGGACGAACGTCCTCGGCGTCGGGCACAACAGCGCGGCGATGCGAATGGCGACCGGGACCGGCGTCCAGTGGATCGACGAGAGGTGCTGGAGCTCTCGCGGGACCAGGCGATCGAACTGCTCGTCGAGGATGGCCGTCGATCGGAGCGACGCCATGCGTCTTCGAATCTGGTAGTGACTCACGGCGCTGCCGTTCCGGCCATCCCCGTCTTGCGCGCGTGCCTGACGACACCCGCGGCGATCGCGTCGTGCAGCTCGCGCGCGAGCGGAGACGGAACCAGCTCGCCCGGCTCCGTGCGACTCGCGATCAGACGCGCCGCTTCGATCATCATGTCGTGGTTGATCGCCCGACTCCTCGACTCGAGCGCGCCGCGCATCAGCCCGGGGAACGCCAGCGCGTTGTTGATGGTGCGCCCGTCCGAGGCCAGCGCGGCCCCCGCGGCGAGTGCATCCTTCGCGTCGATCTCCGGATCCGGGTTCGACAACGCGAGGATGATCTGGTCGCGCTGGATGCGCCCCGGCTCGATCAGCCCCGCGCGCCCGGTCACGGCGACGACGATGTCGGCCGCGAGCATCAGGTCGGCGAACGACACCATGCGAGCGCCGATCTCGAGGGCGCGTGTCGCGGATCTGGGATCGGGATCGTGGCACAGGACATCGTCGACACCGAATCGCTTCACGAGACCGGCGATCGCGGAGCCGGCGGCTCCGAGTCCGAGGACGCCGACGCGCGCTCGTGCGAGCGGCCGATGGACCGCCTTCGTCGCGTTCATGAGCGCCGCGAGGACGGCCGTCGCCGTTCCATGCTGGTCGTCGTGGAAGACGGGCTTGCGCAGTCGTTCGCCGAGCCGGCGCTCCACCTCGAAGCAATCGGGCGATCGAATGTCCTCGAGGTGGATCGCACCGAACCCCGGGGATACGCGCACCACGGTCTCGACGAGCTCGTCCGCGTTCGCGACGTCGAGCACGAGCGGGACCGCCGAGACGTCCGCGAGCTTGTCGTAGAGCACGGCCTTCCCTTCCATCACGGGGAGCGCGGCGAGCGGGCCGACGTTCCCGAGTCCGAGAACGCGGCTCCCGTCGGTGACGATCGCGACGTTCGCCCCGCGCCACGTCGACGACCACGCGACGTTGCGGTCATCCTGGATCGCGCGCACGACCTGCGCGACGCCCGGCGTGTAGATCGTTCGCAGGTCGCGGATGTTGTCCAGAGGCAGCCGGCTCGTGATCCGGATCTTGCCGCCGCGGTGCGAGTCCATCACGCGATCGCGCGTGGACATCACCGTCACGCCCTCGACGTTCTGGACGGCGGCGATCATGGCGGGCACGTCCTGCGCGGTGTTCGTCTCCACCGTGATCGCGCGAAGCGTGTGCTCGTCGCCGATCCGCAGAGTCTCGATCTCGCAGAGCAGGCCGCCGTGTTGCGCGATCGCCGCGGCGACGCGCGCGAGGGTGCCCGGTTCGTGGCGAAGTCGGACTTCGAGGACGGTGTCGATGCTGGAGCTCTTCATGTGGGTATCCCGAGGAAGTCGAGGATGGCGTTGACGAACGTGAGCGGGTGCGGAGGGCAGCCCGGCACGTAGAGCGCTGGCGTTACCTCGTCGAGAAAGCCGCGGTCGACGCCCCGCGCGTTCTCGTAGAGACCACCGGAGATGGCGCACGCGCCGACGGCGACGACGAACCGCGGCTCGGCCATCGCATCCCACGCGAGGCGCACCGCATCCTTCATCGTGCGGGTCAGCGTTCCGGACACGACGAGCGCGTCCGCGTGCCGAGGTGACGCGACCCATTCGATGCCGTAGCGCTGGAGATCGAAGTTGACGTTGGCGGTCGCGTTCAGCTCGAGCTCGCAGCCGTTGCAGCCACCGGCGGAGACCTGGCGGAGCTTCAGCGAGCGCTTGAACAGCTTCGCGAAGCCCTCGTGTGCGCGGACGGTGGTTCGCTTCTCCAGCGCCGAGATCGAGAGCTCCGCGCGGGCCGTGCTCGCCAGGTGCGGATCAGGCGTCAGCTCGATCTTCGACTGCGGGCAGGCGAGGACGCAGTCGTTGCAGAAGATGCAGCGTCCGAGATCGATCGTCACCGGATCGAGACGCACCGCGCCCGTCGGGCACGCGGCCACACACGCGTCGCAGCCCTCGGCGCACGCATCGCTCGAGATCACCGGCAGACCGCGAAAGCCCGCCGGCGTCGCGGCGCGCACGTCGGGGATGAACTGCTTCCCCTGCGAGAGCCGGACGCGCAGCGACTTGAACATCTTCACAGGTCGCTCCCGCAGTAGGAGAGATCGAAGCTCTTGTTGCAGATCGGGAAGTCGGAGATCTCGTTCCCGCGCACCGCCAGCGCGAGCGCCATCCAGTTGCGCAGCGACGGATCCTGCGCCTTGTAGTGCGCGACGGATCCCGCCGCGTCCGTCTCGATGCAATGGAGCACCTCGCCGCGCCAGCCCTCGACCGCGGCGATCGCGAGCTGCGATGGCGGCAGGGCCGGCAGCGACGCGCGACGAGGTGTCCACGACCGAGGCTCCGCGAGCACTCGATCGAGCCAGTCGAGGGACGCGCGGATCTCCTCGATGCGGAGCCGAGCGCGCGACCAGCAGTCGCCGGACGGCTCCGTGCACACCGTCACCGGGTGCTGCTCGTAGAGGCCGCGCACACGTGCATCGATCGCGATGCCGGCGCTCCGGGCGATCATGCCGACGGCGCCGATCTGCGTCGCGGCATCGCGCGCCAGCACGCCGACGCCGGCGAGCCGGTGATGGACGGTGCGCGCGGACAGAAAGCAGTCGTCGATGATCGCGCCGTCGCGCCGCAGCAGCTCGACGTTGGCGCGCACGAGCTCCCACCGCTCGGGATCGAGGCTCATGCCGCCGCCGCCGGGTCGAACGGCGCTCCGACCGAAGCGGCTCCCGCACAGCCGCATCGACGTGTTGATCGCGGTGGTCCGCAGGCGGCCGTACGTCGACGCGCCCGGGAGAAACCCGACGTCCGCGGCGAGGCCGGACAGCCCCGCGAGGTGCATCGCGATGCGCTCGAGCTCCAGCGCGACGGCGCGCGACAGCTCGATCTCGGGATCGATCGTGACGTCGAGGAGCTCCTCGAGCGCCGCGCTGTAGGCCCAGCAGTGGGCGACGCTCGTGTCGCCGGCGATCGTCTCGATCCACGGCGCGAGCGTGCGGGGATCGCGCTCGAGGAGCCGGTGCTCCACGCCACGATGCTGGTAGCCGAGGTGGATCTCGAGGTGCAGCACGTGCTCGCCGAAGCACATGAACCGGAACGACCCGGGCTCGATCACGCCCGCGTGGATCGGGCCGACCGCGACCTCGTGCACCTCCTTGCCGTCGACGCGATAGAACGGGTACGCGTCCATCGCGCGCTGATCGAGTCCCTCGTAGCGGATCGGCTTGAGCCAGGGGTGGCCGGCGATCCGCAGCCCGAGCTGTTCGTGCAGCTCGCGCTCGAAGCAGTGCAATGCGGGGAGGTCCGACGTCAGCTCGTGGTACCCGTGCGTGATGTCGACGGACGTTCGCGAGACCACGAGCCGCGAGCGATCCTGGTGCACCACGGTGAGAAGCGCGCGCTCGCCGTCGCGCCGTCCGAACAGCGTCAGCGGTCGCATCCCGCCGCGCGCGCGTTCGAGCAAGGTAGAGCGCCACTCGCCGATCGGGAGCATCTCGATCGCGTCCGTGCTCTCGCGATGGACGAGCACCGAGCTCACGAGCCCTCCAGCGATCGAGCGACGAGCGCGATCAGCGAGTTGATCTGCGGCGGGATGTAGATCCCGAGGACGAGCAGGAGCACGAGGAAGATCAGCTTGTGCAGCGCCGCGGTCACTCGCTGCTGCGGCCACGTGCGCACCTGCTTGGGCTCGCCCCAGATCATCGGGAAGATCGTGCGACCCGTCGCGACGAACGAGATCGTGATCAGCACGCAGAACGCCGCGAACACGAACATCTGGCCGCTGGTCACGAGCGCGGACAGGATGAGCAGCTCGCCGAGGAAGCTCCCGAACGGAGGAAAGCCGAGCAGCGCGAACGTGCCGACCATCAGGAACAGACCGCTGTACGGCAGGTCCTTGATCAACCCCGCGATCGACCGCGTGTCCTTCGTTTGGTAGTGGGCTTCGATCTTCCCCGCGGTCAGGAACAGGATGGCCTTGATGAACGCGTTGCTCAGCACGTACAGGAGCAGCCCGTACGACGCCGACTCGCCCAGGCCGAGGCCGATCGCGATCACGCCCGCGTGGTTGATCGCGGCGTATCCGAGCAGGCGCTTGAAGTTGCGCGTGGCGACGATGCTCACCGTCGAGACCGCGACAGAGGCCAGGCCGATCGTCAACAGCTCGCCGGTGATCAGCGCACCGCTGCCGGGCCGATACACGTGAACGACGCGGAACAGGAACACGAGTGCACAGTTGAACTGCACCGCGCCCAGCATCGCGGTCACCGCCGCCGGAGCCTCGTCGTACGCCTCGGGCAGCCAGCTGTACATCGGCGCGAGGCCGAGCTTCGTACCGAGGCCGAGGATGACGAGCGCGACACCCAGCTCGCGCCATGCGTTCGTCGGCCCGGCGACGGCCGCCGGCATCGTGTCGAGGAACAGCGCCGGTACCTGCCCCGCGAGCTCCATGCTCCGCGTGAGGCACGACAGACCGAGAAGCACGAGCGCGAGTCCGACCGCCGAGAACAGCAGATAGCGCCACGATGCGAGCCGTGACGCCGGCGAATCGCTGCGCACGATCATGAGCGCGGCCGCGAGCGTCGTGCACTCGAGACCGATCCACATCAGCATGAGGTGGTTGCCGAGCAGCGACAGATTGGACGCCGCGAGGAATCCGAGCGCGAGGAACACGAAGCGGCGCGACGCCGGCTCGGTAGCGACGCGGGCACGCACGTAGACGGCGATCCCCGCGAAGATGAAGTTGATCACCGGCGCGAACAGCTGCACCGTCGCATCGGCGTGGAGGTAGCCCTCGAGGAACGGGGCGACCGTCGGCAGTGCGGCAAGGACCGTCGCGGCGATCGATGTCATCGCCGCCGTGACCAGGAGCACCGTCGATGCGCGGCTCGCGCCTCGCGTCGTGAGAACGACGAGCGCGCTCAGCACCGGGAGCCCGACGAGAAGGAGCCACGTCACAGGTTCATCCCCTCGACCGCGCTTACCTTGGCCGCGTTCGTTCGCGGCAGCGTTCGCAGGTACCAGCGAAACAGCAGTACGGTCGCGACGAGGATGATCGTCTGCGCGACGTGCATGGCGAGCGGCGCGTGGCTCGATCCCAGCTCGAAGAACGCGATCCCGTTCTCGATGCGAAGCGCTCCCATCATCTGGCTGAACGGTCCGGTCTGTGTCGCGAGCACCAGCAGGCCGAGCAGCAACCCCACCGTCGCGCCGAGGACGAACGAATGCTCGTCGCTCGCAACCGGGACGAGCATGTCGGTGAACCGAAATGCGACGAACACGAGCGCGATGGCGAGCGTGAGCGACATGAGGTTGGGCGGCACCATGTCGTTGCGCGCGCTCGCGCGTTGAGAGCGCAGCACCGCGTAGAGCACGATGGGAGCTCCGAGGCCGCGCACCACGACGAGGTCGAACAGCCGGACCCACGCCTCCGCGGAGTCGAGCGCCGGGTCCAGCTGATAGCCGATCCACGCCATGAGCAGCGCTTGTGCCGCGAGCGCGAGCAGGCTCAGCCGCCACGACGTCACGAACAGTGGGAGCAGGAGCACGCCGATGAAGGCGATGAGCAGTGGGTTCATCCGCGCCCTCCACGGCCGACCATGGACAACAGCGCGATCGCTGCTGCTCCGAGACCGATCACGATGTACTGCGGCACCACGCGAAGCTTCAGCCGCGCGATCAGCGCCTCGGAGAGACCGATCGCGATCGCGATCGCGATGCAGATTCCGGCGTGTGCGGCGACCGCGACGATCGATGACTCGCCGGCGAACGGGTTCACGAGCATCGCGATCACCGAGACGCCGACGAACAGCTTGATCGCTGCGCCCAGATGGAGCAGCGCGAGCTCGCGGCTGCTGTGATCGAGGATCATCACCTCGTGCACCATCGTCAGCTCGAGGTGCGTCGTCGGATCGTCGATCGGCATGCGTGACGATTCGACCTGGACCACGACGAGCAGCGCCGCGATCGCCGCGACCCACATCACGACGGCTGACGGGGCATCCAGCCTCGGGACGAGCGCGAGCTCGAAGGTGTGGACGCCCGAGTGAAGGCACAGCGCGCCCGCGACGAGGAACAGGATCGGCTCGAGCATCGTCGCGAACGTCGCTTCGCGGGATGCGCCCATTCCCTCGAACGAGCTTCCGGTATCCAGCGCACCGAGCATCAGCGCGACCCGCCCGAGCCCCCACACGTACGCGAACCAGACGAAGTCGAAGGAGAACGCGACGAGCGACGAGGTCCCGGCGAGCGGGACGATGCACGCCGACGCGATCGCCGTCGCGAGGACCACGACGGGCCCGACGCGAAACACGACGGTGGTCGCCTTGCTGTACACGGGCGCCTTGTGCAGCAGCCGCCAGACATCGAAGGCGAGCTGGAAGATCGGCGGGCCGCGCCGCCCGGACCACCGCGCCTTCACGCGGGTGATCGTGCCGGCGAGCAAGAACGGCATGACGATCAACGCGAGCAGGTTCGCGACGACGCTCACAGCACCTCTCCCACGGCGACGAGCGCGACGACGACGAGGACGATCAAGCCGGCGGCGAAGGCGAACCGCGGCTGCTCGGGGATGCGACCCGAGGTGTCCTGCACGAACTGCTCGCCCTGACCGAGCAGCTCGAACATCCGGCGCTCGACGACGTCGACGTGGTTCGTCGACAGGTGCGAGCCGTGCTGAGGGAACGGCTCGACGGGCAGGTGCTCGCGCGTCACCACCGGCAGCGCGGTACGGAACAGCGTCGAGAGCTGCGCCGAGAACGAGCTCCCCGTGTACTGCATTCGCGGCGTGCCCGCGGTGTATCCACACCCCCACGTGACGCTGGTGCGCGCGTTCGCGCGTTGCCGCCACGCGAGCATCATTCCCAGGCCGACGACGATCGCGAAGATGCGCGTGGCCCACACCATGGGTCCGAGGACCTCGGCGAGGTCCGTCGGTGCATTCGCGCCGACGTCGAAGTGGAACAGCTCGAGGACGGGCTCCACGAGCCCGAGCACGATCGTGGGGAACAGGCCGACGAGCAGGATGCCGGCGCTGTGGATCAGCATCGGGAAGGCCATCGATCGCGGTGCGTCCTCGCCGACATGGATCGCGGGATCTCTCGGGACGCCGAGGAAGCCGAGGCCGAACGCACGCGTGGTCGAGAGCGCACCAACGGCGCCGACGAACGCCAGGACCCCGGCGGCGCAGACGAGCACGACATCGCCCTCGACCGTCGGCGCGGATCCCGACAGGAGCCCGGAGTAGACAAGGAACTCGCTGATGAAGCCGTTGAAGGGCGGCAAGCCACACATCGCGAGGCTCGCGACCGCGAAGTAGATGCTCGTTCGCGGAAGGCGGCGCACGAGACCACCGAGCCGCTCGAGATCGACGGTGTGCGCCGCGCGATACACGGCGCCGGCGGCGTAGAACAGCGAGCACTTGAAGAGCGCGTGGTTGAGCACGTGCAGGAGCCCCGCACCGAACCCGAGCGTCGCGAGCGCCGGGTTCGACCACGACCAGCCGAGCATCCCGACGCCGAAGCCCATCGCGGCGATGCCGACGTTCTCCGTCGACGAGTAGCCGAGCAAGCGCTTCAGGTCGCGCTGCGTCGCCGTGTAGAGAGCGCCGAACGTCGCGGACGCCGCGCCGAAGATGAGCACGGCCCATCCCATCCAGGCGTCCGGCGCGCCCGCGAGCAACACGAAGCGGAGGAACGCGAACAGGCCCGCCTTGTGGATGACACCCGACATCAGCGCCGAGACGTGCGCCGGCGCCGCCGAGTGAGCGCGCGGTAGCCAGGTGTGGAACGGGAAGAACGCGGACTTCAGCGCGAACGAGATCCCGAGGAGCAGGAACAAGACGCCCCGCGCATCGCGATGGCTCGCGAGGAACCTGCCGAACTCGGCGAAGTCCATCGAGCCCGTGTAGCTATGGAGGAGCATGAACGCGGCGACGAGGACGAACAGGCCGACGTGGGTCGACACCAGATAGTTGAAGCCGGCGAAGCGGATCTTCTGGTTGCGGTAGTCCCAGATCACGAGGAGCCACGCCGCGACCGCCGCGATCTCCCAGCCGATCAGGAACACCAGCGCGTTCTGGACCGAGTAGATCAGCACGAACGACAGCGAGGTCAGGTTGAGCAGAGCGAAGTGCGGACCGCCGTTGCGCCCGGCGTTGAAGTACGGACGCAGATATCCGACCGCGTAGAGCGTTCCGAGGAACGTCATCGGCAGCGACCAGGCGAGAAAGAACGCGCCGAGCGAATCGAGCCGGAATGCAATGCGGTCGATCGGCGCAGGCCACGGCCAGATCACCTCGATCGATGGATCGCCCGAGAGGATCGGGATGATGGAGATCGAGACGAGCAGCGTCGCGGTCGCTTGCGTCACCAGTGCGGCGATTCCACGCGCCGAGTTCGAACGAAGTCCCGCGGCGAGCCCGGCACCGACCAGGAGCACCGGGATGCTCGTCAAGAACAGCGCAGAACCCACCATGAACGATCGCCCGGGGTTGCAATCGTTACGCCACCGGTGGAAACGCAGCGGGCGCGTGGTTTCTCGTCGGGCATCCGATCGCGCTGCAGATCGGAGGATCCGAAACGACAACTTGTCGTAGCTCTGCTATCTGTGGCCGATGAGTGACGCCACTCGATCGAGCGGTTTCAGGGCGGCCGGGCGCCGAAGCGTCACGCTGCCCGGCGTAGACATGCCCCGACGTCCACGAAGTCCGATCGTGCTCGAGCCGGTGATGGCCTCGCCCACGATGCGGTCCTTCGACCGCTTCCTGCGGGCGGTGGCGGTGAAGGAGGTCACCGTGACCTTCACCGGCGAGAGCGGATCGGGGAAAGAGGTCATGGCGCGACGGCTCCACGAGATGTCGCCGCGGCGAGGCGGGCCGTTCGTGCCGATCAACTGCGCGGCCATCCCGGAGGCGCTGTTCGAGAGCGAGCTGTTCGGTCACGAGCGCGGTGCGTACACGGGTGCGAACGAACGCTCGACCGGCAAGATCGAGGTCGCGAGCGGCGGCACCCTGTTCCTCGACGAGATCGCGGAGATGCCGCTGTCGCTGCAGGCCAAGATGCTGCGCTTCCTCGAGACGCGGCGGTACATGCGCGTCGGCGGCACCAAGAAGATCGAGGCCGATGTCCGGCTCGTGCTCGCCACGCTGCGCCCTCTCGAAGAGGAGGTGCGCGCGGGTCGCTTCCGGCCGGATCTCTACTACCGGATCCAGGGCATCGTGCTCGGAGTTCCGCCGCTGCGAGAGCGCCGGCGAGACATCCCTCAGCTCCTCGATGCGTTCATCGCGCAGCTCTCGGCGATCCACGACGTGAAGCCGCCGGTGTTCGTTCGCTCGACGCGCGCCGTGATGACGGCCTACGACTGGCCGGGCAACGTCCGCGAGCTCCGGAACGTCGTCGAGCTGCTGTGCATCCTGCGTGAAGGAAAGACGGTGCGCGTGCAGGACCTGCCTCCTGCGATCCGGCAGGGTCGAGCCGGTCAGGTCGCGGAGAGCGACACGATCGTCGTGCCGACGAATCGTCCCCTCGAGGAGATCGTCGACCTCGTCATCGACGCCGCGATCGGCGCCGAGCACGGCAACCTGACGCGTGCCGCGCAGCGCTTGAAGGTCAGCGTGCGCACGCTGCAGCGACGCGCGAAGGGCTAGCCCCAGACAACTCGGCCGCCCCGGACGCGCAGACCGCGCGAACACGCGACATGGTGTCGCGTTCCGATACCCTCGCGACCGCGAGGTCGATCTCGACAGTGGCATTCTCGCGCCTTAGCGAGTGGTCCGCTTCCTGCTCTGCGTGGTCGCATGTCGCGGCAGGTCGCTCTGATCTCGAACGAGCCCGACGACGAGCTCGTGAGATATCTCGAGGACGTCGGCTTCGAGGTTCGCGCCTATCGAACACCGGTGGGCGTCCCGAGGGACGGCACGCTCGTGTGGCTCGCGGACGGCGAGCGCGATGATCGAATGGTGATCGATACCGTCCGCGTGTGGCTCGGCGCGAAGCCGCGGCTCCGCGCGATCGTGGTGACGGATCGTCCCGCGCGGCTCAAGGAAGCGGCCGATGACGCTCGGCATCGCGTGCTGCTGCTGCCTGCACCGGTGTTCGGCTGGCAGCTCGTCGACGCGCTTCGCGATGAGGCGTTCGCCGCGCCATGAGCGAACGTATGGCCGCCGTCGACGATGCGCAGTTCGATCGACTGTTTCCCTCCTCGCAGCGCTTCCGATCGTGGATGCACTGGACGCCCGTCGAGGTCGCGGTGCGAGCTGCGGCGCTCCTGGCTCCGGGGCACGAACGCGTCCTCGATATCGGCGCCGGGGTCGGCAAGCTGTGCCTGATCGGCGCCGCGACGACCTCGGCGAGCTGGGTCGGGATCGAGCAGAACGCAGACATGGTGAACGCGGCGAACGCAGCGCGAGTGCGGCTCGGCCTCGAGACTCGCGTGCGCTTCATCCGCGGCGACATCGCGCACCTCGATTGGACGGCGTTCGATTCGTTCTACCTGTTCAATCCGTTCGCGGAGATGCTGTTCGTCGGTGACGGCACTCCGCTCGAGCGGCGCGAGCGCTACGTCGCGACCATCGAGTTCGTGCAGAGCCGGCTCGCACGCGCGGCGACGGGCACGCGGGTCGTCACCTATCACGGCTTCGGTGGAGACATGCCGCGTGGGTTCGAGTGCGTTCATTACGAGCGCGCGCGCGAAGACGAGCTGCGCCTGTGGATCAAGCGCTCGCGGCGTTCGCATGCGGGGTGACCCGCGGATCGCTCGCGTAGTAAGGTCCGCGCATGCCCTCGCCGCTCAACGCGATCGCTCACGTCTTCATGCCGAACCTGCTGCGCACCAAGGGCGCGCAGACGATCCTCGGCGTCGTCGAGCGCAAGGAGAAGTTCTTCTTCGACGTCGTGTGGAACCAAGCGCACGTGCAGCACGACGTGTTCATGCACCTGAACACCGAGCGCGATCCGATCCGCGTCGCGGTGATCGATCTGCCGCCGCCAAAGGAGATGGGCGACGCGTACTTCGTCGCGATCGTCGGCCACAAGACGGACGCGAGCTACAAGCGGTACTTCCTCCTCGAGTACGACTACCAGCTCTCGACGAAGTCGGACCGCACGCTGATCACCGAGCGCGATGGCAATCGCGTCGTGAAGCACTTCGAGGGTCCGCCGATCACCGGGGACAAGGCGGTCGACGCCGAGGCCTTCGCGGATGCGCTCGTGCCGCTGGTGAAATGATCCGCGCGCGATCCGCGACGTAGCGCAACGGCAACGGAGTGTCAGCTGCGCCGGGTCTTCTTCACGATCGTCTTCATCGTCGGGTCGGGGACCTCGTGATCGCGTGGGATCAGCCCGATCCCCAGCACCTGCGTGGCCTCGTTGGCGAGCTTCGTGGCGCGCGCGTCGTCGACCTTGCCGAGGTTGCCTTGAATGATCTGATGCGCGAGCCCCATCACGAGCGAGTTCGCGGCGAGCAGCACCTGGTCGAGCGGAATATCCGCGATGGTGCCCTGCGCCTGCGCGTCGGCGAGCGCTTGCCGGTTCGCGGCCAGCGCAGCCTCCCACTTCGCGCGGAAGTCCGCCGGTGCGCGCTCGAACGCACCGGGTAGACAGATCACGCGGAAGTGCTCGGGGTGCGCGACCGCGAACCGCACGATCGAGACGCCGTTCGCACGAAACTGCTCGAGCGGATCGGGCGGCGCCTTCGCCATCGCGTCGACGGTCATCGCCATCAAGCGCTCCCACGCCTCCATCGCCATCGCCGCGAGGAGGTCATCCTTGTCGGCGAAGTGCCGGTAGACCGCGGGAGCGGAGACACCCGCGCGCCGGGCGACCCCGCGCAACGAGAACTCCTCGATGCCGTGCTGCGCGATCTCCTTGAGTCCCGCGGCGATCAGCGCGGCCTTGAGATTCCCGTGATGATAGGCGGCCTTGGTACGAATGTTTACATTGTTCACTTTTTAGCTTGCCTGTCAACCGGGCTATGTTTACAACGTTCACATGGTCGCAGCCAACACCCTCCCGCCTTCACTCCCCGCCGACGACGTCTCGATGTACGAGGCCCTCTGGACGAAGGACCTCGGCCGCGAGCACGGCTTCGAGCCGCTCGTCGTCGAGGGCACGCTGCCCGCTGGCCTGCGCGGCACGCTGTACCGCAACGGCCCGGGCCAGTTCGGTCAGTTCGGCACCCGCTACAAGCACCCGTTCGAGGGTGACGGCGCCGCCACGGCGGTCCGCATCGAGGGCGGCAAGGCGACCGGCGCCTCGCGGCTTCACCGCACCAAGGGGCTGCTCGAGGAGCGCGAGGCCGGCAAGGTGCTCTACAACTTCTCCGCGCCGTGGCCGCGCCGCGTCGCGAACATGTTCCGTGGTCGACAGAAGAACGTCGCGAACACGAACATCATCACGTGGCAGGGCCGCCTGTTCGCCCTCGTCGAATCGTCGCGCCCCACCGAGATCGATCCGCGCGACCTGTCGACGATCGGCGAGACCGACCTCGGCGCGATCGGCCGCGCGTTCAGCGCTCACCCGCACCGCGTCGAGTCGCGCAAGGCGATCTACAACTTCGGCGTCGAGTACGGGCGCGTCACCAAGCTATGGATGTACGAGCTGCCCGACGCCGGTCCCGCGCGCAAGCTGGGCGAGGTCGCGCTCGACGGCGCGCCGATGCTGCACGACTTCATCGCGACCGAGACGCACCTCGTCTTCTTCGTCTCGCCGACGCGCGTCCACGTCCCGCGCATGATGCTGCAGATCGGCGGCTTCGCGGACATGTTCCAGTGGAAGCCCGAGCACGGCACGGACGTCATCTGCGTTCCGATCGATCGTCCCTCGGAGGTCGTGCGGTTCACCACCGACGCGTTCTACCAGTGGCACTTCGCGAACGCGTTCACGCGCGACAACGAGATCGTCGTCGACTACGTCCGGTATCCGAACTTCGACTCGTTCTACGACATCGGCGCGCTCGCCTCCGGCGCGAAGGGAGATGGCGTCCTCGAGGGCGGCTTGCTCCACCGGGCCACGATCGACCTCACCGCCAGGACGCTGCGCAGCGAACCGATCGCGGAGCGCACCTGCGAGTTCCCCACGATCGCGAGCGGCCTCGAGGGACGCGAGCACTCGACGACGTACGTCGCGTTCGACAACCTGGCGGCGATCGGCTCGATCGACTCCAAGGGCACGATCCGCTCGCACGCACTCCCCGCGGGCGTGCGCGGAACGGAGCCGGTGTGGGCCGACGGCTATCTCCTATCGCTGTGTCACGCGACGGACCGCGCGTACCTCGCCGTCTACGATCCGGCGCGCATTCCCGACGGGCCGCTCGCGAAGATCCACATCGATCACCACGTGCCGATCACGTTCCACGGCTCGTTCGCGTAGCGAAGGCTCACGGCAGCTTGGCGAGGATGCCGTTGCCGGTCTGATCGAACTTCCGACCGTTTGCCGTGATCGTGAACAGCTGACCGTCGGTGACGGCGTCGATCTTGCCCTGCACGAACACGAGCGGCGAGATGCCGCTGTCCGGGATCGCCCACACCGTGGCGCCCTTGCTCCACTTCTTGCCGAGATCGACGAGCCGCACGTCGGCGCGCGGTAGCTCGCGGACCTCCTCGCCGATCAGCACGAACGCAGATGCATCGGTCGCGTGAACGAGCCGGCCCGCTTCCCACCCCGCGCTGCTCTTGTAGGCGACCGGTGCGCCGAACGTCCACTGGTTCGGCGCGATCGGCAGGACGCGATCGAGCTCGATCGTCTGCTCGGCGATCTTGTTCCCCGAGCGGAAGGTGACCTTGGCCTTGTCGCCCTCGATCGACTTCACGCGTCCGTACGGCATCAGCGCTCCGATCCCGAGCAGCGCCGGCGCTCCGGCGACGACCTTCGCGGTGTCGGGCGCGATCACCCACGTCGACGGCGCCCACACATCGGTCATTCCCGTCAGCCACACCGCGTCGTTCTCGAACGACTTGTAGCGGAACGTGCGGAGGGACCACTTGCCGTCGCGCGTGACCGCCGCCGCCCACACGGTCGCCCCCGCCGCGAGATCGGGAGCCGTCGACGCGATGTTCCACGGCTTGAACGGGAGGTTGTCCGGCGTCTTGGTCAGCGCGAGCTTCGCGTCGATCGCCGCCTTCTGCTTCGCGACCGCCTCGTCGAACGACGCGACCTTCTCGGCCTTGTTGCCTTCCATCTGCTGGGTGAGCAACACGTTGCCGCGGACGTTCACGGACTCGACTCCGTAGATCTTGCGCGAGCTCTTCGTGTCATCGCCCTGGAACTTCGACTTGTCGTCGGTGTATCCACACTCGCCCGGCTCCTTGGTCCAGGCGTCGCCCTCCTTCGCGAACGGCTTGCGCCGCCACAGCGTGCACGCGGTGCC
This sequence comes from uncultured Kofleriaceae bacterium, assembly GCA_964617845.1. GTDB lineage: Bacteria > Myxococcota_A > Polyangia > Haliangiales > Haliangiaceae > JABFXX01. Next base: position 122,830 of record CAZUAR010000022.1, on the reverse strand, counting down.
GTCGTGGTCGTAGATGCCGGCGGCGAGGCACGCCATCGTCCGGTTGCCCTGGATGACGCCCGCGAACCCGAGCCCGCGATAGAGCGTGTCACCGTCGAGGACGAACGCACCGTAGCTGCCGCTCCCACCGGGCGTTCCCTCGAAGTAGTAGCAAGGTGCGAGCAAGCGGAACGAGGTCGTCGACTTCGTCCCCTTCTCGTCGACGACCGTCAACTTGTCGCCGTCGAGCGACCAGACGTGGGGGATGCTCGAGAACGCAGACCCACCGACGAGCCACGTACCCTGGAGCTTGGCGTGGATCGCCGCGAGATCGAAGCCCTCGTGGGGGCCCGTCCCCGTGGGGAGCACCGCTTTGCCGGTGTTGTTCGAGGGCGGAGTCGTCGCGGCGCCCGACGCCGATCCAGACGTTCCCGACGCCGATCCCGGCGCCGATCCGGACGCGGCCGATCCGGGTGCACTCGGGCCGGCCGGCGGCTCCTCCGACTTCTTGCTGCAGGCAACGCACGACAACACCACGACGAACCAGAGAGAGCGCATCGCGCGAGCATTGTCGACGGAGCGGATCGCCGTCAATGCGCGAACGCTTTCATGCGCACCAAGCCAGCCAGCCAGCCACGGAGTCGGGTGGTCGTTGTGGCGAGCCGCGCGATCTGTGACACCGGCGCCGGCACCGCGCGCCTCGTCGCCGTCGAGCGCAGCCAACTATTTCGATGCGCCGTAGCTCGGCGTATTCGGAATCAAGTCGACTTCGAGCGCCTGCGTCGCTTCGGTCCAGGCGGCTCGCCCAAGCGGAGCAATCCGTGTTTCCGCCAGCCGACGCGAAGGAGCCAGACCGTCGCCGGAGCACATGGACTCGGCATCGCGACGAGCTCGCGCTTCCACCACGTATCCACAGGAAGCGGATCCGCCCACCCATCGAACCATGCTGCGCTCGAGCACGGATCGAACCACGTGGGGTCGCTGCTCATTGCCGAGCCGGGCGCATGATGAAGTGCGTTGCTCAACACATAGTGCAAGGCATTGCGAACCTCGCGGGGTGTCCGTAGTGCACGGCAGTGATAGCGATCGGCGAACACGCGGCCACGATGGCCCGTCAGTCGATTGATTCCCCGTGCAACGCGAACCTGGAATGCCTGCAGACCTGCGGAGCGAGCGAGGTTGCTTGCAGCCTCGGTGATCAGGTGCAGGTGATTTGCCTCGATGTTGAAGTGGACGATCCGGAAGTCGCTGCGATGCGCCCGGCCGATCGCTTCGCGAATCGCGATCACGAACGGTCGCTGTCGCAACGAGGGCAGACCATCCACGCAGCGAAGCGTGATGTGCTGCGGAACCGATGCGGGAATGTGCTCGCGTACCGTATGGGCGACCCTCGTTCGACCAGCCGGCCGTCCGGCGCCGGGCCGCCAGCCTCCGTGCCCCGACGGCACGCGCGCGTCATCGAAGGTGAGTTGAGGAGATCTGCGACGCGGCATGATGATCATGTTCCACGTCGCTCTGACACTCACGATTGCATTCTCTGCCCGAAATCAAGCGTCTCGCATTGGATCAATCCAACTCTGATCAGATACGACGAATCATGTCATTGGCTGATCTTCGCTCGCGCTTCAGACTTCGCACGCGAGGGGTGAGCCCGCGCTGATGGAGCCGATTCCGAGCGGTGTCACCGAGGCAATCTTAGAGAACGACTGGCTTCCTAGCTAACCGTCAGCCGGCGTCGTTCCGCGGCGTAAACTGCAGGCGGAGTCGCGCGGCCCCCTGGACACGGTGAGCGAACCGTTTGTGCGGCAGTCGAAGCAGACCGCGCGCGGGCCGGCACTAATCCCGTGAACGGACGCCGCGCCGCGCTCGCCGGTTGCTGAAACAGCCGGATGCGCGCAGCAGGCGACCTACTCTCAGGGCAATGCGCACGCCCCGTTCGGGATCGGTCAGTTCATTGTCGAGCTACATCTCGACGACACCGTTCACCTGATCACTGCGCAGGACATCGCAGCTTTCTAGCGCGATTTCGGGCATCCGTTGCCTGGTGACTATCGGCAGTTTCTTCTCAATTTCAATGGAGGCCGCACCGACGATTCCAACGCTGTCTTCTCGTACGGAGTCCTCAACGGACTATTCAGCCTGAATGCCATCGACGGAGGCGATGACGCGCGCGATCTCAAGACGCGCCGTCGACTCGCGCGAACGCGGCGCGCACGTGCGGCAGGAGCGCCTCGTCCTGCTGCGCGCGCTTCGAGGTCGGACACGCGCGCCACGCGAAGTACCCCGACGGCGCGACGCCGAGCACGCGGCACATCGCGACCGTGCAAACGCCCACGTCGGCGGCGATGGCCGCGTACTTCACGACTTCCTCGCGAAGTACGCCACCGTTCTCCTAAGAAACACCGACGGCCGTGTTCTCACTCGTCTCCCGTACAGCGTGAATCCCATCTGCTTTGCGCGACGATGGAAGTTATGAACGACACGCTCCTGGTAGACCTGCTCGTACCGGTCGACCCTCGTTCGATGGGATGTCTTCGGGCATGGAGCAGCTCGCACCTGCAGACAGGGGGCCTGCTCCGCTGTCCATGCAGCACACTGTGACGAACTTGATTTCAGGCAGAGAACTGCCTCCGTGCGAACGCGTCAATGGGCGAACGCCTCCATGCGAGCGCGCGAGGTGCTGCCCAGCCGGTCCGTGCACTCCGCCATGATCGCGTGGTTGCCGGGCCGCACGGGCAGGTTCGTCACCTGGTAGATGCTCGCCCCGCTCGAGTAGCTCGTCTCCCACAGCACGACGTGATCGAGCGCCACCCAGACGTGGATCGGTCCCGTGCGGTCGAAGAGGCGCACCTCGAACGAGACCTGTGCCTTGAGATCCATCGGATCGTCGCGCATCGCGATCTCGCAGATCGGTGGACCATCGTCGAGGTTCGGGTCACGACGGAGCGCGATGCGCAACCCGATCTCGGCGAGGCATACGGGGCAGAACGCGTCGCCCTGCGAGTCGAGCATGCGGCACTCGTCGGTCGGGTGATAGATGCAGTCGCCGTAGCGGCGCCCGCCCTCGATCGCGCCGGCCCACGAGCGGCGCCACTTGCGACCGTATGGATCGAGCGTGAGGTTCGCGGTCCCGAGCATGTCGGAGGGGCCGGTCTCGTAGGGGAAGCGCTCCTCGTAGTAGCAGGCGGGCGTTTCGGTGTACTCGTCGCCGAGCGCGAACAGCGCGTGACCGAGCTCGTGCGTGAGCGTCTTCGCGTTGTCATCGATGGACAGGATGACGATGCCGTTGAGCGTGTTCGCGTGCGGATCGCCGTTCGCGAAGATGACGATCACGGCGTCCGCGCCCGGCGCATTCGCGGCGGCGAGTCGAGCACGGCTCGCGTCGACCCGGCCGTCCGGATCGTCCCGGAACTCGTCCTCGGACAGGCAGCCACCGAGCGCGGTGTCGTAGCGCTCGCCGTTGGCGAGGAGCGATGTGCGCGAGGGCACGTCGACGACGTGCATGTCGAACATGTCGGGTGCCAGGTCGACGATGCCGCCCGCATCGTTGCGCAGGTCGCGGGCGAGCTTCTGTACGTGGCGATGGAAGGCGGGGAGCTCGGCGTCGGTGAAGCCTTCCGGCAGGAACACCAGGTGGTACGCGCGCGGGTTGCTGGTCGCGTAGATCGTCGACGACGGCAGGTCGCACAGCTCGGGATGGGTCTCGCAGCTGATGCCGTAGATCGGCAACGGCGTGCATTCGACAGGCTCGGGCCCGCACGAAGCGAAGATCAGCAGCACCGCCCAACGCACGCGGTCGCCCTCAGCAAGGGCCGCGCCGGAGCCTGGGACGCGGTTTATTCGCGCGAGAGCGCCCGGTCGTGAAGATCGGTTCACGGCCCGAGGGCACCTGTTCACATCGTCGGTGATGCGGTACGAACGGTCCGCACCGTGCCCGCGCGCTACCTGATCGGCATCGACCTCGGTACGACAAATTCGGCCGTCGCGTACGTCGACACCGCGGCCGCCGATCCGCGCGTGCGCGTGTTCGAGGTTCCGCAGCTGGTCGCGCCGGGCGAGGTCGCACCGCGGCGGCAGCTGCCGTCGTTCGTGTACCTCGCCGGCGACATCGATCTCGCGCCGCACGAGACGTCACTGCCGTGGCGTCCGGTCGCCGCGCAGGTGCGCGATCCGCAGGCGGCGACGTCGACCGAGCTGCGGCCCGTCGTCGGCGAGCTGGCGCGGAGTCAGGGTGCGCGCATGGCGTCGCGCATGATCGCGTCGGCGAAGTCGTGGCTGTGCCACCCCGGCGTCGATCGGCAGGCCGCGATCCTGCCGTGGGGCGATAACGATGGTCCGAAGCTGTCGCCGGTCGCGGCGCAGGCGCTCGTGCTCGGACACGTTCGCGATGCGTGGGATCACGCGCACCCCGATGCACCGTTCACGCAGCAGGAGGTGCTGGTCACGGTGCCCGCGTCGTTCGACGAAGCGGCGCGCGAGCTGACGCTGCAGGCCGCGCAGAAGGCGGGCTTCCCTCCGGTGGTGCTGCTCGAGGAGCCGCAGGCGGCGTTCTACGCGTGGATCGATCAGCACAAGGGCAACAAGGGACTGTCGGCCGGCGAGCGCGTGCTCGTGTTCGATGTCGGCGGCGGCACCACGGACTTCACGCTGATCGAGGTCGACGCGAACGGCGATGGCTTCACGCGCACCGCGGTCGGCGATCACCTGCTGCTCGGCGGCGACAACCTCGATCTCACGCTCGCGAAGATCGTCGAGCAGCGCGTCGTCGCGAAGAGCAACAAGAAGCTCGACGCGCTCCAGTGGCATGGCCTCGTGCACGCGTGCCGCCTCGCGAAGGAGACGCTGCTCGGCGACGATCCGCCGGCGAGCGCACCGATCGTCGTGCAGTCGCGCGGCGCGAAGCTGATCGGCGGCACGCTGCGCGACGACGTCTCGCGCGACGAGCTCGAGAAGGTGCTGTTCGACGGGTTCTTCCCGCTCGTCGCGAAGGGCGCCCCGCTCTCTCGCGCGCGCGGCGGCCTGCAGGAGTTCGGCTTGCCGTACGCGAGCGATCCGGCGATCACGCGCCACCTGACCGCGTTCCTCCAGCGCCACGACGCCCAGCGCGTCGACGCCGTGCTGTTCAACGGCGGCGCGATGACGCCGGCCTCGTTGCGCCAGCGCGTGCTCGATCAGATCGGCCAGTGGCAAGGGTCGACGCAGGACAAAGTGCCGCGCGAGCTGGAGTCGCAGATGCCGGAGATGGCGGTCGCGCAGGGCGCCGCGTACTACGGGCTCGTTCGCCGCGGCCTCGCGACGCGCATCAAGGGCGGCACGCCGCGCGCGTTCTACATCGGTGTCGACGCGTCGGGCATGCGGCGGCGCGTTCCGACGACGGAGTCCACCGGCACTCCGCAGGAGCCCGCGCGCTACGCGGTGTGCCTCGCGCCGCCCGGCCTCGAGGACGGTGCGCGCGTGCAGCTCGAGCGCGACTTCAAGCTCGTCACGAATCGCCCCGTCAGCTTCCGCTTGTACTCGTCGAGCACGCGCGACGATCAACCCGGCGCGCTCGTCCCGATCGGCGATGGCCGCGCCGAGACGACCGACGACGGCAGCGACCTCCTCGAGCTCCCACCGATCGTCACCGTGCTCCGGGCACGCGGGCGCGGCGAGGTCACCGTACGGCTCGGCATTCACATCACGGAGCTCGGCGCGCTCGAGATCCACGCGGTCGATGTCGAGCCACCGAACGAGGAGTGGAAGCTCGCGTTCGACATGCGCTCCGGCGGCACGGCGCCCGCTCCGTCCGACGACGACGACGCCGGTCCGCATCCCGCGATCGACGTCGCGAAGGCCCGCCTCGCGAAGGCGTTCCAGACCGGCGAGGGAATGGCGACGCTCACGCGCGATCTCGAGACGCTGTTCGAGACGCGTCGCGACGAGTGGTCGATGCAGACCGCGCGCGCGCTGTTCGACACGCTCGTCGAGGTCGCCGCCGAGCGCAAGAAGACCGCGGACCACGAGCAGCGGTGGCTCAACCTCGCCGGCTTCCTCCTCCGTCCCGGCACGGGCGCGCCCCTCGATACGTGGCGCGCGCGCGTGATGTGGGGCGTGTTCAATGAAGGGCTCGTGTTCCCCAAGAGCGAGCCGAACAAGCTCGCGTGGTGGATCGTGTGGCGGCGCATCGCGGGCGGCCTCGCGAAGGGCCAGCAGGATCAGTTCTACGATCGCTTCGCGAAGCTGCTCCTGCCGAACCCGCTGCAGGCAAAGAAGCTCGCCGACGCGAAGGCGTCCAAGCAGGAGCTCGCGGAGATCTGGCGCGTGATCGCATCGCTCGAGCGACTCGCGGTGCAGCACAAGGTCAAGCTCGGCGACGAGCTCGTGCGCCGCATGGAGACGCGCAAGGGTCGCGAGGACTCGGTGCACCTGTGGGCGCTCTCGCGCCTCGGCGCCCGCTCGCCGCTGTACGGCCCGCTCAACCTCGTCGTCCCGGCGTCCAAGGTCAAGGAGTGGGTCAACCAGCTCGTGAAGTGGGACTGGCCCGAGCCCGACAAGGTCGCGTTTCCGCTCGCGCAGCTCGGACGCCGCACGGGCGATCGATCGCGCGACCTCGACGATGCCACGCGCACCACGCTCGCCGACTTCGTGCGTGGGTTGCCCGGCGGCGATCGCGCGGCGATCCTCGTCGAGCAGGTGGTCGCCCTCGAAGCGCGCGAGGAGCGCGTCGCTCTCGGTGATACGCTACCCGCCGGTCTGCGACTGGTGATCGACGACGAACGTCCGGACGAGGAGACTCCATGAGCAACGCCCATCCCGACGACAAGTCCGACGAACGTCGGACGCGTAGCACTCCCGAAGGGAGTGCGGAGGTTGTCGACAAGCCGACCTCGGCCTTCCAGGCGTCGAAGGTCCTCGCGGTGCTCGCGATCGGTTGGTTCGGTTACATGGCCTACCAGGTGTGGAGCTGGTACGCCGAGGGCTGGCTGAACGCCGTCCTTCCGATCTGGAACACGGCCTTCGCGACCGGAATGGCGCTGATCGTCGTCAACGTGTTCCGCCACCGCGAGTGGGCGCGCCGCTGGTTGCAAGGCGCCGCGGTCGCGACGGCGATCATGAACGGCCTCAGCGCGGTCAAGCCCGGCCTCGAGATGTACTGGATCGGCGTCGCCGTTCTCGGCTTCCTCGGCTGGTCGCTGCATGTCGCTCGCGAGGACTACGTGTCGCGGGACAGCGGCTCGGCGCCGGGTCCGCTCGCGCGCGCCCTCGGCCTGGCCGCCGTGATCGGCACCGTGGTCATCCTCGTGGTTCCCTCGTCGACGTTCGCTCCGTAGCCCTCGACGTGTAGGGTTCGCCCGACACGGGTGGGGACCGATCGAGGGAGCGACTCCCACGCGCAATCTGTCGACAGCAGCAAGTTGCGCGAGATCGAACTGCGAGTCGTGCACCGCGATGCGCGACTCGCGCGGATTCGAGGCGCTTTCGAGGGATCCGCGGCCGGTTCGGCACGATCGGCGCGTGGCACGAAGGTCGCAACCCGATGGCCCGTGGTTGCGGTCAAGAAGCCTGGTCACGACGCGGTAACAACCGCGGAGATCACGTGGCGCGTCACACCGACGCCGCCGCGACCGCTACCCGCGGTCCGGACCACGGCTCGCCACGCAGTTCCGCCTCCGCCGCGATCGCGAACGGTCCCCCCGCCGTTCCCGGTCGCGGCGGGAGTGCCGGCGCCGCACAGGATCGCCAGTGGCTCGGTGTCCGCGCCGCGCCCTGCCGCGTTCATGCCGGCGGTGACTCCGAGCTCGCTGCCCGCACCGATCCCGCGCGTGCCGATGGCGACGCCCGCGCGGCCGGGCGTGATCGCGACCGGCGTTCCGTCGATGACGGCGCTCACCGATCTCGCGAAGGCGATCGCGAGCGAGAGCAGCTTCGAGCGCGCCGCCGCGCGCCTGCAGCAAGAGGCCTGCAAGCTCGCGCGCGCCGCGGAAGCGCTGTGCGTCGTGTTCGATTGGCCGCGCCGCGCCGCGTGGACCATCACCGGTCCGATCGCGAACGAGTCGGTGAAGGAGCTCGTCGCCGAGGTCGCGGGCAGCGGACATCGCTCGATCATCGGCAACGCGCTGCTCGAGCCGATCGGTCCCGCGCCCTCTCGCGCGGTGCTCGCGCTGCGCAAGCCGACCGGCGCGACGTTCTCCGTCTCGGACATCGCGATGATCTCGACGCTCGCGCTCGGACTCGCGTCGTCGATCGATCGCCTGATCAGCCGTCGCTGATCAACGCGCGCCCATGAACTGCTCGGCGAACTGACGCAGCCGGAGCACCGAGGGGATGCCCTCGGCGGAGCTGAACGACAGCGTCTTCGCGAACGTCACGTTCGCCGCTGTCTTGTACGCGACGTACGCGCGACCCGCGGGCGAGCCGAGCAACGCGTTCAGCTTGACCTCGTACTCGCCCTGCACCTTCGCGACCATCGCTTCGCCTTCCGCGGTGAGGCGGCCCTCGAGTGCGTCTGCCTCGGCGATCACGCGGTTCTTGTACTCGAGCGTCTCGGCCTGGATGTTCTTGATGCCGATGAGATACGGATCGCCGACCGACGCGGGATCGAGACCGAACAGCTTCGCAGCCTCCTCGCGCAGCTTGTTCGTGTCCGCCTCCGCCAGCGTCGCGAGCTTCGCGCGCGCGGCCCCGGGCGTCGATTCCTCGACGGCGAGCAGGCCGACCTGGTACGCGCGCTCGAGCTCGGCGGTGCGCTTGACCCAGTCCTGCGTGCGCGCGCTGATCTGCGCGCTCGTGCCCTGCACGTAGTTGTCGAGAGTCTGCTGCACGCCGGCGAGCTTCTGCGCCGCGGCGTCGAGCAGCTTGTTCTGCTCGTTGAGCTGGATCTGCTGCAGCTGCTTCTCGTACTCGGGGCGGAACGTCACCGCGCGGACGAGCACCGCCTGCGCCTCGACGTGCATCGGCGCGAGCTGCTTGTTCAGCATCTCGACCGTCCTCGCGCTCGCAGCGAGCCGGCGATCCGTCGAGTAGAAGCCGACGGAGTCGAGCGTGGCCATCTCCTCGCGCAACACGCTCGTCGCGTTCTCCTCGGCGAGGCGCTGGTAGCGATAGCGACCGTCGGGGTCCTTCACGTGGTTGCCTTCGGAGACCAGCGCGTGCGCCTGGCCCGGCTTGATGCGCACGGGCACCGTGACGTCGAGCTCGACGGTGTTGTTGTCCTTCGTGCGGATGACGAGCGGCTTCTGCGGGCCCTTGTTGTCCGACGAGTAGTCGAGCATGAAGTAGCTCGACGGCAGCACGATCAGCTTGTGCACGCCGGGGACGCGCCAGTGCCACCCCGGACCGAGGTCCTCTTCGAGCACGCCGCTCGTCGCGCTCTGGCGCACTCCGATCTCGCTCGGCTCGACGCGCAGCGTGAACAGCAGCGGCAGGATCCACAGCGCGAGGATCACGGCGACGACGATCTTTGCGATCCTGATGACGCCCTTCATCGCGCACCCCCGATGTTCTCGAGCTGCACGCGCTGCGGCTGGCCGTCGGTGCGCACGGGCGTGATCTCGATCGTCACGCCTTCGAGACGCTCGCCGAGGCGCTCCATCACGCGCTCGACGGGCTGGTTACGGAACGCGTCGATCTCGGCCTTCTTCGACGCGTACTGCGCGTCGAGCTGCCCCTTGAGCTGATCCGCGGTGCTCTTCGAGGCGGAGCGCGACGCCTGACCCGCCGCGGTCTTCTCGATCTTGTACGTGTCGACCTCGCGGTGCGTCTGCGTCTGCTCGGTGACCACGGTGGCGAGCGTGGCCTCGAGCTCGGCGCGCTTGGTCTGGATCACCTTGTTCTGGTCGCGCTCCACCTCGGCGAGCTTGCGATCGCGCTCCGTCTTGGCGCGCGCGAGCTCCGAGTCGATCACCGCGAGCTGGTTCTCCGTCTGGTTGCGCGCTTCGATCAGATCCTCGTACTCCTTGGAGAACCGCGGCCGCGGCGTCACGATGCTCGTCACCTCGAGACCGTGCTCGTTGAGGAGCTTGTTGAGCCGCGCCTTCGCACGCTCCTCCGCCTGCGCGAAGCTCGTCGGATTCGAGACGCTGATCGTCGATTCGCGTCCGAACTCGTCGCGCAGGATCGCGCGCGCGTACGGCAGCATCCACTCGTAGTACGCGTGCCCGAGTCCGCTATCGCGCAGCGTGAGATCCGCTTTGCCGGGCAGCGCACGGAACAGCAGCGTCGTGTCGTTGAACGCGAAGCTCGAACCGTCCGACGCGCGGACGCTCAGCTCCTTGCCCTCGAGCGGGCCCTTGTTCTCGGAGCCACGGAGGTGGAACGTCTGCGGGCTGACGTCGAGGAGATACACGTTGTGAATGCCGGGCAGCTTGAGGATCAAGCCCGGCTGCGTGATCACCTCGGTCGATCCGGTGATGTTGTTGATGCGAACGGCGACCTGCCCCGCTTCGATCGATGCACATGAACGGAAGCCCGCGATCACCACGAGCAGCAGCGCCGCGACCAACCACAATCGCGACGGCTCGCCGCTCGAACCCTTGAGGAAGCTGAGGAGCGACTTCTTCGCCCCCGATGTGTCGACCATGAGACCCCCTGGCGACCAGGGTACCGCGAAGGTTCGCGATCACAGGGTCGCGAGCTGGCGATTCGTCAGCGCGCCCCGTGCATTGCGCTGCGCCGCGACCTTGCGCTCCAGCGCCGCGATCACGGGTCGCGTGAAGTCGACCTTCTCGTACTTCTGCGCGCTGCCGAGTCCGCCGGGCGAGAACACGTTGATCTCCATCAGCTTGTCTCCGACGATGTCGAGACCGACGAGGAACATGCCGTCGTGCTTGATCTTGGGCCGCACGATCTCGACGAGCGCGAGCATCTCGTCGGTGATCTTCGCCTTCGCGAGCTTGCCGCCGGCATGCAGGTTCGAGCGCACGTCGCCCTTCGCAGAGATCCGCCGGAACGCGCAGTAGTGACCGTCGACGATCAGCGGCTCGCCGTTCATCAAGAAGAACCGCGTGTCACCGTCCTTCGCGGCCGGTAGATACTCCTGCGCGATCGCGTACCCGTCGCGCGTGACTGCATCGATGATCTGGTTGAGGTTCCCTTTCGCCCCGGGCTTCACCACGAACACGTTGGTGCCGCCGCTGCCCTGCAATGGCTTCAAGCACGCCTTGCCGCCCTCGTCGGCGACGAACTTCTTGAGGTCGTCCGCGTTGCGCGAGATCAGCGCGCGCGGGCGCACCGCCTCCGGGAAGTTCTGGAAGTACATCTTGTTGATCGCGAGCGCGAGCGAGTGCGGATCGTTGACGACGATCGTCCCTCGCGCCGCCGCGCGCTGCCCGAAGATGAAGCCCGCGCCCTGCGCCCACGGCCGCGTCCCTAGATCCGCCGCCGGGTCGTTGCGCAGCATCAGCACGTCGAGATCGTCGACGGTGATCCGCTCCACCTTCGCCTTGTCGCCTTGCACGTCGCGCAGGTACGTCGCGCAGCTCTTGTACTTCGCGCGCGGCGCATGCCTCGCCCACGCGCGGACGCTGTCGTCCGGGTCATTGGAGAAGTCGCCGACGCCGATCAGCCACGCTTCGTGGCCCATCTCCAGCGCGGTCATCGCCAACCGCGTGGTCGTGTAGCCCTCTTCCTCGGTGGCGATGTCGTTACAGACAAATCCGATCTTCATGCAGCCTCCAACAGCTCGAGCGGTTGCACACCACCACGCACGCGCTCCAGGCGCGCGTGAGCGACGCTTCCTTCGAGCCAGTGCGGCCGGATCGCCGGCCCGCGCAGCACACCTCGGCGCACGAGCTCCTCGACGAGCGGCACCTGATCGAACGCGATCTTGCCGACGAGCAACGTGTCCACGTCGTGCCCCTCGCGCAGGTAGACCAGCAGGTCGCGCAGACCGCGCAAGTAGATCGCGTCCTTCGTGAGACCGCCGCCACGCCACACGCGCACCGCCGTCCCGAACGCTCCGCGCGGCGTCAATCCGCTCGCGACGAGCTCCTCGACGACCTCGCAGAACCGGGCGCCATCGACCAGCCGGCGCACCGCGACCGCGCGCGCCGCGATCAAGCGCAGCCGCTCGACGTCGAGCCCGCCCGCCACGTACTCCGCGAGCAACGCGAGCCCTTCCTGCAGCGCCTCGTATCCCGCGAGTCCCGCTCCCAGCACGCGCAACGGCTGCGCGAACCCGTTCGCGTACGTCACGACGTGCGTGCCGACCTCGTGCTGCAACAGCGCGTGCAAGCGCCCCTGCGTCACCTCGATCCTCGACGGCACGCACACGTCGCCGCGCGAGACCATCAACGCGACGATGTCATCGCGCACCCACACCTTGCTCGTGAGGCTCGGCAGCTCCTGCCGATAGCGCTCGATCTCCTCGCGCGCCCGCGCCGCCACCACCTCGCAGCCGAGCCGCGCCTCGTCGCGCCGCGCCGGCACGGGCGACGCGAGGATCGCTCGCGCCTCCGCCAGTAGCGAGTCGTCGACGGAGCCATACAGCTGCACGCTGCCGTGCACGAACGACGCGGTGTCTCGATCTTCGAGCAGGCCGAGCTGGCGATCGAGCTCGCGTCGCTTGTCATGCAGCAGCTGCGCGAGCACCGGATCCTCCAGGCGATCGAGCGGCAGGTCGTAGAGCTGGCGCTTCGCGATCGCCGGATCCACCTCGAGCATCCGGTACCGCAGCACGGGCATCTTCTTGCGCCCGCTCTCGCAGAACTCCTGCCACGCCGCCTCGATGTTGACCGGCGTCACCGCCAGCAAGAAGTCGAACGTCGAGCTGATCTCCGCCAGCGCGTGGTCCGCCTCGCGCACCGCCCGGACCACGTAGCGCCGCCCCATCGCGTGAAAGTGCGCCGGCTTCACGGGCGTCTGCACGCGAGCGAACTCGTAGAAGCACCGCTGCAGCGCGTGGGCGAGCTCGCGCGCCATTGCCTGGGCGACGAACGGATACGTGGTCGTGCTCGCGCCGTCCTTTAGCGATGCCGGCGGTCGATAGCGCGGCGGCACCTCGAGCCCGATCGCGAGCACGCCCGCCTTGGCCGCACGCCCCGTCTCCACGAGCGGCTTGTCGCCGACCGGGTGCACGTGGTTCTCGACGATCTCCACGCTGACCTCGCCCATCGCCTCGAGCTTCATCTCGCGCAGCGCATCCGCCAGCGCGTCGACCGTGGTCGCGATCCGCGCGTCGTGCGCCGCGTGAATGCGAAACGGTCCCGCGGGGTCTTCACCCGCCCACAGCTCGAGCAACAGGCACGCGCCGCACGCCTTCGCGAGCTCGTCGACGACCGCATCCACGAACGCCGAGATGTCGCGCCCGAGCGGCGACACGAGGTACGCGGCCTGGGTCCGCACGAAGTCGCGCGCCACCGTGTCCACCTGCCCTCCCCGCGGTCGATACACGCAGAGAAACGGCAGCGCGCGATCCACGTGCAGCCGCCCGCCGCCCTCGAGGGTCCTCCGCACGGGCTTGCCCGCGGCGATGCGCTCGACGACGACCGCCGCCAGGTCGCGCGCGCGGTGGCCCTCCTCGAGCACGCTCGAGTCGATCCTCGGCGAATCGAGTGCGCCCACGTGGGCACTCGCCGGCGTCGTCGCGCCGCTCGCACGATCGCCGTGCGCGTTCGAACCGAGCGCACTCTCATCATCCCCCGTGCCCGCATCGCGAACGTGCGCCTCGTCGCGGCCGATGCCCGCCTTCATCGCGAGAGCTCCTCGACGAGGCCCGGCAAGGTCGTCGCGATCGCGCGCGCGAGCCGCGCGATGTGCGCGTCGTTCGCGACTCCGCTCCACTCGTCCATGAACGTCTTCTTGAGCTCGATCGCGAGGCACACCGCGTTCGCCGGGAACGTGCGGTGGATCCACGTGGACATCTCGCCGCCTTTGAACTTCACGTTCTCGCGCACGTCGAGGTCACACGCGCCGAGGTCGGTCATGAAGCGCGAGACCAGCGAGCCCCAACGCGCGTGGTCGACGGTGCCGGTGCCCACGTTGACCTCGGGGTTCTGCGCCGGATCGGCGGGCGTGCGGTTCTCGCGACAATGGTTGTACGAGTGCACGTCGAGGATCGCGACGCGGCCGTGCCGCGCGATCTTGGCAGTGATCGTGCGCGAGAGAAGCGCGTAGAAGTCGTCGTAGACGGCGAGCGAGCGGGCGATCACGTCGGGGCCGAGCGGCGCGTTCCACACGGTGAGTCCCCACGCGTCCTCGGGGCGCGCGTAGACCGCGCGGTCGCGTGGACGGTTGAGGTCGACCTCGAAGCGCGAGTGCCTCGCGATCAGGTGCGTCGGCACCACGCGCGCGATGCGCGCGGTGTACGGGTCCTCCTCGCGAAGGCGTGAGGCTTCGTCGAGCGAGACCCACGTCGCGAGCTCGTCGCGCAGGGCGTGGCCGTCGTGGATCGCGGTCGCGATCAGAGGGCCGGGGCCATCGGCGACGACGAAGCGCGGATCCATTGTGGAACCGTAGTTCCCCGTGGACCGATGCGCGCGAGCTGCAGCGTTAGCTCAGCGTGAATGCGCGTGCGCGCACGCTCGCACGGTGGCAGCGCGCCTCCGTGTCGCCAGTTCTCGCTAGTTCGCGCGCGAGACGAGGACCGACGCGCCGTCGATCTTCGCGACCAGCGCCGCGCCGGCGTACTTCTCGACCATCGAGCGCGGGAGGTGCAGCAGCACCGGGTGCTCGAGGTTGATCGGCTGGCCCATGTCGGTCGGCGTGAAGAACAGGTCGGGCATCGGGAACAGCGGATCGCTGACCTGCGTGACCTTGGTCGAGCCGGCCGCGACGATCCGCAGCGAGTCGCCCTCGGTCTGCACGAGCACGCGATCGCCATCGATGCCCGCGTTCGCGAGCAGCTGGCGCGGGACGCGCGCGCGGCCGTCCTTGCCGATCGGCACGGGCGAGCCCTGCGCCGTCGCGGTGACGACCGGGTTGTCGTAGCCGAGCGACTGGCGCGTCGGCGGCGTCGCGACCTGGTTGCGCATCGTGTCGTCGTACATGTCCGGCGAGTGCTCGGGCAGATGGTAGAGCAGCGCGGTCACCGGCTTCGTGCCGCCGGCGAGGACGTCGATCTCCGTCTGCTGGTAGCTGCCCATCGCCTTGCGATTGAACAGGTCGCGCACGATCGGCGACACCTCGCGGTGCCGGACACCGGGTAGCGAGCGCTTCACGGCGTTCGACACGTCGAGCGCGGTGAACAGCATCGCCGCGCCCGTGAGCTCGTCGACAACACGCGCCGTGGTCACCTCGATATCCGACGGGCCTTCGCCGTCATCGCTGTCGAGATCGTCGTCGTCATCATCATCATCGTCGTAGCTCATGGCTCGCCTTTCAGGCCTTGGCCTTCGGGTTGGTCTCGATCTCGAGGATGTAGCGCAGCGCGTGCTGCTGCTTCGGCCCCGTCGGGTAGTACGTGATCATCTCGTCGTTCATGAGGCCGTCGGTCTTGCCGGCCTTGCCGTAGACCGAGTGGAAGCCCTTGGGCGGCTTCTCGTAGAAGTGGCTCTTCGCGGCCACGTGCAGGTTGCCGAACGCGGTATCGGCGACGAACAGATAGCCGACCTCGTCCTTACCGCTCGCCCAGTACGAGCCCTTCACCGACGAGTAGTTCAGCGACTTCGTCGACTGGTGCGCGAAGTAGAGACCGTCGCCGAACATCGAGCCGGCGTGCACCGCGCCCGCCGGGCGGATCAAGAGACCGCGCGTGACGATACCGGTCATGTTCGCGTTACGCGTGCCGTGCCACACGGGCCACACGTTCGCGGCGTCGAACAGCTTCGCCGTCTTCGCGTCGAGGTCAGGGCGATCCTTGACGTTCTTCACGTGAGGCGCGTTGTACTTGTCCGTCTCCTTCGCGATCTTTTCGCAGTTCTCGATGAAGATCGAGTCCTGCGAGAAGTCGCCCTCGCCGTGACGCTGCACCTCGAAGATGCTGCGCACGGTGATCTTGCCGAGGAAGCCGTGGTTCGAGGCGCGCGTGTCGTGGACCAGCTTGTCGAGCCACTTGAACGTCGGATCCTTCTTGTCGATCGGCAAGAGGTTCGCTTTGAGCGTCTTGTACTTGTCGTCGACGTCGGACTCGAGGACGTTGCTCGCGTTCTTCGCGTCGGCGAACACGTCGAGGTCCTGCTCCTTCATCGCGATCTTCACGAGGTCCGAGAACAGCAGCGCTTCCGCGTCGAGCTTCTTGAAGCCGAAGTTGTGCGGGATCAGCGAGTAGAACTTCGAGGTGAGATCTTCGAGCTGGCTGCGCGTCTTGCCGACGATCTTCTGACCCGCGTTGATGAGGTTCTTCGCTTCGTCGAGGACGTCGCGGCCCTGATCGATCTGCTCCTTCGAGAGCTGACCGAGGGGACACTTCAGGTTCGTCGCGACGAACTGAGTCGTCGCACCGAAGAAGTCGCTGACGATGCGCTGCACCTCGGGATCGAGCTTGCTCGCCGGCGACGGCGCCTTCTTCTTGTCACCGCCGGTGACGATCGGCTTCACGATCTTCTGCGCGTCCGCGCTGCCGACGGCGCGCGCTGCGAGATCGATCTTCACGTACGGCTCGCTCTTGCGCTCCGTCTTGCTCTTGATGATCTTCTCGTACGCCTTGACCGCGTCGGCTTCGTTGTCGAAGTAGCGATACTCCTTCGCGGGGTTCTTCGCACCGACGCGTCCGTACTCGGAGTGTACGCGCGCTTGCTTTCCGGCGACCTGTACTTCCAGGTGGTAGTACTTGTTGTTGTTGCCCTTGATGTCGGTGCAGGACAGATCCTGCACGTGCGCGACCGTGTAGCTCGTCGGAAATTTCGGAAGGCTCGGATCGTTCGCCTTCCACGTCTTGACGTCCATGAAGCACCCCTCTGAAGATTGCCGCCGATAGTAGACGGATCGAGGGGGCTATGAAAAAGGACAAGGCACGAATCACGGAGCTCGCGAAGCTGCTCCGGAAGTACAAGGACGCCTACTACAACGCGACGCCACTCGTCAGCGACGCCGCGTACGACGCACTCGAAGACGAGCTGCGAACGCTCGATCCGGATCACGAGGTCCTGAAGTCGGTCGGCGCCCCGAGCACGGTCACGTCCTGGGAGAAAGCCCGCCACGCTATCCCGATGGGATCGCTCAACAAGGCGGTCTCCGAGGACGAGTTCAAGCAATGGGCCGCCCGCTGCGAAGACCTCGGCAAGAAGGACAAGCTCGGCTCGCTCACCGACGACCTGTTCGTCACCGAGAAGCTCGATGGCCTGTCCCTCGCCGTCACCTACGAGAAGGGAAAACTTTCGGAAGCGATCACGCGCGGCGATGGAATAATCGGCGAACGCATCACTTCGAACGCGCGCCGCATGAAAGGCGTGCCCGCCGAGCTGAAGCAGAAGATCTCGTGCACCGTGCGCGGCGAGATCATCCTGAAGCTCTCCGACATGAAGAAGCACTTCCCGGGCGCCGCCAACCCGCGCAACCAGGCGTCGGGCACGAGCAAGCGCTTCGACGGCGAAGGCTGCCAGCACCTGACCGTCCTCTTCTACGACATCGACGGCCCGAGCGAAGACCACGCGGACGAGGTCACGAAGTTCAAGCGCCTCGAGCAGCTCGGCCTGCTCCTCCCGTTCGGCAAAGCGACCGACCTCGCAGGCGCGATCAAGATCCACAAGGAGTACGCCACCACCAAGCGCGCGAAGCTCGACTACGAGATCGACGGCCTCGTCATTCGCGCCAACAACGTCCACGCGCAACACATGCTCGGCGAGCTCGCGAACCGCCCGCGCGCCGCCGTCGCCTACAAGTTCGCCTCGCAAGCCAAGGTCACCAAGCTCGTCGACATCGTCTGGGAGACCGGTCCCTCCGGCCGCGTGTCTCCCGTCGCCATCGTCGAGCCCGTCGTCCTCGCGGGCGCCACCGTTCGCCGCGCGTCGCTCCACAACGCCGGCATGATCGCCGAGCTCGACATCGGCATCGGCGACGAGATCCTCGTGTCGCGCCGCAACGACGTCATCCCCTACGTCGAAGAGGTGGTCCACAAGCACAGCAAGACGGCGAAGCCGCCCAAGACCTGCGCGACCTGCAAGTCCGCGCTCGTGCGCGTCGGCGAGTACCTCTCGTGCCGCAACTACAAGACGTGCACCGCGCTGATCGAAGGCCGCATCGAGAACTGGATCGGCGCGCTCGGAGTGCTCGAGTGGGGCGACAAGCTCATCGCGCAGCTCGTCGAGGCCAAGCTCGTCAAGGAGCCCGCGGACCTCTACAAGCTCGACGTGAAGAAGGTCGCCGACCTCGATCGCATGGGCATCACCTCCGCGACCAAGGTCCTCGACAACCTCCGCGCCCAGCTCCCGCTCTCGCTGCCCAAGTTCCTCGCGGCGCTCGGCATCGAGAACTTCGGCCTCCAGACGGCCAAAGCGATCGTCTCCGCGGGCTACGACTCGCTCGACAAGGTCCAGTCCGCGAAGCTCGCCGAGCTCTCCGCGATCCCCGGCGTCGGCCCGTCGAAGGCCAAGGCCGCGTTCGAGGGCCTCGCGTCGCGCAAGGCCGAGATCGCGCGGCTGCTCGCCGTCGGCGTCGTCCCCGTCACCAAGGCGGCCTCCGGCCCGCTCGCCGGCAAGTCGTTCTGCTTCACCGGCACGCTCGGCCGCCCGCGCAAGGAGCTCGAGCAGATGGTCGAGGACAAGGGCGGCACGCTGCTCTCGGGCGTCACCAAGGACCTGCAGTTCCTCGTGATGGCCGATCCCAACTCGGGCTCCTCGAAAGCGCAGAAGGCGAAGAAGTACGGCACGCAGTGCATCGACGAGGCCGCGTTCCTCGCGCTCGTCGCCGGCTCCACGGGCAAGACCAAGCAGAAGGCCAAGAGCACGTGATCCTCGGACGGCTCGGGTAAGGGTCGTGCCGTGACGATTCATGGACTTGGCAGCTTTTCGCGCGGGGCCGGTCTAACTCGGCATGAAGCAGATCCGCATCGAGTACACCCTCCGCTCCACCGCTGACCTCGCGCTCGTGAAGCAGCGCATCGCCGAGTTCGTCGCCGGGCTGCGCGAGCATCGCGCGACCAGGTACTACGCGAGCTTCCAGCACGCGCAGTCGCCGTTGCGGTTCACCCACGTGGGCGCGTTCGACGAGACGAGCCTGCCCGACCTGCAGGCGCAGCCGTGGTTCGGCGCGTTCACCGCGTTTCTGCGCGAACAGAGCGAGGTCGGACCCGAGGTGGCGCAGCTCGTCGAGGTAGCATCGACCGGTACGCGATGAGCGACATCACCGACGAGGAGCGCATCGAGCTCGCGAAGCACGGCGATCGGCGCGCGTTCGACGAGCTGGTCGCGCCGCACGTCGCGAAGATGAAGAACCTCGTGCGGCGGATGGTCGGGCACCCGCAGGACAGCGAGGACATCGCGCAGGACGCGCTGGTCAAGGCGTACACGCGCATCGGCACGTTCCGCGGCGAGTCGGCGTTCGCGACGTGGCTGTGCGCGATCGCGACGCGAGCGGCGATCGATCATCTGTCGACGCGGCGCGCGGAGGGCGACCTCAAGCTGGCGCTCAAGGAGTACGTGCACGAGACGCGCGACGACGAGCTCTGGGCGACGGTGAAGGCGAGCACGTTCGACGCGCGCGAGCACATCGCGTTCTGCTTTGGCTGCGTGTCACGATCGTTGCCGGTGGAGGAGCAGGCCGCGCTCGTGTTGCGCGACGTGCTCGAGCTCTCCAACGACGAGGCGGCGAAGACGCTCGACGTGACGACGAGCGTGCTGCGGCATCGGTTGGCGAGTGCACGCGAGACGATGCAGCAGCGGTATGCGGGGCTGTGTCGGCTCGTGTCGAAGGACGGCGTCTGCTATCAGTGCGAGGGATTGCGCAACGCGTTCCCCGACGAGCAGCGTGGGGTCGCGGTGCCGGTGATCGCGGATGCGACACCCCAGGGCGCGCTCCGCAAGCGCCTCGCGGTGGTGCGCGATGTCGACCTCGATGGACCGGGCCGCGAGCTGCACGCGTTTCTGTGGCGCGCCGTCGAGGCGTACCTCGACGCACGCTAGCCATAGGAAAGGTCGCGCCAGTAGAGCTCGAGGATCTGCCGGATGTTCACGTGGACCGAGATGTCATCGTCGACGGCCGTGACCGGCGTGTCGTTGATCGCGAGCGCGCGGAGGCGAGTGCCCGGACGGCTGTCCCAGATGTAGTCGTCCGGGAGGTGGCCTTCGCCGTTGTGCCAGTTGGACATGCCGAGCATGCGGATCTGGAGCGGCGCGCAGATCGAGTGTTCGATCGCGCGCACGATCCGCTCGCGCACCGCCGGCGTGTTCGGGCGGACGTGGAGGCCGTTGAAGACGAGGGCCGCCTTGCCTTCCATGTCCGCGAAGCTGCCGAACACGAAGCCGCACGGATTGCCGTCGCGCTCGATGTGGAGACACATCGTCAGCGGATCGCGCCACGCGGCGATGACCTGCTCTCGTGTCGGATCCCTCGTCGAGTCGTAGAACACGCTGTCGCTGCGAAAGCAGCTGCGGACCGGGGAGTCGGCGAAGCGCAGGTACGAGAGGAGATCATGGCGCCTGTCGAGAACGCGGATGCGGAAGCGGCGGCCATCGACGTCGACGTCGGTCGCTCTGGCGACCCCCAGCGACTCGATGTCGCCGGCGAGGAGGGCGCGTGCAGCGCGCCGATTCGGCAACAGGAGCGCATAGCGCCGGACGATCGCCGTGTCGACGGACCAGGCGCGCGTCGCGGCCCGAGCGAGAAGCGACTTCCACTGCTCGATCGACCACGGCCGCATGCGCGGATCGACGCGCGGTGGAACGAGGAGCGACGCCCGAAGCGCGCGTGCATCGGTCGCGAGCCGTTCCGCGATGTCGCGCGCGTCCGCGGCGAGGATCGAGGTGCGGTGCTCGTCGAGCTCGTCGAGGAGTGATCGCGGATCGCGATGGAGATCGCAGGTGCGAAGCCATGCGAGGACGAGCTCGTCGAGGGATGCACCCGTGCGCGCGTGCCACCGGCGCGTGAAGTCCGCGAGCCAGTGTTGCGCGCGATCACCGAGCGCGGCGACGAGCATGCGGATCAAGCCGGCAAAGGCATCGGCGCGTTCGCTCGACATGCCGCCCGCGGCGACCACGCGATCGAGCGCGAGCGATGGCTCGATACCACCTCGTCGAAGATCGGCGAGCCGCTGGATCGCGAGGTCGCCCGCGCGCGGTGCATCGATCGCGCAGAGGATCTCGAACGCGTCGAGCCACGGCACTGCGTCGACGGGCAGCTGGGCGAGCGGCTTGGCGAGCGCATCGGCCGCGAGCGATCCGCCGAGGTGGAACAGCATGCGAAGGCGCACGCGCAGGACCTCGGGCGACTGCGAGCGTGCGTTGCGAAGGGCGCTCTGCGCGACGCCGATCAGCACGCGACGGCGACGCGGCGCGGACGCCGAGAGCGAGAGGCCCTCGTCGAACCACGCGCGCTCGAGCGAGCGGCCGTCGGCGTTGTCGTAGGTCGACAGGCCGGCGAGTCCGAGGCGCATCGCATCAGGCGGCTCGCGCGGCGAGCGAGCGAGCTGTCTGGCGCGCATCGCGATGTGCTCGGCGAGGAGCACATCGATCGCTTCTTGCTCTCTTGGCTTCAGCGGCGGGGACCTCAGCGCCTCGACGGCGTCGGTGATCGCCACGCCGATGCGAGGCAGGAGGTCGAACAGAGACCTCGGCGAGACGTGCCGGGCATACAGCCGGGCGTACTCGATCGACGTCGGATCGCGCGACGCGAGGCGAAGGAACGCCGAGGCGATCAGACGGTGGTGCCGCTCCTCGGCCGAGATCCACGCGCGTGGTCTCAGCCAGGGCGGAAGCTCCCACGCCGGACCGATCCAGACGCCTTCCTCGCGATGGCGACGAACCATCATGCGGATCTCGGCTCGCAGCAGATCGCAGTGGGCGACGAGCTCCGCGCGCTGTACGCGATACAGCAGCCGGAGCGCGTCGACGGTGCGCCCGCTCTCGCAGATCGCCTGCGCGATCTCGAGGAGCGCGTACTCGCGCAGTAGCGTGCGCTCGATCTGCGCGGCCATCGCGTGTGCGCGGTCGATCTCGCCCATCGCGAGGAGCTCGCGCACCAGCAATAGCTGTGCACCCGACGCGAAGCTGCCCTTCACGCGCCGCGGCGTGCGACCGGCGCGCAGATCCAGGCGCGCGAGGTAGGCCTTCGCGAACGGCTGGTCGTGCGCGCGCAGCCCACGCGCGACGTACTCGGCCTCGTCGGCGCGGCCGTCATCGACGAGCGCGATCAGCTCCGCCAGCGTCTTCGCGCGCACGATTCGTGGCTTCGCGTATCGCCCGTGGCCGCACTCGACGATCCGTTCGACCACGCGCTCCTGCGACTGCAACGCCCCCGCGCGCACCGCGGCATCCATCGCGAGCTGGGCGCTGCCACGCCAGTCCGGCGTCCACAGCGCGCGAACGAAGCCGACCTCCAGCGTCGCGACGAGCTGATCGACGAGCAGCGGCCGTAGCCGCGGTGGACACACGGCCTTCGTCGCGAGCTCGCGAATCGCCCCGCGAGTCGCATCGAGCGGAACGCCGAAACGCACGAGCGCGGGCACGCGGCGGACGATCGCCTCGAGCCGCCATCGCGGAGTCCGGATCTGTGTATGAGCAACCAGGAGCGAGCCGAGCTCCGACGCCAACGCAGCGTCGGGCGCGTGGCTCGCGGAAGAGACCGCAACCATGGACGCACCTCTGTCGTTGCCGTGCCGCGAGCGGCACAGCTGTGTCCTTCAGCACCGTGGCGTTACCGACGGGGCGAGGACTAGCTGACAGCGGTACGAGCGAACATGGGCGACCTTCGAACGGCTTCACTCTACGAGCGACGGCGCCGGCGAGCAATCGAAACTTCGGGCTCCGTCACATCGGCGGAGGCGGCGGCGGATACGGCGCGGGCGCGGGCGGCGGTGGCGCCGGTGTGTACGGCCCCGGCGTGTACATCGGCGCGGGGTCCTGCGGCGGGCGCTTGCGATCGGCCGAGTGCTCGCCGAGCCGCACCGACGCCGCGAGCTGCAGGCTCGGACCCGTACGCATCGTCGCGCCGAGCACCTCCTGGTTGATGATCGCGCTCAGCGAGAACTCCTTCGACAGCGCGATCTCGACGCCCGCTGCGAGGACGAGGTCGATCGCTTCGTTGCCGATGACTTCCTCCTCGTCGTGCGAGCTGACCGGACCGATCACCGTGGTGTCCTTGGTGAACAGGTGCACCGTCGGCCGCTGCGTGATGTAGCCGCCGCCGAACACGCGGGCCTGGCCGAACGAGTACGACGGCCACAAGCCGACACCGATGGTGCCGGTCGAGTCCTCGTCGTGCGTCTGGTACTGGCTCACGCCGGTCAGGATGCCGGCGAAGTCGAACGTGGCGGTCGTGTACTGGTCGTACGGCACCGACCACCGCATCAGCGTGAGGTTGACGCCCATCGAGAACGGCGAGCTCGGATCGGCGGCGAGCGTGCCGCCGAGGATCAGACCGGCGCCGCTGACGTTCCCCGTGCGCAGCTCGGGGAGCGTTTGATCGACGCGCTGGTGGCCGAGGCCCTGCTCGTAGACCGCGCCGATGAAGAATCGCTTCGTCGGACGGAAGACCAGCTCGCCGCGGATCTGCGTGTCGGGCACCTCCGCGCCGCTCGTGTTGTCCGTGTTCTTCGGCGTGGTGACCGTTGGCATCGACGAGGCGCCTGCCGTGATCGCGGCGATCCCGGTGGGTGGTGCGCCTGTCGTGAACGGGACGCTCGGGCGGTTGACCTGGCCGACGTTGACGTTCCGCGATTCGATGATGCACGCGGGCGCTAACGCGAGAAGAGCGACGATGTGGGCTCGCACGTGAGGATCATAGGGGCATCTCGGCGCGACTTGTTGGTCATGCCGCCCATTGCCGTCAGGTGAGCTGTAGGCCGCAGTCGGCGCACGCGCCCTCGACGAGGGGCAAGGCGCACCCGCAGGCAGGGCACGGTGGCTCGTCTCCGTCGGAGATCACGGTGTTCGGCAGCTCGACGCCCTCGCGCGCGAGCTGCTCGCGCCACGCGCTATCGAGGAGCGCTGCGACTCGCGGAAGATCGGCCTCCTGGACCAGGAGGTGCGTTCGGGTCCCTCAACCACCGCCGCTGCCGGGCGGGCAGCCGACGTCGGCCTCGATGCCCGCGTCGCGGCAGCGATCGCGCAGCCGCTTCATGTCGGTGATCGAGCCGGCCATCGCGGGGACTAACTGCATGGGTCGAAAGCTACACGAGACGCGTGGTCATGGCGTCAATTTCGGTGGAGCGAGCCACGGATGCTCGGTGGTCCAGCCCAGGAACACGCGGCCACCCGACATCGAGAACGCGGGCTCGTTCGACGCGATACCATCGATGGCGAGCTCGAGGCCGCGCATCGCGGGCTCGAAGCGCATGCGGAACTCGTCCTCGCGCTTCTCCAGCATCCGGCGGGCGTTCGCCATGAAGTCACCGACGTAACGCGCGAAGCTGAGGAAGAACACCATCTGTCGCCACGCATACGCCGCTTTCTTGAGGTTGATCAGGATCTGGTGGAATCCCGGCGTGCGCGTCGTGAGTCTACGCAGGACGAAGGTGAAACAAGCGCCCGCGGCGTGGTTCACGTGCAGAGGTGTAAGGCTCTTGCGCAGAAGCGGCACTCCATCGAAGAGCACCGACAGGTTATGCGTCGTGAGGATCTGCGCCTGTTCGATGATCGTGCCGTTCGCTGCGGCCTGCGACCTCGAGGTGCCCGGCGGTCCCGCGCGCCGTTTGCACAGCGCGGCAAGCTCGTGCGAGATGCGCTTGTCGATCGGTGCCTTCGGATCGGTCGACGGAACGGGCAGCTTCGCGAGCTCGTCGACGTCGATCGCGTAGTAGCGCTGGTACAGCGTCCCGGGGATGACGCGCGCGGTCGCGTGAGCCGCGAGCACGAACTTCGCCGTGAGCGCCCCCATGAAGATATCCGCCGCCAACTCCTCGACGAGCGGAAGGTTCAGATCGGCCGCCGCCGCGAGTGCATGGAGCTCGGTGACGAGCTTGTTCGGGGTGATCGTCTGCGGGAACGAGCGAATCGCGAGCCAGCTCGTCGACGCGACGACATCGCGCGCGCGAGCCACGGCGGATGGTTCGATACCGCGCACGGCTTCGAGGGCTGCGGCCCACGGGATCTCGTGAAGGCGAACCTGGCTTTGATACCAGAGCAGCAGCAATCCTCGACGGCGGCGAAACGCGCGGTACAGGGCTGCGTACAAGCGTCGCGCAGCACCGTCGCTGATCGAACCCGCACGCACGTGGCCCGTGACCTGCGGCAGCACGATCGCGAGCGATTCGCCCGATGGAAGCACGCCGCGTTTGACGAGCGTGGCGAGCGGCGCATCCCAGCTGCGCGCTACCTTGCGCTCGAGGTACGCCGGCAACGCGCTGCCAGCCGGAACGCCAAAGCGCGTGGCTTCATCGATGCGGACTGGCGCCATCGCGTCGAGCGGCGCGCTGCCTTCGTCGGGAAGCGCCGCGAGTCGCTCGACGAGCACTCGCCGAAGATCCGCGTGCAAGGGTGCCGCGATCGCCGGCGAGTCATCGGCGCGCGTGTGGCCGGTCCGCTGCCGGACCAGGTGCTCGAGCCTTCGCCGCTCGATCACGTCGAGCGTCTCGAACCGCACGAGTCGCTCGACGAGCTGCTCCGTCTCCTTCGCGCGCCGAGTCGCTCGCGTACCTGCCCGAACGACCTCGTCTCGTAGCCGTGCGATCGCTTCCGTCCGCACGGTTCCCGCCAGCGCCTCGCGAGCGAGATCGATCGCTCGATCGAACAATGGTCGCCACACGCGGATCGCCTCGCGCTGCATCTCGAAGCGGCGCTGGCGCCGCTGCTTGGCGATGGCCTCCCGCGTCTTGCCGAGGGATTGCAGCTGCACCGTGTCGCGTTCTTCGAGCGGTGAATCCGCGAAGCGAGGATAGAAACGCAGCGTCTCGAACCACGGCGCGATCGCGTCGACGATCGCTGTCGCCTTCTCGATCTCGCCGCGCGAGCGCAGCCACGCGACGACGAGAAGCGCCGCTTCCTCGGGCAGGTCGATCCGATAGGTGCCGCGCTCGAAGCGCTCGAGCGTCTCGGCGGCGTCGAGGAAGTACAGGTTCAGCGCGAGCCGCGCGTTCGGCAGCCCGCGCTCCGTCCCGAGGCCACGCTCGGTGGCGAGCTGCGCTTCCCACGGTGCGATAGCCCCGCCCGCCGCATTGCCGCCCGTCGCGAAGCCGCCGGTGGCAACGTCGAGCGTGACCCACGCTGGCGCGCTGGTGGGCGTGCGAGATCCGACCGCGATCGTCCCGTCGCGCATACCGTCGATCACCGCGCGCCACCTCGCGATCTTGTCGGCGTGCCCCGACGCGATCGCGCGCTGGAGCTGGCCCCAGGCGTATCCAATGTTCACTTCCACGAGGCCTGGAGGCGTGACTCGCACACGCGCCCGCCCGGTACCAAGCCGGGTGCTCTGCTGCTGAGCTACTCCAGGAAGATCAAGGCTGCTTCTCCACGAAGCTCAAGAGATCGGAATCCGCGGCATCGACGAGCGTCTCGTGCGCCGTCGCGACGGCCGTGCCTTCGCGCGCGAACACGAGGATCGGAATCGCGTCGAGCTCCGACGAGGAGCGCAGGTCGCGCACCACGTCGTTGACCCCGTCGGACTTGAGGTCCAGCAGGATCGCGCGCGGTCGCAGCGCACGCGCGAGCCGCGAGATCTGGACGAGCGCGCGCGTCATCGACACCACCGTGTAGCCGCGCGCGGACAGCAGCAGGTCGAGCTGCTGCAAGCGGCCGCGATCGTGCTCGACGATCAGCACCACGCCGCGGTCCTGCTCGGCCGCCGCGGCGGGCGGCACGGAGACAAACGGCAGCGGCTGGCTGATCGACTTGTTCGCGTCGCGAGAGCGATAGACGGCGAGCGCGACCTTGTTGAGCAGCTCGTCGACATTGAACGGCTTCTCGACGACCTCGGACGCGCCCAGTGTCTGGAGGTTCACGTTGAGCCCGTGCACCGCCGTCATGATCAGCACCGGCACGCGCTCGTAGGCCGGGTTGCTGCGCAGGACCTGCAGGAACTGGCGGCCGTTCATGCCGGGCATCATGAGGTCGAGCAGGATCGCGTCGGGGCGCGCGGCGTTCACGCGCTCGAGTGCGGTCTCGCCGTCGACGGCGAGATCGACGACGTAGCCTTCCTCGGTGAGCACCTGTCCGAGCGTCTCCCTCACCATTGGCTCGTCGTCGACGACGAGCACCCGCCCTTCCTTCGAGTTCGGTCTCATGCGCTGTTGTGCGCGCAGCCTAGCATGTACCATCGATCACGATGTCTTCGACGGCACCTACGCGCACCAGCGGTGTGGCGAACGCCTACGAGGCGCTACGTCCGAAGATCCTCCAGAGGCTGCTCGACCTGCGCGGGACGCTCGATCCGTCGCTGGCCCGGCTCGACGATCTGACCGCGAGAGCGCAGATCAACGCGGTGCTCGAGCACCTCGGAAACTTCATCGCGACGGGCGATGTCGGGCTGCATCGAGCGTTCTTGCACACGTTCCTCGCGATGCGCGCGGCGGAAGCGCAGAGCCCCGCGAGCGTGCTCACGATGCTGGTCGCGATCGGCGACACGGCGGCGCAGGTCGCGCAGGACGAGGGAGCCGGAACGACGGCGGGGGCCGAGCTGACGCTGTTGCTCACACGCGTGACGGCGAGCACCGCGCGCGTCGTGAACGACTTGCTCGCCGACGAGCTCGCGTCGCGCATCGAGCAGTGGGGACAGTTGCAGCAGCGCGGTGAGGGCCGGTGACGTGAACGCCACGGGCTTGCCTACGGGGATTCGCATCGCGGGCGACACCAACGTCGGCAAGGTTCGCACCACGAACGAAGACTCGATGATCGTCGACGTCGAGCGCGGCTTGTTCGTCGTCCTCGACGGAATGGGCGGCGCGAACGCGGGCGACATCGCCTCGCAGACGGCGCGCGATGCGATCCTCGAGTACGTCGCGCACCGCCGCAACACGGTGGATCCGAAGTCGCTGCTCGTGCAGGCGATCCAGCAGGGCTCCGCGGCGGTGTTCGGCGCGGCGCAGAGCCATCGCGAGCGCCACGGCATGGGCACCACGTGCGTGGCCGCGCTGCTGATCGACAAGCGCGTCATCGTCGGCCACGTCGGCGACAGTCGCGCCTACTTGCTGCGCGGTGGGCGCCTGCAATCGCTGACCAGGGACCACACGATCGTCGAGGAGCTCGTCGATCGCGGCCTTCTGTCGGCCGAGGATGCCGAGCGCCATCCGTACAAGAACGTGCTGTCGCGCAACCTCGGCGCGCGCCCCGAGACACGGGTCGATGTCACCGAGGTCCTGCTCGAGCCGGGGGACCGCGTCCTGCTGTGCTCCGACGGTCTGTACGGCTACGCGACCACCGAGGCGATCCAGTACATCCTCGGATCCGGTGACGCGCCCGAGCACGTCACGCGCGATCTGATCGAGCTCGCGATGCGCGGCGGCGGCGGCGACAACGTCACGGTGATCGTGATCGAGACGCCACAGGCAGTCGTCAGCTCGACGATGATCGTCCGCACGAACGGCGCGATCGCGTGGTGGCAACGGCGGCAACGATTCTTGCAGCTGTGCAAGGACGGTGGACTCACGCGCAACCCGATCGTGCGGGGGCTCCAGCCCGACGAGGCGCTCGAGCTGATCGGGCTCTCCGTGTGCCAGGCGATCTTTCACGACCTCGAGAAGTCGACCGGCGTGAACGTGTGGACGTTCGCGCAGAACCTCGCGGGCGGTTGGTTCGAGCGTGGCGGCGAATGGAGCGCGCTGCGCAACCTGATGGACATCATCGCGAACGCGTCGCGCGTGGTCGTCGACGAGCTGCGCACGATCGAGCCGCAGCTCGGCTTCTTGCTCGACATCGCCGTCAGTCGCGCCCTCGTCGTCGCGGAGCTCGCGCTCGGTGGGCTGCTCGCGGAGCGGTTGCGCCAGGTCGACGCCGAGCTGATCACGCTCCACACCGCGACGTCGGAGACCGTGGACGCCGACATCGATCCCTTGCTCGGCCGCTCGTCGGATCCGGCCCTCGACAGCGGTGGCTTCGTCGATCGCCCGACGATCCCGTTCCTGCGCGCCGATCGCCCGGTGACCGGCACGACCGAGTCCGAGGAGGTCGTCGAGGCGATCGAGAAGACGATCACCATCGCGCGCGCACGCACCGCGCCGCGCGCCGAGGCGGTCAAGCACGTGCTCAGCGCGCTCGAGGCGATCGCGAGCGACACGAGCAGCAACTTCGCCACCGCCGTGCTCGCCGCGCGCGACCTGTACGGGGTGCGCAGCGTCGACGAGGCCGGCATCATGCCGCTGTTCGACGCGCTCGATCAGGCCCGTATCCTCACGGCGTCGAGCGTCCAGCAGATCCAGGCGACGGAGCACACGCGAGCGCGCGTGCTGCTCGTGATCAGCCGCGCGCACCAACGTCTCGTCGGCGCGACGACGGGCCTCGTGCTCGAAGCCGTGGCGCCGTTCGGCGACAAGCTTCGCGAGGCGCAGGCACACACGTCGGAGCTCCGCGATCAGGTCGCGCGGGCGGAGCGCAAGCGCGCCGACCTGGAGCGCCAGTTCGCGCACAACGCCGATCACAGCCTGCCGTGGGGATCCCGCGGCACCACGGAGTGGTGACATGTCCGAAGCCGACATGCACGATGCCGTCAACGTCCTCCGCGACGAGGTCCTCGACACCGTCGAGCACGGCGATCGCGATCCGCCGGGCGCCGAGGTGTTCGACGCGATCCTTCGCGCGCTCGCCCTCGGCGGCGAATCGGTGCCCGGCCTCGATCTACAGCTGCACGACGCCGTCTCGCGTCGCCTCGCTTGGGGCGATAGCGAGGAGGCCGTCCTCGCGGATGCCGAGCTCGTCTTCGATCGCCTGATGACCGCCGCCGAGCGCGCGTTCCGCGATCACGCCGACCGCATGGTCGTCATCGAGGCCGCCACCCTCGTCGCGGTCACCGTCGCGCGCGTGGTCTCGCTCGCCGCGGTCTCGCGCGCATCGCACGATCGCGCCGCACGCATGCGCGAAGAGATGGCCCAGCGCCAGCTCAAGGAAGTCCTCGAGAAGCAGAAGGCCACGATCGCGAAGCTCGAGAGCGACCTGCGCGGATACGAATAGCGTCAGGCGGCCAAGATCCGTATAGGCGAGCGCTTCGCGAGCCGATCATCGTGCCGCCCGACTCTTAGGCGGCCAAGATCCGTATAGGCGAGCGCTTCGCGAGCCGATCATCGTGCCGCCCGACTCTTAGGCGGGCGGCACAAACGGGACGTGGTAGCGGCCGCTCGCGACCGCGTTGTCCACCTCGGGCAGGATCTCCGCGCGGCCGCGGATCACCTGACTCTCGAGCTCGCCCTTGAACATGAAGATCCGCAGGAAGCCGATGCCGGCGAGCACGCCGAGCACGACCGGGATGTAGCGACCCGCGGTGAGCGCGACGACCGCGCCGGTCGCCGCCGCCGTGACGGCGAGCTTGCACTTCGTCATCGTCGCGC
The DNA here is from genome assembly GCA_964617845.1 of uncultured Kofleriaceae bacterium. Lineage (GTDB taxonomy): Bacteria > Myxococcota_A > Polyangia > Haliangiales > Haliangiaceae > JABFXX01. The sequence goes on along the minus strand of CAZUAR010000022.1, from coordinate 92,376 downwards.
CGAAGTGCGCCATCATTCCCTTCGCGGTCGCCTCGTACGTGGGCAGCGTGCCCTGCTGGATCATCTTGATGTCGATCGGCCCCATCTGGCCGCCGATCTTGAGCGCGGCGATCACCGGCTCGGCGATCGTGCCCTTCGCTTTCTTTTCCATGACGACGAGCTGGTACGGGTTCGTTCGCAGGAAGTTCGTCAGCATCATGCGCTGCGACGGATAGCTCAGGCTCGACGAGTACGTCTTCACCACGGCGGCCCCGATCACGACGACGCCGATCATGGTGAGCGCGTACGACGCGATCAGCTTCAAGTTCGCAAGCGGATCGACCGGCTTGGGCTCCTCCACGATCAGATCGCCGTTCTCGTCGATCTCGGCAAACGAGACGTCGTAGGTCGCGCACAGCAGCGCGAATCCGAGCACCAACCCAACCAATAGCGGTCGCTTCATGAGGACTTTTCCACCTGAGGAATGTCAGCAGTAATCGCGTCGAGCAAGGCCTCGAGCCCATCGTCGCGTTGAACGAATCGATGGACGAGATCGGAGTCGCCACGGCCGTTGCCGCGAACGATGCGGCGCGCCGTCGGCTGGGCCCGCCGGATGCTCTCCATGACAGGAGCGACCCGCGGATCGCCCGCGTCGAGCTCTGCGATGACAGCGTCGAGATCGATCTTGTGGCTGATCACTTCCTCGACACTGTCATCGTCCGCGGCGAAGAGCACGTCCCAGCCGCTCGTGACGTACAGCGCCATCGCGCCGCGCTGGCGATGTTCGTCACCCACCACCAGGACACGCAGGCGCTTGCCGCCCTTCTCCGCCAGCCCCGGCGCCGACTGGCGGGCCGCGGTCGCCACGATCGTCGCCCACTCCTCGGGCGGCTCGATCAACAGGATCCCGAGCGTCCAGCTCGGCGAGGTCGCCTCGCGGACCACGTCGCCGATCACCTCCAGCGCGGTGCCACTCTGGGGATCGAACAGCGACACGCTGATGCGCGTCCCGAGCGGAAACCACGCGGCGGTATCGAGGCAGAGACCGTCCTCCGAGACGTCCTTCGTCCGGCAGACGGCTGTCTCGCCGCCGAGCAAGGGCTGGGCCTTGGCGGCGACGTCAAACCGATACCGAGGAGCACGGCGAGACAATGAATGCATCTTGCCATGTCATGAATGGGGTTTGGGGAGGTCGGCCGCGCGTTGGAGCACCCCAGCGGTGTGTAGGTCGCTGAATGACAGGCTCGTTCAGGCGACGGCGGATTGACCGTCGTCGAACGTCGCGCCACCCTCCGGCGCATGAAGTACGCCGTGGGCGTGTTGGTCCTCGCGACGCTCGCCGGTCCGCGCATCGCGCGCGCCGACGAAGGCGGCATCAAGCCGATCACGATCGTCGCTCCGGGCGAGCGTCCGATGAAGAACAAGCTCGTGCTCGGCGGCATCGCGGGCGCCGGCCTGGTCGCGGGCGCGATCGGGTTCTACTTCCATCTCGACTCGCGCTCCGCGACGGACGACGTCGGCACCGACGTGTTCACCGGCACCGCGTGGTCGCCCGCGCATCAGGAGCTCGTCGATCGCGCCGACAGCTCGCGCGCCGCCGCGATCACGCTGTACAGCATCGGCGGCGCCTGCATCGCCGGTGCGATCGTGTACTGGATCCTCACCGACCCCGGCGAGGAGACGATCGTCATTCAACCGCGCACGGCGCAGCCCACGATCGTTCCCACCCAGGGTGGAGCGGTCCTCGGCGGGACGTGGAGCTTCTGATGCGCGCATCGTTCCTCGTCGCCGCCCTCGTCGCCGCCCTCGCCATCGCCCTCGCGGCCTGCACGCCGGAGATCACGCCCGGCACGTACCTGTGCGGCGAGGAAGAGCTGTGTCCGGAAGGCCAGACGTGCGACGGCGTGAGCAACACCTGCGAGCTCCCGTCGGCGGCGCGCCCGTTCGAGTGCGGCGACGAGATCGACGAGGTCGAGCCCAACGACGCCTTCCAGAGCGCGCAGCTCGTCGAGGGTCTGCAGTGCGTGTCGCGTGTCGCCGAGGTCCACGGGTGCTCGCGCAAGGACGGCAGCGCCGAGGACTGGTTCGGCTTCGCCGTGCCGAGCTGCACCACCGTCCGCGCCACCGCGCGGATCGCGTTCCCGCTGTCGTACGAGCCTCTCGTGCTCGAGCTGCGCGATGCGAATGACGCCGTGGTCGCGACCGGCGAGGTGTGCGCCTCCGACGACAAGCACGACGGCGACACCGAGCTGTGCATCGACATGCGGGTGAACCCGAACGACCAGTACGCGATCCGCGTCGCCGGCGAGGGTGTCGCCGACTGCGACGGCGCCTGCGCCTACAACCGCTACACGCTGACGTTCCAGCTCGTCTCCCCGTAGTTGATGTAGCCTCCGCTCGGGTGTCCGGGCTCTCGTGGAACTGGCTCGCAGCGCCGTACCTCGCGTGCGCGCTGATGATGCTCGCGGCCGTGATCGCCGCGGGCATCGTGCGCGGCGATCGGGTGATGCGCCTCGGCGCGATCGGCATGGGCACGACCGCGCTGCCGTGGGCCGTGTGCTCGGCCCTCGCTGCGTGCGCGCCCGACGCGGAGGTCGCGATGCGCCTCCTGCGACTCGGTCAAGGCCCGGTCGCGCTCGTCGGTCCGAACTTCATGCTCGTGCTCCTCGGTGTCAGCGGCCAGCTCGAACGCCATCGCTGGCTCGCTCGCATCTCTCACCTCGTCGGCGTGGTGCTCCTCGGTCTGTGCTGGGCAACGGACTGGATCGTGCCCGGCGTCCGCCTGCTCGACTCCGGCATCTACTTCCCGACCGCAGGGCCGCTGACGGATCTCCACTACTCGCAGCTCGTGATCTGGATGCTTCTCGGCGCGTTCGTCGTGCGCAACGCGTCGTCGAAGGGTGAGAAGCGCCGGCTCGTGCGCATCGTCATCGGGATCCTCGCGCTCGGCGGCATCGGCTCGGTCGACACGCTGATCATCCACGGCGTGTGGAGCGGCTACCCGATCGCGTGGCTCCCCGCGTTCATCGCGACGGCGATCATGTTCTACCTGGTCGTGCGAACCGATCTGCTGCGTCCACAAGGCGTGGACCGCACCGCGATCGTCGAGACGGTCGGCTTCACGATCGCGACGATCATCGTCGGCAGCGTCGCGTGGCTCGTCGAGGGTGCGGCGCCGGTGATCATGGCCGCGCTCGCGAGCATCGTCTGGGTGATCACGCTCGGTGCCACGTGGGGCATCGCGCGCACCACGCCCGCACGCGAGTTCGCCGGCGAGCGTGCGCTCTCGCAGTTCGTCACGGGGCTGTCGGACATCGAGGACGAGAAGATGATCGGCGAGCGCCTCGCTGCGCTCTGGAAGCAGTTCGCGATCGAGCTGCGCGCGATGTGGCGCGTCGACGCTGATCAGCTGATCCACACGTCCACCGGCGAGACCTGGGCGCTCGACAAGGACGCGGCGGCGTGGCTCGTGCAGTACGGCAACGTCGTCGGCGCGGCCGACCTGGCGACGATGCGCCTCGGCGACAACCGCCAGAAGCTCGAGGCCCTCGTGGGCGCGCACGACGTGTCGATCGTCGTCCCGCTCGTCGATCGCGGGAGCCTCGTCGGCCTCGCCGAAGCAAACCACGCCGATGCGCTGCGCGAGGAGGAGCGCGAGCTCGTCAACGAATCCGCTCGCGCCGCCGCGCGCGCGATCACCTACGCCTCGCTCGCACGGGCCGCCGCGCGTGAAGGCGCGACCGCACGCGAGGTCGAGCTCGCCGAAGCGCTCCGCCTGCAGGCCTCGGCGAGCCGCGATGACGAGCTCGGCCGATGGACGGTCGCCGCCGAGTACCGCACCGCTCCGCGCACCACCGGCGCCGGCTGGTCGGCCACGCTCCTCCACGATGGGCGCCTCGCCGTCCTCGTCACCGAAGCACAGGCGCACGGCGTCGCCGCCGCGCTCGCCACCGCCGCGCTCACCGGCGCGTTCGCCGCCGCGACGATCGGCTCGGGCCCACTCGAGCTCGACGATCTGCTGACGTCACTGCGCGCCTCGGCCGAGGGCGTGATGCGCGGTGGCGAGCCGATCGCCGCGTTCATCGCGATCGTCGACGGCGATCGCCAGCGCGTCACGTGGGCGACCGCGGGCCACCCCGGCGCGTTCGTCGTCGGTCCCGTCGCGTACGACCTCGCGAAGTTCCCGCTCGGCTCGACGAGCGGTCCGCGCCCCAAGGCGGTGGCGCTCGGCGGCGGCGGCTCGTCGCTCGGCGCGTCGCTCGTCACCGCCACCCGCGGCGACACGGCCCTGCACCCCGACTCGCTGCTCGTGATCGCATCGACCGCCGTGCGCGGCGACGACGAGCAACGCTTCGAGGCCTCGCTGTGCGAGCAGGCACCCGCGGGCCCGCGCCTCGCGCAGCTCCTCGTCGAGATGGCGGTCAAGCGCGGTGATTCGGACGAGGACCTGCTCGCGGTGATCGTTCGCCAGCGGCCCGATCGACGCAGCGAGCCCGTGATGATCTCGACGCCCGAGCCCGCCTGATCACTCCGAGCGCGCGGGCTCTTCGTCGTGCTCTCCCGCCGGCGAGCTCCGAGTCGCGGGGTGGTGTTCCCGAAACTCGTGAGCTCGCCAGCGGCCTACCATGCGGGTGGAGCGCATCGCGTTGGGACGCAAAGGGCTGCGCGTGACCCGCGGGGGTCAAACCTAGTTCTCGTTTCTCAGGAGCCGGCGACGTCGTTGGAAGTGCGACGCCGCCTGCGTACTACACCGAGGAGCGCGAGGCCGAGCATGCCGAGCGTCGCGCTCGAGCCGTGTCCGGCGTTGCAACCGACGGCGATAGGGTCACCAGAGGTGGTGTTGCTCTGATCCCTATCGCCGTCGGATTCACCTGCTCGACCGAGCCGCTGGGTGAGCAGCTCGACCGAGTTCTGCGTGTCGCGGCAAACGTTTCCCCCGATGCCGCAGGTGCGAAGCTCGTACTCGCCACAGAACGCGTCCTCGTCCTGGAATACTCGGTCGCCGTCGTAGTCGAGATACGACATCGGATCGGACGCGAGCATCTGATGGTCGAGGCCGTAGCTGTGCGCGATCTCCTGCGCCATGACCTCGCACATCAGGCGCGGATCGTCGGGAAGCACGTCCGTGAACGTGAACACGACGGAGTTCTCGATGATCGAGCAGTCCGTCGTGAACGGCGAGATGCCGGCGACGTTGTCGGGGAGACCGACGTCGTTCGGGTGACCGCCGAACACCGCTTCGAGGTGCTGCGTCATGCCCGGATCCTTGTCGGTGATCTGCACGTCGAACGGGCTGAACATGTCGCGCATGCAGTCGACCGTTGCCGCCCAGTCCTCGTCGTCGATCTCCCACGGGGTGATCTCGGTCATCGATTCGACGATCGATGACGTCTGGAGGCTCGAGTTGTTGAGCCCCGGCCGCAGCGTGACGCCGGACCGGTTCAGGTAGATCAGCCGGGTCTGCGCCTTGCCCCGCGTGGAGGCAGACGGCGAGGCCGTACCCTCGGGGGTAGCCAGGTCAGACGGGAGGAGCTGTCGAGCAAAGGACCTGCCGTTCGCATCCGGGCGGGTCGTCAGGATCTCGAAGTCTCTCGCTACGCTTCCTTCGGTGACTACCTTCTGCTTGGGGTGCGAGGCGTGGGCAACGCCGGCGCTGATCAGGACTGTGGTGAACGCAACCAGAGTGCGTTCCACGGTGATCAGACACTAGCAGAACGCGATCGAAAAAATCTACGACGAAGATCTGGAGTCATCGCGAGCAGATGATTCGCTTTGCGCAATTCGTGCAAGCACGTGTCACCCGCGAGCGACGGAGACACGCCTCTCCGGCTACTCGACGAGCCAGCGCGTTTCTCCGACGAGGATTCACGGCAAGACGATCGTCGGCTCGTCGGGATGCGCGCGATAGAGCAGCACGATGTTGCCGAGGATCTGCGCGACGTCGCTCTTCGTCTTCGTCGCGATCTGCTCGGCGGCGGCGTCGCGCTCCACGCCGGCGTTCTCGCCGATCTTCACCTTGATCAGCTCGTGATCGAGGAGCGCTTGCTCGACGGCAGCGACGAGTCCGTCGTCGATTCCGCCCTTGCCGATCTGCACGACCGGCTTCAGCGAATGCGCGAGTGAACGGAGATGACGTCGTTGCTTGCTGCTCAGCACCGCCGGCGACGATACACGAGGCCGAGCAGCGAAAGGCCAAATGCGAGGCCCGCACCGGAGCCGCTCGTCGAGCAGCCGCCCGTGATCTCTCCGCTGTACGGCTCGCCCGTGCCACCGCCGCCACCACCGGGCGGGTTCTCCTGCGCGCCCTTCTTCACCGTGACGGTGATCTCCTGCGTCGTGTACGTCGCGGTGCCGTCGAAGATGTCGACCTTGAGGCGATGCTGGCCTTCCGACAGCGTCGTCGGCGTCGCGAAGTTGAACGGTCCCGACGTCAGCTCGAGCGACACCTGGCCGTCGATGTAGAGCTTCGCGCTGACGACCATCTGGTTGTCGTTCGCGTCCGTGTACACGAGGAAGCCCGGCGGCACCTGCGCGTTCGGCAGCGGCGCCGTGATGGTTCCCGTCGGCGGAATCGTGTCGCCGCCACCGCCGACCTTCTTGCCGAGGCGCTCGGTCAACAGCGTCACCGAGTTCTGGTTCGGGCGGCACACCGAGCCGTTGATGCCGCACGGGCGCTGCACGTCTTCACCGCAGCTCGCCGTCTGGTTCTGGAACGCGCGGTTGCCGTTGTAGTTCAGGTACGTCATCGGATCGGACGCGAGCAGCTCGTGGTCGAGGCCGTACGCGTGCGCGACTTCCTGCGCCATGATCTCGCAGATCAGCCGCGAGTCGGTCTGCGGCAGCACCTGCGTGAACGTGAAGACGATCGCGTTCTCGATGATCGCGCAGTTCTGCGTGAACGGAGACACGCCGGCGACGCCCTGCTCCATGCCGAGCTGCTGCGGCGAGCCGCCGAACACCGCTTCGATGTGCGGCGTCGCGCCCGGGTCGACGTCGGTCACGACGACGTCGTACGCCGCGAACATGTCCTTCATGCAGTTCACGGTCGCGGTCCACGTCGCCGGCGAGGCGTTCCACGCGGGGATCGTCGTCGCTTGCTGCGCGAGCGTCGAGCGGTTCGTGCGCGAGTCGTTGTTGCCCGGCTGGAGCGTGACGCCGTTCTTGTTGAGGTAGATCGTCTTGCTCGTCGCGAGCGCCGCGGTCTGGCCGGGCTCGATCGGGTTCGTGATCGGCGGCAGCACCTGTCGCGCGAAGCGAAGGTCGTTGATCGTCGGGGGACCGGCGACGACGTCTCCGAACGTCGCGGAGCCCGGAGCCTTCAGGGGACGCACCTCACCGGCGGCGAGGGCGGGGGCACAGAGGACGAAGGCACCAGCAACGAACTGACTGAGTCGCATGGGTGACAACATCGAATCCACGTGACGTGCCACTCGGGTCACTTGACCCCACTCCTCCAGATTCGCGAGTGCATGCCGCGCGTTACCGCGCGACGACCGATCGACTACACGTCGAGTGCATCGACGAGAAATCGCGAGGATGCGCGCTCGTCCATGGGACAGGTTTCAGTCGCTCGGAGACTTTGCCCCCAGACAGATCGAGTCGCCCCTCAGCGGCGGCAGAGGTCTTCGAGCTGCGCGATCTCCTTGGGGCAGCTCGCCGTGAGGACCTCGTTCCCGGTCGCGGTGATGGCGACATCGTCCTCGATGCGCACGCCGATGCCGCGATACGCGTCCGAAACATCCGGAGCGTCGGGGGCGATGTAGAGGCCGGGCTCGACGGTGATCACCATGCCGGCGGCGAGCGGGCGCGCCTTGCCCTCGCGCGTGTACGCACCGACGTCGTGCACGTCGAGGCCGAGCCAGTGCGACGTGCCGTGCATGTAGAACTTGCGGTACGCGTTGTCGGCGATGCGCTCGTCGACGGTGCCGGACAACAGGCCGAGCTCGATCATGCCGGCCGTCAGCGAGCGGACGCAGTAGTCGTGGAGCTGGTCGATCGTCGCGCCGGGCTTGGCCATCGCGATCGCGGCCTTCTGCGTCGCGAGGACGATCTCGTAGACGCGGCGTTGCGCGGGCGAGAACGTGCCGTTCGCGGGCCACGTGCGCGTGATGTCGGCGGTGTAGTGGTCGTACTCGCAGCCCGCGTCGACGAGCACGAGGTCGCCGTCGGCGATCGCGCGCGTGTTCTCGATGTAGTGCAGGATCGTCGCGTTCGCGCCGCTGCCGACGATCGTCGCGTAGCCCGGGCCGCCGCCGCCCGCGCGCCGGAACGTGTAGTTGATGATCGCCTCGAGCTCGTGCTCGCTCGCGCCGGGCTTGCCCGCCTTCATCGCGGCGACGTGCGCGTCGCTCGTGATCTGCGCGGCCGTGCGCAGCGCGGCGAGCTCCTCGGGGCGCTTGTGCAGCCGTTGCTCGTGCAACGCGATGCGCGGATCCACGACGGCGCGCGGCGGCCGCTTGCCCTTCTTCTCGGTCTTGCGCAGCCGCGCGATCGAGGACGCGACCAGGAGATCCATCTCGGCATCGAGCCCGAGCGCGAAGTGCAGCTCCTCGTGGTTCGCGATCAGCTCCGCGAGCTTCTGCGGGAGCTCGGCGGCGGGATACGCGGCGTCGGCGCCGTAGCGCTCCTTCGCTCCTTCGAGCCCCGCGCGGCGGCCGTCCCACGTCTCCATCTCCGGATCGCGCGGGCGGACGAACATGACGACCTTCTCGGTCTCGGCGCCGGGGCGCAGCACGAGCGTCGTGCTCGGCTCGACGAACCCCGTCAGATAGACGAGGTCGGAGTGTTGCCGAAACGGAAACATCGCGTCGCCGTTGCGCAGCCGCTCCGGCAAGGAGCGCACGACCAGCACCCCGGTGGGTCCGATCGCCTGCATGACGGCGGCGCGACGAGCAGCGTAGATGGCAGCGTCGAACACGCTGCGGGTATAGCACTCGTCAGGAGCGCCGACGGCGGCGGCGAGCCGCGACAAACACCGTCGCACCGACGAGCATCAGCCAGCCGGCGCCGCCCTTGCTCGCCGACATGCAGCCGTAGTGGCCGTGGTGGTAGTCATCGCCGTAGTAGTCGTCGCCGTAGTCGGGCTCGCCGTACGGATCGTCCGCGGTCGGGCACGAGTCGAGCGAGCGCTCCTGCGTGGCGCCGTGCGCGCGAAGGTTCGCGACGAACTGATCGAGGAGCACGAGGTCCGCGTCGATGTCCGGATCCGGGTGGCGCTCGGCCCACGCGACGGCGTTGCCGCGAGTCGCGAGGAGCGCGGCCGCGGCGCAGCTACCGTCGTAGGTGTTCGTCGCGGCGCGGAAGCCGAGGAAGAGGTTGTACATCGCGAAGCGCTCTGCCATCTCGGCGCCCGAGAGGTACGGATCGTCCGGCGTCTCCAGCGGATCGGCCGCGTAGTCGAGCGCGACGTTCTGCGTGATGGTCTCCGTCGAGCCGGGCGCGCGATACGTGAGGCGCAGGTCGGCGATCTTCGTGTCCGCGTCGGCCGTCGGCTCGAGGTGGATGAAGATCATGCTGCCGCCGCCACGGCGACCTTCGCCGGGCTCCTGCGACGTGCGGCTCGCGACGAACGCGGCGGGGATCGCCATCGATCCGCGCGTCGAGCCGGCCTGCCAGATGCGCGAGCCGACGACCTCGCCGAGCGTCCAGCCGCTGCCCGCGGTCGCTTCGATCTGGATGTCGAGCGCGAGCGGCGTCATGAAGAAGTCGAGCTCCTCGTCGAACACCTCGCCCGCGGCGGCGCCGTCCTCGAGGAAGTAGTAGTTGCCGGCGCCGTTCTCGGCGAGACCGCGCATCAGCTCGACGTCGAAGTCGTTGCCGACGCCGATCGTCGTCAGGCCGATGCCCTTGCCGATCCACGTGCGCGCCATGTCCATGATGCTCGCCTGCGACGTGTTGCCGACGGTCGCGAGGCCATCGCTCAGGAAGATGACGCGGTTCTGGCGAACGTTCGCCGGGTACTCGCCGAGGAGGTTGAAGCCCTGGCGCAGACCTTCATAGATGTTCGTGCCACCGCGCGGCTGGAGGCCATTGATCGCGGTGTGGAGCTTCTCGCGATCGAGCGTGTCGGAGAACGGGGCGTCGATCGTGACGGTGTCGTCGAACGAGATGATCGAGATGCGATCGCCGTCGTCGATGTTGTCGACGAGCGTGTGGAGGCCGGTCTTCACCTTCTCGAGGCGCGAATCCGACGCCATCGAGCCGGAGTGATCGACGACGACCACGAGGTTCATCGGCAAGCGCGGGAACTCGGATGGATCGCGCGGCGTGGTCACCGCGATCTGGAGCGTCGCCTGGTGCTTGCCGGTGAGCCAGTCGCGACCGATCGAGATGCCGGGCGTCAGGCACAGATCGCCGCTACACGAGCTCGGCGGGATCGCGTTGAAGTGCTCGTTGAAGAAGCCGTTGGCATCGAGCGTGTCGGGCCCCGGCACCTCGCCGCGATCGAGCATCGCGCGGAACTGCCCCATGTCCTGGGCTCCGCCAAAGCTGACGTTGCCGCCGCCGCCACCGTTGTCACCGGGGGCACCGCTCGAGGCCAGGTCGCCTGCACAGGCGCCCAGCACCAACATTCCAAGGGTCGTGATCCGCTTCATGGCCCTCCCTTCACGCAACGTCGGTGCCACGGGTCGCGAGGCCCGAATTCCCGAGGTGTACGTGTGACTTGCAGCGCGAAACACCGGATCGCGCTCGCCTCACGAGATCCGCCCGATCCGGCAGGACACGACATCCGTGTCGCGGCGCGGGTCGGCTTAGGATGCGCTCGATGACTCGTCGATTCGTCGCGCTCGCGCTCGTCCTCGTGGCTTCCTGCAAGCGAGAGGCGCCGCCGCCGCCGGGACCCAATGAAGGTCCGCCGCCCGTCGCGCGCGACGCGGCGGTGAAGGCCGATGCGCAGGTCGTGGCGCCGGTGTATCGCGAGGGCGATCCGACGAACGTGGATCCCGCGGTCGCGGGCACCGCGAAGACGTCGATGGTCGTGAGCGAGGCGGTCGACGCGACGAAGGTCGGCCAGCAGATCCTCGCGGCCGGTGGCAACGCGGTCGATGCCGCGGTCGCGACGGCGTTCGCGCTCGCGGTCGTGCATCCGACGGCGGGCAACATCGGTGGGGGCGGCTTCGCCGTGGTGCGCGTCGGCGCGGGCAAGGCGCTCGCGCTCGACTTCCGCGAGACCGCGCCGGCGGCCGCGACCGAGACGATGTACCTCGACGAGAAGGGCGAGCCGACCAAGGACTCGCTCGTCGGGTGGCGCGCGTCCGGAACGCCGGGCTCGGTGATGGGGCTCTACGAGCTGCACGCGAAGCTCGGCAAGAAGCCATGGAAGGAGCTGCTCGAGCCCGCGATCAAGCTCGCGCGCGAGGGCTTCAAGGTCGACGCCGGGACGGCGCAGGCGATCCAGCTGCGATCGAGCTTGCTGCTGCAGTTCGAGGAGACCGCCGACATCTGGCTGCCGAAGAAGATCGCGCGCACCGAGGGACAGATCGTCGCGATCCCGAAGCTCGCGATCGTGCTCGAGCGCATTCGCGATCACGGCCCCGACGGCTTCTACAAGGGAGAGACCGCGAAGGCGATCGCCGACGCGATGAAGGCGAACAAGGGAACGATCACCGAGGCGGATCTCTCCGCGTACAAGGCGGTGTGGCGCGAGCCGCTGCGCTTCGCGTATCGCGGGCACTCGGTCGTGTCGATGCCGCCGCCGTCGTCGGGCGGGATCGTGCTCGCGATGACCGCGGGCATGCTGAAGAACACCGAGCTCGGCAAGCTCGAGTGGCACGGCGCGGAGCACGTGCACTGGGTCGTCGAGGCGTGGCGGCGCGCGTTCGCCGCGCGCAACGAGGTGATGGGCGATCCGGACTTCGTGAAGGACATGCCGATCGCCAAGCTCTTGTCGCAGGACACGCTCGACGCGATGGCGAAGTCGATCGGCGCGGGCGCGACACCGAGCAAGGACATCGCGCCGATCGCCGAGGGCAAGCACACGACGAACCTGTGCGTCGTCGACGGCAACGGGATGGCCGTCGCGATCACGACGACGCTCAACACCGGATGGGGAAGCGGCGTGACGATCCACGGCTTCCTCATGAACAACGAGATGGACGACTTCGCGGTGAAGCCCGGCGCGCCGAACGTGTTCGGCCTCGTGCAGTCCGCGAAGAACAAGATCGAGCCCCAGAAGCGCATGCTGTCGTCGATGACGCCGACGTACGTGGAGAACGCGAAAGGTGAGCTGGTGATGGTGGTCGGCGCGCAGGGCGGACCTCGCATCATCACGGCCGTGTGGCAGACGATGTCGAACGTCCTCGACTTCGCGCGGCCCGTCGATGCAGCCGTCGCACTCCCGCGGATCCACCACCAGCATCTACCTGACAAGGTGTTCGTCGAGCCGAAGTCGCTCACGAAGGCCGCTGCCGACGAGCTCGCGAAGGCGGGCTACCAGCTCGACTGGCGCCCGAGCGCACGCGAATTCGGCGCCGCCAACGCGATCGTGCGCACGCCGAACGGCTGGGCGGGCGCGGCAGATCCGCGCGGCGGCGGTGCGGCGATGGGCAACGAATGAGTTAGGCTGGTGTCGTGGCCCGTTCGTCGAAGGGAGACCCGACCGATACCGGCATCATCCTCAGCGATCGACAGAGGCTCCCCGTGCCCAAGCGGCAGAGCGAACCGAAGATGCCCGGCGCCCCGACAACCACGCTCACCAAGACGTACGCGGCCCTCGCGGGCGGGGGCCTCGTCGCGGGCCTCGCGCTCGGCTTCGTGATGCGGCCCGTGGTGTCGCCCGATGGTCGCGTCGCGAAGCTCGAGAAGGCGTCGGCGGAGGCGACCAAGGCGGCGTCCGCGCAGAAGGAGCGCGCGGACATGCTCGCGAAGGAGCTCGACGCCACTGCCGACGCGAAGAAGGTGGCGGAGAAGGAGCTCGAGGCTGCGAAGAAGGAGCAGGCGAAGATCGCCGACAAGGTCGCCGCGAGCGACAAGGAGATGGCGAAGCTGAAGACCGCCGTCGACAAGGCGGGCTCCGTGTCCTCCGACGGCGACGAGATCACGCTGCAGCTCGTCGACAAGGTGCTGTTCAAGCTCGGCGACGATCAGCTCACCGATCGCGGCAAGGCCGTGCTCGCGAAGGTCGCGAAGGCGCTCGGCGAGCTCGAGGACAAGCAGATCTGGGTGCAGGGCCACACCGACGACACGCCGATCTACATCCCGCCGAAGCCGAAGAAGCCCGCGAAGAAGCCGGCGAAGGGCAAGGTCGAGCCGGACGAGCCCGGACCGAAGTTCGCGTCGAACTGGGAGCTGTCCGCGGCGCGCGCGCTCACCGTCGTGCACTACCTGCAGGACACCGCGAAGCTCGATCCCACCCGCCTCGCCGCGCTCGCGTTCGGCGAGTACCGCCCGGTCTCGAAGTCGAACAAGGCGTTGAACCGCCGCATCGAGATCGTGCTGTACCCACATAAAGCGCGGATCCGGAAGTGACCGCACCGACGCTCTCGGAGCACATGCAATCGCAAGACGCGATCGCGGAGCTCGCGCGCATCTGGAAGCGATACGAGGGCGATCCCGACGGTGCGATCCGCGCGATCACCGAGACCGCCGCGCGTGCGCTCCACACCGCGCGCGCGAGCGTGTGGCTCCTCGGCGAGGATCAGCAGGATCTGACGTGCATCGATCTGTTCGAGGCGAAGGAGAACCGCCACTCGAGCGGGATCGTGCTCCGCGCGAAGGACTACCCGGCGTACTTCGCGGCCGTGCGCGAGGAGGAGACGATCGCCGCCGACGACGCGCACACCGATCCGCGCACGTCGGAGTTCTCGACGACGTACCTGACGCCGATCGGCATCGGCGCGCTGCTCGACGCTCCGATCCGCACGGGCCTGCGCCTCGTCGGCGTGCTGTGTCACGAGCACATCGGTGCGTCGCGCGCGTGGGGCCTCGGCGAGCGCAAGGACGCCGCGTTCCTCGCGTCGCTCGCATCGCTCACGCTCGAGCTCAAGAACCGCGCGATGCGCGAAGCGCTGCTCGCGGCGACGCTCGAGTCGACCGGCGAGGGCATCCTGGCGTCGGATGACACGCGCGTGCTCGCGTTCAACCAGCGCTTCCTCGACATGTGGCAGCTCGACGCGAAGTCGATGCGCTCGTTCGAGGGCGTGCGCAACTACATCGCGAGCAAGACGTCGCTGTCGGGCATGATCGGCACCGCGAACGAAGCGTTTGCCGGGGAGAGCGGCGAGACGATCGACGTGCTCGAGCTCGACGACGGCCGCGTGTTCGAGCGCTCCTCGCGGCCGCAGATGATGGGCCAGCAGGTCGTCGGTCGCGTGTGGTCGTTCCGCGACATCACCGCGCAGCGCCGGGCCGAGACCGCGTTGCGCGCGTCGGAAGCCAAGATGCGCGATCTCGCGATCCGCGACGGGCTCACGGGGCTGTTCAACCGCCGCCACGTGCTCGAGCTGCTCGGCGAGGCGGTCGAGCGAGCGATCGTCGCCGACGAGCGCCTCGCGATCGGCATGGTCGATCTCGACTTCTTCAAGCGCATCAACGACGAGCGCGGCCACCTCGTGGGCGATGCGGTGCTGCGCGACTTCGCGAAGCTGTTGCTCTCGCGTTTTCGCGGCACGGACTACTGCGGGCGCTACGGCGGCGAGGAGTTCCTCGTCGTCATGCGCGGCGCGAACATCGATGCGGCGCAGAAGGTGTTCGAGCTGTTGCGCACGGGGCTCCACGAGCGCGACCACGGCGAGCTCCCGCGCTACTCGTTCAGCGCCGGCCTGGCCGAGCTCGGGCGCGACGGTGCGACGACGCTCGACCTGCTCGCGAAGGCCGATGCGCGGCTCTACGATGCGAAGCGCGCCGGACGCGATCGCACGGTGCGGGACTGACGGCGCAGCTCGCGCTCAGTTTTCCTCGACGAGCTTCGCCAGCCGCGCGAGCGCGTTGTCCCACTGCGCGCTGATGCGATCGAGGTAGCTCTTCGCGTCGTCGAACCGCTCGGGCACGAAGGTCCACACCCGCTCGCGACCCTTGCGCGTTCCGGTCACGAGCCCCGCCTCCTCGAGGACCTCGAGGTGCTTCGTGATCGCCTGGCGCGTGACGTGGGCGTGCTCGGACAGGCCCGCGATCGACTCCGGCCCTTCGGCGCAGAGCCGGGCGAGCACTTGCAACCGCGTCGCGTCACCCAGCGCGGCGAACAACGGCGCGGCATCCTTGATCGCCGATGCGGCCAGCGCGCTACGCGACATGGGCCTCGATGTTCTTCATCTGCTCGGTCCAGCCCCCGTCGTTGTCGCGGAACGCCTTCTCGCGGAGCGCCGGCGGCAGCGCGTCGAACCCGGACTCGACGAGCGTCAGCTTCGTGCCGCCGTTCGGGGCGTCCTCGAGGCGGAACTCGACGAGCGTCGTCGGGTCCTTCTCGAACGACATGTTCTGAGCGTCGGAGCCCGGGTGCCAGCGCAGGGTGAACAGATGCTCGGGCTCCATCTTCTCGACGAGGACCTCGAGCTTCATGTGCTCGTAGCCGGGATAGGTGATCTGCCCGTGCGCGATCTTGCCGACGACGAAGGGCGTCTCGATCTTCGCGCGAAACCAGGTTCCGAACTCCTTGGAGTCGGTGATCGCGCGCCACACGCGGGAGCGCGGCGCCTTCAGCGTGATCTGCTTCTCGATCCGGTCGGTGTTCGACATATGCAATCTCCTGGTTGCATATTACCCACCCGCCGTGGATATGCAACCCGAAAGTTGCATATCGCTGATGCACCTACCAGCCGACGTTCGCGCCGAGCTCGATCAGCCACACGTCGGTGAACTTGCCGTCGCCGTTCTTGATCAGGCGCATGCCGCCCTGGAACTTCGCGTCGTGGCCCACGCCGAAGAAGTTGCCGGCGACGGAGATCTCCTGCTGGTCGCGAGCGGTCGTGCTCTTCAACGTCACGTCGTTGATGTACCCGTAGCGCGCGACCGCCTGCCACTTCGGCGCGAGCATGTAGCCGGCTTGCGCGTGGAAGCCGAACAGCGACGACGCCTGGTCGAGGATGCTGTCGCCGTCCTGCGCGGTCATGAAGTAGACGCCGCCCGTCGTCGAGAAGCCCTCGGCCTTGAGGATGTAGTCGGCCTGCACCTTCTGGCTCGAGACGGCGTCGTCGTCGAAGTCACCTTCGAGCCACACGCTGGCGCCGGCGCCGAAGCGGAGCGGGCCGCCCTCGAGGTCGGCTTCGCTGTAGCCCTTCATGCCCTTGCTGTTGTAGCCGACGCGACCGACGATCGCGGGGCGGAACTCCGACGGCACGTTCGTGGTCGAGGTGCTGCCGAGCGTGCCCATGCCCGTCATCGGATCGACGGTGACGGTGCCGGTGAGCGCGGGTGCTTCGCCGCGGCCGTTGAACACGCCGAGCGTCCACTCGACCTCGGGCGACTTCTCGTAGTCGTTGCGGATCGCGATGCCGACGTCGCGGCCGGCGCCGAACGCGCGATCGGTGATCGACCGGTCGGTCATCTCGAGACGACCCGACGAGTTGATCTGCTGGCGCGAGAACGGGCGCTTCCACTGACCGAAGCGAAGCCAGGTCTCGTTCGCGAGCTTCACGTCGATGTGCGCGTCCTTGACGGTCGGGTGCCCTTTACCGAAGTCCGCCTGGAACTTGTAGAGGAGGTTCTTGCCGTGGATGTGCCCGTCGAGGACGAGGCGCATGCGCCGCATCTCGAACTGCGGCTTCGAGTCCTTGGTCGCCGTGACGTACGAGTAGTTGAAGAACGGCTGGAACCGGCCGGTGATCTTCAGCGCGTACTTGTCGTCATCGCTGCGCAGGAAGAAGCCCTTGTCGAAGCCCGCGTTGGGCTTGGCCTTGGTCTCCTCCGTCGGCGCCGGTGGAGGCGTGGGCAGCGTGGACTCCGACTCGATCAGCGGCTGATCCGTCGGAGGGGGGTTCTCGGTCGGGGGAGCGTCCGGGGCGTTTGCGGGCCCGTCGGGGGCAGGCTGCGCGAACGCGACGGAGCTAAGTAGGCAAAGGAAGGTGAAGGACCCGGCTGTGCGGCTCATCTGTGCTTCGAGTTACCCACGTCTGGTGACGACACCGTGACGCGGTTGCGACAGGATCAGCCGAGAGCAGATCTCGCCAACCGTTACCGGCCCTCCCCAGGGTCGTCACCTCTCCGTCACATGCCCCGTGCTAAGGCTTGCCCATGCTCGTACTAGTGATCGAGGACGAAGTCGACCTCGCCACGACGGTCGAGTACAACCTGCGCGCCGAAGGGTTCCAGGTTCGTCTCGCCCACAGCGGACGTCAGGGGCTCGCGAGCGCGACCGCCGACCCGCTGCCGGACATCATCGTGCTCGATCTGATGTTGCCCGATCTCTCGGGGACCGAGATCTGCCGGCGACTGCGCGATCAGGAGCGCACGCGCGACATCCCCGTGATCATGTGCACCGCGAAGGGCGAGGAGATCGATCGCGTCGTCGGCTTCGAGGTCGGCGCCGATGACTACGTGGTCAAGCCGTTCAGCGTGCGCGAGCTCGTCCTGCGCATCCGCGCCCTGCTCCGCCGCGCGAACCGCGTCGAGGGCGAGCCGTCGCTGATCAAGTTCGGCCGCCTCAAGATCGATCGCGATGCGCACCGCGCCTGGGTCGACGAGGCCGAGATCGGGCTGACCGCGCTCGAGTTCCGCCTGCTGCACGCGTTCGTCTCGCGCCGCGGCCGCGTGCAGACGCGCGACGCGCTGCTCTCGGACGTGTGGGGCATCGAGGCCGATGTCACGACGCGCACCGTCGACACGCACGTCAAGCGCCTGCGCGAGAAGCTCGGTGACGCCGGCATGTACATCGAGACGCTGCGCGGCGTCGGCTATCGGTTCAAGGACGCCCCCGACGAGGCGACCGCTTGATCTTCCGAGTGCGCGCGCGGCTACTGCTCGTCGCCTTCGCACTCTCGCTCGTCGCCGGTGGTCTGTACGCGTTGTTCGCGAACGACCTCGACGCGCTCTCGACGCGGAGCGGCGGCTTCGCGCTGATGCTCCTCGCGTTCGTCGTCGCGATGGTCGCCGGATCCACCGTGTACCTCGTGCTCCGGCGGGACCTGCGTGGCGTGATCGCCGCGACCAAGGACGTCGTGCGCGACACCACGCGCCGCGTGCCGATCGGCGATGCGCCGCCCGGTGACGAGGTGCGCGAGCTGTCCGAGTGGGTCAACTTCCTCGCCGAGGACGCGACGAAGAGCCACCACGCCCTCGCCCGCGAACGCGCGCTTCTGTCGGCCGTCGCCGACACGCTCAACCAGGGCGTCATCGCCGTCGACACGGAGCATCGCATCGAGCTGCTCAACGACGCCGCGCGCAAGATGCTCGGCGTGTCCTCGACGCCGGTGGGGATGCCGCTGATCGAGTTCATGCGCGTGCCGCAGGCGTTCGAGCTGATCGACTCCGTCGACGCGGCGCAGGCCGAGGTGCAGCTCCCCAACGGTCCGCGCACGCTGATCCGCGTCGGCCGCAAGTGGGAGGAGGACGAAGGCCGCGTGCTCCTCCTCGAGGACGTCACCACGATGCGCCGCCTCGAGACGATGCGCCGCGACTTCGTCGCCAACGTCTCGCACGAGCTGCGAACCCCGGTCGCCGTGATCCGCGCGAACGCCGAGACGCTGCTCGCCGGTGCCAAGGACGACCCGGTGATGGGCGCGAAGCTGATCGACGCCGTGCACCGCAACAGCGAGCGGTTGGCGCGCATCATCGCCGACCTGCTCGACCTGTCTCGCCTCGACGCGGGCCAGTACCGCATGGAGGTCCAGCCGGTGTCGCTCCACGCGATCAGCGAGCAGTCGCTGACCGCGATCGAGCCGCAGGCAGCGGCGCGCGACGTCGAGGTCAAGGTCGAGATCCCCGACGACCTGAAGGTCAAGGCGGACGCGAAGGCGCTCGACCAGATCTTCGTCAACCTGATCGACAACGCCGTCAAGTACTCGAAGGCGGGAGGACACGTGTCCGTCGTAGCGCGGCCCGACGGAGACCGGGTGCGCATCGAGGTCCGCGACGATGGTCCCGGCATCCCCGAGAAGCATCGCGAGCGCGTGTTCGAGCGCTTCTACCGCGCCGATCCGAGCCGCGCGCGCGAGGCCGGCGGCACGGGCCTCGGCCTCTCGATCGTCAAGCACCTCGTCGAGAGCATGGGCGGCGAGGTCGGAGTCGAGCCGAATACCCCCACCGGCACGATCTTCTGGGTAAGGTTACGGAGCGTGAACAAATGACCGCACAGCACACGAGCAAAGAGTTCGATCAGGAGCTGCGCACGCTGCGCGAGAAGCTCGCGACGATGGGGACGCGCGCCGAGGAGCAGATCGCCCTCGCGATGAAGTCGCTCGGCGATCGCGACGACGATCTCGCACGCCACGTGATCAAGAACGACCAAGCGATCGACAAGGACGAGAACGAGATCGACGAGCTCGCGCTGCAGATCCTCGCGACCCGACAGCCGGTGGCGTCGGACCTCCGGTTCATCACGATGTCCCTCAAGTTCGTCATCGACGTCGAGCGCATCGGTGACCTCGCCGCGGGCATCGCCAAGCGGGCGCTCGAGCTCAATCGCCTGCCGCCGCTCGACTCCAAGGTCGACCTCCACAGGATGGCCATGCTCGCGCAGCGCAACCTCCATGCGGCGCTCGACGCGTTCGTGAAGAAGGACGCGGATGCCGCGACCGCCGTGATCACCGCCGATGCCGAGATCGACAAGCTCAACGCGAGCCTGTTCGCGGAGCTGATCGCCCACGTCGCGACCGATCCCGCCACGGTGACGCGGGTTCTGCCGCTCACCTCCGTGTGCCGCTACCTCGAGCGCATCGGCGACCACATCAAGAACCTCGCCGAAGAGGTGATCTACATGGTCCGCGCCACCGACGTACGCCACCGGCCGATCCACTCCGCGAACTAGCGGCAAATCATCTCCGTCACCGTCCCGTCACAGATGGGCCGCGAGTCCGTTACTTGGGTTTCCTACGGTGCCGGCATATGAAAAAGGCACTGCTCTTGGGCCTCGTCGTTCTTGCTGGATGTGGAAAGAAGGACGACGGCGGCGGTGGCACAGGTACGACGACGGAAGGAAGCGGCAAGGCTCCCTCCCAGAACGTGACGCTCGACGCGAGCGGCGCGACGTTCCAGAAGGCATTTCAAGAGGTCGCGATCGAAGGCTTCACGAAGGCCCACAAGGGAACGAAGATCAACTACGGCGGCGGCGGGAGCGGGAAAGGCCGGCAGGACTTCGCAGATCAGGTCGTCGACTTCGCGTGCACCGACGCGCCCTACAAGGAGGGCAGCGCCGCGCCCAAGGGCGGCAACTTCTTCTACATCCCGAACGTCCTCGGTGCGATCACCGTCAGCTACAACCTCGACGGCACGAAGCTCCAGCTCTCTGCCGATACGCTGGCGAAGATCTTCTCGCGCCAGGTCACGAAGTGGAACGACCCCGCGATCGCGGCGGACAACCCGGGTACGACGTTGCCGGACACGGCGATCGTCGTCGCGCGGCGCTCGGATGGATCGGGCACCACGGAGAACTTCACCAAGTATCTCGTGATGGCGGCCCCGGAGAGCTGGAAGCTCGGCAGCGGATCGACGGTCGAGTGGCCGAACGACACGCAGGCCGGCAACGGCAACGGCGGCGTCGCGCAGATCGTCAAGTCCACCAAGGGCGCGATCGGCTACGTCGACCTCTCCGACGCGAAGGCCTCGGGCCTGACGTACGCGGCGATCAAGAACCAGGCCGGCAAGTTCGTCGAGCCCACGGTCGCGGCGACGACGGCGGCGGGCGATGGGATCGAGGTCAGGGACGACCTGATCTTCAGCGCGCTCAACGCCAAGGGCGACGCGGCGTATCCGATCACGGCGCAGAGCTGGTGCATGATCTACGAGAAGCAGACGGACAAGGCGACCGGCACCGCGGTCAAGGCGTACTTCAAGTACATGCTGACCGACGCGCAGGCGATGCTGCCCGAGCTCGACTTCGCGCCGATCCCGAAGTCGCTGGCCGACAAGGCGCTCGCCAACATCGAGAAGGTGCAGGTGCCGTAAGTGCCGCTGGACCTACGCAGCAAGGGTGATGCTCCCGATCGCGCGTTCCGCTGGATCGCGATCGGCGCGGGCGCGCTCGTGCTCGTGGTCCTCGGACTGATCGCCGTCACGATGACCAGCCGCGCCGCGCCGGCGCTCGGCAAGATGGGCTTCGACTTCTTCGGCGACCGGAAGTGGTCCGCGCCGGCGGATCACTACGGTGCGCTGTCGTTCATCTGGGGGACGCTGTTCACCGCCACGATCGCGATCGCGATCTCGGTGCCGATCAGCCTCGGTGTCGCGCTGTTCGTCACCAACGCAGCGCCGCCGTGGCTGAAGAAGCCGATGGTGTACATGATCGACCTGCTCGCGGTCGTGCCGAGCGTGGTCTTCGGTCTCTGGGGCGTGCTCGTGCTGTCGCAGCACTTCGGCCTCGGCCGCTCGTTCCTGACCGCCGGCATCATCCTCGGCGTCATGATCACGCCGATCATCACGTCGCTGTCGCGCGAGGTGATCGAGACGACTCCCGCGTCGGACAAGGAAGCCGCGCTCGCGCTGGGTGCCACGCGCTGGGAGATGATCCGCGCTGCCGTGCTGCCGCACAGCAAGGGCGGCCTCGTCGGTGCGGTGATGCTCGGGCTCGGTCGCGCGATGGGCGAGACCATCGCCGCCGCGCTCGTCATCGGCTCGGCCGCCCAGATCTCGCTGAACCCGTTCGCCCCCGGCAACTCGATGCCGGCCGTGATCGCGAACGAATGGGGCGAGGCCCACGACCTGCACAAGTCGGCGCTGATCGCGCTCGCCGTGACGCTGTTCGTGATCACGATCGTGGTGAACCTCGTCGCGACATGGATCGTCCAGCGTTCGATGGCGCGCAGCCGAGGAGCGACCGCGTGATCCCCGCCGACACCGCCCTCGACCTCCGCGCGAAGCCGAGCTGGCGCTCGACGAAGAGCGCGCTGATGACAGGCTTGATGGTCCTCGCGGTGATCGCGGTCGCGATCCCGCTGATCGCCGTCATCTACTCGGTCGTCTCGCGTGGCGGCGGCACCGTGATGAAGGCGTTCCCGGACTTCTTCACGAAGGAGATCCCGCTCGTCTCGCGTCGCGCCGGCCCGGGCATGGGCCCCGCGATCGTCGGCACGTTGCTCGTCACGCTCGGCGCGACGGCGATCGCGGTGCCGCTCGGCATCCTCGGCGCCGTCTACCTGCACGAGTACGGCGGCAAGTCCTGGTTCGCGCGCCTCGTCCGGTTCATGTCGACGGTGATGACCGGCGTGCCGTCGATCGTGATGGGCTTGTTCATCTACCTCGTTTGGACGATGCGCTTCGGCTACTCGGCGTTCGGCGGCGCGCTCGCGCTGGCGTGCTTGATGCTGCCGGTCGTCATCGGGTCCACGGAACAGATGCTCCGGCTCGTGCCCGCGAACCTGCGCGAGGCCGCGTACGCGCTCGGCGCGTCGAAGAGCCGCACGATCCTCACCGTCGTGTTGCCCGCGGCGCTGCCGGGCATCGTCAGCGGCTCGCTGCTCGCGGTCGCGCGTGCGGCGGGCGAGACGGCGCCGCTGTTGTTCGCCGTCGGTGCCGCCACCGCGTACAACCCGCACCTGTTCAGTGAAGCGAACACCGCGCTCTCGGTGCAGATCTTCGGCAACGCGACATCGTCGTTCGTTGCCGCGCAGGACCGCGCGTGGGGTGCCGCACTCACCCTGATGCTCGTCGCGTTCCTGATCACGTTCATCGCCCGCCTGCTGTTCACTCCGAGGAGGACGTCGTGATCGAGCCCGAAGTCGAAGCCGAACCGCTGCCTGCACGCCAACCGCGGATCCACGTCGAGCAGCGCAAGTCCGCACCGAGCCTCGATGACACGCCCGTGGTGTTCGACGTCGAGGACGTCGAGGTCTTCTACGGAGCGTTCCGTGCGGTGCACGACGTGACGATGAAGATCCACAAGAACCAGATCACGGCGTTCATCGGTCCGTCGGGGTGCGGCAAGACGACGATGCTGCGCGCGTTCAACCGCATGCACGACGTCATCCCGGGCGCGCGCGTGGCGGGGAAGCTGTACTACCACGGCGTCGATCTCTACGGCCCGCACGTGTCCGCAACGGAAGTGCGTCGCCGCATTGGCATGGTGTTCCAGAAGCCGAACCCGTTCCCGAAGAGCATCTACGACAACATCGCGTTCGGTCCGCGCGTCAACGGCACGAGGTCCAAGGCGGACCTCGACGTCATCGTCGAGAAGTCGCTGCGCGCCGCGGCGCTGTGGGACGAGGTGAAGGATCGCCTTCGCCAGTCGGCGCTCGGCATGTCGGGCGGCCAGCAACAGCGCCTGTGCATCGCGCGCACGATCGCGGTCGAGCCCGACGTCGTGCTGATGGACGAGCCGTGCAGTGCGCTCGATCCGATCGCGACCGCCCGCATCGAGGAGCTGATGCGCCAGCTCAAGGACCGCTACACGATCGTGATCGTCACGCACAACATGCAGCAGGCCGCGCGCGTCAGCGACCGCACCGCGTTCTTCACCGCGGAGCTCGACGCGAAGAACGATCAGCGCACCGGCACGCTCGTCGAGTACGACGCGACCGCGCGCATCTTCTCGAACCCGAGCGACGAGCGAACCGAGAACTACATCACCGGTCGCTTCGGCTGAGCGCGCGCAACGCGCTGGCGCGTCGAAACTTACACGTGTAAGCGTGCGAGATGCCTCGCGATGTAGAGGCATGCGTCATCTCCGCTCCGTCGCGTTCGTCCTCCTCGCTGCCTGCGGTGCTCGCAAGGCCGCGTATGTCTCGTCGGGTGCGTACCTCCCGGCGCCCGCTCCCGGCTCGATCGCCATGGCCGACGTGCAGTCGGGCGAGAGCTACACGGACTGGGGCAAGAACCCGTGGGTCGACACGTCCAAGGACCATCTGTCGACGTTCGCCGCCGATGTCGACACCGCGTCCTACACGATCGCGCGGCGCAAGCTGAACGAGGGCGCTCTCCCGCCAAAGGAGAGCGTTCGCGTCGAGGAGTTCGTGAACTACTTCTCGTACAGCTTCGCGCCGCCGCAAGCTGGCTCGCCGTTCAGCGTGATCATGGATGCAGCGCCCTCGCCGCTCGGCGCGGGCACGTACGTCCTGCGCGTCGGTGTCGCGACGAAGCCCAAGACGCAGGCGGAGCGCAAGCCGGCGCACCTCGTGTTCCTCGTCGATACGTCGGGCTCGATGGGCTCCGCGGACAAGATCGGGCTCGCGCAGCAATCGCTGCGGATCCTGACGGAGAACCTCGGGCCGCAGGACTCGGTCTCGCTCGTGACGTACGCGGGCTCGACGCGCGTCGTCCTCGAGCCGACGGGGATGGAAGATCGCGACAAGATCTTCACCGCGATCGATCAGCTCAGCGCCGGTGGATCGACGGCGATGGCGTCGGGCCTCGACCTCGCGTACGAGCAGGCGATGAAGGGCCTCGTGCCCGGCGCGAACGCGCGCGTGATCGTGCTCTCCGACGGTGACGCGAATGTCGGACCGCAGGGCCACGAGGCGCACCTGCGCATCATCGCCGAGCGCGCGAAGAAGGGCGTCACGCTGTCGACGATCGGGTTCGGCATGGGCAACTACAAGGACAGCGAGATGGAGCAGCTCGCGAACAAGGGCAACGGCAACAACTACTACATCGACTCGCTGTCGGCGGCGAAGAAGGTGTTCGAGACGCAGCTCGGCTCGACGCTCGAGGTCGTCGCGAAGGACGTGAAGCTGCAGGTCGACTTCGATCCGGCGATCGTCGCGAAGTACCGCTTGATCGGCTACGAGAACCGCAACATCGCCGACAACGACTTCCGCAAGGACGCGGTCGACGCCGGCGAGATCGGCGCCGGGCATCAGGTCACCGCGATGTACGAGATCGAGCTGACGCCGAAGGGGCTCGCGCAGAACGCAGGGTTCGGCGTGGTCCGCATCCGGCACAAGGCGCCCGACGGAGATGTCGCGACGGAGAACGCGTTCCCGATGACCGCGGCCGCGGCCGCGTCGTTCGATGCGGCGCCGGCGGATCTTCGCTTCGCGTTCGCGGTGGCGGCGTTCGCCGACGTGCTGCGCGGCGCCGACGAAGCGAAGGGCTGGTCGCTCGACAAGATCGCGGCGGTCGCGCGCGAGGCGTCGGGCGACAACGCCGAGCGCACCGAGCTGGTCGGGCTCGTCGAGAAGGCACGTGCGCTACGCGGTCCGTCGACCACCGTCGCGCGGTAGTCGCCTATAGTCGGCGCGGGTGAACACGCGCCTCCTCATCCTGGTGCCCGTGCTGGTGATCGGCGCGGGCATCGTCGTATTGCTGCTCGGACGCAGCGCGACGATCGAGGCGAGTGACAACCTCGCGCGCAAGCAGCTCGCGGCGCAGGCGAGCGACGTGCAGCGCGACGTGGCGCTCGCGCTGGACCAGGCCGGCCCGATGCTCGACCAGCTGCGCGCGATGGCGGATCCGCGCTTGCCCGTGGCCGAGGTCGGTCCGCGGATGGTCGAGCTCGTCGTCGGACGGATCGGCGTCGCGAGCGCGCACATCGCGTTTCCGTCGGGCATCGCGCGCTCGACGGTGAAGGCGGCGCAGGGCGATCTGCGTTTCGAGGAGACGACCCAGCCGCTCGCCGCGCCGGCGAAGGTGCGGTCGTGGACTCCGCCGCGCGACGGGATGATCACCGCGATCGAGCCGATCCTCGGCCTCGACGGCGAGGTGGTCGCGGCGGTGAGCGTCGACTTCGAGGTCGCGGCGCTGTCGCCGTTCGTGCAGCGATCGCCGCTCGCCGGTGCGCGGACCGCAGTGATCGCTCGCGACGGGACGATCCTCTACGGCGATCCCGGGTTTCGCGTCGTGATCGATGCGCTCGGCGGGCGTATGCCGGCGCAGCTCGAGTTCCTCGAGGTGACGGCGAACGATGGCGCGTACCTCGCCTCGGTGACGCCCGTCGGAGGCTCGCGGGGCGGCATCGAAGCGCCGCTCGGTTGGTACCTCGCCGCGCTCGTACCCGAGTCGACGCTCCTCGCGCCGACGAAGAGCTTGCTCGCGACGAGCCTGGTCGCGTCGGGTGTTGCCCTCGTGCTCGCGCTCGGCATCGCACTGCTGCTCGCATGGAACGTGATGCGCATGCGCCGGGACGTCGTCGAAGCCAAGGCGCGCGTGGAGTCCGCGAACCAGCAGCTGCGCCAGCTCGGTGCATATCGCCTGATCGAGAAGCTCGGCAGCGGCGGCATGGGCGAGGTGTGGCGCGCGCAGCACCGGTTGCTCCAGCGCGAAGCGGCGGTGAAGCTCGTGCGCGAGGAGGCGATCGCCGACGAAGAGGGACGCAAGAAGGCGCTGTCGCGGTTCAAGCGCGAAGCACAGACGCTCGCGCAGATGAAGTCACGCCACACGATCGCCCTGTACGACTACGGCGTCTCCGACGACGGGTGCTTCTACTACGTGATGGAGCTGCTCCACGGCGTCGATCTCGACAAGCTCGTCCGCGAGTCGGGCGCGGTGCCCGCAGCGCGCGTGATCAAGATCTTGATCGCCGCGTGTCAGTCGCTCGGCGAGGCGCACGAAGCGGGGCTGCTGCATCGCGATATCAAGCCGGCGAACATCTTCCTGAGCCGCGCCGCCGACGAGGTCGACGTGGTCAAGGTGCTCGACTTCGGCATCGTGCACGCGATCGATGCGCCACTCGAGGAGGGCCGCGGATCGCAGCAGCGCATCCCGCAGACGAAGCTGACGCGCGAGGGCGCGCTCGTCGGAACGCCGGGCTTCATGGCGCCCGAGGCGATGCGCGGCGAGAAGCTGGACGGCCGCAGCGACCTCTACGCGCTCGGCTGCGTCGCGTGGTGGCTGCTCGCGCGCGGTGAGGTGTTCCCGCGACCCGACGGAAAGGCGGCGATGCGCAATCACATGTACCTGCCCGTGCCCGACCTGCGCATGCAGGTACACGGGTGGCTGCCGGCGCAGCTCGAGGCGATCGTGATCTCGATGCTCGCCAAGCATCCCGAGGACCGTCCCGCGAGTGCGCGCGTGCTCGCGGACATGCTCCGCGCGATCGACATCCCCGACGAGCACGCCTGGACCGACGAGCGCGCGCACCAATGGTGGGCGAGCTATCGGCCGGCGCTGCCGGTGTCGGACGCGGACGCGAACACGATCGCCGAGGTGGCGCGCGGCGCGCCGTCCGAGACCAAGACCGTGGTGTAGCTAGATCACCTCGACCCAGATCTCGTTGCGCCGGATCATCGGCAGCGTCGACGGCGGATCGAAGCCCGCGAACATCGGGCGACCCTTCGCCGACAGTCCGGCATCCGCGACGAGGCGCAACAGCTCGCGCTCGCGCTCCTCGACGACGTCACCGCGATAGCGGCCGCGATACGGAAGCACCGCGATGCGGCGCGCGGGCACCTCGAGCAGGCGGACGTGCGCGTCGTCCGGGCGCGGCAGCGAGAGGACCGAGCGCCCCGGCGGCATCACGAACGCCATCGTGTGGCCCTGCCCCTCCACCATCATCTCGACCGGACCGGTCATCGCGAGATCGTTGGCCTGGATGTAGCCGGCGAGGCGCTGGAACAGCTGCTGCTGCGCCTTGTCGAAGTCCGGGACCATCGTGTGAGCGCGCGCGACCACGTGCGGCTCGTACGAGCGGATCTCGAGCTTGCCGATCCGCTTCTCCACCTTGTAGGTGGGCTCGTCATTGAAGAAGCGCTGCAGCTGCCACCGCGCGAGCGCCAAAGCGCCCGCGGCAATTCCGCCCGCGAGCGCACCCGCACGCTTCGATCGTGCGAGCGTTCCGATGCCGCTTCCGATCGCCGCCGGCAGCACCGCGATCGCTCCCGCGAACAATCCCTTGCGAAGGCCCAGACGCGCGCGTGGCTTCGTCGTGATCTGTTCGGTTGTCGATGTGGGGTGGCCGTTCGTGGTGGAGGGCGTCGTGGGTTCGGTCTGCATGCGGCGACGAACAGCAAGCGATGTGCCGTCCTTGGGTGAAATGTTGTCGCCTCGCGACGACAAAGAAGAACGAGATCGTGCAGAACAAACCGCCGGCACGTCCGTGGAACCGCAGACACGACCCCGAGGAGGATCCCGTCGATGCGTAAGACCCTGGCGTCCCTGCTGCTTTGCTCCACCCTGCTCGCTCCTGCCTGCCACAAGAAGTCCGATACGGCGTCCGGCGTCGCCATCGACAAGGCAATGGAATCCACCGTCCCACCCGAGCTCCACGCCCAGCTGACGGACTCGAAGGAGCAGCCCCGGGGTGCCACGGACGCAACGGTGGCGGCCATGGGCTCGGGCTCGGTGGCGATGAACGGAGCCGCCTACAACCAGCCCATCGCCACCGCGACCGAGACGCCGTCGAACGACGCGTTCAAGGACTACGGGCAGAACCCGTGGATCGACGCGAGCAAGGACAACCTCTCGACGTTCGCCGCCGACGTCGACACCGCGTCGTACACGCTCGCGCGCCGCATGCTGACCGAGGGCAACCTGCCACCGAAGGCCGCGATCCGCGTCGAGGAGTTCGTGAACTACTTCTCGTACACGTTCCCCGACCCTCCCGGCGACTCGCCGTTCGCGGTGCTGATGGAAGCCGCGCCCTCGCCGCTCTCGCCCGGCCGTCACATCCTGCGCGTCGGCGTCGCGACGAAGGCCAAGTCTGCGCAGGAGCGCAAGCCGGCAAACCTCGTGTTCCTCGTCGACGTCTCGGGCTCGATGCAGGGCGAGGATCGCCTCGAGCTCGCGAAGAAGTCGCTGCGCATTCTCACGGCGAACCTGATCGAGGGCGACACGGTCTCTCTCGTCACGTACGCCGGCAACACGCGCGTCGTGCTCGAGCCCACGAACGACAAGGCGAAGATCCTCTCGGCGCTCGACGATCTGACGTCGGGTGGCTCGACGGGAATGGCGTCGGGCATCGACCTCGCCTACCAGCAGGCGATGAAGGGGCTGCGCCCGGGTCACATCTCGCGCGTGATCATCCTCTCGGACGGCGACGCGAACGTCGGTGCGCACACGTACGAGGAGCTGCTGAAGATCATCTCGGGCCGCGTGAAGGAAGGCGTGACGCTGTCGACGATCGGCTTCGGCATCGGCAACTACAAGGACACGACGATGGAGCAGCTCGCGAACAAGGGCAACGGCAACAACTTCTACGTCGACTCGCTCGACGCGGCGAAGAAGGTGTTCCAGGAGCAGATCGGCTCCACGCTCGAGGTCGTCGCGAAGGACGCGAAGTTCCAGGTCGACTTCGATCCGAAGATGGTCGCGCGCTATCGCCTCGTCGGTTACGAGAACCGCGATATCGCGGACGATTCGTTCCGCGACGACAAGATCGACGCCGGCGAGATCGGCGCCGGCCACCAGGTCACCGCGATGTACGAGATCGAGCTGACCGCCCTCGGCAAGCAGTCCAACGCACCGCTTGGGGGCGTTCGCATCCGCCACAAGGCGCCGACCGCCGAGAAGGCGACCGAGGCCGCGTTTCCGATGATCGGCGGCGTCGCCGCGTCGTTCGCGAACTCGTCGCACGACTTCCGCTTCGCGTTCGCGACCGCGGCGTTCGCCGACGTGCTGCGCGGCTCGACGGAGTCCGAGCACTGGTCGCTGGCCGACATTCGCGACATGGCGAAGCGCGCCGCCGGCGACGACAAGGAGCGCCGTGAGATGGTCTCACTGATCGAAAAGACCATGCAGTTGACGGGACGTACCGCGGCGCGTTGATTGCTACTACAAAACGGATGCGCCGAACCGCGCGTTCGCTCGTACTGTTTCTGACCTCGGTTGTCTCCGTCGCGCACGCTGCGCCCGAACCGACCGGTCCGCACCCGCGGATTCTCCTCGACAACGAGGTCCGCCGGGCGTGGCGTGCGATGGCGACGCAGGAGCGAGGTCCGATCGCTGGATCGATTGCCCTGTGCGAATCGGGGCAGACGGGCGAGCACGATCGCGCCGTGTACATGGGCAGCGAGTGGTCGCGCGTGCTCCAGGCGTGCCTCGTCGCCTACGCGGCGACCGACAAGCCCGAGCACGCGAAGACGGCGATCAAGTTCTTCACGGCGCTCCTCGACGATCTCGATCGCATCCACGACGGCCAGGGCGGCAACGAGGCCGCGCGCCGCGACTCGGGCTATGCGATCCGCAACCTCGGTGTGTACACGGCCATCGCCTACGACTGGCTCCACCCGCTGCTCTCGCCCGCGCTTCGCCAGCGCGCGCGCGAGCGGTGGCAAGCCTGGCTGTCGTGGTATCGGGAGAAGGGCTATCGCGCGCGCGTGCCCGGCACGAACTACCAGTCGGGCTTCCTCGCGGCCGCGACGTTGATCGCGATCGCGCAAGGCGGCGAGGCGACCGAGCAGCGCGGCTCCGAGCTGTGGGAGTTCGTCAGCGAGGAGCTGTGGGGCAAGGACATGGCCGCCGCGTTCGCGCCCGGCGGCATCCTCGACGGTGGCGATTGGCCCGAGGGCTGGCAGTACGGCCCGCTCGCGATCGCGCACTACTCGCTCGCCGCGCGCGCCGCGCGTGACGCCGGCATTCGCGTCGAGGGCGTCGATCGCTGGCTCGCGTCCGTCCTGCGCCGCCACACGTACGCGCTGTCGCCGAGCGATCGGCTCTACGTCGGCCAGGACACGGAGTCCGAGACCCCGAACGTCGAGCCGCACGTGCTCACGCTCGACGCGATCGCACTCGGCGACGCAGCGCCCGAGATCCGCGCCCAGGCACGCGCGGAGCTGTCGCGCCTGCGCATCGCCGACAAGGACTACTTTCTCTACGACGCGCTCGCCACCGGCGACGCCGGCACGCCGATCGCGCGCGAGACCTGGCCCACGCTCTACGCGTCGCCCAACACCGGGACGATCTACACGCGTACGCGGTGGGACTCGCGCGCCGTGTGGTTTGTCGCCGAGTGCGGTCGCGGTCTCGACGTCGATCATCGCCAGCCCAAGGCCGGCAACTTCGTCCTCTCCCGCGGTCCCGACGACGCGATCGTCGATCCATCGCCGTACGGCTCCGCCTCGTCGCTGACCTCGAACGCACCGACGGTCGTCTCGCCGCAGTTCCCACCGGAGTACCACCCGTCGCAGGGCAACTGGGGCTCGCACACGACCTGGGACTTCACCACGCAGACGCGCTCCGGCATCGTCGCCGCGCGCTGCGACTACGCGGGCGCCTACCAGCTGCAGAAGCGGGCGTCCGATGTCCCCGAGGCCACGCGCGACTTCGTCCTCGTCCCCGACGCCGGCGGCACCGACGCGGCGCTCGTCGTCATCGATCGCGCTCGCGCCTCCGAGATGCACCTGCGCTTCCGCGTCGCCGGCGGCCTCGCCCTCGCCGATGATCGCGCCGAGAAGACTTTCGGCTCCACGCGCCTGACCATCGCGGGCACGCGCTCGTCGGGCCGCGCCGTCGTCGGCCGCCCGTCGAAGAAGGACTGCTTCGCGAAGGGCACGATCAAGGGCCAGTGCGACGCCGCGCGCTTCGAAGCCTCGGACTACCGCGTGAAGATCGACGGGCCCGCCCCCCACGCGATCCACGTGATCGGCGTCGTCGATCAGCGCGCGAGGCCCGTCTCGTCGACGCCGCTCGCAGGCGACTCGTACGAGGGCATCGAGCTCGCCGGTCCGCGCGCCGCCGCGATCGTGTGGCCCACGAAGCGCGGCGCCCTCTCCTATCGCGCCAGGCCCGGCACGCACGTGATCCTCGATCCGCCCTCGCTCGGCGGGCTCGCGACGATCACCGCACATCGCGACGGCGACGCCTGCGCCGTCGAGGTCACCCCCGGCGGCGCGACACCCGCGGAGCCACTGATCGCGATCCTCGACGAGACGTGCGCGATCACGATCGACCCCGCGACCGCGGCGGCCGGCTCCGCGATCGGCACGAAGCCATCGCGCGCGCCGCGCGGCTCCGCACCCGAGCCTCGCTCGTCACGCGCGGGCTGCTGTGGAGCCCAGACGACGCCCGCGTCGCCGATCGCCATGACACTCGTGGTACTCGCGGTCGTGCTTCGCCGAAGGAGCTACCGATGAACAAGGAACCGGTCGCGCAGACGATCACCGGTCGCTGGGAGATGAACCGCGACGGCGCGTGGAACACCGACTTCGAGGTCACCTACACGAAGGTCCGCTAGTCACCACGCCCACGTGCGGAGCCCGATCCATCCGTTCGCGCCGAGCCACAGCGCCAGCCCCGTGAACGCGATGCCGCACACCGCCGGGATCACGAGCGAGATGCGGCTCACCTGATCGGGACGCAGCGCCCAGCGGATCGTCGAGACGAGCGTCGTCACGGACGCGAGCGCGAACAGGAGCGTCACCCCGCAGAACGCGACGGTGAGCGGATGCACGATGCCGATCACGGCACGCTCGAAGGCGGCGACGAGGATCATGCGAAACGTGACGCAGCACAGCCCCGCGACCGCGGGCGGAACCACGAGCCAGAGCGGCAGCGAGCGGCGGCGGCACAGCGCCGAGAGCAACAGGTGCGCGACCGTCCACAGCGGGACCAGATGCAGCAGCGTCACCGTGAAGGCGAGCGCCGTGTAGCGGAGCCACGCGAACAGCGACGGCGTCGCTTCCGCGTACGTGAAGTGCATCAGCATGATCGGCGTGCCGTCGACGCCCGTCGTGAAGAGCGTGGAGCTGCCGCATTCGTCGGGCCACCGATAGCCGCCGTCGGCGGTCGGCACGAGCCGGAACGTAGTCCCCGAGAGCAGGGTCACGCGCAGGACGTCGTCGCGGTCGTCGATTCGATATCCGAGGAGGGCCTCGTCGATGAAGCCGAAGAACTCGTTGCGAGGGTTCGCGTGCGCGTAGAACGGCGCGGCCGGCGGCGCGGCAGCGGGCGCGGGCGGTGGCGGCGTCGGTCTCGGCCGATCGCGCGTGAGGTACGAGTAGAGGAGCGTGCGGAGCTGCACGTATCCCTGGAACGTGTACGTCGAGTTGAGCAGCATCACGTAACCCACGCCGAGCTCGGAGAAGTAGCGATAGCTCGCGTGGAAGCCGGGCATGCCGCCGTCGTGGCCGTGCGCCATCGTCGGATGCCACACGTCACCGTAGTTCGCGAAGCCGTACTCGTTGTCGATGTGCGGATACGGGAGCGTCCCGCTGCGCTCGATGCGCGCAAGGCCAGCGGCGGACACGATCGGCGGATAGCCCTCGCCGCGCCGGATCCAGAAGTGGACGAGCTTGGTCAGGTCCTCGGCGGACGTGAGCAGCGAGCCGGCCGCGCGATGCGCGAAGACGTGAAACGTCCGTGCCTCGCCGTCCTCGTAGCCGGTCGCGAGGCGCGCGCGGATGCCGGGCGTGCGGCCGAAGTCCGCCTCGTGGATCCCCAGAGGTGCGAGGATCTCGCGGCGCAGGTAGACATCGAACGGCTCGCCGCTCGCGACCTCGATCGCGCGCGCGGCGAGCGTGTACCCCACGTTCGAGTACGCGTGGCGCGTACCGGGCCGCCAGCGGACCTCGCGCGAGCGCGGGTTCATGGCGAGTGCATCGCTGAGCGGCTGCCACTCGTCGGTCGTGAAGATCTCGTTGAAGCGAAGGTCGTCGAGGCCGGCCGTGTGCTCGAGACACTGGGCGAGCGTGACCGGCGCGACCGACTCCCACGGATTGTCGACGAGACCGGGCAACAGCTCGCGCAGCGGAGCGTCGACGTCGAGCTTGCCTTGGTCGGCGAGCCGCATCACGCCGAGGGCGATGATCGACTTCGTCAGCGAACCGACGCGGAACACGGTGTCCGCTTGCATCGGCGCGCGGGTCGCGAGGTCGCGTACGCCGATGCCGCCGATCCAGATCGGGCCATCGCGATCGACGAGGCCGATGACCGCGCCCGGGGCGTTCTCGGCCTCGAGCACCTCGGCGATCCGTCGCTTCAGCTCCTCGATCGTTTCGGGCGCGTCGGTGATGACCGCATGCCCCGCGCGCGGCATGTCCTCGTCGATCGGCGCGCGGCGCGACGACACGGGCGCGCAATGGACACAGGCCCACACCGCGAGAAGGACGACCGGGAGAAGCGCCCGCCGCGCGTGCACGCACCGAGTGTAGCGGAACGGTTATGCGTGGTCCGCCGTTCTCACGAGCGCCCTACTCGTCCGCGGGCGTCGATGCCAGCACGACGACATAGCCGTCCGGGTCGCGCAGCCAGATCTCGACGTGGTTCGCTCCCGGGTTCTCGTGCACGTCCTCGAGGACGGTCGCCCCGAGATCGCGAGCGCGCGAAACGCACGCGTCGAAGTCCGCGACCTTGAACCAGAGCAGCGCGCCATTGCCGACGGGCTGCGTCGGATCGCCCAGGTGCTGGTGCTCGTGGACGTCCCACGCGTGCAGCTGCATGACGAACTCGTCGCCGATCATGACGCGCTCGTACTCGGCACCGCCGTGCCCCGAGATCGCGCCGAGGAGCGTGCAGTACCAGCGCGACGCGGCTTCGACATCGCGCACGCAGATCAGCGGCTGCGCGATCACCGCCGGCGCACGCGGCGCTGGTCTCGTCGGGACTCGACTCATCGCACGTTCTCCTCGCCGCTCGTCGCGGCCTTGTCCTCGGCGCTCGCCGCGGCCTTGTCCTCGGCAAACTGGCGCATCGCCGTCGCGAGCGATCCCCACCACATGCCGAAGTCGCGGATGAACTCCACGATCGGCTGTCCGTGGCGCACCGGATGATCCGGGCGCAGCGACGCGAAGCCACGGTGCTCCAGGATCACGCGCGTGCCCTCGGGCGCCTTCTCGAACCACACCTCGACGATCGTGTCCGCATCGGACTCCTTGAAGTTGATGCCGCGCCACGTGAACGCGAAGTGCGCCGGCGGATCCCAGATCGTGACGGTGCCGATCTGATGCACGCGCTCTCGCGTCGGCCCGTACTCCTGGAACACGCGCCCACCGAGCTTGGGCTCGAGGTGCATCGGCCCCTGGTGCTTCCCGCCGACGCGATAGGCCGGGCCCTGTCGCCACCACGCGTCGAGCTCGAGGGTGAACACGTCGAACGCGTCGCGCTGCGGCACGCGCACGAACGTCTGCACGCGAACCTTGTCGCCGGCGATCGTCATCGCTGCGCCTCGCGTGCACCGAGCTCGCCGTCGCACGCCACCGTCATTTCGAGCCTCGCGGCTTGCCTCGGCTTGCCTCGACGTGACGAGCAAACCCGTCGAGCTGAAGGGACCAGAAGCGCTCGATCTCGTCGAGCCAGTGACGTAGTTGCATGAGTCTCTCCGGACGGAGTCGATACACGGTGGCGCGTGCGTCGTCGGCATCGAACGCACGCTCGACGAGCCCGGAGCTGCGCAGCACGCGCAGGTGTCGGCTCATCGCGGGTGCGCTGAGCCCGAGCTCCTCGGCCAGCTCGCCCGCGCGACGCGGCTTCTTGCGCAACAGGTCGATCGCCCCGCGGCGCGACGGATCCGCGAGGGCGACGAGCGTGGAGTCGAGCGCGGCGTTCGTCAGCGACGTGCTCATCGAGGGACCGTCGCGATCGCAGAGAGCCCGATCACAGGAAGCCCTTGAGGCGCTCGCAGAACCACCATAGGTGCCCCTCGGGATCCTGAGCCTGATACGACTTGTCGGACCAGTACTCCTCGCCGTAGTCGGACACCTTCGGCTCGTACGTGATCGTCGCGCCCGCGGCGCGAGCGCGCGCGCAGTGCGCGTCCACGTCGTCGACGTAGAACATCATCCCCTGCGTGTTCACGCCGCCGACCGACTTGGGGCTGCGAAACATTCGGTTCTGATCCTTCTGGCGCTTCTCGTCGCCGACCATGATCACGGACTCTCCGAACACGAGCTCGCAGTGCTCGACGGAGCCGCCCTCTCCGTCGACCTTGAGGCGGACCTCCCAGCCGAAGGCCTTGCACAGCCACTCGATCGCGGCGTTTGCATCTTGGTAGTACGCGGAGGCCGACATGCGCGGCCAGTTCTTGGGCGCTGGTTTCATGATGGAGAAATAGTTAACGCGTACGTTAACTATCGTCAAGGCACTACAGCACGCGGACGGGAGCGGTGCGAGCGTTGATGAGCGCCGGCTTCGGATCGAGGGGCGTGCCGCGCTTTCGGACCTTGCCGATGCGAACCCAGTACGTCTGGCCGCGCTTGAGCTGCCAGCGCTCGTCGGGCGCGCGCATGTCCTGCCCACCGTACGACGGCCGCTCGCCGGGCAATGCGAGGAGCGCGAACGGAACATCGCCGAGCTCGTCCGCGACGAGCCAGCCGTCGCCTTCGGTGACGGGCGGCGGACCGACGATCTGGAAGTACACCGCGTCGTTGTCGCGCGCGACGCTGATCGTGCGAGCGCCCGACGGGAGATTGCCGTTGGCGATCGTATGAGACGGAACCGGCGCGGGTGGATCCTTGATGTCGCTCGGCGACGGGGGCGGCACGGGCTCGACCACGTCGGCGCGCCAGTACCAGCGGTTCTGCTCGTCGAGCTCCCAGGCGCCTCCGGCGGCGATGCGATCGCCTTCCTTGGCCTTGCCGTCGAGCTTGATGCGAATGCCGAGCGTGCCGTTGCCCTCGGTGTCGTCGACGAGCCAGTTGTACCCGGTGGCCAACATCGGTGGTGTGCCCGCATCCGCGATCGGAGGACCGGGCCACAGGATCGCGGGGCCGACGCGGCCGTAGACGACGCCGCGCTGGTTGCGACGAGCGAGGTACTGCGCGCGGTCGATGACGGCCTGCCAGGCGCTGATCGCGCCGAGATCCGCGATCACCTTGCCGGGGTCGGGAGGCTCGGGTTCCTCGGGCTTGTTCGGAGCGTCGAGGACCGCGGGCTGTGCGGTGTCCGCGTCGTCGGTGATCGCGGCCGTGTCGGACGCGCCACCGTCGCCCGGGACCGGTCCGCTCCCCGTGCCGCTGCCCGTGCCGCTGCCCGTGGTGCTGCCACCGCCCGAGCCCTGACATGCAGCGACGAGCGCAACGAGGGTCAACGACGTCAGCGAGCGAGTCACCATGCGAGCGTGCCGCAGAGCTCCGCGATCGGAGCGAGTCCCGCGGCATCCTCTTCGTCGAACGCGGCGAGGTCGTAGCTATCTACGTCGAGGACGGCGACGACTATTCCATCGCGCACGATCGGTACGACGATCTCGCTGCGCGATCCGGCGTCGCAGGCGATGTGCCCGGGGAACTGCTCGACGTCGGAGACGATCACGGTGCGCTTCTGGGCGGCGGCGGTGCCGCACACGCCGCGGCCCACGGCGATGCGCACGCACGCGACCTTGCCCTGGAACGGCCCGAGGACGAGCTCGCCATCGCGCATGATGTAGAAGCCGATCCACGACGCCGAGGTCACGCACTCGCGAAGCACGGCGACGATGTTCGCGAGGTTCGCGACGAGGTCGGGTTCGCCCTCGACGACCCCGCGCACTTGCGGCAGCGCCTCGCGGTAGCGATCCGCTTTGGAGTCACCGGCGAATGCGACGGACTCGGACACGGGACGCGACGATCAGCCCGCGGCGAGTGCGCGCGCGGCGTTGAGCGCGCGCGGGATGCCGAACGGCGACGCGCGGAGCTGGAGGATCAGGAAGTCGCCTTCGGTCGACAGGCCCGAGACGTTCACGACGGGCGTCAGCGTGCCGAGGATGCCGCGGACGCGATCGTTCTCGGCGAACTTCTTGTCCTGCATCAGGTCGATCACGATGATGTCGTCGTGCGCCTCGACGAGGACGGGCGGGCGCTTCGGCATGAACTTGGCGAGGTTGCCGGGCTTGCTGAGATCGAGCGCGCCGCTCTTGATAAGTCCGGCGACGGGTGTGAACGACTCGCCGAGGACCTTCATCGTCACGTCGGACAGACGCAGCGTGACCTTGAACTCGGTGTCGCTGACCTCGATCTTGTCGACGCGGATCGAAGCGCCCGCGCGCACCGTGGTGCCCATGAGATCGATCGTCGCGCCGATTCCGATCGCCGGCGGACGCGGCGAGATGGTCACGTCCTGCGGCGCCTTCTTCGACGGCGGCGTGTTCGAGATGAACCACCGAAGCGCATCGAGCGGCACCGCGATCCGCATGCCGAGCGCGTGGCGCGCCATGCTCAGCATCGTCGTGGGGTTCTTGACCATGAAGCGACCTGCGGAACGGAGCGCGGCGCGGAGCGGGAGTGCCATGTGTCGATCCTATAGCGCGCCACCCTTCGGCCGTCGCTCCGAACGGAGTGAAATCGCTACGGGAACAGCACGGCGCGAAGTGGGTTCGCGACCATCACACCCGACACCGGCGCTCCGTCGACGATCGTCGAGAAGGCGATATCCGTGGCGGACACCCCGAAGCTCCGCGTCGGCGCGCCGGTCAGGGGATCGATCACGAGCAGGACACGCTCCTCGCCGGGCGGCGCGTCGCCGAGGAGCACGATCTCGCTGCCGGCCGGACCGCGCGGGGCCCAGGCGGCAGAGCGACCGAGCTCGTATTCGGCGCGCGCACGCACACCGCCGCCGGGGTCGTAGATCGTGAGCTGCTGCCCCGCGCCGACGATCGGCGGCAGGGGGATCGGAGTCCACAGGTTGGGCAGCTCCGGATCCGCCGGCGCGAGCAGCTGGTGGCCGGCGCCGTGGATCGCGGGTGCGGCGCCCGGCGTTCGCGGGATCGGCTCGCCGAACAACGGTCCGCCCGCGGTGATCCCCGCGAGCAAGTCCGCGCTCGCATGCCAGGCGAGGCCGATGCCCGGCACGCCGGTCACCGTGCCGTCGCGCGCGAGAATGCGGTACGCGTCGCCGTCCTCGAGCTCCACGAGCACGCCATCGCCGGCCGCGTGCACCGCAGTCGCCACGCCATCGATCGCGAGCGTCCACACGGGACGCATGTCGAGGTCCGCCGCGCGCGCGACGAGCGCGCCGTGCTGCGCCGCGATCACCAGCGGTCCCCACTCCGGCGTGTCGACGATCGCCGCGGGCGAGACACCATCGCGCGCGACGAGCGTGAGCCGCGTGTGTCCGCTCTCGTCGAGGACGAACGCGCGATCGCCCGCGCCGACGACGAGCAGCGAGCGCGAGCCCACGACCCCGTCGACGCCATCGCCTTCCCACTCCCAGCGCGGCTCGCCGGAGCGCGTCGTCGCACGCACCAGCGCGGTGCCCGGGCGCGTGCCTTGCGTGCCGCACACGACGAGCTCCGCCGTCACCGCGATCGCCTTCACCGTGCCGGGACCGCACGCGTCGGGGCGCTGCCACACCCACGTCTTCGTCGCTGCATCGAACGCGGCGATCGCCTGCGGCGTGTCGTCGTCGATCGGCTTCTCCGCCGCCGCGACGTACACGATGTTCGGCGCCGCCGGATCGATCGCGAGCGGACCGATGCTCGCCGTGCCGGTGTCGGGCTTCGCGATCGCATCGATCGGCAGCGCCGAGGTCGCCGGCAGGTCGCGCAGCTCCGTCGGCACGGCGACGCCCGCCGACGGTCGCGATAGCCGTAGCGAGCGCGGATACCGCGGCGGCAACGCGTAGCGTTCGATCGTGTTCGCGCGCGAGCCCGCGTAGCTCGCACCGACGAGCGCCGTGTCGCCGAGCACCGCGGTCTGCGCTCCGAGCGCGATGTACGCGGCGACGCCCGCGCGATCGAGGACGACCATCGTCGATGGCGTCGTGCGCACGAGCCGGCGCGAGCCGCGCGACGACACC
Source organism: uncultured Kofleriaceae bacterium (assembly GCA_964617845.1). Classification (GTDB taxonomy): domain Bacteria; phylum Myxococcota_A; class Polyangia; order Haliangiales; family Haliangiaceae; genus JABFXX01. The sequence goes on along the minus strand of CAZUAR010000022.1, from coordinate 52,803 downwards.
AGCTCGCCGAGCGAGAGCGGGAGCAGCGCGCGGCTCTCGACGAGATCGCGCGACCAGCTCGCGACCCCTGCGGTCGTCGCGATCTCGATGCGTTCGCTCCCATCGCGCGCGGGCCACCACGCGCGGACCTCCGCGACGCGCGCGGACAGCGCCCCCGTCGCGCGCGCGAACGACAGCAACGCGCCGTCCGCCTTCGCGAGCACGTGCTCGCCCGCGCACGCGTCGATCGCCTCGAACGCGCCGAGCGGCGCGCGCCACGTGACCGCCGGCTTGCCCTTCACGTCGGCGACGCGCGCGAGCATGCGATCCGGCGCTGCGACCAGGAGCTCGCGCCCGGCATCACCGCAGCTCGCGACCACGGTCTCGGCGAGCACGTTCGCGGGCAACGTCACGCGCGACACCTCGTCGCCGGTCGACGCGTCGACGATCACCGCCTGCCCCTCGGCGGCGACGACGACGCGATCCTCCGTCATCGCCACGAACGGCGAGTCCACCTTCCACGCCGTCTTGCCGTCGAGCGTCACGCCGCGGATGCCGACGCCATCCGAGCACACGATCGCCGCGTCGGTCACGCCCACGATCGGCCCGGTGCACAGGTTGGTCTCGCGCCACACGACGCGTCCCGCGTCGACATCGATCAGCTCGACCGCCGGCTGTGCTCCCTCGTAGCCGTACGCGACCGCGCGCGCGGCCGCATCGCCCGGCACGTCCCACAGCGTCGCGAGGCGCAGCGGCACCTTCTGCGTGCCCGCGATCCCGAGCGACACGAGCGGCTGCGGCGCCTGCGCGCGACCGAAGCGCCCCTGCGGGGCACCGACGGGCCACCCCGATGGAGCGGGCACGTACACCCACTGCGGCGGAGGTGCTTCCGCCGCAGGCGCTAGCGCTTCGCACGCGGCGAGGAGCGCCAGCAGCAAGAAGCGACGAGCCACACCCGTGGATACCACGGGCGCGTCGAGCTACACGCGCTCGACGATCGTCGCGATGCCCATGCCGCCGCCGATGCACAGCGTGATCAGCGCGGTGGACTTGTTCGCGCGCTCGAGCTCGTCGATCGCGGTGCCGAGCAGGATCGCACCGGTCGCGCCCAGCGGGTGACCGAGGGCGATCGCGCCGCCGTTCACGTTGACCTTGTCCATGTCGATGCCGAGAGCGCGCGCCGTCTGCATCGGCACCGTCGCGAACGCCTCGTTGATCTCCCACAGGTCGATGTCCTTGACGGACATGCCCGCGCGATCGAGCGCCTTCTTCGACGCCGGGGCCGGCGCCGTCAGCATGATCACGGGCTCTGCGCCGACCGTCGCCATCGCGCGGATCTTCGCGCGCGGCTTGAGGCCCGCCTTCTTGCCCCACTCGGCCGAGCCCATCAGCACGACCGCCGCGCCGTCGACGATGCCCGACGAGTTGCCGCCGGTGTGCACGTGATCGATCGCCTTGGTGTCGCTGTACTTCGCCAGCGCGAGCTGATCGAGCGTCTCGCCGTTGGGGCCCATCGCCATCGCGCCCATGTCGGCGAACGCCGCCTTGAGGCCCGCGAGGCCCTCGAGCGTCGTGTCCGCGCGCGGGTGCTCGTCGCGATCGAGCGCGACAGAGCCGTCGTCGTTCTTCACCGCGAACATGCCGTTCGCGAAGCGCTTCTCCTCGATCGCGCGCGCCGCCTTCTGCTGGCTGGCGAGCGCGAACTTGTCGACGTCGGTGCGCGAGAAGCCCTCGCGCGTCGCGATCAGGTCGGCCGAGATGCCCTGCGGCACGAGGTACATGCGCTTGCGGAGCTTCTCGTTGAGGCCGTCGAGCATCGCGCCGTCGGAGCCCATCGGCACGCGCGACATCGACTCGACGCCACCACCGATTCCGCTATCCGTGAAGCCCGCGCCGATCTTCGCGGCGATCGAGTTCACCGCCTCGAGGCCCGAGCCGCAGAAGCGATTGATGGTGAAGCCGGTGACCTCTTCGGGCCACTGCGCCGCGATCAGCGCGACGCGCGCGATGCACGCGCCCTGCTCCTTGACCTGCGTGACGCAACCGACCGCGAGGTCGTCGACGAGGCGCTTGTCGAGCTTCTTGCGCTCGGCCATCGCGTTCAGCGTCTGCGCGAGCAGCTCCTGCGGGTGGTGGTTCGCGAGCCCACCCTTGCCGGCCTTGCCGCGACCGCGCGGCGTACGAAGTGCGTCGTAAATGAAGACGTCAGCCATGAAACACCTCTCCGTTAGATTCGAGGAGGGTGGACCAACTAGAGAGTGCAGGCAAGGTCGGTGGCGTGACGCTTCAACGACTCCAGCGACTGCATGCAAGCCCCCGCAAGCTTTGCCTTGTCCTGGAGGGAGACCTTGTGCATCGGCAGGTTCCACGCCTCGACCGTCTCGTTGCCGAGCTGGATCCGCGCATCCGCGTCGAGCGCGGCGCAGTCCATCATGCGCGTCACCGCGGCGACGAACTTGTCGCAGCTCGCGATGCCTACCTGAATGGTCGCGAGCTTCGTCACGACCTCCGCGAGCTCCGCCGTCTGATCGGGCTGCTCGCCCCGGATCTCGACGAGCAGCGAGGCGCGCTCTTCGTTCGGTAGCCGCCCGACGCAGACCGCGAGGTCACTCTCGGCGGAGGCGAGCGCCGAGAAGCACTCGATCACGTCCTGCGACCACTGATCGCGCTGGCAGCGCGTGCGCATCGCGGGCACCACCTCCTGCTCGGGAGGGTGCAGGTCCTTCGACGCGCGATCGATGCCGAACGCCGCGTCGGTGCACGTCTTCGGCATCTCGGTGATCGGCGTCGCGATCGGAACGGCAGGCGCGGGCTTCACGGGCGGCGGCGCGGCCGGGCTGCTGCACCCGACGAGCACGAGGAAGGCGATGCGCCGCACGTCGGCACTATGACACGCCGGCGCGAGCTAGGTTGCTCGCTGCCAGCCACCGCTCGCGTCGACGTTCGCCGGGTCGACGTGCTCGCGCGGGACGATCAACCGCAGCGCCCGCGGCAACACCTCGATGCGATAGCGATCGCCCACCGGCAGCTCCTCGCCGTCGCACTGCGCCGCCGGCAGCGGGCGCGCGCGGACGTCGAGCTCGAACCGCGCGCCGGTGATCGGCTTGTCGTGCGAGAAGCCGAGCATCGACAGCTCCTCGGCGCCGACGGGGCTGCGGCGCAGCGAGCCGAGCAGCTTGGCGCCGAAGTCGCGGCGCCCGGTGACCGGGACGAGCTCGAACAGACCGTCGTCGGACTCGATGTCCGGATCGAACACCCACTCGCCGCCGAAGATCTGCGTGTTCTTGACGATCACGTCGAGCAGGTTCTCGAACGAGTACACCTTGCCGTCGATGACGGCCTCGAGGTCGAACTTCACGTCGACGATGTAGCTCTCCGCGAGGCGCTGCAGGATCGCACCCGCGTACACCAGCTGATCGCGGTACAGCATGCCGAGCCCGGGGATGAGCCCCACCCGCTCGCGATCGCGATTGCGTGTCTCGAGCGACGCGGCGCCGAGGCCCACGCTGAACGAGTCGAAGAACATGTCGCGATGGATCTCGCGCTGGTCGCGCTCGACGACGAGCCGCCCGACATCGCACCCCACCGTGATCCCCGCGGCGATGACGTGAACGTTTCGCTCGAGCGCCCCCGGCCCCGACTCGAGGCCGAACGACTTGCCCTGATCGTTCGCGGTGCCCGTCGGCAGCATCCCCATCGCGCAGGCCGGCGCGTGCTTGGATGCGAGGATCCCCTTCGCGACCTCCGCGAACGTGCCGTCGCCGCCCATGTAGATGACCGCGCGCACGCCTTCGTTGTCGATAACTTCGGTCACGCGATCGATGGTGCGGCCCTCGGGCTCGGTGGGCACGAAGCGGTGCGCGACATGTGCGTCGTCGAGGAGCGCGCGGGCGTGGCGGATCCAGTCCGCGGCCTTCCCGCTCTGCGCTGTCGGGTTCGCGAACAGGATGACGGGTTGCCCCGCGGCCCAGCGCTCGATGCCACGACGGTTCACGCGACGACTCTATCTGATAAGGTGCCCGCGTGGCGCACGCCTCCGAAGAGCACGAGCTACTCCGCCAGACGGTCCGTCAGTTCGTGCAATCGCGCGTCGAACCGCAGGCGATGGAGCATGACGAGAAGCCGTCGTTCAACACCGCCCTCCTGCGCGAGCTCGGCGGGCTCGGCCTGATCGGCGTCACGATCCCCGAGGCGGACGGCGGTGCCGGCCTCGACGCGACCGCGTCGTGCATCGTCCACGAGGAGCTCGCGTACGCGGACCCGGGCTTCGCGCTCGGCTACCTCGCGCACGCGCTCCTCTTCGTCAACAACTTCTACTACGCGGGTAACCCCGACATCCGCGCGCGCTACCTGCCGAAGACGCTGACCGGCGAGCTCGTCGGCGCCATGGGCATGACCGAGCCCGCTGTCGGCACCGACGTGCTCGGCCTGCAGACCGTCGCGCGCCGCACGAGCGACGGCTACGTCCTCGACGGCCGGAAGACGTTCATCACCAACGGCCCCGAGGCCGGCGTCTTCCTCGTGTACGCGAAGCTCGACGAGCGCATCACGACGTTCGTCGTCGAGCGCGCGTTCGAGGGCTTCTCGACCGGCGCGAAGATCCCCAAGGTCGGCATGCGCGCGTCGTCGATGTCCGAGCTGATCTTCGAGCAAGTGCGCGTGCCCGCGCAGAACCTCCTCGGCAGCGAGGGCGGCGGCATCACCAACATGATGCGCAACCTCGAGATCGAGCGCCTCGGTCTGTCCGCGATCTCGCTCGGCATCGCGCGCCGCTGCCTCGACGTCATGGTCCGCTACTCCACCGAGCGCCACAGCTTCGGCAAGCCGCTGCACGAGCACGGACAGATCCAGCGCTACATCGGCGACAGCTTCGCCAAGGTCGAAGCGATGCGCGCGCTCACGTACAACGTCGCCGCCACCACGGGCCCCGACAAGCGCAACCGCCTCGGCACCGACGCCGTGAAGCTGTTCACCTCGACGGCCGCGAAGGAAGTCGCCGACGCCGCGATCCAGGTGCTCGGTGGCTACGGCTACTCCTCGGAGTATCGCGTCGAGCAGTTCTGGCGGGACGCGAAGCTGATGGAGATCGGCGGCGGCACGCTCGAGGCGCACCAGAAGAACATCACGCGCGACCTCACGCGTCCCTGAGCTACTGCTTCGTCCCCGGCGGCACGTCGCTGCCCGCGCTGCCGCTACCTGCGGGCTCGCCGCCGCCGGAGGCCCCGCCGCTGCCGCCGCCCATGCCGCCATGGCCCATGCCGCGCTCGCGGACGTTGTCGCGCGCGCCGGCGCTCATCACCTTGATGATGTCGGTCTGGAGCTTCTGCTGCATGTCCTGCGGCAGCTTCTGCCGGCACTGCTTGATGCTCGGCTGATTGCTCGCCTTCGAGAAGCAATCGATGACGTCGGCCGGCCACTTGTCGTCGCGGCAGTGCTGCGTCATCAGCGTGCGCAGCTTCTCCGAGATCTCGGCCATCGCGGGAGGCGCATCCTTGCCTTGCGACGCCTTCATCTTGTCGACCGCCGCGTTGATCGCGGTGCCGCACGGATCGCCACCGCCCGCGGCGCCCTCCTCCTTCTTGCTGCAAGCAACGAGCGCGAGCGCGGACGCGAGGAGGATCGTCTTCATTCGCGAACCATAGCCGAAATGCAGAAAGCCCGACGATGTCTCCACCGTCGGGCTTCCTAATCTAAGGATGAAAGCGAAGTAGCTAGCGGGTGCTTACTTGCACGCAGCCGCGGCCTGCTTGGTCGCGTCCGCCGCCGCCTTGCAGCCCGTCGCCGCGGCAGCCTTGCCCTCGGCCGGGAGGTTCGCCCACGCACCGGACGCCTGGTCGAACGCGTCCTTCATCGTCTTGCGCGTCGCTTCCGGGATCGCGTCGCACGCGGCGAGCTTGTCGATCGCCGCCTTGTACTCGTCGCACTCCGGGATGCCCGTCGAGCCGCCGCCGCCCTCGGTCGGGGCCGCCGCCGCCGAGCCGTCCGCCGAGCCAGCCGCCGCGCCGTCGGCCGAGCCAGCCGCCGAGCCGTCACCAGCCGGCGGGGTCTCCGCGCCGGCCGACATCGCCTTGGTCATGCACTCGCCGTACTGCTGGCCGACCTCGGTCATCTTCTTCATGGTGGCCTCGTCGGCCTTCACGTCCTTCTTGTCGCCCGCCTTGGCCGCCTGCTCGGTCGACCACTTGGTCATCGACTCCTGGACCTTGTCCGCGCAAGCCTTGTCCTTGCACTTGCACATCTCATCCTTGAACTCCGTCATCTTCGCGACGGCTTCACCGGCATCGCCGCCACCCTTCTTCTTGCAGGCGCCAACGGCGAAGAGCGAAGCAGTAGCGAGAAATGCGATCGTCAGGTTCTTCATGTGTGTTCTGGGTCCTCTCTCTGTGAGGCCTCTGTTGTAAGGCATCCGTGCAGAGCGATCGAGAAACGCACTGAACTCTATCGTCGCGTAGTCGTCGTCGATGAAGTCGCGAGTCGCGACAATCAGCGACAATTGTTTTCGCGCGAAGACAATCGTTCGTCGATGCGGAGAAGCCTCCGTGGAGGCGGAAACGAACGCGGCTCAGGAGGCGAGAAACTGCTCGTATGCCGCGAAATCGTACTCGCGCCCGAGGAAGTCACGAACGAGATCGGCCGCGTCTCGGCTTCCCCCCGGCACGAGCACCTTGTCGCGATACGCGTAGGTCACGTCGGTCGCCATCAGGCCACTCTTCGTGAACGGCGTCAGGAGGTCCTTCGCGATCACGAGCGACCACTGGTACGTGTAGTACATCGCCGAGTAGCCCACGAGGTGCCCGAACGAGGCGTGGAACCGCGTGCCCTTCACGTACGCGAACGGCGTGTAGCGCTTCTGAAGCGCCTGCACCTCGGCGAGCTGATCGAGCGTCGCCGGATCCGCGCGATGGAAGCGCAGGGAGATCGCCGCGTAGAAGATCTGCTGCACCGTCTGCGTGCCGAGACCGAACTTGTCCGCGCGGCGCATCTTGTCGACGAGCTCCGCCGGGATGACCTCGCCCGTCTCGTGGTGGCGCGCGAAGCGCGACAGCGTGTCGTGGCTCCACGCCCACTCCTCGAACATCTGCGACGGCGCCTCGACGAAGTCCCACTCCGTCGCGACGCCGCTCTGAGAGATCCACTTCTGGTGCCCGCCGAGCACGTGATGCATCAGGTGGCCGAACTCGTGGAACATCGTCACGACGTCGTCGTGCTCGAGCAGCGCGACCGGGTCGTCCGCCGACGGCTGCGGGAAGTTGCAGACGAGCACGCCCTCGGGGAGCTGCACGCCGCGCACGCCGTCGAGCAGCGGGAACTGTGCCGCGTGCTTGTACTTGCCCTCGCGCGGGTGCATGTCGAGGTAGATGCGGCCGAGCTTCTGGCCCGCGCGCATCACGTCATAGATGACGACGCTCGGGTGCCACGGGTTCCCGTCGGGAACCGGCGTGTACGCGATGTCGAAGATCTCGCTCGTGATCGCGAGCAGGCCGTCGAGCACCTTCGCGTACGGGAAGTACTGCCGCACCTCGCTGGCGTCGACCTGGTAGCGGTCCCGCTTCACGAGGTTCTCCAGGTAGATCTTCTGCCAGTCGGCGACCGCGGTCGCGCTCGGGTCCGTCTTCTGGAGCTGGCGCAAAAGCTCCGCGTAGTCCTCCTTGGCGCGTGGCTCGGCGAGCTTCCACACGCGCTCGATGAACTCGGCCGCGCGATCGCCCGAACGGATCATCTTGTCGGCGGTGATGTAGTCGGCCCAGTTCGCGAAGCCGAGCAGCGTCGCCTTCTCCGCGCGGAGGATCAGGATCTGCTTCAGCGTCTCCTCGTTGCCGCCATCGCCGCGGCTGCGGAACGCGATGTACAGCTTCTTCCGCAGCTCGTCGTCGGCTGCGTACGTCATGAACGGGTTGTAGTCGGGGTAGTCCGTCGTGATGCGGACGATGCCCTTCGCGTCGGGTGGATGCGACTGCAGGAAGTCCGCCGGCAACCCCGCGAGGCGGCTCGCATCGAGCACCTCCAGCGTTCGCACGTCCTCGGCGATCGTCTTCGAGAACTGCTGCCCGAGCTTGGTCAGCTCCTCGTCGATCTGCTCGAGTCGCTTGCGAACCTCGGGCGGCTTGTCGACGCCGGCGCGCCGGTAGTCACGCAGCGTGTTCGAATGAAAGCGCCGCGTCTCGGCATCCGCCGCGCTCACGTCGACGGCCGCGAGCGCGTCATAGATCTCGCGGTCGAGCGACAGCGCCGAGTAGAACTTGCTGACCTCTTGCTCGCACTCGCGCGCGGTGTCGCGGATGACCTCGTCGGGGTGAACCTCGGACATCAAGCCGGCCAGCGCGTTCGATGCGCTCGCCGCCATCAGCAGCTCGTTGTAGCCCTCGAGGCTGTTCACCGTCGGGCGGAGCGCCTTCGCGCGCTCGAGGCCCGCGAGGCAGTCGGTGCGAAACTGATCGGGACCCTCGACCTTGTTCACGACTTTGAACGTAACATCATTGCGCGATGGACGATCTGGTCCCCGATCTCGGTGATGCACTGCCGCTGATCGCCACCGATCCGCGCTGGCTCCCGATCGCCCTCGACGATCTGGACGCGGTCCACGCCGACCACTTGCACTGCGAGCGCAAGGCCGCGCAATCCGCGCTGTCGCTGATCCGCTCGTATCCCGAGCGCACCGACCTCGTCACGGCGATGGCGCGCCTCGCGCATGACGAGACTCGCCACGTCGTGCAGGTCAGCCAGCTGATGTCGCGCCGCGGCCAGCCCGCCGCCTACGACTTCGGAGACGACTACGCCGCCGCGCTGCGCGAGCACATTCGCAAGCAGGAGCCGGCGCGCTTGCTCGATCGGCTGCTCGTGTTCGCGGTGATCGAGGGCCGCAGCGCCGAGCGCCTCGGCCTGCTCGCCGGTGCGCTCGACGATCCGAAGTCGCGCGCGCTCTACGCGGACCTCGCGACGGCCGAGGTGCGCCATCGGAACGTCTTCCTCGGGCTCGCGCGCGACGCGGAGCCCGCGACGTGGCGCGCACGCGCCGCAGAGCTCGCCACCATCGAAGCGGACATCCTCGCGAACCGAGCGATCAGCGCGCGGATCCACTAAGCGCTCGCCGCTCGCCGCTCGCCGCTCGCCGATCGCCGCGTCGTCGCGCGTCTCGCCACGTTAGCGCGGCTGCGATCCCGTCCACGAGCTTTCTCGCGAACACGCTGCAGCGATCCTCGGAGCTCGAGACCGCTGGGCCCGTCGGGCGATGTGGCTGGTGCACGCGGACTGTCCCGCTCCCACTCCACCACCGCGCGACCGCGCTTCATCGAGCATCATCCAACGGTAGGTCCTCGCGAGTACGTCGTGCTCGAACCGCTCGCAACGCTCCCATCGGCGGTCGCCGTCCGCGTGCACCTCGCCCTCATCGCCGACGTTCCCGTTTCATCGCGCCATCCGCGATCTCGCGCTCGTTTCACACCACGCATTCGGTGTCGGCACCACGCCACGCTTCTCGAACGCGCGGCAGCGATCCTCGAGCGCGAGCCGTCCGTGCGGTCGCGCTGGTGCGCGGTCGTGCTCGAGCTCGGAGCTCGGGGAGAGCTCCTCGAATGCACATCGACGATCCATCCATGGACCTCACAAATCTCGGAGAAATCATCTTTACGAACACCTTGCCGCTTTTTGCTTGACAGACTCACGGGCGATCGAGAAACGGCGACGGACAACGCGCGCAAGATCGCCTCGACGATCGCGCCCGCTCGCATCTGCGCGCGTTCGCGAGCGCGGATGACTCGCCGTTCGAACGACACTCGAATCGTCGACGAGAGCGCGAACGAGAGCGCCGAAAACTCGCGTGGTAGAGGTGAATCATCATGCTGGATGGTTCGACCTCGATCACGGAGCACACCTGGTCCGACGCGCATCGCCCGCTGACGCACGATGTGTTGCACGCGCGCTTCCTTCGACGAAAGCGCGAGCAGTCGGCGTGGGACGCGGAAGAAGCGCGTGACCTCCGGATCGCCGAATCCAACCAACATTGGGCTCACTACGGCTGCGTCACGATCGTCGAGTACCTCGAGGTCTACTGCGGCATCGAGCCACGCACCGCTCTCGAGCGTCTGCGCGTCTCCCTCGCGCTGGCCGACCTGCCGCTCCTCGAGGCCGAGCTCGAAGCCGGCACGTTTCAGTTCTCGCACGTCAAGGAGCTGACCCGGATCCTGGTCGCCGAGACCGAAGAAGACTGGGTGCACCACACGCGCGGCATGACGTACCGCGAGGTGCAGCGCGCGGTCGCGGGTCACGTGCGTGGCGATCGTCCGTCCGATCCGACCCAGCCCGACGAGCGCCGCCGCTTCGTCGGCTTTCACGTGAAGCCCTCGACCGCCGCACGCCTCCACGCCTTGCTGCGCGAGCTCGAGAACGAGCGCGGCGAGAAGTTCGTCGACGACGATGATCGCGTGAACACGATCTGCGATCGCGCAACGGCACCCGCGAGGTGCGCGTCCACGCCAGCCCAGGTCTGGATCACGACGGATGGGCACGCGTTCGCCAACGGCACGGAGCTCGACGACGCCGAGATCGCGACCCTCACCTGTGACGCAACCGTGATGGGCCACGTCGACGATCCGGCCGCGCGCCCGGAGCACACGCTGTCACCCAAGCAGCGCAAGCGCCTGCTCGCGCGCGACATGCATCAGTGCCGCGTGCCGGGGTGCCGCGCTCGTCACCACCTCGATCTGCATCACGTCGTCCACCGCGAGCACGGCGGCGACGATGCCGACGAGAACCTCGTGACGTTGTGTAGCGGTCACCATCGCCTTCACCACATGGGCTTGCTCGACATCACGGGTCGCGCCCCCGGCGCGCTGACGTTCCGGCGAGTGCACGGCGATGAAGAGTCTTCGCGCCCGCGCGGGCGCGAACCTCGACGCGAGCGTCGATGACGTGTCCGATCCTGACAATTGAATAGCTGAACGATGAGTCGGCGAGTGCAGACGGTCCCGCACTCGCCGGCGCTGGGTGCGCGCGTCGAGGCCATGTGACGCGGGCTCGCCCGAACGACGACGTGATCGATCGGGCGATCGATCATGCTGTCAAGCTCGTCGCGAAATGCCACCGTAACCTCCGCGACGGCACGGGCCCCAACGCAGAGATCCACGACTCAACCACCGACAAGAACGCTCCGACCGCGCTGTGGATTCTGATGACCGCCGCGCGCATCACACGACAGCACGCTCAGCCACGATCGCCGAGGAGCGCGGCGCTCACAGAGCTCCACAGCGCTAGCCCTCGCGCCGACTCCCCATCGAAGAAGGTTTCAACCAAACAGAGACGAAGCGGAACGCGTTCCATCATGCTGTGAAGAACCTTCGCGCCCGCGCGGGCGCAAGCGCACGAACGATGTGGGTTCGCGCGAACGACGCCGTGATCGATCACGCCATCGATCATCGACATCGATCATCGACATCGATCATCGACATCGATCATCGACATCGACATCGATCATCGACATCGATCATCGACATCGATCATCGACATCGATCATCGCCATCGATCATCGATCATCGATCATCGCCATCGATCATCGCCATCGATCATCGATCATCGCCTCGATCATCGCCGTCGATCATCGCCGTCGATCATCGCCGTCGATCATCGCCGTCGATCATCGCCGTCGAGCTCGTCGCGAAATGCCAACGTAACCTCCGCAACGACGCGGGCCCCAACGCAGAGATCCACAACTCCACCACCGACGAGAACGCTCCGACCGCGCTGTGGATTCTGATGACCGCCGCGCGCATCACACGACAGCACGCTCAGCCACGATCGCCGAGGAGCGCGGCGCTCACAGAGCTCCACAGCGCTAGCCCTCGCGCCGACTCCCCATCGAAGAAGGTTTTCAACCAAACAAGGAGGAAGAGCGGACCGACATGGCTCATCGCGCTTCGATGGGAGCCGTTGCGCCCGCGCCGGCGCGAACCGCGACGCGAGCGGACACCGCGTCGATGACGTGTCCGATCCAGACAACGGCATAGCTGAACGATGAGTCGGCCAATGCGCGCGGTCCCGCACTCGCCGGCGCTGAATCGGTCCCCGCGTCGATCGGCACTCCGATCAAGAACAGCCGCGTGTTCCACGTTGCTTCGGCGTGAAGAACCTTCGCGCCCGCGCGGGCGCGAAGCGCACGAACGATGTGGGTTCGCGCGAACGACGTCGTGATCGATCACGCCATCGATCATCGCCGTCGAGCTCGTCGCGAAATGCCACAGCAGCGTGTTCCACGTTGCTTCGACGTGAAGAACCCTCGCGCCCGCGCGGGCACGAAGCGAAACGAATGACCTATTCGATCGACGTCACGCGCACGTGATGACGACGGTGTGCGGGTGGTCATCGTCGTACGACGATGTGACGGTCAGCGTTCCGTTCGCGCGCAGGCTCGCGAACTGCGCCGGCGTGATGTCCACCGTGTGCGGATGGTCGGACGTGCCGCGGATCTGATACGTCCTCGTCGACGTCGAGTGGAGATCCTCGGGTGCGATGGTCATCGCGTGTCCGTGGTTGTAGCCGATCACGATCTCCGGGGCGCAGGTCGTCGGTGGCGGACCGTCGCCGGGCGCTGGCGAGCCCGCGTCGACCGGCGTGCTCTGGTTCGCGTCGGGCGTCACGCCGGCATCCGGTCCCGGATCCGGGTCGGGATCGTCGCGGCCGGGATCCGTGTCGGTTCCGCACGCTCCGAGCGCTGCGAGCCCGATGACACCGGCGCCGACTCCGACGAGGGATCGGAGAAACTCCAGTCGAGTCATCATGGCACCGGCTGTAGCGAACGCCGTGCCCAGGGGTGCGAACGCTATTCCGGCGGTTTGAGCTCGGCGAGCGGTGGCATTCGTGCGAGGTCGCGCCACACGAGCGCGACAACGCCCGTGACGAGCACGGCGAGCGCGCCGCCGCCGATGATCGCCGGCACCGTGCCGACGAGCCACGCTGCGAAGCCGGACTCCGCGGCCCCGAGCTCGTTCGACATGCCGATGAACACGTAGTGCACGGCGCTCACGCGACCGCGGATGTCATCGGGGACGACGAGCTGCTCGAGCGTCAGGCGGATGACGACGGAGATGTTGTCGAGCGCGCCGCAGATGATCAGCAGGGCGACGGTCAGGGGTAGCGAGGTGGAGATGCCGATCAGCGAGGTGGCGACGCCGAACAGCGCGACGACGATCAGCAGCACGCGACCGGGTCGCTTCCATGGTGGGATGCGGCCACCGATCACGGCCATGAGGACCGCGCCCGTCGACTGCGATGCGCGGAGGATGCCGTAGCCGAGCGCGTCGGTGTGGAGGATGTCGGTCGCGATCGCGGGGAGCAGCGCGATCACCCCCGCGAACAGCACCGCGAACATGTCGAGCGTGAGCGCGGGCAGGAGCAACGGCGAGCGGAAGATGAAGCGCAGGCCGACGCGCCAGTCGCGGCGAGCGCTGGGCGCGACGTCGACGGTGCGCGGTTTGGGCAGCGAGCGGTAGAGGATCGCCGACGACACGCCGGTGATCGCGACGAAGCCGTAGATCCACTGCGGCGCGAATGCGGTCAGGGCGAGGCCGGCGAGCGCGGGCCCGGTGATCGCGCACAGCTCCTGGAGCGTCGCGCCGATGCGATTGGCGCGCTCGAGGTGGCCGCGCTCGACGATCAGGGGCACGAGCGATCCGCTCGCGGGCGCGTGGATCGTCGCGACGCAGCCCTGCGCGACGAGCAGCGCGTAGTACACGCTGACAGGGGCGCTGGTGGCGGAGGCGAGCGCGAGGCCGATGCCGATGCCGCCGGTCAGCGTCGCGGCGGCGGTGGTGACGGCGCGGCGATCCGTGCGATCGACGAACGCGCCCGCGGGGACGAACAGCAGGATCACGGGGAGCATCTGCAGCGCGCCGACGCCGGCGAGCACGAGCTTGGAGTGCGTGCGCGCGTACAGCTCCCACAGGACGGTCGCGTTGATGATCGAGCGACCGAACGTGTTCAGGGAGCGTGCGCCGACGACGCGATAGATCCGACTCGATACTGCATCGGCCACGGACGGGTACGATACGGCATGGCGGACAGCAGGGACGATCCGTCCGACACTCCGACGTCGCTTCAAGTGCCGGCCCGCAAGGGGCCCGGTGGCGGGCCGGCCGTGCTGCCGGATCGCTACGAGCCGATCGACACGCTCGGGCGCGGCGGCATGGGCGAGGTCCTCGCCGTGCGCGACTCGGTGCTCGGCCGCGAGGTCGCGGTCAAGCGCATGCTCGAGAACGCGCCGAGCGGCGAGGACCGCGCGCGCTTCTTGCGAGAAGCCCGCATCCAGAGCGCGCTCGATCATCCCGCGATCCCGCCGGTGCACGAGCTCGCGTACGACGCCGATGGCCGGCCGTACATGGTGATGAAGCGGCTCGTCGGCACGACGCTGTCGGAGGTGTTCGCGAAGCTGCGCGAGCAGGACGCTGGCGCGATGGCCGCGTTCCCGCGCCAGCGCCTGCTGCGCGCGTTCGTCGACGTCTGCCTCGCGCTCGAGCTCGCGCACACGCGCGGCGTCGTGCATCGCGATCTGAAGCCATCGAACATCATGCTCGGCGAGTTCGGCGAGGTGTTCGTCCTCGACTGGGGCGTCGCGAAGGTGCGCGGCGATGCCGACTCGGATCTGCGCTCGTCGAGCTCGGACCACAGCGAGGATGCGACGCAGGTCGGCGTGGTGATCGGCACGCCGGGCTTCATGTCGCCCGAGCAGCGCGCGGGTCGCGAGCTCGACGGTCGCTCCGACGTGTTCGCGCTCGGCTGCCTCCTGTACGAGATCCTCACGGGCGTCCGCGTCGCGATCGACGAGCCGCTGCCGGTGCGCGTCGAGGACACGGGCGCCGGCGACGTGCCGCCCGAGCTCGCCGCTCTCGTGCGCGCGGCGACGGAGCCCACGGCGGACGCACGCCCGACGGCGCGAGGGCTCGGCGAGGCGTTGCAGCGCTTCCTCGACGGCGATCGCGACATCGCGCTGCGCCAAAAGCTCGCCGAGCAGTACCTCGCGCGCGCGACCGAGGCGTCGGCGCGCGGCGACGATGCAGGCCTCGCCGAGGCGCTCGGCTTCGCGGGCCGCGCGCTCGCGCTCGATCCACAGCACGCGGGCGCCGCCGCGCTGCTCGGGCGCTTGATGGTGGAGCCGCCGCGCACGACGCCGCCAGAGCTCGCCGCGGAGGTCGAGGCGGTCAGCTACAGCGCGGCGAAGCGGCTCGCGCTGCAAGGCATCATCGGCTACGCCGCGTATGCGCTGTTCATCCCGCTGATGCTGTTCATCGGCGTCGACTGGCGACACATCGCGGCGTTCATCGGCACGCTCGTGGTCCTCGCGGTGACCGCGTGGCGCGGCGCGACGGCGAAGACGAACCCGTATCGCTACGCGATCGCGATCCTCGGCAACGTCGCGCTGCTGATGATCATCGGGCGGATGACGACACCGTTCCTCGTCGCGCCGGGGCTCGCCGCCGCGACGGCGATGTTGTTCAACAGCACGCCGCTGTTCCGCCGCGTCGCGTATTCGCGGCTCGTGGCGGTCGCGCTGCTGTCGAGCATCCTCGTGCCGTGGGCGCTCGAGCTCGCCGGTGTGTGGCAGCAGACGTTGTTCGTCACCGAGACCGCGATCGTCCTCGACGTCGGCGTGCACCTGACGCCATTCAGCGTGCACCTCGGGCTGCTGATGTACGCGACCGGCCTGATCGCCGCGGCGACGGTGATCACGCGCAACCTCGGCCGCGGTGACGACGAGGCGCAACACCAGATCCGGCTCTATGCTTGGAAGCTAAGACAGTTGTTGCGTCCCGCTGCGTGATGCTTATCGTCGACAGCATGCAAACACGCTGGGGTGCGGTGGTGCTGCTGGCGCTCGTTGGTTGTGGCGGCGGAGGGACGTCGGGCAAGGAGAAGCAGGTGTGCGAGCACGCCGCGAAGCTGTGCGACGCGCAGGACGAGATCGCGAGCTGCGGTGAGGACCTGACCAAGGCGAAGAAGGTCATGGGCGATCAGTACGGCAAGTTCCTCGACTGCTCGATCGCGGCGAAGTCGTGCGGCGAGTACCTCGGCTGCGCGATCGGCGGCCTCGGTAACGAAGCGCTCGATCAGCTCGACGGCTTCGGCAAGGGCATGAAGAAGATGATGAAGGACGAGCTCGGCGACCTGCCCGGCCTCGACGACATCAAGAGCCGCGTGAAGGACGAGGTCCGCCGCGGCCTGTCCGACCACAAGGAGCCGCTCCCCGGACCGTGCAAGCGCATCGAGACGGTGTGCTCGAAGGATCAGCCGTTCATTCGCGACGAGTGCCGGCGGCTCGTCGAGAACCTCGGCGTCGACAAGCCGCGCATCGCCGAGCTCACCGCCTGCATCGACGCCAGCGCGAACTGCTTCGCGCTCGACAAGTGCGTCGACGACATGGAGGACAGGATGCGCGGCTTCTAGTTGCAGTTGGCGCCGCGCCACGCGTCGTTCGCGTAGTCGACGAACGTGCCCGCGTAGGCGCCACCCGGAGCGGGGCGCAGCTCGCCGCCGTTGACCGTGACGTAGAACTCGACGCGGATCTCGGCGCGCCCACCGTCGGGCGTCGCGACCACCGTCGGCTCGACCTCGGGGCAGTGGTAGCTGCGCAGCGGATCGACCGCGCGCCAGTTGAACGCGTAGCGCGTGTTGTTGCCGACGCGGCGATCGAGATCGACCGGCGTCGACTGCCACTCGGTGGACGCGGTCGCGCCGACGAAGCGGTAGTGCAGGCGCGTGTCGAGGAACGGGAAGATGTGGCCCGGGTCGTCGTTCTCGGTGATGCTCGGCTTGTAGACCTCGAAGCAGAAGTTGGTCATCACCGCGCGCTGGCGCGCCCACGTGTCGAACGAGAAGCCCGTCGACGCCGAGGTGCCGCCGTTGCAGCGGTCCGACGAGTCGCGCGTGATCAGCGTCTTTGCCTCGCCCATCCACTGCGGCGGCGTGAGCGCGTCGAACCAGTAGTTCGCGCCGAGGTTCGAGTCCCACGCCTGGCAGCCGGGGATCGCGGTGTTCTCGAACCACAGCGTCACGCCCTGCGCGTCGCTCGGCACGGGGATCGTCGGCGAGGTGTCGCGCACGCTGATGTCGCGGCGCTGGTTGCCCGGCGAGAACACGACGTGCGCCGTGATGTCGTACAGCGGGTTGCCGTTGCGCCAGTTGCGGCACTGCGCGAGGCGCGCGTTGTCGTAGACGATCGTCATCTCGCCGCCCGGCGCGAGCACGCCCTCGCGATGCTCGCCCCATGCGGCGTCGAACACGAGCTGCGCGCGCGTCGGTCCTGCCGCCGCCGGGCACGCCGTCGCGCTGCTCCAGATCGCGAGGTCCGGTGACGTCATCACGTAGTTGTCGAAGTCGCTCGCGTTGCGATTGTGATCGAACAGGCGGCCGCCGCCGGTGAGGCGCATGTACGGCACGACCTCGATCTTCGCGTTCGACAGCGACGTGCCGCTCCAGCCCGGACCCGGCAGGCCCTCGTGGATGCGCACGCTGTACGTCACGAAGCCGGGCGTGCCCGGTTGATCGAGCGCGGTCGCGTCGACGCTCGACCACGCGCCGCTCGGCGCCATCCGGTACATCACGCTCGGCGCGAGGCCCTCGGCCGCGGCCTCGTCGCTGATCTCGACCGTGCCGACCCACACCCAGCTCGAACCCACCGTCTCGAGCGAGAAGCCCGATCCGCTGCGCTTCATGTCGCGCAGGACGACATGGCAGTTGCGATCCGCCTGATCGATCGAGCCATCGACTCCGACGAGCGGCGCCTCGATCGAGGTTGCGTAGCCATCTCCGGACTCCGCGCACGCGGTCGGGAGAAGGGCGAGTGCGACGAGACCGATGAAGCGCATACGCCGCCGCGGATCAGCAGGCGGCATGCCATGGGGTATCGGCGTCGATCCACGCGGTTAGGGCGTCGGCGACGCGCCCTCGATGCGGATCGCAACGCCGCCCGGTGGCTAGCGCGCTCGCCGGATCACTGGCGGACGAGGACGCGGCCCGAGCGCGCGGGGACGGTCACGGCGACGGTCCCGTCGGCCTTCACGGTGAACGTGCCGGACGCGCCGGGGACGAGGTCCTTCAGCGTGGTGCCGGCGGGCAGCGTCGTGCGGAGGCACGCGCCGCCTTCGTTGGCGGGCGCGCAGGTCTCGCTCTCCTGATCGCTCGCGTTGAGCACGACGAGGACCGTCTGATCCGACGTCGACCGCTCGAACGCGAAGATGCCCGCATCGCGGCGCGCGCCGGGCACCGTCGTCGACCACACGGGAGACACCGCGCCACGGCGCAGCGCGACGTTGTCCTTGCGCATCGCGATGAGACCCTGCACGAGCTGGAACGTCGCGTGGTCGGTCGCGAACGGCGCGTAGCCGGCCTCGGGGTTACCGCGCCACATGTCCTCGCGGTTCTTCGGATCGACGCCGCCCGCGAACAGCTGCTCGGTGCCGTAGTAGACGCAGGGGATGCCATCCCACGTCATCAGATAGATCAGCGCGGGAATGATCATGTCCTTGTTCGCCTTCTCGAAGAGGAAGCGCGGCAGGTCGTGGTTGTCGAGGAAGTTGACGAGCACCTGGTTCGGCGCGAGGCCGATGCCGCCGTCCTCCGACGACGCGTGCGCGGTTGGCCCCCACGTCGGTCCCGCGGCGTAGCCGTTCTGCGCGCACCACGGATCTTGCGCGCGGCCCATGCGGCTCGAGAACAGACACTCGAGGTTCTTCGTCGGCTGGTCCTGCACGAACACCGCTTCGACGCCGCGGTACTTCTGCGAGAAGTAGAACATCGAGTCGAAGCGGCCGAAGTCGCCGTCGGCGTCGGTGCCGCCCCACGTGTAGCTGCCGATCAGCTCGTCGTTCCCGTCGAAGCCTTCCCCGAAGATGAAGAAGTTCTGCTTGCCGAGCGCCTTCGCCTTGGCGCGCATGCGATCGGTAAACGCGCCCCAGAAGCCGCGCACGTTGCGAGCGACCTCGGGGCGATCGATGTGCTTGACCGTGTCGATGCGGAAGCCGTCGAAGTCGGCGACCTCGATCCAGTACTCGAACACGCGGATCAGCGCCTCCTTGGTGTCGGCGTTGTCGGTGTCGAGATCCTTGAGGCCGCCGGGGAAGTCGCCGGTGGTCTCCTGCGTGCGGATGAAGTCTCGCGTGTAGTCGGCCTCGTGCCACCAGACGTAGACGCGGCCCTTGCGGTTGTACCAGGAGGGATCGTCAAACCACGCCTTGTCGTCGGGCCAGTCGAACCACTCGGGCGGGCGCGGCG
Organism: uncultured Kofleriaceae bacterium; assembly: GCA_964617845.1. GTDB lineage: Bacteria > Myxococcota_A > Polyangia > Haliangiales > Haliangiaceae > JABFXX01. Next base: position 33,570 of record CAZUAR010000022.1, on the reverse strand, counting down.
GTGGCGTGCGGTTCTTGTCGGGCCAGTCGGTGAAGCGAACGTCCGCGCTGCCGGAGAAGCCGAGCGACGTCCAGCCCTGGACGCCGCGCGGGTCGTAGTCCGGATCCCACTCGATGATGCGCTCGAGGTAGCCCGAGCCGTTCGCGCAGTACGTCTTCTCGTCGCCGCTGCACGCGTTCGGGTTGTCACGGCAGATCTGCAAGCACGTGTGCGAGAAGCCGCCGCCGCTGATCGTGTCGTCGGGCTGACCGTTGCCGTTGATGTCGTAATAGAAGAGCTGGCCCATGTGGTTCGTGACCACATCGAGGATGACGAGCATCCCGCGCTCGTGCGCCTTGTCGACCAGCTCGCGCAGCTTGGTCAGATCGCCGAAGTGAGCGTTGGGTCGCAGGAAGTCCTGCGTCCAGTAGCCGTGGTAGCTCGCGAAGCCGGCGTCCTCTTCGGTGTTCTTCACGACCGGCGAGATCCACAGCGCGGTCACGCCGAGCGTCTCGAGGTAGTCGAGCTTGTCGATCACGCCCTGCCAGTCGCCGCCGTGATAGCGGCCGGGGATCGACGGCGCGACGTTGATGTCGTTGTTCGGATCGCCGTTCGAGAAGCGGTCGATCACGATCTGATAGATGACCTGATCGCGCCAGTCGAGCCCCGCGTTCGCCTGGTGGGGACGGTCGGCGGGGTGCTCGAAGTCGGACGCGCCACCGCACGCCGCGAGGGCTACCAGGATGGCGGTCGGAAGGCGCAACATCGGGTGCATCGGAGAGCACGATTCGTGCCCCACGTTCCCGTCGAGGATCAAGGGAATTGGACCGACGGCCGATACGCCGTGTTGCGGATCGCAACGCGGGGCGCTACCACCCCGAGATGGCATCCCGTGGATGGCGCGTGGCCGCGGGCGTGGTGAAGGTGCTTTTCCGCATCGTGTGGATCAGCACCATGGTGCTGACGCCGCTGTTCGGGTTCTGGCTCGCGTCCTCGCTCGCCGCGTACTCGAACGCGTCGCAGCTGATCGCGCTCCTCGTCGGGCTCCTGCTGTTCCCGATCCTGCCGGTCGGATGGGACCTGTTCTTCCTCTGGCGGCGGAGGCGCAAGGGCGTCGAGGTCAAGGCGATCCTCACGCGCATCGATCGGCTCGTGCTCCGCACGCTGTTGATCAACGGCGTGTTCCTCGGCGGGATGATGTGGTTCGCGCCGCAGACCGCGTTCCGCGCGATCGCGGTGCGCGGCGACTGGATGCTCGACGGTCACGATGGACCGATCGCGAGCGCGATCCGAGCGCGCTTGCTCGGCTTCGCGGATCGCTTCGAGCAGCGCTGGCACAAGAGCGACAACCTGCACGGCGAGAGCGACCAGGCGCCACCGAGCGAGGACCTCGACGACGCTCCGCCCGAGATCGTCTACAAGCCCGGCCAGCCGCACCCGGGCTGGCCGATGCCCGCGGAGCCCGACGTCCAGGTGACCGAGATGCCCGCGGACGTGCAGACGTCGCCCGAGGCGGTCGGCAAGTACCTCGCCGCGCGCGTCACCGACCAGAAGCGCCTCGCGAAGGCGCTGCACGACTACGTGGTGCTGCGGATGACGTACGACGAGGCGACGTTTCAGCTGCGCGGCGAGGATCGCTACACGAAGCGCCCGTCGCAGAAAGCGGAGGACGTGTTCGTCGCGCGCACCGCGGTGTGCGAGGGCTACGCGCGCCTCCTCGTCGCGCTCGGCGAGGCGGCGGGCATCGAGACCGCGTACATCACGGGCTATGTCCGCACGAGCGAGCGGCGCATCGACGACTCCGCGAGTGAAGAAGCGGTCAAGTCGGTGCTCGAGGGATATCTGCACGCGTGGAACGCGATGAAGATCGACGGCACGTGGGTGTTCGTCGACGCGACATGGGACGATCCCGTCGGCAACGACAAGAGCGACGTCGAGTCGACGTACCTGTTCACGCCGCCGGCGCTGTTCCGCATGGATCACCTGCCGGAGCTCCCCGCGTGGCAGCTGACCACGCCGATCAGCGCGGGCGAGTTCGCCAGGCAACCGCTGCTGTCGCCGTACTCGGGCCAGCTCGGCGTGGTGCTCGAGTCGCCGACGCGCTCGCAGGTGACCGTCGAGGACGAGGTCCAGATCCTGCTGGATAATCCCTACGGCGCGCAGATCCTGGCGGTCGCACAGCGCGCGGGGACGACGTCGCGCGATGTGCGATGCACGGTCGACTCCGCGGGCGGCACGAAGCTCGCGATCGAGTGCCCTCTCGATACGGGACAGTACGAGGTCCTGCTGTTCGGCAGCCCGAAGGACTCGAAGAGCGCGTCGCTGCAGTACTTCGGCACGATCCTCGTCAACAGTCGCTAGCTCCTCACGGTCGCCCCCCCACGACTACCCCAATTCCTCGCGACGATCGTCGTCGATGGGACCACTAGCACTCCGAGTGATGGAGTCGAACGAGTCCCCTCTTCGAGTACTGGTCTGCGGCAGCCGGGAGATGACAAGTCAGCTCGCGCAGGTCCTTCGCGAGCACGCGGTCGTGGTCGAGACCTCCGCGCGGGATGACGCGCTCGCGTCGATGCGAACGGACTCGTTCGATGCGGCGTTCATCGATCTCGATCGCGGCGATCACAACGGGTTCAACATCGCCGCTCGACTCCGCCGTACCAGGTCAGATCGCCGCATGCGGTTGGTCGCCGTGAGCAGCGTGCAGCGCTCGTCCGATCTCGCGGCGTTTCGCGAGGCCGGCTTCGACCTTCGCGTGGCGTGGCCGATCAAGCGCGAGCAAGTGATCGCCGCTCTGCACACGATCCGCGTGACCGACTAGATAGGTCGATTGTCAGTGGGTGACCACGGCGACGTCCGCCGAGCTCGCGAGCCACGGGTCCATCGACGCATCGCCGAGCAGGTGCTTGCGCAGCCACGCGACGTCGAGGCGCTTCGTCGCGGTGCGCGCGCGGTCCGGAGGCGCGCTACCCGCGCCGCAGAAGGTGCAGGCAAAGCACGTGGGATCGTCGACCCAGTCCATGTGGTCGGCGCCCGCCACGGTCGCCTGCAGCGCAGGTGATGGCGCGGCCGTGTAGAACTGCGTGAAGTTGTCCGCCGCCGGCGCGCACGGCATGAAGCCGCCGGTCGCGTTCGTCGTCTCGCCGATCACCGCGATCGCGGCGCTCAGCGCGCCCATCTTCTCGGGGGCGACGGACGGCGCGTTCGAATCGACGGGATCCCACGCGACGACCGCGCGGATGCGCGCGTCGGAGGAGGCCGCGAGGATCGAGATCTTTCCGCCGAGGGAGTGACCGGCCGCCGCGACCTTCGTGGCATCGATCGCGAGGTTTTGCTGCGCGAGCGCCCAGGTGATCACCGCGGGGACGTCGTTCGCGATGCGCTGGTGATCGATCGAGAAGCCGGACTCGGCGTAGTCGGTGAGGATCGCGACGAAGCCCCACGTCGCGAGGTGCGTCGCGTACGACGTGTACTGCGTCCGCGCCATCTGGAAGCCGGGCGAGATCACGACGAGCGGGTGTGGGCCGGGTGTCGACGGCGCGATGACCGTCGACGACAACGTACGGCCCGTCGCGGCGCCGGGGATCGAGACCGTCGTCGTCGTGGTGCTCGCGGGACCGTCGAGCGCGGGATCTCCGGACACGGGCGCGTCCCCGCCACTCGTCCCGTCGACGGGCAGCGCACTATCGGATTGGACCGCGCCGTCAACGGACGGGCTTGGTGCGGGGTCTCCGCACGCGGCGGTGATCAACAGGGCGATCGCGAGTTGCTTCGTCACGTCCACGGGTGTCCTCCTCGATCATCTTGGTCAGCGTTGGGAGCAGCAGCTTGCGTCGCACGAGCACCACGAGACGCTCGGAGAGCTTGGTCGCTGCAGTCGTCAGGCGGCCCACGTCGCCCGGAGCGCGCCGGACGACGCCCTCGCGGAACAAGCGCAGCTCGACGGCGACGAGCGCGCGGATCGCCGCGAGGTAGTCATTGATGATGTCGAACGGGAGCAGGTCCGCCGACAAGCCGGCCTTGCGCGCGGCACCGAGCGTCACGAGCAGCGCGAGATCGTCGCCGCGATAACGCTGGTCGGCGCCGGTCGGGACCGCGAGGCCCGCGGCGAGGAGGATGTCGAGCTCGCGCGCCGAGACTCCACGGGCGAGCAGCTCCTCGCGCGAGCGCGAGCGCTTTCCGCCGTGGCGCGCGAGCACCTTGGCGATCGCGTCCGCGGCCGCGAAGTCATCCGGGGCATCGGCGTCGCGCTCGATCGTGTCCTTGATCACGTCCAGCGGGAGGAACTGGCGCTTCTGCAGCTCCTTGATGGTCTTGATCCGGTTGGCGAGCGCCGGGTCGTACCAGGACATCGTGCGTCCTGACTTGCGGGACGGCGCGATCAGGCCCTCGCGCAGGTAGTGCTTCAGCGTCGCGATCGACACGCCAGACCGACGAGCGAGCTCTCCGATGCGGACCAGTTGCACGGACTGGATACTAGACAGTTCTAGTTTCTAGTCAACGACGTGCCGGCCGGGAAGTGCGAGATTCGTGTGACCGGATCGACCGCCGGTTCCACCGCTGTTTGCGGCCCGAAACCCGCGGGATCTGTCACGGGATTGGAGCTAGACTAGGCGCGTGTCAACGACTGGGGATGCTGGCCGTGTCACGTCGACGAGTGGGGGTGCCATGAGCTCCGGCGCCGCTTCCTTGCGCAAAGTCATCGATGCGCAGAAACGGCTCGACGAGCTCTCGACGGCGCGGATCGTCGAGCAAGCCGCCGAGGCCGTCCACAAGCTGCAGAAGAACGGCCAGCCGCTGCACACCGTCGCTCCCGAGGCGATCCTGGTCACCGCGTCGGGCATCACGCTCGAGCTCCCCGCGACGCCGAACAAGGACTTCCTCTCGCCCGAGCGGCGGGAAGGCAAGGCAGGCGATCGCCGCAGCGACGTGTACTCGCTCGGCGCGGTGCTGTGGTCGGCGCTCACGCACGAGGAGTTCCCCGGCGAGTACCTCGCGACCAACGAGTTCAACGCGAACGTCCCGCCGGAGCTCGACGCGATCTGCAAGAAGGCGCTATCGAAGGAGCCCGGCGATCGCTATCCGAGCGCGAAGGTGATGGCGGCAGAGATCGCCACGGTCCTCGACGACGCGAGCTATCCCGAGGACAACGAGCCGATCGCAGCGTACCTGCGCGACGCGTTCACGCCGCCCGCCAAGCCGAGCGGCGCGGATCTCGCGGCCAAGCTCGCGGCAACGCCGGCGGGATCGAGCCCGTCGATCACGCCCGTGGCCAAGCCCGCCGAGGCAACGCTCGCGGCCAAGCCCGAGGCGAAGAGCGAGGCGAAGGGCGAGGGAAAGAGCGACAAGTCGTCGAAGCACGCGCTCAACCAGACGATCCTCGGGATGGCGCCGCTTCGCGAGCCGTCGCCGACCCCAGCGGCAACGCCGACGCCGACGCCGACGAGCGACGTCGTTCCGCTGACGAAGGAGAAGGTCGTCGAGCTCACGCAGCCGAAGGCCGAGGAGCCGAAGCAAGCAGCGAAGCCCGACGAGACGAAGAAGTCCAAGAAGGACAAGAAGGCGGACAAGAAGGCCGCCGACGCGAGCGCCTCGATGGCGGGGATCGCGGTGTCGCCGTCGACACCATGGGCGGCGCCCTCGGCGGCATCGGTCGGCCTCGCCGCGGAGCCCGTTACCACCGCCACGACGACCGCCGCGACCTCCGCTGCCGCGACCTCCGCTGCCGCGACTGCCGCTGCCGCGACGCCCGCTTCGGCGGTCGCGCCATCGTCGGCGATCACCGCCCCATCGGCGGCATCGGTCGGTCTCGCGGCGGAGCCGGTCCCCACAACGCCGGCGTCACCGATCGTGCCTGCCGCGCCGATCACGCCGTCTGTTGCCGCGGCGGCGCCGGTCGTGCCTGCCGCGCCGATCACCCCGTCTGCCGCGGCGCCGGTCGTGCCTGCCACGTCGATCACCCCGTCTGCCGCGGCGCCGGTCGTGCCTGCCGCGCCGATCACGCCGTCCGCTGTCGCCGCCACCGCGCAACCCGCGCTGCTGACGGCGGATCCGATGCGAACGCTTCCGTTTGGCTCGAATGCGATCAGCGCGGCCGAGGTGATGGCCGCTGCCGCGGCGCAGACCGCGGCCACGACGACCGACGCGAAGACAGAGGCGAAGACCGACGCGAAGGTCGAGGCGAAGACCGACGCGAAGGTCGAGGCGAAGACCGACGCGAAGGTCGAGGCGAAGACCGACGCGAAGGTCGAGATGAAGACCGACGCGAAGGTCGAAGTGAAGACCGACGCGAAGACCGACAAGCCGTCGATCTCGAACGCCGAGACGGTCGCGACGCCCGCGCTCGTCCCGACGGCACCCGCGACGGTGGATCTGAAGAAGACGGCCGATGGCTATGCGTCGTCGGACGTGCTGAACACGATCCGCGAGAACAAGCCGCTCGGTGCGCAGGTCGGCGATGCGGTCGCGCCCGCGGCGAACATCGCGGGGCTTCCGTCGATGCCGCCCGGTGCGACGGCGACGGCGACCGATGGGCCGCCCGAGATGCCCGCGACCGCGTCGATGCGCCCGTCGGCGCCCAAGCTCCCCGAGGCCGCGGCCGCGGTGTCGCTGCAGATGCCGAAGCGTTCGCGCTCGGACACCGGCGGCGACCTGCTCGACAAGTGGGCATCGTCGACCGATTCGCACGCCGCGCTCGACGACGGCATCGACGAGGTCGAGCTCGACAATCGAAAGCAGCGCAAGCGGCTGTTCTTGGCGATCGGCGGCGCGCTCGGCGCGCTGTTGCTCATCGTAGTGATCGCGTTCGCGTTCGGCGGCAGCGGCGACAAGAAGGAGAAGCCGAAGGTCGACGAGGCCGCGCTCAACGGACCGTCGCGCACCGCGCCCGAGCCCGCCGAGCCCGCGGCCAAGGCGGCGGACTCGCTGCCGTCACCGACCGAGCCGACCGCCGGTGTCGAGCCGGCGCCGACCGAGCCCGCGACCGGATCGGGCTCTGCCGACGAAGCCGCGATGAAGGCGGCCGAGGAGCAGAAGGCCGCCGACGCCGCGAAGCTCGCCGAGGAGCAGCAAGCCGCGGCGAAGGCCGAGGCGGAGAAGCAGGCGAAGCTCGACGCCGAGCAGCTCGCGAAGGCGGATGCCGAGGCGAAGGCCGCCGCCGAGAAGCTCGCGAAGGAAGAAGCCGCGGCGAAGGCCGCCGCCGAGAAGCAGGCGAAGCTCGAGGCCGACAAGCAGGCGAAGGCCGACGCGGCGGCGAAGGCAGCAGCCGACAAGCAAGCGAAGGCCGAGGCCGCGAGGCTCAAGGCCGACGCCGACAAGGCGAAGGCAGAAGAAGCGCGCCTCGCGAAGGCCGAGGCAGCGCGCGTCGCGAAGGAGAAGGCGCAGGCGAAGGCCGAGGCAGCCGCGAAGGCGAAAGCGGAGGCGGCGGCGAAGGCAGCGGCGAACCCGAAGACGGCGACGAAGGAGCCGAAGAAGGAACCGAAGAAAGAAGCGAAGAAGGAACCGAAGAAGAAGGACAAGCGCGTCGCGCAGGCCGACCTCGCGCCGATCGATCCGTACGCGGAGCAGCCGTCCGCGAAGAAGATCGATCCCGCGGCGGCGTACAGGACGGGCTTCCAGCAGTACGTCCGCGGCGACACGTCGGGTGCGCTGACGACGTTCAAGGACTCGCTCGCGGCGAACCCGGGGTATCCGCCGACGTATCGCGGGCTCGGACTCGTCTACGAGAAGATGGGCAACAAGCCGCAGGCCAAGCGCGCGTTCTCGCGCTACCTGCAGCTCTCGCCGGGCGCGGGTGACGCGGAGCAGATCCGCGATCGGATGGCGAAGCTGTGAAGCGCGTCCTCGCAGCGGCGCTCGTCCTCTCGCTGGTCGCGACGCCGGCGTTCGCCGAGCAGCGCAAGATCCTCGTGCTCAAGAGCGAAGGCCGCGCCGACAGTGCGGTTCGCACCAAGGTCGATTCCGCGATCATCAAGCTCGCGAAGACCACGGATGCGCAGGTCTCGCCCGGCGACATCACGATGACCGACGCGGCCGCGGCCGTGGGCTGCGCGCCCGACACGACGGCATGCAAGGAGGAGATCCTCAACATGCTCGCCGTCGACGAGCTCGTCTACGCGAACCTCACGCCCAAGCCCGGCGGCACCGAGGTCGTCGCGTACCGGGTCGCGCGCGGCGGTGTGTCGAAGGATGCACGGTCGATGATCCTCAAGGGCGAGCCCGCGGAGAAGCTCGACGGTCTCGCGCCGCTGTTCTTCGCGACGACGACGGCGACGCTGCCTCCGGCGACCTCGACCGAGCCGCTTCCACCGACGACGGCGGAGCCGCCGCCGACGGTCGCACCACCGGTGCTCCCCGAGCGCGGTGCAGAACCCGCGCCGATCGGCAGCGCGTATCCGACGCCGATCGACATCGTCGAGACGCCCTCGCGCTCTCCGCTGCCGCTGATCGGGACGATCACCGGCGGCGCGTTCGTCCTGATCGGCTTCATGTGCTGGGGCAAGGCCGGCAGCCTGCAGGGCGAGATCGACGACGCGCCGGCCAACACGACCTCTGACTTCGACGCGATCAAGGAGCTCGAGCGCCAGGCGGACTCGTACGCCGGCGCGGGGAACTTCCTGTTCCTCACCGGCGCGGTCCTCGGCGGAGTCAGCGCGTACTTCCTGATCAAGAACCGCAAGAAGCGCGCGTCGATGACGGCGCAGGTCGGCCCTGCCCTGTTCGATCACGGCGCGGGCATTGCCATCACCGGGAGCACGCCATGAAGCTCGTCGCCGCGTGGATCCTCGCGCTTGCCATCGCGCTCGCGATGGCGGCAGGCAGCTGCTCGATCAATCACAAGAGCAGCGAGTTCGAGTGCCAGATCGATACGGATTGCGATCCGTTCCCCGGGCGCACGTGCATCAACGGCTATTGCGTGACCTCCGGGCCGATCGACGCCGCGTTGCCTGACAGCCCGCCGATCGACGGACCGCGCGACGGCGCGCCGGACAGCGCGATGTGCCCGGCGCAGTGCACGAGCTGCCGCCAAGATCGCCACGAATGCGTCATCGATTGCGCGACCGATAGCTGCAACAGCGAGGTCGTCTGCCCGGTCGGCTGGAACTGCACGATCGGCTGCACGACGACGAACTCGTGCACGTCGGGCATCGATTGCTCCGACGCGAAGTCGTGCACCATCGTGTGCAGCGGCAACAGCTCGTGTCGCGACCTCCAGTGCGGCGAGGGCAAGTGCAACGTGACGTGCTCCGGCAAGTCGTCGTGCCGCGACATGGACTGCTCCGACTCGTGCGCGTGCGACATCACGTGCGCCGGTGGCTTGAACGCCGCGTCGTGCGAGGGCAACCTGTGCCCGTCCGGCTGCAACGGGCTCGGCTTCGGTCGCTGCAGCTCGCTGCCGGCCGGCTGCAATACCTGCGGACCCTAGCGGTACGTCGAGCTGTTGAACCACCACTCGGCCTGCACGCCGAGGAAGTGCGTCCACGTGCGATCGTGGCGGATGTCGTCGGGGACGAACAGCTCGCGCGCGGCGTCGTTGAGTCGCGCCGCGCGATAGACCACGCGGATCTGCGGGCGGTCGTACGCGGACGGCCCCATCGGCGAGTACACGAGCATCGGTGCGACCTGGAACACGGCCGGGTCCTCCGCCGTCTGCGTGTTCGGATTGAGGCCGCGCGGGAAGCGCGCTTGATACGAGAGATCGACGCCGACGAACACGTCGGTCGTCGGCACGCGCAGCTGCGGGCGGATGTCGAGCGCGTACTCCCAGCCGTCGTCGGGATCCGTGGCGGTCGTGTCCGCGTCGATGAAGCGCCGCGACAGCACGCCGAGCATCACGTTGCCGAGGCGGTGATCCCAGTTGCCCGCGGCGCCAAACGTCAGCTCGCTCGCGCGATCCGTCTTCAGCTCGGGCCCGAAGCTCGTCGGCGGAGCGAGCTCGTCGAAGGCCGCGAGGCCCCGCGCGTAGCGCACGTACAGGTTCACGTGGCGCCGGAACTGCGGCACGCGTGACATGCCGAACACGCTCGCCTCCGCACCGACGAGCCAGCCGCGATCCGACGGCAGCGCCTCGAGCGTGCCGTCCGTGCGCTCGCGCGTGCCCGACGGTAGCGCGTGGAACTCGCCGTGCGCCTTCACCTTGATCGAGGGCTCGTCCTCGTCGGCGGCGAGCAGATACGCCGCCGTGCCCGACAGCACCATGCGCTGGCGATTCAGCTGCACCGCGGTCGTCGCGCCTTGCTGCGGATCGGGGACGTCGATCTCCTGGAACTGGAACTCGTTGTTCAGGCGATTCACGCCCGCGTGCGCCGCGAGCTCGATCGCGTCGCCCTTGCCCGACTCACCCTCGCTCCTGCGGAAGTACAGACCGCCGCCGAGCGTGTTGAGATCGTCGAGCGGCCAGTAGTCGAACAGGTAGATATCGTCGCCGCGATACATGCGCGACCCGACCCACGCGCTCGTGTGCTTCGTCAGCTGCGCGTCGAGGAACACGTTGCGCAGCGCGGGCTGCGCGTCGAAGTCGCCCGTGTCGTGGAACAGCGTGCCGTCGAACGCGAGCGTGATCACCGGACGCAGCCGCTTGCCGCTCGGCGTGTCGAAGCCGTACGACAGCTCCAGCTCGAGGTAGCTATCCTCGACGATGCGCGGACCGTGCGCGACGATGTTCGCGGCCTCGGGCTTGCCACCGCGGAGATCGGTGCCCGCGAGGATGCGTCCGTACGATCCGAAGCGGAATCCCTTGTCGCCGCCGATCGCCTGCGCGTCGATCGCCTCGACGGGTGGCCACGGATCGGAGGGCGGCAGGAACTTCGGATCGACCTGCGGCGCGTCGGTCGGCGCCTCGGCCGGCGCGTCGGGAGTCGGCGTCGTGGTGGTCGGAGGCGACGGCGTGTTCGCCGGCGCCGGCTGCTCGATCGGCGGGCTCGCCTCGGGCGGCTCGGCCGGCGGCGCTGGATCCTGCGCGAACGCGACTCGCGTGAGGGCGAGCAGCAGGAAGGGCCCGAGCGCACGTTTCATCGGCGCCGGACACGAGCACGATCTATGCCCGCGTCGCAACACGTGATGTTCGCCATCTGGGTGCACGATGCACCTGTCGACAACGGCAAGCCGCGTTGCCGATCGCAACGAAACCGCTCGGTCGGGCCGCGGGCCGCCGCCGTAACTCGTGGATCGAATGGACCTCGCGATGCGTTCGGCAACCCGCTCGCGTGGCATGGCCCTTGATGCGCGTTCGGCCGTGCGTTTCGCCGTCGTTGCTCTCGCTCTCGCGCTCGCGGGTTGTCCCTCGTCGCAGAACCCGGGCGCCGGTGACGACGCCCCGCCCGCCGACGGCGGAGTCGGCGAGGACGGCAGCACCTGCGAGGCGATCGCGACGTGCACCGTGACCATCACGTACAAGGGGGCCGGCGGCAGCGTCTCGCTGCGCGGCGACTTCGCCCCCGACGGCTGGACGACCGGCATCGAGATGCCTCGCAACGCGGACGGCGACTTCGAGGTCACCGTGCCGGTCAAGGACCAGCAGGTGGTCGTCTACAAGCTCGTCGTCGACGGCAACTGGATCGCCGACCCCGAGAACCCGCGGAAGTCGCCCGATGGCTTCGGCGCGTTCAACTCCGTGGTGCGCGTCGACTGCGACCAGTGCCCGACGCGCCCGGCGATCGACTGGCGCGACGCGATCATGTACTTCGTCATGATCGATCGCTTCGCCGATGGTGACTCCGCGAACAACGCGCCCGTCACCAGCGTCGAGCAGCCCGGCAACTACCTCGGTGGCGACTTCGCCGGCGTCACGCAGAAGATCGAGTCCGGGTACTTCACCGACCTCGGCATCAACACGCTGTGGATCACCTCGCCGCTCGACAACGCCGACAACGCCAACCCGGGCTCCGACGGTCACGCGTACTCCGGCTATCACGGCTACTGGCCGCGTGACCTCAACGCCGCCGAGTCCAAGCTCGGCACGGAAGAAGAGCTGAAGCTCCTCGTCGACACGGCGCACCGCCACGGCATCCAGGTCCTCGTCGACTACGTGATGAACCACGTGCACGACTCCTCGCCGATCTATCAGCAGCACCGTAACGACGGCTGGTTCTGGCCCAACGACAACGGCTTCGGCGGCAACTGCGTGTGCGGCCAGGGCTGCTCGTGGGACTCCGAGCGCCTGCGTTGCTGGTTCGATCCGTTCCTGCCCGACTTCGACTTCCGCAACGCCGACGCGCGCCGCTGGTCCGTCGAGAACGCGGTGTCGTGGGCCAAGCGCATCGGCATCGACGGCTTCCGCCTCGACGCGGTGAAGCACCTCGAGACGTCGTGGCTCACCGACGTGCGCGCGCGCATCCAGGCCGAGGTCGCGTTCGACCAGCGCTTCTACATGGTCGGCGAGACGTTCGATGGCTCGCGCGATCTCATCAAGTCGTACGTCAACGCCGACACGATGCTCGACGGGCAGTTCGACTTCCCGCTGCGCGGCACCATCCTCTCGACGATCCTGCGCCGCGACGGCCAGATGGGCGACCTCGCCGGCTTCCTGTCGTCGAACGACGGCTTCTACGGCTCCGGCTCGGTGATGTCGAACTTCCTCGGCAACCATGACGTGCCGCGCACGATCCACATCGCCGAGGACTCGCCGCAGTTCGGGGCGTGGGACGGCGGCAAGGATCGCGCGTGGAACAACCAGCCATCGCTGCCCACCAACAAGAGCCCGTTCGAGCGCCTCCAGGTCGCGTACACGCTGCTGTTCTCGCTGCCCGGCATCCCGATGCTCTATTACGGGGACGAGTTCGGCATGGCCGGCGCCGGCGATCCGGACAACCGCCGCTTCATGCAATGGGACAACTACACCGAGAACCAGACGTGGTTGCGCGATCAGCTCGCCGCGCTCGCGAAGGCGCGTAACGCGCACATCGCGCTCCGCCGCGGCACGCGCGAGCAGCTCGGCGTAACCGCCGACACGCTCGTCGTGAAGATGTCGTCGTCGGGTGACACGGTGTTCGTCGCGCTCAACCGCGGCGACTCCGCCCAGGCGGCCGCGGGCCTGCCGTCGGGCGAGTACACGAACCTCGTCGATGGCACCACGAAGAGCGGACAGGTCATCCTGCCGCCGCGCACCGGCATGCTGCTCGTCCCGAACTGAGCGATACTGATCCTGCGTGCGATTCACGTGGATCCTCGTCCTCGTCGGCTGCGGCCGTCTCGGCTTCGAGACGTCGAGCGATGGTGCGATCGGCGGCGGCGATGGTGGCGCCATGGGCGACGCGCTCGACGACGCGCCGATGAACAACCCGGACGCCGCCGACATGACGGTCACCTTCGGCGAGAACACGGGGAACGACGTCCAGAACGTCACGCACGACACGTACATCTCGAGCGACGAAGGCGCCTTCAACTTTGGCGCGACGGACGACATCCGCATCGAGCGCGACCAGGGTGCGCGCGGGTTGATCCGGTTCGACGTCTCGCAGCTCTCGCCGGCGAGCACGGTGCTGTCGGCGAGGATCCAGTTCTACGTGGAGACCTCGACCGCGGCCGCGACGATCTCGTTTCACGCGGTGAGCGAAGCGTGGGACGAAGGGACCGCCGACGGTGCGAACGGCGTCGCGAACTTCACGTTTCGTCAGGGGGTGATCCCGTGGTCGCTGCTCGGCGCGAGTGCGCCCGCGTCGATCGGTGGGGTCCTCGGGACGTTTCCCGGAACGGCCAACGGACCGATCGACGTCGATCTCCCCGCCTCCCTCGTACAGGACTGGGTGACCACGCCCGCGAACAACCACGGGCTCCTGCTCGCGTCGAACAGCGATCAGACGGTGCGCCTCGTGTCGAGCGACGGGAACAACAACATGCGGCCGGTGCTCACCGTCACGTACGAATGACTCGCGACGCACGCGGGGCCGTGGCAGATTCTGCGCGATGTTTCACCGCAAGGGGACTGGCTCGCCCGTCGGCACGCTGGCGCGCTTCGCTCTCGTCGTCGTGCTCGCGCTCGCCGCGTGTCGCAAGGATCCACCGCCGAGCTATGCAGGACAACCGCTGCCCCCATCGTCGGGGACGCCGATCGGCTACCTAATCGACAACTCGGGGCAGCTCGAGCTCAGCGCCGAGCAGGTGACCAAGCTACAGGCGATCGACGACAGCCTGTCGGCGCGCAACGAGGGCATCGACACGCAGCTGCGCGAGATCGAGAAGCCCGAGCCCCTCGAGGAGGATCCGAAAAATCCCAGTATCGTCCCGCCGAACATGGCGCCCGGCGCGCAGCCGGTGCGCACGACCAAGGATGCCGGGAAGTTGCACGACGCGCGCAAGGAGAACAGCAAGGAGGCGCTCGAGAAGGCGTTCGCGTTGCTCGACGCGAAGCAGCAGGAGAAGGCGCGCGCGCTGCTCGCCGAGCGCGGCATCACCGCGCCCAAGGCCGCGAAGATCTCCGCGCCCGTCGAGAACGAGCCCCCTGCCCCCGACAGCGACACGCCGGTGCCGCAGGAGCCGTGAGCGGGACACGCTGCGACGACGCTTGACGCGCACGCGCGAAACCGGCGTATGGTCCGGGCGTGAAGAAGCACATCGCCCTCGCCCTCCTCGTCGGCCTCGGTGCCGCTGGTTGCAAGAAAGCCAACGACAGCTCCTCGCCGCCGGACAACGACAAAGGCAGTGACACCGGAAGCGGTGGTGTCGCCGCGAACAATGATGAAGCGCTGATCGCCGAGGCGAAGACCTTCGTCGCCGAGATGGACAAGGAGCTGCGCAAGCTCTACACGGACGCGTCGCAGGCGCAGTGGACCAACGAGACCGACATCACGCCGGAGCACGAAGAAGCGGCGTCGAAGGCCGGTGCGGAGCAAGCCAAGGGCATCACGCGGCTGATCAAGGCGGCGAAGAAGTTCGAGCCGATCCTCGACAAGCTCGATCCCGACACGAAGCGACAGCTGTTGCTGCTGAAGTTCTCGGGACAGCCCGCGCCGGATGATCCGGCGAAGGCCGAGGAGCTCGCGAAGATCGCGACGGAGATGTCGTCGCTCTACGGCAAGGGCAAGGTGTGCGAGGGCGGAAAGCCGGAGGGCAAGGAGTGCAAGGACCTCGACGCGCTGTCGAAGGTGCTGCAGACCTCGCGCAAGCCCGACGAGCTGCTCGCCGCGTGGAAGGGCTGGCACGACAACGTCGGCCACGCCGAGAAGGACCTGTTCGTGAAGTACGTCGGCCTCGCCAATGAAGGCGCGCGCGGCGTCGGCTTCAAGGACGTCTCCTCGATGTGGAAGTCCGGCTACGACATGCCGGAGGACGCGTTCGAGAAGGAGACGGATCGACTCTTCGATCAGCTCAAGCCGCTCTACACGCAGCTGCACTGCTACACGCGCGCGAAGCTGAACCAGAAGTACGGCGACAAGGTCGTCGCGAAGAACGGCACGATCCCGGCGCACCTGCTCGGCAACATGTGGGCGCAGACCTGGGACTACCTCTACAAGGAGCTCGAGCCGTTCCCGGGCCAGGCGCCCATCGACGTCACGCCCGCGCTCTCGAAGCCCGGCGCGTACGACGAGAAGAAGATGGTGCAGATCGCCGAGGGCTTCTACACGTCGCTCGGCATGCCGCCGCTACCGTCGACGTTCTGGGAGCGCTCGATGTTCACCAAGCCGGCCGGCAAGGAGGCCGTGTGCCACGCGAGCGCGTGGGACGTGACGTTCTCGAACGATCTGCGCATCAAGATGTGCATCAACAAGAACCACGAGGATCTCGACACGATCCATCACGAGCTCGGCCACAACTACTACTACGCGGCCTACTACAAGAAGCCGATCCTGTTCCAGGGCGGCGCGAACGACGGCTTCCACGAGGCGATCGGCGACACCGTCGTGCTGTCGATGACGCCGGGCTACCTCAAGGAGAAGGGCCTGCTCGACAAGGTCGAGGCGAACGAGAAGGTCGTGATCAACCGCCAGATGAAGAAGGCGCTCGAGAAGATCGCGTTCCTCCCGTGGGGCCTGCTCGTCGACAAGTGGCGCTGGGATGTCTTCAGCGGCAAGGTGAAGCCCGAGCAGTACAACGATCACTGGTGGGCGCTGCGCAAGCAGTACCAGGGCGTGTCTCCGCCCGTGGAGCGCACCGCCGCCGACTTCGATCCCGGCGCGAAGTATCACGTTCCCGCGAACGTTCCGTACATGCGGTACTTCCTCGCGGCGGTCCTCCAGTTCCAGTTCCACCGCGCGCTGTGCAAGAAGGCTGGCTTCACGGGCCCGCTGCACGAGTGCTCGATCTACAACAACAAGGACGCCGGCAAGGCGTACTGGGCGCTGCTCGAGAAGGGCGCGAGCCAGCCGTGGCAGGACACGCTGGAGCAGCTGACCGGCTCGCGCGAGATGGACGCGACCGCGATCCTCGAGTACTTCGCGCCGCTCCAGAAGTGGCTCGAGGAGCAGAACAAGGGGCAGACCTGCGGCTGGTAACTCCAGCGGCCTGATCCGGCGAGCCCGCGTTCCGCAACGAACGCGGGCTCTGTCGTTTCGGCGACGAGATCCCCAGTGCAGTCGATCGGTTGCAGCGGCTCCCAGGGAGGTCAGCTGACCCTCGGGAAACGCGTGTGACCTGGCAACGCGATCCGCCACCGGTTCGCAACTGTGCGGTCTCACGACGATCCGACCGCGAGAGTTCCGGCACATGCGCTGCACAACGGCTTGGTCACCAACCCTCGCAAATCCCGACCGGAGCCATCGACCATGAAGACCGCAAAGACTCTCCTCGTTCTCGCCCTCTCTTCCCTCGCCGCATGCGCCGCGGATGACCCCGCCGGCGGCGGTGGTGGTGGTGGCGGTGGAGGCGGCGGCGGTGGTGGCGAAGAAGAGCCGACCCCGAGCCGCGACGACGCGCAGGGCAAGTACACGATGCGGTCGAACTTCGATCTCGCGACGAACGCTCCGGGCAAGGTCGGCGAGGTGGTGAACGCGATCATCGCGGCGACCAACGACCCCGACGATCCGGCGAACTGGATCCTCGAGCAGATGGCGAACCAGACCAGCGGCACGTTGAAGTCGCTGATCAACGGAGTGCGCCCGTACGTGGCCGGTTACCTCAACGACCAGATCCTGAACTACGCGCCTGACTTCGTCAGCACGATGGTCCAGCTCGGCAACGACTTCGGTCAGATCGCGAAGAACTTCGGAACGAACGAAGAGCTCGACGTGACCGCCGCCGGCGCGAACACGATCGATTCGACCACCGACTTCACCTATATGTCGACGCACACGATCGTCGGCGCGCACTTCGTGGTCGACGGCATGGAGAGCGACCACGCGTTCGCCGACTACAACCTGCAGAACATCGTCGTGCAGAACGTCGGCGTGACGCTCGCGAAGGACGGCAAGTTCGGCGTCGCCCAGCACATGGTGCCGCTCAGCTACGGCAAGATCCTCCACATCGGCGTCGACGCGGTGCTCGTCCCGATGCTCGACCCGACGGCGCAGGACCTCGCGCAGCTCCTCCAGCACCAGGTCGACTGCCCGGCGATCGCCGCGTACGTCAACAGCCAGCTGCCGATCGGCGGCTTCACCGGCACGCTGACCACCGCGTGCAACGCGGGCCTCGCGCTGGCGGCGAACAAGATCTACGAGAAGATCGACGCGATCGACGGCTCGGCCCTCGAGCTCGGCCTCACCGGCGACGCGCGCGCTCTCGACACGAACAACGACGACAAGATCGACAAGATCCAGACCGGCGCGTGGACGGGTACGTCGTCCTACGCGGGCACGGCGGCGCCGCTCGCGGGCGCGACGTTCTTCGGAACGCGCATGGGCGTCACGCCGTAATTCGGTTCGACGCAACGGGTGGTGAGCCCGGAACGTCGAGGATGGCTGGCCGGCCGGAGCAATGGTGCTCCGGCCGGTTTTTTTTCGGCCGCGTTTTCTCGTCGAGAAACGCCGTTTTCCCGTCACAAACCCGAAACACGATCGGTTTCGGGAACATATGTCTCCAACGGGAATTGCCAGCCCTGACTAGAGGAGTTGCCGTTCGCGTCGCAAGTGGTTGATCGCAGAGCGACACGTCGTGGCACATGCGCTGCACAACGGCTGGTCACCAATCCTCGACGGAGAAAATGATTATGAAGCGCAACCGCCTTACCACGACCCTCGCTCTCCTCCTCGCCTCTGCCACCGTTGCCGGTTGCGCGGCGGACACCACTGGCCCCGATGACGACATCGACAACCCCGATCCGATGATGCCGGATCCGGACCCGGTGCCGCTCACGCCCGAGGGCAAGTTCAGCGTGCAGTCCGACTTCGACGTCGCGACCAACCTGCCCGGCACCGCCGGCACGGTCGTGAACTACTTCATCCAGGCGACGGACGACCCGGATGACCCGACGAAGTTCATCCTCGACCAGCTCATCGCGCAGCTGCCGAACGGCTCGATCAAGAACACGCTCCAGGGCTCGGTGCCGTTCGTCGCTGGCTACCTCAACGATCGCCTCCTCGAGGTCGCCCCCGACTTCGTCGACAAGATCATCGATGTCGGCGACGGCCTCGGCCAGGTGGCGCAGCACTTCGGCACCATCGAGGTCCTCGACATCAGCGGCACGCCGGCGCCCTCCGTCGGCGGCGACCCGTCGCTCGGCTACGCGGCCACCAAGACGGTCCAGGGCCTCCACTTCAATGTCGACAACGTCGATATCGACCTCCGCTTCGCGGACTACGCGATCGAAGACGTGAAGGTCGAAGGCCTCGCGGTCTCGCTCGAGACGACCGGCAAGCTGAACGTCTCGCAGCACAAGGTCCCGCTGAAGTTCGGCGCGGTCATGAAGCTCGCGATGAACGAGGTGATCATCCCGTTCATCGACCCGAGCGTCACGGACCTCGAGGGCCTGCTCAAGAAGGCCGTCAACTGCCAGAAGGTCGGCCTGTACGTGTACGAGGCGATCGACCTCGGCTCGCCGTCCACCTTCGAGAGCGCCTGCCTCTCCGGTCTCCACGCGGCGTCCACGGCGTTCTATCGCGCGCTCGACAACATCGACACCGCGGCGCTCGAGTTCGACCTGCTCGGCACGGCGCGCGGCATCGACAAGAACCACGACGGCAAGATGGACGACATCCAGACCGGCGTGTGGACGGGTCAGCTCGGCTACGCGGGCAACCCGGCGCCGCTCTCGACGGCGAAGTTCTTCGGCACCAAGATGTAAGCAGTTTGCTGTAACGCAGTACGCGAACGCCGCCCTCGATAGGCGGCGTTTGTCGTTTCGGAGGATCTCGCAGTCGGAAGCACGCGACGCCGACTCGAAAGTTGGCGACGATGGTCGACGTGAGTGACGTGGGTGTACGTCTCGCCGTGGCGATCTGCGTCCTCGTGCCGATCGTGTCGCCGATCGCACATGCCGAGCGCCTCGTGTTCGTCCAGCGCGACGGCGTTCACGTGAAGCCCGGCGCCGACGACGCGGCCGCACACACCTCGTCGATCGTCCCGCGCGCGACGACGATCAAGCCGTGGGACGCGAGCGACGAGGTGTGGGCCGAGACGCTCGCGTGCCTCCGCCGGATCTACGCACCGTTCGCGGTGACGATCACCGAGGACGATCCGGGCGATACACCGTACATCGCGGCGGTGTTCGGAGGCACGCCGCTGCAGCTCGGGCTCGCGCGCAACGTTCGCGGCTACGCGCCGCTTCGATCCGACTGCTCGTTGATCGAGAGCGGGTACGTGTTCGCGTTCACGGAGCTCGAGCCGGACGCGGCCGCGGCGTGCCGCACGATGGCGCAGGAGATCGGCCACAGCTACGGCCTCGATCACGAGCTGCGCGAAGGCGACGTGATGTCCGTGCAGGCGTTCGACGGCGAGCGCTCGTTCGGCGCCGAGGTCGTCGCGTGCGGCGAGTCGAGTGCGCGGCCGTGCGGGCCGTCCGGAAGGTGCCGCGCGAGCCAGAGCTCGTACCGCGTGCTCGCGGATCGGCTCGGCGTCGCCGGCGAGGGCACGCCGATCGCGGGCGCCGGTTGCTCATCCGGCGGATCGCCCGGCCCTCTCGTGCTCGTCGCGATCAGTACATGGATCGGTCGGGCGCGGGCGCGCCGGCGTGGCGCTCGAGCTCCGCGTTGACGAAGCCGCCGAGCACGATCGCGATCGTCGACAGGTAGAACCACAGCATCACGACGATGATGCTGCCGAACGTCCCGTACACGACGTTGTACGTCGCGACGCGCGTCACCCACTGCGAGAGCCCCACCGACACGACGACGAGGAGCAGCGTCGCGATGCCGGCGCCCGGCCACAGGTGCCGCTCGGTCAGCGGCCGCGGCGACGGCGCGAACCGATACAGCGCGAGCAGCGTCGCGAAGATCACCGCCATGAGCGCGGGCCACCGCAGCCAGTGCACCACCGCGTAGTCGTCGAGGTCGAACATCGCGAAGATCGCGGGGAGCGCGACGACGACGACGAACATCAGCACGACGCCGACGAGCGTCCCTCCTGCCATCGCGATCGTCACGAGCAGCTTCTTGCTCGGACGCCGCAGCTCGCGTACGCGGTACGCGCGGTTCAGCGTGTCGATCAACGCGCGCGCCGCGCCGCGAGCGCTGAGCATCGCCAGGAACGTGCTGACCGCGAGCGCGAGGCCGAGCTCGCCGCTCGAGCGCTTGGCCTGCTCCTGCAGCTGAGCGGTCAAGAAGCCGACCACGTCGCGCGGCAACACGGTGGTCAGCCCGACGAGCTGCGCCTCGATCGTCGACGGATCCGCGACCACGCTGTAGAAGCTGACGGCCGCCGCGAGCGTCGGCACCACCGCGATCATCGCGAACAGCGCGGTGCCACCGGCGAGGATCGGCATCTCGCCGAGCAGCGCCTCGCGCGCCGCGCGCAGCCAGTGCGCGACGACGAAGTCGCTCGTGTTGATCCAATGGACGAGCTGGCGAGCCAGCTTGAGGGCCACGGGACGATCCTACGCCACACCTACGCTACGATCGACTCGCCGGCATGCCTCCGCCCATGATCGACACGCATTGCCACCTCGACGTGCCGGCGTTCGCCGACGATGTCGACGCCGCTGTCGCGCGCGCCACGTCGGCCGGCGTGATCGGGATGCTCGTGCCGGCGATCCGTCCCTCGATGTGGCCGGCGCTCGCCGCCCTCGTCGAGCGGCACCGCGACGCCGGCCTGCGTCTCGCGATCGGTGTGCATCCGCAGATCGTGCCGGACCTCGCGCCAGGAGAGATCGGAGGTGACGGTGCTGGCGAGGAGCGCGCGCGTGCTGAGATCGAGGGCGACCGCCCTGACGAGAAGCACGCGCGCGGAAGGCTCGAGGGCGACGGCCCTGACGAGAAGCACGCGCGCGGAAGGCTCGAGGGCGTCAGCCCGGACGTGAAGCACGCGCGCGGAAGGATCGAGGGCGACGGCGAGACTGATATCGACGCGATCGCGCGATGGATCGCGCGTGCAGCGATCGCCTACGGCGCGGTCGCGATCGGCGAGTGCGGCCTGGACGGCGCAACCGGGGACATGCCGCGGCAGGAAGCGCTGTTTCGCGCGCATCTCCGCGCAGCCCGCATCACGGGCTTGCCCCTCGTGGTGCACGTGCTGCGTGCGCACGACGCGGCGCCGCGAATCCTGCGCGAGGAGCTGTCCGGTGCGCGGACAAAGCGCGCGATCGAAGGGGACCGTCCACTTCAATCCGCGCTTCTGGCCAGCCAGCGGACAAACGAAGGGGACCGTCCCCTTCAATCCGCGATTCTGTCCAGCCAGCGGACAATCGAAGGGGAACGTCCCCTTCAATCCGCGATTCTGTCCAGCCAGCGGACAATCGAAGGGGACCGTCCCCTTCAATCCGCGATTCTGTCCAGCCAGCGGACAAACGCGAGCGATACGGTCGTCGGCATACTCCACAGCTACTCGGGAGGGGCGGACCTGGTCGGTGTCTATCAGGACCTCGGGTTCGCGTTCTCGTTCGCGGGACCGGTGAGCTACGCGAACGCGCGAAAGCCGGTCGAAGCCGCCCGGGTGATTCCGCCCGAGCTCCTGCTCGCGGAGACCGATGCGCCGGATCAGGCCCCGGAAGGCCATCGGGGTGGACGGTCGGAGCCGGCGTTCGTCGCGGCCGTGATCGCGGGGTTGGCGGCCGCGCGGGCACAGACCGCCGAAGAAATCGCAGCGCTGACCACGGCCAACGCCCGGCGAATCTTCCGGTCGTGGGAGTGACCGGGGCGGGAATCGTGCGCCTGGCGCACTGCCACTTTTCGCTGTTGTGCGGCGCGCGCGGTCGGCTAAACATCGCCTCGATGAGCGGTACCCACCGGAGGTTCGATCGGACGGCGCGCCTGCTCGGAGATGACGGCATCGCGCGGCTCGGAGCCTCCACGGTGACCGTGTTCGGGGTCGGCGGGGTCGGCTCGTACGCGGCGGAGGCGCTCGTGCGCAGCGGCGTCGGGCGCGTGATCCTCGTGGACTACGATCGCATCTGCGTGACCAACGTGAACCGCCAGGTCCACGCGATGAAGGGCACGCTCGGCAAGACCAAGGTCGACGTGATGGCGGAGCGCCTGCGCGCGATCAACCCCGACGCGACGATCGAAGCGCGCGCCGAGTTCTACAGCGCGGAGACCTCCGCGAAGCTGCTCGTCCCCGAGCCCGACGTGGTGATCGACGCGATCGATAACGTCGCCGCGAAGATGCACCTGATCGCGACGTGCGTGCGCGAGAAGCTGCGCTGCGTGTCGTCGATGGGCGCCGCCGCGCGCCTGGATCCCACGATGGTGCGCGTGAGCGATCTCAGCGACACGCGCATCGATCCGTTCGCGCGCGATCTGCGGCGGAACCTGCGCCGCAAGCACGACCTCGACTGCACCAAGCCCACCGGCATCTGGGCCGTGTACTCCGAGGAGCCGCCCGTCGAGCCGCACGAGCTCGCGTACGATGACGGCGCGTTCCGCTGCGTGTGCCCCGGTGGCCACAACGGCGTCAACGACTGCGAGCACAGACATCGCGTCGAGGGCTCGGTCGCGTTCGTGCCGTCGGTGTTCGGCGCGACCGCCGCGTCGCTCGCGGTGAAGATGCTCGTCGGCATCCCGCTGCCCAAGCCGCTCGACGGCGAGCCGAAGCGCACGATGCGTCCGACGCGCGAACCGATCGTACCGACGGTGTCGTGAACCGCGCGGCGCTGCTGCTCGCGCTCGCCGCGTGCGGCACGCGCGATGCCGGACCCTCGCTGTCCGACGCGCTCCACGGCCCGGTCGCGGCGATGAAGCTGACGCGCGCGGAGTGGACGAAGGTCGTGGTCGAGCCGTATCGCGATGCCTACGACGACTACGCGCGCGCGTTCGATGCGGCCGCGCCCGCGCTCGAGGCGCGCCTCGCCGCGTCGAAGGCGAACGCGACGCCGGCGATCTCGAGCCGGCAGCACTACGCGGGCGATCCGGATCTCACGCGTGGACAGGCGCGCGCGCGATGGGCGCTCCCGGTGCAAGCGCCCGCGCGGGTCGTCGTTCTCGACGACGTCATGCTCGACGCGGTGTTCGTGAGCGCGAGCGGGCGCTACAAGGCGATCGTCGGAGTCGATCAGATCGTGGTCGACCGGACCCGCGCGCTCGACGACGGCTGCGCGCGCTACCTCGAGACGCTCGGCAGCAAGCAGTGCCAGATCATCGGCTGGGCGATCGCCGACGCTGCGATGCGCGCGGACCGCGCGAAGCTGCGGCATGCATGCTCGCTGGCGGTGAGCCAGTGCGCCGAGACGAAGACCGGTGCCGACGGATCGTGGTAAGCGATCGCCATGATCAACAAGGGCGACAAGGTACCTTCCGTCACCATCAAGCAGGCCACTCCCGAGGGCTCCTCGGACGTCGATCCGGCCGCGCTGTTCGCCGGCAAGAAGGTCGTGATGTTCTCGCTTCCCGGCGCGTTCACGCCGACCTGCTCGTCGAAGCACCTGCCCGGCTACGTCGCCGAGCTCGGCGCGCTCAAGGCGAAGGGCATCGACATGGTCGCGTGCCTGTCGGTCAACGATGCCTTCGTGATGAAGGCGTGGGCCGAGCAGCACGGCGCGCTCGGGAAGATCGTCATGCTCGCCGACGGCGCGGCCGCGTTCAGCAAGGCGCTCGGCATCGACTTCGAGATCCCGGGCATGGGCGTTCGCGCGAAGCGCGGCCTGTTCCTGATCGAGGACGGCACAATCAGCTCCGTCGAGATGGAGGCGCCCGGCAAGTTCGAGGTGTCCGGCGTCGAGGCGTGCATGGTCAAGCTCGGCCAGTAGCGCTCGATGGCACCGCCGCTGTTCCATCGCATCCTGATCGCGAATCGCGGCGAGGTCGCGGTTCGCGTCGCGCGTGCATGTGACGCGCTCGGCATCGTGCCGGTGTTCGCGGTGAGCGACGCGGATCGCGATGCGCCGTACACGCAGGGCCGCGAGGTCGTGGTGCTCGGGCCGGGTCGTGCCGCGCAGAGCTACCTCGACGTCGAGCGCGTCGTGCAGGCCGCGGTGCAGATGCGGTGCTCCGCGCTGCATCCGGGCTGGGGCTTTCTCTCCGAGAACCCGCTGCTCGCGACCGCGTGCGCGCAGCACGGCGTGACGTTCATCGGCCCGCCGCCGCACGTGACGGCGCTCATGGGCAGCAAGACGCGCGCGAAGGCCGCGATGCGCGCCGCCGGGATGCAGGTGATCCCGGGCAGCGAGGGCGTGCTCGCCGGCGTCGACGACGCGAAGGCCACCGCGGCGCGCGTCGGGTTCCCCGTGCTGTTCAAGGCGGAGAACGGCGGCGGCGGTCGCGGCATGCGCATCGCGCGCAACGCGGACCAGGTCGAGACGGCGTACGCCGAGGCGCAGGCCGAAGCGCGCGCGGCGTTCGGCGGCGATCGCGTGTTCCTCGAGCGATTGATCGAGGACGGGCGCCACGTCGAGATCCAGATCTTCGCCGACAAGTACGGCCGCGCCGTGCACCTCGGCGAGCGCGACTGCACCGTGCAGCGCAACCACCAGAAGCTGATCGAGGAGAGCCCGTCGCCCGCGATCGACAACGATCTACGCGCCGCGACCTGCGCCGCTGCAGCGCGCGCCGCTGCGAGCGTGGGCTACGTCGGAGCCGGCACGATGGAGCTCTTGCTCGACGCGGATCCCACCGGCCACGTGCTGCGCTTCATGGAGCTCAACTGCCGCTTGCAGGTCGAGCACACCGTCAGCGAGGAGCGCACCGGCAAGGACCTGGTCATCGCGCAGATCGAGACCGCCGCCGGCCGTCCGCTCGCGTGGACACAGGACTCGATCTCGTTCGGCGGCCACGTGATCGAGTGCCGCATCAACGCGGAGGATCCCGCGAACAACTTCCAGCCCGCGCCCGGCACCGTCACCACGTGGCGTCCGCCCACCGGCGATGGCATCCGCGTCGACACGCACGTGAGCGCTGGCTACGTGGTGCCGCCGTTCTACGACTCGCTGCTCGCGAAGCTGATCGTGCGCGGCTCGGATCGCGCGGATGCGATCGAGCGCATGATCGCGGCGCTGTCCTCGTTCGAGGTCGCGGGCGTTCCGACGACGATTCCGATGCACCTCGCGATCATGAAGAGCGAGGCATTCCGCACGGGTCGCTACGACACGCGCTCGATCCCCGGTTGGCCTCCGAGCTGATTCGCTTCCCACGCGGGGCGCGAGCTGATATCTAACGGGTCGATGCGTTGGTTGGTGTGCTCTCTCCTGTTCGCGCTGGGTGGTCTCGCGGCGTGCGGTGATGACGGCAACAACCGCAAGCTCGCGGACGCGCCTCCGTCGCCGGATGCCCCGCCCGACAGCATGCCGCCCGCGAAGCCGCTCCCGGCCTACGAGGTCACCGGCGGTGCGAAGGCCGTGTCCGGGACCCGCTTCCGCGCCGACGTGCAGATCGGCCACCCGTTCGATCAGGCCCCCGTCGTCGGCGGTGGCAAGCGCGTGCAGGGCAACGCCGCGATCAAGCCGTAGCAGCGGCGTGCCCGCGCTCTCCGTCATCGTCCCCGCATACAACGAAGCCGCGCGCCTGGGCACCACGCTCGCGCGAGTGTCTGCGTTCCTCGCGGATCGCGACGCGGAGCTGCTCGTCGTCGACGATGGCTCGCGCGACGCGACCGCCTCGATCGCCGAGGCCTGTGGCGCGCGCGTCGTGCGCCACGCGGCGAACCGCGGCAAGGGCGCCGCGACGCGCACGGGCATGCTCGCGGCGACGGGCGAGCGCTTGCTCCTGTGCGACGCGGATCTCGCGACGCCGATCGAGGAGCTCGCGAACCTCGAGGCCGCGCTCGACGCCGGCGCCGACGTGGCGATCGGCTCGCGCGCCCGCGAGACCACGACCATCGCGCAGCCCTGGCCGCGCCGCGTGCTCGGCCGCGGGTTCCGGATGCTCGTCCGCGCCGGACTCGGGCTCACCGTTCGCGACCCGATGTGCGGCTTCAAGCTGTTCACCCGGGACGCGGCGCACGATCTGTTCGCGCGGTCCCGGATCGACGGCTTCGCGTTCGACGTCGAGATCCTCTACCTCGCGCGACGGCGGTGGACCGTGATCGAGGTCCCGGTGCAATGGCGGCACGTGAAAGGAAGCCGCGTTCAGCTGGGACGCGATGTCGTGCGATCCGGCCTCGAGATCGTCGCGATTCGTGCCTCCGGCATGCTGCGTCGGTGATAGGTTCGGCTCGTGCGGTTGACGAAGCTTATCTGTGCAGTCGTTCTCCTCTGCTCCGCCGGCACGGCCTTCGCCGTTCCTCAAACGGTCAGCTTCACGGCCCGCATCACCGACACCGACGGCAACGCGGCGACGGGGCCACTCTCGCTGAAGGTCACGCTGTTCGACGCCGAGTCCGCCGGCACGCTCGTGTGGGAAGAGACGCACGCGAATGTCCCCGTCGACAACGGCCTCGTCTACCTGAACCTCGGCTCGATCGCGCCGACGACAAACGGTCTCGGACCGGCGATCTTCGATGGTCGGCCGCTGTTCGCCGAGCTCACCGTCGACGGTGACGTGATGTCGCCGCGCATCCCGATCGCGACCGTGCCGTACGCCACGCGCGCCGAGGTCGCCGACACGCTCCAGGGCTTCGATCCCGCGACCAAGCAGCAGCGGGTCACCGGCACGTGCTCCACGAGCACGTTCATCACGGCGGTCGCCGACAACGGCTCGGTCACCTGCGGCAGCCTCACCGAGACCGGCGATATCAGCGCGGTGAACCCGGGCAATGGCCTCACCGGCGGCGGCATGTCGGGCGCCGTCACCCTCTCCGTCGACACCACCGCGATCCAGGCGCGCGTCACCGGCACCTGCGCGACGGGAACGTTCATCACGGCGGTCGCGGCAAACGGCGGCGTCACCTGCGGCACCGAGGTCGGACTCGGCGACATCACCGGCGTCAACCCGGGCGCGGGCCTCACCGGCGGCGGCGCGACAGGGACGGTCAGCCTCTCCGTCGACACCACGACGATCCAGGCGCGCGTCACCGGCACGTGCGCGACCGGCACGTTCATCACGGCCGTCGCGGCGAACGGCGGCGTCACGTGCGGCACCGAGACCGGCCTCGGCGACATCACCGGCGTCAACCCCGGCACGGGCCTCACCGGTGGCGGCGCGACCGGTACGGTCACGCTCGGCATCGCGAACAACGGCGTGACGGCGGCGCAGATCGCCGATGGCGCCGTCACCATGGCCAAGACGTCCGGGCCGATCGGCACCCTCAACGTCACCACGATCGACACGTCGAGCATCAACGGCAGCCAGGCGAGCTTCTCGACGGGGAACGCGTTCACCGCGGACTCCAACGGAACGTGCCTCGTGACCGCCTGGGCCGGCGCGAACACGAACGCGCCGTTCTGGGTCCAGCCGGCGCTGCGCACGGGCGGCACCACGATCCTCAGCAACGCGTACGTTCCCGCGGCGTCGACGTCGGGCACCGACTACTCGCACGCAGCCACCGCGACCGGCACGATCGGCGTCACCGCCGGAACGACGTATCAAGTCGGCTGTCAGTTCGGCACCGTCGGCTTCGGGATCGGCACGCCCGCCTGCCGCGTCAGCTGGATCTGCAACTGATGCGCTTCGCGGTGCTCGTGCTCGCGCTGTCCGCGTGCGCGAAGACCGGCGCATCCCCGCGGCCCGCGTTCGAGCTCGACTGCGACTCCGCGGACACCGACACGCAGGCGACCTTGTATTGCGTGCGCACCGACACGCGCAATGGCGACGTCGTGGTGCTCGATCTCGCGAAGCTGCCGCTGACGACCGGCTCGGCGAAGGCAGCCGACGCGCAGGCGGGCACCTACGTCACGCACTGCTCGTCGACGAACACCGCGCAGAAGGCTGACTTCCGCTGCGTGCGCATGGATTCGCGCACCGGCGACGTCGTGATGCTGCGGCTGTCCGAGCTACCGCGCTGGCCGTAGTGAACGCTCGCCGCTACGAGCCGTTCGCGTTGCTCGTCCTGCCGATCGCGTGGGCGATCGTCGTGCTGTCGTCGACGTACACGACGGATCCCGACACGTACCTCCACGTCGGCTGCGCGCGGCGCTTGCTCACCGAGGGCGGTTGCCTGCGTACGTTCCCGTGGCTCCCGTACACCTCGCTCGCGGATCCGTTCGCGAACCTCTATCTCGGACAGCACGCCGCGCTCGCGCCGCTCGCGTCGATCCTCCCGCCCCAGCCGGCGATCGCGGCGAGCGTGCTCCTGTTGTCGTCGGCGTTCGCGGCGAGCCTGTTCCTCGTGCTTCGCCGCCACGGCGTCGCGCGGCCGACGTGGTGGATCGTGCTCGGCTTGCTCGCCGTACCGCAGCCGTTGCTCTACTCGATCTACCTGAAGGGCGCCGCGACGTTCTTGATCCTGCTCGTCTGGTTCGTCGACGCCGTGTGGAGCGGACACGCGCGCCGCGTGTTCGTGCTCGCGTGGCTGAGCGTCTATGTCTACATCGGCGCGACGGTGCTCGTGCCGTTCGTCCTCGTCCACCTCGCGTGCACGCGTGCGATCGAGGGGCGCTGGCCGTGGCGCCTCCTCGTCGCGACGCTCGCCGGGCTCGCCGCCGGCATGGTCGTCAACCTCGGGTGGCCCGCGCAGTGGACGCACGTCGTCGCGGAGCTGCGCACGATCGTCGAGAGCGATCCGCGCCTCGTGCCCGGCATCCTCCGCGGCGCGGAGTGGGCGCCGCTCGGTGCGTCGCTGGTCGCGACGCTCGTCGGTCCGCTGCTCGTCGCGTGGGCGGTGCTGTTCGTGCGCCGCCTGGCGAGCGACGGCACGGCGCTGCCGGTGAGCGTCATCAGCACGACCGTCGCGGCGTTCGGCCTGCTCGGCGCGGGGATGTTCGCGGGAACGAAGATGCTCGAGCTCGGCTGCGTGTTCTCGCTGCTCGCGCTGCCGCGCATCGCGATCACGTTCGCGTGGCCGCGCTGGCTCGTCGCGATCGTGGTCGCCGCCGGGCTCGCCTTGTCGGCGCGCAACGTCGCGCGCGTCGTCGACGAGATGGACACGCCGGGCAACGCGCACCCCGCCGACTATCGCGAGCTCGCCGCGTGGCTCGTCGAGCGTACCGATCCGGGTGAGGTCGTCGTCGCGCCGTGGGATGACATGCCCGGGCTGTTCCTGTTCGCCGAGGATCAGCGCTACGTGGCGGGCTGGAACGTGCAGTTCCTGCGCGACGGACAGCGGGTCCAGTTCGAGGCCTACTACGCGCTGTTCACGGGACAGGTGCGCGATCCCGAGAAGCTCCTGCCGCAGCTCTTCGACGGCGCGCGCTTCCTGATCGTGCGCCGGACACCGCGCCACCAGGGCGAAGCCGATCTGCTCGCGCAGCTCTCGTCGAACCCGGCGTTCGAAGCGATCGCGAGCCCCGTCGAGATCTGGCGGATCTTCCGCGTGCGCTAAGGGGACGCCGCGCGGCGCGCGTAGTGATGCACGGTGCTGCTGCAGTAGCAGGGCGCCGAGCCGTACGAGACCTCGAACGCGATGATGCGCGTCGACGGATCGAACCACGCATTCACGTCGCTCGTGTTGGTCGGATAGCAGCCGGTGTCCGTGTCGGGATCGATCTGCTTCGGCGGGTACTCCTTGGCCACGTCGAACGCGCCGCGCCACAGCACCGTGTTGGTATCGGCGTCGACGACGCGCACCGGAGACTCCCACTGCGCGTGCTCGACGCGCATCCCCGCCGGCGGCGCTTCGTCGGCGGCGATGATTCCCGTCGGCTCGATGCGCTGCATCGTGCGGTAGTGGCCGGAGTCGAGGCGCTTCTGGATCGGCGCGACGCGCTTCGCCGCGAGTGCGCGCGTCTTGTCCGTCGCCTGGCCAACATCGTCGAGCTCCTCGGGCGCGACGATCACGTGATCGCTCAGCACCTTCGACGTCTGCGCGTCGATGAACCGCACGTTCACGTTCAGAAAGCCGCGGCCGCCGTCGTCGTTCGAGTACTTGAGCGCGATCGTCTTGCCATCAGCGGAGATCGCGGGGAAGCCGTCATCCCACGCGCACGTCGCGGGACCGGCCCCTTCGATCTCGAGCGCATCCGTGCGCGCGATGCAGTTCGCGTCGAGGAACGGCGTCAACGCGCGGGCCGCTGGCGTCGCGACGTCGGGCGGCTCGATCGGCTCCGGTGGTTGCACCGTGACGTTCACGACGGGCGGCGGTGGCGCGGGCGCCGGCACCTGCACCGTGACGATCGAGGGGACCGCCTGCACGATCGTCTTCGCGGGCGCCGGCGGCTTGCGATCGAGGTACCAGAAGCCGAGCGTGCCGATCGCGCTCATCGCGACCAAGCCCAAGAGCGTCCGCTGGTGCAGCGCGAGCCAGGAGGGGCGAACGATCGGAGTCGGTTGCATCTCGTCGGGAAATGCAGGCGCCGTACCGATGCCAAGTGGTCGTCTCGCAAGGCGTCTTCGCCGGCTGTGGGTCGAAAGACACGCCCCGCATGTAGTAGGTTCCGAGCGAGATGGCGTTTGTTCCGCTCGTCCCGATCGGTGATCCGCTAGACAAGCTCGTCGACGAGCGCACCGTGTCCGAGCAGCGAGCCGCCCTGGCGACCCTCGAGGATCGGCTCCGGGCGCGGCGCCGCGAGGTCGAGGCCGGCTGGGGTCCCTCCTACGTCGAGCGAGTCCACAAGAAGGGCAAGCTCACGGCGCGCGAGCGCATCGAGCGGCTGATCGATCCGGGCACGCGCACGTTCGAGACCGGCACGTTCGTCAACTACGGCGAGGTGTTCCCCGGCGATCAGAAGTCGCCCGGCGCGGGCGTCGTCACCGCGTTCGCGCGCGTCGAGGGACGCTGGGTGATGGTGATCGCGAACGACAACACCGTCGCGTCCGGCGCGTGGTGGCCGCGCACGCCCGAGAAGATCCAGCGCGCGCAGATGATGGCGCTGCGCCTGCGCCTGCCGACGGTGTACCTCGTCGACTGCAGCGGGCTGTTCCTCCCCGAGCAGAGCAAGTCGTTCCCGGGCGCGCGCGGCGCGGGCCACATCTTCAAGATGAACTCGCTGCTCAGCGCGAACGGCGTCCCGCAGATCGCGGGCGTGTTCGGCGACTGCATCGCGGGCGGCGGCTACATGCCGATCATCTCCGACCGCGTGTACATGACGGAGCAGGCGTACATGGTCATCGCGGGCGCCGCGCTGATCAAAGGTGCCAAGTCGCAGAAGCTGACCTCGCTCGACATCGGCGGCCCCGAGGTCCACGTGCACCAGTCCGGCTGCGCCGACGTGCGTGTCCCCGACGACGAGACGCTGCTCGCGTCGATCCGCCGCGACGTCGCGCGCCTCCCGTCGAGCGGCGCGCCGTTCTATCGCGGTGACCTCGGCCCGATGGAGCCGCGCTTCGCCGCCGCCGAGCTCGCGGGCCTCTTGCCCACCGATCACCGCGAGGCCTACGACGCGAACCAGGTGCTCGCGCGCCTCGTCGATCAATCGCTGTTCTGGGAGGTGATGCCCGAGGTCGGCGAGGAGATGATCTGCGGCGTCGGTCGCATCGGCGGCCTCTACGCCGGCTTCGTGATCAACCGCCAGGGCCTCGTCGGCGATCCGGAACATCCCGGTCGCAAGCGCCCGAGCGGCATCCTCTACCGCGGCGGCATCGCGAAGATCAGCGCGTTCTCGCGCGCGTGCAACGACGACGGCATCCCGCTGATCTGGCTCCAGGACATCAGCGGCTTCGACATCGGCACCGAGGCCGAAGCGCACGGCCTGCTCGCCTACGGCAGCTCGCTCATCTACACGAACTCGACGAACTCGACGCCGATGTTCACGGTGCTCCTCCGCAAGGCCTCGGGCGCCGGCTACTACGCGATGAGCGGCCTGCCCTACGACCCCATCGTCCAGCTCTCGACGTCGCTCGCGCGCCTCTCCGTCATGGAGGGCCGCACGCTCGCGATCGCCGCCTACAACACGAAGCTCGACGACAACTTCCAGATCATGGCGACCGATCCCGCCGAGCGCGCGAAGATCGAAGCGGGCATGCGCGACACCGAGGCGCGCATCGAGAGCGACATGGATCCATTCGTCGCCGCCAAGCAGCTCGACACCGACGAGATCGTCCAGGTCGACGAGCTGCGCGCCTACCTCGCGGCGCTCGTCGAGATGGCCTATCAGGGCGTCGGCTATCGCCGCGTGAAGAACCCGCGCATCTGGTCGATGCACGACCTGCGCGAGCTGGTGGGAGGTCGGCGATGACGCGCCTCCACGAGCGCACGCTCGAGGTCGCGATGTCGCGCGCCGGCGATCGCGTCACGCTCAAGGCACCGTCGACCGGGCTGTTCCTCCCGCGCGTCTTGCGCGGCGACCTCGTCGCGAAAGCGCACCCGATCGGCGAGCTCGATGTCCTCGGTCGCCGCACGACGCTGCTCGCACCCGAGGCCTACGGCATCGTCGACGGCGATCCCACGCCGCGCGCGGTCGGCTACGGCGACACGCTCCTCGTCCTCGACACCTCGATGCAGATCGCCGGCGCCTCCGCGGTCACGCCGACCGACGCCGCGTCCGCCGCGACCACCGGCCTCGTGTTCCGCGCGCCGACCAGCGGCCGCTTCTACTCGCGCAGCGCGCCCGGCAAGCCCGCGTTCGTCTCCGTCGGCGACGAGCTCGGCCCCAACGCCACCGTGTGTCTCCTCGAGGTCATGAAGACCTTCCATCGCGTCACCTACGGTGGCCCGGGCCTCCCCGAGCGCGCGAAGGTCCGCGAGATCCTCGTCGCCGACGGAGCCGACGTGACGGCCGGCGATCCGCTGCTCGCGCTCGAGTGACCGCTAGATCCCGCTCGACTCGCACGCCTTCGCGGCGGCGCAGTCCTTCGCCTCGGCGA
Source organism: uncultured Kofleriaceae bacterium (assembly GCA_964617845.1). GTDB lineage: Bacteria > Myxococcota_A > Polyangia > Haliangiales > Haliangiaceae > JABFXX01. Next base: position 370 of record CAZUAR010000022.1, on the reverse strand, counting down.
CGCACTTCGCCTTCGTGCGAACGCTCGCGTACATCTCGAGCATCATCTTCTTCGTCTCGCCCTCGGCACCCGCCGTCTCCTCGGAGAACGCGGCCTCGCACATTCCGGACATCATCACCTTGAACTGCGACCTCTCGTCGTCGCTCATCTTCGTGCCCTCTTCGCCGTCGCAGGTCATCGACCGCTCGACGAACTTGTCACACGTCTCGCCGCCCTTCCGGCACGCCGGTGCTGCCAGCGCGACCACCGCGATCAACATCCACATGCTCTTCATGCGGATCCGGACGCGCGCCCGCGCCCACCAGTCGCACGCGCCCTAGGAGCCTGTAGTACGTAGCCCGCGCGGGACGCCCGAAAGCGAGGCGCCCAC
>CAZUAR010000021.1:0-198967 GCA_964617845.1 uncultured Kofleriaceae bacterium | reverse complement strand
GCGGTCGGAGCGTTCGCAGGTCCGCGGCGGAGCGCTCGCAGGTCCGCGGTCGGAGTGTCGCAAGAATGGGGTCCGTGCGTTCGCAGCGGTAGCGCTGCAGAACCACGCGCTAGGAGAGGGGCTGGAATTCAGCGAGCGCTCTCGATTCGGCAGAGCGTCTCGCTCGGAATGGGCGCCCACGGTACAGCGCCGCACGACGTCCGCCGCGAGGTCACGTTCGCCGCGAGGTCACGTTCGCCACGAGGCCACGTTCGCCACGGCAGGTCACGTCCGCCACCGCGCGCGATCCCGATCGGACGGAGGGGCGCGCATCGTCAGCGCGCGGTGCTAGCGTCGCGTCGTGGACACCGAGCTGTTGCGCCGGATCGACGCGCTTCGGCGGCCGCTCGAGCTGGCGGCTGCCGATGGGTTTCGCGGCGTGCGCAAGGTGAGCGGGCTCGGTCACGCGTTGCGCGCCGCGACGGATGCCCTGATGACGCGTGTCTCGGACGGAGCGCTCGCTGCTCTCGCGCAGTGGCGGACGACGCTCGCGACGTGGGAGTCGCTCGACGAGATGCGCCAGGCCGAGGAGGTCGCGCGCGGCATGCGCCTCATCGCGCGGTTCCCGCGGCCGGTCGCGACCGTCTCGCGCGCGAGTGCGCCAGGGCTGCGCGCAGAGTCCGTTCCGCCGCGCGCGAACCCGCCAACAAGTACACCGTCCCCGACGAGCACGTCGCCAGCGAAGGCCGCGTCGCCGACGAGCACGTCGCGAGCGAAGACGACGGCGCCGACGCCCGCATCGCCCAGGCCCGCGTCACCGACGGGCGCGCCCGCATCGCCCACGAAGTCCGCGTTGCCGACGAACGCGCCCGCATCGCCCACGAAAGCCGCGTCGTCGACATCGTCCGCGAACGCAGCGCTATCGACGGCCGCGTCGTCCACGCGCGCGAAGGCCGCGTCGTCGGCGAAGGCCGCGTCACCGACTTCGGTGGTGTCGCCGGTTGTCGAGGCGAGCAAGCCGACGAAGGCTCGCAAGGCGAAGGCGAGCGACGAGGCGCCGATCGATCCGCTGGCGGCGCCGACGTCGTCGCTCAAGGGCATCGGCCCCACGTTCGCGCAGGCGCTCGCCGAGAAGGGGCTCGTCACCGTCGAGGATCTGCTGTGGATGGTGCCGCGTCGCTACGACGACGTTCGCGACGCGAAGTCGCTGGCGGAGGTGTGCGAGATGCCCGAGGGCGGGCGCGTGACGCTCGTCGCGAAGGTCGCGAGCGCGCGCATGGTCTTCGCCCGCGGGCGGCGCTGGGCCGAGGTGCGCCTGGTCGCCGTGGAGTCGTCTCCCAGTGGGCAACCCGCGAACGCGCTCGTGCGGTGGTTCAACGTGTGGGCCGGCATCGACAAGCGCATGCCGCCGGGCAGCACGGTCGCGCTGAGCGGCGTCGTCAAGAAGCGCGAGGGACGCACCGAGCTCGCGAACCCGGACGTGCTCGGCGTGGAGATCGCGGCGGAGGAGGGAGCGGCGCGGCCGGCGAAGGAGCGGCCCTCGATCATCGCGCGCTATCCCGACGTGCCGGGCGTGCCGCCGGGGCGGTTGCGATCGGCGTGCGCGGCGGCGTGCGCGAGCGTGGCCGGAGGCATCGACGACGGTGTGCCGGCCAGCGTCGAGAAGGCGGCCGGGTTGGTGCCGCTCGGCGAGACGATCGCGCGGCTGCACGTGCCGGATCCGAGCATCTCGAGCGAGGAGCTCGCCGCGATGAACGCGGGCACGAGCCGGTGGCAGCGGCGGCTCGCGTTTGGCGAGCTGTTCGCGCTCGGCGTCGCGATCACGCTGCGGCGGAGAGAGCGGCGGCAGGACGCGGCCGTGCCGTGCGTCGCGGATGTTGGTGGCGAGCTCGCGCGCGTGTTCCCGTTCGCGCTGACCAAGGCGCAGCGGCGATCGATCGACGAGATGTGCACGGATGTGGCGAGGGACGTGCCGATGAACCGGCTGCTGCAGGGAGATGTCGGCGCGGGCAAGACGGCGGTCGCGTTCGCGGCGGCGCTGCATGTCGCGCGGGCGGGGCGGCAGACGGCGGTGATGGCGCCGACGGAGCTGTTGGCGGAGCAGCACTTCGAGACGTGGAGCGCGTGGGCGAAGAAGGTGTCGCCGGCGCTGCGCATCGAGCTGTTGACGGCGTCGACGCCCAAGGGCGTGCGCGCATCGCTGCTGGCGCTGCTGGCGGCGGGGCAGGTCGACATCGTGATCGGCACGCACTCGCTCCTGGCCGAGGGCGTCGGCTTTGGTGCGCTGGGGCTGGTCGTCATCGACGAGCAGCATCGGTTCGGCGTCGCGCAGCGCGCGAAGTTGCGGGACAAGGGCGATGGCAACGGCGCGCCGCACCTCTTGGTGATGACGGCGACGCCGATCCCGCGAACGCTGGCGCTGACGGCGTACGGCGACCTCGATGTCAGCGTGCTCGACGAGATGCCGCCGGGGCGCAAGCCCGTGACGACGAAGCAGCTGAGCGGCAAGCGCGGCATCGGCGACGCGTGGAAGCTGATCGAGAAGCGCGTCGCGATGGGCGAGCGCGCGTATGTCGTGTGCCCCAAGGTCGAGCCGGGTGGTGACGACGACGAGAGCGACTTGATCGACGCGACGACGACCGCGGCGGAGCTGGCGAAGGCGATGCCGAAGCTGCGCGTCGGGTTGGTGCACGGTCGACTCGATGCGCTCGAGCGCGATCGCGTGATGCGCGCGTTCAAGCAAGGCGAGCTCGACGTGCTCGTCGCGACGACGGTGATCGAGGTCGGCGTCGATGTTCCGGCGGCGACGGTGATGGTCGTGCTCGACGCGGATCGCTTCGGGCTCGCGCAGCTGCACCAGCTGCGCGGGCGCGTCGGGCGCGGCGGCGGCGAAGCGCATTGCGTGCTCGTCGCGCGTGGCGGGCTCGGCGAGGATGCCGAGACCCGGCTCGGCGCGATGGTCGAGACACACGATGGCTTCAAGATCGCCGAGTACGATCTGCTCCTGCGCGGGCCCGGCGAGGTGCTCGGTGCGCGGCAAGCGGGCGTGCCGCGGCTCCGCTTCGGCGATCTCTCGCAGCACACCGAGCTTCTCCTCGAAGCACGACGCTTCGCGGAGCAGATCCTCGACGAGGATCCGGCACTCGCGCGACCGGAGCACGGCTCGCTGCGGCGCGCGATCGATCGCCGCTTCACGCGTCACGTGTACGGCGCCGAGAGCGGATAGCCGCGAGCGAACGTCGGCCGATCGTCGTCCGATCGTCGTCCGTTCGGTGTGCGTGCTACCCGAGAAGCGCTCGGGTACGACCTTTGACTACGCACCTCACGACGGTCGTGACGACGCGCGTTACTCGCACGATCTCCGACGAGGAATCGATCGGTTTGCACTTCGTGTGTAGTCGATGACGACAACTGTCCCCAGCGTCCTCCAGCAACGCAGCAATCGTCAGCAAGGGTGACTTTGGCGTTGATCTCGTACTTCGGCTTAGTAGGATGCCGCCATGATGAGGATGACGGCACTGGTGTTCGTTTGTGCGTCGTTCATGGTCGGCTGCTCCTGGGGAGAGGGCAGCGGGCAAGATGATCCGGGCGGCGTCGACGCAAACGTCAATGGTGGTGGCGTGTGCGGCGACGGCGTGTGCGCCGCCAACGAAGTCGCGAGCTGCAGCGCGGACTGCGGAAGCGGTGGCGGTGGTGGCGGCGGTGGCGGCAGCGCGATCTGCGGCAACAGCACGTGCGAGACAGGCGAGACGCCGACGTCGTGTCCCAACGACTGCTCGAGCGGCGGTGGTTCGGGATCCGGCTCGGGCTCCGGCTCGGCAGGGTGCCCGACGCCGGCTCCGGCGATCGAGGATTGCATCGGCTGCATCGCGGGGATGTGCCCCGGCGGTCTCGACTTCGCCGGTTGCTTCGCGTGCGCGAGCGGCGGCGGTGGCCTACCGACGGGCGGTTGCAACAATGACATGGTCTGCGATCCGGCCGAGATGATCGACCCGAACTGCGCGGACTGCCCGTAGCTAACGAACGCCGGCGCTCGACGCCGCGACCCACGCGAGATACGACGCAGCGCCGTCGACAACATCGAGCGCGATGATTTCCGGCACCTCGTAGGGGTGCAACGATCGAAGACGATCAGCGAGTGGGGGGAATCGCTCGCTGGTCGTCTTGATGAGCGCGAGGACCTCCGAGTCATCGGAGACCTCGCCTTGCCAGCGATAGATCGATCGCACCGCCGGCACGAGGTTCACGCACGCGCACAGCGCCTCCTCGACGAGGGTGCGCGCGACTTCGGCGGCTTTGTCGGCGTTCGGAAACGTGGACAGGACGAGGCGGACATCGGGCTTGCTCACGCGATCGCTCTAGCACGTTGTTCTCGTGGGGCGTGTGATAGGGTCCGCGCCGTGTTGATCGTCCAGAAGTACGGCGGCACGTCCGTCGGTTCGATCGAGCGGATGCGCAACGTCGCGGCGCGCTGCCTCGCGACGCAGCGCCAGGGCCACCAGGTCGCCGTCGTCGTCAGCGCGATGTCGGGCGAGACCAATCGCCTCCTCAAGCTCGTCAATGAATTGCACGACGACCCGAACGACCGCGAGGTCGACGTCATCGTGTCGACCGGCGAGCAGGTCTCGGTCGGTCTCGTCGCCCTCGCGATCCGCAAGGCAGGCGGCAAGGCGCGCAGCTTCCTCGGACACCAGTGCAAGATCGTGACGGACTCTTCGTTCGCGCGCGCACGCATCGTGTCGATCGAGGGCCAGCCGATCAAGGACGCGCTCGCGAATGGCGAGATCGCGGTGATCGCCGGGTTCCAGGGCGTCGACGAGCAGGGCTCGATCACCACGCTCGGTCGCGGCGGCTCCGACACGACCGGCGTCGCGATCGCCGCCGCGCTCGACGCGGATGTCTGCGAGATCTACACGGACGTCGACGGCGTCTACACGACCGATCCGAACGTCGTGCCCGACGCGCGCAAGATCGAGCGCATCAGCTACGAGGAGATGCTCGAGCTCGCATCGCTCGGAGCAAAGGTTCTACAGATCCGTTCCGTCGAGCTCGGCATGAAGTACGGCGTGAAGATTCACGTCCGCTCGAGCTTCTCGGACGTCGAAGGCACGTGGGTCGTGCCGGAGGAGACCGCCATGGAGAAAGTCGTTGTCTCGGGTGTCACCGTCGCGAAGGACGAAGCGAAGATCACGTGCGAAGACCTGCCCGACACGTCCGGTGTCGCCGGCCGGCTGTTCGCGCCGCTCGCCGACGCCAACATCTCCGTCGACATGATCGTGCAGAACCAGGCGTACGACGGAACGACGGACCTGACGTTCACGGTGCCCAAGGGCGATCGCAAGCGCGCGGTCGAGATCCTGCGCGACAAGGTGCCGGACCTCGTCGGCAAGAACGCCGAGCGCGTGCAGTTCGACGACGAGATCTGCAAGGTGAGCGTCGTCGGCGTCGGCATGCGCTCGCACGCCGGTGTCGCGAAGAACATGTTCCAGCTGCTCGCGTCCGAGAACATCAACATCCAGCTCATCTCGACGAGCGAGATCAAGATCTCGTGCGTGATCCACCGCAAGTACGCCGAGCTCGCGGTGCAGGCGCTGCACAAGGGCTTCGGCCTCGACAAGCCGCCGTCCGAGCGCACGGACCTGTAGCCGACTACCAGACGCGCACGCGCTCGGCGGGCGCGAGGTAGCGCGCGTTGCCCGGCTTGACGTCGAACGCGTCGTACCAGGCGTCGAGGTTGCGCACCGTCGCGGAGCGATACGGTCCCGGCGAGTGCGTCGCCGTGACGAGGTTCGCGCGCAGCGCTTCGGGGCGGATCTTCAGGCGCCACATCTGCGCGTAGGCGAGGAAGAACTGCTGATCGGGCGACAGGCCCTCCCACACCGGCGGGCTCGGCAAGAGCTTCGAGGCGTCGTACGCGGCGGCGATGCCGGCGACGTCGGCGATGTTCTCCGACAGCAGTAGCTTGCCGTTCAGCGCGAGGTCGGGGAACGGCTTGTAGCCATCGTACTGCTTCGCGAGCGCGGCGCCCGACTCGGCAAAGTGCGCGAAGTCGTCCTCGGTCCACCAGTTCGCGAGGCGTCCCGTCGCGTCGAACAGCGCGCCTTGATCGTCGAAGCTGTGGCTGATCTCGTGGCCGATCACGGCGCCGATCGCGCCGTAGTCCATGACCTCGGGCCGCGCGGGATCGAAGTACGGCGGCTGGAGGATCGCGGCCGGGAAGTTCATCGCGTTCATCGCGGGCAGGTTCACCGCGTTGACGAGGTGCGCGACCATCATCCACTCGCCGCGATCGACCGGCTTGCCAAGCTTGGCGAGCTGGTGCGCGAGCTCGAAGCGCGAGGCGCGGTCTGCGTTGCCGAGCGCATCGCCCTTGACGATCTCGAGCTTCGCGTAGTCGCGCCACGTGTCCGGGTAACCGACGCCGACACGAAGGACCGCGAGCTTCGCCTTGGCCTTGCGCTTGGTCTCGGGCGACATCCACGTCAGCGCGTCGACGCGCTTGCCGAATGCCTCGAGGATCTTCTGCACCATCGCCTGCGCGCGCGCCTTCTCGCTCGCGGGGAAGTACTTCGCGACGTAGAGCTTGCCGACCGCGTCGCCGAGCGCATCGGTCGTGTCGTCGATCGCGCGCTTCCATCGCTCGCGCTGCGCGGGCGTGCCCGACAGCGCCGTCCCGAAGAACGCGAAGCTCTCGTCGACAAACGCCTTGGACAAATACGGCGCCGCGGCCTCGAGCGCGTGGAAGGAGAGGTAGTCCTTCCACACGGGCAGCGGCTGCGACGTCACGAGCGCCGCGATGCCCGTGACGGCGCTCGGGTGCCAGACGACGAACGCGGGTTGCTCGCCGAGGCCCGCCGCCGAGAAGAACGCCGCCCAGTCCATGCCCGGCGCCTTCTTCGCGAAGTCCTCGCGCTTCCAGTGCGTGAGCCCGCGCTTGACGTCGGCCGACTCCTGGCGCGTCGCGTGGGTCTTCGCGATGCGCGTCTCGAGATCGAGGATCGCCTTCGCCTTCTTCTTGGTCTCGGGCACGCCGATCAGCGACAGCATCTTCTCGATGTGCTTCTCGTACGCCTCTCGCGCGGCGACCATGTCCGGCTTCGTCGAGAGGTAGAACTCGCGATCGGGGAGGAGCAGCCCGCCCTGCAAGAGGAACGGCGAGTACGTCAGCGGGGCCGCGAAGTCCTGCGCGACCCACAGGCCGAGCACGTTCGGCGTCTCGAAGTCGGTCGCGTTGATCGCGTCGACGTCGGCGCGCACCGTGTCGCCGAGCGCGCGGGAGAGCGACGTGGTGTCGGTGATCTTCTCGATCGCGTCGAGCTGCGGCTGCAGCGGCGTCCAGCCCTTGGCCTCGATGCCGGCTTCGTCCATGAAGCTCGCGTAGTAGTCGCCGACCTTGCGCGCCTCGCTGCCCGCGGGGGCGTTCGCGGCCGCGTCCTGGATCAGCTCGGCGTTGCGCTTCGCCGTCAGCTCGCTGACCTGCGCGCCGACGCCGAACGACGCACGATCCGCCGGGATCTCGACCACCTTGTTCCATGCGCCGTTCGCGTAGGCGTCGAAGTCATCGCCGGGCGCGACGCTCTTGTCGATCGCCGCCAGGTCCAGGCCGGACTTCTTCGCAGGCGCGGCGGGCGTCTGGGCGGTCGTCGCGGAGCCGCCCGATCCGGACTCTTCGCGTACGGGGGTGGGCTCGGTCCGGCTCTTACAGGCGACGCAAACGATCAGCAGGAGCGCGAGGCGGCGATGCATGAGCGGACCGTATCGCGATAGAGTGGGGCAACCGATGGGCGGCTGCACGAACTGCAAAGGCAAAGGCGCCTGCGATGACCACAAGAGCACGATGATGGGCTCGGTGGAGGCGGCCATCGAAGCGCTGTACCCGTCGCACGTGTGGGGCGAGATCGACGACACGCGGACCGCGAGCGATCCGTTCACGCTCGACGATCTCGCGGGGTTGGCGGACGAGCTCGCGTCCGAGCTGCGCGCTGCGACGTTCGTGCGACACGGCGGCGACGACGAAGCGTGCGACTACATCTACGTGCTCTGCATGGGCCGCACGCCGTGCGTCGTGCAGGTTCGCGATCACGGCGTGCCGATCCCCGAGGAGTGGAGCGGACCGAACGCGAGTGATGCGATCGAAGAGCTCTACCTGCGCGTCGTCGTCGCGCAGCGCACGCGGCACGTCGCCGTGCAGCAGGTCGCGATCCAGCTCGTGCGCGGTCACGACGGCGATGGCTACGTGGTGCACGAGCGCCCGCGGGCCGGCGTCTACGACGCGCCGCTGCTCGCGCGCATGCAGAAGCTCGTCGCGATCCTTCCCGCGTACGACCTCGTGCACGTCGACTTCGGCGACATCGCGCACGCGCCGCCGGGCTTCGCGCCGGGCGCGTGGGCCGACCGCTACGGCCTCGGCGCCGCGAAGCCCTCGATCGCGAACTACCTGTTCTATCCGCAGCCGACCACCATGGTGAGCACGACCTTCCTCGAACGCCCGCGAAGCGAGGCGTCGTGAGCGACATCTCCGGCCTCGACGACGAAGTGCGCGAGGTGCTGCGCGAGCTCGTCACCGCGACCGGCGCCATCTCCGCGCGCATCGTGCTCGACGACGATCTGCGCACCGGCGTCCCCGCGCGCACGCTCGCGCTCGGTGGCGGCGAGTTCCTGCGCGTCGAGCTCGGCACGCACACCTCCGGCGAGACGCCGATCGAGGCCGCCTTCGAGCACGCAACCCGCCAGCTGCGCGCGATCCGCCGCCGCTGGGAGGTCGCGCGATTGCCCGAGGTGAACGTCGGCCCGGGTGCCGCGCCGACCGCCGACAAGGTGACCGAGCGCATCGCCACGTACATGAAGGCGCTCGCGCAGATCGATCGCGCCACCAACGCGTTCGTCGTCAAGGCGGGCAAGGGCGGCGCGCAGCCGAAGCTGATCGCGAGCGGCAATCCGCCCGACGAGCAGGAGAGCTCGCGGTGGCAGTTCCTCGCGCGCCGCGTCCTCAACACGCACGCGCCCAACAGCTCGCACGGCGAGATCATCGACCCCGACGCCTACGCGATGAGCTTCTGGTACGACTGCGCGCTCCTCGTGTTCCTCGCGGAGCCGTTCGGCGTCGACTTCGTCCGCCATCGCTGCAAGCAGGTCGCGCGCGAGCTCGCGAACCTGTTGCCGCTGCTCGAGCCGGATCCCGAAGCGCCCGCCGCGATCCGCCGCCGTCCGCCGACGCTCCCGTGAAGCGCCGCGATACAGTGCGCACATGATCCGGATCGCATCGTGCCTGGCGCTGATCCTCGCCGTGTCGGCGTGCAGCAAGGACCGTCCGAAGCTCACGCAGGACCGCATGCCGCCGTCGATCGCGTGGCTGTCGCTGAAGAAGACGACGGAGGCCGAGATCCTCGCGAAGCACCCGAGCGCGGCCGTCGGCGACATGAAGATGAACGACAAGCCCTCGCACGCGATCAAGATCGAGACGCCGAAGCTGGAGCTACTGACGACGCCTCCCACGAAGGATGGCGTCCTGTTCCGCATCACCTTGTTCGAGGACGACATCTGCGACTGGGTGAAGACGACCATCGTGCCCCTCGAGGGATCGACGAACTGCCCGGGCAATCGCAAGACCGGCGGCTCGAGCGGCCGCGGGTACTACTGCATGGAGACCGAGGGCGGCGAGGTGATCGCGCTCGACTGCTACGACAAACAGCCGCCGTCGATCGACGAGCTGGATCTCTTCGTGCCATGAAGCACCTCGCGCTCGTCATCCTCGCGGCATGTGGCGGCTCGCAGGTCGCGCACGTGCCGCCGCCATCGGCCGAAGGAGGCCCGACGCAGGCGATGCCGCCGCCGCTGCACGACGCGCTCGACGCGTGCCGACAGCACACCCTCGAGGTGCTCAACGGCTATCGCGCCCAGGCCGGCGTCGCGCCGCTCGTGCTCGACGCGTCGCTCTCCGCGTTCGCGCAGGAAGGTTCGAAGCAGTACGCGCGCGATCGGATCCCGCACGCGCACATGAGGGAGCAGGGCCGCGCGACGTTTCGCGGGCGCTACCGCCACGAGAACCAGGGGCCGGCGGACGGCGTTCCGCTCGACCAGACCAACCTCGTCGAGAGCTGCAAGGAGCGGATCACGGCGCTCACCGCGCGGTTCATGGAGAAGGGCCCGGGCGAAGGGCACCACGACGCGGTGCTCGATCCGCGGCACCATCTGCTCGGCGTCGGCCTCCACGTCGAGGACAACTTGCTCTGGATCACGAACGACTTCGTCGAGTGATCACGACGCCATCGCCATCGCCATCCTGTGACCGGCGCGCTGGCGCGGTCGACGTCGATGCTACGGCGATCCGCCGCACGCTTCGTCGGTGTCGACGGTGCCGTTGTCCGGCGTGAGATCGCAGACCGCCACGATCGCGGCCTCGTCGTACGCGGCCATGTCGCAACCCGACGCGACGTAGGCGTCGGCCTGCTCGGCCGTCACGCGCATGCACGTCACGCACTGCGCTTCGCGCGCGTCGTCGAGCATCGCCTTGAGCGCGAGCATGTCCTCGACGACGTCCGCCTCGCACGCGGCCTGCGTGCCATCGGGATCGCTGCACACGAAGATCGCGCTGCACAGCCCGCGGGCGAAGTTGGGGAGCTCCATGTCGAACGGATCCGCGGCGTCGGGGACATCGATCGGCGTCGCGTCGATGCCGGCATCGCTCGGCGCGGCGTCGACCGACTTCATCGGTGGATCGCTGGAGCAGGCGACCAGAGAGAGAGCGAGGAGCCAGCGCATGACCATGGGTATCGTGATGGGACGGCCGCGGTGGCCGATACATCACGCCGGCCGAAGTTTGCCAGCGCTACGGCCGGGAAGGCTCAGGCGCCGCCGACGAGCGACTTCAGCACGCTCGCGTCGCCCTCGAGGGCCGTACGCTGCATGTAGAAGTGCAGCCCGCGCTCGCCGCCGAGCTCCTCGCCACCGCCCGCGCGACCGGGGCCGCCGTGGAGCAGCGAGGGCAGGGCCGTGCCCGGTCCCGGCGACTGCGCGGCCATCTTCGACGAGCCGAGGTAGAGACGGCCGGCCCACGGCGCCGCGGCGCCGACGAAGCTCGCGACCCAGTCGCGCTCGTCGGAGTACGCGCTCGATACGAGGCAGCCTTCGCCCTTCGCGACGAACGCGGCGGCGAACGCGGCGTCGCCGGGGTAGCTCGCGATCGTCGACACCGGGCCGAACACCTCGTGCTCGTGGATCGGCGCGCAACCCATCGCGTCCTTCGTGGCGCGGACGACCGGCCCGACGAAGAAGCCCTTGCCGGCGGGCGCGCCGATCGCGGTGACCTCGCCCGTGCCGCCGAACACGCTGTCGGTCGCGGCCGCGAGGCGCTCGATGCCGGCGAGGATGTCCTTCTTCTGCGCGGCGGTCGCGAGCGGTCCCATGCGCACGTCCTCGCGCGACGGATCGCCGACGGCGATCGCACCGAGGCGCTCCTTCAGCGCGTCGAAGACGTCGCCCTCCTTGCCCACGGGGACGAGCACGCGGCGGATCGCGGTGCACTTCTGCCCGGTCTTCTGCGTCATGTCGCGCACGACATCGGCGAGGAACAGGCCGCCGGTCTCGCTCGCGAGATCGACATCGGGCGCGAGGATCGCCGCGTTGAGCGAGTCGGCCTCGATGTTGAGGCGCACGCCGTGCTCGATGATCGCCTTGCTCGCGCGCAGGGTGCGCGCGGTCGCGCTGCCGCCGGTGAAGGCGACGACATCGCCGGGCCCGAGGTTGTCGAGCAGCGAGCCCGCGGGACCGACGAGCGTCTGGAGAGCGCCGGCCGGCAACAGCGGCGCGAAGAGCTGGGTCATGCGATGCGCGACCATCGCCGTCGCGGTCGCGGGCTTCGCGATCGTCGGCATGCCCGCGAGCAGCGAGCACGCGAGCTTCTCGCACAGGCCCCAGCCCGGGAAGTTGAACGCGTTGATGTGCACGGCGACGCCGCGGCGGCGCGTCCACACGTGCTGGCCCCCCATGCGCGCGGTGCGACCGACCTGGATCGCGTCACCGTCGACGAGGTGCTGCGCGCTGCCGAGCTTGGCGCCGAGCTCGGCGTAGTACGACAGCGTCGCCGCGCCGCCGTCGATGTCGAACTTCGCGTCGCCGCGCGTGTTGCCGCCGTTCGCGACCGCCATCGCGATCAGCTCCTCGCGCGCGCCGTGGATCGCCTTGGCGAGCGACGCGAGCAGCGCCGCGCGCTGGGCGAACGTGAGCGCGCCGAGCTCGGCGACACCGGTCGTGCGCGCGTACGCGAAGGCGGCGGCGAGATCGTGTCCGCCGTTGGAGACCTCGGCGAGGACCTCTTCGGTCGCCGGGTTCACGAGCGACGACCGTGCGCCCGAGCCGTTCGACCACGATCCCGACAGGTAGCTGGCGAGGAGCTGCATGCGCGGTTCATAGCCCGCCGGAACCGAGCAAGCCAAGGCCGCCCTGCGCTATCGTCGGAGACGTCGATGTCGCCGCTCGTCAAGCGCCTGCTCGTGGGCTTCCTCGTACTGGTCGCCGTCGTGTGGGGCGGCGCGACCGGATACTGGGTGATCGGCGAAGGACGCTGGGAGTTTCACGACTGCCTCTACATGACGGTCATCACCCTGACCACCGTCGGCTACGGCGAGACGCTCGACGGAATGGACAAGGTCCAGTACGCGCGCGACTTCACGATGGTGCTGCTCCTGTTCGGTACCGGGGCCATCGTGTACTTCGCGTCGACGATCACGGCCTTCATCGTCGAGGGCGATCTCAAGAACGTTCTGTTCGCGTCGCGCATGAAGAAGAGGATGAAGCGAATGAAGGACCATGTCGTCGTGTGCGGAGCTGGCTCCACCGGGCGAAACGTGATCGTCGAGCTGATCAAGGTCGGCGTGCCGGTGATCGCGATAGACGTCGACGAGAACGAGCTCAAAGAGATCTCCGACGACTTTCCGAAGGCCGAGTTCACCTATCTCGTCGGAGACGCGACCGACGACGAGGTGATGGAGGCCGCGAACCTCGCGAACGCGCGCGGGATCGTCGTCGCGCTCTCGAGCGACAAGGACAACCTCTACCTCACGGTGTCCGCGCGCCAGGCAAACCCGAACCTCCGGATCGTCACGAGATGCGCCGAGATGGCGCACGCGGAGAAGATCCGGAGGAGCGGCGCGGACTCCGTGGTGTCGCCGAACTTCATCGGCGGCATGCGCCTCGTCTCGGAGATGGTGCGCCCGGTGGTCGTGAAGTTCCTCGACGAGATGCTGCGTGACAAGCGCTCGGCGATGCGGTTCGACGAGGTCACCATCACCAAGGACGACCTCGGCACGCTCGGCGAAGCACGCATCCGCGAGAAGTTCGGGATGTCCGTGGTCGCCTGCCGCGCGACCCCGACGGCGGACTTCACCTACAACCCCGACGACGATCAGAAGCTCGTGCCGGGCATGGTCCTCGTCGTCCTCGGCTCCGCCGAGCAGATCACCAAGATGCGCTCCGCGATCGGCTGACGAAGCCCAGAAATCGCGCACGTCGCTCGGGTGGTGAATCTTCAACACCCCGAGGAATCTCCAACAGTTCCGCCCCGCGACGGCGCGTGTTAGTGAATCACACGTGCCTCGCCTCAGCGTGATCGTGCGCTCGTACAACCGCCTCGGCGCGTTGGCGGAGCTGCTCGCACGCCTGCTCGCGCAAGACCACGATGACTTCGAGATCGTCGTCGTCGAGCAATCGACCCAGCGCCCGCCCGACGAGCTCGCCGCCGTCGAGGCACTCGCACGCGATCCGCGCGTGCGCATGCTTCGCTTCCCGCCGCTCGGTGGCCCCGGCGCTCGCAACGCGGGCGTCCGCGCCTCCCGCGGCGAGCTCCTCGTGTTCATCGACGACGACGATCTGCCCGCCTCGCGCGACTGGCTGCGCCTCCACGAGGCCAACTTCGAAGACCCGCGCTGCCTCGGCGTCACCGGTCGCTTCATCTCCGAGGACGGCGTGGAGCCGCCCGCCGCGCACCTCGCGCGTGCGCGCCGCCGCGTGCTGTCGTTCAACGCGCTCAAGTGGCAGGTCGTCTACGCGCGCGCCGATCAGCGCAAGCACGTCGAGTCGCTGATGGGCGGCAACGCCGCGATCCGCCGCTCCACCCTCGAGCGCTTCGGCCTGTGGGACGAGTGCACGCCGATCGAGGACGAGCCCTCGCTCGCGTATCGCATCAACGCGAACAAGCGCGCCGACGAGTACCTGCTGTTCGACCCCGCGCCGCAGATGATCCGCCGCCTCGACGTCCCGGGCGGCATGGCGAAGCGCACGATGTCGGGCCCGCGCTACGCGAAGCGCGTGTTCACGTTCCTGCACAACATCATCGGGCACTACTTCCCGCTGCGCTTCGCGCTGCTCTATCCCGCGTACCTGTTCTTCGTCGCGTATCACACCGTCGAGTGGATCGGCTGGGACTCGAAGAAGCACGACACGTTCACCAAGCGCGCGTGGGCCACCTCCGGCCTCGTCCTCTCGATCATCCCGCTGTGGTTCGTGTGGCTCGCGCAGTCGTGGGCTCGCCGCCTCCGCGAGGGGCCGCTCGCGCACGCGCCCTCCCTCGCGCCGCTCCCCTACGACACGGTGCCGGACGCACTTCCGCTGGCGCCGGCATCGCATCCGGTCTCCGCGCGAGCGGCCTGACACGGTCGACGTAGTAACGGGTCGCGCGTCGCCGCACACCGAGGGCACGTAGTACCCTCGGGTCGTGCGCTCGCTTCTGGTTGTTGCCCTCGCTGCGTGCGCACAGCGCCCCGCGCCCGTGGAGCCGAGCCAGCGCGCCCTGTTTCGCGATCTCGAGCGACAGGTCACCGTCAGCGCCGCGACCGGATGGGGCTCCGACAAGGTCGAGGTCGACGCGCTGATCAAGCCCGCCCTCGACAGCGCGTGCCGTGTCGACCTCCTCGATCGCACGCAGCTCGCCGCGTGGATCAGCGCGGAGATACGCCGGCTCGGCGGCCCCGTCGAGACGGCGTGGCGCGAGCGCGGCAAGGACCTCGACGCGGTCAGCGACCTGCTAGTGCTCACGCGCATCCAGAAGCTGCTCGCGCGCGCGGAGGAGCTGTCGCTCGACTGTCCATTCTGGATCGAGCCCGAGCATCCGTTTCGGGGTCGGCAGATCAGCGAGCGGTGGCTCTTGTCGTTCGGCGGTGGCGGCAAGGGCACCGTGTCGGTGCAAGGCGGCGAGCTCGATCTGAAGTTCGGTGGCGCGGGGCGGCTGTTGCTCGGGCACGCGTTCACCGACGAGCACGCGCTGTTCGTGGGGCTCGAGGCAGGCGCGAGCGCGGCGTTCCCCAAGAACGACATGGGCGAGCGCACGATGCTCGAGCTCGGTGTCGACGTGGTCGCGCCGCTCGTGTACCGGCGCACGCTGCTCAACGCGTACTTCGAGGTGGAGGCGGGGTGGCTCGGGCGAGCGACCGAGCGCGACTGGCAGGACTTCGATCACGGCGTGCACGTCGGGTTCGCGGTCGGTGGCCGCGCGCTCAGGACGCGGTGGCTGTTTCCGGGCGCCGCGTTCGGCGTGTCGTGGGAGCGCACGTTCCTCGACGGAGATGACGCGACGACGATCAAGATCGGCGCGCGCGTCGCGTTCGATCTCGAGCTGTAGATCTGCGGATCAGCGCGACGCGAACGACTGGCGCGCGAGGCTAGGCGACCAGCGGTCGTCGTCCGAATCGACAAGGGCGTCATCGCGAGCGCCGATCAGCGCGGCTCGAACCACCACGCGTCTTTGGGGCGCGGTCCGGCGAGACAGCGCTCGGTGGCGGCTTGCACCGATCTGGTCGCGCGGAAGCAGGCGAGGGCGATCGCCTTCTGCGCGTTGGGCTCGGGGCTGGCCTTGCGGCCCGCGCCGAAGTCTTTGCCGGCGCGCTCGATCCAATTGTCGAGGTCGCGGCGATCGGAGTCCTCGAGGTTCGGGCACTCCTTGAACGTCGACAGCGCCGCGGTCAGCCCGTCGCACTCCTCGACCATCCCACGCAGCTCGGGAGGGGGATCGGCACCGATCGGAGGCCCGGGCTGCACCGGTGGCTGCGGTTTGCTACACGCCCCGAGGCCGAGAGCGATACTCCCGTAGATCAGCAGCAGAATTGGGAAGTCAGCCCTCGGGAGTAAAACGCGCATCAGCTAGATCAGTGGGTCTTTACCATGGCCGGGTTCACGCATCTCCACCTCCACACCCAGTACAGCCTCCTCGACGGGGCGATCCGGGTGAAGGATCTGTTCCCGAAGGTCAAAGAGCTCGGCATGGACACGGTCGCCGTGACCGATCACGGCAACATGTTCGGCGCCATCGACCTGTACACCGAGGCCAAGGCCGCCGGCGTGAAGCTCGTGTTCGGATGCGAGACGTATGTCGCCGCGACCGACCGCCATGACCGGACGAACCGCCGCAACTACCACCTGATCCTGCTCGCGAAGAACGACGTCGGCTACAAGAACCTCTCGTTCCTGAACTCGAAGGGCTACCTCGAGGGCTTCTATTACAACCCGCGCATCGACAAGCAGATCCTGCGCGATCACTCCGAGGGCCTGATCGGCCTGTCCGCGTGCCTCGGCGGCGAGATCGCGCAGACGCTCGAGAAGAACGGCGTCGCCGCGGCGGAGGAGACGGCGAAGGAGTACGCGTCGATGTTTGCCGAGGGCGACTTCTTCCTCGAGCTGATGCCGACGCCGACGCCGGAGCAAGACACGCTCAACGGCGAGCTCGTGCGCATGGGGCGGAAGCTGAACATCCCGCTCGTCGCCACCAACGACTGTCACTACGTGAACCGCACCGACGCCGCGGCGCACGACGTGCTGATGGCGATCCAGACCGGCAAGAGCCTCAAGGACGAGAAGCGCCTCAAGCACACCGTCGACAGCTACTACATGAAGTCGCCGGCGGAGATGGCGTCGGCGTTCAAGGACGTCGGCATCGCCGTCGAGAACACCGCGTCGATCGCCGAGCGCTGCAACGTCAAGCTCAAGCTCGATCAGACGTACCTGCCGACGTACAAGGTGCCCGACGGCGAGACGCTCGACACGTACATCGCGCAGATCGTCGACAAGGGCCTCGAGCGCCGGTTCGGCGAGTTCGTGCAGCGCGGCGTGAAGTTCGAACCGGATCAGTATCGCGAGCGGTGCAAGACCGAGCTCGCGGTGATCCAGAAGATGGGGTTCTCCGGCTACTTCCTCATCGTGTGGGACTTCATCAACCACGCGAAGGAGAAGGGCATCCCCGTCGGGCCGGGCCGCGGCTCGGGCGCGGGCAGCGCGGTCGCGTGGGCGATGCGCATCACCGATATCGACCCGCTCGAGTTCAAGCTGCTGTTCGAGCGCTTCTTGAACCCCGAGCGCGTGTCGATGCCCGACTTCGACGTCGACTTCTGCATGAATCGACGCGGCGAGGTGATCAACTACGTCCAGGAGAAGTACGGGCGCGAGCAGGTCGGCCAGATCGCGACGTTCCACCAGCTCAAGGCGCGCGGCGTCATCCGCGACATCGCGCGCGCGATGGAGATTCCGTTCGGCGAGGCCGACAAGCTCGCGAAGCTCGTCCCCGAGCCGGTGCAGGGCAAGAGCCCGCCCGTGCGCGAGGCGATCGAGCAGACGCCCGAGCTGAAGGCGCTCTACAACGAGAGCCCGCTCCACAAGGAGCTGCTCGACCTCGCCGCCGCGCTCGAGGGCCTGAACCGCAACGCGGGCATGCACGCGGCCGGCGTGGTGATCGCCGAGAAGCCGCTGTGGGAGTACGTGCCGTGCTTCCGCGGACAGAACGACGAGATCGTCACGCAGTTCGCGATGAAGGAGGTCGAGAAGGCCGGCCTCGTCAAGTTCGACTTCCTCGGCCTCAAGACGCTGACCGTGATCCAGACGGCGGTGAAGCTGATCAACCAGCAGCGCCCGCCCGGCGACGAGTTCGACATCGACCTCATCCGCAAAGACGACGCCGACACGTTCAAGATGATCCAGCGCGCCGACACGACCGGCGTGTTCCAGCTCGAGTCGAGCGGCTTCCGCGAGATGCTGAAGAAGCTCAAGCCCGACTGCCTCGAGGACATCATCGCGGCCGTCGCGCTGTATCGACCGGGCCCGCTCGAAGGCGGCATGGTCGATGACTTCATCGATCGCAAGCACGGCCGCAAGAAGGTCGAGTATCCGCACCCGCTCCTCGAAGGCGTGCTCGCCGACACCTACGGCGTGATCGTCTATCAGGAGCAGGTGATGCAGATCGCGCAGGTCATGGGCGGGTACTCGCTCGGCGGCGCGGATCTGCTTCGTCGCGCCATGGGCAAGAAGAAGCCCGAGGAGATGGCGAAGCAGAAGGAGACGTTCGTCGCCGGCGCGAAGGCCAAGCAGCTCGACGCGAAGATCGCGGACCAGGTCTTCGAGCTGATGGCGTTCTTCGCCGGGTACGGCTTCAACCGTTCGCACTCGGCCGCGTACGGCTGGATCACGTATCAGACCGCGTACCTCAAGGCGCACTACCCGCACGAGTTCATGGCGGGTCTGATGTCGTGCGACGCGGACAACATCGACAACATCGTCAAGTTCATCGCCGAGGCGCGCGCGATGGGGCTCGTCGTCGAGCGTCCCGACGTCAACGAGTCGCTGCAGGACTTCAGCGTCACGCCGCGCGAGGGCGCGCTCGGTGGCAAGGTGATCCGCTTCGGTCTCGGCGCGGTGAAGGGCGTCGGCGCGAACGCGGTCGAGGCGATCCTCGAGGCGCGCGCCGCGGACGGCTCGTTCGAGTCGCTGTTCGAGCTGTGCCGCCGCGTCGACACGCAGAAGTGCAACCGCCGCGTGCTCGAGCAGCTGATCAAGTCGGGCGCGCTCGACAGCCTGCCGGGCGGGCATCACCGCGCGAAGCTCCTCGCGGCGCTCGACGGTGCGCTCGAGCGCGGCGCCGCCGAGCAGCGCGATCGCCGCAGCGGACAGACGTCGCTGTTCGGGTTGTTCACGGCCGCGGAGCCGCCGAAGCCCGCCGGTGCCGACAAGGCGGGCGAGACGTACCCCGACATCGAGGAGTGGAATCACAAGCAGCTCCTCGCGTTCGAGAAGGAAGCGCTCGGCTTCTACGTCTCGGGTCACCCGCTCGATCGCTATCGCGGTGACCTCCAGCGCTACGCGACGGCCACGACGAGTGACTTCACCAACGGCCGCCGCAACGTCGGCGATCACGCGATCGGCGGCATCGTCAGCCAGTACCGCGAGATGATCACGAAGAAGGGCGACAAGATGGCGCGCTTCATGCTCGAGGATGCCGAGGGCACGCTCGAGGTGATCGCGTTCCCCAAGACGTTCGAGAAGGTCCGCCACGTCCTCGTCAGCGACGAGCCGATCCTGTGCGCGGGGCAGGTCAAGAACGAGGGCAACGCCGAGGCGCCCGAGTGGAAGATGCTGCTCGAGAAGGCGGATCCGCTCTCGCAGATGCGCGAGGCCAAGTCGACGCGCGTGGACATCCACTTGAACGCCGACCAGATCACGCTCGACATGGTCGACGAGCTGAAGACGATCCTGGCGAACGCCACGCGCGGCAACTGCACCGCGGTCGTGCGCCTGAAGATCCCGCTGCGCTCCGAGACGATGATCGCGCTGCCCGATGCGTGGTCCGTCGCGCCGACCGAGGATCTGCTCACCCGGCTCGAGCGACTGTTCGGCGATCGCGTCGCGACGCTCGGTTAGCGTTCGATCTCGATCGCGCTTTCGTGGTCACATCGACGCGCTGGCTGGTCGATCGAACATGGGACGCGAGTGATGGAGCAACCGGGCGCGTTCTTCTTCTGGATGGGCGCATGCGCACTCGTCTCGTGGCGTACGGCGTTTCAGATGCCGGATGGATTCGGGAACGCGATCTTCGGGATGCAGATCCTCGCCGCCGCGATCTCGGGCGCGCTGATGGCGGCGTACCTGCCGTCGCTGATCAACCCGAGGTTCGAGATCATCACGAGCGTCAACCAGGCGACCGGGCACCTGCGCACGAAGACGATTCCGCGCAGGACCGCCGCGCGAGCGGTGGCGATCGCCGTGGCCGTGTTTCTCGCCGGCAACATCGGCGGCTACGCGCTCGATCGCGCGATGGGGCTGCCCGATCGCTACGCCGACGACGCGGTGCCGGCGCTGACGACGTGGGTGACCCACGAGCCCGCGCTCGCACGCTGCCTCGGCACGGTGTGGGCCCCCGCGACGCCGTGCACGCTCGTGATCGCGGTGAGCGCCGACGATGCCGTCGCCGAGCGAACGTCTGCGTCGGGGAGCGCGCCGCTGCGAGCGTCGATCGAGCACGCGAGGTGTGGCGGAGCATCGAGCGCGTCGACGAACGTGGCCGATGCCGCGGGTTCGCCGGCCGGCGCACTCGCACGCTGCGCGACGGAGTCGCTGCGAGACGGCACCATCGAGTTGCCGGCGCGACGGCACGCCTCGTTCGCCTACGCGGGGGAGACGCGGTTGACGGTGGTCACGGTGCTCGTCGGCACCGGACCGCCACCGCCGGTGGAACGTGGGCCCTGAACGAACGCGTCAGAACCTGACCGCGAGCCCCGTTGGCGTCGGCCTGACCCGAGCGCGGCTGTGCCAGCCGCCGCGCCGGATCGTGAAGCCGTCGTCCTTGTTCGAACCGCGCTTGATCTTGTGCCCGAGGTAGACGATGCCTGCGCCGAGGAGCACGACGCTCGTCGCCAGCGCCTCGAGCGTGGTCTGCCCGGCGGGCTCCGTGGCCGGCGGCGAGCTCGGTGGCAGCGGGTCTTCGTGGCGCGTGCGCGTGGTCGCGAACGAGGCCGGGCCGCGATGAGTCGCCGCGAGCGACGTGGTCAGCGGCGCGTAGCTCGATGCGAGCGGCGCGTAGGGCGATGCGAGTGGCGCCTGCGGTACCGAGCGGTCGAGCCCGCCGGCCAGACCGTGGGTGCGAGGCTCGACGCTGCCCATGGCGAGCTGCCCGAGGTCGGCCGTCGCACACGCGCTGACCGAGAGGCTGACCGCGACGAGCATGGCAGAGACCTTCATGCGCATCCGGTCACCGTATGGCCGCTCGGGGCGGTCGGGGAGGCACCAGATCGGCGCAGTGCGGCACAGAACGGCGCCCCGGTGCGAGAAAACGGTTGCAGCGGATCGGCAGCTAGATACGATGCCCGCGGGGGACATGATGAGCACCGCCGTCAGGACCATCATGCTCGCGCTGCTCGCGACCGCGTGTGCGCAGGGCGGCAGCAGCGATCCCAGCGACGCGAACAACGGCAGCGGCACGATCGACGCGAAGCCGATCGACGCGCCGAACAACCCGGGCAACGACGCGCCGATCCTGCCGACGGATGGTCCCGTCGACATGGCGATGCCCGCGGACATGATGGTCGACGCGGTCCCGCCCGGCTCGAACGTCTTCTGCGCGACGAACTCGCAGTGCACCGTGTCCGGCGAGTGCTGCTTCAACTTCTTCGGTCAGGCGCCGCAAGGCATCTGCGTGCTCGGATCGCCGATCATCCCCGGCACCGAGACCTGCGTTCCGGACTGATCACCGCTCCTGCTCCTCGGCGTGCGCGTCCCAGTCGAGCGCGACGATCGCCGCGCGTGCAGCGTCGCCGAGCGGGAACGCGTAGTCGTCCTGGAACCAGATCACGGTGAGCCGCGTGAGGTACATGACATCGCGGCCGTGCGATTCGAAGTCGCCCACGCACGCGATCACGGGGAGCATGGCGGGGTCGCCGAACGGATAGCGACCGGGGTAGTCGATCGGCGTCTGCACCGGCTCGATCACGTACGGCACGTGGCCACCCGCGCGCTCGCGAGCGTCGTCGCGTAGCTGATCGATGATGCCCTGGTTCATCTCGCGCGTCGGGAGGCCCTCGAGGAGGCCGTGATAGACGAGCTCCTGGCGCAGCTCGACGAGCTGGACCTCGCGACCCGACGCGAGCACCAGTTTGCCGGGCGTATTCATCAGTCGAGGCCGAGCGCGACGAGGTCGTCCTCGTCGAGGCCGAAGTAGTGCGCGGTCTCGTGGAGCACGGTGATGCGGATCTCCTCCGCGAGGTGCTCTTCGTCCTCGGCGAAGCGCTCGAGGTTGCGCTTGTAGAGGTGGATGTTGGTCACGACCGGCTGCGCGTGGCCGTCGTCGGGCATCGGCACGCCCGAGAACAGGCCGAGCGAGCGCGGATCGAAGCCATCGTTGACGACGTCCTCGGACGGCACGTCGTCGATCAGGATCGGCACCTTCTCGAGCTTCTCGCGGATGTTGTCGGGCAGCTCGGCGAGCGTGGCGAGCGTGATGCGCTCGATGTCGTCCTCGGTCGTGGTGACCGCGCCGGCGGGTGCCGCGAGATCGAGCGTGCGCACCTTCTGCCACGCGGCGATCATCGCGGCGCGATCCTCGGTGAGCTCGTGCACGCGACCGAGCGCGTGGAGCGCGTCGGCCTCGATCTCGGGCTCGGCGGCGCGCGCCGCATCGATCCACTTGATCGCGGTCTTGGGATCCTCGGCGGCGATCGCGAGCTCCGCGAGATCGAGGCACAGATCGGGATCGTCGATCACGGAGCTCGCGAGCTCGGCGAGCGTCTCGCGGGCGGCGGCGGGCTCGTCGCGCGCGAGGAGCGCCTCGGTCTTGATGTAGATCGCTTCGATCAGGTCGGCCTCGTCATCGATGAAGTCGAACGCGGCGTCGAGCGTGTCGAGCGCGGCGTCGGGATCGCCGTTGGCGCGCAGCTCGAGGCGCGCGATGCAGATGCGAGGCATCGGGTCGTCGGGGCGCACCGCGACGAGCGCGCGGTACTGCGCGAGCGCGTCCTCGGCATCGCCCACCGCATCGGCGACCGCGGCGCCGAGCAGGATCACGTCGGCGTGCTTGCGATCGACGCGCCGCGCGCGATCGAGGGCGGCCTGGGCGTCGTCGAGGTTGCCGTCTTCGAGCGCGAGAAATCCGCGCTCGATGTCCTGGAGCATGCGATCGGAGCGCGACATTATTCCGGCTTGATACTCCAGATCGCGTCCTCGTAGGTCCGCGCGATCGGGGCAAAAGCTGGGCGGATTTGCGGTTGTCGAGCGCAGTCGCTATCGTCGGGCATGTTCGCGCGTGTCGTCGGTCTGTTCGTCCTGCTCGTCGCGTTCGCCGCGTGCCCGCGCCAGACGCGCAAGACGCTCGTGCCCGATGTACCGACGACGGGGAACGCGGCGGCGCGCGACCGCTTCGCCGAGGCCAAGGCGAAGTTCCTCCGCGACGGCACCAACACCGACGACTTCAAGGCGATCGTGCAGGAGTACCCCGGCGATCCGATCGTCCCGTACGCCGAGCTGTACGCCGGCATCGCGGCGATCAAGGAGCGCAAGTTCGACGCCGCGCAGAGGTCGCTGCAGGCCGCGATCGACGCCGACATCGAGGGCCTGACCACGCGCGCCGAGCTGTTCATGGGCATCGCGGTCAACTACGCGGGTGACACGCGTCGCGCGTTGCCGCTCCTCCAGCGCGGCGAGAAGGCGATCGAGAACGACGACGAGCGGACAGAGTTCCTCGCCGCACTCGCGTACGCGACCGCCGCGAGCGAGCGTCCGCTCGCGTCGCTGGCCGTGTTCGACCAGCTCTACGGCCGCGTGTCGGTGACGGAGAAGGCGCTGATCGTCCAGCGCACGCAAGAGATCGTCGCGGGCGCCGACGCCAACACGCTCGGTCGCCTGTTCGATTCGCTCCAGGATCGCAGCGGGCCGAGCATCGCCGCCGTCGCGTCGCGCCTCGCGCTGCTCGCCGATCAAGCGGGCAACACCGCCGAGGCGCAACGCATGCGTGAAGCCGCGGGCCCCGCGCGCGCGAAGGTCGGCCTGCCGCGCACGATCACCGCCCCACCGCCGGGCTCGCTCTCGTCCGCGGGCAGCGCGGACAGCGGCCTCGTCGGCGCGGTCGTTCCGCTCGGCGGCAAGCAGAACAAGGTCGCCGAAGCGGCGGTCGCGGGCCTCGGTCTCGCGGCGGGCGTCGTCGACGGCAAGGGCATCACCGCGGTCGAGGTGCGCGCGGCGCAGGACGCGAGCTCGTCCGCGCTCGCCGTCGAGGAGCTCGCGCGCGCCAACGTGATCGCCGTCGTCGGTCCGATCGACTCGTCGTCCGTCGACGCCGCCGGCACGCGCGCCGACGCGCTCGGCGTGCCGCTGCTCTCGCTGTCGACGGCGGCGGAGAAGAACGCCGCGGGGCGCTTCGTGTTCCACATGGTCCACTCCGGCGAGGCGCGCAGCCGCGTGCTCGCGCAACGCGCGCTCGCGAAGGGCGTGAAGCGCTTCGCCATCCTGGCCTCGGACAACGGCTACGGCCGCGCGATGACCGCCGCGTTCCGATCCGAGCTCGAGAAGGGCGGGGGCACCATCGTCTCGTCGGTGACCTACAAGCCGGACACGAAGTCGTTCGCGGGGTTCGCGAGCAAGCTGACCGGCGACTGGGACGGCGTCTTCGTCCCCGCGCAGGCCGACATCC
Source organism: uncultured Kofleriaceae bacterium (assembly GCA_964617845.1). GTDB lineage: Bacteria > Myxococcota_A > Polyangia > Haliangiales > Haliangiaceae > JABFXX01. The sequence continues at coordinate 174,561 of CAZUAR010000021.1, read as the reverse complement.
TCGGCCTCATCGCGCCCGCGCTCGCCGCAACCGGCAAGGTGCCCAAGCCCGTCGGCACGAAGAAGGTCATCGGCGGTCGTCCCGTCCTCCTCGTGTCCACCGCGGAGAACCTGACCGCGGCGTACATCGTCGACGCGGGCCGCCACTCGGAGGGCTCGCTGCTCGCACCGGGCTACTACCCCGACGATCACGATCCCGCGAGCAAGGTGTTCCTCGATCGCTTCATCGCGTCGTTCGGTCGCGCGCCCGGCTTCCTCGAAGCCTACGCGTACGACGCCGCGCAGCTCGCCGCCGCCGCCGGCGCCTCCGGGCGCGGTGGGCTCGCCGCCTCGCTCTCGCGCTCCGAGCTCGCGGGCTTGACGGGCAACATCCGCTTCGACGCCGACCATCGCCGCGCCGACCCCGGCGTGATCTACACGATCAACGATGAAGGCAACGGCGTGTTCGCGATCCGCGTGGCGCGCTAGCCACGCTAGCTTGGAGCGGGATCGTCGTTCGTCGGCGACCGAAGCGTCTCGACGCCGGCTCGACGAGTGGTTGGACGCAGGCACGAGCGTTCACTCGATTCGGCAGAGCTTCTCGAAGGCGTTTGGCGAGCTCGCCGGAGCGTCTCGATGCCGGCGCGAGCGCGGACGCTAGTTCCGATAGTCGACGATGTACCCGGTTCCGGCCAGCTGTCGGGGCAGCGCCTGTTGCTGCTCGATGCGCGCCTGCCGATCCGCCTCGGCCTGTGCGGCGAGCTCGGCCTTCGTCGCCCTCGGCACGACCGTCGCCGTCGTGATCGGCGCATGCGCGAGCCCGTCGACGGTGCGCTTCGCGGGGAGGCGCTTCTGCGCGATCGCGAGGCTCGTGCCCGTGCTGTCGCGCAGGGCGGTCTCGACGCTCTCGATCTTGCCGCGGACCTGCGCCTTGCCGGCGAGGATGACGTTCGCGCCCTCGATCTGGATCTCGCGGTTCATCCAGCCGTAGTCGATCCGGGCGATGCCCTGGACCATGTTGATCTCGGCGAGCGTGAGCCCCGACGACAGCATCCAGTCATAGACCGGGCCCTCGTGAACGTCCGCGAGGCGGACCGCGTTGTTGTCCCTCGCCACCGCGGCGACGAGGTCATCGCGCCCCGACTTGTGCATCAGCTCGGCCATCGGGCAGCGCACGCCGTTGACGCCGACGAACACGCTCGCGACGCGACCGCGCGCGTCGGTCGGAAACTGGCCCGCCTCGCGATACTCGCGAAGCCAGCCGATCATCTGCGCGCGCCGGGCAGCGAGCTCGACGAGGCTTGAATCGGTCGCTGCCTTCGCGACGGGCGCGGACTTCGTGACCGACGGCGCGGCGTGCGAGGTGGAGCATGCAGAGAGAAGAGCGATGGTGAGCAGTGGTTTCAGCATGGAGCCACGATGAACGCTCGCCGCGCCCGCGCGCGTAAGGCTTCGGTAAGCGCGAAAATCCTTCGCGAACGCTGTACGCTCGCGCGATGAAGGGCGCACGCCGAGTCATGGGTGGCACGACCAAGGGTGACTACAGGTTCACCGCGCAGACGAACCTGCGCGGAATCGTGACCGGCACCGCCACCGTCACCACAGGTATCCGGCTCGAGGTGCATGGTACGTGCGGCGGCGATCTCGTGATCGAGGAGGGCGGCAGCGCCGAGATCTTCGGCAACGTCGTCGGCACCGTCCGCGTGCGACCCGGTGGTCGCGTCATCGTGCACGGTTCGATCGGTGCGCTCGACGATCCCGAAAGCACGGCGGTCATCCATCCCACGGCGACCGTCGGCTGACACCGTCGCTGCACGCTCGCGCCGTCGGGATCTCGACGGCGGTCCTGTCCGCGCCCGCCGGTCGTCGGTCATCGTGGTACACCCGCGACCGATGGCGACTACGTTCCCCGGCGTCGGTAACCGTCTCATCGCGGCCCTCGACACGCCGACGCGCGGCGAGGCCGACGCGCTCGTCGAGCGACTCGGCGGCGTGCCGTCCTGGATCAAGATCGGCCTCGAGCTGTTCTGTGCCGAGGGGCCTTCGATCGTCTCGGACCACGCGCGCGCCGGTCGTCGCGTGATGCTCGACCTCAAGCTGCACGACATCCCCGAGACCGTCGCGCGCGCCACCGCGCGTGTTGCCACGCTCGGCGCGGGGCTGCTCACGGTTCACGCGGGCGGCGCGCACGCGATGCTCGAGGGCGCGGTGAAGGCCGCGGGCTCCTCGATGGGCATCCTCGCGGTCACCGTGCTGACCTCGCTCGACGACGCGGACCTCGCCGCGATCGGCGCGAACGGCCCCATCGCGGACCTCGTCGTCCGCCGCGCGAAGCTCGCGATCGACGCGGGCTGCGCGGGCGTGGTCGCGTCGCCGCACGAGGTTGCCGCGATCCGCGCGATCGCGCCGACCGAGTTCCTGATCGTCACGCCCGGCGTTCGCCCCGCGGGCGCCGACAAGGGCGACCAGAAGCGCGTGATGACCCCGTCGGCCGCGCGCGCCGCCGGCGCGGACATGGTCGTCGTCGGCCGCCCCTTGCGCGATGCGCCCGACCCCGCGGCTGCCGCACGCGCGATCGTCGACGAGCTCGCGTCGTGAGCAACCGACGCGACGATCGAGGGCCGCGCGGCGGTCGCCAACGCGATGATCGTGGAGCCCACGGCGGTGGTGATCGCGGCGCGCGTCCCGATGCGTCGCGCGGCGGTGATCGCGGCGCGCGCCCCGATGCGTCGCGCGGCGGTGATCGCGGCGCGCGTCCCGATGCCTCGCGCTCGAGCGAGCGCAGTGGCCCACGGCCGGGCGATCCGGGCGAGCGGATCGTCTACGGCGCAAACCCGATCCGCGAGCTGATCGCGCGCAAGCCGCAGAGCGTGCGAGCGGTGTGGGTCGATCCGCAGCGCGCGGGCCGATCGACGAGCGATCCCGTGGCGGGCATCGTCGGCGCGTGCCGAGCCGCGAACATCCGGCTCGAGGATCGCGATCGCGCGACGCTCGACCGCGTGGCAGGCGAGGGCGCCGTGCATCAAGGCGTCGTCGCGTGGCTCGGACCGTACGCGTACGCGGCGCTCGACGAGCTCGTGCAGCCGGGCGACGAGCCGCCGCTGATCGTCGCGCTCGATGGCGTCGAGGATCCGCGCAACCTGGGCGCGATCCTGCGCAGCGCGTATCTGCTCGGCGCGCGCGGCGTCATCATCCCCGACCACCGCGCGGCCGCTGTCACGAGCGTCACCGCGAAGGCGAGTGCGGGCGCGAGCGAGCTCCTACCCGTCGCGATGGTCGGCAACCTGGTGCGCGCGCTCGACGAGCTCAAGGACCACGGCCTGTGGCGCGTCGCCGTGCACGCGACCGAGGGCGCGCAGCGGATCGATCAGATCGACGCGACGCTCGGCCTCGTCGTCGTCCTCGGTGCCGAGGGCACCGGCGTGCGCCCGCTCGTCGCGAAGAACTGCGACTTCCAGGCGGTGATTCCGATGGCGCGCGACGCCGTTGGCTCGTTCAACGTCTCGGTCGCCGCCGCGATCGCGCTCTACGAGCTGCGTCGCGGGCGGATGATGGCGGCGCGTACGAGCGAGCGTGGTTGATCCTTCCCCGAGAATCGTGAAACAACGGTGGGCGGACGCACGTAGTGAAGGGGCCCATGGATCGCATCCTCGAGGAGCTTGCTCGCCACGTCGATGACACGACTCGTCCCGACGTGGACCTGTACCTCGCGAGCGGCCCCGTGCTGCGCGGGCGCGTGATGAAGGTGCAGCAAGGCCTGGCCACCGTGCACCTCGGGCCGGCCAAGGATCCGTCGGTGTCGTACGTGCGCATCGAACAGATCGTCGCCGTCACCGTGATCGCCGGTGGGCGCAGCGCGAGGAGCCTCACGCCGTCCAAGGGCATCGAGATCGGCGCGAGCCTCGAGGGGCCGCGCGCGCCTTCGCACCACGACGACATCATCACGCCCGTCAACGAGATGTCGCTCGCGGCGATGCAAGCCGCGATGGCCACGCCGACGCCACCCGAGGAGCTCGCGCAGCGCCACATGTCGCGGACCGACAAGGCGCGTGCCGACAAGGCACGGGGCGACATCGCGAACGGCGAGGCGCAGACCCGTCGCGCGGACGATGTGTCGGCGGCGTTCAGCGCGATGCGCGTCGAGACCGGCTCGGTCCCGGCGCCCGATCCGATCGCCGAGTTCGTCGCGTCGCAGTACGACGTGATCACGCCGCCCGATCCGATCGAGCCACCCTCGCTGCACTTCGGGCCCTCGCCGCGCCAGGGGTCGGCGCCGCGCCAGCACCCGGTGCCGATCGAGGCGCCGACCTACCTCGGCGAGCGGCCGCAGCCGCGCGCGAAGACGCCGACGCCATCGGCGAAGGTGTCGCCCGCCGCGATCGCCGCCCAGGCCGCGCCCGCCGGCGGCGAGACGTTCTCGATGCGCGGCGAGACGCCGAAGCCCAAGCCCGCGCGCACGCCCGCACCGTCGCGTCCGGAGCTGATGCGCCAGGCGAACGTGCACGGCGAGATGATGTCGCGCGTGCTGCGCCATCGCGTCGACATCGCGATCGGTGCGCCGCTCGACGACGACTCGCGCCGCGCGATCGGACACGCGCTGCCCGTCGCGAGCGACGTCCTGCTCGCGATGTTCGGCGAGCCGAAGCATCGCCCGGTGCTCGAGAAAGTGGCGTCGGTCGAGCTCGTCGCCGGTGAGGCCGAGGTCGTGATCGACAACGCGCGCCTCATCATTCGCTGCTCGCTCGTCGATCGGTGGACGCCCGCGTCGCTGCGCGCGGCCGTCGAAGCCGCTACCTGACGCGACGACGGTCCCCGTCGTTCAGTTCTCGATCTTCTCGAGGAAGCTCGTCTTCAAGAGCTTCTCGCCGTGCACCGGGAAGAACGTGTAGACGCTGTCGCCGACGACGCGGACGACCTCGCCTTCGCCGTACGTCGCGTGGCGCACGATGTCGCCCTTCTCGAGCGGACCGAACACGGGACGCTTCACGCGCTCGATCTTCAGCGCGCGCCCGCGACCACCGCGCCCGCGGCGCAGCGCTTCCTCGAGCACCGCCTTGCGCGCGTCCGCGTCGACTCCCCCGCGGCGCGCAGCGAGCGCGGCCGCGACCGTCGCGGCCTCGTGCTTCGTGGTGGCGGCGGCCTTCGCGTTGCGCTGGCAGTTGTCGCACGAGCCGCACGGCGGCGCGTCGGTGTAGCCGAAGTACGTCACGAGCAGGCGCGTGCGGCAGAGATGCGATTGCGCGTAGCGCAGCATCGAGGCGAGGCGCGCGCGGTCTTGCGCTCGCTTCTGCTCGTAGCGGCTCGCGGCGCGCGCGAGGTTCTCGAGGGAGGGAGGCTCGTGCGCGAGCGGCGCGAAGCGGGCGCCCGGCGCCTCGGCGGCGAAGCCGACCTCCTTGAGGAACGAGAGCACGACGCGCGCCTTCTTGGCCGGTGCGTCGGCGCGCTCGGCGATGTCCTTGACCGCCTTGAACACCTCGTCGTGATCGTCCGTCTCGGGCGTTGCGATCTTGCCGCCCGTGACGTGGACCAAGGCTTCGGCGACGGCGCGCGTCTGCTCGGGCGTGGGGTAGCGCCCGCCGAGGAAGAAGCTCTGGATGCGCTTGTCCTCGGGTTGGTAGAGGAGCACGCAGTCGGCGGGGAGGCCGTCGCGGCCCGCGCGTCCGGCTTCCTGGTAGTAGCTCTCGAGCGAGCCCGGGAAGTTGTAGTGGATGACGAAGCGCAGGTCCTGCTTGTCGACGCCGAGGCCGAACGCGTTCGTGGCGACCATCAGGCGCGGATCGCTCTTCTCCATGAACGCGCTCTGCACGCGCTCGCGATCCTTGGCGCGCATGCGGCCGTGGTAGCGACCGCACTCGACGCCTTGCGACCACAAGAAGTCCGCGAGCGCGTCGACGGTCTTCACCGTGGCGGCGTAGATGATGCCGCAGCCTTCTTGCTTCTCGATCAGGCGCAGGAGGAGCGCTTGCTTCTTGCGCTCCGAGGACGCCTTGATGACGTGGTAGCGCAGGTTCGGTCGATCGAGACCGATGTCGATCACCGACGCTTCGGGGATCTGGAGCTGCGCGAGGATGTCGTCCTTGACCTTCGGCGGCGCGGTCGCGGTGAGGGCGAGCACAGGCGGCTTCTTGAGCGCCGTGACCCCTTCGCCGAGGCCGAGGTACGCGGGGCGGAAGTCGTGCCCCCATTGCGAGATGCAGTGCGCCTCGTCGACGACGAACAGCGAGACGTTCACCGTGGACAGGCGCTCGCGGAAGCGCGGCTCGCCGAGGCGCTCCGGCGTCACGTACGCGATGCACGGGCGATTCTCGGACAGGCGCGCGAGCGCGGCGGCCTCGTCGCGCGGCGAGAGCGTCGAGTCGAGGCGCAGCACCTCGATGTGCAGCTGGTCGAGCTTGTCGTGCTGATCCTTCATCAGCGCGATCAGCGGCGAGACGACGAGCGTCACGCCCGGCAGCTCGAGCGCGGGCAGCTGGTAGCACAGCGACTTGCCCGCGCCGGTCGGCATGATCGCGAGCGTGTCGATGCCCGCGAGCACGTTGCGAATCGCGAGCGCCTGGCCCGGCCGGAACTCGGAGATGCCGAAGCGACGGCGGCCGACCTCGAGCATGTGCGCGTCGATCGACTCGGCGCTCGCGCCCTCGAAGTCGTGGACCTCGTACGCGTCGTTCGGATCGATGACGTCGGCGACCTCGCTATCGTTGTCGTCGTCGGACTCGAGCGACCGCGTCGGCGTGCGGCCGCTCGCGATCTCGTCCGCGGCGCGGACCGGCGGATTCTCTTCGGTGTCTTCCTCCGCGGACAGGGGCGCGAGTCGATCGCGCGTGCCGCGTGCGAGCTTCGGTGCCGCGGCAGCAGCACCGGAGTGTTCGGCTGCCGCACGAACACCGGGCTCGGACGCCGCGCGCTTTCCGCGCTTGCGCTCTGGAGGAAGGCTCTTGGCCATCAAACGCTACAGTCTCTTGGAAGCTGCACGACAGGCAAGGCAGAACGTCGTGTCCTCACGCGTGCTTATGGCGAGCGTGTGCGCACACCTGTTCGCAATTTCCGAAGGCGCATCGTTTTGCGGCACCCGTCAACCACGTGCAATTCCTCGCACGCGGAACAACTGAATTCGGTCCTGTTAGGAGGCTTGCGATTTGTTCATCGTGAAGGCCTCCCAACCGTTGTGGGGATCGGTGTGCCTTCCCCAAAGCCCTACACACTCTTTCGCGATCTACTTGGCGGCGAGGAAACCCTCGTGGGCGAGGAGCTCGGCGGTGAGCACCGCGCCACCGGCAGCGCCGCGCACTGTGTTGTGGGAGAGCCCGACGAAGCGCCAGTCGAAGATGCCGTTGTCCGGACGCAGGCGACCGAGCGTGATGCCCTGACCGTTTCCTTGATCGCGATCGAGTCGCGTCTGCGGGCGGTTGTCTTCCTCGAAGTAGGTGAGGAACGGTTGCGGCGCGCTCGGCAACTTCGCGTGCTGCGGCTTGCCGGCGTACTCCTTCCACGCGGAGAGGATCGCCTCCTTCGACGGCTTCTTGTCGAAGCTGACGAAGACCGCCGCCATGTGTCCATCGCTGACGGGCACGCGGATGCACTGCGCGGTGATCTGCGGCGCGGTCGCGTTCACGATCTTGCCGCCCTCGATGCGGCCCCAGATCTTGAGCGGCTCCTTCTCGCTCTTCTCTTCCTCGCCGCCGATGTACGGGATGACGTTGTCGACCATCTCCGGCCACGACTCGAACGTCTTGCCCGCGCCGCTGATCGCCTGGTAGGTGCACACCGCGATCTTCGACGGACCGAACGACCACAGCGGATGGATCGCCGGCACGTAGCTCTGGATCGAGCAGTTCGGCTTCACCGCGACAAAGCCGCGCTTGGTGCCGAGGCGCTTGCGCTGCGACTCGATCACGCCCACGTGATCCGAGTTGATCTCGGGGACCATCATCGGGACGTCGGGCGTCCACCGGTGCGCCGAGTTGTTCGACACGAGCGGCGTCTCCGCGCGCGCGTAGTCTTCCTCGAGCTTCGCGGTCGCCGCCTTGTCCATGTCGACCGCGCAGAACACGAAGTCGACCGCATCCGCGATCGCGGCGATGTCCGACGCGTTGCCCACGACGAGCCGCTCCGCGACATCCGGGATCGCACTCCCGAGCGTCCAGCGATCCGCCACCGCGTCGCCATACATCTTCCCGGCCGACGACGGGCTCGCGGCCACGGCCGTCAGCTCGAACCAGGGGTGGTTCGCGAGGAGAGACACGAAGCGCTGACCGACCATGCCGGTGGCACCGAGAACACCGACCTTGAGCTTGTTCGCCATGACTCGCGCAATCTAGCAAAACGGGGCGCGCGATCCACTTGCAGTCCTCGTCGCGTTCGTGAAGATGTTCGCCATCCCGATGCCGCTGCTCGATGGCCTCAAGGTCGTCCACTCGAAGATCCACGGTTACGGCGTCGTCACGACGCGCTCCTTCAAGAAGGGCGAGCTGATCTGCTACGGCGACGGTGTGCTGTATCCGCAGGACGTCGAGTTCGACGACACGTACGCGCTCGTCGTCGACAACGAGAGCCCGCACCACGCCGGGGAGCTCCTCTACTGGGACCTCGCGTGCCAGACGCGCTGGTTCAATCACTCGTGCGAGCCCAACAGCGACGTGCTGTCCCGGTGGGACGCCGAGGCCGACACCCTCCGCGCGTGGTGGGTCGCCAAGCGCGACATCGAGGTCGGCGAGGAGATCCTCTACGACTACGCGTTCGTCGCGGAGGTGGCCGAGCCCTGCTACTGCGGTGCGCCGCGCTGTCGCGGCCTCATCGTCGACGACGATCCCGAGAACCTCGCCAAGCTGCCCGAGCACCTCAAGGCCAAGCTGAAGATTCCGCCTCCGCGCGCGGCCAGCTAGCGAAAGCCGATCTAGAGTCGGGGTCCATGAGCACGCGCATCGGGATCCTGACGGGCGGCGGTGACTGCCCGGGCCTCAACGGCGTCATTCGCGCCGTGACGCTTCACGCTCGCCAGACGTTCGGGTGGGAGGTCGTCGGGATCAGGAACGGCTTCGAAGGTCTCTACGAAGAGGAGTACGTCGACCTCACGCCGGCGAGCACCCAGCACATCCTGTCGCGCGGCGGCACGATGCTCGGCTCGAGCAATCGCGCGAACCCGTTCGCGTACCCGGTGAAGCTCCCCGACGGCCGCGTCGAGATCCACGACGTGTCCGCGCGCTGCATGTCGAACCTCCAGAAGCTCGACCTGCACGGCCTGATCGTCGTCGGCGGCGACGGCACGATGTCGTTCGCGCAGAAGTTCATCCAGCGCGGAGCGCCGCGCATCGTCGGTGTCCCCAAGACGATCGACAACGATCTCGAAGCGACCGACTACACCGTTGGCTTCCAGACCGCCGTCGAGATCGTGGTCGAGGCGATCGAGCGGCTCCACACCACGGCCGAGAGCCACGAGCGCATCATGATCGTCGAGGTCATGGGCCGCTACGCCGGCTGGATCGCGCTGACCTCGGCGCTCGCCGGTGGCGCGCACGTCTGCCTGATCCCCGAGATGGACTACGACGTCGACCGCGTCATCGAAGCGTTCCATCGCCGCCACGGACGCGGTGTGAGCTACTCGATCGTCGTCGTCGCCGAGGGCGCGAAGGCCAAGGGCGGGTCACTGGCCGTCGTCACGGCGGGCGACGCGACCAAGCAAGAGAAGCTCGGCGGGGCGGGTCAGCGGCTGGCCGAGGCGATCAGCGCGAAGACCGACTACGAGGTTCGCACCACGGTGCTCGGGCACATCCAGCGCGGCGGCTCGCCGTGCGCGTTCGATCGCGAGCTCGCCACGCGCTTCGGCGTGAAGGCGGTGGAGCTCGTCGCCGAGGGCAAGTTCGGCCACGTCGCCGCGGTCGAGGCGGGAAAGCTCGTCGCCAAGCCGATCGAGAAGGCCGTGAAGAAGCTCAAGCTCGTCGATCCGGCGGGCGAGCTCGTGCGCACCGCGAAGGGCGTCGGGATCGAGCTCGGAGGCTGAGATGGCGCCACGCGCGACGACGCTTCGATGAGCGACCTCGTCCACAAGAAGGGCACCGCGCCGATCGTCGGCGCATGGGATCACGCGCTCGAGGATCCGAACATCGAGGACGCGCCGATCGTGCACGCGCTCGATCGCTTCGCCGGGATGCCCGGCTTGGGCCGCGCGGAGGCCGCGTATCGCGCCCGCTTCCGCATGAAGTCGTGGCAGTACATGACCGCCGTGTCCGGCGAGCTGTTCGTCGCGTTCGTCGTCGGGACCGCGGGCTTCGCGTCGAACGGCTTCGTCTACGCGGTCGACCTCGCGACCAAGGAGATGGCGAAGAAGTTCGCGATCACGCCGCTGCAGCTCGGCACGACGCTGTCGCCGACGAGCGCGCGCGGGGCGCACCGGTTCTCGACGAGCGGCCTCACCGTCGCGATCGAGAACCTCGAGCACGGCCGTAGCTTCGCCGCGAGGGTCGAGTCCGCCGAGGTCAGCGCGCGCCTCGGCTTCTCGAGCGCCGCGCGCGACGAGCACATGTCGCTGTGCGTGCCGTTGCCGGGCGGACGGTGGAACTACACGCACAAGTTCATGGCGTTCCGCGTCGACGGCGTCGTCACGATCGGCGGGCGCGAGTATCGCTTCGATCCGGAGACGTCGTTCGGCACGCTCGACTTCACGAAGATGTACGCGCTGCGCCACGCGATCTGGAAGTGGGTCGCGCTGTCGGGCCGCACCAAGCAGGGCAAGGTGATCGGCATGAACCTCGTCGATCCGACGCCCGACGCGCCGGTCAGCGAGAACGCCGTGTGGATCGACGGCGTACGAGATCCGTTGACCGACGTGGAGATCAGCGTCGACGGAGACACCACCGCGTCCCCGTGGATCTGCACCGCGGAGAGCCTCGACTGCATGTCGTCACCGATCGCGCACGTCGAGCAGCACCTCGACATGCCGCTCGTGAAGCACACGCTGCGGCACGTCGTGTCGACGTTCACCGGGCGGGTCCGCACCCGCAGCGGCATGGTGCACGACTTCGAGGGCATTCCGGGAATCGCCGAAGACTTCGACAACCTGTGGTAGGGAAGGGCGCGATGGACGCCAGAGAGATCAAAGCGCGCCTCGACGCCGTCGATGCGGAGCTGACTACCAAGCTGCGCGAGCTCGGCTTCACCGAGGACGAGATCAAGCGGCAGCTCGATACTTCGATCCCCCAGGAGACGCGGAAGGCGGAGGCCGAGCAGATCATGGCGCGAAAGTTTGTCGCCGATCTGAACGACCCCAGCAGCGGCTTGATGGATCAGGTCGTCGAGCGCGTGATCGAACAGGCCGAGGCCGAGTTCCCCGGCATCAAGGCGGAGATGGAGGCCGACAAGAAGCGCCGCCGTCGTAACCAGCTCGTGATGGCCGGCGTCGCGGTCGCCGCGATCGGTGCGGGCGTGTGGTACTTCGCGATCCGCGACGCGCGGAGCCAGTGCGAGAAGATCGTCGGCTCGCTCGCCGACCTCGGCGCGCAGACGAACAAGACGCTGAAGAAGGGCCTCGACTTCAAGAGCGATCGCGGGTGCGAGCTGATGGTCGACGATGATCCGTTCCACGGGACCGTCATTCACATCGAGGTTCGCAACAACCACTACTACGACCAGCAGCGCCGCGATCTCGATCGTGGTGGCTACGCGCGCAGCGAGAAGCTCGACGCAGGGAACGGCTGGTTGTTCGTCGCCGAGAAGCAGCGCGAGCGCTCTGCCGAGGAGCTGATGGCGGACGCGCAGAGCCGCGTGGGGCGCAGTCGCGATCCGATCGGCGACGCGCTGTCCGCCGGTGGGCCGAGCCAGCACATCGCGCTGTTCGAGTTCGGTGCGCAGATGGCGATCGTGAAGCTCTCGAATCGCACGTTCACGCCGGAGCTCGCGAGGTCCGTCGCGCTCGACATGGCGAAGCGCGCGAAGGGACTGTAGCGACGACGCCGGGTCCGATGGCGCGGCTAGACGCCGGGGTTGCTCGTCGTCGAGTGCAGCGGCAGCGTGTGGCCCCACACGCGCTCGCAGCGCGCGTGAAACTTGTCGACGGCCGCGGGCAAGAGCTCGCGCACGTTCGGCGGCAGCATCGCGTGCACCTTGTCGAGCACCGCGGGCGCGATGCCGTTCATCGCCCACGCGAAGCCGTCCGCGTACATCGCGGCCATCGCCGCGTCGGGCGGCACCGGGAACTCCTTGAAGTCGCGCAGCGTCGGGATCAGCACGGCTTCCTCCATGTCGAGATGCGCGTCGAGCAGCGCGCCGAGCTCCTCGATCGCGGACAGCGCATCCGTGGTCCCGGGCAGCGCGTCGAACGCTTCCTTGCACCGCGCGAGCAGCGGATCGATGCGGTGATGCTGATCGCTCAGGTGATCGATCGCCGTGGCGATCGCGGGATGATCCTTCTTCGCGCTCGGAAAGATCGCGGCGTCCTCCTGCGCGTGATGTCCGTGCAGCGCGCCCGCGAACTGCGCCCACTCCTCGCGGAGCGCGGCCTCGCGCGTCCCATCGAACGTGCGGAGCGCGGTGCGGAACCGCGCGAGGTCCCGGCGAAACGCGTGATGCGACAGCATGATCATCGTCGCCATCGAAGCGCTGCCGTCGTCGTTCAGGAGTTGCGTCGGCTTCACGCCCGCAGTCTACGCCCCGGCACCGGCGGAGGCAGGGTAGAGTGGGAACAATGGGGCGAACGTTTCTCCTGATGTGCTTCGTACTCGCGGCCTGCGGTGACGATGGAGGCGGGAGTAGCGCCGGCGAGCCCGCCGAGCTCTCCGGCATCACCGATGCTCACAACCGCGTGCGCGCTGACGTCTCGGTCGATCCGCTGTCGTGGAACTCCGAGCTCGCGGCGCTCGCCGAGTCGTTCATCGCCGACTGCGCGTTCATGCACAGCACGCAAGCGGATCGCTCCGACAAGGCCGGGTTCGAGTACATCGGGGAGAACCTGTACATGTCCGGCGGCTTCATGCCGACCGGTGCGGACGTCTCCGACTCGTGGGCCTCCGAAAAAGCCGACTACGACTACGCGAACAACTCCTGCGCAAGCGTCTGCGGCCACTACACGCAGCAGGTGTGGGCCACGACGACAGACCTCGGCTGCGCGATGAAGCAGTGCGGCAACGGCTACCTCGTCTCGTGCGAGTACGGCCCGGGCGGCAACTATCAGGGCCAGCGCCCGTACTGATCGTCGCAGCTCGCCCGCATCCGTGCCCGCATCGAGCCATGGTGCCGGACACATCACGGAGCGGTTGCCGACTTGGTGTCCACATGACACCATGACCGAATGCTCGCCGACCTGATCCTGCGCCGCCTCCCGACCGCCAAGCGCATCCTCCTCGCCGGCTGCGGCGGTGGCTACGACGTCCTCGGTGCGGTCCCGCTCGTCCACGAGCTTCGCGCGCGCGGCATCGAGGTCCACCTCGCGAGCCTCTCGTTCTGCTACCTGAACGGCCTCGATCACGCGGCGCAGGATCCCGAGCACCCCAACATGTACGGCGTCGCCGCGATCGCCGCGAGCGAGCGCGCCTACTGCCCCGAGGCCTGGCTCGCGACGTTCCTCGACACCGAGTACGACGCCGCGCACACCATCTGGTCGTTCGACAAGGGTGGCGTCCGTCCGCTCACCGCTGCCTATCGCATGCTCGTCGTGCGTCACGCGATCGACGCCATCGTCCTCATCGACGGCGGCATCGACGCGATCCTCCGCGGCGACGAAGTCTCCCTCGGCACGCCGTCCGAAGACCTCGCCTCGCTCGCCGCCGCCACCTCGCTCGACGTCCCGGTCGTCATGGCGTGCGTCGGCCTCTCCGCCGAGCTGCGCGACGGCATCGCGCACGCGCAGGTCTTCGAGCGCATGTCCGAGCTCACCCGCGCCAACGCCTACTACGGCGCCTCCGCCCTCGTCCCCGGCGATCCCGCGACCGACGTCTACCTGCGCGCCGTCGACTTCGTCTTCGCGAACCAGGCGCTCCAGAAGCGCAGCCACGTCCACAAGGTCATCACGCGCTCCACGCGCGGCGACTTCGGCCAGGACGCGCCGCACGTGTGGCTCTCGCCGCTCGCCTCGATGTACTGGTTGTTCGACGCGCACGCGGTCGCGCGCACGCACCTGTTCCTCGACTTCCTCCGCGACACCGACACGATCTGGGACGTCGCCGCTCGCGTCGAGGGCGCACGCAAGGACCTCGCGATCCGCGCGCGCGAGGCCATCCCGCTCTGATGCCGACCGGCCACCAGCAGGCCCGATCGTGCGCGCGTGTACCCCCGAGCCAAGGTGAGCTATGCAGTGAGGTATGCGAAGGATCGTCGTCACCGGCGCCAACAAGGGAATCGGCCGCCGCGTGTGCGAGGCGCTCGGACCGCTCGTCGTCACGGGCGGGCGCGTCGTCAACGTGACGTCTGCATCCGGACCCTCGTTCGTCGCGAGGTGCAGCCCCGCGCGACAGCAGGTGCTCACGAACCCGGACGTCGAGTGGTCGGAGATCGAGGCGATCATGAACGAGGCCCTCGCGATCGCGGCCGCGGGTGGCTCGTTCGCCGACGCGGGGCTCGCGGATGGCGAGGCGTACGGGCTATCGAAGGCGTGCGCGAACGCGTTCACCCTCGCGTTCGCGCGCACGCATCCGCAGCTGCGCGTCAACGCCTGTACGCCGGGGTTCATCGAGACAGACATGACGCGGCCGTACCTCGACGGCTCGGGCAAGACCGCGCGGGAGATGGGAATGAAGCCACCGGCGGAGGGCACGCGCGCGCCGATGCACCTCTTGTTCGGCGAGCTCACCGGTAACGGCCGGTACTACGGAAGCGACGCGCGGCGGAGCCCGCTCGATCGCTATCGCTCTCCCTCCGATCCCGAGTACACCGGCCGGTAGCACTCACGACTGCGAAGTCTCGTGCATCGAGGCGAACGAGGCCGCGAGCTCGTCGCACAGCGCGAACACGTGCTTCGTCTCGGTCTGGGGGGCCTGGCCCGACATCATCACGGTCACGCCCGGCACGAGTGCCAACGCGTAGTGCCGCTTTCGCCAGCTCACGCCCGCGAGCTCGTAGCCGTACTCCCAGACGCGCACGTGCGTGTCGCCATGCTCGGTGGAGAACGTGATGGTGCGTTCATCGATGTCGTGATCTCCACGCACCTGGATCTCCGACGCGTCGCGCCGAGCGACGCCGAAGTGAACGAACACGTCTGGTACGGTCGCCGCGCTGCCCGGCTTTGCGGGATGGAGCTCTGGGAGCGGGTTGTCATCGGTGCCTGACATGACGACGACACCGAGAGGCAGATCGAGGACGAACCCCGGGCGCGGGACGATCAAGGTCCACGGACCGGCCGAGACGCCGCGATCGACTCGCATGATCAGATCCTCGACCGCGCCATGCGGCGCGACGATGTCGCCACCGGGAGACACCTCGACCATCGCGCCTTGCCCGGTGAGTACCAGGCCGCCGTTCGGCATGCGTACGACCTGACAGGGACAGCGCAACGACAGCATCACGCCGCCGCCGCTCACCCCGAGATACGACTGCTGCCCGTCGCCCATCGGCGTGCACGCTATCACGCGCGACCGCCCAGCGAGCCACGTCAGTTGGAGTCCGGCTCGTCGCGCGTCGCTCGCGAACCTGGTAGGTTCTACTGTCACGGCGGCGGGGTAAGGTCGCACCGTGCTCTACGCCATGAAGATCGGTCCGCTCCCACTCGATCGAGGGAGCGCTCACGCATACGTCGCGTTCGGAGACAGCGGCCTCGAGGCCGCCGTCGAGAGGTCCGACGAAGACGGCATCGCCACGCTGCGGCGAAAATGCGGAAGGGAGCCGCTGGTCTGCGAACGCGCCCTCGCACGAGTCGCCGCCGCGCAGGGGCTATCGGTCGCCGAGCTTCCGCGGGAGGTCCTGGGCATCAAGGCTGCGCTGGCCGTGACGTTCGATCACGGGCCAACGCTCGAGGCCGTCGGTCCCGAGCTGGTGCTCGAGCTGATCGGCGCCGCGGTCGCGTTCGCGGCCGCCGAGCCGTGGAACGTGTTCGAGCCCGAGGAGGCGCTGTCGATCCGGATCGACTCGCCGCAGCGCGAGCTCGAAGGTTGCGTCCTCGGGGCGGGCGGCGAAGAGTTCGGGCTCGCGCTCTATCATCAGCGGGGCAGCATCGACCGCGTCGGCTCGCTCGTGGCCCAGGGACGTCCCGAGCTCGCGCGATCGGTCGCGTGCACCACGATGTTGCTGGTTCGCGATAGCGCGTGCAGCGTCGACGCCGTGCGCGCGCTCACCGGCGCCGAGGTCGCGCCTCTCGTGTTTCACATCGCACGAGGCGGGCCGCGCGCGGCCGGGCCACACGACGTCGCGATCCTGGTCGCCGGCCTCCGCGCGGTCACGGCGCTCGCGGAGGGGCGGGCGCCTCGCGGAGAGACCGTTGATCCCGCGCATCGCGTCGTCGCCAGCGCCGCGCGTGCAGACGTCGCGGAGTCGCACGCGATGTCGTTCGCAGGTATGGGGCGCAACGAGCCATGCCCGTGCGGGAGCGGCAAGAAGTTCAAGCGTTGTCATCTCGTCGCCTCCGACACCGCACCGCGACGCGCGTCGAGCTCTCCACGCGCAGAGCTCCATGCCCGGGACGAGCGGCTGGCGGCCGAGATCATCGAGCACGGCAAGCGCCGATTCGGCGGCGAGATGCTCGTTCGACGGCTGAGCGAGACGTTCGGCGACCGCGCGTCGTTGGGGCAGCTCGTCACTCCGTGGCTGGCATACATGCTTCCGTTCGAAGGCGCTCCGCTCGGCGCGCACTTCCTGCGGAGCCGTGGAGCTAAGCTGTCGGCTGACGACCGCCGGTGGATCGAGCGGCAGATCGCGACACCGGTGGGCGTGTGGGAGGTCCTTCGCGTCGACCCCGGTCGTGGCCTCGACGCGATCGACTTGCTGACGGGAACGCGATGCTTCGTCCACGAGGTGATGGGCTCGGCGGGACTCGCACCGCGCGACGCGATCCTCGCGCGCGCGGTCGCCGGCGAGACCATCGTGTTCGCCGGCGTCCACGAGTCGCCCCTCGACCCCGCGAACGCGGACGCGGTCATCACGCGGTTCCGCGACAGCGCGCCCGAAGCGGGAGCCGCCGCAGCGCAGCGGCTGATCGAACTGTGGGAGGGGCAGGTGGCCGAGAAGCGGCGCAAGGCGGCCACGCCGATGACGGTCACGAACACCGACGGTCACGCGGCGGCCACGGTCGAGGATCGCTTCGCGCTCCGCCGGGGTAGCTTCGAAGCGGTGTTCGCGCGGCTCGCCGCGCTCGACGGTGCAAACGTCGACGAGCGCGATCGCACGGGCGCGCGCATCACGTTCATCCGTCCGGGCAACGCCAGGCACACGCAATGGGCGAACACGGTCATCGGCTCGGCGCGCCTCACGTCGACACGTCTGATCGTCCACACCAACTCGTCCGAGCGTGCCGATGCGCTGGCGACCCGGGTGCGCGACGCTCTCGGCGAGCTCGCGACCTGGAAGAAGCGGGTTCGCGAGGAGCTGCCGAGCGGTTTCGGCGGCGAGACCGTGGCCATCGATGGCCAGCTCGTCGCGACACCCCCCGAAACGACGCTCCGCGACGCGTTTCGCGAGTGGCTCGACGCGCCCGTGCCGTCGCTCGATGGGCGCACTCCGCGCGAGGCGGTCGGCGACGTGGAGGGCCGCCGCCGCGTGCACCTGATGCTCAAGGAGCAGGAGAACCGCCACGCACGCAGACCCCTCGAGGGGCTCGATCCCGCGCAGCTCCGGCGCGAGCTCGGGCTCGACGAGGTCGGCCAACCACTCGCGAACCTCGAGCTCGCGCGCGCGGTGGGCTCGGGCCGCAAGCTCTCCGAGACCATCCTCGACTTCGCGCGACCGATGCTCGACGGCGAAGGCGCGCAGAGCGAGGAGGGCCATCTGCGCCGCGTTCTCGGCTTCGCCATCGCGGTATGGAACGCTTCCGTCGCCGCCGCGCAGGCGAACAAGCCGCTCGACGCCGACACGATCAGCGCGGGTCTCTCCGGTCATCGATGGCTCTCGTGGATCGAGCCACTGCTGGCGCGAAAGCGCGAGCGCTTCGCGGCCGACGTTCGGCTCGTCGGTGAATGGCATGTCCGGCGCCACGGAGATCGATTCGACATCCAGATGGAAACGCGGGTGTCGCGCGAGCTTCGCGCCGAGCTCGATGGAGTCGACCTGCTGGGATGACCGTGGTCGTCGGCAGCGTTCCGATCACGTGATACGGTGACAGCATGGTCGACGGCGCTCGTCGTCGAGTGAGCTACGCTGAATACGTCGCGATCGCGAACGACGCGGGCGTGAAGTACGAGTACGTCGAGGGCGAGATCCACGCGATGGCCGGCGGCAGTGTGGCGCATGCCCGACTGATCGCGCGCATCACGGGCATCCTCGATCGCGCACTGGAGGGCCGGCCCTGCATCGTCATGCCGTCCGACATGCGCGTTCGCATTCGTGCTGCTGACCGGGCGACGTATCCACGAGCGACACGGATCGCACCGACAAGTTCGCCGCGTATCGCCGGCTGCCTACGTTGCAGGAGTATGTCCTCATCTCGCAGCGCGAGCGCCGCGTCGAGGTCTATCGCCGCGACGGACGGCGCTGGCATCTCGTCGAGTACGGCGCTGGTGAGGACCCTCTCGCTGGATCTCATCCCGTTCGAAGTCGGTGTCGACGACGTCTATGTCGATCGTCTCGGAACGATCGTGTAGCGCCGACGCTTCACATCGGTGTTCGTGTCAACGCGTACGTCGAAGCGTCTCCCTCGCGATCTCTTTCGGCACGTCGGCGCTCTCGTAGTATGTTTTCGCCATGCGGATGGATGAGGTTCCCACCGAAATCCTTGCGACCCTTTCGCCGCAAGTGCGTGCCGAGGTCGAGGCATTGACCGAAGACCAGCGCGCTTGGCTTGTCGCCGATGAGCGCCTGTGGCGCAAAGCGAAGGCGATCGCCGAACGCGAGAAGGTAGATGCGAGCGGCGTGTATCACGTTCTCCGCAACCTCCAAAAGACACCGACCGAACGCTTGCGCGCGGGACTGCAACATGGCCGAGCCTTTCGCCTTCACCGACGCTGAGCGGGCGTTCCTACTCGAGCTTCGCAAGCGGGGAGTCGAGTTCGTCGTCGTTGGTCTGAGCGCCGCCCTCCTGCAAGGCGCAAATACGAGTACCGAGGACATCGATCTCTGGTTCGCATCGACATCGGACCAACGGATCGGCGAGGCGGCGGCTGCCGTTGGAGGGATCTGGATCTCTGGGAGCTTCGGAATGCGCCCGCCACAACTTGGCGGGGTGATCGGCGATCGATTGGACGTTGTCACCTTCATGAGTGGTCTCGGTTCGTTCGCCGAGGAGGCGAACCACATGATCGAGATCGAGGTTGACGGCAATCCGTTACCCGTACTCGCCCTCGAGCGCATCCTCGCAAGTAAGCGTGCCGCAGGACGTGCGAAGGACCTCGCGGCGATTCCAGCGCTCGAGGAAGCGATCGCAGCGTCGCGAGGATGAAGTGGTTGTAGATTTGGGCCAGCACGATGTCTCGCGACCAGACGCCCCGCGATGAGCGGCGAAGGTACTCGACGTCCTCGAGTACATGGCCTCGATGGTCGTCGAACCGGAAAGAGACGAAGCGCTCCGCGCCTGTCGCGCGATCGTCGAAGTGCCAGGCAGGCACAAAGAAACCGAAGCGGCAGAGGACTGGCTGGCCCGTCCTCGGGCAGGACGGACTTGAATCGGCCGACGAGCGCGCTCACGTCGATGGCCCACGCGTTGCTCCTGGTACGTCGAGATGGAAGTCCTGCGCTTGGCCCTCGGTGGCGTGGCACTCGCATGCGGTCTCCTCGTCATCGTCATCAACTGGTTGTGCGTCGTCTACGGACGAAGCTGGGTCCCACTGATCGGCGGAGCGCTCGGGTGCACGGGGCTTGCCTTGCTTCCGGTCGTCGGCGTTTGGTGGGCACCGGTCTTGATCGACTTCGGAACTGCGCCGGGTCTCGCGTTGACGGTGGTCGCCTATGCGTGCCGCAGGAGAACCCGCGGATGATTCGAATCGTGCTGTTCGCGTTGGGAACGTGGGGCGTCATTCTGGGAGCGCCAAGCGTCGCGTTACTGACCCTTCGGCCGCACCTCGGGACATTCGCTGCGACGCTTGTGGGCGCCGTGCTGTTGGCGATCGGCGTGTTCTTCGTCGAGTGGCTCGCGCACGTGATGAACTTTCTCCTCTTTCGAAACCCCGACGACGAGCGAGAGTGACCAAGCGACGCCGTCATTCTTCGTGCGGGTTGATGACGACCATCTTCAGCTCGAACGCGAGGTCACCCGTGACCGCGAGCGGCTCGATAGTCTCGAGATCCTCGCGCAGGTTCTGAAGCAGGGTTGGATGGAGCGCTGGCCTACTATCGATCGTAACCGTGTGCTTGCCGATCGAGCAGTCGATCCGGATCGTCAGCTCGACGCCGACACGATCAGTGCGGGTCTCTCCGGTCATCGATGGCTCTCGTGGATCGAGCCACTGCTGGCGCGAAAGCGCGAGCGCTTCGCGGCCGACGTTCGGCTCGTCGGTGAATGGCATGTCCGGCGCCACGGAGATCGATTCGACATCCAGATGGAAACGCGGGTGTCGCGCGAGCTTCGCGCCGAGCTCGATGGAGTCGACCTGCTGGGATGACCGTGGTCGTCGGCAGCGTTCCGATCACGTGATACGGTGACAGCATGGTCGACGGCGCTCGTCGTCGAGTGAGCTACGCTGAATACGTCGCGATCGCGAACGACGCGGGCGTGAAGTACGAGTACGTCGAGGGCGAGATCCACGCGATGGCCGGCGGCAGTGTGGCGCATGCCCGACTGATCGCGCGCATCACGGGCATCCTCGATCGCGCACTGGAGGGCCGGCCCTGCATCGTCATGCCGTCCGACATGCGCGTTCGCATTCGTGCTGCTGACCGGGCGACGTATCCCGATCTGTTCGTGGTGTGTGGAGACATCCAGCGCGATCCGGATGACGATCATGCCGTCATCAACCCCTCGGTGATCGTCGAGGTGCTCTCGGACTCCACGAGCGACACGGATCGCGCCGAGACGTTCGCCGCGTATCGCCGGCTGCCCTCGTTGCACGAGTACGTCCTCATCTCGCAGCGCGAGCGCCGCGTCGAGGTCTATCATCGCGACGGACGGCGCTGGCATCTCGACGAGTACGGCGCCGGTGAGGCCCTCGCGCTCGAGGTCATCCCTTCCGAGGTGGCAGTCGACAACGTGTACGTCGATCGTCTCGGATCGATCGTGTAGCGCGAACGCTTCGTCGCGGTGTCGGTGACGTGGCAGACGACCATGTCGCGCCGACATGCGCCGCGCGCCCCGGCGAGCGAATCTCTTCGTCGCCGCGAGCACGATGATGAAACGCGATCGTCATCGACGAGCGTCGACGCAGAAAAGTGTCGCGCGTGCAATGGAGCGAATTGCGGCACGGAGAATTCGATGTCGCGCTCGAACCGCCGCGTGATGGATCGTGTCAGCCTTCCTCACGCTGTTCGCGCTTGTGATCGAGCGCGTCGACCACGTAGATACGAACGATGATCTGTTCGCGCGCGACCGCGTGCGTCGAACAAGCGAAGGAGCGGCGATGCGGATGCAGTCTCTGTTGTTGGTTCTGCTGATGGCCTGCGCTGGGAACGACGACGCGCCCCCCGTGACGTCGCAGTCGCCGTGTGAACAGGTGCGCGACCACATGATCGAGCTTCGACTCGCGAGCGCGGACAAGATCGATCGCGCGGCCCATCGCGAGGTCATGCGCAAGGCACTCGGTGACGACTTCGTCGCGAGCTGTCGCGAGAAGATGACAGACACCGAGGTTCAGTGCGCATTGCAGGCGAGGGACTCGCTCTCCGCTATGGCCTGCTCGACGAAGGCCGGTGCCCGATGAAGAACACGATGAGGCTCGCCATGCAGTCAGCGCGTTCACCCTGGCGAAGCGCGAGCAGCCGCGGGATCGCTGCAACTCTCGCGGTGCTCGTCGTCTTCACGATCAAGCCCGCTCGCTCCGCGCCGGGTGACATCTTCACGCAGGCGGCTCCGGTCATCGGCACCGATCCGCCGAAGGCCGCCGACCTCAAGACAGGGGATGCATCGGTGTCGACACAGACCGGTGCGCTGGAGTTCAGCTATCCGATCGGCGTTCCCCCGGGACGAAACGGCATGGCGCCGAAGATCTCGCTGGCGTACTCGTCGCAGGGCGCGATCTACGGCGGCATCGCGTCGGGGTGGAGCATGCCCATCCCGATGATCACGGAGGACTTCTCGGTCGGCCGGCTGCAGACACGCTCGCCCGAGGTCGAGGCGAACGAAGCGGTGAACAACCTCGATTCGCGGCTCGACGATCGCTTCGTCAGCTCGCTCGCCGGCGGGCAGCGGCTCGTCATGGTGAACGAGCCGTGGACTCCCGCCGCGGGTGTCTACGGTCAGTACCGCGCGCAACACGATTCTTCGTTCGCGCGATACGAGCGCATGCAGACGAACGAGGCGTTTCGCTGGCGCGTGCGCACGACGGACGGCACCACTCTGCTGTTCGGCAAGAGCGACGTGACGGGCGAAGGCACGCACGCGTGCGCGGCGATGATCAGCGATCAGTACGCGCCGATGACGCACATGACCGACGCGTTCGGGAACGAGGTCCGGTACGACTACGAGATCGGCGAGCCGTACGAGTGCCGCATCAAGCAGATCGTGTGGGGCCAGAACACGAACGCCGGGCTCAGTTCGTTCGCGAAGGTCGCGTTCAACTGGGCCAAAGGGGTCGCGTGCGACACCAATCCGCCGATCTTCCCGGGAACGCAAACCGACTACCGCACGGGAATCCCGATCGTGACGGGCGCGAGCAAGCTGATGACGATCGTCGCGACGGCATTTTCGCCGTTCGGGAACGGGATCCCCGAGCACACCCGGCAAGTCACGCTCCAGTACAACGACGGGACGAACGGAACGCCGAACAGCGAGAGCTGCACGCAGAACCGCTCACCGCTCCGGCAACTGGCGTGGATCAAGGAGAGCGCGTGGGGAACCGACGCACCGCTGGTGGAGTTGCCGCCGGTCACGTTCAGCTACAACGCGACCACGCTGCTGACACAGCATTCGACGTCGGCACCGGCGTGGGGCGATACTGCTCCGGCCCTCGCGTGGGGGTATCGATACAGCGACGATCGATGGCCGACCGTCGAAGCGATGCTTCAAGACATCGACGGTGATGGTCTTCTGGACCGTGTCACGAACGCGTCGAATGGCTCGACGTGCCAAGCCGCCTGGACGCGAAATAATGGCAACGGGACCTGGGGAACGGGCGGAACGATCACGTTGCCGCGACTCAAGTGGCGCGGAAACCCGGCTGGGGAGTCACCGGTGGGCGCGAGCGCGGCGTATCACGCGAATGGGCAACAGGCCGAGTACGAGCACTGCGCGCTCAATGGACAGGCGACCGCGTTTCACAACTCGGTTGGAACCCCTGGCCTCTGCCACGTACCGTCCGGTTCGAGCCCCATGGCGTGCTCCGGACCGTTCGATTGTCCGAACGGAACTCGGTGTCCGCTCGACACGTCGAGCCCCTCCGGCTCCGACTATCGAACTTACCTCGCGTACCGATGGCTCGACATGGATAGCGACGGGCTCGTGGATCTTGTCGCGGCAGTTCACGGAAGCATCGACTGGTACGACATCGATCGCGGCAATCGCGTGAACGCGCAGGACGACTACACGGGGGGAGAACCTTCGATGTTCGGGCTCCCCGGCCACGCCGATTGGCCCGCGTGCCCGACCGGCTTCGATCGGTGCGTCGATCTCGGCCCCCTGAGGGACATGCGCACCTGCTCGGGTGGCGCGTGCACCATCCGCTGGGACCTCATCAACGAGACGGTGCTGGGACAGCCACAGAAGCCGTGTTTCTCCGTGATGGCGCGTCCCGCAGGCGACGGCGGTGGCAGCAGCTATACGCCAGGGCGTACCCCGTACACGCGGTGCGGCGGCCTCTATCCCTGGTTCATCTTCAAGAACAATGGCAATGGTTCGTTCGCGTCGACGGCAGTCATCAAGTACCAACCGATTCCGCTCGAATCCGATCAGGGCGACTCGGCCATGCAAGGGCCGACCGCGAGCGGGCAGCACTACGCGGTGATGGACTTCGATGGCGACGGCATCCTCGACGCCGTCGCGCACGGAAAGATCTGGGCGCAGAGCAACCCGGACGCGATCTTTGTCTGGCTCGGCGACGGGACCGGCGGCTTCCATCCGAAGCGCTACACCTTCCCCACGCGCGCCCGCGGTGCGCAGGAGGACGACAACGCGATCTCGGGCGCGGGAACCGTCAGCAACAGCGTCGTCGAGAGCCGCTTGGGTCTGCTCGACGTGAATGGCGACTCGCTCCCGGATCACTGGCTGGCATCCTCCGGGACGACGAACCTCGCGTTCAACGACGGGACGCAGCAGCGGATCGTGCCGGGCGGCATCGGTGAGCGCTCTCTGGCGGTCAAGCCAGGAAACGATGCCACCCTCGCGGGCCTTACCCCATATCCTGGCTTCCCGATCTCGGGCACGTCAGCCGCTCGTTGGCGGACCGTCGATCTCGACAACGACGGCCGCGTCGATGTTGTCGACGCGAGCTCGACGATCGCCTACTGGAACGTCGGCGGACAGTTCCTCACCGGGCACAACTATCTGTCCACGACCGGATCGAACGACGGCCCGCTACGGCGGACGAAAGCCTCGGCCGGGGGAACGACGACCGATCCATACATCTGGGAGCTCAAGTCCGACCTCGTCGATCTAGACGGAAACGGCGTCCCGGAGAATATCTCGTTCGCCGACAACGCGACCTTTCATCGCTACACGGAGTCGCCCGGCAGCCAGCCGCACCGGCTGCTCTCGCAGATCGACAATGGTCGCGGCGCGCGCACGAACATCACGTACGCGAGCATGCACGACACGACCACCGTCGAGCAGGCCTCGAACCAGGCGTGGTTCGACGGTCGCCCGAAAGCGAGCCCGCGATCGCAGTGGGTCGTGAAGAGCCTGACCACGATCGATGACTTTCCAACGCAGACCTCGGCGACGACGTCCTATCGGTACAAGAATCCGAGGTTTGGCGCCGATAGCGATCAGCGCTACGCGTTCCGCGGGTTCGAGGAGGTCACGACGACGGCACCCGGCGCCACGGGGTCCGCCGATGGCGCGAAGACGATCCAGCGGTACGACTACGAGGTCGATCCCACGGGGCGTCTGTTCGAGACGCTGGTCGCTCCGGGCGCCGCCGATGCTCCGATCGCCGGGGAGGTTCGATCGATCCAGCGAACCGATTGGGCGGAGAAACCGCTGTTCGGTGGCGCGGTGAAGACCTACGTCGCGTTGGAGACCCAGCAGTTCACGTGCGCAAATGGGCAGACCGAGGCGACGTGCGCCGCGAGCGCTCCGGGCTACACGCGCACGACGAGCTCGTTCACGGCGTACCCGACCCCGATGAACCCGGGGCTGTGGCTCGAGTCGACAACGCTGTTGCAGAGCGGAACATCGGCGGCGGAGGGCGATCGTCAGACCACGATCACTTACCAGCTCGACGCGGACCCGACGAAGTACCTCCTCCATCCCTCGCTCGTCCTCAAGGAGCACCGCGAATCCGGCGTGATGACGACCTACGCGAAGTCGCGCGCGACGTTCGACACCTCCGACGGTGCGCTCCTGAAGACCGAGGTTTGGGTCGACAGCGTCGACGGCAATCGGAGCATCACCCAGTACCAAACGGATCATCAGACGGGGAATCGCCTCCAGGTCACGGACCCCAGGAACAAGGTCACGAGCTACGAATATGACGGCAGGAAGCTCTTCGTCGCCGCCGTCAACAGTCCGATCTACGTGCACGACGTCGAGTACACCTGGGAGTACGGTACCGGGGCCAAGCTCGTCACCAACGGTCCGCTGTGGGCCCAGTGCGCGGTCCACTACGTGCCGTACTGTCCACCGGCCGACCCGCCGTTGTTGCTGCGTTCTCAAGACAAGATTCGTGTGGACGGGCTCGGGCGCCCTCTCGAACGGTGGGAGTCCGTGACGAAGGATCCTAACCTTCTCGACTTCGAGCTCAAGAAGACCGAGATCCACAGCTACATCGACGCGCCATCGGGTTCGACGCCAGCATCCTCGACGCACAGCCGCGCGATCGACGAGACCAGCGGAGTTATCCGATACGCCGAGAGCAGGACCGAGCTCGACGGCCACGGCCGAACGACGCGCGTCATCGTGCCGCTCGACGCGAGCGGCGCGGTCGAGCAGATCACGTACTACAGCTATCGGCCGAACGGGACGCTGCAGAGCGTGTCGGTTCCGGATCCGCGGTTCAACGACACGTCACAGGTCACGTACACGTACGAGTTCGACACGCTCGGTCGGCCGAGGTCGATCCGCCGGCCCGACTCCACGACACCATCGGCGCGCAGCGGTGTCGATCTCGAGTACGACGGGCTGACGCAGATCGCGAGAGAGGTCGTCGGCGCCGCGGGCGGACAGATCGCAGAGACGCAATCGATCGCGGATCGCTTCGGGCGCGTGGAATTCATCAAGGAGAAGCTCGCCACCGGCGTCTACGCGACGACGCAGTATCGCTATGGCCCACGCGACGAGGTCAGCTCCGTCATCGCCCCCGACAACTACGAGGTGACGATGACCCACGACTTCGCGAATCAGCGAAAGACGATCACGCGCGGCACGCGCACGTGGCGATATACGTACGACAAGGCCGGCAACGTCATCGCCGAGACGACGCCGTGTCAGCCGGATCCGGAATGCCGTCCCTTCTACACGACGACGACGACGTACGATCCGGTCAATCGTCCGTACCAGCGGGCGATCGCGCCGCGCGGCCTCCAGCCCGCGGATCTCGATCTGTTCGGCGCCGTCAGCGAGCAGTTCGCCTACGACTACGGGGGCCACGCACGCGGCCGGCTCTCGCAGTGGTTCGCGTATGGTGCGTCGAGCACCGAACGCCTCCTCCAGTGGTTCAACTACACGCCGCAAGGTCAGACCTGGCAACACCTCCAACGCTTCACGCTCCCCGGTGCCGCGGCGGAGACCCGACGCGTGCAACGCGCCTTTCACGTCGCCGGCCTTCTAAAGCAGACGATGTACTACGAGGCCTCCGGTGGCGAGTTCCCTCATAGCCGTGTCGGCTACGACGACCGCGGTCTGCCGGAGACGATCGAAGTCTCCCTCGACCGCGGCATCCATTGGGCCGGCGGCGCGACCGTGCAGACACGCAACGTCGCCGGTCTCGTTACAAACCGCCGCTCGAACGTGCCCAGCGGACCGATGAGCTACGTCGAGTCCAACTGGACCTACGACGAGCTCGGCCGCGTGACCGATCAACTCGTGCAGCGAAGCATCTCGCCGACGCAGGTCGCTCGCCAGACGCTCACGTACTTCGGCAACGACGACGTTCACACGCTCGCGCACGCGATGCAGGGCACGTCCGACCGCACGTTCACATACGGCTACGATCTGCGTCACCAGCTCCTGTCCGCGACGGAGGGCAACGCGAGCTACTTCGATGCCGACTACACCTTCGCGAACACGGGGCGCCTCACGCGAGCGACCAGGCTCGCACGATCGCCGCCCCAGCGGGAGCGGAGCCTCGTGTCGCACGCGACGTCAACTACGTGTACAGCACGAGCGACCCCGAGCAAGTCACCTCACTGACCAACGTCTCGAACGGGACGCCGTACGCCACGTACACCTACGACGAATCGGGCAACCAGCTCACTCGCAGCTATCCCGCGACGAACGAGCTCTGGGAATACACCTACGACGGCAAGGACCAGCTCCGGCGCGTCGTCTACAAGCTCGGTGGCGCCCTTCAGGGCAGCGAGGAGTACTGGTACGGCGCGGATGGAAATCGCACGCAGGTCGTCAAACGAGACGCGGGCGGGAACAAGACCGAGCTGATCTGGTGCCTCGACGAGACAGAGGCCCACTACGACGGCGCCGGCAACATGATCAAGACGTACGCGCACGTCTCGCTCGGAACTCCCATCGCGAGGATCGAGCGCACCACCAATGGATCAACGGCGACGATGACGACCGAGTTCCAGTTCCACGGTCTCGCGAGCAACACGATCGCAGCGGTCGCGCAGAACGGGACAATCAACGCGAGCTTCCGATACGCGCCGTTCGGGGAGGTGCTCGAAGCGACGAATGCGGGTGGCGCTGGGCAAGGCACCGGTGTCCACAAGCGGCGGTTCAACGACAAATACGAGGACGATATCGGGGCGCTGACGTACTACGGCGCTCGGTACTACGACAAAGTACTGCTTGGTTGGACCCAGGCCGATCCGCTGTATCTGCGAGCCCCGGAGCTCGCGAGTCGATCGACGCCGCGGCGCTCGCAGGTCTTCCTGTTCGCACTGAACAATCCGAATCGGTATTTTGATCCGGATGGGCTCGATAGCGGGTCGGAGCCAGGTCTGCACTCGTGTACGCCGTTCCAGGGTGGCTTCCAGATCGCGATGGCAAAGCACTCACAAGGTGCCGTCCGAAATCTGGTGGATGCGTCAGCGGATAAGCTTATTCAAGGTGGTAATGACTACATCGCTGCTAAGCAAAAAGAACGGGAAGAAGCTGCACTTGCATCCGCAGAAGCAAGTAGGCATTCCACGGAAGAGAGCATTATCGGTTGGGTAGTATCGAGAATGATTGCCGGACCCTTCGCGAGCTTTCTTCTTGCGTTGGACGATGGGGGACAGACGCATCCCGCGACCGCACCAGACGATCCTGTCGATCCCGGTGATCTTCTGGGACGGCAGGCGTCTCGAGGCAAGTCCAGTAGTGGGGTACGAGCGAGCAACAAGGTCCACTACCAGGACCTTGGTGGCGAGGGAGAACGAATCGGTGTGATTAGTGTTGGAGGGTCGCAAGGAACGAGAGCCATTGCGGGGGGACGAGAACTGGTGCGCACCGAATCTCATGCCGATCTTGGTGCACTCGCATGGGGCAAGCGTGGTGCCGGTGAACGCAGGTTCGGGCTAAGTTGGACGTCGGAAGGACCTATGGTTCATTTCAGTAGCACAGGCTCTGTTCCACATCCGAACGATATCCCCGAAGTTGGTCGTGCCGTAAGGGCGATGGGAGTCAGCGGTCCGGTCGCCGTACAGATGCAAGGTGGAGGAATGATATGGCTCAGATAGATCTCGTCGCGGAGATTCGCGGCTTAAACGATGAAGACATATCTGTTAGGCGAGAAGGGCCTTTCCTGGATCTCGTGTGGGAGAAGCGAAAAATGCCTTTAAAAGACGTCGCAAATCTCCCAGGTTCGGTAGTGGTCGAATCCAATAGAACGCGACGTATGATCGTGCTCATGCAAATCGGGGAGCAACTTCGCTACTGGTTCACCACGCATAGCGACCCGGATGAAATCGCCAACGCTACGGTCGGCTGGGGGGTACTGTCATCAATGTCTGATGTTCGCCGAATGTGCATCGAATTCCTGAGTGAGCTCGTCGAGCCCCGTCTGCTGACAGTGCGACCAACGAAGATCTCTCCA
This sequence comes from uncultured Kofleriaceae bacterium, assembly GCA_964617845.1. Lineage (GTDB taxonomy): Bacteria > Myxococcota_A > Polyangia > Haliangiales > Haliangiaceae > JABFXX01. The sequence goes on along the minus strand of CAZUAR010000021.1, from coordinate 145,028 downwards.
CCTCCCGTTGACTGACATCGGGACACGTAGCTATCCGATGCCGGGCTGCGCGAGCATCGTCTCGCCGTCGCGGACGTAGGTGGAGCCGGGAATCGCCTTCGCGGTGCGCTTGCCGACGGCGGCGAGCTCGGCGAGCGCGGCGTACGTCTTCGCGCGAGAGGTGGAGATCGCGGCGATCGAGACGGACATGATCGGGAACTTCCGCTGGACGCCGAAGCGGTCCTTGGTCTCGATGTAGCCGTTCTTGCGATCGGAGGCGTCGTAGTAGAGGCGGATGAGCTGATCGAAGCGCTCGCAGATGCCCTTGCAGACCTCGTCGACGCGATCGGCGGAGGTGACGAACACGAAGTCGTCGCCCGCGATGTGACCGATGAAGTCGCCCGCACCGCCCGAGCGCGTGATCACCGCGCGGATGACGTCGCCGGTCTGGCGGATCACGGCGTTCGCCTTGGCGTAGCCGTAGTAGTCGTTGAACGCCTTGAGGTTGTCGAGGTCGAGGTAGCCGACGACGGAGCTCGTGTCGCCGGTGGACAGGCGGCGCTCGATCTCGGCCTGGATCGCATCGGCGCCGGGGAGCTGCGTGGTGGGCGAAGCGCCGAGCTCGCGCGCCTGGCGATCGAGCGCCTTGCCGACGCGCGCGAGGAGCTCGGCGGCGTCGAAGGGCTTGACCATGTAGTCCTCGGCGCCGGAGCGGAACGCGCGGACCTTGTCGGCGGTGTCGCCGCGCGCGGAGAGGAACATGATCGGCGCCATGCCGATCGCGGCGTCGGCGCGGATCATCTCGGCGGTGCGGTAGCCGTCGATGCCCGGCATGAGCACGTCCATGAGGATCATGTCGGGGCGGAAGCGGCGCGCCTCGGCGAGGGCGGCGTTGGCGGAGCCGGCGTCGCGGACCTGGTAGCCGCCGAGCTCGAGGACCTCGCGGCAGATCTGGCGGATCGATGGATCGTCGTCGACGACGAGGACCTTGGGCGCTTCGCGGCGGCCGGACTCGACGAGGCGGAGGCACGCGTCGCGGAAGGCGGCGGGCTGGATCGGGAACTCGAGGAGGTCGTCGGCGCCGGCGGCGAGGAGGTCGGTGCGGCGCTCGGAGTCGCCGACGACCATGACCGCGGTCTTCACGGTGTCCGGGTCGTGCTCGAGGATCGCGAGGAGGGGGAGGGCGTCGGCCATCGCGCCCGCGACGACGGCGAGGGCGGGGTGATCGTTGCGCGCGATCGCGAGCGCGGTGTCGACGTCGTTGGCGACGAGCACGCGATCGGTGAGCGACATCAGGAGGCCCTTGAGGAGGAGCGCGCGGCGCGGATCGTCGTCGACGACGAGGGCGCAGGCGTTCTCGGCGAGCACGCGGCGGCGCGGCTTGTCGTCGAGCGGGACGGTGCGCGCGGGCGCGTCGGACTTGGCGGAGACGGGCAGCGTGAAGACGAACTTGGTGCCGTTGGTGGCGGCCTCGACCCAGATGCGGCCGCCGTGCGCTTCGATGATCGTGCGCGAGATGGACAGACCGAGCGCGGTGCCGCCGACGCGGCGACTCGACGCGCTGAACGGCTCGAAGACGCGCTCGCGATCTTCGGGGGCGATCGGCTCGCCGGTGTTGTGAACGGAGACGCCGACCGCGTCCTCGGAGAGGGGCGGGCCGAACACCTGGACGTCGATCACGCCGCCCGACGGTGCGAAGCGGATCGCGTTGGTGACGAGGTTGCCGAGGACCTGGGCCAATCGCTCGGGATCGCCGAGGATCGAGATGTCGTTCGCGGATGCGCCGAGGACGATCGTCAGGTGCTTGGTCGCGGCGGCGGTGCGATAGCGATCGATCACCTCGCGCGCGAGGCGATCGAGCTGGACCGGAGCGGCGGCGATCGTGATCGAGCCGGCCTGGGCGCGCGCGAGATCGAGGAGCTGATCGACGAGCTGGTTCATGCGCGTCGCGGCCTGGCGCGCCATGTCGACGTAGCGGAGCTGGCGATCGGAGAGCGCGCCCGCGTAGCCGGACAGCACGATGTCGAGCGCGCCGGCGATCGACGTCAGCGGCGTGCGCAGCTCGTGGGACATCACCTGCGCGAACTCCGCGCGGCGCCGCGCGACGTCGGCGGTGTCACCGAGGTCGCGCAGGATGACGATGGCGCCCGTGATCGCATCGCCGTCGCGGAGCGGCGTGACGACGGAGTGGAGCACGCGATCGCCGATGCGAACTTCTTCGCGGATCGGTTGGCCGTCGCCGCCAGCGGCGAGATCGAACGGATAGAAGCCGACCGTGTCCTTCAGGTACGCCGTGTCGACGATGGCGTCGGGCGGGATGCCGAGCATCTCGCGCGCGGTCGTGTTGATGAACACGTCTCCGGAGCGCGTGTCCGCCACGATCGCGCCATCGGCCATCCCCTCGACGGCTGATTGTAGGGATCCCGCCCCGACCGACATCTATTCGATGATTGTAGCGAATTCGTGGTCAGACTTCTTCAGGCTTCGCTGATCGCGTCGCCCCCGGCGTCGCGGCGGCGGAAGGTACGTTCGAGTGCGGCGTAGTAGCCATCCTTGATAACCAGCTGATCGTGCGTGCCGGACTCGACGACCTGGCCCTGCGCCATCACCACGATCTGGTCGGCGTTGCGGATGGTCGACAGGCGGTGAGCGATGACGAGCGTGGTGCGACCCTTCATCAGCGCTGCGACACCCTTCTCGATGAGGCTTTCTGCCTCGGGGTCGACGTGGGCCGTGGCCTCGTCGAGGATCAGGATCTCGGGATCGCGGAGCAGGGCGCGCGCGAACGCGACGAGCTGGCGCTCGCCGGCGCTGAAGTTGGAGCCGCGCTCCGCGACCGGGGTGTCGAGGCCCGAGGCGCGGCGGGCGAGGGCGCGATCGAGGCCGACGCGGCGGATCGCCTCCTCGATCTTCTCGCGCGAGTAGGGCTTGCCGAGCGTGATGTTGTCCGCGAGCGTGCCCGCGAACAGGATGACGTCCTGCGAGACGACCGTGATGCGCCGGCGCAGCTCGTCGAGCGGGATGTCGCGGATGTCCTTGCCCGCGAGGCGGATCGCGCCGCGGTCGCGCTCGTAGAGTCGCGTGAGCAGCTTGATCACGGTCGACTTGCCGGAGCCGGTCGCGCCGACGACCGCGATCGTCGCGCCCCTGTCGACCTTCATGTCGACCCCGCGAAGGATCGGCTCGGCCCCGTACGAGAAGTGAACGTTCGCGAGCTCGATCGCGGCGGCCTTCGCGTGCGGAGGATCGGCGTCGTCGTCGCCGGGGCCGCGCTCGGGGCGCGTGACCATCGCGGACGTGCCGCCGTCGGGCTCGTCGTTGTCGAGCAGCTGGAAGATGCGCTCCGACGCGGCCATCGCGCCCTGCATCACGGCGTACTTCTGCGAGAGGTCGCGCACCGGGATGAAGAACTTGCGCAGGTACTCGATGAACATCGCGATGATCGCGACGGTCTGGATCATCGATGCATCGCGCGGGCGGCCCGCGACGAACCAGAGCACGAGGCCGATCGCGACCGACTCGATCGCCTCGACGATCGCGTACATCGCGGAGTCCGCGCGGATCTGACCGAGGTACGCATCGCGGTGGCCGGCGTTGATCTCGTCGTACTCGGCGAGCGCCTTCTTCTGGCGCCCGAGCAGGTGCAGCACCTTGATGCCCGAGAGGTGCTCCTGCGCGAACGCGTTCATCGCGGCGAGGCGCACGCGGATCTGGCGGAACGACGCGCGCATGAGGCGGCGCGCGTACTCGACGAGGATGAACATCAGCGGGAGCGTCCCGAGAACGAGCAGCGTCAGCTTCCAGTCGATCACGAACATCACCGCGATGATCAGGATCATCTTGAGGACGTCGGCGATCAGCGTGATCGCGCCCTGCGAGAACATCTCGTTGAGGCTCTCGATGTCGTTGGTCATGCGCGTCATCAGGCGGCCGACGGGGATGCGATCGAAGAACGCCGCGCGCTGCGACAGCACCTTGTCGAAGGTGGCGATGCGCAGCGCGTGCATCGTCTTCTGGCCGGCCGCCTGGAGGAACCAGATCTCGCAGAACGACGAGCCACCCTGCGCGATCACGAGCAGCATGTAGCCGGCCGCGTCCCACGGCAGCATCGCGATGTCGCCGGTGAGCATGTGGTTCGCGAGCGCGTAGCCGAACAGGCGCGGCTGCGCGAGCTCGAACGCGATCGTGAGCGGCATGAACAACGCCCACATCGCGAGGTACTTCTTGTGCGGGCGGATGTACGGCCACAGCCGCCGGAACAGCTCGAGGTCGTACGCCTTGCCGAGGTTGACCTCGTCGCGGGCGGGCTCGCCGCGGGGCGCCGTGGCGGTCGCCATCAGCTCGCCTCCTTCACCGCGTCGGTGTCGAGCTGGCTGGCGTAGAGCTCCGAGTACGTGCCGCCCTGCGCGAGCAGCTGCGCGTGCGTGCCGCGCGCGATGACCTTGCCCTGATCGAGGACGACGATCTGATCCGCGTCCTTGATCGCGGCGATGCGGTGCGAGATCAGCACCGCGGTGCGGCCGTGCATCACGTTCTTCAGGTTCTTCAGGATCGCGCGCTCGGTCTCGGCGTCGACCGACGACAGCGAGTCATCGAGGACCAGGAGGCGCGGCTCGGCGGCGAGCGCGCGTGCGAGCGCGACGCGCTGCCGCTGGCCCCCCGACAGCGTGATGCCGCGCTCGCCGACGATCGTCGCGAGGCCCTCGGGCATCGCCGCGAGATCGCGCGTGAGGCCGGCGGCGCTCGCCGCGGCGGTGACGCGTGGCTCGTCGCGCAGGTCCTTCGCCGCCTCGCGCGCGCCGAACGACTCGAGCTCCTTGGCCCGCGCGGCGGGGATCGCGGTGCCGCCGCCGTAGCCCATCGCGATGTTGTCCGCGATCGTCGTCGAGAACAGGAACGCTTCCTGCGGCGCGTAGCCGATCTGCTGGCGCAGCGATCCGAGCGGCACCGTCGTGATGTCCTTGCCGTCGAGGAACACCGAGCCGGGCGGCACCTCGATCAGGCGGCACAGCGCATCGACGAGCGTGCTCTTGCCCGAGCCCGTGCGCCCGACGATCGCGGTGATCGTGCCCGGCTGCAGCGCGAGATCGATGTTCTCGAGGATCGCGCGATCGCCGACCTTGATCGTCAGGTCCTTCACCTCGACGTGCGCGGGCTTCTTGCTCTCGGGAATCGGCTCGCCGGTGCCCTCGGGAATGTCGGTCTTCGTCTGCGTCAGCTCGACGAGCCGCGTCCACGACACGCGGCCGCGCTGCACGAGCGCGAGCATGAAGCCGAGCGTCAGCGTCGGCCACACGAGGCGCGTGAGGTAGCCCGCGAACGCGACGACCTCGCCGCGGGTCATGTCGCCAAAGATGATCGCGCGCCCGCCGAACAGGATCAGGATCGCCATGCCCAGCGACGCGAGCGTGTTCAGGATCGGCCCGAGCTGGATGCGGACCTTGGCCGCTTCCATGTTCTCCCGGAGCAGCTTCTCGGAGCGCTCGATGAACCCTTTGCGCCGCACGTCCTCGAGGCCGTACGTCTTGATCACCTGGATCGCGCCGAGGTCTTCCTGGATGCGCGACGACAGCGCGCCGAGCTCGACCTGCACGTTGCGCATCGAGGCCCACATGCGCTTGCTCATCGCCTGACCGACGACGTAGATCAGCGGGAACGGCAGGATCGCCCACAGCGTGACGATCGGATCCGTCGCGAGCATCACGCCGAGCACGCTGACGAACGCGAGGATCGCGTTGCCGAGGGACACGAGGCCGAAGCCCCACATCGCGCGTACCGTCTGCACGTCGTTCGTCAGGCGGGACATGACGTCGCCGACGGGGTGGTCGCGGTAGTACGCCGGCGACAGCGTCATCATGTGCCCGAACAAGTCGGAGCGGAGGTCGTACTCGGCCCCGCGCGCGGCGTTGAAGATCCAGATGCGCGACGCGATGCGCGTGATCGCGGTCAGGAACGCGAACCCGATCATGCCGAGGACCAGGTGGACCACCAGCTCGACGTCGGTCGAGGAGCCCTTGATCGCGTCGATCGCGCGGCCCATCAGCTCGGGCACGCCGAGGTAGGCGGCGTTCGTCAGGGCGAGCATCACCACGCCGAGGGTGAGTCGCGTGCGATACGGCCGCAGGTAGCCGAGCGATGAACGAACGCTCACGAGAGAGCGTTTGTACGCCCCTGACACGTTCGTTTCGAGGGTCGGTGCCCGCTCTTCTAGGCAGGTGGATCATCCGGCCGGGAGCGCCCTAACCGCGCGGATCCTCGGTACAGTCGGCCGCCCTCACCGGCATGCCCATGGCTGACTTCGCGAACCTCCTCGCCGTCCTCGAGAACGATCCAGATGACGCGCAGGCGCGCGATGCACTCGCATCCGCCGCGCGTGCCACGCCGCCCAACGTGCGAGTCGACAGACTCGCGGCGACTCGCAAGCTGCTCGCGGAACGCGGGCGGCCCGACACGGTCGTGCACCTGATCGACATCGAGCTCGGCGCGCTGACGCCGCAAGACACCGATCGTCGCGTCGACCTGTTGCTCGAGAAGGGGATGGTCCTCGACGGCGAGCTGCTCGATGTCCCGGCCGCGCGCGCGGCGTTCACCGAGGTGTTGAAGGCGCGCCCGAACGACACCATGGCGAAGGAGGCGATCGAGGAGCTCGATGTCTCCGAGAAGAACTGGAAGAAGTTCGCCGAGAAGTACATCAAGGAGGCCGCCGGCTCGACGGATCGCAGCCTCGCCACGGGGCTCTACGCGTCCGCCGCGGAGGCGTACGTGCGGTTCGCGCCCGACGCGCCCGAGGCCGAGCAGTATTTGCGCAAGGCGCTCGAGGTCGATCCGAAGAACGGCAAGGCCGCGTTCCACCTCGCGCGCCACCTGCGCCGCGCGAAGCGCTGGCAGGAGCTCGCGAAGCTCCTCGACGAGCGCGCCGACGCCGCCGCGACGGTGGAGGAGAAGGTCGCCGCGCTCAACGCGCTGGCGGATGTCTCGCGCGTGCACTTGAACGACGCCGCGCGGGCCGACGCCGCGGTCAAGCGGGTGCTCGTCCTCGATCCCGCGCAGCCGCAGGCATTGCGTGCGGTGACCGATGCGCTCGCGAGCGCTCAGGATTGGCGCGCGCTGGTCGCCGCGTATCAGGCCGCGATCAAGGCGCGGCGCGACGGCGAGGATCTCGGCATGCTCCTGCAGGTCGCGATGCTGCTGTGGAAGCACATCGGCGATCTCGATCAGGCCGAGGAGTACTTCCGTCGTGTGCGCAAGATCGATCCCGCGCATCCCGCGGCGATCGACTTCTATCGCGAGTACTACCCGAAGAAGGGCGAGAACCAGAAGCTGCTCCAGCTGCTCCGCCAGGTCGAGAAGCAGGTGCGGCCGCGCAGCGACAGCGAACAGGGACGTTCGATCTCCGTCGAGATCGCGCAGCTCGCCGAAGCGCAGAACAACCCCGAGAAGGCGATCGAAGCGTGGAAGCAGCACCTCCGCCAGGACCCGTCGTCCGGCGAGGCGCGCGCCGCGCTCGCGCGTCTGTATCGCAGGACCGAGAAGTGGAACGCGCTGCTCGACCTGATGAAGGAAGAGATCGAGCGGCTCCCCGAGACCGACATCGCGGGGCGCGTCGAGCGCTTGCACCAGATCGTCGAGATCTATCGCGACAAGCTGCGGCTCGACGTGATGGTGATCAACACCTACAACGCGATCCTCAAGGTCGACCCCGACAACAAGCGCGCCGCCGACGAGCTCGCCGCGAAGTTCCGCGCGCTCGGGCGGTGGAACGACCTGATCGCGGTGCTCACGCGCAAGAGCGAGGCCGCGGACGTTCCCGACGAGGAGCGCATCGCGGTGCTGCGCGAGATCGCGGATCTGTGGTCCGAGCGGTTCGGCAACTTCGCGAACGCGGTGCGCCCGCTCGAGCGCATCGTCGAGATCGCGCCGCGCACGCAGATCAGCGGTGACGCGCTCGCGAAGCTCAAGGAGATCTACACGAAGCGCCGCCAGTGGCGCGCACTGATCGACGTGCTCGGCCGCGAGGCGAACGAGCTGGCGCCCGAGGACAAGCGCGCGAAGCAGGCCGAGATGGCGCGGCTCGCGGCCGAGCGCCTCGGTGACTCGCGCCTCGCGATCGAGATCTACAACACGATCCTCGCCGAGGCCGGCCCGGATCATCCCGAGACGCTGGCCGCCCTCGCGGCGCTGTACGAGCGCGAGAAGCGCTTCATGGCGCTCGCGGAGATCCTCGAGCGTCAGGTCGCGGCGCTCGCGGATCAGCAGAAGACCAAGGAGATGATCGGCCTCCTCGAGAAGCTCGGGCAGGTCTACGCCGATCGCCTCGGCTCCGCGCAGGTCGCGGCCGCGCAGTGGAAGCGCATCCTCGATCTCGAGCCGAACCACGCGAAGGCGCTGCGCACCCTGCGCGAGCTCTACGCGACCGCCGGGGACTTCGAGGGACTCGAGCAGCTCTACGCGCGACTCGGGCAGCAGGAGGAGCTCGTCGATGCGCTCCTCGGCATCGCCGATCGCCTCGACGACAAGGCGCGCCGTCTCCCGCTCGTCGAGCGCGCCGCGCAGCTGGCGCAAGAGCGCGCCGACCGCGCCGACAAGGCCAAGGACGCCTCCGCGCCGCAGGCGATCGAGCGCGCTCGCCAGGTGTGGGAGCGCGTGCTCGCCGTGGATCCGCAGAACCTCGGGGCCGCGAGGGCGCTCGAGCCGATCTACACGAAGCAGGAGAAGTGGGCGCGCCTGATCACGATGTACGAGATCGAGCTCGCCTCGGCGCCCGACGTCACGGCGCGGCTCGCGAAGATCGCGCAGATCCGCCAGCTGTGCGAGCAGCGGCTCGCGTCGCGGACCTTGGCGTTCGCGTGGACGCTGCGCGCGTACGAGCTCGATCCGACCAGCGACGCGCTGTTCGCCGACGTGCTTCGCCTCGCGAGCGAGCCGGATCAGTGGCGCGAGGTCGCCGCGGCCTTCGATCGCCAGCTGGAGAGCACCGCGCTCGACGCGGCGCTGCGGCTCAAGATGCTGCGCGAGCTCGCGAAGATCGCGGCGCGCCGCCTCTCGGATCCCGAGCGTGCGCGCGCGTACCACCGCCAGGTGATGGCGCTCGCCCCCGACGATCGCGAGGCGGAGCAGCACCTCGAAGAGCTCGCGATCCAGCTCGCCGACTGGCAGGACCTGCTCGCGTCGTATCGCCGGCGCGCGGCGCGCGAGAAGGACCCGGGCGAGCGGACGTCGTTGCTCCTCGAGATCGCATCGCTGCAGGAAGAGCGGCTCGCGGATCTCGACGGCGCCGCCGCGTCGTACCGGGAGGCGCTGACCGTCACGCCGACGCAGATCCGCGCGATGCGTGCGCTCGCTCGCATCGAAGAAGCGCGCGGTGACGGCGAGGCCGTCGCCGAGGTGCTCGCGATGGAGCTCGAGCAGACGAGCGACCCGCAGGCGCGCTTCGACATGCTGATGCGCCTCGCGCGCCTCGAAGAAGAAGGCAACGAGCGCAACGCGAACGCGCTCGACTACTACAAGAAGGCTCTCGCCGTTCCGGGTCCGGGCAACACGGTGCGCCCGCAGGCGGTGTCCGCGCTGGTGCGCTACATCCTCGCCGACGGTCCCGCGAGCAAGCTGCCGCCGGGCGAGCGCGTCACGACCGCGCGCCTGATCCTCCCGCACCTCGTCGCCGCGCGAAACGTCGGCGTGCAGGCGCTCGCGCTCGAGGTGATCCGCAACGGCGCCGAGACCACGCCCGCGGAGCGGCTCGAGCTCGATCGCCAGCTGATGCGCCTCTATCACGTCGACCTCGGCGATCCGGCGGCGGCGTGGCAATCGGGTCTGCACGTGATCGCGCAGGATCCGTCGGACAGCGAGGTGCGCAACGCGCTCGGTGTCCTCGCGGGGCAGCTCGGCCGCGACGGCGAGTGGGCGCAGCAGCTCGCGGCTGCGCTCTCCGCGCTGCGCGGCAACAAGGCGCCGCCGGCGGAGATCCGCGCGGTCGCGACGGAGCTCGCGATGGTGGCGGGGCCGCGCCTCGCGGACGCTCCGACCGCGGAGCGCGCGTGGCTGACGGTGCTCGAGGTCGAGCCCGACGCTCCCGATGCGTTCGATGCGCTCGCGAACGCGTACCGCATCGAGCAGCGCTGGCAGGATCTGCGCGCGCTCCTCGAGCGGCGCGTCGGCGTGACGCTCGACGATCGCGCGCGGCTCGCGTCGCTGCTCGAGATCGCCACCCTCGACGAGGACGTCCTCGGTCAGCCCGCGAAGGCGGCCGACGCACATCGTCGCGTGCTCGAGCTCGATCCGAGCTACATGGCGAGCTACTCGGCCCTCGATCGCCTGTACACGAACGCCCAGCAGTGGAAGGAGCTCGAGGAGCTGCTCGCGCGCCAGGCCGACTACATCGCGACCGGCCCCGCCGCGCGCGGCGTCGTCGCGATCAGCCCGACGGGCGGCGTGGTCACCAGCGGCGACACCGTCGAGCTGATGTACCGCCGCGCGGAGCTGTTCGCGCACAAGCTCGGCGACGCGAATCGCTCCGTCGATCTGCTCGAGGACGTCGTCGGCCGCCGCAAGGGGCACGCCGATGGCCGCGAGCTCCTCGAGGAGCTGCTCGCGAACAAGGCGGTCGCGCAGCGCGTGGCTCGCATCCTCGAGCCGCTCTACGAGAGCGAGAAGCTCTGGCGCGATCTCGTCGGCGTCCTGCGCGTGCAGTACGAGAAGGCGACCGGCACCGAGTCCGTCGAGCTGCTCTCGCGCATCGCGACGATCGAGGAGGCCGAGCTGTCCGGCGCGCCCAAGGCGTTCGACGCCTGGCTCGCGGTGCTCGAGCTCGATCCGACACACGAGCGCGCGCGCCAGGAGCTGTCGCGTCTCGCGCAAGCGCTCGGCCGCTGGCCCGAGGCGACGGCCGCGCTCGAAGCCGCTGCGAACGCCGCGCCCGAGGGTGACGTCGTCACGCGCGCTGCGCTGCTCGGCGAGCTCGCCGGGTACTACGACACGCAGCTCGGTGACGCGCCACGCGCGATCGCCGCCTACCGCCGGTGGCTCGAGGTCGATCCGTCGAATCCGACGACGGTGCGCCGCTCGACGACCGCGCTCGCTCGCCTCTACGAGGAGGGCAAGGCGTGGCCCGATCTCCGGACGATCACGCGCAAGCAGGCGGAGTGGGCGGAGGAGGCCGGCGAGCGCCGCGCGCTGCTCGCTCGCGTCGCCGCGCTCGAGGAGGAGAAGCTCGGCGACAAGGCCGCCGCGATCGCGACGTGGGCCGAGCTGCTCGACGATCAGCCCACCGACGCCGGCGCGCTCAACGCGCTCGAGCGCCTGTATCAAGCGAGCGAGAAGTGGCGCGAGCTGATCGACATCCTGCGCCGCAAGCTCGACCACGCCGAGCAAGCGGAAGCGAAGCAGCTGCTCTCGCGCATCGCCGAGATCCACGAGGTCATGCTCGAGGAGCCCGACGAAGCGATCGCCGCGCACCTCGAGGTGCTCGATCGCGATGCGAACGATGCGCGTGCGCTCGCCGAGCTGGCGCGCCTGTATCGCGAGGCCGAACGCCCGGGCGATCTGCTCGAGGTTCTCGATCGCCAGGCGCAGATCGATCCCGCGCGGCGCGTCGAGCTGTACATCGAGACCGCGCGTCTGTACCGCGGTCCGCTCGCTCGGCCGTACGCCGCGCTCGAACGATGGAAGCTCGTCCTCGACGAGGAGCCCGAGAACGCGCAGGCGATCGCCGCCGTCGAAGCGTCGCTGCACGAGGTCGACCAGCGCACGATCGCCGCGGACATCCTGCGTCCGATTTACGACGGTACGGGACAGCACGATCGGCTCGCCGCGCTCCAGCTGCGCGTCGCGGACTGGAGCGACGATCCGGGCGCGAAGCTGCGCGCGCTGGGCGATGTCGTTCGCCTGCGCGAGTACATGCTCGACGACAAGGCCGGCGCGTTCGATGCGCAGCTGCAGGCGCTGCGCGTCGCGGCGACCGAGCCCGAGCTCCCGCAGATCGTCGCCGAGGTCGAGCGGCTCGCCGACGAGCTCAACCGCGAAGCCGATCTGATCGACATCTACCGCGAGGTCGCGCCGAACGTCCTCGACTCGGAGATCCAGCGCCGCCTGTATCTCGACATCGCGGATCTCTCGCGCGCCGTGCGTCGCGATCTGGACCTCGCGAGCGAGTACTACGGCAAGGTGCTGGAGTCGCAGCACGACGATCAGCGCGCCCTCGCCGCACTCGAGAACATCTATCGCGAGGTCGGCGACAACGAGAAGCTCGTCCAGATCCTGCTTCGCCAGTCCGACTCCGCGACGGCCGACGTCGAGGATCGCGTGGCCGCGCTCGTCGAGGCCGCGGGCCTGTACGTCCAGCTGGGCCGCACCGACGATGCGATCGGCACGTGGGAGCAAGTGCTCGCGCTCGCGCCCGAGCGGCGCGACGCGGTCGATGCGCTCGAAGCGCTGTACCGCGAGCAGGGTAGGTGGCCCGATGTCGTCGATCTGTACGAGCGGCGCCTCGGGTTCGCGACCTCCGTCGACGAGGCCGTCGCGCTGCGCGTGCAGCTCGGCGAGATCCACGAGAAGCACCTGCACGACGTCGAGGCCGCGATCGACAACTACGCGGCCGCGCTGTCCGGAGACGCGCGCAACGACCAGGCGCTGTCGTCGGTCGAGCGCTTCCTGAAGGACCCCGATCTGCGGGCGCTCGCCGCCGAGGTGCTCGAGCCGATCTACATCGGTCAGCAGCGGTGGGCGGACCTGATCCGCGTCTACGAGGCGAAGCTCGAGGGCACGAGCGATCCGGCGGAGCGCCTGAAGATCACGCGCTTCGTCGCGCGCCTCTACGAGGAGCAGCTCGAAGACTTCGAGAAGGCGAGCCGGTGGTACGCGCGCCTGTTCCGCGAAGCACCGGAGGACGCCGCGATCCGCGATCAGTTGCAGCGCCTCGCGTCGATGGTCGACAACTGGGGCTTCGTCGCGCAGACGTACCAGCAGTACCTCGACGACGAATCCGGCGAGTCCGAGGATCTGCGCGAGATCGCGATCGCGGCCGCCGCGATCTACGATCGCCGCCTCGGCAACGTCGACGCGGCCTACGCCGCGTACCGGCGCGCGCTCGCGATCCAGATCGACAGCGCGGTCCCCGACGAGCGCGAGCTGATCCGCCGCCTGGAGGAGCTGCTCGGCCGCGCGCAGAAGTGGCCGGAGCTCGTGCAGATCTACGAGGACGAGATCGCACGCGCCGATGACGATCTGCGCCGCGAGGTCTCGATCAAGCGCGCGCGCCTCGTCGAGGACGGCCTCGGCGATCAGGGCCGGGCGATCGAGGCCTGGCGCGAGGTCGTGTTGCAGACCGAGGGGGGCGGCTCACCGATGGTCGAGCACGCGTATCGCGAGGCGGTCGGCGAGCTGGAGCGCCTCTACCGCGCGCGGCAGCAGTGGCGCGACCTCGTCGATCTGTTCGAGGCGCGCCTGTCGCGCTCGGCGCAGCCCGAGGAGACGGCGGAGCTGCGCCTGCGCCTCGCGCAGCTGCTCGAGGTCGAGATCAAGGATGTGGTCGCCGCGATCGATCAGCTGGAGCACGTGATCGCCGAGGGCGCGGCGTGGGATCGCGCCGTGGCGTCGCTCGAGCACCTCGTGCAGTTCGAGGAGCACCGCGAGCGGATCTTCGAGCTCCTCGAGCCCGTGTATCGCGAGCAGGACTGGTGGCAGAAGCTCGTCGTCATCCTCGACGCGAAGCTCGACTTCATTCGCGATCCGATCGACCAGATCACCACGCTGCACGAGATCGCGAAGATCCACGAGGAGCGCGGTGGTGCGCTCGATCTCGCGCTGCACTCGCTCGCGCGCGCGTGGCGCATCGACGTCGCCGACGAGGAGAGCCTCCTCAAGCTGCTGCAGCTCGCCGCCAAGCTCGGCGCGTGGGACGACGCGGTTCGCACGCTCGAGGAGGGCGCGTCCGCGGCGCCGAACGGCGATCTCGCGGGTGCGCTGTGGGCGCGCGCGGCGGAGATCCACGAGGGTCAGCGCGGTGACAACAAGGCGGCGATCCGCGCGTGGCGCAAGGTCGAGCAAGCCCGTCCCGACGACCTCGTCGCGCTCGCGGCACTCGATCGCTTGCTCGCCGTCGAGGGACGCGTGCAAGAGCTCGTCAAGATCGTCGAGCGACGCGCGGAGCTGTCCGAGGACGCCGGTGTGCGCCTCGTGCTGCTCCACCGTGTCGCCGCGCTCTACGACGAGGTGCTGAACGACCCGCCGGCGGCGATCCAGGCGTATCGCAACGTGCTGTCCGTCGACGACACGGACCTGTCCGCGCTCGACGCGCTCGAGCGCCTGTACGGGGCCGCGAACGACGGTCGCGAGCTCGCGGTCGTCCTGGATCGCAAGATCGAGCTGACCACCGACCTCGCGGCTCGCCAGCAGTTGCGACTGGCCGCGGCCCGCGTGTTCGAGACGCAGCTCGAGGATGTCTATCAGGCGATCGACCGGCTCGTGGCGGTCCTCGACGACGACGCCGGCGATCCGACCGCGCTCGCCGAGCTCGATCGCATCTACGCGAAGCAGAAGATGTGGCCCGAGCTGCTCGACATCGTCGACAAGCGTGCGCTGCTCGCGCACAACGCGCAGGATCGCGCGGACCTCGCGTATCGCGCCGCGAACCTCGTCGAGGCCGAGCTCGTCGATCCGGACGCGGCGATCCCGCGGTACGGCGCCGTGCTCCAGGTGCTGCCGTCACACGCGGCGGCGCGTCGCGCGCTCGAGGTGCTGATGAGCAAGGAGGACCACGTCGGTCCGACGTCTGCGATCCTCGAGCGCGTTTATCGCGTGGATGGCGACGCCGCCGGTCTCGTGCGCGTCTACGAGCGCCGCCTCGCGGTGCCGTCCGACGATCCGAGCGCGCGCCTCGGCGACTGGGCCGCGCTCGCCGAGGTCCAGGAGACCATGGCGAACAACCCCGTCGAGGCGTTCGGCGTGTGGTCGCGCGCGATCCAGGCGACGCCGGAGAACGCGGATCATCTCCAGCCGCTGCTGCGACTCGCCGAGGGCAACCCGTCGCTGTGGCCCGAGCTCGCGACGCGGCTCGAGCACTTGCTGCAGGAGTCGCTGCCGACGGACGTCGAGCAGGCGTACGCGATGCAGCTCGGCATGATCGCCGAGGATCGCCTGCAAGACCTCGATCGCGCCGCGAGCGCGTTCGAGCGCGCCTCGCACGGTCCCGAGCCGCGCGCGGCGCTGTCGTCGCTCGAGCGCGTCCTCGCGCGATCGAGCAAGTGGGCCGATCTCGCGTTCGTGCTGCGCCGTCAGGCCGATGCCGCCGAGGACGACGTCACCGCCGCGAACTACCTGTTCCACATGGGCGACCTGCAGGAGACCACGCTGCGCGATCTGCGCGCGGCGGTCGCCGCGTATCGCGAGGTCCTCCAGCTGGCGCCGATGCACCAGCAAGCGCGGGCGGCGCTCGAGCGCATGCTCGGTACCGCGCCGCCGGTGTCGAGTGAGCTGCGCACCGATATCGTCGAGACCCTCGAGCCGCTGTTCGAGCAGGACGGCGATGCAGCGAGGTTGATCAACGTCCTCGAGGCGAAGATCGCGCTGACCGACGATCCGATCGATCGGTCGGCGTCGCTCGGCCGTATCGTGGAGCTCGCGGAGGGGCGCCTCGGTGATCGCGCGCGCGCGCTCGATGCAGCGCTGCGCTGGCTCGCGATCGACCCGGCCTCGACGCAGGCGCTGTCGGAGACCGAGCGGCTCGCCGAGCGGTTGGGGCAGTGGCAGGAGGTGGGGACGCGACTCTCGAGCATCGTGCACGCCCACGACGCGCAGTCCCGCGATCCCGACGTGCAGGTCGCACTGCTCGTGTTCCTCGGCAAGGTGCAGCGCGAGCGCCTCGGTCAGCTCGACGAAGCGGCGGCCGCGTATCGCGCGGCGCTCGCCCTCGAGCCCGAGTCGCTGTCCGCGCTCGACGCGCTGATCGAGATCCTCCGCCAGAAGGGCGATGCGCACGCGCTCGCGGACGCGCTCCGCCAGCGCGGCCAGACCGTGCAGGAGATGCCCGCGAAGCGCGCGGCCTTCGCCGAGGTGGCGCAACTCGCCGAGCGCTCCGGCGATCGCGACGGTGCGATCGCGGCGTGGCGCGAGATCACGGACAACGACGACACCGATCGCCAGGCCCTCGACGAGCTCGCGCGCCTGTATCGCGCGGGCGGGCAGCGGGCCGAGCTGATCGACACGCTCGGTCGCGCGTCACGCGTCGCATCGTCGCCCGTGGACGAGAAGCAGCTGCGCGTCGAGATCGCCCAGCTCGAGACCGACACGCCGCGCGGCGTCGCCGCGTGGCAGGCCGTGCTCGATCTCGATCCCGACGACCTGTCGGCGATCGCCTCGCTCGAGGCCGCGTACGCGCGCGCGGGCGACTGGATCGCCGTGTCCGACACGCAGAGCCGGCGGTTGTCGCTGGCGCGCTCCGACTGGGACAAGGTCGCGATCCACGGCGAGATGGCGAACACCGCCGAGCACAAGCGCGGATCGATCGATGACGCGATCGCGAGCTGGTACGCCGCGCTCGACGTCGATGCGAGCTACCAGCCCGCGTACGTCGAGCTCGATCGCCTGCTGACCGCGGCGAACCGTCCGCACGACCTCGTCGATCTGCTCGAGAAGCGCGCCGAGCTCTATGCCGCGCAAGGCGACAGCGCCGGCGAGATCGCGACGCTCGCGCGCGCGGCCGACGTGTGGGAAGGCCAGCTCGACAACCCCGACGCCGCGGGCGAGATCCTCGAGAAGATCCTCGCGCGCGAGCCGACCTCGGTCGCCGCGCTGACGCGGCTCTCGAAGATCTACGAGCGCTCGGGGGATTGGGACAAGTGCAAGGACGTCCTCCAGCGCGCGCTCGATCTCGCGCCGCAGGGACGCGACGCGGCGGACCTGTTCTTCCGCCTCGGCGAGGTCGCGCGGGTCGGCGACTCCGACCTCGACACCGCGATCCAGCACTACAAGGGCGCGCTGCAGCACGACCCGACCCACGCACCGTCGATCGCCGCGCTCGAGAAGCTCGCGCGCGAGCGAAGGGACACCGCGCTCCTCGCCGACATGCTGTCGCGCCGCGTGCAGGCGACCGCGCAAGCGGCCGAGCGCGTGGCCCTCTACGTCGAGATCGCGGAGCTCGAGCGCAAGGGCAACCGCATCGAGTCGGCGCTCGCCGCGCTCGCGAAGGCGAACGCCGATGCCCCGAACGACGCGCGCGTGATGGCGCCGCTCGCGGATCTGTACTTCGCCGCGAACCGCCTCGACGAGGCCGCGCCGATCTACGACAAGCTCGCCGAGGAGGCGAAGGCTGCGCGCCGCATGAAGGACGTCGCGCGGTTCCGCCAGCGCCAGGGCGGCATCCTCGAGGCGCGCGGCGATCGCGCGGGCGCGCTGTCTGCCTACGAGGAAGCGCTGCGCATCAACCCCGGCGACGTCTCGACGATGACGAGCCTCGCGAAGCTCTACCTCGCAGCCGAGGACTGGGAGAAGGCGCGCAAGATCTACCAGTCGCTCGTGCTGCAGAACATCGATGCCGACACGGGCGTGACGAAGGGCGAGGTCTACTGGGCCCTCGGCAAGATCCACCTGCAGCTCGGTCAGCCGCCGAAGGCAAAGAGCATGTTCCAGCGCGGTCTCGAGATCGAACCGCAGAACCAGAAGCTCAAGGAAGCCCTGCAGTCGCTCCAGTAGCGCGCGCCGTGCTACTTCGACGCCGTCTCGGGCAGGCTCGACGCGTCCTTCGCGTCAGTCGTCTCGGGCGCCTTCTTCGCGCCGAACACGCTGCACGTGTTGTTGTTGATGACCCACAGCGCGTCGTTGAGGCAGAGGTCGAGGTCGTAGAGCTCGCAGTCCACGCCGTCCTCGTCGACCAGCAGCGCGTCGTAGTAGCCGCAGTCGACCGCGAGCACGATCGACTCGTCGGGGAACAACACGTCACCGCGGAGGAGGTTCGCGCCCCACGAAGAGCTGTTGACGTCGGTCAGGTACAGCTCCTCGATGACGAAGTCGGAATCGTTCGCGACCTCGAGGGTCGCGTCCGCGATGCCGTCACCTTGCACGGCGCAGCCAGCACCGAGCGAAGCAGTCACGACAGCAGCGAGAGCAGGGGCGAGAAAGCGAGTGGTCAGCATGATGTACAGACGACGAGCAACGCGCGTGCCGCCCCGGCAATCGCGAACCGTCGTTCACGCCTGTGCGGCGTTCAGCTGCATCCTGCGGATTGCTCGTAGCCTTCGTGTAGTGCGGTCGTCACACGCCGCGGCAACCTCGTGGAGCGCGCGTTCTCAGCGTGCCTTGCCGCCACACCCGGAGACTGCGAGCTCTGCAGCCCGTGCCGCATCTCCGCCACTCTTGCTGATCTCGACCAGCTTGGCCTTGGCAGATGCCGGGCACTTCCCGCCGAGCTTGCCGAGCGCCGTCGCAGCCGCCGAGACGATCTCGGGAAACGCTTCATCGTAGAGCGCCTCGGTGAGCGCCTGGACCGCGCCGGGCGCGTCGAGGATCGCGATCACGGGCGCTGCCGACACGGCGAGCGACAGCGCAGCTTCTCCGTCATCGCCCGCGCTGATCGCCTCGCCGCGCCATCGCGCGAACTTGCCGACGAGCGTCGCGCCGAGCTTCGCGTCGCCGAGCATCGCCGCCAGCGCGACCGCACGCGTGCGGATCTCGATCGGCGATCGCGTGTCGTCCCACACCTTCGCCAGGATCTCCGTCACGCCTTGTGCGCGGCACTGCACGAGCGCCACGAGCGCATCGCCGCGCACCTCGTTGTTCTTGTCCCCGAACACCGCTTCGACGAGCGCGGCGCGGGGGCCCGGTCGCTGGCAGCGAAGGCCGAGCGAGCTCGCCGCTCGGCGCCGCACGTCGGGCCACGTGTCCGTCGCGAGCGCGGCGGTGATGATGCGATCGATGCCATCGGGATCCGGCGCGTGCCACGCCGACGCCGTGTCGACCTCGACGCCCGCGAGCGCGGACAGCACCGCCATGCGCACGCCCGGATCCGGATCCTTCGCCAGGTTCACGACGAGCGACAGGCCCTCGGCCCTCGGTGCGCTCGCCGCGCCCGCGACCGCCACCTGGCGCAGCGCCGCGGTCGCCGTGCCCGCGGGCAACCCGCGCAGCATCGCCTCGAGCGCGCGCATCGCCGTGGCGTCGCCGAGCGTCGCCACGCCGTCGATCAAGCGATAGCGACGCTCGTAGTCGGTGGCCGACGCGAGCGCCGCCTGCATCGCGGCGAGCGCCGCCGGTCGATCCGCGGGGGTCGCCTTCACGTGCTTGGTGATCGCGCGCCACAGATCGCCCGCGGACGCGCCCTCGGTCTCCTTCTGCGCCGCCTCGATCAGCTGCGCCGTGGTCGCGAGCATCAGGCGCTCGATCACAGCCTTGCGCAGCGCGTGCGGCCCCGTGCCCGCGAGATCGACGAGGAGCGCGAACGTCTTCGCGTCGGTCGGCGCGATCGCCTCGGCGGCCGCGATGCGCGCCTCGAGCGCGAAGCTCGCGTTGCCGGCGAGCTGCGCGAGCTCCTCGGTCATCCCGCGCCGCCCGAGCGCACGCACGATGTCGACGAGCGCATCTCCCTCGACCCACCCCTCGGTCGCCGCGCGCACGAGCATCGGCACCGCCGTCGGATCCTCGATCTTCGCGATCACCGCGAGCAGCCGCCGCCGCGCGCGCGCGTCCTTGGTCTTGAGGATCTCCGCCTCGATCGCACTCGCACCCGCTGCGCCGCGCTTCGCGAGGACCGCCTCGGCGTTCCTCGTCTCGCCACCCGCCGCGACGATCTGCGCGAGCATCGCCTCCGCTCCGCCAGCGCGCTCGCCATCGGCGTAGACGCTCAGCTCGCTGATCGCCGTCTGTCCGGGATCCGGACCGTACGTGTCTTCGAGGATCACGGTCACGCACCCCGCGATCGGCTTCGGGAGCTCGACGGCGAACGCCGCGCCCGACGCATCGTCGGGAATCTCGACGTGGTAGGCGTCCGTCGCCCCGACGATCGCGATGCGCTTGGGGCGATTGAACGTCCTCCCCGCGCCCGCGATCCGGAGGTGCTTCGCCGCCACGCCCGGCGCTCGCGCCTCGAACGTGAAGAACTGCCCCTCGCCGGAGCTCTTGGAGAGCTCCTCGCGCCACATCGTCTGCGACTGACCGTCGTCGAGCTCGGTCGGAATGCCGAGCCCTCCCGCATCGCCCGCGCCGATCTGATGTGACGAGAACCGCGCGGCATACAGGACCGGCGTCGTCGCGCTCGGATCGAGCTTGGCGGCCAGCGTTGTCGCGCTCGGATCGACGCCGATCGGCAACCGCGTGACGCGACCGAACACCTTGCCGTTGAATCCCTCGGCGAACAGCAGCGCAGGCTTGCCATCACAGCGTCGCAGGTTCGCGCGCGTCTGAAAGCGATACACGCCGCTCGGGGTCGCCGTCACGTCGACCGCGTAGTCCGCGTCGAGCCCCACGCCGCCGACGGTGGTCTTCGCCGTCATCTTCCACGTCTTCTTCGCGCCATCCGGCTCGACGACGAACGCTTCCTTCTCGCCCACGACGACGATGATCGGCTTCTTGTTCCACGTGCCGACCTCGATGCGGGCCTTGCCCGCGATCGGCAACGTCACCGCGACCAAGCCGCCGATCGAGAGCTCCCCGTTCGCGTTCAGCGTGATCGGGTCCTCGCGCCCGTCACCGTCGACGTCCGCGGCGATCGCCGCGATTGGCCCCGGTGGCGCCGCGTGCGCGAGGGTCGCGAGAAGGAGTCCGAGGAGCGGGGCGCGGCGCATCGGCGTGAGCCTAGCAGACACCCGCAACGGGGATGGATTGCACGCGTCCGACACGTCGTCATCGGCGGAAGCGCGGTTGCCTCACGACAAACTCCGAGGGCGATCGCCGCTCGGCCGCGCCTTGGCGGGTACCGTTCGGTCCATGTCGATCCTCGTCGACATCGATGTCCCGGACCTCGCCCGCGCGGTCGCGTTCTATACCGACGGTCTCGGTCTCCGCGTCGGTCGAACGTTCGACGACAGCTTCATCGAGCTGCTCGGCGGCGGCGCGCCGATCTACTTGCTGGTCAAGCCCGTCGGTTCGTCACCGATCCCCGGCGTTTCGGAGCCGACGCGGATCTACACGCGCCACTGGACGCCGGTGCACCTCGACTTTGCCGTGGGCGACATCGTCGCCGCTCGCGAACAGGCGATGTCGGCCGGTGCGATCGCGGAAGGCGAGATCACCGAGCACCCCTACGGCCGCCTCGCCCTCATGACCGATCCGTTCGGCAACGGCTTCTGCCTGCTCCAGTTCAACGATCGCGGGTACGACGCGATCGCGACGTGATTCGATCGCGGGGCGACGACGCGCTACGGTTGCGTCATGCGCGGAGCGTGGTGGCTGGTGGTGCTCGTGGCATGCGGGCGCGAGACGACGGAGCAGGGCGCGAGGCCGTTCGAGACGAACGTGCCGAGGCCCGCGCAAACCGGCAGCGCCCAGGGCAGCGCGCTCGGCAGCGCCGGCGGCCGCGAGAGCGACTCGCTCACGCCGCAGCCGTTCCACGAGCAAGCGGAGTCCGCCGCGAAGCCGGCCGAAGCGACCGTGATCGAGTACCGCGCGACCTGGGCGAACGTGAACAGCCAGACGCCCGGCTGCTGGTTCTTCAGCGGCCCGCACGGGCGCGACACGCCGCTCGGCGAGGACGTCACGGTTCGCGTCGAGCGAGGGCACGCGTGGGTCACGTGGGGCAAGGCGACGTTCGAGGGCACCTGGAGCGACGCGACCGTCGATGTCATGCGCCTCGCGACGCACAGCTACCTCGGTACGTGGGTCATCTCCGAGCGGCTCGTCGGGCGGCCGAAAGAGAAGGGCATCCACGCCACGTACAAGTACGAGGAGTGCGAGGAAGGCATGAAGTGCCCGGGGCAATGCTTCATCACCGCCGACGTGCTGCTCGCTCCGAAGTGATGGCTGCGTGCTAGCGTGCGCGCGTGTTCGCGCCGGCCGACTATCACTTCGAGCTACCGCCCGAGCTGATCGCGCAACAGCCGGCCGCCGAACGCGATGCATCGCGCCTGCTGCACGTGCGCGCCGACGGGACGCTCGGTGATCACGCGTTCGCGGACATCGTCGAGATGCTGCCGGCCGACGCGGTGATCGTCGCGAACGACACGCGCGTGATCCCGGCGCGCGTGCGGGGGCACAAGGACACGGGCGGTGCGATCGAGCTGTTGTTCCTCGAGCCCGCGCCCGAGGTCGCGGCGCACGCGTGGCGGTGCCTGGCGAAAGGCACGCTGCGTCCCGGCATGACGGTCACCGTCGACACGACGCGGTTCGAGGTGCTGACGCCGAGGGCCGCTGACGGCTCGATCGTCGTCGGCGCGCCGGACGATCTGCTCGCGTTCCTCGACGCGCACGGACACATCCCGCTGCCGCACTACATCGAGCGCGACGATCGCCCCGAGGATCGCGAGCGGTATCAGACGATGTTCGCGCGGGTCCCGGGCGCGGTCGCGGCGCCGACCGCCGGGCTGCACATGACGCCCGCGATCCGCGATCGCTTGATCGCGCGCGGGATGACGATGGCCACGCTGACGCTTCACGTCGGGTGGGGCACGTTCGCGCCGATCCGCGTCGACGACGTGCGGCACCACGTCATGCACCGCGAGCGGTTCGCGATCGGCGAGGAGCTCGTCGCGCTGGTCGCGTCGGGGCGGCCGATCGTCTCGCTCGGCACGACGGCGCTGCGCGCACTCGAGGCGGCGGCGGTCGGCGACAAGCAGCTCCGCGCGGGGCAGGGCAGCACCGATATCTTCATCTATCCGGGCTCGGGTCATCGGTTTCGCGTCGTCGATCACCTGATCACGAACTTCCACCTGCCCGAGAGCACGCTGCTGATGCTCGTGTGCGCGTTCGCCGGGACCGAGCGGATCATGGCCGCGTATCGCCATGCGGTGGAGCAGCGCTATCGCTTCTTCAGCTACGGCGACGCGTCGCTACTCCACCGCGCGTAGTCACGCCTGCATCCTGGCGCGGCCCGAGGACCGCCACGCGGCGACCGCGCGCGCGAGGCGCTGGACGCCCTCCGCGATGCGGTCGACGGGCGCGCTCGAGAAGCTCGCGCGGAATGCGACCGGGCCCCGCGCGTCGCGCGCGCGAAACAGACGCCCGGGATCGATCGACGTGCCGTGCGCGATCGCGGCCTCGAGCAGCGCGATGTCGTCGCCGTCGTCGTCGAGCTCGACCCAGCAGGCGAAGCCGCCCTGCGGTTCGACGAAGCGCGCCTCGGGAAGCTCGATCGCGAGCGCATCGCACAGCCGCTCGGCGCGTTCGTAGTACGCCGCGCGGAGGCGCTCGAGGTGCGCGTCGTAGTCGAGGCGCTCGAGGAGCCGTGCAGCCGCGACCTGCGTGATGCTCGCCGCCTGGAGATCCGCCGCTTCCTTGTGCTGCAACAGCTCCTCGTGATCGCGCCGCGGCGGCACGAGCCAACCGACGCGCAGTCCGGGGCACACGGTCTTCGAGAGCGTGCCGACGTGCCACACGCGATCCGGCGCGTCGGCGAGCAGCGGGCGCGCGAGGCGGCCGTCGAAGCGCAGCTCGGTGTACGCCTCGTCGGCGATCAGCGCGCCGGCGCCGAGCCAGTACTCGCGCCACGGCTCGACGAGATCGACGCCCATCGGGTTCGCGCACCCGGGCATGATGTAGTGCGCCGCGTCTCCCACCGCGCCGCTCTCGATCCGAGCGACGACCTCGACACCGGCGCGCTCGAACGCCGCGATCGCCGACGGATACGTCGCGTCACCGACGGCGATGCGCGCTCCTCGGTGCGCCATCGCGATCAGCGTCAGCGCCTGCTGTGCGCCCGACGTGATGATCACGCGATCGGGCTCCACGATCGCGCCCCGCGTGCGCAAGCGCTCGGCGATCCACTCGCGTAGCGAGCGGATGCCCTCAGGCCATCCGTACTGCACCGCATCCTCGTCTCCGCGCGCGACCTCGGACAGCACGGTCGCGAGGAGATCGCGCGGCACGAGGTCGGTCGCGGGCAGTCCACCCGCGAGCCCGATCGCGTCGCCCTTGTCGGCGGCTTCACGCTGGAGCGCGGTCACGTGGGGATGCACGCGCGTGATGCGTTCACGGCCGATGCCAGCGGCGAGCGCTGCGAAGTTCACGGAGCGGGCGTCGTAATGTCGCCGTTCGTCGTGATCGAGTCTCGCGGCGCCGCGGGGACCGCCGAGGCGAGCGTGCTCCGGTTCTGCGTTGCGGCGCGCACCGTGCCGGAGAGCCTCGACCCGTCGACGAAGGTCCTCGGGCGCCGCCTACCCGACCATCGAGGGTGCGAACCGTTCCGACAGGCCGCACCGTGCGCGGGCCCGTGTATAACCGCGCGCCGCATGTTGTTCGAGCTCCCCACGCCCGGCTTCTCCTTCGAGCTCCTCGCGACGCTCGGCAAGGCGCGCGCGGGCATCTTGCACACACCGCGTGGCGACATCCCGACGCCGGTGTTCATGCCGGTGGGCACCGCGGGCACGGTGAAGGGGATGACCGCCGACGAGCTGCGCGCGCCGCCGCTCGACGCGAAGATCATCCTCGGCAACACGTATCACCTCTATCTGCGACCGGGCCTCGAGGTCATGGAGATCGCGGGCGGCCTGCACGAGTTCCAGAAGTGGGACCGCCCGATCCTCACCGACAGCGGCGGCTTCCAGGTGTTCTCGCTCTCGGGCATCAACGAGATCGACGACGAGGGCGTGACGTTCCGCTCGCACATCGACGGCAGCAAGCATCGCCTCACGCCCGAGGTCAGCATGCACATCCAGAAGGTCCTCGGGTCGGACATCGCGATGTGCTTCGATCAATGTCCGCCGGGCGACGCGCCGGCCGACGTACAAGAGGTCGCGCTCGCGCGCACGACGCGATGGGCCGCGCGCTGCAAGGCCGCACCGCACGCGGTGGGGCAGGCGGTGTTCGGCATCGTGCAGGGCGGCGTCGACACCGCGCGGCGCCTGCGCCACATGGACGAGATCACGGCGCTCGACTTCGACGGCTACGCGCTCGGTGGGCTCGCCGTCGGCGAAGCGGTCGAGGACACGTATCGCGTGCTCGACGAGGTCGCCCACAAGATGCCCGCCGAGCGGCCGCGCTATCTGATGGGCGTCGGCACGCCGACCGATCTCGCGACCGGCATCGCCGCGGGCATCGACATGTTCGACTGCGTGATGCCGACCCGGAACGCGCGGAACGGCTATCTGTTCACGCAGTCCGGCCAGCGGGTGAACATCCCGAACGCCGCGAACCGGACCGATCTGGGGCCCGTGGACCCCGAATGCCCGTGCTCGACCTGCCGGACGCACTCGCGCGCGTACCTGCGACATCTTTACCAGGCCAAAGAGATCCTCTACGCGAGGCTCGCAACTCTGCACAACCTCACGTTCTACGCGCGGCACGTCCGCGCGATTCGCGATCGGATCCTCGCCGAAGGGACCCCTCGGTGACGAGAACCGACGCGAGGGGACCGTCGTGCTTGACCCCTCAGAACGCCAGTGCTACGAACCCCTGCGTTTTTCGGTGTCTAGCGCACCATTTGTGTTCACTACGAAGGAGCTCCGATGCAAGGCGGCGGTATGTCGATGATCGTGATGATGCTGGCGATGTTCGGCATCTTCTATTTCCTCCTGATCCGCCCGCAGGTGAAGCGGCAGAAGGAGCAGCAAGCGATGCTCGCCAAGCTCGGCAAGGGCGACGAGATCATCACTCGCGGTGGCGTCATCGGAAAGATCACCGGCGTGACCGACGACAACACGATCCTCGTCGTCGAGCTCCAGGAGAAGGTTCGCGTTCGTATCCCACGCTCCTACGTCGACGGTCGCTGGGAGGGCAAAGCCCCGGCGTCCACCGGCTCTCAAGCAGCGTAGTTCTGGCGATTCGTTTGGCTCCGTTCGAGGTGGTTCATGGACCGTAGTCTCAAGTGGCGCACCCTCGGGTTGCTCCTGAGTATGGTGTTGTGCGTCGGCGTGCTCGCGCCGACCTTCGCGCGGGAAGGGGAGCTGCCGTGGTGGTTCCCGTTCTCCAAGAAGATCAACCTCGGCCTGGATCTCCAGGGCGGATTGCACATCGTCTACAGCATCGATCTCGATCGCGCCGTCGAGGACCGCGCGCACGAGATCAAGCGTGACCTCGACGCGCGCTTCGCCGACGAGAAGATCAAGGCGACGGTGAACACACCGACGGTGCCGATCGGGTCGGTCGAGGTCGTCCTCGAGGACGTCTCGAAGAAGGCGCAGGTCGAGGCCGCGATCCAGAGCGACTACGGCAGCATCACCGAGCCGGCGGAGTGCACGAAGGACCCCGCAAAGTCGATCTGCTTCCGCGTGTCGTCGACGTTCGCCGACGGCATCAAGAAGTCAGCGCTGACCAACGCGGTGACCACGATCCGCGAGCGCATCGACGAGAAGGGCATCGCGGAGCCCACCGTGGTCGAGAAGGGCGACGAGATCCTCGTCGAGCTCCCCGGCCTCAACAAGGACGTCATCCAGGAGACGCGCGACATCATCGCGCGCACCGCGAAGCTCGAGTTCAAGGTCGTCGACAACGGCTCCGAGTTCATGCGCAAGGTCTACGGAAAGATCGCGCCGCTCGGTAACGACGCCGGCGAGGACGAGGGCAAGGCGACGGATCCCGAGGCGGAGGCGCTCGGCATTCGCGCGAGCATCGATCAGTGGACGCCCGAGGACGGCAGCGCCCGCCAGACCGACTACTTCATGTACGCGCACGACCGCGAGGAGCTGGTCGACATGGCCACCGCGAAGGAGCTCGGGTGCCTCAACCGCGGAAACGCCAACAGCATGGTCGGCGACAAGGTGCGCTGCAACGTCCCCGGTCGCGTGCTCATGGACCGCTACCTCGCGTCGCTCGCGGCCAAGGATCCAGCGTTCCAGATGCCGGATAACCGCGAGGTGAAGTACGAGCTCGTCGAGCCGCCGCCCGATGCAAAGGACAAGCGCACGTTCTGGCGCAGCTACTTCCTCGATCGCACCGTGCGCCTCACCGGCTCGGCGATCCACGACGCGACGCCCAGCTACGATCCCAACACGAACCGTCCGATCGTCCTGCTCGACTTCAACCGCTTCGGTAGCCGCGTGTTCGGCGACCTGACCGCGGAGATCGTCGGCAAGAAGCTCTCGACGATCCTCGACGACAAGGTGAAGTCCGCGCCGATCATCAACGGCGCCATCCGCGGCGGCCGCGCCTCCATCACGATGGGCGGCAGCGACGTCGGCACGCAGGAGCGCGAGCGCGACGAGCTCGTGAACGTGCTCAAGACGGGCTCGCTGCCCGCGCCGCTCAAGGAAGAGTCGGCGTCCGAGATCGGACCGACGCTCGGCATGGACGCGATCGAGAAGACCCGCCTGTCGTTCGGACTCGGCGTGCTGCTCGTGTTCCTCATCATGGTCGGCATCTACAAGTGGTCGGGATGGATCGCGATCTTCGCGGTCCTCTATCACATCGTGTTGACCATCGCGGTCATGGCCGCGTTCGGCGCCACGCTGACGCTGCCGGGCATCGCCGCGGTCGTGCTGTCGGTCGGCATGACCGTCGACGGCAACATCCTCATCTACGAACGCATACGAGACGAGCTGTTACTCGGTAAGTCCGTACGTGGTGCGATCGACCTCGGGTTCTCTCGCGCGTTCAGCGCGATCCTCGACGGTCAGCTCACCACCGCCGCCGCCGGCTGGGTGCTCCTGCAGTACGGATCGGGCCCGATCAAGGGCTTCGCCGTGATGCTCCTCGTCGGCGTGTTCACCACCCTCCTCGTCAACACCTGGGTCACCCGCATCTTCTTCGACTGGTACGTGTCGCGGAAGAAGGGTGCCAACGCGACGATCTCCATCTAAAGGCCGGCGAGAAGACGATGAGCGAAGAAAACGACAAAGACCGGCCGGCACACCCGCACAAGTTCCGCTACCTGCTCCCGCCCGGGAACAACTTCTCGTTCACGACGAAGTTCAAAGCCTGGCTGATCTTCTCGGTCATCACGATGGCCGCATCGGTCGGCATGCTCTTCGTGAACAAGAGCGTGCGCGGCGACTACATGAACTGGACGATCGACTTCAAAGGCGGCACGGAGATCATCCTGTCGTTCAAGAAGCAGGGGTCGGACGAGTACACGAAGATCGACCTCGCGAAGGCTCGCAAGGAGCTCGAGAAGGCCGATCCGCACATCGAGATCTCGAACCTCGGCTGGAAGGCGACCAACGAGAAGGGCGACGAGGTCCCCGTCGACGGTGTGGTCGTTCGCACCACGCGGTTCTCGGCGCTGACGCCCGAGGCCGCGGCGGCCGTCGTGACGGACTTCGAGACGACGTTCAAGGACCGCGAGGTCGAGAAGGTCGCGTGGTCCGGCGATCGCCTGAGCGTTCGCTCGAAGAAGCCGATCACCGACGAGGAAGTGAAGACGCTGTTCGCGAAGCACAACCTCGAAGGCAAGCTGTGGGGACCCGACGAGAAGAACGTCTACACCCGGCCCGACGAGGGCACCGGCGAGCTCAACGC
The DNA here is from genome assembly GCA_964617845.1 of uncultured Kofleriaceae bacterium. Taxonomy (GTDB): domain Bacteria; phylum Myxococcota_A; class Polyangia; order Haliangiales; family Haliangiaceae; genus JABFXX01. The sequence continues at coordinate 116,525 of CAZUAR010000021.1, read as the reverse complement.
GTGGTTCTCGATCCGCGGTCTCGATCGCCAGTACGAGCAGCTGCTCGAGAAGACGTTCGAGGGCACGGATGTCGTCGTGGTGCAGAGCTACGGCGTCGGCGCGAAGGCAGGCGACAAGCTGCGCGATGACGCCGCGAAGTCGATCATCTACGCCATCTTCCTCATCATGCTGTACCTCGCGTTCCGGTTCGATATCCGGTACGCGCCGGCGGCGGCGTTCGCCACGATCCACGATGCGGTCATCGTCATCGGCGTGTTCGCCGTGACGTGGACCGAGGTGTCGCTGACCTCGGTCGCCGGCCTGCTCACGGTCATGGGCTTCTCCGTGAACGACACCGTGATCGTCTTCGACCGCATACGCGAGAACCAGGCGAAGCTCAAAGACAAGAAGCTCGATCGCATCATCGACATCTCGCTCAACGAGATGCTGGTGCGCACGATCCTGACGTCGGCGACGGTGTTCTCGACCACGCTGGTCATGAACATCTTCGGCGCGGGCCTCGTGAAGAACTTCGCGTTCACGATGAACATCGGCGTGATCGTCGGTGTGTACTCGTCGATCTACCTCGCGACGCCGATCTTCATGTGGATCTCGAAGAAGTGGTACTCGGGCGCCGCGGGCGCTCGCCGGCGCATCATCGCGACGCCGAAAGAGTCGACCGCGTCCGAGGACTGAGACGCCTCGTCCGAAAAGCGGACGATCCCCGGGGATCGCGCGGGTTTGGATGTCATACCCATCCCGTAGCCTTCGGGCGTGCAAGTTCGGTTGCGTCCTGTCGACGAGCGGCTCGTCTCTCAGCTCGCTCAGGCGATGCGCATCCGTCCCGCGACGGCGCGCTGCCTGGTCGCCCGCGGCGTGCAGGAGCCGAACGACGCGAAGGGCTTCGTCGACCCCCGCCTGGCGGCGCTGCGTCCGCCCGCCGGGCTCGCCGGCCTACCGATCGCCGTCGCGCGCATCGCGGACGCGGTCCAGCGCGGCGAGCGCATCGGCGTGTTCGGCGACTACGACGTCGACGGGGTGACGTCGGCCGCCCTGCTGACCTCGTTCCTGCGCTCGGTCGAGGCCGACGTGATCGTCGCGGTCGCGCGGCGCGACGCGGGCTACGGCTTCACCACGGGCGCGGCCGCCGACTTCGCGCAGCGCGGCGCCAAGCTGATCGTCACGTGTGATTGCGGCACCAGCGACCTCGACTCGATCAACGCCGCCGCGGCGCTGAACATGGAGGTGATCGTCGTCGATCACCACACCGTGCCGTCCGCCGACACGCCGCATCCATCGCTCTCGCTCGTCAACCCGTTCCGCGCGGACTCCACGTTCCCGTTCCGCGGCATGGCGTCGGTGGGCCTCGCGTTCTACGTCGCCGCCGCCGTGCGCACCGAGCTGCGCGAGCGTGGCCACTTCCGCAACCGGCCGGAGCCGGACGTTCGCGAGCTGCTCGATCTCGTCGCGCTCGGCACGGTGGCCGATCTCGTTCCGCTCGCGTCGGAGAATCGCATCCTCACCGCGCTCGGCCTGCGCAAGCTGCAGCCGACGGACTCGGATCGCACGCGGAGCGGCGTTCGCCCGGGCATCGCCGCGCTGCTCGCGGCCGCCAACGTCGATCCCGATCGCGAGATCGACGCGCACACCATCGCGTGGAAGCTCGCGCCTCGCCTCAACGCGCCCGGTCGCCTCGGCGCCGCCGAGCCGTCACTGTCGTTGCTCCTCGCCGACGAGTCCACCGCCGTCGAGCGCGCCGCGGTCCTCGAGGCCGCGAACACCGAGCGCCGCAAGATCCAGGAGCGCGTGCTGTCCGAGGCGCTCGAGCAGCTCGGCGACACGGACCCCGGGCCGGCGATCGTCCTCGCAGGGGAGGGCTGGCCCACCGGCGTCGTCGGCATCGTCGCGGCCAAGCTCGTCGACAAGTACCAGCGGCCCGCGTTCGTGATCGGCGTCGACCCGACCAACGGCCTCGGCCGCGGCTCGGCGCGCACCGTCCCCGGCGTGAACCTGTACAAGGCGCTGACGCAGGCGGCGCAGACGCCGGGCATCCTCGGTCGCTACGGCGGTCACGCGGCCGCGGCGGGCTTCACGATCCAGCGCGAGCACATCGCGGCGCTATCGGAGGCGCTCGGCACCGCGTGCGCGACGCTCGCCGAAGGCTCGGGCCCCACGCCCACGGGTCGCGAGGTCGACGCCGAGGTGCGCCTCGCCGAGGTCGACGAGCGCCTCGCGACGGAGCTCGCGGGCCTCGGGCCGTTCGGCCAGCAGAACCCCGCGCCGGTCCTCGTCACGCGCAACGCCAAGGTCACCGCGGTTCGCCGCGTGGGCAACGAGAAGCACCTGAAGCTCACGCTCGAGGATGACCGCGGCACCTCGCGCAGCGCGATCGGCTTTGGCCTCGGCGATCGCGATGTCGTCGTCGGCGCGCGCCTCGACCTCGCGTTCGTCCCCACGGTGTCCACGTGGCAGGGCCGCCGCAGCGCGGAGCTCACGCTGTTCGACCTCGAGGTCATGGAGCGCCCCGCGCCCATCGACGTGACATCGCCACTCGGTGATGACGAGGCGCCCGGCGTCGCCGCCGCCGTGCGCGAGGTGCTCGCGATGCGCGCTGCGCAGTCGACCGGCGAGCCCACGGCCATCGCGCCCGCGGCGCCGACCGAGCCACCGTCGCTCCCACCGCTGGCGTCCGATCCCATCGCGCTCAGCTAGCGGAACGTCCCGCGCGACGGCGATGGCGATGGCGATGCGCGCCTGGAGCGGATTGTCGACCGTCCACGGCCACCGCTCGATGCTATCGTGAATCCGATGCCGTTCCTCGGCCGCACGCGCTGCCCGCACTGCGAGGCGCCCACGTGGGTCGTCCAGGCGACGCACTGGGAGGACGAGATCGGCGCGGGCATGCGTGAAGAGGTGCGGTGCTCGGGCTGCGACGCGCGTCTCATCCGCGAGATCGGGACCGCGCTCATGACCGTCGAGGAGCACGTGACCTGGAAGGCCGAGCGGACGCTGCCGACGGCCAAGCTGCGTCGTTGAGCGATCTCGACGTCGCGCCGAACGAGCTCACGATCCGCGAGCATGCTCGCGAGCTCGCGCTACCTCGCGCTGCCGCTGTTCGCGCTGCTCGCGCTGCCGCTGCTCGCGCTGCCGCTGCTCGCGCTGTCGCTGCTCGCGCTGCCACTGCTCGCGCTGCTCGCGCTGCCGCTGCTCGCGCTGCTCGCGCTGCTCGCGCTGCCGCTGCTCGCGCTACCGGTGCTCGCGCTTCCGCTGCCGGTGCTCGCGCTTCCGCTGCCGGTGCTCGCGCTTCCACTGACGCCGCTGCCGCTGCTCCCGGAGCCGAGGCCGGCTCGCTCGCGCGCCTTGGCCTTCGCACGCTCGTACGCGGCGCGATCCTCTTCGGGCGTTCCGCCCATGCGCTCGTAGTCCAGGCCCTGATCCACGTTGCCGGGCTTGGGCATCGTGTCGCTCGCGGAGCCTTTCTTCTCGTCGAAGTCGGTGACGAACTTCGAGGTCGCGTTTGCACACGGACGAGCGGCGACGACGATCAGCACCAGCAGGATCAGCGTCGCGAAGATGCGGAACAGCATCGGCTTGTCGAGCTTGAGCCCGCGACCGTACGGAAGCTTCGGTACGGGCTCGTCATCCGGCTCGGGGGACTCGACGCTCACGCCTTGGAGATACCTCGCGCGACGGCGAATTGCCATCCTCGTCGCCGGGCGCGGTCAGAGATCGAGCTGCAGGACGGCTGCAACCGCGAACGCGTTGCGGAGTCCTTCGTTGTTGCCCAGCAGGAAGACTCGATCGCGAAGCTCGATGGCATAGCTCCACCCACGTCGCGAGAACAGGTTCACGCCGAGGGCGCCGGAGATCGTTCCGCCGCGCGCGATCGTGTCCGTATCGACCATGATCTCCGAGTAGCCTAGATCCGCTTCCAGATAGAGCCGCGACCACGCCGAGCGATAGCGCGCCCCGACCGCAGCGACGAACAGCATCTGGTCCATGGAGCTCGCGTCAGAAGCGGAGAGCACGACGTTGCCGACCAGATCCACGCGCGGCGAGACTCGCACGCCGCTGCCGAGGGCAAACGATGCGAGCCCGCTGCCCTCGAACCGCTCCGAGCCGGTCAGGTAGCCACCCGCAGCACCGAGCAACATGTACGAGTCGCTCCGGTCGAAGCGCTTTGTGTAGGTCCTCACGCTCTGATCCGCGACGGTCGATACGACGCTGACGCGCGCGCCGTCGGACCACTCGACGAGCTCGTGCGCATCGCCGCCCAGCCCCGCCGCGCGGGATGGCTCGACGAGCTTCGACAGGAGAGGGCCGACGACCGAGCGAACGTTCGCGCGATCGGCGATGTCGACGTCCATCACCGGGAGGTCGTACCCGCCTTGCCATCGCACCTCGCGCACCATGTCGATCGGATCGAGCGACATGGTCTTCTGCAAGCAGACGAGGACTCGATGTTGTCCGTCGACATCGACGGACATGCTCTCGATCCACGTGCCGCACGCATCGACGGCGACCACGGTGACCTTCTCGAAACCTCGCGCACCGCTCTCACCGATGCGGCTGTAGGTCGCCCATCGACCGAGCACCCACGGCCCGGTGCCGAGGACGTTCGGTGGGTTCTTCGTGCTCGTCGGATGGCTGGCGAAGAACGTGTCGACCTGCTCGCGAAATGCATCCCGGGAGGAAGCGCACGCCACGAGCAACACCAACGACGCACGCCACATGCGCTCGACGTTACTTCCAGAGCACGGCGTGGCGCAGTGACGGCAGCTGACTCCGGCGCTTCTCCAGCGTCGCACTGTCGAGTGTGGCGACGACCACACCATCGCCCTCGGCGCGCTCGCCGACGAGCGTGCCCCACGGATCGCTGATCAGCGTGTGCCCGTACGACGCGCGCTTCTCGTTGTGCTGCCCCCACTGCGCGGCCGCGACGACCCACGCCTGGTCCTCGACCGCGCGGGCGCGGAGCAGGAGGTGCCAGTGCGCGGCGCCCGTGTGCGCGGTGAACGCGGCGGGCACGAGCAGCACCTCGGCGCCGCGATCCTTGACCAGGCAGCGATAGAGCTCGGGGAAGCGAACGTCGTAGCAGATGCTCAGGCCGACCGGAGCGCCGCCGATGCGGACGACGACCAGCTCGTCGCCGGCCGCCGTCGCGTCGGACTCGCGCAGCGTCGCACCGAGCGCCCGCGGACGGGCACCGCTCGGGTCATCGGTTCCGACCTCGGCGGGAATATCGACGTCGAACAGATGGATCTTGCGGTAGCGCGCGACGAGGGCGCCCGACGGGTCGACGACGATCGCCGTGTTGTACGTTCGCTTCGGGTCGCCATCGATACGTTCGGGCGTGCCGCCGCCGACGATCCACACGCCGTGCTTGGTCGCGAGGTCGCGGACCGTGGACAGGATCGGGCCGGTCGCGTCCGCCGAGTAGGCCTCGGCGATGCGGAGCTTGTCGCCTTCGCGCCGGCCGAGGAACGAGAAGCACTCGGGGAGCACGACGAGCTGGGCTCCATCGGCGGCGGCCTCGCCGACGAGGCGGCGAGTGGTCGCGAGGTTCTGGTCGAGATCGTCGGACGAGCACATCTGAACCGCGCCGACGCGAAGCTCCCAGGCAGTCATGTCGCTTGGTTAGCACGAAGGGGACGGTCCCCTTCGCGGCGCGATCCTCACGAATCCACCCCTGGGGCTCCGAAATCGTCTCCCACCAGAACGAGACCCTTGCCCTTGGAAAATGGCGGTGGTACCCATCCGCCAGCTTTATCGCTTCCGCGGTGGGTGGCCATTCGGCCACCTTTTTTTTCGCCCCGACAACATTTTCAGTCACTCCGATGTCTCGTAACCCCCAACAAGCCAAGCTGATCTCGATCGTCGAGCCCGTGTGCAACGCGGCGGGCTTCGATCTGGTCGAGCTGCGCTTCCTGCTCGAGCAGGGCGGGTGGGTGCTGCGCGTGGCGATCGACCTGCCGCTCTCCGAGCACGGCGACGTCACGCAGGTCCCCGAGGACCGCGTCGATCTGCAGGACTGCGAGAACATGTCTCGCGAGCTCTCCGCGGTGCTCGACGTCGAAGATCCGATTCCGCAGGCGTACAGCCTCGAGGTCTCGAGCCCGGGCATCGATCGCCCGCTCCGGACCGCCGAGCACTTCGCGCACTTCGCGGAGAGCGAAGCGAAGATCTCGATGGGCGTCGGCGTGCAGACCGAGAGCGGCGAGCGCAAGAACTTCCGCGGCGTGCTGAAGGGCGTCGTCGATCAGAAGGTGAAGATCGAGGTCGATGGCCGGCTGTTCGAGCTGCCGATCGACGACATCGACACCGCGCGCCTCGTGCCCGACTGGGACGCCGTCATGAGGGGCGGCTCTGGTGTCGGCCCGTCACCGAAGAACAAGCCGATCAAGCCGGGCCACCGGCCCAGCCAGAAGTCGAAGCAACCGAAGCAGATGAAACAGGAAGAAAAAGGTTAGCCATGGAAGCCAAGTTGGACATGGTCCTCGAGCAAGTGGGCCGCGACAAGAACATCGACAAGTCGGTGCTCATCAACGCCCTCGAGCAGGCGATCCTCACCGCGGCCAAGCGCACGTTCGGCATGAACCGCGAGATGGAAGCGAAGTTCAACGCCGAGACGGGGTCGGTCGATCTCTTTCTGATCGTCAACGTCGTCGAGGAAGACGACGCGATCGAGGGTCGCGAGATCACGGTGTCGCAAGCGAACGCCGCGGGCCTCGAGGCCGAGCTCGGCGACGAGCTGCTGTTCCAGGTGTTCTACCGCGCCGAGGATGCGGATCGCGCCGCCGAGCAGGACGAGAAGTTCGGCGCGATGATCGACCTCAAGAACGCGTCGAAGAAGTTCGGCCGCATCGCCGCGCAGACGGCGAAGCAGGTCATCTACCAGCGCGTTCGCGAGGCCGAGCGCGACAACGTCTACAACGAGTTCAAGGACCGCAAGGGCGAGATCATCAGCGGCGTCGTTCGTCGCTTCGAGCGAGGCGCGCTGATCGTCGACATCGGCAAGGCGGAGGCCGTGCTGCCGATGCGCGAGCAGGTGCCCCGCGAGAGCTACCGCGTCGGCGACACGATCAAGGCGTACTGCCTCGACATCGATCGCAACGCGCGCGGCCCGCAGGTGATCCTGAGCCGCACGCACAAGGGCCTGCTCGAGAAGCTGTTCGAGCAAGAGGTGCCCGAGATCTACGAGAAGATCGTGCGCATCGAGTCGAGCGCTCGCGAGCCCGGTGCGCGCGCGAAGATCGCCGTGTCGAGCCGCGACCGCGACGTCGACCCGGTCGGCGCGTGCGTCGGCATGAAGGGCTCGCGCGTGCAGGCCGTCGTGCAGGAGCTGCGCGGTGAGAAGATCGACATCGTCCCGTACGATGACGACCCGGCGCGCTTCGTCTGCAATGCGATCGCCCCGGCGGAGGTCTCGCGCGTCATCATCGACGCCGAGGGCCACCGCATGGAGCTGATCGTCCCCGACGACAAGCTGTCGCTCGCGATCGGCAAGAAGGGCCAGAACGTCCGCCTCGCGTCGCAGCTGACCGGCTGGCGCATCGACATCCACTCGGAGTCGAAGATCTACGAGCTCGAGCGCCGCGCGAAGGAGCAGATCGCCGCCGCACTCGCGAGCGAAGGCTTCGAGAACGCCGTCGCCGAGAACCTGTTCAAGCTCGGCTGGCGCTCGGTCAACGAGCTGTCGCGTGCCGCGATCGAGGAGCTCGCGGGCCTGCCCGGCATCCCGACGCCCGACGTCGCGCGCAAGGCGATCGACGCCGCGAAGGCGTACATCGCCGGCGGTGGCCGCCGCCGCGACGATGCCCGCAAGGAAGCGGAGCGCCGTCAGAACATGTCGGGTGGCCAGCAGCTCATGGAGCTCGACGGGGTCGACGAGGAAGTGCTCGGCGTGCTCGCCACGGCGAACATCCACTCGCCCGAGGACCTCATCAAGACGCCGATCGAGTCGATCGCGACCACGACCGGCATCGACATGGGCGATCTGGCCCGCCTCCGCCAGCGGGCGATCAGCTGGCTCAGCGAGGTCTCCTCCTGAGTCACGACCCCAAACGCACGTGCACCGGCTGCCGCACCATCGAATCGCAACACCTGCTCGTTCGGGTCGGTGTCAGCGATTCCTTGGTGATGCTAGATCGGGCGCGTCGACTCCCGGGGCGTGGGGCATATGTCCACGCGCGCACGGAGTGCGTCACGGCAGCAGGACTGTCGCGAAGTCTCAAGCGTTCCGTAACTCCGAAGGATGTTCAGAGACTAGTTCGTGACCTGTCACCAACCGCCGACAATTCTAGTGATCTGCAAGGGAAAAACCCCTCTGGCCTTGCGGAAGCGAACGCTGTAGAAACTCCCTCCGGCACCGGCTGGGACCAGAAGTAGAGGACGACCGAAACGAATGCGCGTTTATGAGATTGCGAAAGAGGTGGGGATTCCTAACAAGGACCTCATCGCAAAGATCCGAGCGCTCGGTCTCGAGGTGAACAACCACATGTCCTCCCTCGATGCCGACGACGTCGCGCGTATCAAGCGGTCCCTCGAAAAAGAGAAGGCGTCTGTCGCGGCTCCCGCGCAGACGAAGGTGTTGTCCACCGGAACGGTGCTCCGGCGTCGCTCCAGTGGTGACAAGGCCGCGAGCGCCGAAGGTGGCGACGAACGCTCCGTCGAGCGCGCGCCCGTCGCCGCCGTTCCCGCCGAGCGTCCCGCCGCGCCCGCGCCGGTGATCCGTCGCCGCGTCGTCGCCGAAGAGCCGGCCGCGCCCGTCGTGACGGAAGCGGAGCCTCCGCGTCCCGCGGCGAACCCACTGATGAAGCCGACGCCTGCCGTGCAGGTGCGCGCGAAGTCCGAGCCGGCGATCGTGGTGCCGCCGCCGTCGATCGAGGAAGCGCCGCCACCGCCGCCGGTGAAGCCGACGCCCGCCGTGCAGGTACGGCCCAAGAGCGAGCCCGCGATCGTGGTGCCGCCTGTCGAAGAAGCACCACCACCGCCGCCTGCGCCGGCACCGGCGCCGCCGCCCGTGGCCGCCGCGCCCACGCCGCCGGCGCCTACCGTCGAGAAGCGCTCGCGCGTGATCGTCAACGCGCCGTCGATCCAGCCGTCCGCCGGCAACGGTGCGCAGCAGATCAGCGCGCGCGATGGAAACCATCCGCGCCCGGCGCCCATGCCCGAGCCGCCGCCGTCGACGCCGCTGCCTCCGCGCGTGGTGAACCCGCACTCGCGATCGACCGTCGTCGACATGCGCCCGCAAGCGCGTCAAGACGCCGATGGTCCGCGCACCGTCGGTGAGGTCGGTGACTCCGCGCGCAGCCGCTTCGAAGCGGAGCTCCAGCGCGCGCGTGCTCGCACCGATGCGCGCCCGCGTCCGGACACCGAGTCGCCGCTGCCCGTCGAGGAGGCGCAGCAAGTAGCCGAAGCACCGCCGCAGCCCGCGCGCGATCCGTCGCGCCCGGCCGTCGGTACGGTCATCGCGCTGCCGCCGCGCATCAAGATCACCGAGCGCACGCCGGTCGTCGGTCGTCCGCCGCCGGGCGCTGCACCCGCCAATCCGATCCGTGGTCGCTTCGCGCAGCAGCAGCAGCGCGGTGGTCGCCCCGGGATGGGTGGTCCGGGTGGTCGTCCGGGCCCGGGCAACGATTTCGGCCGCAAGAAGCTGCCGCTCGGCAAGAAGGGCAAGCAGACCCAGCTCACGACGCCCGCCGAGCACAAGCGCGTCATCCGTATCGAGGACTCGATCACGGTCTCCGACCTCGCGCGTGGCATGGGCATCAAGGCACCCGAGGTGCTGAAGAAGCTCTGGGGCATGGGCATGGCCGGCATCAACATCAACGGCGTCATCGACTTCGAGACGGCGCAGATCCTCTCGAGCGAGTTCGGATACGAGGTCCAGAACGTCGCGTTCAAAGAAGAGGACATGTTCGCGCAGAAGACCGACGACAGCGACAAGGCGACGCATCGCTCGCCGGTCGTCACCGTCATGGGTCACGTCGACCACGGCAAGACCTCGCTGCTCGACGCGATCCGCAAGGCGCGCGTCGCCGCGGGCGAGGCCGGCGGCATCACGCAGCACATCGCTGCGTACAAGGTCGAAGCTCCCGGACACGGCGAGATCGTGTTCCTCGATACGCCGGGCCACGAGGCGTTCACCGAGATGCGCGCTCGCGGCGCGCAGGCGACGGACATCGTCGTCCTCGTCGTCGCGGCGAACGACGGCGTGATGCCGCAGACCCTCGAGGCCCTCGCACACGCGAAGGACGCGAAGGTCACGATCATCGTCGCGGTCAACAAGATCGATCTGCCCGACGCGCAACCCGAGCGCGTGAAGCAGCAGCTGGCCGATCACGGCCTCATCCCCGAAGAGTGGGGCGGCGACACGATCTACGTGAACGTCTCCGCGCTCAAGGGCGAGAACATCGACAAGCTGCTCGAGTCGATCGCGGTCTCCGCGGAGGTGCTCGAGCTCAAGGCGAACCCCGACAAGCCGGCGACCGGTCTCGTCATCGAGGCGCGCCTCGATCGCAACCGCGGTCCGATGGCGACCGTGCTGATCCAGCAGGGCACGCTGCGCCTCGGCGACATCCTCGTGGCCGGCCGTACGTACGGCAAGGTCCGCGCGATGCTCGACGATCGCGGCAACTCCGTCGAAGAAGCGGGCCCGTCGACGCCCGTCGAGATCCTCGGTCTCGATGGCGTTCCCGACGCGGGCGATCAGGTCAACGCGGCCGAGGACGACAAGGTCGCGAAGCAGGTCGTCGAGCACCGCCGTCAGACCGAGCGCAAGCGCGAGCTCGCGGCCAAGGGCAAGGTCTCGCTCGAGAACCTCATGGAGCGCCAGTCCGAAGGCGCGACCAAGGAGCTCAAGATCGTCCTCAAGACGGACGTGCAGGGCTCCGCCGAGGCGCTCAAGGCGTCGCTCACCAAGCTGTCGACCGAGAAGGTCCGTGTGGTGGTCATCTCGGCCGGCGTCGGTGGCATCACCGAGAGCGACGTCAACCTCGCCAAGGCGGGCGGCGCGATCATCGTCGGCTTCCACGTCCGTCCGGCCGGCAAGAGCAGCAAGCTCGCCGAGCAAGAGGAAGTGGAGATTCGTCTCTACGACATCATCTACGACGCTCTCGACGACGTGAAGTCGGCGATGGCCGGCCTGCTCGCGCCGATCAAGCGCGAGGTCGCGATGGGCACGCTGCAGGTGCGCGACACGTTCTCGATCCCCAAGATCGGAATGGTCGCGGGCTGCATGGTCACGAGCGGCAAGGTCAACCGCAAGGCGCACCTCCGCATCATTCGCGACTCGGTCCAGATCTACGAGGGCAAGATCGGCTCGCTGCGCCGCTTCAAGGACGACGTGTCCGAGGTCTCGAACGGCTTCGAGTGCGGCGTGATGGTGCAGGGCTACAACGACCTCAAGGTCGGCGACGTCATCGAGGCCTACGAGGTCATCGAAGAGGCCGCGCAGCTCTAGCGTTCGTACGTGTACGTAGGAATCGCGCGGCTCACCGTCGTCATCGGCCAGGCGCACTCGCTCAAGGAGAAGCGCATGGTGCTCCGTCGCGTGAAGGATCGCGTGAAGGAGCGGCTCGGCATCGCCATCAACGAGGTCGGGTCACAGGACACGTGGCAGGCCGCCGAGCTCGGCGTCGCCGTGACCTCGAGCGAGCGTGCGAAGGCGTACGAGCTGATCGACGACGTCATCCGCGTGGTCGCGGCCGCGCTGGCCGCCACAGACGCGCAGCTCGTCGGGATCGCGAAGGACGTGACCACGTTCGATGCGGCCCCGACTCCCGTCGCGGCCGTCGACGACCGCACGGGCGCGGGCGACAAAGCGATCGGAGCAGCCGGCGACGACTGGATCCCCGATGCATGGAAGGACGAGCTGGAGTAGGGTCCCGGGAGTACCCCTATGAGCCAGCGTAAAGCCCGTGTCGAGCACGCCCTTCGCGAAGCGCTGCAGAGCGCCATCGCGAACGACGTGAAGGATCCGCGGGTCCGCGCCGCGACGCTCGTCACCGTGTCCAAGGTCGAGCTCAACGTCGACCTCAGCGTCGCCAATGTCTACGTCTCGGTCGTCGGTGACGACGCCACCGCCGATGGCGTGGTGGCGGGATTGGCGAAGGCCGCCGGCTTCTTGCGCGGACCGATCGGCCGCGAGCTCGGCCTCCAGCGCGCGCCCGAGCTGCGGTTCATGCACGACGCCTCGGTCGACATCAGCGAGAAGCTCGCAGCGATCGTGCGCGAGGACGAGGAGCGCGCGAAGGCCGCGGGGCGCACGGCCGGCGAAGCGCAACCACCCGACGCGCCCGAGGAGCCGACGTGAGCGACTACCACCGTCGGATCACCGAGCCGCACTCCGCGGTCACGCCCGTCGAGGACGCCCTCGTCATGGCGTGCGATCACCTGCGCAAGGCGCAGCGCGTGCTGCTGACGAGCCACCGCCGGCCCGATGGCGACGGCACGGGATCCATGGCGGCCCTCGCGTCGTTCTTGCGCGCGCAGGGCAAGACCGCGGTCATCTACTCCGTCGACGCGATCGCGCGTCGCTACAAGTGGCTGCCGCTCGTGAACACCACGGTGAACACGATCTCGTTCGACGAGCGCTTCGACTGCACGATCGTCGTCGACTGCGCGGACATCACGCTGCTCGGCGACACGCTGCCGCCGCCCGAGGTGCGCGGTCCGCTGATCACGCTCGATCACCACGCGAGCGGCCATCCGTTCGGCGACATCGCCGTGTGGGACCCGGTCGCCGCGGCCGTCGGCGTCATCGTGTTCCGGATCGCCGAGCGCGAGGGCTGGCCGATCACGCTCGAGGCCGCCGTGCCGATGTACGTCTCGCTGATCAGCGACACCGGCGGCTTCCGCCACGCGAACACGAACGCCGAGGCGCTGCGGGTCGCGTCCGAGCTGGTCCGCGCCGGCGTGGTCCCGGCGCAGGTCGCCGCGAGCCTCGAGGAGCGCCCGAGCCCCGGCAAGCTGCGCCTCCTCGGCAGCGTGCTGTCGACGCTCGAGCTGCACTGTGCGGGTCGCGTCGGCGTGCTCAGCGTGACGACCGACATGGTCGAGGGCGCGCGCGCATCGTGGGAAGACATCGAGGGCATGGTCAACTGGGGCCGCAACGTCGAGGGCGTGCAGGTCGGCGTGTTGCTGACCACGGCCAAGGGCGGCGGCGTGCGCGTGTCGATGCGCTCGCGCAGCGAGAAGATCGATGTCGGCAAAGTTTGCATGACGCTCGGCGGAGGCGGTCACCCCGGCGCGGGCGGCTGCCACATGAACGATTCGCTCGGCGCGACGAAGGACAAGGTCGTGCGCGCGCTCGAGACCGCGTTCAATCGCCAGAGCCAGCCCGTGATCCGTCACACGCCGGATCCCGACTCGTAGTGCGACGCGGCGATCCCGTGATCCTCGACGGTGATACGATGCGTCCCATGCGAACTGGGGTCGTACTCGCGTGCGCGCTGCTGGCGGCGTGCGGTGACAATGAGAGCAAACCCACCGACGCCGCGCCCACGGACGACATGATGACGATCGGCGACGGCGGTCCCGCCGACGCGAACCTCATGCCGATGTCGCTCCAGGAGACGGGCCTGTGCGACGACGGTCCCTGTGCGACGATCAACCCCGGCATCCTCGCGTATGCACCGCAGTACCAGCTGTACTCCGACGGCGCGACGAAGCGTCGATGGATCTACCTGCCGCCGGGAACGAAGATCGACACGACGGACATGAACTACTGGAAGTTCCCCGTCGGCACGAAGCTGTGGAAAGAGTTCACGACGATGAGCGGCACTCGCATCGAGACGCGCTTCATCATGAAGGTCGAGGAAGACGACTCGCTGCAGTCCGCGTGGTACTGGGCATCGTACATCTGGGATCCGTCGAACACGTCGTCGTCGTTCTTCAGCGCCTCGACCGGCAACCCGGACGCGCAGGGCACCACGCACGACGTCCCGTCGCGCTCGCAGTGCCGTCGCTGCCACCAGAACACGCCCGGGCGCGTCCTCGGCTTCCAGGCGATGTCGCTCGACTACTCCGCGCCGGAGGGCCTTCTCGATCTGCAAAACCTCGTCGACATGGATCTGCTGACCACGCCGCCCGTGTCGCCGACGACGGCGGGCGATCCGTTCTTCCCGATCGCCGGGACCGACGCGGACAAGGCGGCGTATGGCTTCATGCACGCGAACTGCGGCGGGTGCCACAACCCGACGAGCTCGATCCACGACACCGTGGTGATCGAGATGCGCATGGACGTGACGAAGCTCGCGGCGCACGACATGCCCGCGTACACGACGCTCGTGAACCAGACGGCGCAGCTCTCGACGGTGCCGGGCACGCTGGTGATCCCGAGCAACGTCACCGACTCGGTCGTCATGAAGCGGATGCAGTCGCTGATCGCGGGAGAGAAGATGCCCGAGCTCGGCACCGAGACGCTCAACACCGACGGCATCGCGGCGGTCAGCGCGTGGATCAACCAGCCGCCCTGACGCCTCGGCACGGCGTCCTCGTCGTCGACAAGCCGCGCGGCCTGTCATCGGCCGCGTGCGTCGACAAGGTGCGCCGCGCCCTCGGCGCCACGCGCGCGGGCCACGGCGGCACGCTCGATCCGCTCGCGACCGGCGTGCTCGCGGTGTGCCTGGGCGCCGCGACCAAGCTCGCACCGTACCTGCTCGCCGACGACAAGGCGTACGAAGCCGAGGGCGTGCTCGGCATCGAGACCGACACGCTCGATCGCACGGGCACCGTCACCGCCACGCGCGACGTCGCGGTCACCCGCGACCAGCTCCTCGCCGCGATCGCCGCGCGCACCGGCGAGCAGGAGCAAGTGCCGCCGATGTACTCCGCGCTCAAGCAGGGTGGCGAGCGGCTCTACGATCTCGCGCGCGCGGGTGTGGAGGTCGAGCGCCGACCGCGCGCGATCCGGATCGATCGCCTCGAGCTACTCCGCTTCGAGCCACCGCGGTTCGCCATCGCGATCGACTGCACGAAGGGCACGTACGTCCGCAGCCTCGTCGCCGACCTCGGCACCGACGTCGGCTGCGGCGCGCACCTCGCGGAGCTGCGCCGGACGCGATCGGGCCGGTTCACGCTCGATCGCTCGATCACGCTCGACGATGTCCTCGCCGGCGCCGACGTCTCGCGCGCGCTCGTCCCGATGCGCGAGGCGGTGACCCTGCCCGAGGTCGTCGTGCACGGGGACCAGATCACGAGCATCCGAAGTGGCGTCCAGCTCCCGGTCGATCGGATGGGTGCCGAAAACCTCGAGCGATTCCAGTTCGTTGACGAGCATGGCCACATGCTCGCGGTGGCCCACGCGTTCGAGGGCAAGGTCATTTACGACCGCGTCTTCCCCGAGATGTTCCCCGAGCCTTGACCACTCGCCCGGTTTCCCGTTAACTCCGCGGCGACCACGGATCACGTCACATCCGGGGACACTTGGATCCCCCGACGTTGACGCGGCCGTTGGCGACTGGAGTAGCAATGTCAGTTTCGACCGTACGCAAAGCAGAGACGATCAAGAAGTTCCAGCAGGCCCCGAAGGACACCGGGTCCCCCGAGGTCCAGGTGGCGCTCCTCTCCGAGCGCATCTCGCACCTCACCGAGCACCTGAAGAATAACCACAAGGATCACCACAGCCGTCGTGGTCTCCTGAAGATGGTCGGCCAGCGCCGCGCGCTCCTCGACTACCTGAAGCGCAAGGACCTCGAGCGCTACCGCAAGCTGATCGAGACGCTCGGCCTGCGCCGCTAGCGATGCGCGTGTTCGTGATCGCGTTGATCGCGAGCGCGTGCAGCAGCACGAAGCCAGCAGAGCCGGAGATCAAGGGCACGCTGACGATCGGCGGCACGGACGTCTCGTCGAAGATGTCGTGCAAGGCCGGCGCGGCGGTGCACATCTTCGTCGACATCGTGACGCCCGAGGTCACGCTTCGCTTCGAGGATCAGAAGCTCTCGATCGCGGGCGAGGTGCTCGCGTGCGACAAGCTCGACCGCAAATGGAACGGTACGCGCCGGCCCAACGGCACCGCGTACTGGCGCGGCACGCTGTCGTTCGACTGCGCGTCGGACGGGCAGGGCCGCATCGTGGGCGACCTCGATCTCGCGTGCGGCAACATCACGCTCGAGGAGCGCGCGCAGCTCGATCAGGCGCAGCGCGAGCTCGACGAGCAGAAACGCAGAAACGCCGCGAGCCCCTCGGGGTCCGCGGCGTCGGGTTCGGGGAGCGCTGGATCGAACTAGGCGCGGGCCGGCTTGTCGGCCAGCGAGCCGATCGAGACGAGGAGGCCCGCGATGGTGGCGACGCCCATCAGGATGCCGCCGATCGAGCCGTGGATGATGAGGTCCTTCGTGCCGAACAGGCCGAACTTCCAGAGGACGTACCCGAAGCACGCGGCCGAGATCAGGCTCGCCGCCGGGTAGATCTTGTCCGCGAAGCCCAGGAACATCGGGACCGCGAACGCCGCCATGATCAAGTAGACCTGCAGCGCGTCGGCCTCGCGGGCATCCCAGAGCGAGATGCCGAAGACCATGGGGAGGAAGCAGCCGACGAGGCCGAGGAGTCCGAAGAGGGCGAAGGTCTTTTTCATGGGTGCTGGTCCGGACGGAGGCACTAGACGCGCAGTCGCACGTGTGCAATAACGCCCGCGTAAGTAGCTAGAAACCGTCACGTAGCGTCGCTGAAAGCATAGAGATCGCGCTGGTTTGATCGTTCCGTCGAGGCGCCCGAGCAAGGTTCGGGCGATTGGACAGAGGGACCAGGCCACGACACTCGGCCCAGCGACGTGACTCGAAGCGTGTGACAAGCACGCGGATTCACAGGAGACACGCATGGGTTATGTCAAGGAGACCGCCATCGTTGGCGGCAAGGAAATCTCTATCGAGACCGGCAAGTGGGCCAAGCAAGCCTCCGGCTCGGTGATCATTCGCTGCGGCGATTCGATGGTGCTCGTCACGGCGCAGGGCTCGGCCCAGCCGCGCGACATCGACTTCATGCCGCTGACCTGCGAGTACCAGGAGAAGTTCTACTCGTCGGGCAAGATCCCCGGCAGCTTCTTCCGCCGCGAGGGACGCACCACGAACGACGAGATCCTCGTCTGCCGCCTGATGGATCGCCCGATCCGTCCGCTGTTCCCCAAGGGCTGGTTCATCGACACGCAGATCATCGCGAACGTGATCTCGTTCGACCGCGAGAACGCGACCGACGTCCTCGCGATGACGGCCGCGTCGTGCGCCGTGCACCTGTCCGACCTCGTGTGGGACGGCCCGCTCGCCGGCGTTCGTATCGCGCGCATCGACGGTCAGTTCGTCGCGAACCCGACGTTCGCCGAGCGCGAGAAGAGCGACATGGACATCGTGGTCGCCGCGTCCAAGGACGCGATCATGATGGTCGAGGGCGAGATGCACGAGCTGCAGGAGGACACGATCATCGATGCCCTCCTGTTCGCGCATCAGGCCGTGCAGCCGCTGATCGAGCTGCAGGAGCGCTTGCGCGCCTCCAACGGCAAGGAGAAGCGTCCGTTCACCAAGCCGGTGCCGGACGAGGATCTCGCGGGCCGCGTGAAGGAGCTCGGCTGGGATCGCCTCGCCGCCGCGATGCAGACCAAGGACAAGAAGGCGCGCCGCGGCGCGATCTCGGAGCTCCACCGGGAGATTCGCGATCAGCTCACCGCCGAGGGCCAGCCGTGGTTCGGCAAGCCCAAGGACGTCGACGCCGCGTTCTCCAAGCTCGAGAAGAAGTGGGCGCGCGGTCACACGATCTCGACGCGCACGCGCATCGACGGTCGTCGCCCCGACGAGATCCGCGCGATCTCCGTCGAGACCGGCGTGCTCCCGCGCGCGCACGGCTCCGCGCTGTTCACGCGTGGCGAGACCCAGGCGCTCGTCGCGGTGACGCTCGGAACGAAGTACGACGAGAAGAAGCTCGACACGCTCCTCGGCGATCAGAAGAAGACGTTCTACATGGACTACAACTTCCCCCCGTTCTCGACGGGCGAGGTGAAGATGCTGCGCGGCCAGTCGCGCCGCGAGGTCGGCCACGGCTTCCTCGCCGAGCGCTCGGTCGAGTCGATCGTCCCGATCTATGAAGACTTCCCGTACACGATTCGCGTCGTGTCGGACATCCTCGAGTCGAACGGCAGCTCGTCGATGGCGTCGGTGTGCGGCGGATCGCTCGCGCTGATGGACGCCGGCGTCCCGACGAAGGCACCGGTCGCGGGCATCGCCATGGGCCTCATGAAGGAAGGCGATGACTACGTCATCCTCTCCGACATCCTCGGCGACGAGGATCACCTCGGCGACATGGACTTCAAGGTCACCGGCACGCGCCGCGGTGTGTGCGCGCTGCAGATGGACATCAAGGTCGACGGCCTGACCCGCGAGATCCTCGAGAAGGCGCTCGCGCAGGCCAAGCAGGGCCGCCTGCACATCCTCGACAAGATGGACGCCGCGATCAGCGCGCCGCGCGACGAGGTCAGCGTCTACGCGCCGCGCATCGTCACGATGCAGGTCAAGCCGGACAAGGTCCGCGACATCATCGGCCCCGGTGGCAAGACGATCCGCGCGATCCAGGAGCAGACGCAGGCTCAGATCGACATCAACGACTCGGGAGTCGTGTCGATCGCGTCGTCGAACCTCAAGGCGATCGAGCAGGCGCAGGCGCTGATCTCGGGCCTCACGATGGAGCCGGAGGTCGGCCAGTACTACAACGGCATCGTGAAGAAGATCGTGGAGATCGGGGCGTTCGTGGAGATCATCCCCGGGACCGACGGTCTGCTCCACATCTCGGAGGTCGCGAAGGAGCGCATCCGCTCCGTCGAGGACGTTCTTTCCGAGGGCGACGAGGTCGTGGTGAAGTGCATCAAGGTCGATCGCGACGGCAAGATTCGCCTGTCGCGCCGCGAAGTCCTCGACGCCAATCCCGGCCCCGAGGAAGTGCACAACTACATTATCTGAGGGTGCACGTTCGGCTACCATCGCCGTGATGGGGCCGCGCCTGCAGATCAAGAAGCTTCGTCCGGACGCGGTGATGCCGCGCTACATGACGGAGCAAGCCGCTGGTCTCGACTTGTGCGCCGCGATCGACGCGCCGATCACGATCGCGCCCGCGGCGCGCGCGGCGATCAGCACGGGCCTCGCGATCGCGCTGCCCGCCGGCTACGAAGGGCAGGTGCGTCCGCGCTCGGGGCTCGCGCGCGATCACGGCGTCACCGTCGTCAACGCGCCCGGGACGGTCGATTCCGACTATCGCGGGCCGGTCACCGTGTTGTTGATCAACCTCGGCAACGAGCCCGTGACGATCGAGCGCGGAATGCGGATCGCGCAGCTCGTCGTCGCGCCGGTGGTGCAAGCGGAGCTCGTGGAGGTCGACGAGCTCGACGCCACCTCGCGCGGCGCGGGCGGATTCGGATCCACGGGCCGGTGAGCGTGGAACACGACGACGAGGACCATACGCTCGACGAGCCCGCGCCGTCGCGCCTGCCGAAGCCGCCGCGGTTGCCGAAGCCGACGTCGCCGCAGTCCCCGATGGCGGTGACGACGCGCCCGATCCCGCGCTCGCAGGCACCGGACTTCGAGGAGGACGGCAACTTCGAGGGCGACGATCCGCCGACGACGGCCGAGCCGATCCGCGACGATCATCACCCGCAGATCGTGCCGCGCTCGCCGAGCATTCCGACGCGGCCGGTGCCGAAGTTTCGCTCCCACGACACCGGCGACTTCGACGACGACGCGAATCCCACGATGATCGATCCGAACGTGCCGACCGGTGGTGCACCGCGGACGTCGTTCGATCCGCACGCGCGCATCGACGACAATCGCCGCACGACGGACCTCGGTCCCGCGGCCCGCCGCGCGAGCGCCGACTCCGTCGCGAGTGCGGCGCCGGATCCGCGTCGCGACCTGATGCCCACCGCCCCGATCCGCAAGCCGTCCGCGGATCCGCTGACCACCGCGCCGATGGGATCGGGAGTCGCGGCCGGGTCGTCGCCGCCGCGTCGCGAGGGCGCGCGCAAGCCACCGGGGCCGACGGGGCCGATGCTGCGGCCGCCGCCGGATGCGCCGCCGGCGCTGTCGTCGACCGGCTCGCAGCGGGCGATCGGCTCTGGGCGCGCGAGTGGTCCGCAGCGCGCGCTCTCTCCGTCGCCACCACCGGCGTTTGTTGCCGATCGACGCGCCGCGATGTCGGGGCAGCCCGTCGACATCGTCCGCACGGTCCAGGATCCCCCGTACGACGGCGCCCCACCGCCGGCGCCGCTGCGCGCGTTCGGCGCGCCGCCGTCGCAAGCCGCGCCGACGATGTTGCAGCGCCCGGCGCAGAGCTTCGATCCCCACGGGCGCATCGACGACTCGAGCCGCACGCACCGCTGGGAAGGCCGTCCCGCCGACGCGCCGTATCCGAACCAACCCGCACCGATGCCGCCGCCGATGCAGGCACCGATGCAGGCGATCTCGCACAAGGCACCGGATGACGTGCCGCGGCCGATGCAACACCGGCAGGTGCCGCAGGTGCAGATCCGGTCGATGTCGGACCTGTCGAAGACGCCTCCGGGCGGGATGGGCCGGCTCGCGCCGCCACACGATCCGAATCAGGCTCGCTCGCGCAAGACGCAAGATGTGATGATCTGGGCCTCTGTCGTCGTGATCATCGGGTCGATCGTGACGCTCGTGATCTGGTTGATCGCGCGCTAGAAAACCCCGCTTCCTCGGGGTACAAGGGCCGCGAGGAGCAGATGATCTCGCGATACAGCCGACCCGAGCTCGCTGGACTCTGGGACGACAAGTATCGCTTCGAGCTCTGGCTCGAGATCGAGCTCGCGGTGTGCCGCGCGATGGAGTTTGCCCGCACGGTGCCGCCGGGCACCGCGGCGAAGGTCGCGAACGCGGCGCAGGGCAAGCTCGATCCCGCGCGCATCCTCGCGATCGAGGCGACCACCCGCCACGACGTCATCGCATTTCTCACGCACGTCGAGGAGCTCGCCGGCGAGCCCGCGCGCTGGCTGCACCTCGGGATGACCTCCTCGGACGTCCTCGACACGTGCCTCGCGATCCAGACGTCGCGCGCGCTCGAGCAGATCCTCGATCGCGTCGACGAGCTCCGCACCGCGCTCGCCACGCGCGCGCGAGAGCACGCGAAGACGCCGATGATCGGTCGCTCGCACGGCATCCACGCCGAGCCGGTGACCGCGGGGCTCACGTTCGCGCGGTGGCACGCCGAGGTCACGCGCGCCAAGGAGCGCATCATCCGCGCGCGGGACAGCATTCGCGTCGGCAAGATCGCGGGCGCCGTCGGTGTCTACGGCAACCTCGATCCACGTATCGAGGAGGAGGCGCTGCGCTCGTTCGGCCTCGCGCCAGAGACGGTCGCGACGCAGATCGTCCAGCGCGATCGCCACGCCGAGGTGTTCTGCGCGCTCGCGCTGCTCGGGACCGCGATCGAGCAGATCGCGCTCGGCGTTCGCCACTGGCAGCGCACCGAGGTCGGCGAAGCAGAAGAGGGCTTCGGCAAGGGGCAGAAGGGCTCCTCGGCGATGCCGCACAAGAAGAACCCGATCCTCAGCGAGAACCTCACGGGCCTCGCCCGCCTGCTGCGCAGCTACGCGCAAGCGGGCCTCGAGGACGTCGCGCTTTGGCACGAGCGCGATATCTCGCACTCGAGCGTCGAGCGCGTCGCGATGCCCGACGCGACGATCCTCGCCGACTTCATGACCGTGCGCGCGACGACGCTCGTCTCGGGCCTGGTGATCCACGCCGCGCGCATGCAGTCGAACCTCGATCGCACGGGCGGTCTCTACTTCTCGGAGGCCGTGCTGCTCGCGCTCGTGAAGACCGGCCTGCCGCGCCAGGAGGCGTACGTGATGGTGCAGCGCTGCGCGCTCGCCGCGATCGCCGAGGCGGCCGCCGCGGGCGAGACCGGAGCGCGCCCGGGGCGCTTCCGCGCGTTGCTCGGCGCCGACGCCGAGATCGCCGCGCGCCTGTCCGCGTCGGATCTCGATACCGCGTTCGATCTCGACCACCACCTGCGCCACGCGCCGCACATCCTCGAGCGCGCCCTGGGAGCTTCATGAGCCTCGACGACGCCCTGCGTGCCCAGCTCCGCCACACGCTCGATGCCACGCCGTGGTCCACGATCGGCGGCCGCACGCTCGAGCGCTACGACGGCAAGGTCCGCGACTGCTACATCGACAGAGAGCGCGGCGAGCGCATCATCGTCGTGACCGATCGCCTCAGCGCGTTCGACGCGGTCGTCGGCACGATCCCGTCGAAGGGCCAGGTGCTGAACCAGCTCGCGAAGTTCTGGTTCGAGCAGACCAAGCACATCGCGCCGAACCACATGCTGCGCGTGCCCGATCCCAACGTGATGATCGCGCGCGAGTGCACGCCGCTCCCGGTCGAGCTCGTCATGCGCGCGTACATCACGGGCGTGACGTCGACGTCGATCTGGAAGGCGTACGAGTCCGGCGCTCGCACGTTCTGCGGCCATGCGTTGCCCGACGGCATGAAGAAGAACCAGAAGCTCCCCGCGCCGATCCTGACGCCGTCGACGAAGGCGGCCAAAGGCGACCACGATGTCTCGGTCTCGCGCGACGAGCTGCTCGCGATGGGCCGCATCGATCCCGACGTCTTCGATCGCGCGGGTGCCCTCGCCGCGGCGCTGTTCGCCGAGGGCCAGCGCCAGGCCGCGACGCGCGGCTTGATCCTCGCCGACACGAAGTACGAGATGGGCATCGCGAAGGACGGCACGCTCACCGTGATCGACGAGATCCACACGCCGGACTCGTCGCGCTACTGGTACGCGGACGACTACGAGGAGCGCCTCGCTCGCGGCGAGGAGCCGCGCTCGCTCGGCAAGGAGTACGTTCGCATCTGGCTCGCGCAGGAGGCGAAGTGGTCCGGTGATGGCACGCCCCCGGTGATGCCCGACGAGATCCGGCTCGAGGCGGCGCGGCGCTACATCGCGAACTTCGAGACGGTGACCGGCACGACGTTCGAGCCGGACACGCGCGATCCGATTCCACGCATCGCGGCCGCGCTGGAGGCGGCGTGAGCTTCTGGCGCGCAAGCGATCGGGAGGCGATGTGCTGACGATCGTGGGGCGCAGCGCGTTATCGGTCGCGCGGCGAGCGCGCGTGCTTGCAAAGATTCGCGCGCGATACCCCACCGTCATCGCGATCGATGCCCGATGGGCGCACGTCATCGCGACGTCGCGTCCGCTGACGAAGCCCGAGGTCGCGCAGCTCGAGCAGATGCTCTCGTACGGCCCGAGCGACATCGCGTCGAGCGTCGAGGGCGCAGGCCGCCAGTTCTGGATCACGCCGCGCCTCGGCACGACGTCGCCGTGGTCGTCGAAGGCGACCGACATCGCGCACGTGTGCGGCCTCGACGCGGTCACGCGGATCGAGCGCGTGGTCGCGTACGCGTTCGCGGGCGACGCGCAGCCCGATCGCGTGGGCGCCGTGCTCGCGGACCGCATGACCGAGACGGTGCTCGTGCGCGAAGCAGATCTCGCGCGCGTGATCGCGCCGGCCGGTGATCCGCGCCCGCTGCGCTACGTGACGCTCGGCTCCGACGGTCGCGCGACGCTGCGCGAGGCGAGCGTGCGCCTCGGGCTGGCGCTCGCCGACGACGAGATCGACTACCTGGTCGCGCGGTATGGCGAGCTCGGACGCGACCCGACCGACGTCGAGCTGATGATGTTCGCGCAGGCGAACAGCGAGCACTGCCGCCACAAGATCTTCAACGCCGAGTTCCACATCGGCGGGATCCGGCAGGACAAGAGCCTGTTCGCGCTGATCAAGAAGACGACGGAGGCGAGCCCGGCGGGCGTGCTCAGCGCGTACAGCGACAACGCGGCCGTCGTCGAGGGCAACGTCGCGATGCGGCTCGTCCCCGGCGAGGACAACGTGTATCGCGGCGTGCGCGAGCCGGTGCACATCCTCGGCAAGGTCGAGACGCACAACCACCCGACGGCGATCTCGCCGTTCCCGGGCGCGGCGACCGGCAGCGGCGGCGAGATCCGCGACGAGGGCGCGACCGGCCGCGGCGCGAAGCCAAAGGCCGGCCTCGTCGGGTTCACGGTCAGCGACCTGCGGATCCCGGGGCACCTCGAGCCGTGGGAGCCCGCGCCCGATCGCTGGATCGGATCGCCCGCGCGGATCGCGACGGCGCTCGACATCATGACCGACGGCCCGCTCGGCGGCGCCGCGTTCAACAACGAGTTCGGCCGGCCCGCGATCCTCGGCTACTTCCGTACGTACGAGCGGGCAGGGCGCGGCTATCACAAGCCGGTGATGCTCGCCGGCGGCATCGGCAGCGTGCGGCCGATGCACGTGAAGAAGGGCAGCATCGCCGAGGGCGCGGCGCTGATCGTCCTCGGTGGACCGGCGTTCCTGATCGGGCTCGGCGGCGGCGCGGCGAGCTCGCTCGCGCAGGGCGCATCGGCGGAGGACCTCGACTTCGCGAGCGTGCAGCGCGACAACGCCGAGATCCAGCGACGCTGCCAGGAGGTCATCGATCGCTGCTGGGCGCTCGGCGACGAGAACCCGATCATGTCGATCCACGACGTGGGTGCGGGCGGGCTCTCGAACGCGATGCCCGAGCTCGTGAACGATGCGGGCCTCGGCGCGACGCTCGAGCTGCGCGCGATTCCGACGGGCGAGCCAGATCTGTCGCCGCTCGAGCTGTGGTCCAACGAGGCGCAGGAGCGCTACGTCCTCGCGATCGATCCGGTGCGCGTACCCGAGTTCCGCGCGCTGTGTGCTCGCGAGCGAGCGCCGTGGGCGCAGCTCGGCATCGCGACGCCGGACGGCAGGCTCCAGGTCACCGACAACCGCGGTGGCCCGCCGCCCGTCGACGTTCCGCTCGAGCTGATCCTCGGCAAGCCGCCGCGCATGGTGCGGCGCGCGGAGGTCGTGCCGCCCGCGAAGGACAAGCTCGACCTCGGTGGCGCCACGGTCGCCGCCGCGCTCGATCGCGTGCTCGGCCTTCCGACCGTCGCGGACAAGTCGTTCTTGATCACGATCGGCGATCGCACCGTCGGCGGGATGGTCGCGCGCGATCCGATGGTCGGTCGCTTCCAGGTGCCGGTCGCGGACTGCGCGCTGACGACCGCGGGCTTCGACACCGACGCCGGCGAGGTGATGTCGATCGGCGAGCGCCCGCCGGTCGCGCTCCTCGATGCCGCCGCCGCGTCGCGCCTCGCGATCGGTGAAGCGATCACGAACCTCGCCGCGGTGCCGATCGGCGCGCTCGGCAACATCAAGCTGTCGTGCAACTGGATGGCGGCCGCCGGTCACCCGGGCGAGGACGCGCGTCTCTACGACGCGGTGCGCGCCGCGAGCGAGACCGCGATCGCGCTCGGCATCTCGATCCCCGTCGGCAAGGACTCGATGTCGATGCGCACGGTGTGGGACGCGCCGCCGTCGAAGCGGAGCATGCCCGTCGTGCCCGCACCGGCGGTGCCGAGCGCCGACGACGAGCTCGCGCGCCTCGAAGCAGAGGTCGCCGCGGAGGCGAAGAACGCGCCTCCGATCGACCCGTACGATGCCGAGCTCGAGCGGCTGGCCAACCTGCCCGCGAACCGCGAGACGATCCGCGACCTCCAGGTGTTCTCGAAGCCGGTCGACTTCGGAGCCGCGGACTCCAAGATCGCGCGCGCGATCGCCGCGGCCGACTGGATCGACCAGCGCGTCGCCGGCGGCACCGTCGGCGCGGGCTCGCCCTACGACGGGGCATCGCCTCCCGGGCCGCCGGCCACGGAGAAGCGCACCGTCGTCTCGCCGATCACCCTCGTCGTCACGGCGTTCGGCCCGGTCGAGAACGTGCGCAAGGCGGTGACGCCCGAGCTGCGCGGCGAGGGCCACGAGCTCTTGCTCGTCGATCTCTCCGCCGGCAAGCACCGGCTCGGCGCGTCGGCGCTCGCGCAGGTGTTCGGCCAGCTCGGCGACGAGCCGCCCGACCTCGACGATCCGGCGCGCCTCGCCGCGACGTTCGCGGCGCTGCAGGAGCTGGTACGCGCGGGCGCGATCGCCGCGTATCACGACCGCGCCGACGGCGGCCTCGTGGTCACGGCGCTCGAGATGGCGTTCTGCTCCGGCCTCGGTCTCGAGCTCGACGTCACGAGCGTGCACCGCGATCCGTTCGCGGCGCTGTTCAGCGAGGAGCTCGGCGCGGTCGTCGAGGTGCTCGCCGCCAACGTCGACAAGGTCACGCGCGCGCTCGTCGCCGCCGGCGCCGGCGTGCATCCGATCGGTCGCGCGGTCGCCGGTGACGGCGTTCGCATCAAGCACGCGGGCGCGGACGTCGTCGCCACCACGCGCACGAAGCTGCGCGCGCGCTGGTCGCACGTCACGCATCAGATGGCGCTGCGTCGCGACGATCCGACGTGCGCCGCGGAAGAGCACGCGATGCGGCTCGATCCGGACGCGCCCGGGCTCACCGCGCACCTCACCTTCGACCCGAACCAACCGCCATCGGTGACCACCCCCGGCGGTCCGCCGCGCGCGACGACGAGGCCCCGGGTCGCGATCCTGCGCGAGCAGGGCGTCAACGGTCAGATCGAGATGGCGACCGCGTTCCACCTCGCCGGCTTCGACGCCGTCGACGTGCACATGACGGATCTGATCGAGGGCCGCGTGGATCTCGCCGGGTTCCGCGGCGCCGTCGCGTGCGGCGGCTTCTCGTACGGCGATGTCCTCGGCGCGGGGCGCGGCTGGGCCGCTTCGTTCCGCTACAACGCGCGCGCCCGTGCTGCGCTCGACGCGTTCCTCGGCCGCGACGACACGTTCCTCCTCGGTGTGTGCAACGGCTGCCAGATGCTGGCCGACCTCGCGGATCAGATTCCCGGCGCCGCGCACTGGCCGCGCTTCGTGCGCAATCGCAGCGAGCAGTTCGAGGCGCGCGTCGTCCTCCTCGGGATCGCGGAGTCGCCGTCGATCTTCTTCGCGGGCATGGCGGGCTCGCGCATCCCGGTCGCGAACGCACATGGCGAGGGCAGGGCGGAGCTCACCGACGTGCAGGTCGCGTCGCTCGCGCAGCAAGGCGTGATCGCCGCGCGCTTCGTCGACGGTCGCGGCGGTGTGGCGACCACGTACCCCGCGAACCCGAACGGCTCGCCGGGCGGCATCGCGGCGCTGACGACCGCGAACGGCCGCTTCACGATCATGATGCCGCACCCCGAGCGCGTGTTCCGCAACGCGCAGCTGTCGTGGAGGCCGCGCGAGTGGACGTTCGAGCAGAGCCCGTGGATGCGCATGTTCCATAACGCGCGCACCTGGGTTGGCTAGTGTTCGCGCGCGTTCATCGCTGGGCGGCGATCGTCCTCGTGGCGATGCTGGTGGTGTGGTCGATCACGGGCCTCGTGTTTCACCTCAAGCCCGGGTGGGACCGCGCGTACGACCAGCTCTCCGTGAAGCGCGACGAGCCGATCGACATGTCCTCGGTCGTCGCGATCGCGACGCTGCCGAGATCGCCCTCGGTCGAGCTGTTCTCCACGGTCCTCGGGCCGATGTATCGCGTCACCACGAAGGACGGGCCGTCGATCATCGACGCGACGACCGGCAAGCCGCGCACGTTCACGCCGGATGAAGTCACGCGCCTCGTCGACGACGCGGTCTCGCGCTCGCCGTTCGCGAATCGCTACGGCGCGCACGTCGGCATCTCGGGCAACGACGTTCGCTACGCCGGCGAGCAGATCGTCACGTTCTCGCCGGCGACGATGCGCGTCTCCCAGGAGGGCCGCGACACGAAGCGCATCGACTGGCTCTATCGCATCCACTACCTCCAGTGGACCGGCAACAAGACCGTCGACAAGATCCTCGCGGTCGGCGGGCTCGCGCTGATCTGGGTCGTCATGATTCCCGGCATCGTGCTGTTCGTGCGCAGACTCCGTCGCGCCTGATACCGTCTCGCCGTGTCCGACCACGACGAGTTCCGTCTGATCCGCCCGCTCGGGCGCGGCGGGATGGGCGAGGTCTTTCTCGGGCACGACACGGTCCTCGATCGTCCGGTGGCGCTCAAGCTCATCGCGCGCCCCGACGAGGCGAGCCGCGAGCGGTTCATGACGGAGGCGCGGGCGATCGCGCGCTTGAACCATCCGAACGTGGTCACGATCTATCGGGTCGGAACCACCGCGTCGGGGCAGCCGTACATCGCGCAGGAGCTGATCCGCGGCCGCAGCCTCGACGCCGTCGAGCGACCGATCGCGTGGCGCCCGCTGTGCGAGATCGCGATCGGCGTCGCGCGCGGGCTTCACGCGGCACATCGCTGCGGCGTGCTGCACCGCGACGTCAAGCCCGCGAACGTGATGCTCGACGAGCGCGGCACCGCGAAGCTGCTCGACTTCGGGATCGCGAAGCTCGCGGCGAGCTCCGACGTGGTCGTCCGTGCGCCCCGGCCGCCGAGCGATGACGTCGCGGCCACGCAGGACGTGCCGGGTGCGCCGTCGGTCGTGGAGTCGACGCCGCTCGCCGGATCGCCGACGAAGCCCGGTGGCCTCGTCGGTACGCCGCGGTACGCCGCGCCCGAGCTGTGGCGAGGCGAACCCGCGACCGAGCGCTCCGACCTCTACAGCCTCGGCGTGATGCTGTACGAGCTCGCGGCCGCGACGCCGCCGTTCCCGCAGACCGAAGCCGGACCTCTGCGCGACGCGGTGCTCGCCGGCGGTGCGCGTCCGATCGACGAGCTCGCCGCCGACATGCCGCGCGCGTTCGCGACCGCGATCATGCGCTGCCTGGCGCTCGATCCGGAGGATCGGCCGCCGTCCGCGAGCGAGCTCGCGCACTCACTCGAGCTGATCCTCGTCGACGCGCCGTCGCTGCTCCCCGAGGGCAACCCGTATCGCGGCCTCGCTCCGTTCGGCGCGGCGCATCGCGGGCGGTTCTTCGGCCGCGGTGTCGACATCCGCACGCTCGTCGATCGCCTGCGTGGCGAGCCGCTGCTCGCGATCGTCGGCGACTCGGGCATCGGCAAGTCGTCGCTCTGTCACGCCGGAATCGTGCCCGAGGTCGTCGCGGGCGCGCTCGGCGACGGCCGGCGGTGGCGCGCGATCTCGCTCGTCCCGGGCCGCTCGCCGTGGACGGCCTTCGTCGCCGCGTGCGGCATCGCCGAGCAGGCGCCGGAGCGCCTCGCGCGCGCGCTCGGCGGCGACGATGCGGGCACGCTGGTCGTGATCGATCAGCTCGAGGAGCTCGTGACCACGAGCGACGCCGACGAGGCCGCGAACCTCGCGCGCCTGCTCGGCGAGATCGGCGGTGGCATCCGAGGCGTGAAGGCCCTGGTCACCGTTCGCGGCGACTTCCTCACGCGCGTCGCCACGCTGCCGCATCTCGGCGAGGTGCTGACGCGCGGCGCGCACGTGTTGCGTGTCCTCGCGCGCGAGGACCTGCGCGACGCGATCGTCGGCCCCGCGCGCGGGACCAGCGTCCGCTTCGAGAACGACGCGATGGTCGATCGCCTGATCGACGCGGTCGCCGACACGCCGGGCGCGCTGCCGCTGCTCCAGTTCGCGCTCGCCGCGCTGTGGGAGGCGCACGATCGCGAGCGCGGCGTGATCTCGGCGGCGGCCCTCGAGCGACTCGGCGGCGTCGAGGGTGCGCTCGCGACGCACGCGGATGCCGTGCTGCGCGGCCTGCCGGCGGATGCTCGCGCCGTGGCGCGCCGCATCCTCGTGCGGCTCGTCGGGCCCGATCGCACGCGCGCGATCCGCGATCGCGGCGAGCTCGGCGGCACCGACGCGGCAACCGACGTCGCGCTCGAAGCGCTCGTCAAGGGCCGCCTCGTCGTCGCGCGCGACTCGAGGGAAGGCACCGCGACCTACGAGCTCGCGCACGAGGCGCTGATCCGGAGCTGGGGCACGCTGCGCGACCTGCTCGCCGACGAGGCCGGCCAGCTCGCGGTTCGTAACCGCCTCGGCGCCGCGGCGACCGAGTGGCAACGCCTCGATCGCCGCGCGGAGCTCTTGTGGACCAAGCGGCAGCTCGCGGAGCTCCACGCGCTCGAGCACCCGACGGCGGCCGAGACCGCGTTCGTCGAGGCGTCTCGGCGCCGCGCTCGCCGGCAATTGCTCGCGCGTATCGCCGTCGTCGTTGCCGTGCCCGCGATCGCGATCGGCGTCGTCTTCCTCGTACGACAAGCAGCCGACCGCGAGCGCGCACGTGCGGTCGATGTCCATCTCGATGCATCCGCGGGCCACCTGAAGGAAGCGCAACAGCTCGCGTCGCGAGCGTCTGCCGCGCGTCGCGACGCGTTGGCGGCGTTTGTCACGCAGAACAACGGCGAACCCGCGTGGGCCGATGCACAGCGGCTCGCTCACGAGGCCGACGCGCAATATCGCGAGGCGGCCGTCGAGCTCGAGGCCGCGTTCTCGATCGACGCATCCGCCGTACGTTCGCGGATGGTCGCGGTCCTCGACGCGCACGCGCACCTCGCGTCGCTCGTTCGCGATACGAACCGGCTCGACGAGCTCGTGCATCGCCTCGCGGCGTACGATCCCGCGCGCGCGGCACGCTGGACTCGCCCGGGACGACTGGAACTCTCGCTCGATCGCCCCGCCTCGATCGCGATCCACGCGATGCGCGCCGGCGCTACGAGCCGCATCGCGGGTGGCTTCGATGCGACGCCGATCGTCCGCGTCGATGGGAGCCGCCTCGAACGGGAGCTTCCGCCCGGCTCGTACGTCGCGATCGTGACGGCTACCGACGGTCACGTGGTTCGCGATGCGTTTGTCGTCGATCCCGGCGAGCGCCTCGAACGTCACCTCGCGATCCCACCGGCACGGGACGGTTGGATCTACATCCCGGCCGGAAGGTTTCGGTACGGTTCCCGCGCGGACGATGCGTTCCGGACGCAGTTTCTCTCTGCGCAACCCGAGCACGATCGCGAGCTCCCAGCATTCTGGATCTCGCGTACCGAGGTGACGTTCGGCGATTGGCTCCGGTTCTTGCGCGCTAACCCGAGCGCGGTCGAGAGGCACCGGCCAACGCTCGAGACGACGCAGAACACGGTCGGCCTCGAGCTAGGCACCGACGGCACGTTCGAGCTCGTACTTCAGCCAACGATCCGCGCGACCTATCGCGCGCGCGAGGGGATGCCGATCGAGTACACGGGCCGCACGCGAAACCGCCGCGTGCGATGGGAGAAGCTTCCGGTGGTCGGCGTCTCGTATGAAGACGGGCTCGCGTACGCCGCATGGCTCGATGAACGTCGCGAAGTTGTCGGCGCCCGTCCGTGTACGAGCCTCGAGTGGGAGCATGCGGCACGCGGTGCGGACGGTCGCTCGTACCCGCACGGAGAGACCCTCACGCCCACGGACGCAAACTTTGACGAGAGCTACGGTCGCGACGCGTTCGCGTTCGGTCCTGACGAGGTCGGTACGCATCCTGCCTCCGACAGCCCCTATGGTGTCGCTGATCTCGCCGGCAACGTCTTCGAGGCGACGACCGGGCTCGACGGCAAACCCTGGCGCAAGGGCGGGAGCTTCTACCAGGATCGAGCGAGTGCACTGGCTGCCAACAACGCCGCCAGTGAACCGACTCAGCGCGGGATCAAGTACGGACTCCGGATGTGCGCCCCGTCGCGCTGATTCGGCGTTCATCGTTCGTGTCGCGCCGAATCGGCGTGCCTTCGCAGCGTGGTCCGACCGCGGCGTCGACGTCGAAGGGAAGCGATAGGCGCACCTACGCCGTATGTGGATGGTCCCAAAGATGCTCGACAGAACCCCGATGAAGCTACTCGCCCTCGTATTGCTAGCCTCGTGTGTGGAGGCGACCGAGTCCGAACCCGGGCCTGTCGACGACGTGATCGCCAGGCCTCCTCCTCCTGGCGAGAGCGACCAGGGGCGTTACCTGAACGGCTCGATCACCGATCCGCTCGCGATCAACGGCTACCACCATCACACGTCTCGCCAGCCCTCGTTCGTTCCGGCGACGTCGGGCACCGTGACGCGCATCGAAGCGGCGAGCGGACGGCTCACCGCGTTCGACGGACCGACCCCGGTGTTCTCGAGCTCCGACACGCGCTTCGAGGGGATCACGCTGCCGCTCGTCGGTGCGGCGACGGGGACGGTGCTGCGGATCGCCAACATCAGCACGAGCGATCCGCGCGCGCCGTACGTGATCGACATCGTCACGAACGGCGTCGCGACCCCGTACTGCAAGGATCGCGGACCGGCGTTCGCGTCGACGGGACGCTGGACCGTGACGGGCAAGCACGAAGAGGCGAGCACGCTGAACTTCACGTGCTTCGACGGCGTGATCTGGAAGTGCTTCACGTGGGGGTACGACCCGGGCACCTCGTCGCTGAACACACCCGATCCTCGCGACGATCCATGGCGCGTCCACCAGGCGTGCACTCGCATGGCGCGCGCCGACCGCTGCGGCGACGGCACGCCAAACACGTTCGAGGAGACCTCGATCGTGATTCGCGACCGCGTTCCGTATGGCCAGCCGAACATCGACGACCCGACCGTGCCGCCGCTGCGCGTTCCGACGGTGGATCCGCCGCCGCCGAACGTCTACTGGTTCGAAGCGGCGTGGACGATGGACGGCGCGATGTGCCTGTCGCGTGAACGCTGGAACAGCATGCCGCTCGACGAGGATTCGTGCCCGCACCTGCCCGATCCCCGCAAGGACCCGCTCGCGGAGACGTGCGATCAGATCGGCATCGACACGCTGACGACGACGGCGACGTTCTTCAACAGCTCGAAGATCGGCCAGCTCTATCTGAACCGCTGGAGCAAGGCGAACGATCAGCTCGTCACCGTGCGCGGCATGGCAGGCGAGGGCGCCAACGCGGAGCCGCCGTTTCCGGGCTACGTGTTCCAGGAGCAGATCGGCCTGCTCATGCGCAACCCGCCGGGCAGCATGGCGCTGCCGGTCGATCCGGATCCGGATCTCGAGGCCGTCGCGATGTATCGCGCCGGGGTGGATCGCGTGGTGTCCGACGCCGCGCCGACGGGCGCCCACACGCTCGGCACGTACGAGGGCTTCGTCTACACGGACCAGTACGTGACCGCCAACCCGACGATGTCGTTCCTCGAGCTGCACCTGTACCGCAAGGGCACGGACTACGTGACGGCGGTCGATCCGCCCGACGCGACGTGGAGCGACGAAGGCCGCATCGGCTACATCGATCTCCCGTGACCTAGAGGAACGGCACGATCGCGGCGAGCGCGCCGCACGCGATCAAGCCGAGCGCCGTTCCACGCACCGAGTGCTTCGTGCGGCGCCATCCGGTGACGAGCACCATCGAGGCGGCGGCGCGGCGCATCGCGAGCAACCCGGGGAGCGCTCCGAACATCGCGAGCCACGCGGTCACTTGGGCGAGCGGACCGGTGCCGAAGATCGAGGCCGACGACGTGCCGAACAGAGCCGTCGGAACGATGGTCGGTACCAGCATCATCTCCGCGAGAACGACGAGCGCGATCGCCCATCGCTGTCCGGCGAGCATGGCCGTCGCGGCGACCGCCAGCGTTGCGGCGACCTCCGGGCCGTGCCAGATGTTCTGCGCGAGCGGCAGCGACACCATCGCTGCGGCGAGCGCCGACAGCGCGATCGCGAGGTCCGCGCGGCGGCGGCGAGCACGCAGCTCCGTGCGACGCTGTCGCCGGTTGGATGTCGGGGAGGCGATGACGTCCGCCATCCTGCAATTGTAACCGTCCGAGTACAGTTGTCGAGTGTCTGTAATCACACAGCTACATCTGTCGCTGGCTATCGCATCGGAATCGTTCTGGTTCGTCTCGGGTACGCCCCGGAGATCCGCCTGAACGTTCATCATCGTGACAAGTGGATCGACCAGCTAGGGAATCCATCGAGCCCTCGCACGCGCACTCCACACCCCGCCATGCCACACTCGCAGTCATGACCGGCGCTACCGGAATCCTGATCAAGCTCGGTGTTCGCCTGGTCGTGTTCGGCCTCGTGTTCTTCATCGCGACGCGGAAGAACCCGAAGGTCATCGTGCCGAAGAAGTGGATGCTGCCGCTGATCGCGGCGGTGTTCGCGGTGCTGAACACGGGGCTCTACTGGGCGCTCAAGCCGATCCTGAACCTCGCGACGATGGGCGCGGCGGGCTTCGTCATGCCGTTCGTCATCAACCTCGCGCTGCTGATCGGCACCGTGAAGATCTTCGAGAAGAAGAAGTGGCTCGAGGTGCAGGGCCTGATGACGACGCTGTGGCTCAGCGCGTTCCTCACGATCGCGCACGGCCTGCTCTACGTCGGCCTCGACTACCTACCGGCCCACGCGTAGTCGATCGCTACTCGGCGATCTCGCGTAGCTTGCGAAGCAGCTCGCGCGCTTCGTCGCAGCGACCGGTGCTGTCGCGCAGTGACTGGCGGATGAGCTCGTAGCTCGCGCGCGGGATCGCGTTCGCGTATTGCTCGAACTCGCCCTCGGCGGCCATCACCTCGATGCGAAGGCTCGACAGCAGATCGTTGAGCGACGCCGCGGTCTCCGCGGTCATCGCGGCGATCTGGAGCGCGCGCTGGACCTTGGCGCTGCCCGACTCGACGACCAGCTGGTTCTCGGCGTGGCCCGCACGCGCCTTGAGCTGATCGCGCTCGATCTCCATCGCCTGGAGGTCGTTCTCGAGATCCTCCATCTTGCGCGCGGTGTCCTGGTTGAACTTGTTCGTGCGATAGACGCGCAGCTCGGTCTGGAGCTGCTCGACGCGCCGGCGCAGCACGCGGATCTCGACGTCGGTCTCCGTCGGTCCCGATGGCGTCGCCGTCGCCGATTGAGCGGGCTGGACGGCGGACACGTGGCCCGTCGGACCGACCGACGACACGGCGCCCATGCCCGGGTGCTGCATCATCGGCGTCGCCTGCGCCGGTTGCGGCTGAGCGCCGCCTTGATCGACGTAGCGCAACCACAAGCTGCCGCAGCGCACGGCGTCGCCATGCTTGAACAGGTGGCTCTGGACGCGCTGCTCCTGGAAGTAGACGCCGTTCGCCGACGAGAGATCCTCGAGCACGTAGCCGCCTCCGCCCCAGAAGATCCTGGAGTGATGGCGCGACACCATCGCGTCATCGGTGCGGATCGCGCAGTCCATGGCGCGGCCCACCTTGATCTCGGTGTTCCCGAGATCGAGAGAACCCTCGATGCCTTGAGCATCGCGCCACAGCAGCCTCGGCAAGCCAGTAAAAAATAGGCCAAACGCAACAGATCCACAAGTTTGGGACCGCAGTTGATCGCGTGGATCGCTCCTTCGTCGAGCCTGCCCGATCAGGCACACCGATCATCAGACGAGCGTGGTAAGTGAGCGCCATGTGCGGTGTCTTCGGCATTCACGGGCATGACGAGGCGTCGAACATCGCGTACCTGGGCATGCACGCCCTCCAGCACCGCGGGCAGGAGTCCGCCGGGCTCGTCGCGGTAGATGACCACCGGCTCCGCCGGCACGTCGCGATGGCGCATGTCTCCGACGCGTTCGACCGCGAGACGCTCGCGAAGCTCCCGGGGCGCACCGCGATCGGTCACGTTCGCTACTCCACCGCGGGCAGCTCCGAGCTCCGCAACGCGCAGCCGTTCGTCTTCGAGTACGCGGGCGGCCAGATCTCGATCGCGCACAACGGCAACCTCGTCAACGCCGCCGAGCTGCGCGCCGAGCTCGAGGCGCAAGGATCGATCTTCCAGACCTCGAGCGACACCGAGGTCATCGTTCACCTGATGGCCAAGGCCAAGGAGACGGACGTCGTCGGTCGGCTGATGGCGGCGCTGCGTCGCGTGCGCGGCGCGTACTCGCTCGTCCTCCTCGACAACGACGGCCGCATGATCGGCGCTCGCGATCCCAACGGCTTTCGGCCGCTCTCGCTCGGGCGGCTCAAGGACTCGTACGTGCTGTCGTCGGAGACGTGCTCGTTCGATCTCGTCGAGGCGGAGTTCATCCGCGAGGTCGAGCCCGGCGAGATCGTCGTCATCCAGCATGGCTCGTCGGGCGACGACAAGGGCGGCGTGACGTCGCATCGCATGCCGTTCGATCAAGGTGCGAGCGCGCCGACGGCGTGCGTGTTCGAGCACGTGTACTTCGCGCGGCCCGACAGCCTCGTGAACGGCAAGAGCGTCTATCGCGCCCGCGAGAAGATGGGCATGCGCCTCGCGCAAGAGGCGCCCGTCGAGGGCGACGTGGTCATCCCGGTGCCGGACTCGGGCGTCCCCGCCGCCGTCGGCTACGCGAAGCAGAGCGGCATCCCGTTCGAGCTCGGGCTCATTCGCAGTCACTACGTGGGCCGCACGTTCATCGAGCCGCAGGAGTCGATCCGTCACTTCGGCGTGCGTTTGAAGCTGTCGCCGGTGCGCTCGGTCGTCGACGGCAAGCGCGTGATCGTCGTCGACGATTCGCTGGTGCGGGGCACCACGTCGCGCAAGATCGTCAAGATGCTGCGCAACGCGGGCGCGCGCGAGGTGCACCTCCGCATCAGCGCGCCGCCGACGACGCATCCGTGCTTCTACGGCATCGACACGCCGACGCGCTCGGAGCTCGTCGCCGCATCGCACACCGTCGAGGAGATCGGACGCTACGTCACGTGCGACTCGCTCGCGTACCTCTCGCACGAAGGCATGATGGCCGCCGTGGGTGGCGAGCCGACCAAGGCGAACACGCCGGGGTTCTGCTCCGCGTGCTTCACCGGTCAGTATCCGGTCGCGCTCGGCGAGGGCAACCTCGTGCAGCTGCGCACGCCTGCGCGTGCGGCTCGCTAGCGTGCTAAGACTTGGCCCGCCATGGCGATCGAATCTGTCGATACCCGCGCGGTGAAGGCGCAGCTGAAGGAGCTGGGGACCAAGGTCTCCGAGCTCCGGAGGTTACTTTGACGTCGATGCGAAGCGCCTGAAGGTCGAGGAGCTCGACTCCATCGCCGCGCGTCCCAACTTCTGGGACGATCAGAAGAAGGCCCAGAGCCTGCTGCGTAACAAGAAGCAGCTCGAGCAGGTCGTCGGCACGTACGACGGCCAGGTGCGCGCGCTGTCCGACGCCGAGACGTTGCTCGAGCTCGCCGAGGAGATGTCCGACGAGGCATCGGCGAAGGAAGCCGAGCAGTCGGTGAAGACGATCGCGAAGACGCTCGACGAGCTCGAGTTCCGCCGGATGATGCCGGGCGAGCTCGATCCCGGCGGCGCGATCCTGCAGATCACGGCGGGCGCCGGCGGCGTCGACGCGTCCGACTGGGCGCTGATGCTGATGCGCATGCTGATCCGTTACGCGGAGCGCAAGGGATGGAAGGTGGAGGTCAACGAGGAGACGTTCGCCGAGGAGGCCGGCATCAAGAGCGCGACGCTCACGGTGACGGGCGACTACGCGTACGGCTTGCTCAAGGCGGAGAACGGCGTGCACCGGCTGGTGCGCGTGTCTCCGTTCGACGCGAACGGGCGGCGGCAGACCTCGTTCGCGGCGGTGACCGTGACCGCGGACATCGACGACGACATCGAGGTCGAGATCAACCCGGCGGACCTGCGCATCGATACGTATCGCGCGGGCGGCGCCGGCGGCCAGCACGTCAACAAGACGGACTCCGCGGTGCGCATCACGCACGAGCCGACGGGCATCGTCGTGCAGTGCCAGAACGAGCGCAGCCAGCACGCGAACAAGGACAAGGCGTTCAAGATGCTGCGCGCGAAGCTGTACGAGTTCGAGCTCGCGAAGCGCGAGGCGAAGGCCGCGGCCGACGCGAAGGCGCGCCTCAAGATCGAGTGGGGCTCGCAGATCCGCAGCTACGTGCTGTTCCCGTACCAACAGGTCAACGATCACCGCACCGAGGTGAAGACCTCGGACGTCAACGGCGTGCTCGACGGAGATCTCGACGAGCTGATCCGAACGTTCCTGCTGCAGGAAGCGAACAAGGGCAACTGATGCGCCGGCTGATGCTGCTCGCCGTCCTCGCCGCGTGCGGCGACGATGGTGCGATGACCACCGACGGCGGACCGGGCAGCGATGGCGCACCCGCCGACGGCGCGCCGAGCTGCAACCGGGTGCCAGCGGCGGCGGATCGCACGCGCTACGTCGTGATCGCGCGGCCGTACGCGACGGGCGGCGGCAACGCGAACGACTACGAGGTACTGTCGCTGTCGGAGAGCGGGACGCTCGCGCAGATGACGCCACCGAGGCTGTTCTCGCTCGGTGGCCGCGCGTCGTCGGGGACGATCGAGTTCACGCCGGACGGCAAGGTCGGCTTCGTCGCGTTCAACGAGGGCGGCACGATCGGCATCTTCTCGCTCGCGGACGACGGCACGCCGACGGTGATCGATCAGGGCTTCGACGGCGCGGCGTATCCCGGCGCGCTTCGCGTCGACGCGAGCGGCGACACGCTGTGGGTCGTCGATCGCAACACGCGCAACAACGGCGGCGGCATCTACGCGCTGACGATCAACTGCGACGGCACGCTGACCGATCGCGGGCTCGTGGCGGCAGCGCGCTCGCCGGTCGACATCGCGTTCCGCGGATCGACCGCGGTGATCGCGGCGCGCGACCTCTTGGATCACGAGGTCCTCGGCGACGAGGTGCACCTCGCGGACCTCGGGGCGACACCGCCGGTTCGGATCGCGGGCGGCGACGCGTTCGGCGATGACGATCAGGTGATGACGCAGTTCGCGCTGTCGGCCGACGGCAACACCGCGTTCGTCGGCGACGGCAACTTCAGCGGCGTGAACCGCGTGGGCATCGCGACCAT
This sequence comes from uncultured Kofleriaceae bacterium, assembly GCA_964617845.1. Classification (GTDB taxonomy): domain Bacteria; phylum Myxococcota_A; class Polyangia; order Haliangiales; family Haliangiaceae; genus JABFXX01. The sequence goes on along the minus strand of CAZUAR010000021.1, from coordinate 77,899 downwards.
CACGGACGCGAGCGTCACGTTCGCCGCGACACTGACCGACATCAGCGATCCCGGTGGTCTCGCGGTGTCGCCGTTCGGCAACGTCGCGCTCGTGAGCGCGGCGCAGGGCAATCGGCTGTTCCAGCTCGACCAGGGCGGCGCGAACAACACGTGGCGCAAGGTGCAGGTGACGACGACGGGCGGCAACCCGCAGATTCCCGCCGACATGGTCTCGATCGATCGCGGCATGCTGCGCGGCCACGTGTGGATCAGCGAGAACACGTCGATCCGGCACGTGAGGTTCACGCCGGCGGGCGCCGTCGAAGATCTCGGATCGCTCGCGTTCGGCTCGGGATTACAGAACATTCCCGGCGCCATCGGCATCACGCCCTGAAACTCCCCCCGCGGAGATCCGCGGCGCTGGTACCATGGAGTCGTGTGGTCGCGCGTGTTGGTCCTGGCGGCAGTCGCGGCGTGTTATTCGCCGCGCGCACCGTCGGGCGCGCCCTGTGATCCGCTGCTCGACAACTGTCCGAGCGGCCTCGCATGCTACGCGGTCGGCGGCGAGTATCGCTGCCTCGCCGAGGCACCGGGCGACGACGCCGCGGTGGACGCGAGCGACGACGCCGCGCTCGACGTCGACGGGCCGCCGCTGATCGACGCGGCGGTGATCGATGCGACGCCCGACGCGATGCCGACGCCGATGACGCTGACCTACACGGCCACGGTCGCCGACTGCGTCGAGCCCGACGATCCCGATCCCGAGGAGTGCGTCGAGGCCAACGGCGCGATGGCGATCGACTCCAACGACACCGCCACCAGCGATCCGTGGGTCGCGTTCGTGCGGTTCGACATCGACAACATGCCCGCGGGCAAGACGGTCACGTCGGTGACGCTGCGGATGACGACGACGCCGGAGACGAAGTCCGCCGCGAGCCACTCCGGCGAGGTGTGGCAGGTGCAGCCGTTCACGCACGCGATGCTGTTCGCGACGGTGCCGGCGCACGTCGGAGCACGGCTCGCGGGATCGCAAGGCGCGGTCACGCCGAGCGATGTCGTCGAGTGGCCGCTGCCGGCGACCCTCGTGACGGCGAACGCGAGCGTGTACCTCGGGATCGAGACGCCCGACGACGACGGCACCGTGTACGGCGATCTGAACACGACCTTCCCTCCGAAGTTGATCGTCGTCGTCCAGTAGCAACTCGAGTAGGGCCTGTGATGCCCACGCGTCTCGTGGACCCGGCCACCGCGGTAGCCACGCGTGCGCTAAGCGCTCGATCACGGGTCGAACCAATGCGGTCAGACCCGGCACGGTGCGTGCTGAAGGCGTCGCGCATGCGTTCGCTTAGCTTTGCTTTGATCGCTCTGTTCGCCACGGCCGCCGGCTGCGCCGACGAGTCGTCGCCCGACGAGGACTGGGGCATGGAAGGCCCCGTCGAGACCACGCCCTTGCCCGGCAAGGAAGACAGCGAGTACCGCAAGGGTCCGCTCGTCGCGACCAACACCACGCGCACGCAGGTGTGGACCGCGCGGAACAAGTGGGAAGACCGCGACACGCCCGCCGCGAAGGCCGCGGGCATGGCGTGGGGCGCGGACAGCGGCCTGTCGTGGGACGAGAAGTACGCCGCGTGGATCGAAGGCATGGAGTGGATCCCGTCGCTCAACGGCTACTCGATGACCGTGAACGTCACGACGCCGTGGGGCAAGACGCTGCCGTCGCCGTCGCTCGAGTGCGCGGAGATGGCGCTGTTCCTCCGCGTGACGTTCGCGGCCTGGTACGAGCTGCCGCTGTTCTTCGAGGCGGTCTCGAGCGGCCAGCGCGTGTACTTCGGCCACTTCGGCGTGCGCACCGCGTACTCGCGGTTCGCCGGCACGCCCGAGTTCGGCGTCGCGTACCGGGACTACACGACGTCGACGACGTGGCGCACGACGTGGCCCAAGGACGCGACGCTGCGCACGCGCAAGCTGTACGGCGGTGAGGCCACGCAGCCGATGATCGCCACCGGTGCGGAGTTCGGCGCGTACGTCGACGAGCTCCACCTCAACAAGCGCGCCGGCTACTTCACGGTGCTCGTGCTGAACTACCTCTCCTCGGTCAACGTCGCCGACACGGCGAACACCTACAACCTCGTGCCCGATGCCGTGCGCGCAGGCGACGTTCTCGTCGAGCGCTGGCAGGCGAACGGGATCGGCCACACGCTGATCGTTCACGACGTCGAGCAGCTCGGCGGCGGCTCGATGGACGTGACGACCATCAGCGGCTCGATGCCGCGCCGGCAGGGCGTGCGCGAGTCCGGCGAGTCGTCGAAGTACTACTTCACGAGCCAGTACACGGGCGGCGAGGGCGTCAACGACGAGAACAAGCCGTACGCGAAGCTCGGCGGCGGCCTCAAGCGCTGGCGCGTGACGAAGAACATCGGCGGCTACTGGACGAACACGTGGATGGCCGGCGACGAAGCGCACTGGATCAACTCGACCGACTACCCGCGCATCGCGGCGCGCCCCGGCCGCTTCGCGACGCTGCTCGGCGCCGTATCGCCCGAGCAGAAGCGCGATGGTCTGCTCTCCGCGATCGGCGACGCCCGCCACCACCTCGAGATGTACCCGGCGTCATGCGCCGCGCGCGAACGCCGCGAGCGCGCGTTCGGCGAGCTGTACGGTATCGCGAGCGAGCTCGGCATGACGACCGCCGACATCGACGACGAGTACCGCGAGCTCGACGACTACGTGCTCGGCGAGCTCGACTACACGAAGAGCAAGACGTGCTGCTGGAACTCGTCGACGAGCGCGATGTTCGACATCATCATGCAGAAGGCGCGCGCCGAGCAGGCGGCCGCCGAGGCGAACAACACGTGCGTCGAGCCGACGGTCTTCAAGTCGCGCGCGGACGGATACAAGCTGTGGAGCGACTACGCGGCGTCGATCGGTCGCGGTGCCCTCTGGCGTCCGTGGAGCGAGGACGAAGCGTGCTCGCAGCGCAACGTCGCGCAGGACACCGAGACGAGCGCCGAGGGCGCCTACTGCGAGTAGTTACTGCTTCTGCGCGGTGAACCCGGTCGTGAACTTCACCTCGGCGCCGACGAGCAGCGCCTGATCGTTGCCGCTCATCGTACCGGCGAACAAGCACGCGCCCGAGTAGCCGATCGTCACGAGGCCCGCTTCCATCGCGACGGCTTCCCAGTCCTCGCCGCTCGCGCCTTCGTTGACCAGCTCCGCGTCCGCGACCGAGTAGCCGAGCATCGCGCAGTTGATGCCGTTCGTGACGATGCCCGCGCCGAGGTAGAGCCGGAACGTGTCGCCGGTCTCGCCGATCACGCCGAACGCCTGCGCGGTGCGCACGGTGATGTCGCCGCCGCAGACGAGATCGCAGTTCGGGTTCGACGTGCCCGCGCCACACGAGCCGGGCTCCGGCTGCTCGAGGTCGCCCTCGCACGTCTGCTGCGGGAGGTTCACGATCATCTGGTGCTGGCGGTCGACGTCGCGCTGCTCGATCACCACGCGATCGGGCCATGCTTCGCTCGGGCACACGATGTCCGGACGCGCGCAGTCGAGGTCGAACGTGTACGGCTTGCCGTTGTGGTTGATCGTGAAGCTGCCGCCGCTCGCGCCGAGCTGCTCGTCGTAGACCGCGCCCCCGATCTTCACCTCGATGCCGATCGTGTCGTCGTACTCGACGTCCCACGTGCCGCGAACGTCGGGGGCGGGCGAGGTCGAGCCGGCGGCGCATCCGTCTCCCCGCGCGGCCGCGAGGAGGGGCAAGGGCAGGGCGACGAGAAGCGAGGCGAGGCGGAGGGTCTTGGGCATGACGAGTCCTTCTACAAAGGCCAGACCAATCGGCCGGCACGCCATTCCGACGCCATTCCAGGGCGTTGCGCGACCACGCGTGTCGCGAATTTTGGCGTCAACGCTCGTTCACGCGGGAGTTCTCGACGAGGGCGTCGCCTGATCCCGCGCGTTCACGCGCCAACATCGGCGCGGCGCCTACATCGCGCCGACGCTACTTCGCCATGTCGGCGCAGTTGAAGAGGCCCTTCAGCCCGCCGACGTCGATCACCAAGCGCGCGTGGAGCGCCGCGCCCTCGCGTCGCACGAACAGCTCGTCCGAGTGCTTCCGCCAGCACTGCATCGCGTCGCCTTCCTTCTTCTCCGCCTTCTCGATCTCGCGGTTCAGCTCCTCGAGCGCCTTGATCGCCAGCGCTTCGTCCGCGATCTCGATCGTGACGTCGAGCTCGAGCGTCTCTCGGGGAGCTCGCGCCCACGCGACGATCGTGACGCCCTTCGCGGCGACCTCGTCCGCGACCTTCGCCGTCGCGGTCGTGTTCGTCGGCGCGGGCGTCGTCTTCGGATCGACCTTCGCCACCGCCACGAGGAACGCGTCCTCGGGCGCTCGCGTGATGAGCTCCAGCACCGGGGCGCGTCCCGTCCCGATCTCGCTCTTCCATCCCGGCGTCGACCACGTCTTCACACCGTCCTCGTCGCCGACGATCGAGCCCCGCTCGGGCACCGCGATTCCGTTCCGCGAGGTGAACCCCAGGATCGTCGCCTGCATCTTCTCGATCAGCGGGATCAACACCTCGCCGCGCTCGATCACGATCGCGTCGGCAGCCGCTCCAACCTCGCGCCCTGCACCGACGATCTCCACCACCGAGGTGCCCGGAGCGACCTTGCCGACCAGCGCCTTCGCATCATCGGTCGGCCGCAGCCACACCACCATCTGCGCCGATGGCGGCACCTGCGCGAACAGCTTCGAGTCGGCCTCCAGCGCGCCGACCGACGTGGGGAGGAACCACAGCGCGTCGTTCTTCAGCGCGGTCCACACGCGCCCGCGCGCTACCGCGATCAACCCGCCGACGCACACGATCGCGACCACGATGGTCCGGAACAGGAACCGCTCGATGCCCGTCGTCTTCTTCGGCTTGGGCTTCTCGGCCTTCTTCGCGGCTCGCTCCGACCACACGTGCCACGCCACCGGCAACACCGGGAACACGAGGAGGCCGATCGCGAGCGCGACGCCCCACGGCCACCCGCGCCAGAACGCATAGGCCGACGGAACGTCGAACATCGCGAAGCACAGCACCGCGCACGCGAGGTACGTGGGAATTCGACGAACGATGTCGCGCGCCGCCATGCGTCGAGCTTGCCACGTCGACGAGAGCCTGCACGCGCGATCTTGGTCGCCGCGGAGACCCTCGCGTTGCCAGCGTCGGCCCGGGGCGCGATATCTCGACGAGGGCGCGCGGTATCTCGGCGAGGGCTTAGTTCGTGGCCGCGGGCGGGGCGGGCGCATCGAGGGCGGCGAGATCCGCCTTCGCCTTCGCGAGCGCATCGGCGCTCTTCTGCTCCGCGGGCAGCGACTCCCACAGCGCGACGATCTGCGCGCGGTACTTCTTCTCCGCGGCGACGTCGCCACGCTTCTTCTCGATGTTCGCGCGCTGCGCGAGCACGCGTGCTTTGCGCGGGCCGTAGACCAGCGCGAGCGCCTTGTCGGTCCACCGCGCGGCCTCGTCGAGCTTGCCTGCCTCGAGGTAGACCCAGCCGAGGCGCGCGGCGGGGTCGTACTCGGTCGGCAGCGCGGTCGCCGACTTCTCGATCTGCGACACCGCGTCGAGCGGGCGGCCGAGCGCGACGCACACGTCCGCGAGCTGGTAGTTGTACGTCGACGCGGCGACGGGGTCGGGCGCCTTCGCGATCGCCTCCTCGAGCAGCGCCTTCTGCCGCTCGGCGACGGCGGCCGCGTCGTCCTTCTTGCCGAGCTGGGTGAGCGCCTCGCGCAGGTAGCTCATCGCGTCGCTGCGGTCGTCCTGCGAGAGCGGCGCGCTCGCGTCGGCGAGCAGCCCTTCGAGGCGCTTCACCGCGCGCTCGCGATACGCGGCGATGTCCTCGGCCTTCGTTGGATCCTTCGCGAGCGTCTCGGCGCACGCGAGGCCGTACCCGGTGAAGTCCGTCGCGCTCGCGCTGTTGCCCGTCGCGTCCAGCTTGTCCTGGGCGAGCGCGAAGCAGCCCGCGAAGTCGCCGCGCTTCTTGCGCGTGGTGATCAGGGAGACGAGCGCGTCCGGCGTGCGGACCCAGGTCGGCGGGGCGGCGGCGAGCGCGGCCTCGAGCTCGGTCTGCGCCGTCGCGAGGTCCTTCGCGGTGAGCGCGCGCTCGGCGGCGAGCAGGTGCTTCGCGGCACCGGCCACCGCGGTGCGCGCCGCTGCGCCGTGCTCGAGGAACGCGGTGAACTGCGCGACGCTCGCGCCACCGGCGAAGCGCGCGAGCACGGACGCGTCCTCGGGCGCGAGCACGTAGAACGTGGGCCAGGCGGACAGCGGCAGCTTCGCGACGGCGGCGGCGTTGGACTCGCGATCGGTGTCGATCGAGACGAACACGAAGCGCTTCGCCATCGGCTCCATCGCCTTGTCGCGGAACACGGTCGATTGCATCGAGATGCACGTGTGGCACCACGGCGCCCACAGATCGACGACGAGCGGCACGTCGCGCGAGATCGCGCAGGCGCTCGCGGCCGGGAGGTCGTCCACGAACCAGGCGAGCGGGCCCTCCTGCTTCGCGCCCTGGCACGGGTCCGTCTTGGGCGCTGCCGACCCGGTCGTGGCGGGGGTGTCCTTGTCCTTACAACCGACGAGGAGAAGCGCTGCGAGGACCAGGCCCTTCATGCCGGTCTGGATACCAGGATCTGCCCCGTGATGCTGTAATGTCCGCCGCCATGTCGTCGCGACCGCAGGAGCCCACGTCGTCCAACCTCGACCGGATCATCGGCGAGCGTCGGGATAAAGCGTCGGCCCTTCGCGCCGCGGGCAGCGATCCGTTCCGTAACGATGTCGGGCCCGCGATCACGATCGCCGCGGTGCGCGCGAAGTACGCCGCCACCAAGCCCGAGATCGCTCCGCGCGATCCGAACGCACCGAAGCAGCCCAAGGGCGCCGACCCGGGCATCACGCCGATCGACGGCGAGGACCTCCGCGTCGCCGGGCGCGTGATGGTCAAGCGCGAGATGGGCAAGACGCTGTTCGCGCCGATCCGCGACACCACCGATCAGATCCAGCTGTTCCTGAACGTCGACTCGCTCGATCCGAAGGACTACGAGACCGTGCTCCCGTTGCTCGATGCGGGTGACATCGTCGCCGCGGAGGGCCCGGCGTTCTGGACCAAGCGCGGCGAGCTCTCGATCATGGTCAAGCGGCTGTGGATCGTCACCAAGTCGCTGCGCCCGCTGCCCGACAAGTGGCACGGCATGACCGACGTCGAGCTGCGCTATCGCCAGCGCTACCTCGACCTGGCGGTCAGCCCCGACGTGCGCGAGGTGTTCCGCAAGCGATCGATGATCGTGCGGGGCATTCGTCGCTTCCTCGACGCGCGCGACTTCCTCGAGGTCGAGACCCCGATGATGCACCCGATCATCGGCGGCGCGGCGGCGCGTCCGTTCGTCACGCACCACAACGCGCTCGACATGAAGCTGTTCATGCGCATCGCGCCGGAGCTGTATCTCAAGCGGCTCGTCGTCGGTGGCTTCGAGCGCGTCTACGAGATCAACCGCAACTTCCGGAACGAGGGGCTGTCGCGCCAGCACAACCCCGAGTTCACGATGCTCGAGTTCTATCAGGCGTACGCGACGTACACCGACCTGATGGATCTGACCGAGGCGATGATCGCCGAGCTCGCGCAGGAGGTGAACGGCTCGACGAAGGTCGTGTGGGACGGCGTCGAGATCGATCTCGCGCCCGGCTGGCGCCGCCTGTCGATCCGCGACGCGGTGCGGGACCTCGGCGGCGTCGCCGAAGCCGATCAGGTGTTCGCGGATCCGCACGCGGCGACCATGGTCTGCCTCCAGCACAAGCTGCCCGCTGCCGACCTCGCGCGCGTGCTCCTCGCCGGCGCACCGGCGGAGGCGCAGACGGACACCGCGCACGCGGAGCTCACCGCGGCGCTGAAGAGCCCCGAAAGGCGCGCGGATGCAGCGCGTACGATCATCGGTCAGTATTCCAGCGACGAGCAGAAGCGCGTCACCGCCGGTCACATCGGCTACCTCCTGTTCGAAGCCGTCGCCGAAGCCAAGCTCGTGCAACCCACCTTCCTCACCGAGTTCCCGCTCGCTGTTTCTCCGCTCGCGCGGAAAAACGAGCGCGACGGGGCATTTTGTGATCGGTTCGAGCTGTTCGTGAATGGCAAGGAGATCGCGAACGGCTTCTCCGAGCTGAACGACCCCGATGACCAGCGCTCTCGCTTCCAGGCACAGCTCCGCGCCAAGGCGGCGGGTGCCGACGAGACGATGGACTACGACGAAGACTACTGCCGCGCGCTCGAGGTCGGCATGCCGCCGGCGGCGGGCGAGGGCATCGGCATCGACCGCCTCGCCATGCTCCTCACCGGCCAGTCATCGATCCGTGACGTCATCCTGTTTCCCCTGATGCGACCCGAGTGACGCCGAACCCGCCCCCACCGACGAACGCGCCCATCTCGCACAAGCGAGCGTGGATCGAGCTCGTCCTCGGCATCCTGATCATCATCACGGGCGTGATCATCACGATCACCTCGTTCCGCCGGATCGGGAACCAGGAAGCCACGGGCGTGCAGTTCATCACGGCGTTCGGCCCGGTCCTGCTCGGCGTCGCCGTGGTGATGCACGCGATCTCGGATCTCGCCGGCTATCGGTCGTTCGTCGCGTGGCGCTACCTGCTGATCGCGCAGCCCAAGGTGACGCGAACCACCAAGATCGCGATCCTCGTCGCGATCGCGGCCCGCGTGGTCTGGTGGGTCACCCGCGATCAGGGGTTCTCCGCGACGATCGCGGCGATCCTCGTCCCGCGCGGCGACGTCGACACGATCGGGACGCTCCTCACCACGGGCGCGATCGCCGCGATCGTGATCGTCGGTGTCCTGCGCCACTCGCGTCCCGCGTTCTGGTCGTTCGTGATCGGCGTGACGACGCTCGTGGTCTGCAACGTCGTCATCCGGCTGATGGTCGCGCGCTCGATGCCGATCCTCAGCAGCCTGCAACCCGAGACACAGATCCGCATCATCTTCGGGCTCGGGATCGCCGGCCTCGTCGGCCTCGCGTTCGCGGGCCTCGCGATCTTCTTCGGCTGCCTGCGCGCGTTCTTCACGTTCTTCACCACCGTCCCGATCGGCGGCGTCTGGATCGGAACCGCGGCGCTCGTCGTCGTGCTCTCCGTGATGAGCGGCTTCGAGTCGGATCTCCGCGAGAAGATCCTCGGCTCCAACGCGCACATCCAGATCACGCGCGAGGAGGGCGAGTTCAACGACTGGCGCGCGGTCAAGGACCGCATCGATCGCATCCCCGGCGTCGTCGCATCGACACCGTACGCCGTCAGCGAGGTCGTCATCGCGGCGCACAACAACGGGATGAACGTCATCATCAAGGGTATCGACACGGCGACGGTCGCGAAGGTCACCGACCTCGTCTCCGACCTCGAGGACAAGGACGCGATCAATCGCCTCGAGCCGCTCGTGGATGACCGCGAGGAGCTCGTCGTCCCGCAGAAGCCGCACGACGACAGCGCCGTCGATCCCGCGCCCGACGATCTGCCGACCGCGGGCGAGCCGATCGATTTCTCCTCGAGCTCGACCTCCGCACCGCCCCCGATCGAGGCGCCCGCCGTCGTCGATGCACCGCCGGACGACCTCGTCGTCACCGACGAGCTCCCGCAGGACTTCAGCGCGCCCGCGACGAGCGGCGGCACGCGGATGCTCGATCACGACTCGCTGCCGATCAACGTCGTCGACTTCCCCGAGTCGACCGTGTCTCGTCGCACGCAGTCGCTTCCGGGCGTCCTCGTCGGTCGCGAGCTCGTCAAGCAGACGCACCTCTACACGGGCGAAGAGGTCCGCGTGGTCTCGCCGCTCTCCGATCCCTCGAACCCGGACGCGACCGGCACGCCGATCCCGTTCAACCGCGACTACCGCGTCGCCGGCGTCTTCTTCACCGGGATGTACGAGTACGACCTCAAGTACGTCTACGTCACGCTCGACTCGCTGCAGGACTTCCTCGACCGCGGCGACACCATCGACGGCATCGAGGTCCGCATCGGCGACGCGGACGACACGGGTCGCTTCCTCCACATCATCGGCAAGGAGCTCGGCCCGGGCTATCGCATCGTCGACTGGCGCGAGCTCAACCGCTCGCTGTTCAGCGCGCTCAAGCTCGAGAAGATCGCGATGTTCCTCGTGCTCGGCATCGTCATCCTCGTCGCGTCGTTCTCGATCGTCGGCAACCTGATCATGGTCGTCGTCGAGAAGGCGCGCGAGATCGCGCTGCTCAAGACGCTCGGCGCATCGAACTTCGGCGTGATGCAGCTGTTCTCGATCCAGGGCCTCATGATCGGCATGATCGGCACCGCGCTCGGGATTGCCACCGGCCTCCTCGCGTGCTGGGCCGGCCGTCGCTACGGGCTACCGCTCAACCCGGACGTCTATTACATCGACCGCCTCCCGATCCACGTCGACCCCCAGTCGGTCGCCGCCGCCGCCGCCGCGGGCATCCTGATCTCGATCGCCGCCACGCTCTATCCGGCGCTCCTCGCCGCGCGCGTGCGCCCGGCGGCCGGCATGCGCCACTAGTCGCGATGAGGTTTGCCACCTCGCGACACCTCCCACGGCAGATCGCGCGGAGCGCGGATGCGTCACTAACGTCCGGAATGCGTGAAAATCCATCAACTCGTGCACACCCGGGTCGCGTGAATCCGCCCACTTGTCGGATTCGCACAGGTGGCACGGCGAATGCTGCGCAAGCACGCATGACGCGCGCGCTCCTCGTGGCTGCTCTCCTCGTCGGGACGTCCTCGGTCGCAGCGGCCGACCCGATTGGAATCGGCGGCTACGCAGGCCTCGGTATCGGTCCAGCAGGCAACGTCACCTACGATGGCGCGGGAAGCGTTCACCCCGACGGCCGCTCGGGCCAGGTCTTCGGAGGCATCCGGCTGAAGGGCACTCCGATCGCGAGTCGCTTCTCGCTCCAGGCCTCGCTCGCGTTCGACTCGTTCATCGTCAACTCGGGGATCTTCTACGACGCGCGCATGGTCGGTCTCGCGGCTCGCTACAACCATCCGCTCGGCGCGGGCATGGACGTCTTCGGCAAGCTCGGCGTCGCCCACACGAGCTACAACACCGAGTCGCAGCACGGCGCCGACGGCACCCAGGCGATGATCGGCATCGGCGCCGAGTACCGCCTCCCGCTGACCGTGAAGGTGTCGGTGCTGATCGACTACACGATGTATCGCGGCCAGGTCCAGGGTGACTACGTCGGCGAGATCGACGGTGGCATCGGCATGTGGATGCTCGGCTTCACCGTCGGGTTCTGACGGGCACGATGGAATGCCCCCGGACATCGGGGCGGTTCCGCACGCAGAACACGACGCCGCTCCCGTCGAGCGCGTGGGTGGATCGCCTAGGCAACCAGAACGCCTCGGCAATGGTCCCATCGCGCGTTGACACCTGCAGGGCAGCTGAGTAAGTTCCTGCACCTTTTAGAGTTTCCTGTGACCGACGAGCGCGCCGACGATGCCAGTGTGACCCCGTTGCGGGGCCGCGGAGCGCGGATCGAGGTGAGCCGGCTGGGCAAGGCCTACCAGCACAGCGGGAAGGCGCTGCCGATCCTGTGGGACATCGATCTCTCGCTGGCGCCGGGCGACATGGTCGCCGTCGTCGGTGCGTCGGGCGTCGGCAAGTCGACGTTCCTGCAGATCCTCGGGACCCTCGATCTGCCGACGTCGGGATCGATCAAGTTCGATGGCGAAGAGCTCACGACGATGAACGCGAGCCGCCTCGCCGAGTTCCGGAACCGGCGCATCGGGTTCGTCTTCCAGTTCCATCACCTGCTCCCCGAGTTCACCGCGGTCGAGAACGTGATGATGCCGGCGCTGATCCAGCGCTATCCCGTCGAGCGCGCGCGCACGATGGCCAAGGACATCCTCGGGCGCGTGGGGCTCACGCATCGCTTGACCCACCGGCCGAGCGAGCTCTCCGGTGGCGAGCAGCAGCGCGTGGCGCTCGCGCGCGCGATGGTGCTCGGGCCATCGCTGCTGTTGGCCGACGAGCCCACGGGCAACCTCGATCGCTCGACGGGCGAGGCGATCCACCAGCTGTTCCTCGAGCTCAACCGCGAGCGTGGATCGACGCTGCTCGTCGTGACGCATAACCCCGAGCTGGCGGCACTGATGCCCAAGCGCTTGCGCATGGTGGACGGCGGTCGCCTGGTCGACGAGACGGCGATCGGGTCGGCGACCACCGAGCCGCACGGCGCGGAGCCGCCGGCGTCGACGTCGGAGCATGTCGCGCGGATTGGCAGCTCGTCCGGCGAACCCCCGACCGAGGATCGCGAGTCGAACGGCACAGAGGGAGCCGCTTCGTGATCCGCGTAATTCGTGCCGTCGTGATCGCGATGCTCTCCGTGGGCATCGTGGCCGCGCAGCCAGCGCCCGCACCGGCGCCCGCACCCGCGCCCGCGCCGACGGCGTCGGTGACGCTGCAGGGCCGCGCGATCGAGCGCGTGCAGTTCCGCGGCAACCGCAAGGTCGAGGACGACGCGATCCGCGTGCAGCTGCTCAGCAAGCCCGGCACGCTGCTCGACAGCGCCAAGCTCCGCGAGGATCTGCGCGCGATGTGGAAGATGGGCTTCTTCGCTGACATCGACGTCGAGGCGGAGGTCGCGGCATCCGGCGGCGTGATCCTGACGTTCGCGGTGAAGGAGAAGCCGTCGATTCGCAAGGTGCTCGTCTCGGGCAACAGCGAGATGGGGCTCGACAAGATCAACGAGGTGCTCGACCTCGAGCTCGACGCGATCGTCGACATCGGAAAGGTGAAGAAGAACCGCGAGAAGATCGCGGACCTCTACGTCCAGAAGGGCTTCTACCTCGCGACGGTGGACTACGAGATCAAGCCGGTGAACGAGTCCGAGGTCGATGTGTGGTTCAACATCGACGAGAAGGCCAAGGTCAAGATCCGCGAGGTGCAGTTCATCGGCAACAGCGCGATCTCCGACGACGAGCTGCGCAACTCGATCGCGACGCGCCGCCAGGACGCGCTCAGCTTCTTGAACGACTCGGGCGTGTACAGCCAGGAAGCGTTCGAGCGCGATCTGCTGCTCGTCAGCGCGCACTACTGGGATCGCGGGTACGCCAACGTCAAGGTCGGCACGCCGCAGCTGCGCCTCTCGCGCGACAAGCAGTACATGTACCTCTCGATCCCCGTCGACGAGGGCCCGGTCTTCACGATCGGCACGGTCAACTTCAAGGGCGACCTCATCGGTAGCGCCGCCGAGAACGCGAAGCGCGTCTCGCTGCGTCCGGGCGTGAAGTTCTCGCGCACGATGATCGCCGAGGATCGCGAGAAGCTGTCGAGCTTCTATCAGGACCAGGGCTACGCGTACGCGAACGTCCTGCCGCTGACCAAGGTCGACCTGCAGAACCGCCGCATCAACCTGACGTTCGAGATCGCGCGTGGAAAGCGCGCCTACTTCGAGCGCATCAACATCCGCGGCAACTCCAAGACGCGCGACAAGGTGATCCGCCGCGAGATGCGCATCTCCGAGGGCGAGATGTTCAACAACACGAACCTCGAGGTGTCCAAGCGCCGCATCACCGCGCTCGGCTTCTTCGAGAACGTCGTCATCTCGACCAAGCGCGGCAGCTCCGACGAGTTCGTCGAGGTCAACGTCGAGGTCAGCGAGCGCCCGACGGGCACGTTCCAGATCGGCGCCGGCTTCTCGTCCGTCGAGAACTTCATCGCACAGGCGCAGATCTCGCAGAACAACCTGTTCGGCCGTGGCCAGACGCTCGCGCTGCAGGCGCAGATCTCGAGCCTGCGGCAGCTGTTCTTGTTGCGCTTCGTCGAGCCGTACTTCCTCGACACCAACTGGACGTTCGCGTTCGACCTCTACAACCAGAGCCGCGGCTTCGGCAGCTTCTACCGCAACGCCTCCGGTGGCACCCTCACGTGGGGCTACGGTCTGTCGTACGAGGCGCGCGCGTTCCTCACGTACAAGCTCGAGGACGTCAGCATCACCACGGGCTCCGGCGGCCTCACGAACCTCGGCGCGACGTCGGCGCCGATCGAGGCGGCGAGCGTCGCAAATCTGTTCCGCGGCGGCGTGACGTCGTCGATCCGCGCGTCGCTGTCGTGGGACTCGCGCAACAACCGCCTGTTCCCGTCGGGCGGCTGGTACCACACGGTGTTCGCCGAGTACGCGAGCAAGTACACCGGCTCGGAGAACGTGTTCTGGCGCTGGGGCGGCTTCGCGCGCCACTACCGCCAGCTCTGGGGACCGTTCGTCTATCACGGCAACTTCGAGATCGGCTTCACCACGTCGACGGACCCGCTCGGCGTGCCGATCTCCGAGCGCTACCTCGTCGGCGGCATCTACGACATCCGCGGCTACGCGCCGCGGTCGCTCGGACCGAAGCTACTGACGCAGACGCCCGGCGATCCCGGCAACGGGCTCGGCGAGCTGCCGCTCGGCGGCAACATGCAGATCATCATCAACAACGAGGTCGAGTTCCCGCTGTTCAAGAAGGTCGGCATCTCCGGCGTGCTCTTCTTCGACATGGGCAACGCCTACAACCTCGAGAACCGCTACTGCTCGAACAAGACGAGCGCGAAGTCGCAGACGTCGATCAAGTTCGACCCGTGCTTCCACCTGCCGGACTCGATCATCAGCGGTCTTCGCAAGTCGGTCGGCTTTGGCTTCCGCTGGTTCTCGCCGATCGGCCCGCTGCGGTTCGAGTGGGGCATCCCCCTCGACGCGCAGGATGGCGAAGATCCACTGGTCTTCGAGTTCACCATCGGCAACTTCTTCTAGCCTGTCGCAGGTGAACATCGGGCTTGGACCTGCGTCGAAGTCATCGTATGAACCGCTCGAGGTCTTCATGAATCGCCTTGGTATCGTCGCTCTCGCATGTCTGGGTCTGGGTCTGATGGCGTCGCCGCTCCTCACGGAGAGCGCGACCAGCGCTGTCCCGGCCAACCCGAAGATCGGCATCATCGACATCGAAGACACGCTGTCGTCGACGCCGGCCGGCAAGCGCGCCAATGCCGCGTTCGAGAAGACGCGCAAGGACAAGCAGGCCAAGCTCGACAAGCAGCAAGAGGAGCTGAAGAAGGCCGACGCGGATCTGGCGAAGCAGCAGGCGGTCCTCAAGCCCGAGGCGTTCGCGCAAAAGCGCGCCGATCTCGAGAAGAAGTTCGTCGAGCTGCAGCAGACGTACGTCAAGCTCGAGCGCGAGCTCGCGCAGGATCGCACCAAGCTGATCCAGGGACTCTTGAAGCAGGCCGAGCCGCTGATCGCGAAGATCGCGAAGGCCGAGGGCGTTCACATCATCGTCGACCGCGGCGCGACCGTGTGGGCGGACCCCTCGGTGGACCTGACCGCGAAGCTCAAGGCCGAGATGAAATAGCGAGGCTCGCGTCGTGGTAGATCCGACGTCATGACCGATGTCGGTGCACGGCCCGCGACCGAAGTGATGAAGGCCGAGCAGATCCTGGGTCTGCTCCCTCACCGGTATCCGTTCCTCCTCATCGACCGCGTCCTCGAGCTGACCGACGACAAGATCGTCGCGCTCAAGAACGTGTCGTTCAACGAGCCCCACTTCCAGGGGCACTTTCCCGGCGTCCCCGTCATGCCCGGCGTGCTGCAGATCGAAGCCATGGCGCAAGCCGGCGGCATCCTCGCGTCGCGCGTCGTGACGTTCGATCCCGCGACCCACGTGATGCTGTTCATGGCGATCGACGCCGTGAAGTTCCGCAAGGCGGTCGTTCCGGGTGATCAGCTGCACATCGAGGTCGTGCCGCTCCGCAAGGGCAAGATCTTCAAGATGCGCGGCGAGATTCGCGTGAACGGGCAGGTCGTGTCCGAGGCCGAGTTCCTCGCAGGGCTCGCCGAGAAGTCCAAGGTGGCCTGAGCGTGAAACGCCGTCTCGCCGTCGCGTGCGCCCTGCTGCTTGCCGCTGCCTGCGGGAAGTCCACGCAGAAGCGCACGGATCGCGACGCGGCGGCCGTGCAGGTCGTCACGCAACCGGTCCTCGGCGACGGCGGCACCGCCGCGCAAGCGACCGACGAGATCGAGCCGAACGACGGCGATGACACCGCGACCGCGCTAGCGATCGGCGGCACGGTGCGCGCGAAGATCGAGCCCGACACCGACGTCGACACGTTCAAGATCGCGGTGACCGAGACCGGCGCGCTAGCGGTCGACGTCACCGGCATCGACGGCGTCGATCTGATCCTCGAGATCGAGGACATGGGCGGCACGGTGATCGCGAAGTCCGATCGCGGCGGCGCGCGGATCAAGGAAGGCGTCCCCAACGTCGGCGTGTCCGCCGGTACGTACCGTGCGGTCGTGAAGATGAAGAAGCCACCACCGCCGAAGTCGAAGAAGAAGAAGAAGGGCAAGGCCGTCGACGCCGGCATCGAGATCAAGCCCGCGCCGGTCTACGAGATCAGCGCGCGCATGGTCGCGCCGGTCGCGAATTCGGAGCGCGAGCCCGACGACGATCGCGGCACCGCGATCGACCTCATCGTCGGCGATACCGTCACCGGCTTCGTCGGCTGGAGTGGCGACGACGATGTTTGGAAGCTCTCCGTCGAGACGCTGTCCGAGAAGAACTCGATCGACATCGAGGTCGGCGCGGTCGAGGGCGTCGCACTCTCGATCGATGTCAGCGACGGCATCGGCAACCCGCTCGTCACGCGCAAGGGCCCGCGCGGTCAGCCGCTGATCGTGCGCGGCATCGTGCCGATCGTTCCCGAGGGCGCGCCACCGTTCCACTACGTGACGATCAAGGGCGACAGGTCGAACCCGGAGACGCCCTACCAGCTCCGCGTCGTCGCGAAGGTCCCGCAGCCGGACGCCGAGATCGAGCCGAACGACGTGCCCGACAAGGCGATGCCGGTGCCGACCGATCGCACGGTGGTCCACGGAGTGTGGACGCCCGGGGACGTCGATTGCTTCGCGATCGGCACGGACGCCGCCGCGCGCACCGTCGACATCACCATCGACGTGCCGCCGGAGAGCGACCTCGACGCCGAGCTGCTCGTCGACGGCAAGTCGGTCGCCAAGGGCGACAAGAAGGGGAAGGGCGTCGTCGAGAAGCTCACGGGGCAGGTGCCCGCGAACGGCCACGCGGTGATCCGCGTGAAGGGGCCGGACTCGTCCGGCGAGGGCGCGTACGACGTGCAGATCGCCGAAGGCCCGCCCGCGCCCTGATACTGTGTCGCGGCTGATGGCGCGGAGGCTCCCGTGATCACGATCGAGCAGAGCAGGGCGCGCGCCACGCGGATCCTCGTCTGGCTCTCGCTGATCAACCTCGTCTCCTACGCGGGGCGGAACGCGCTGTTCGCGGTCTACCCGGATCTCGTCGCGCGGTACGACATCGACTACGCGCAGATCGGGTTCCTCCAGACGGTGTTCATGATCCCCCACGCGATCGCGACGCTGCCGTTCGGGTGGGCGGGCGACGCCTACGATCGACGCAAGGTGATCGCGTTCGGCATCGGGCTCGCGAGCGTGGCCGCCGCGATCGGCGCGATCGGGACGAGCTACATCACGCTCGCGACCTCGCGCGCGCTGGTGGGCCTCGGCACCGCGGCGGTGGTGCCGGTCGCGAACTCGATCCTCGGGCAGCTGTACACGGCGAACAAGGCATCGCGGATCGCGGTGTTCAACCTCGGTCTGTTTCTCGGCGGCGTCGTCGGCTTCGGTGCCGGCGCCGCGCTCGGCTTTCCGCTCGTCGTCATCGTGCTGGCGGTGCCGGGCATCGCGCTCGCGGTGGTGATCGTCGGGCAACCGATCGCGAGTCACACCGACGTGCCGCCGGCCGCGGTCGCGGGCGTCTCGGTCGCGCGGTACTTGCTCGGCTTCACGCGCAGCTTCGTCGGCGAGGCGCGCGCGCTGCTGCGCATCCGCACGCTGCGCTGGTTGATGCTGTCGACGACGGCGATGGCGTTCGCGGCGGGTGGCTACAACGCGTTCATGCTCGAGTACCTGAAGAGCCCGACGGGGAAGGGCATGAGCGAAGCGGCCGCGACGAACGTGCTCGTCGTCGGCCTGTTCGGCGCGCTCGCGGGCATCATCGTCGGAGGTCGCGCCGCCGATGCGCTGCGCAAGCGCTTCGAGACGGGGCGGCTGTGGATGATCGCGATCGGGATGGCCGCGTCGATTCCGACGGCGTCGCTCGCGATCGTGGCGCCGCCGAACATCGCGATCTATGTCGCGGGTGTCGCGACGCTGTTCACCTTCTCGCTGTACCACGCGCCGATGGCGGCGACCGTCGACGATCTCGCGCCACCGGGGAAGAGCGTGGCGGCGCAGGGCCTCGTGATCGGCGTGATGCACCTCGTCGGGACGGCGCCATCGTCGTGGGTGCTCGGCGAGATCGCCGTGCGCACGGACCTCACGACGGCGATGTGGATCCCGACGGGCATCCTCGCGGTCGCGGCGTTCGCGATGATGATGGCGACGCGCACATTTGCGGCGGATCGCCAGACGAAGTGAGCTAAGGTCCGCGCCCGATGCAGCTCCGCCATGCCGTCCTGTTCCTCGCCGCGTGTGGCAACGATGCCAAGCCCGCGCCCGCGATCGATCCCTTGGCGCTCGCCGCGGAGGTCTCGCAGACCGAGCTCGAGACCTCGATCCAGGACCTCGAGGCGATGCAGACGCGCTACACGATGAGCCAGGGTGACGAGCAAGCACGCGACTACCTCGTCGATCGCGCCGAGATGATGGGCCTCGTCGCGGAGCTCGATCCGTTCCAGGTGACGAACCAGATCGCGAACAACGTGATCATCAAGCTGCCCGGCACGACCTCGCCCGAGACGGTCTACATCTACTCGGCGCACTACGACTCGACGTCGAGCCAGGCCATGACGAACGCGCCGGGCGCGGACGACAACGCGACCGGCGTCGCGGGCGTGCTCGAGGCCGCGCGCGTCATGAGCAAGCACAGCTACGCGAACACGATCTGGTTCGTGTTCACGGCCGCGGAAGAGCAGGGCAGCCTCGGCTCGAAGCACATGGTCCAGTGGATCGCCGAGCAAGGCATCACGGTCAAAGGCGTCATCGCGCCCGACATGATCGGCTACTGGCCGCAGGGCGAGAGCGACGCGATGGACATCCTCGGCGATCCGGCGTCGAGCCACCTCGTGGATCGGATGGCGGACGTGGCGACGCGCATGGGCGTCCCGTTCAAGAAGTACGTCGAGCACACGTACTGCTACGGCGACGACCATACGAGCTTCCAGGAGGCGGGCATCCCGGCGATCTCGCCGATGGACTGCGTCGAGGCGCACAACGTGGCGAGCTCCGGCGAGGACACGCCGCACTACCACAAGCCGAGCGACACGTTCGACACGCTCCACATGCCGTTCACGACGAAGGTCGCCCAGGTCATCGTCGCCACCCTCGCCGAGCTGGCGGAACCGGTGGCACCGACGCGCTAGTGCTATAACGCAGCCATGCGTCTAGTCGCGTTGTGCGCGGTCCTGCTCGTGGCGTGCTCGGGCGGGAAAGGTCCCTCGCAGACCCTCGACAAGTACGGCCGCGCGCTCAAGAACCATGACTTCAGCGAAGCGTACGACCTGATGTCGTCGAGCTTTCGCGGCAAGGTCAGTCGCGAGGACTACGTCCGCATGATGCGCGACAACCCGCGCGAGGTCGACGAGACCGCCGAGCGGCTGCGCGGCAAGCGCGGCAGCATGGAGGTCAGCGCGGAGTTCGAGTACG
Source organism: uncultured Kofleriaceae bacterium (assembly GCA_964617845.1). Classification (GTDB taxonomy): domain Bacteria; phylum Myxococcota_A; class Polyangia; order Haliangiales; family Haliangiaceae; genus JABFXX01. The sequence continues at coordinate 58,194 of CAZUAR010000021.1, read as the reverse complement.
GCCTCGGCGACACGATGCGCCTCGTGCAAGAAGGCGGCTACTGGAAGATCGCGACGAACCCGCTCGGCTTCTACGATCAGACCTCGCCGAAGGCCGCGCTGCGCTCGTTCATTCGCGCGTATCGCCTCGAGCGCTGGGACGTGATGCTGCGCTTCGTGCCGGTCGCGTATCGCGAGAAGATGGACGCCGCGAAGATGAAGCAGCAGTTCACGGGGCCATCGCGCGAGCAGATGGAGACGCTGATCAACACGCTCGAAGCGAACGTCGACGAGCCGATCATCGAGCGCGGCAACGATGCGCGCATGAGCTACGGCGATCGGTTCACGGTGGTCTTCGTCAAAGAAGACAGCGCGTGGAAGCTCAAAGATCTCGACTGAGATCGCTTCGTGCGGTGGCTACTCGATCTGCCAGCTGTGGCGCCTGACGTTGGTGACTAAACTCTCGACAGGCCGTTTCTGGTCACCATCGCCCCGCAAAAAAGTCAGGGTGATGATTTCCCGCTCAACGTGCCGGTGATCTTGATGAAACACCGACGACGACGTGCGTTAGTGGGGGCATCGCACCTCCACGCTGCCAGGATCTGGTCGATCTGATCGCGTGACGATTTTGATCGCGTAGAAGTGGAGCCCTTTAGATTGTCATGCGTTAGAATAATGGTGCGGGAATCAGTGTCCAAAGGCCCGCAGGTTGCAGCTTGAAGGGGTAGGAGCTACCTAGAGATTACGTAGTTAGAGTCGACACTCAGACGCTGAAAGGCGGTCCCCATGCTGGATCCCTGGATCATCGAAGAAATCCTCAAGAAGGAAGAGGAGCGCCGTAAGGAGCAGGAAGCGCCGCATGCGGAGCTCCCGATCCATCGGCCCCCGAGCTACGACAAGCCCGCTGTCACGCCCGCACAGGATGAGTCCGAGCGCGGTGTGATGATCATCGACATCTAACTACCACCAACGACACGGACGGCCCTGCAGCTCTCTGCGGGGTCGGACGGAGGACGGCCGCTTCAACTTCGTTGGAGTGGCCGTTCGCGCTTTCGGGCATTTTTTTCCCTCGCATGAGATAGATACCGCGCTGTGCCACGTCGCGCCGGGCACCTGTTCACGATCGTGCTGGGCGTACTCGGCTGGGTCGTCGTGTTCGCGCTCCCGGCGTTCGGTGTTTTACCGGAGCCCACGAAGACCGATCCGCTGTGGATCGCGCTGTTCGTGATCGTGATCCTCGCGGCGCGTGCGCTCGCGTTCCGGTTGGTCGAGGGCAGCGTCCTCTCGCTCGACTCCGCCTACTACGTGGCCGCTGCGATGTGCGTGGGGGCGATCGGCGCGGGACGCCTCGTCGCGATCGCGCTGACCGTGGACGCGTCCCTGCGCCTCTACTATCGACGCCAGCGCGGTCGGAAGGATCCCGACGGGTGGTTCGCGGAGATCGGATACGTCCTCTACTTCGGCGGGATGAGCGGCGGGCTCGTCGCGCTGTGCGGCTGGGTGTTCGGCGGCGGCGAGCCCATCGCGCGCGAGCTCGACGTGATCGAGGTCGCGATCCGCGTGGTCGCCGTCGCTGCGTTGCTGCTCGTCACGCACTACGCGGTGCAAGGCGTGCGGCTGCGCTTGCTCGGCCGCTCGTGGCGCACGTATGTCCAGGAGCTGGCGCTGCCGGGCATCCTCGCGGAGGCGTCGCTGATGCCGATCGGCGTCGTGCTCGTCCTGCTCTACGATCCGGATCAGCCGCTCGGGTTCTTGCTGCTGTCGCTGACGTACCTGCTCATCAACCTCGTGTTCTCGCGCCTGTCGCGCGCGCGGCATCAGCTGCAGGAGCGCGTGCACGACCTCGAGATCCTCACGGCGACCGCGCGGCGACTGTCGGCGTCGTTGCAGCTCGAGGAGCTCGTCGACGCGGTCGCGAAGGAGACATGCAACGCGATCCCGGAAGCCGAGGCGGTCGCGCTCGTGCACCGGCGCAGCGGCGGCGAGGCGGGCTTCGTGCTCGACGGCTACGACCGCGCTGGCGATCGGTTCTTCCGTCACGCGATCTCGGAGGGCGAGGGCGCCGCGGGCTGGGTGATGAGCAAGGGCCAGTCGCGTCGCATCGACGACCTCGAGGCCGCCGACGACATCGAGATCGATCGCACGGACGGGATTCGCTCGTGGCTCGGCGTGCCGCTCATGATGTACGGCGGCACCGACGGCGTGATCGCCGTGCAGTCGACGCACGTGGGGGCGTTCCGCGTCGACCACCAGCGCCTCCTCGAGTCGCTCGGCCTCCAGATCGCCGCCGCGCTGCAGAACGCGCATCTCTACGAGCTCGCGATGGTCGACGGCCTGACCGGCCTGTTCATGCGCCGCTACTTCGACGCGCGCATCGAGGAAGAGATCGAGCGATCCAAGCGCTACTCGACGCCGTTCTCCGTCCTCATGATGGACGTCGACGATTTCAAGAAGCTCAACGACGAGCACGGACATCTCATCGGCGACCGTGTGCTCCGCGCGATCGCGAACTGCGTCAAGAGCCAGCTGCGTGGCGTCGACACCGCCGCGCGCTATGGCGGCGAGGAGATCGCCGTGATCCTCCCGCGCAGCGACATGGTGGCCGCGTACAACGTCGGCGAGCGCATCCGCGCCGCGATCACCGAGCTGCGCGTCACCACCGACAGCGATCCGCCGAAGGCGCTGTCGGTGACCGCGTCGTTCGGCGTCGCGTCGTATCCCGAGAGCAAGGCGACGAGCGCGGAGGATCTGATTCGCCGCGCCGACCGCGCGCTCTATCGCGCGAAGAAGACCGGCAAGAATCGCGTCGAGCTCTACTGGAGCGACGAGTCTGGACCCGTGCGAACGTCGACCGCCGAGATGGCGCCGCTGGAGTGATGGGATGAGCGACGAGCGAAAGCGAGCGGAGCGCAAGGTCGGCTGGGCGCGGCTCTGGACTCGGGCGAAGCAGATCGTGACCACGGATCCGACCGGCTCCGACGATGACGACATGGTCGTCGACGAGGAAGCCGCGAGGGTCCTCGCCGCTCAGGCCGGCAAGCTCAAGGGCGGTCTCGCCAAGGTCGCGCAGCTCGCCGCCTACGATCCGGGCGCCTCGCTCGGCGGCCGCAGCGGCGCGACGGCCGCGGCACGCGCGGTCCTCGGTGGCCTGTGGGATCGCGCACCATCGATCTCCGCCGGCGCCATCGCGCGCGTGATCGAGGAGGACCTCGGGAAACCACCGCAGGCGCTGTTCGCCGAGTGGGACCTCGCGCCGCTGGCATCGGCCTCGCTCGGCCAGGTGCACGCCGCGAAGCTACACGACGGCACCGATGTCGTCGTCAAGGTCCAGTACCCCGGCATCGCCGAGTCGCTGCGCGCCGACCTCGACGACGAGGCCTTCGTCCGCAAGCTCGCCGGCGCCGAGGTCGGCCCCAAGCTCGACGACGACGCGATCGACGCGCTGTCGACGGCGGTGCGGGGCGAGCTCGACTATCGCGCCGAGGCCGACGCGATGGCCTCGTTCGCCGCCGCGTGGGCGGGACACCGCACGCTGCGCTTCCCGCGCGTGATCGGCGAGCTGTCGTCCACCCGCGTGCTGACGATGACGCGCGCGAAGGGCAAGACCGTCGTCGAGGCCGCGGGCGTCGGCTCGCCGGACGTGCGCCGCCAGGCGGCGATGGGCATCTTCGAGGTGGCGTGGGGCTCTCCGCTCGCGCACGGGCTGCTCAACGCGGATCCGAACCCCGGCAACTTCCTCGTCGACGAGCAGCCCGATGGCCACGTCCTCGTGTGGTGCCTCGACTTCGGCTGCGCGTTCGCCATCCCCGATACCGTGCGCGACGCCGATCGCGAGATCTGGTGGGGCCTGCTCGACGAGGACAACGCCTCCGCCGCCGAGCGCTTTCGCATGGGGCTCGCGCGCGCGGGTCTCCTCGCACGCGCGGACCTGCTCGCGTCGACCGCGCATCGCGACTGGGAGCGCCAGCTCGCCGCGCCCGTGACGTCGCACGGCGACTTCCACTGGACGGCGCGCTACGCCGCGGACCTCGCCGAGGCCACGCAGCGCGCGCTCGCGATCGGCGGCCTCAGGCTCCCCGCGAAGCTGCTGCTCTTGTGGCGACAGCGCCTCGGCGCCGCTGCGGTGATCGGGATGCTCGACGCGAGCGCGCCGTTCCGTCGCGTGCTGCTCGAGCTGATCGGCAACGGGCGCAAGGCCCTGCGCTAGATCCAGCCCTAACCGGTTAGTAGGTGTAGCGAAGGTAGAGCCGCGAGTCGATCGCCGTCACGGGTGCGCCGGTCGGCGGCTTGAACTGCGGCAGGAAGAAGCCGTCCGCGGCGAGGCCGATCGCGTAGTGGCGATTCTGGAGCTGGTACTCGAAGCCCGCGCCCGCCTGGAACATGATCGTGAACTCCTCGTCGGGGTCGGTGATCATCACCTTGCCGAGGATGTTCGACGAGATCATCGCGAGGCCGGCGCCTCCCTCGATGAACAGCGCGATGCGATCGATGCGGCCGCCGATGCGCACGTCACCGGAGGCGCGGTAGAGCTGGAACCACTCGCCCTCGGGCGGGGGAGGGACGGTCGCCTCGTGGCTCGACGCTCCCAGCTGGATGCCGAGCGAGAGAAACGAGAACAGATCGCGGCCCACGCGAAAGCCGATCGCGGGGCCGACCTGCGCCTGGCGCGAGGTGGCAGGTAGGAACGTGACCGCGCCGAGGCCACCTTCGGCGTACCAGCCTTGCGACGCGGGACGCGCAGCGGCGGTGCCCGTCGTGGCGACGATGGCGGTGACCGCCACGATGATTCCCCGGATCATCTAGAGCCAATAGTAGACCGGATCGGCGGCGATCTCGAAGTCGCGGGCGATGAATCGTTGGCGATCAGGGAGGCGGTGTGGCCGCGGGCATCGCCGTGTAGAAGCCGTTCTCCGAGGCGTACGGGTCCGTGTACTGCAGCTCGTCGGCGGGGGCGTCGAAGAACATCATGTTGATCATCTCGCCGCGGACGTCGCGAACGCGGACGGCGTATTCGAGCACCATGTGGCGATCGGGCTGGAACACGATGTCGAGGCGGATCATCCCGGCGAACACGGATCGCGGGAACACGACCCCGGTCTCCATCTGCGGCAGCGCTTCGCCGTCCTCGTCGAACATGACCTCGCTGAGCTGCGCGAACTGCATGTCGTTCTTCGAGATCGTGTAGCGCGCGCGGAACGGGTTCACGCGGCCACGCGTGATCTGGTCGAGGTCGATCGCGGCCTCGCGCATGTCGTCCTCGGTGAACAGGCCGGAGATACGGCCGTTCGCGGGGATGTCGATCGGGATGTCGCCGGTGAGGCCGGGCGTCGGCGGCGCTTCGTCGTCCTCGCTGAGGACGACCAGCTCCGGGTCGTACTCGTAGAACTGGTTGGCGCCGTTGATCTGCATCGTCGCCTGACCGTCGCTATCCTCGAGGTTACGGATCGTCCACTCGACCGAGACCTCGAGATCGCCGACACGGACGTAGGGGACGACGACCTCCGCCGGCAACGTGGCCTGGAGGGCTTCACGATCCTCGATGTCGTCCATCGTTTCGGTGTTGATCGGCAAGACCACCGACGTCTTCGCGGCGACAGGGTTGCCCTCCATGTCCGTCTCGAGACCGCCCTCGAGCCGCGGCCCGTCCATCCCCGGTGGGATGTAGATCGGGTCATTCGTACAGCCGACGAGGCCTACGAAGGCGAGTGCGGTCCAGAGGTGCGTAGACATGGTTAACCTCCCTGCGTGAACACGAACGGATAGTTGACGATCGCTCCGCCCTTGGCGGGGAACTTGAGGCGCATGATGTTGCCCTTGACGCAGCTCTCGACGCCGGCGTTCTTGAGCGTGCCGCCATTGGTGCGGGCGCTCTTCACCGTGCCGCCCGCGTCGATCACGAAGTTGATGATGAGCTTGCCGCCGATGCCCGGCGTCCGGTTCAGCTCCTTCTGGTAGCAAGCGCGGAACACGCCGGCGCGCGCTTTCACGACGCGATCGATCTCCTCCTTGGAGAGGCCGTTGAAGTCACCGCTCGCTTCTTCGATCTTGAGCGCGATCGCCTTGGGCGCAGAGCCGTGGCAGTTCTCGCCGACGCAATTTCCGCCCGGGCGATCCTTGCCGGTGTCGATCTTGCCCTTGTTGCTGACGAAGTCGCCTTCGACGTTGCCGCCGCCGCCCGAGCCTTTGCCCTTGCTGCCTCGCGTGGTGCCGGTGCCGACGCCGTCGCCGACGCCGGATCCCGAACCGGGACCGAAGCCGATCGAGCCGCGCGTCAGCGTGTCGCCCTTGATGCCGGTGAACTTCGAGAGGCTCGTCGACAGGTTTCTGTCGATGATGTTGTCGAGCATCTTCTTGTTCTTGTCCTCGAAGAACGCGACCTTCGGCGGCTCGGGTGGCTCGTCCTTCGCGTTCGGATCGCGCGCGCGCTCCGTCTCGCCCTTGCCGCCGGCCGCACCCTCGTCGTTCTTGGTCGCCGTCTTGAGGTTCTGCTTGTTCTCGTTCTTCGCCGCGGCCTCCTGGCCGCTCACCTTGCCGACGGTGGGCTTGGGCTTCTCGGGCTCGGGCGGCGGCTCTGGATCGAGGCGGGTGACCAGGTAGTTGCCCGTCAACGACTTCGGTCCGGGCCATACGAACGGGCTCTCCCCCGAGTACAGCTGGTAGGTCATGATCAGGATCGCCGCGTGCAGCATCACGCTGAACGCGAGCGACGCTTGTGACTCGCCGTCTTGCTTGTAGGCCCAGAAGGCGAGGGCGCCGACGATCATCGCGAGCGTGGAGATGCCGGCGCCGCGGAACACGGCTTCACCGACGTCGATCTTCGACGTCCACCAGAACAGCCACGTCAGCACGGCGCTCGACAGCACGTAGCCGCCGATGCCGGCGAGGAGCACGGGCTTCGTGAAGAAGACCGGCGCCTCCTCGATCGGTACGAACTGGAAGAACAGCTTGTAGTCGCCGGTCTCGTCGAGATCGACGACGCCCCAGTCCTTGCCGCTGATCGGCGTCGCGCGGAAGCCTCCGGGGCCATCGCCCTCGCCGCCGCGATGCACGAAGTCGGAGACGTCCTTCTCCTCGCCGTCGATGCAGATCGTTCCGCGCATCCGCTCGCCGAGCGTGAGCAGGTAGCCGCGATTGCCGGGCCGGACGACCGCGAAGTCCGCGGGCAGTCCGATCTCGGGGACGACAAACGTCGAGCGGCCGTTCGATCCGAGCGTGATGGCGCGAGGCTTCTCGCTCACGACGTCGGACATGACCTCGTCGTGCCAGATCAGCGCCGTCCGCAGCGCCATCACCGTCACAGCTGTTCTTCCTCCAACGACCGCACCATGTGCGGGATGAACGAGCGCTTCTCGAGGCTCGCGCGCTCGAGCTCCTCGTTCGCGCGCTCGAGGAAGTACAACAGCTGCGGCGAGCGCATGCGGCCGTTCAGATCGAGGGCCGTGAAGTCGTAGGTCTTGGGCTTGGCATTCTTCGGCGGCTTCGCGTCAGCTGGGGCCTTCGCGTCCGTCTTCGCGTCGGCCGACTTGTCGGCGGGAGCGCTGGACGTCGCCTTGTCGCCTTTGTCATGTCCCTTGTTCTTCGGCTGGGCCGAGGAAGGTACGACCAGCGCGCACACGATCACGACCGCAATTGCGGGCAGCCGCCCCCACGCGGGGGCTCGGAGCCTCAGACGACTCATGGGATCTTGAGTTCCTTTCGTTTCTCTTCGGCGGCAGTGCGCTTCGCGTGGTTCCCCGGAGCTTCTTGCAGGTAACGCTCCAGTTCCGCCTTCGCGCCCGCCAGATCGTTCTGGAAGTCTAGCTTGAGGACGAACTCGTTCCAGATCGCATCCGCGCGAGCGTTGCTCCTGCGCGGCGCCTCTTTGATCACCTTGTCCCACGTCTTCTTCGCCTCCGCGAACTGCTTCATCCCGCGCTGCGCGACGCCGAGCGAGACCTGCGCGGCGTAGTCGTCGGGGCGCTTCTCGACCACGACGACGAGCTCTGCCTTCGCGCGTTCGTAGTCGCCTGCATCGAGGAGCACGGACGCCTTCGAGAACCGCGCGTCGACGTAGTTCTCGTCGATCTGCACCGCTTGCTCGAAGCGCTGGAACGCCTCCTGCGCCTTGCCTTGCTTCATCGCGAGCAGCGCGAGCGCGTTGTAGATCGCCGCGTCGCGCTTGCCCTTGCCTTCGCTCGCCTTGAACTCCGCCTCGTCGAGCTCGAGCGCCTTGACGAGCACGAGCTGCGCGAGCTCGGGGCGCTTCTGCGCGATGTAGATGAGCCCGAGCTCCGTGTAGATCTTCGCGTTGATGCCCGAGAGGCGCACGGTGTCGCGAAGCACGCTGACCGCGTCGTCGTAGTCACCGAAGTCGCGCAAGAGCGACGCGAGGCGCGCGGCGGCGTCGCGGCGGATCGGGTCGTCCTCGTCGCTACCGCGCAGCGCGGCCTCGTAGTCGGCGCGCGCGTCCTTCTTGTTGCCCGCGCGCCGGTTCGCTTCCGCGCGCGCGAGCAGCGTCTGGACATCGCCCTTGTTGATCGAGAGCGCACGGCCGAACGACTCGGCGGCTGCTTGATCCTCGCCTTCCTTGAACGCGATGACGCCGAGGTTGTAGTGCGCCTCCCACAGCTTCCCGTCCTTCTCGAGCGATGCCTTGAGGCGCTCCTTCGCCGTGTCGGTGGCGTCGGGGCCGCCGAGGCGGAGCGCGCGCATCGCCGACTCGAACAGCTTCATCGCCGCGGGATTGACCGGGTCGAGCTTGGGCTTCGCCACCCGGCCGGTGGGCGTGATCTTGGGCGCCGCGCCGCACGCGGTGGCGAGCGCGACGAACAGGACGAGCGCCCTCATCGCACCACCTCCGTCTGGTACGCCGGCGTCGGCGGTCGATCACCGACGCGCTCCTTGCCGCGCGACTCGCGCTCCGGCGGATACTTGTCCGCGGCGAGGCGGCCGAGTGCTTCGCGGATCTTCGCGGTGTACTCGTCGTACACCTGCATCTGGATCGCCTTCTGGTAGGCGGCGCCGAACGCCTGCACCGCCTTGTCCTGGATCTCGACGACGTACTCGTCGAGCTTTCCGCGGTACGCCTCCGCTTGCTCGGCGGTCAGGCCCTTCGGCGTCGACGCGTTGACGAGCGACTCGGCGAAGCCGTCGTAGACTTGGCCGATGCGGAACAGGGCGGCGGTCGCCCACTTGAGGTCCTGCATGTCGACGACAGAGGCGTAGACCTTCTCGGCGTCGGCGAGGAGCTTGCTCTTCAGCTTCAAGGCCTTCTCGAGCTTCTTCGGATCGACGTCGAGCGTGACCTTCTCGTACTCGCGGAACACGAGCTCGCCCTCGAGGTAGCGAGCCTCGGCGGCCCACGTGGTCGCCGCCTTCTTCTGGTCACCATTGAGCGACTTCCAGATGCGCTGCGCGGTCGCGAGCTCTTCCTTCGCGTCCTTGAGCTTTCCGTTCTTGAACGACATGCGCCCCGCGCGCGTGTACGCCTCGACGACGCGCTTGCCCGTCGAGCGATAGATGCGCGCGTAGTCCTCGTACGCCTTGTGCGCCGGCCCTTCGTCGCCCGCGTTCTCGAGGACGACGCCGATGTTGAACGCGACGTCCGGCGCGTCTTTGCGCTCGCGGAACTTCTGCGCGTACTCCTTGTAGTGCGCGATCGCTTCCTTGTTCTGGCCGAGCGCCTGGCGCAGCAGGCCCGCGTTGAACAGTGCGTCGGCGGAGCGCGATCCTGTGCGGAACTTCGTCCACACGAGCTCGTAGGCCTGCGCGGCCTTGTCGTAGAAGATGACCTTCTCGTAGACCTGCGCGGCGGTGAACGCGGCCTTCTCGCCGATCTCCGGGTTCTTCTCGCCGAACGTGTTCGCGATGTCGAGGTAGATGTCGGCCGCCTTCTCGGGCTGCTTCGCCTTCTCGTACATGACGCCGCCGTTCATGAGCGCCTGCGACGCGACCTTTGCATCCTTGGTCTCCTTCGGAATGCGCAGGTAGAACGAGGCGGCCTGCTCGTACTTGCCGGCGTCGGCGTACTTGTCGCCCGACTTCTGGATCGACTCGACGATGAGGCGATCGAGGCGCGTCTGTTGCTCCTTGTCGGAGAACGCCTTCGCCTTCTTCAGCTTCCGCGCCCAGTTCTCGATGTTCTCGTAGTCCTCGGCCTTGTTCAGCGCGGACAGGATGCGATCGCCGGCGGGGCCTGCGTTCGGATCATCGGGATACTTCGTGACGATCACGCCGAAGCGCTTGATGGCCTCGTCGTACTCGCCGTAGTCGTAGAACATCTGGCCGTTCTTGAAGATCACGCCGACGATCGCCTTGTCGACGGGGAACAGCGTCGCGTAGAGATCGATCGCCTCGCCGAACTTCTTGTCGACGGGGAACAGCGCCTTCTGACCCGGCGTCGGCTTCGGGCGTGCCTTCTCGAACGCCGCCATCGCGTTGAGCAGCGCTTCCTTGTGCAGCTTTCCGACGGGCGCGCTCTTGCCGACCGCGAGGTACTCGTCGCCGGCCTCTTCGATCCGGTTCAGCTTGAAGAACAAGATGTCGGCGCGGTAGTAGCGGATCTCGGTCGCCTTCTCGGTCGCGGTCTTGCCGACGCCGAACGCCGCGAGGTACTGCTCGTACGCCGCCGCCGCGCGCTGGTAGAGGTTGATGTCGGGCTTGCGGTCGGCCTTGTCGCGGCGCTGCGCCTCCGCGTGCATGTTCATCGCGGTCACGCGCACGAGGTCCTCGGTGACCTCGAGCGACCGCTGCAGCGCGTCGCGGTTGCGCTGCGCCTTCGCCCACGCGGTGTTGGGGCCGAAGTTGTCGAGGAGGACCTTGATCTCCTCCTGCGCGCGATCGATGTCGAGCGCGCTGTTCCAGTTCTGGATGATCGCGCGCTGGAACTCGGCGGACTTCAGCGCCTCGGGATCCATGCGGATCAGGAAGCGGTACGCGTCGGTCGAGCGGCCCCACTCGGCTTGTGCGGCGTAGCTCTCGGCGACCTTGACCATGACGTCGCGCGAGTACTGCTCGCCATCGATCGACACGAGGAAGTCGAAGACCTCCTTCGGTTCGATCGAGCGATCCTCGGTGAACACCACGACGAGGTACTCGAGCGCTTCCTCGCGGAGCGATGCGCTGCGGCGCTTCTGCGCCTCGGTGCCCTCGCGCTCTTGCTTGTACGCGCGATCGAGCACGCGCTTGAACTGCTTCGCCGCCTCGATGCTGTTGCCGAGCTTCCACTCGCACCACGCCACCTTGAACAGCGCGAGGTCCGCGGTCGCGGCGCTCTCGCCGACGTGCTTGTACGCGTCGCGCGCAGCCACCCACTCGCCCTTCGCGAAGTAGTGCTCGCCGATCATCATCCACGAGTCGCCGAACAGCGAGCTGTCGGGGAAGCGTTCGATGACCTCCTTGAACCGGCCCATCGCCTCGTCCTCGCGGCCGTCCTCCTTCGCGGCGAAGCCGATCAGGTACGTCACGAGATCCATGCGGCGGAAGTTCGGGTGCTTGTCGTGGAGCTCGAGGTAGAGCGCCGCGGCCTCCTTGAGATCGATGCGCGGCTCCTTCGGCTGCACGCACTCGCCCTTGGTGGCGCCGCACTTCTCGACGGCGCGCGCGAACTCGTCCATGCGGATCAGGAACGTGCGCCGCGCTTCTTCCCACAACAGCTCGGCGAGCTTGAACGTGCCCTCGGCCTTCGCCTCGCCGGTGGGCTTGCTATCGAGGAAGCCGCGCAAGAGGCCGATCGCTTCGAGGCGCTTCTCGTCGCGCTTCATCTCCGTCGACTGGAGGAGCTTCTTCAGCTCCTCGTTCAGGACCGGCGCCTCCGGCGATGGAGGTCGCTTGCGGATGTACAGCTCCGACGTCGGACCGCGCGATGTCGTCGAGACATCCTTCATCGGCGCCACGTCGCCGAGCGCGACGGCGGGAAGGAGAAGCGCGCCGAGAAGCAGGCTCTTGATCGTCTTCATCGCCACCCCTTGTATTCGTCGGCCCAGTACTCGCCTTGCCACGGCCAGTACTCCTCGTCGTCGCCGATCATGCTCGCGTTCCACAGCTTGCCGATCAGCTCCTCCGGGAAGCGCCCCGCGGCGAGATCCTGGACCTCGATGTCGAGCTTCCGCTTCTGCCCGATGATCGCGTCGATCTTTCCGAGCTTCGCCTTGTCGAGCACCTTGCGCGTGTCGTTGTAGAGGCGCTCGATCGCGGCCTGCGCGAGCTTGTCGCCGGCCTGCTCGAGCTTCTCGCGCAGCGCGTGGGTCGCCTTGTCGAGGCGGCGCGCTTCACCGAGGTCCGCCTCGATCAGCGGGCGAATGCCAGGTGACGCCTCGCTCGTCACGGCGGCGGCGGCCGTATCGGCGGCGGCGATGGCGCTCGCGAGCGCCTTCTTGTTCTTCTCCGCGAGGCCATCGAGGCGCTTCTGCTCCTCGGCGGCGATGTCCGCGGGGATGTTGCCCTCGCGCTTCTGGCGCAACAGCTCGTTCTGCGACTCGGCGATCCTCGTCTGCAGGCGGCGCAGATCCTCGACGAGCGCGTTCGCGTCCGCGAGCTGCTCCTGCTCGAGCGACGCTCCTGTCGACACGGCCACGACCTTCTTCTCGGCGACCTGCTTGCCGAGGTTCTGCCACTGGCGCACGACGGCCGGTGCGTTGTTCGAGAGCTCCGTCATGCCGACGATCGCGTCGTTCAGGCGGATGAACTTGGGATCGAGCCGCAGGAGCGCGAGCACCTGATCGGTGGGCGTCATCGGCTTCTGCGTGCCCACGCGCTTGCCCGCCTCGAGGCCGGTGTACTTCACCTCGCGATACCGCGTGAGCGCCCTCGAGAACAGCTGCTTGCGCAGCGACGGGTCGCGGCGCGCCTTGTCCATCTCGTCGACGATCGGCTGGAGCTTGGCGACGAGTGCGTCGTACCACTTCTGCGAATCGGTGAACTTGCAGTCCGCGAGCTCGACGTAGCCGGCGAGCAGCGACGCCTCGGGCCAGTTCGGCGACGACGGGAACGTGTCGAGGAACTCCTTCACGAGGTCGCGCGCGGTCGCGAGCTCGCGCTTCTGGTACATCGACCACGACGCCTCGAACAGCGCGTCGGGCAGGTACACCGAGTCATCGGGGATCTGGAAGTAGTGGTAGTAGGCGTCGTCGTATTCGCTGTTCTCGTGCGCGATGCGACCGAGGCCCAGCCGCGCGAGGTCCTTGATCGTGAAGTAGCGCTCGTCGACGACGAAGCTGAACTTGTCGTCGTCCGGCGTCGCCGCGACCTCGCACATCGCCTCGGCGGACAGCTCGTACTCGCCGCGCCGCGCCTTGATCACGCCGCGCAGGTAGATCGCCGACGAATACAGCCGGCTCTTCTTGCTGATCATGACGAGCTCGCCCTCGGCGTCGGCGAGCTTGCCCGCGTCGTACGCCGCGCGCCCGCGCAGATAGCTGCGCTCGCCGGCCGCCGATACCGGAATCGTCTCGCTCGCCGATCCTCGCGCACCACCCACGCTCTCGATGCGCGCGAGGACGCCCGCGTGATCGCGCGTCTCGAGCGCGATGTCGACGGCGCGCCGATGCGCGGGACCCCAGTACGGCGCCCCCGGACCACGCGCGAGGATCTGCTCGATCGTGTCGAGCGCGGCGCCGTAGCTGCCCGACCGCGCGAGCGCGACGGCGAGGTCGTACTCCGCGTTCTGGAACTCGGGGAAGTCGGTGAACGCGGCGTAGCGCGGGGACTTCACGATCGCGTAGAGCGCGACGGCGGCGTTGACGAACGTCCCGTTGCGCAGCATGTCTTCGGCGATCGCGAGCTCGCGCTTGAGCGTGTCGAGGTTGCCGCTCTCGACGTCCACGAGCTTCGTCGCCTCGAGCGCCTCGAAGTACTTCGCCAGCGGATCGTCGACGTTCTTCGCCGGCGCCTCGGCCGCCTCGGCCGCCTCGTCCTTCGGCGGATCCTGCGCGAGGGCAGGGGACGCCATCGTCGCGACCGCGCCAAATGCGACGATCGAGGCGACGATCGACGCGAGCCGCCGCCGAATTTGTCCGCCGGCTGGACAAGCGTCCAACTCGTTGGACAAAAGTGGTGGATTTGACCAATTCGGCAGCGAATCGGGGTCGGACCCCATTACATTTCGAAAGTGGTGAATTCCACCACTGCGGCGAACGGGACTCATTTCTTGCCCTTCACGCCGCCCGCGTCGGCCGCACGCGCGATCGTCTTCACCGCGACGTCGAGGCCGAGGCCGTACGAGCCGCGCTCGCTCTTCTTCCATTCGTACGAGATGTCGCCGCCGTCCTTCGCCTTCGCGGCGACGACGAGGTCCTTGCCCGCGACCGCCTTGACCACGATCTGCGATTCGGTCACCGACGTGAACGAGTCGTCGTCCTTGCCGGTCGCTTCGACGCGGAACGTGATCAGGTGGCGGCCGGGCGCGACGTAGCCGTCGAAGCGGATGCCGTCATCGCCGCCGATCGCGCCGGTCGAGTCCTCGTAGACGCTCGCACCGTCGAGGCGGATGGTCGCCTTGGACGGGTTGTAGTAGCGCGCGGTCGTGTACGTCAGCCGGATCTGCACGCGCGTCGAGTAGAGCTGGCTCGCGACGGTGTTCGCGCGCGCGCGGCTCTTGAACAGCTCGTCGCGGAGCTGGAGGTACTCCTGGCGAAGCGAGTCGACGTCGGCGTCGGCCGCCGGTGGCTCGTCGGCGGGAGGCTCGGCGGGTGCCGCGGCGGATCCACCACCGGCGCCGCTGCCTGCACCGGCTCCACCTTGTCCGCCCGTCGGGTTCGAGGGCGCGAGGTTCGCGTTGGGTGGAACCGTCGGCGTGTTCGACGGTGTCGTCGTCGGTGTCGGCTCGGGCGCGGGTGTTGGCTCCGCCGGCTCTTCGACCTTCGCGGGCGCGGCCTTCTTCTTCGACTTCTTCGACTTCTTCGGCCCGGCGATCGCGAGCGCGGGGATCAGCGCCAGCGTGAGGACGAGCGTGGACCAGCGTGCGGAGCGAGCGAGCATCGAGATTCCCCCAAACGAGTTTTGAACCGGCGGGGCGTGAAGCGCCCGCCTCAGTTGCTGAACGGCAAGAACACGGAGAAGCCGGCGGTGATCGCGCTGTCGTTGACCAGGAAGCGCTCTTCGAGGAGCTCCTGGCGGAACGTCCGGTTGCGAGCATCGACCCGGAACGCGACCGCCTGACCGAGGAACAATCGTATGCCAAAGCCGAGCACACCGGCAGCGCCACGGCTGGTCTTGGAGTCGACGACGCCGACGCCGAGATCCGCATGCAGGTCGAAGTGCACGACGGAGCCACCGAGACGCAGCTTGCCGTACACGGGGCTCCACACGAGGAGCGACTCTGCGAAGATCACGCGGTCGTAGGTGTCGGCGAGGACGACGCCGCGCTTGTCCTCGATCGCGCGGATGAGGTCGGCGTTCGCGTGCGTGTACCAGCCGGCGAACTCGACCGCGGTCTCGTCGGTCATGTGATACGTGTACGAGCCGCCGGCGATGTACGTACCGGAGAGCAGGTCGCTCGCGTAGTAGCCGCCGTTCGCCGTGATCTGATGACGGCGCGCTTTGACGAACAGGCGATCGACGGCGCCGCGGCGCTTGCGCTTGATCGCGAGGCGATCGGCGATCTCCTGATCGATGCACATCGCCGTCGAGCCGGGAGCCTTCTCGGTCGGATCGTCGTCGGACTTCGTCGCCGCCGCGGTCTTCTTGCGGTCGATCGGGCGATCGCCGTCGTCCGCGTGGGCGGTCGTGGTGAGGAGCAGGGAGGCGAGGAGGAGGTGGCGCATCACAGCCCCGTCGGGATGTACAGCGCGAGCCCGACGGTCGCGACGATGTTGTTGGTGTAGCGAGTCTCGCCCGCGGCTTCTTGCACGGCCATGAGGTCGCGCGCGTCGAACCGGATGGTCAGCGCCCGCGTGACGAACAGATCGAGCGCGAAGCCCGCGTCGAAGGCGATGCCCTGCACGGCGTCGTGGAACTGGCGACCCGCGCCGGCGAAGAACATGAAGTCCGCGTGGACGATGCCGCCGCCCATCTTCATCTTCGCGTGGATCGGCGACCACATCAGGTGCGCCATGCCGAGGTACGACATGCCCGGCGTGAAGCGGTTGTCGCCGAAGAACTTATCGAGCGGCGCGTCGAGATCGAGCGTGAGCGGGATCAGATCGAACGACGCGTCGATGCCGAAATCCTCGGTGAAGAAGTAGCCGAGCGAGCCGCCGGCGATCCAGCTCGACGACGTCATGTCCCCGCCGTAGAGACCGCCGTGGGCGACCAGGACGAGCTTGTTGTCCTTCTTGAAGTCGCGCTTCTGGACGCCCCGAGGCTTCAGCTGCTCGCCGAGCTGATCGCGGATCGATTGGTCGAGGCACGACGGCAGCGGCGCGTCCGACGGCTTCGCGGGCTTGTCGGCCTTCTCGCTCGTGTCGGCGGGTTCCGCCGCCGCGACCTTCGGCTGCGCGCGCGCGATCGCGGGAACGGCGCACACGACGGCACAGGCAAGCGCGATTCCCCCGATCAAACGCGGCACTGAGATCACGGTAACGTGGTTGGAGACGTCAAACAACTCGACGACACCCCGCACGCACGTACCGCCGGTAGCGGTGTACGATTTCGACGATGGAGCACTTGACGGGGACTCGGATCCGGCGCGAGGCGACGCCGGCGACGGTCAACCTGCGTCGGTGCAAGCTCGTCGTCATCAAGGGGGCCCAGCGCGGCACGGAGTTCGTGGTGGCCGGCGACGTGTTTCGCGTCGGCAAGGCGCCCGAGAACGATCTCGTCCTCGCCGACGAGACGGTGTCGCGCGTGCACTTCGAGATCGCGCGCGACGCGAAGGGCTACCTCGTGCGCGACATGAAGAGCACGAACGGCACCTTCCTCGACGGCGCCGAGGTCAAGGAAGCGTACCTGCGCGCGGGCTCCGTCATCGGCCTGGGCGCGTGCGAGCTCAAGTTCACGCCGTTCGAGGAGCGCATCGAGATCCTGCCGAGCGAGAAGGAAGAGCTCGGCGAGATGGTCGGCAAGTCGCCCGCGATGCGCGAGATCTTCGGCCTCGTCGAGCGCATCGCGCCGACCGACGCGACGGTGCTGATCGAAGGCGAGACCGGCACCGGCAAGGACATGATCGCGCGCACGCTGCACCAGCTCTCGCCGCGGGCGGACAAGCCGTTCATCGTCGTCGATTGCGGCGCGGTGGCGGGCACGCTGATCGAGAGCGAGCTGTTCGGCCACGAGAAGGGCTCGTTCACCGGCGCGGTCGCCGCGCGCCAAGGCGCGTTCGAGATGGCGAGCGGCGGCACCGTGTTCCTCGACGAGCTCGGGGAGCTCTCGCTCGATCTCCAGCCCAAGCTCTTGCGCGTGCTCGAGCAGCGCGAGCTGCGGCGCGTCGGCGGCACCAAGACGATCAAGGTCGACCTCCGCGTGATCGCGGCGACGCGCAAGGACCTCCGCAGCGAGGTCGAGAAGGGGAAGTTCCGCGAGGACTTGTACTTCCGGCTCAACGTCGTGCCGATCACCGCGCCGGCGCTGCGCGAGCGTCGCGAGGACATCCCGCTGCTCATCGACTCGATGCTGAAGAAGCTCGACACGCCGAACAGCGGCATCACGCTGTCCGAGCAGACCCGCGCGGCGCTCATGGCGCACGACTGGCCGGGCAACGTGCGCGAGCTCCGCAACGTGATCGAGCGCGCGCTCGCACTCGGCGCGGATCCGGGCGTGCTCGTCGCACCGCTCGGCGGTGGCGAGCCGCAGCAGGGCGCGGCGCTGCGCGACGGCATCGAGTTCGAGCCCGGCGTCTCGTTCCGCGACACCAAGGAGAAGTGGAACGAGCTCTTCGAGCGGCGCTACCTCTCGTGGCTCATCAAGCGCGCCGACGGGAACATCTCGAAGGCGGCACGCGATGCCGACATGGACCGGAAGTACTTGCACAAGCTCTTACGCAAGTACGGCATCTCCGTCGAGGGAGAGAGCGACGACGACAACTAGGTCGTCCTCGAGAGCGACGAGACGACGAGCGTCATCGTCGAATGAGCGATCGATCAAGGAGCGGTGCGAGTCGCCAGACGCGAGACGTAGCGCGAAGCGGTGCGGCGCTTCAGGATGCCCTTCGTCACGGCGCTGTCCACGATCGACACGGCAGCCTTGAGCACCTCGGCGGCGTCACCGGCCTTGTTGTCGACAGCGGCGCGCGCCTTCTTCACGGCGGTGCGAATCTTCGCCATCGCGGCGCGGTTGCGCGCGCGATTCTTGATCATCTTGCGGTTTTGCTTCTGGGCCGAACGAATATTGGCCATGGTGGCTCTCCTGCGGAGGTGGGCGTGTACCGTGCGAGCCCTCGTGGTGTCAAGGGTTTGCGGAACACGTCGGGGCGAAGGTGCCTGCGAGGGTCTTGTAGGCTATCCACCGAAGCGGATTCCGAGGCCCATTCGCCAAGTTTGCCCACAAGACCGCTGGGTTAACGGCGGGAGTACGCATCGGTCACTGTGGATAAGTTGATGACCGCTTGGTGAGCACGCGGCACATGTTCGCGAGATCTCATCCACTCGATCGCGCCTGCACAAAAATGCGGCAGTTTCGTGAGCGCCTGCGCACTCCGTTGGATCACGGCTGTCACTTCACGCCGGCCTTCTTCGCGTCGTTCCACAGCGCGTCCATCTCGTCGAGGTTGGACTGCTGAGGCGTCTTGCCCCGTTCGCGCAAGCGGTCCTCCACGAACTCGAAGCGGCGCTGAAAGCGATTGGTCGCGTCGATCAACGCTTGCTCCGCGTCGACGCCGACCTTGCGTGCGACGTTCATCACCGCGAAGAACAGATCGCCGATCTCGGCGTGCATCTCGTCCTTGTCGCCGCTCTCGATCGCCGCCTTCACCTCGGCCGTCTCCTCGACGATCTTGGCGAACGACCCTTCCCATCCGGGCCAGTCGAAGCCGACCTTGCCGCACCGAACGCCGATCTTTTGCGCGCGCATGAGCGCCGGTCCGGGCTTCACGCCGGAAAGCACGCGATCGGTCTGCGCGCCCTTCGCCTTCTTCTCGGCCGCCTTGATCTCCTCCCACTTCCGCAGCACCTCTTCGCTGCCTCCGGTGATCGTCGCGTCGCCGAACACGTGCGGATGGCGATGCACGAGCTTGTCGGCGATGCCCTTCACGACCGCGTCGATGTCGAACGCGCCCTCGCGCGCGCGCAGCGCCGCTTGAAACACGATCTGCATGAGCAGATCGCCGAGCTCCTCGCAGTGGCCCGGCACGTCGTTGCGCGACAGCGCGTCGAGGACCTCGTAGCTCTCCTCGACGAGGAACGGCCGGAGTGACTCGAGCGTCTGCTCGCGATCCCACGGGCAGCCATCGGGAGCGAGCAAGCGGTCCATGATCTCGACGAGGCGGGGGAGGGAACTGCCGGCGGCCATGGGACGCACCCTACACCCGGGGGACACCCCCGGGTCCCCCCCGAAGATTTTCGGGGACCGCCCGGTCCCCTCGAAGATTGCCGGGGGGTGTCCCCTCGAATCCCCCCGAAGATTGCCGTGCTATACGAGCAGCCCCGACGAGCCGCAGGATCGTTCGTGCGGGCGAGATCCCACGTGACCCAACCCAAGACGATTCACCGCGAGAAGCTGGCATTCGACGACCCCGAGGCGCTGCAGGCGCTGATCGGATCGAACAACGGGCGGCTCAAGCTCGTCGAGCGCACGAGCGGCGCGCAGGTCAACCTGCGCGGCAACGAGATCACAATCGAGGGCGACGAGACCGCGACCGAGACGGCGAAGACCGCGCTCGAGCAGCTCTACGAGCTCGCGCTCGCGGGCAAGCCGCTCTCGTCGGACGACGTCGTTCGCGCCGTGCAGCTCCTCAAGGGCGACACCGGGCAGTCGATCCAGGGCGTGTTCGGCGACACGATCCTGACGCCGCGCTCCGGGCGCCCGATCGCGCCCAAGGGGCCGACGCAGAAGAAGTACGTCGACCTCGTTCGCGCGAACGACATCATGTTCTCCGTCGGTCCCGCCGGCACCGGCAAGACGTACCTCGCCGTCGCACTCGCGGTGCGCGCGCTGCTCGACAAGCAGATCCGCCGCATCATCCTCACGCGCCCCGCGGTCGAGGCGGGCGAGCGCCTCGGCTTCTTGCCCGGCACGCTCGAGGAGAAGGTCGATCCGTACCTGCGCCCGCTGTACGACGCGCTTCACGACATGATCGAGCCCGACAAGCTCGAGCGGTTCATGTCCGACGGCACGATCGAGATCGCACCGCTCGCATTCATGCGCGGTCGCGCGCAACCGGTGACGCAATCGGTGATGACGCCGGAGGGATGGCGCGAGATTGGTTCGCTGAAGGTCGGGGACTACGTGACAGGTTCCGACGGCTGGCCGACGAAAGTGCTGGGCGTGTATCCGCAAGGCGCGAAGGACGTGTATCGCGTCACGATGAGCGACGGCTCGTCGACGCTGTGTTGCGCCGAACATCTCTGGTCCGTCTCGACGCCGTCCGACAAACGTCGTGACAAGCCGAATCGCATCCTCGAAACGCGCGAGCTCGCCGAAAACCTGCGCGCTGCACATCAGCATCGATACGAGCTGCCGATGCTTCGTGCTCCGGTTGCCTTTGCAGCTCGGCAGGTGCCCCTCGAGCCATACGCCCTGGGGTTGCTCCTCGGTGATGGATGCATCACTGGCTCGACGAGCCCGACCTTCGCCACGGGTGATGCATCGATGGCGAAGGCTCTCGAGATCGGACTTGGCGCCCGCTTCGAGGTGCGCCACAAGAATGGCCCGGACTACGTCATTCGCGATCGCGAGGTTGGTGGAAGGGATGTGCGTGGAGTTCCTCTACCGAACCCATTAAAGGTGACTCTGCGCGAGCTCGGTCTCCTCGGCGCCCGGTCTTCGACGAAGTTCGTTCCCGAGAACTATCTCTGGAACTGTGCCGAGGTGCGACTGGCAGTGCTTCAGGGGCTACTCGATACAGACGGCGGTCCTGTCACGCAAGACGCACGTACTTGTCGCATCCAATACACCACTACGTCGCCCCGACTTAGAGACGACGTTGCGTTCTTGGTGCAGTCGCTCGGCGGCGTCGCCTACTGGCGAACGCGCAAAGCAGAGGGACGGCCGCCCGGGTTGGCAAACGGGCGGCCAGTCGAACACCGCAACGATTCGTTCGTGTTCGATATCCGACTGCCCGACGATGTGCGCCCGTTCCGACTCGCGCGAAAGGCGAAGGTCTACGCCCAGCATGGGGGCGGACGGCCACAGCGCTACATCGATCGCGTCGAGGCCGACGGCCGTGCCGAGTGCGTCTGCATCGAGGTTGCTGCCTCCGATCACCTCTATGTGACCAACGACTTCATCCTCACGCACAACACGCTGAGCGGTTCCTTCATCATCCTCGACGAGGCGCAGAACACGACCCCGGAGCAGATGAAGATGTTCCTCACCCGCATGGGCTTCGACTCCAAGGCCATCATCACGGGTGACATCACGCAGACCGACCTCCCGCGCGGCCAGCGGTCCGGTCTACGAGATGCTCTGGACCTCGTCGACCAGATCCGGGGCATCGGCGTCGTCGAGTTCTCCGACCAAGACGTCGTGCGTCATCCGTTGGTCGCCGCGCTGATCCGTGCCTACGACGCGCGCGATCGTGCGCGCTCCGAGGCGCGCGAACGCGAGCGCATGGACCGCGCGGGCGCCGAACCGGGGCCCGGCTCCGACGAGCCACGTTGACCTCGTGGTAGGCTACGAGACGGTGGTGATCACCAGCCCCGACGATCTGGTCAACGCGGTCTCACGCGATCGGAGGATGTTGGGCTATCGGATTCGCCGCCAGGGCGACGGATGGATCGAGCTCGAGGTGGTCGCGCAGCGGACGCGCATGCCGATCTTCATCGTCCTCGCGTGGCCGAACACGTGGAAGGACCCGGAGCAGCTCGCGTCGCACCTGGTGCGCGCGCGGTCCGGTAACTACTCGCTGATCGTCGTCGGCTCCGACGCCGAGCTCGAGGAAGCGCGGCTCGACACCATGCCGCAGGACGCGGACATGACCGCGGTCGCCACGCCGATCGGCATGACGCGGCTCCTGCTCACGCTGCGCGCCCGCGCGGAAGCCACGATGCAGCGCATGCAGTCAGCCGGCCTCGAGCTCGAGCTCGAGCGCAGCCGCCACGAGAACGACATGCTGATCTCGATCGGCCGCGCGTTGTCGCAAGAGCGCGACATCCAGTCGCTGCTCGCGATCATCCTGCGCCGCGCCTGCGAGGTCACCAACGCCGACGCGGGATCGATCTACATCGTCGAGGGCGCCGACGAGGACATCGCGCAACGCAAGCTGCGCTTCGCCGTCTCGCAGAACGACTCCCGCACGCTGCCGCCGGCGGGCTTCACGATGAACGTGTCGTCGACGTCGATCGTCGGCCAGTGCGTCCTGTCGGGCGATCGCATCAACGTGCCCGACCTCTACTCGCTCGACGAGCCGGGCGTCGGCAACAACCCGTGGGGCTTCGTCCACGACCGCACGTTCGACGACAAGTATCGCTACCAGACGCGCTCGGTCCTCGCGGTGCCGATGATCAGCGCGCGCGCCGAGGTCATCGGCGTCATCCAGCTGATCAACAAGCGCGCGAAGGGCTGGATCACGCTCGACCTGCCGAGCGACTTCGAGTCCGGCGTCGTCCCGTTCGACGACGTGTCCGAGGCGTACATCTTCGCCCTCGCGTCGCAAGCCGGCATCGCCCTCGAGAACGTCCTCCTCTACGAGGAGGTCAAGACGCTGTTCGACGGCTTCGTCAAGGCCGCGGTCACCGCGATCGAGTCGCGCGATCCGACGACGTCCGGTCACTCGGAGCGCGTCGCGGAGCTCACGGTCGGCCTCGCACGCGCCGTCAACCGCGCCGAGAGCGGCCACTACCGCGAGGTCCGCTTCTCGCGCGACGACCTGACGCAGATCGAATACGCGGCGCTGCTCCACGACTTCGGCAAGGTCGGCGTGCGCGAGCACGTCCTCGTCAAGGCGAAGAAGCTCTACGAGCACGAGCGCGCGATGATCTTGCAGCGCTTCCAGCTCATCAAGCGCGGCTACAAGATCGAGGGCCTCGAGAAGCGCGTCCGCTACCTCCAGGAAGCCTCGCGCGAGGAGGTCGCCGCGATGATGGCCGAGACCGATCGCGACATCGTCGCGAAGATCGCGGAGCTCGACGACATCATCAAGTTCATCCTCCACGCGAACGAGCCAACGGTCCTCGAGCAGGGCGGCTTCGAGCGCATCGCCGAGATCGCGTCGAAGACGTTCACCGACGATAACGGTCTCGTCGCGCCGTTCCTCTCGCCCGACGAAGCCTCGTGCCTCCAGATCCGCCGCGGGTCATTGACCGAGCAAGAGCGCCTCGAGATCAACTCGCACGTCGTGCACTCGTACTCGTTCCTCTCGCGCATCCCGTGGTCGCGCACGCTGCGCGACGTGCCCGAGATCGCGGGCGCGCATCACGAGAAGCTCGATGGCTCCGGCTACCCCAAGCAGCTCAAGGGCGATCAGATTCCGGTGCCCGCGCGCATGATGGCGATCGCGGACATCTACGACGCGCTCACCGCGTCCGACCGCCCGTACAAGAAGGCGATGCCGATGGAAAAGGCGCTCGACATCGTCGGCAGCGAGGTCAAGCGCGGCCAGCTCGACCAGGAGCTGTTCGACGTCTTCGTGCAATCGCGCGTGTACACGCTGACCGTGCCCAAGTCGCGCTGATGCCGCTCGACGTCACGGTCGATGCGGGTGTCTCGCTGCCGCCGGCGATCCGGCGAACGCTGATCGCCAACGTGCGGCGCATGGTGCGCGCGGCCGCGCTCACCGAGGGGCACGCGGACTTCGAGGTCGCGCTGCGCCTGACGACCGACGCCCAGATCCACGCGCTCAACCGCGACTACCGCGCGAAGGACAAGCCGACCGACGTGCTCGCGTTCGCGCAGCGCGAAGGGCCGAGCGCGAAGCTGCACCCGACGCTGCTCGGCGACATCGTGATCTCCGTCGAGACCGCTCGCAGACAAGCGAAGCGCGGCCTGTCGAAGGAGCTCTTGCACCTCGCGTCTCACGGGCTCTGTCACCTCCTCGGCTACGACCACCGCGACGACGCCGAAGAGAAGACGATGAACGCCCGCGCCGCCAAGCTCCGCAAGGAAGGCGCGCGTCGCGGGGCAGTCCGGGCCGCCTGAGCGTTGCCAAATGCAACGCGCCCACGTGGGCGCACCGTGATCTCGCGAGCTTCGCCCGGTGCACGCGTTGCAGCGCGATCGCGCATGATGCGGGCGACGGCGCTTCTGGTGGTCGCGGCGTGCGCGCGGCAGGGTGATCCGACGCTCGATCCCACGCCGGATGGCGCGGTCGAGTGGAGCCCGCCGATGGGCGCGCACTACTCGCCCGACGAGCGCGAGGTCTCGTTCCGCGTCGCGTCCGAGCGAGCCGAGCGGATCGAGCTGTGGATCTACGACGCGCCCACCGGAGCCGAGCGCTCGCACGTCGTGATGGAACGCGAGCCCACCGGCAACGCGTGGCGCGCGCGCATGCCGGCGAGCGAGCTGCCCGACGTCATCTACTACGGCTTCCGCGTGTGGGGCCCGAACTGGCCCTACGACCCCGCGTGGGCACCCGGCTCGCTCGCGGGCCGCATCGCCGACGTCGATCGCGACGGCAACCGCATGAATCCGAACAAGCTCGTGTTCGATCCGTACGCGCGCGAGCTCTCGCACGACCCGAGCGGCCCCGACTTCGCGACCAACGACGCGAACCGAGCGACCGACTCGGCGCCCGTCGCGGCCAAGGGCATCGTGCTGCGCCCCGCACTCGACGACGCGCTCGACATCGGGACGCGCCCGACGCGCCCGCTGTCCGACGACGTCATCTACGAGGTCCACCTGCGCGGCCTCACCAACGCAGACTCGATCGACTGCGCGGGCACCTACGCCGGCGCCGCGACCAAGGCCCCATACCTCGCGGAGCTCGGCGTCACGGCCGTCGAGTTCCTACCGCTCCAGGAGACGGGCAACGACCAGAACGATCGCGACCCGACGAGCGCTAGCGGCGACAACTACTGGGGCTACTCGACGCTCGCGTACTTCGCGCCCGATCGCCGCTACGCCTGCGATCGCTCGCCGGGCGGACCGACGCGCGAGCTCGCCGCCATGGTGCGCGCGTTCCACGAGCACGGCATCAAGGTCTTCGTCGACGTCGTCTACAACCACACCGCCGAGGGCGGCGGGGGCTCGCTGCTCTCGCTGCGCGGCATCGACAACGCGGGCTACTACCAGCTCGACCGCGCGGGCACCGGCTTCACCAACTCGAACGGCGTCGGCGCCGACATCGCCGGTGACAAGGAGCTCGCGCAGGCGCTGATCCTCGACTCGCTCCACTACTGGCGCGACACGCTCGGCGTCGACGGCTTCCGCTTCGATCTCGCGCCGATCCTCGGCAACACGTGCGGCCCGGGCTGCTTCGACTACTCGCCGGCATTCCTCGCCACGATCGCCGCTTCCCTCGACGGCGCGGCCCTGATCGCCGAGCCATGGGGCACCGTCGTGGGGACGTACCAGCTCGGCAACTTCCCCGACGGCTGGTCCGAGTGGAACGACAAGTACCGCGACCTCGTCCGCCAGGACCAGAACCAGCGCGACGTTGCCAGCGTCACGCCCGGCTGGCTCGCGAACCGCGTGCACGGCTCGACCGAGCTGTTCCGCACCGACGGTCGCCCGCCGAGCGCGAGCATCAACTTCGTCGTCGCGCACGACGGCCTGACGCTGCGCGACCTCTACGCGTGCAACGCATCGAACAACAACCAGCCGTGGCCCTACGGGCCCTCCAACGGCGGCACCGCCGACAACCGCTCGTGGGATCACGACGGCAATGCCGCCGCCCAACGCCAGGCCGCCCGCACGGGCTTCGCGCTCCTCATGCTGTCGCAAGGCGTGCCGATGATCGTCGGGGGAGACGAGCGCCTCCACTCGCAGAAGTGCAACAACAACCCGTACAACCTCGACTCACCCGCGACGTGGATCGATTGGAGTGCGCCCGAGCCCGCGTTCACCACCTTCGCCCGTCGGATGATGCAATTCCGCGCCGCCCACGCGGCGCTCCGTCACCCGGCGTGGATCGAGCCGGCGCAGATCGCGTGGCGCGACGCGACCGGCGCGATCGCGAGCGGCGCGTACCTCGACGACGCGACGAAGCCGGTGCTCGCGTGGCAGCTCGACGGCGCGGCGCTCGGTGACACCGCGACCTCGATCTACGTCGCGTACAACCGCGGCACCACGGACGCCATTCTGCAGCTGCCCGCGCCACCCGCGAACCTCGCGTGGTACCGCGTCGCCGACACGGGCGCGTGGATGGAGCCGCAAGCGAACATCTCGGCGCCCGGCAACGAGTACCGCATGAACCAGCGGCGCTACGACCTCGGCGCTCGCTCGATCGCGCTGTTCATCGCGCGCTAATCATCGTCATCGCTCGCGGCGTGCTTCAAGAGAGTCTTGCAGGCCTTGCGGCGGCGTCGTCTCGTCGCCTGTTGAAATTCAGTGGCGGCTAGTCTGCGGTGAAATCCATCTCAGCTGATGCTCGTTGGAGTCGTACCTGAAGATCGGTGACTGGGGATAGTTCTCTGGCGTCATGATCACGGGTTTCCTGATCGCCTCGCCGACGTCGATCATGAAGGCCAAGAGGTCGCGCAGCGACGTCTCGGTCACATCGTTCGGTGCGAATGAGAATTCGATCTCGGTCGGGGTGAAGAAATGGCAGTCGAGCACGATGTCGCCGACGGTGAAGCTCATGAAGTGGCGATCGTTTTCGGCGAAGACGGCCTCGAAATCAGTCGGCAGCGGGACTTCGGCTCCGCCATGTTGAAGTCGCGCGCGGTAGTTGCCGTCGAGAATTCGCGCGACCACGAGCTTCCAATCCTCGACGGTTGCATCCTGGACGTAGATGTCGCGCAGGCTGCCGTCGCGCTCGAAGTCAGCCTTCTGGCTCGACCAGTTCAGCACTACACCTATCAGCGTCTCGTTCACGTGGCGCTCCACCTCGACGGCGATCTCTACGCGGCCTGCGCGCGCACTGCAACAGCGTTCGTGTTGTCGTGGCGCTCGAGCGCGCGCACGAGCTTGTTCATGCCCTCGCGCGCGCCCATGATGCGCCGGAAGCGGCTCGCGGCGTCGGCGAGGGCGGTCACCGTCCATCGCACGATCATCCGACCGTCTCGCCAGCGCTTCACGCGTCGCGTGAGATCGCGGACCGATCGCGATTCCTGTGGTCAAGTCCACCTCGAAGCGTCGTGACGTCTTGGTGCGGATATCCGCGTATTCGCCAATCAGCGTTTTGTCGGCGACGTGCACGATCGTGAATCCGTCCCATCCCAGTCGCTTCGTACGCCACCTCGCCCGGCGTCCGTCATGCGCGAGCAGGGTGGTGTGATCCGCGAAGAGAAGGAGGCCTGCCGCACTCGCCGATCGGACGTCGACGATGGGTAGAGAGCTCACGCTCTCCGATTCGTCGGGCATCGATGCACTCACGATATAGCCGGCACCACGCGCAACGACGCAGACTCGATCGGCATCGGGCGTCGTCCAGACGCCCGTGACGCCGTTCGCAAACGTGCCGAAGGCGAACACGCCGGTCCACGCGTCCGCCGCTCGGGGATGCACGCGGACGATGATGCCGTCCTGTCCGGCGCGTCGGCCGCTCGGAACGTAGCGGCATTCGCCGGTGGGAAGATCGTCGAGAACCTCGAGCGCGAAACTCCGCGGAAACGTGTCGTCGATGTCGGCGTGCATGATGTCTCCAGCGAGGGACAGAATGACACCGCATCGTGCGGTGCGGATGCCGGTGCGACCTGCGTATCGTGCGGATACGCGTCGGTGGACCGGCTCTGCGAGGTGTGCCGACACGTTCCGGTGGCGCGCTCGATGCAATGCGTTCGTCCGTGAATGCGGACTGGAGATTCGCGTTCGCGAGTGAAGGCGCAGCTGCCTGGAACCAGGATCGCGTGCATGTGATCGCGATCGATGACTCGATCGTCGTCGCGCTCGCCGACGGTGCGGGCGGTGTCGCCAACGGCGCGAGGGCCGCGCAATCGTGGATCGATGTCGTTGCCGAGAATCCGACGCGTGCGGCCTGGCGGGAGCTCGTCGAAGAGCTCGACGCAGACTCGACGCGTCGGGGCGCCGGCCAGACGACGGCGATCGCGATCGAAGTCACTGCCGACGGCTTGAGCGGTGTCTGTGTCGGAGACTCCGCCGTCTGGTTGATCACGGACACCGAGGTGATCGATCTCGCCGAGCACGTGCCGCCGAAGCCGCTCGTCGGTGACGGTTGCATGGTCTACGAGGTCGAGTCGTGCTTCGACCGCGGCACCTTGCTCGTGGCTTCGGATGGGCTCGTGAAGTACGCGAGTCGCGGTCGGATCGCCGAGATCGCGCGAGGCGAGAGCCTCGAGGTAGCGACGAGCGCGCTGATCACGCTCGTGCGACGGCACGACGGAACGCTGACCGACGATACGACCGTCGTTCTGGTCCGCCGCCCGATGAAGCGAGCGGCCCGATGGTCAGAGGCGACCGACTACTGACACGTCGCCGGCGTGCCGGTGCATGTAGTGCCCATCGGGCAGGCGAGGACGCCCGCCGCGAAGAGCGGCGAGTCGCACGCCGTTCCGGTCGCGACGACGCCCGTGGTGGTCAGCGTGTACGCACCATCTTCGCCACTCCACCCATCGATGACCACGGCGTACGTGCCGGCGGCGAGGTTCGTCGCCGTGAACTTCGACGCGTCGCCGGTTCCGCCCTGGTCGGCGCAGGCGATCTGCGCTCCGCAGGCTCCGGCGCCGCCCCGAAGCTGCATCACGGTGTCGAAGGGCGATCCACTGAGGTCCAGCGTCAGCGACGCGACCGGGACCGGGAGCCGGAGCGCGAGCACCTTGTCCTCTCCGCTGCTCGAGATGCAGGTGGTGGAGGCGAAGTTGTTCGTGAGACCCGTCGTGGTTCCGGTCATCGGGTTCATCGTGATGACCTCGATCGGGTTTGTCTCCGTCGAGCAGAACACCTCGGACGTACCCGACGCGGCGGAGCAGCCGTAGTCGTCCGGATAGTCCATCAATCCATCGGTGTCATCGTCCGCACCGTTCGCGCACACCGGTGCCGTCGCGGGGTCCGTCTCGTCGTCGTCCGAGGGCGTGTCGCATCCCGGATCGTTCGGATAGTCCGTCGCGCCGTCGGAGTCGTCGTCCATGCCGTTGTTGCACGCGGCCGGCATGCACGTACGCGCGCCCATCGTGCCGCCACATGCGAAGCCGTCCGTGCAGGTGAGCGCGCCGGCGAGGGCGAGGGTGCCTTCGCAGCTCTCGCCGCCGGCGATCTTGCCACTCACCGTCAGCGTGTACGTGCCCGTGCCGCTCGAGTACCCGTCGATGACGTAGCGGTACGTGCCGGCCGCGAGCGGACCGGTCGTGACGGTCTCCGGTGTGTCGCTGCACGAAAGTGCGGGTAGGCCGCACGCATTGTCGTAGAGCGAGACCGCGGCGTCGAAGCTGGTCGAGGCCGCGATCGACAGGCTGGTCAGCGCCGGGACGGTCACCGAGTACATGCGATCGCCGGCCGTGTTCGTGCCACTCGTACCGCAGGCCGGAGCCCAGTCGTTCACGGTACCGACCGTGGAGCCCGGGGTGACGGCGAGTACGAGCGGGGTGATGCCCTCGCTCGAGCGACACGACTCGGAGTCTCCCGAGGCGGCGTTGCATTCGGGATCATCGGGATAGTCGATGTACGTGTCGCCGTCGTTGTCGACGCCGTCGCTGCACACGGGACAGTTCGCACCACCCGGGCACGTGTCGGTCTCGTCGTCGTCGTTCACGCTCGAGCAGCCCGCATCGTTCGGGTAGTCCGCGATGCCGTCGCTGTCGTTGTCGAGGCCGTCGTTGCACGCGGCGCGTTGACACGTTCTCGAGCCGACGGAGCCTTTGCAGCTGAAGCCCGAGTTACACGTGATCGCGCCGGACATCGCGAGCGGCACTTCGCAGCTCGCGCCGTTGCGGATCGTGCCGCTGACGCCGACCGAGAACGTCCCGCCCGACGAGCTGCCGTAGCCGTCGACGATGAAGAAGTAGTTGCCGGCCGCGAGGTTCGTCTTCGTGACGGACTCTGGGCTGTCGAAGCACGCGAGGGGCGTGCCGCCGCACGTCGATCCCAAGAGGGACACGACCGCGTCGAAGTTGTTCGGCTCGGACGTGATGGTCACGTTCAGCATGTCCGGCAACTGCAGGCTGAACGTCCGGTCGCCCGCGTTGTTCGTCGCGCTGGTGCACGACGGGCTGGTGTCGTTGATCGCGCCCACGGTCGTGCCCGCCGTCATCGGAAGCACGAGCTCGGTGACACCCTCGCTCGCGACGCAGCCCTCGGACGCGGTCGACGGGTACGTGCAATTCGAGTCGTCCGCGTCGGTGTCGCCATCGAGGTCGTTGTCGTCGCCGTCGGCGCACTCCGGGCAGCCGGGGCCAGGACCGCTCGCGCACGTGTCAGATTCGTCGGTGTCGTCCAGGGTGGTGCACCCCGGGTCCATCGGGAAGTCGGTGATCCCGTCGGTGTCGTTGTCCATGCCGTCACCGCACGCGGACGGTTGGCACTTCATGGTGCCGCCGATGTTCACGCAGGGGTTCGTCGAGGGGCAGGCGAGCGCGCCGCCGAGGGTCATCGCCGGCTCGCAGCTTCCGCCCGGCGCGATCACGCCGGAGACGTTCACGTTGATCGGACCCGGTGGCTTGACGTTGTTGTAGTTGTCCACCGCGACGACGTACGTGCCAGCCGCGAGGTTCGTGCGCGTGATCAGAGAAGAGAGCGCGGGGCTCGCGCCGTCGTCGTCGTCGCACTCGATGCTGGGCTCGGAGCACGTGCTCGACAGGAGCGAGAGAACGGTGTCGATCGCCTGCGAGTTCTGGGTGTCGATCGTGATCGTCCTCATCGCAGGGACGTTGAGGGTGAACAGGACGTCTCCGCCCATCTCCCCGCCGCACGAAGGGTTGTGGTCGTCGCTGGCGCCCACGAGCGTGCTCTGGGTCAGGCCGCTCGCGAGGTTGACGATCGGATCCTGCTCGCCGTTGCAGGCTTCGCTCGCGCCACCCGCCGAGGCGCACGAGGTGTCCGCCGGGTAGTCGGTCATGCCGTCGGTGTCATCGTCGAGGTCGTTGCTGCACGCGGGACAGTTCGGTCCCGAGGGACAATCGTCGGTCTCGTCGTTGTCCGATGCGCTCCCGCAGCCCGGGTCGGTCGGATAGCCGTTCATGCCGTCAGCGTCATCATCGTAGGTGTCCGCGCATTGCGGTACGGTGCACACCGTGGCGGTCGTTCCATTCGGCGCGCGACAGACGAGGCCGGGGCCACACATCGCTGTTGCGGTGCAGCTCGCACCCTCGCCAGCGAAACGCTCCACGTTGATCGAGTACTGGCCGAGCTCGCTCGTGTCGGCGCCCGAGATGATCAGGAAGTAGGTTCCTGCCGGCACGGACGCGGTGAGCGCCGAGGTGTCGAGCGATGCGGAGACATCGTCGTGACAGGCGACCTCGGACGACGGATCGTCACAGTCGGCCGAGCGAAGGTCGAGCACCGTGTCGAACGCCGACCCTGCGGTGTTCGCGACGATCACCGACGGCGCAGGCACGTTGATGCGATACGCGATCGCCGCGGCGCCACCACCGCCGCCACAGGGCGTCGTGATCTGCGAGGTGCTCGTCGCGTCCAGCGTGCCGGTGTCTGTTCCCGTCACGGGAAGGTTCTTGATCATCAAGGTCGCGCCGCACGCGACGGGATTGTCGACGACCTCCGTCATGTCCGATGCGGACATGCATCCAGGGTCATCGGGGTAGTCGGAGACCCCGTTGTTATCGTCGTCGCGACCGTTGCCGCACTGCGGACAAGCGGGCCCGTCGGGGCAGTCGTCCGTCTCGTCGTCCGCGTTCGGGACGGCGCATCCGGGGTCGTACGGGTAGTCGATCAGCCCGTCGCCATCGTTGTCGATGCCATCGTCACACTGAGTGCCGATGCCACCCATGTCGGGCGGCGATGAATCGATCGGAGCTGTTTGATTGTCCCCGCACGCCGACCCAGCCACCACCGCGAGCACGAGAACGAGCAAGCGAGACGAGCGCATGTATCCCCTTCTTTCGACGGGGCCACCGTGGCGGAAGACCGTTTGCGCAGCAACCAACGTTGCTCACAATTATCGACCGCCGTGATGACATTCGCGATCTCCGACGAGAAACTCGTAGGCACGATCGCGGAATCTTCATCGGTGACGGATGAGTGCACACTTTGTGCACCAGTGTGCCGATACAGCTGGCTTCATCGCGTCACGCGCGCACACTTGCCGCGAACAATGTAGGCACGCGTCGAACCGCAATCACGTCGCTACTGACAGCGCATCGTGCCGACGTTGCACGTCGTCCCCGTGGGACAGACGAGGATCGCGTTCGCGCCGCCCATGAATAGCGAGGACGCGCACGACGCGTTCGGCTTGACGACGCCGCGCACCTTCAGCACGTACGCGCCGCTCTGCCCGTTGTAGCCGTCGATGATCACGGCGTAGTTGCCGGCCGCGACGTCGTGGAGCTCGAGATAGGACTGCAGCTCGAGGCCGTTGATCTCCTCGTCTTCGTTGCAGCCGAGCTCCGTCGCGCACGACGTGTCGCGCAGCGAGACCTGCGTGTCGAAGGTCGAGTCGAGCAGGTCGAGCGTCAGCGTCGTGACCGCGACGGGCAGCGAGAGCGCGAGCGCGACGTCGGGGCCCGCCGAGTTGTCGAGGAACGCGCACGACTGCGCGGCGAAGTCGTTCGTCGCGCCGGCCGTCGTGCCCATGACCGGCGACGCGGTGATGAGGCTCGTCGGGTTCGTCTCCGCCGCGCAGAACACCTCCGACGTGCCGGCCGCCGAGCTGCAGCCGTAGTCCGCGGGCCAGTCGATGCCACCGCCGCCGTCGTCGTCGAGGCCGTTCGAGCAGACCGGCGCGGTGCCCGGGTTCGTCTCGTCGTCGTCGCCGGGAGATGCGCAGCCCGGATCGAACGGATAGTCGGCGAGCGTGTCGGTGTCGTTGTCCATGCCGTCGCTGCACTGCGCGGGCTGGCACGTGCGCGCGCCGGCCGAGCCGATGCAGCCGCTGCCGAGCGCGCAGTGAAGTGCGCCGGCCGCGACGAGCGGGCTCTCGCAGGAGGCGCCGTCGGCGATCGTGCCGTTCACGGTGAAGCTGTACTCGCCGACGTCGAAGACGTCGTCGCTGTAGCCATCGACGACGAAGTAGTACGTGCCCGCGGCGAGCGCGCCGAGCCGGATGCTCTCGGGGAAGTCGCCGCACGCGAGGTCCATGCCGCCGCACGTCGGGTTGTACAGCGCGACCGCGCCGTCGAAGTCCGTGTCGGCGACGATCGAGAGGCTCGTGAGGGCGGGCACGGCGATGGCGTAGACGTCATCGCCGGCGAGGTTGGTGCTGCCGCCGCACGACGGCGCGAAGTCGTTCGCGGAGCTCGTCGTGTCGCCCGCGGTGGTGGCGGTCGTGAGCGTGATGACCGGGTCGACGGACATGCACGACTCCGACGGGCTCGACGGGAACTCGCAGTTGGGGTCGGCCGAGTCCGTCATGTTGTCGCCGTCGTTGTCGATGCCGTCGGCGCACTGCGGGCAGTTCGGGCCGGGGCCCGACGCGCACGAGTCGGCCTCGTCGGTGTCGTCGATCGCGGTGCAGCCCGGGTCGAGCGGGAAGTCGGCCTTGGTGTCGCTGTCGTTGTCGATGCCGTCGCCGCACGCGGTCGGTCGGCACTTCATGTTGCCGGCGGTGCCTTCGCACGGATTGGACGCGGGGCAGGCGAGGGCGCCGCCGAGCGTGTACTGCGCGTCGCAGCGGCCGCCCGGCATGATGACGCCGGTGACGTGGACGTTGAACGCGCCGTTGGGGAACGACGACGTGTCCGCGCTGTAGTTGTCGACCGCGACGATGTAGCTACCCGCCACGAGGTTCGTCACGGTGAGCAGCGAGTCGCCGGTGCCGGAGCCGCCCTCGTCGTCGCAGCCGATGCTCGGCTCCATGCACGTCGGGCGCAGCAGCGAGAGCGTGGTGTCCGCGGTGCTGTTGTTGGTGTCGATCGTGAGCGTGCGCATGTGCGGCACGTCGAGCGTGTAGAGGATGTCGACGCCCGAGCCGTCGAAGGAGTCGTCGCACGTCGCGTCGTGATCGTCGTGCGCGCCGACGAGCGTGCCCATCGTGGTGCCCATCGTGATCGCGTTGATCGGGTCTTGCTCGCTGCTGCACGCCTCGCTGTTGCCGCCGGCGGAGGTGCACGACGTGTCGTCCGGATAGTCGGTCTGTTGATCGTCGTCGTTGTCGATGCCGTCGGAGCACGCGGGCAGCGGCGACGGATCCGTCTCGTCGTTGTCGTCCGGCGATTGGCAGCCCGGGTCGGTCGGATAGCCGTTCTTGCCGTCCTGATCGTCGTCGAGCGTGTCGCCGCACTGCGGTTGCGTGCAGATCATGCCGGTGCCGCCCAGCGGCGTGCGACACACGAGCGAGGGGCCGCACATCGCCGTGTCCGTGCACGCCACGCCTTCGCCCGCGAACTTCTCGACGGTGAGCGTGTACGTACCGGTGGCCGCCGTGTCCGCGCCTTGGACGATCAGGTAGTAGACGCCGGCCGCGAGCGAGCGCGTGAGGCGCGAGGTCTTGTCATCGGTGTCGACGTCGTCGTGACACGCGACCTCGGCGCCGGGGTCCATGCACATCGACGTGCGGAGGTCGAGCACCGTGTCGAGCTGCGAGCCCGCCGTCGACGCGACGATGACCGCAGGCTCGGTGAGGATCAGGCGATACGCGAACGCCGCCGCGCCGCCACCGCCGCCGCACGGCGACGTGATCTGCGACGTGCTCGCGCCGCCCGCACCGCCGAGCATGCCGGTGTCGCTGCCGCTGATGGGGAGCTCCTTGATCATCAGCGTCGCGCCACACGCGACGGGGCTCGTGAGGACCTCGAGCGGATCCGCCGCGGACTCGCAGCCCGGATCGCCCGGGTAGTCCATCACGCCGTTGCCGTCGTCGTCGCGCTCGTTCCCGCACTGCGGGCACCGCGGGCCGTTCGGGCAATCGTCGGTCTCGTCGTCCGCGTTCGGTGCGACGCAGCCGGGGTCGGCGGGATAGTCGGCCTTGCCGTCGCCATCGTTGTCGATGCCGTCGTCGCACATCGTGCCGAGACGACCGTCCTCGCCGGGGCCGGCGTCGGTCGCCTTGTTGCCGTCATCACCGCACGCGAGGAGGCCGACGACCAGAAACGCGAGGACACGGACGGTACGCATGCCGCACCCTGCACCACGATTCCTCGTCGGTGCAATGGTCCGCGGCGAACGTTATTGACACACGTTCGCCACGCAGCTCGTCGGGCACGACAGAATCGCGTTCGCGCCGCCGGCGAACATCGGCGAGTCGCAACGCTGTCCCGCGGACGCGACGCCCTTCACGGTCATCGTGTACATGCCGGACTGCGTGGAGTACCCGTCGACGATGATCGCGTAGCCGCCCGGCGAGACGTTCGTCATGACGACCTTCGACTCCGTGTCGGGATCGCCGGAGTCGTCGTCGCACGCCAGGAGCGCCGCGCAGTTCGCATCGCGCACCTGCACGACCGTGTCGAAGTTCGTATCGGAGGACATCGCGCCCGAGAGGTCCACCGTGAGCGAGTTCAGGAACACCGGGATCTGGAGCGCGTAGACCTTGTCGGGACCATTCGTCGTCGGCGACACGATGGATCCACTCGACGTGCAGTTCGTCGCGTTGGGCCAGTTGTTCGCCGCGCCGACCGTGGTGCCCGTCGTCGGGTTGGTCGTGTACAGGCCGACGATATCCGCGGCGACATCGCCGACGCAGAAGTTCTCGTTCGCGCCCGCCGCCGACGTGCAGCCCCAGTCCGTCGGCCAGTCGGTGAACGCGTCTCCATCGTCGTTCATCGTGTTCGAGCACACGGGCGCCGTGGCGGGGTTCGCCTCGGTGTCGTCGCCGAGCGAGTCGCACCCCGGATCGTTGGGATAGTCGGTTTTGCCGTCGCTGTCGTTGTCCATGCCGTCGCCGCACAGACCCGACTGGCAGGTGCGGTTGCCCGCGGGGCCCTTGCACGTGAAGCCAGTGGCGCAGCTGATCGCGCCCGACTGCGCGAGCGCGCCCTCGCAGGAGGCGCCGTTCGCGATCTTGCCGCTGACCATGACCGTGTACGTGCCCGAGCTCGCCGCGTAGCCATCGACGACGACGAAGTACGCGCCGGCCGGTTGGTTCGTCAGGTCGATCGTCTCGGAGTCGC
The DNA here is from genome assembly GCA_964617845.1 of uncultured Kofleriaceae bacterium. Classification (GTDB taxonomy): domain Bacteria; phylum Myxococcota_A; class Polyangia; order Haliangiales; family Haliangiaceae; genus JABFXX01. The sequence continues at coordinate 21,938 of CAZUAR010000021.1, read as the reverse complement.
GACACGCGAGCGGCGTTCCGTTGCACGTGGAGTCGAGGAGCAGCAGCGTGCCGTCGTAGTTCGAGTCCGTCGTGTCGATGTGCAGCGTCGACATCGCCGGCAGGTCGAGGCGGTACGTGCGATCCGGTGCGGTGTGCGTTCCCGTGGTCGAGCACAGCGGCGAGCCACCGGGCGGCGGGCGCACGTCATTGTTCGCGCCGACCGTCGTGCCCGGGGTCATGCCGCTCGTGATGAGCGTGACGCCGTCGGTGGTCATGCACGACTCGCTGGAGTCGCCGGCCGCGAGGCACGTGGCGTCCATCGGGTAGTCGGTCTGGCCGTCCATGTCGTTGTCGTCGTCGTCGGAGCACTCGGGGCACATCGGTCCGTTCGGGCAGTCGTCCGTCTCGTCGTTGTCCTCCGGGGTCGTGCAGCCGGGATCCATCGGATAGTCGTTGCCGTCGCCGGCTTGATCGTCGTCGACGCCGTCGCTGCACTGCGGCTTCTCGCAGGTCATCGCGGTCGCGCCGAGCGCCACGCGGCAGACGAGGCCCGGACCGCAGTCGGCCGGCATGGTGCACGCCGAGCCCATGCCCGCGTACTGCTTCACCTGCATCGCGAAGTTGCCCGTCGCCGACGAGTCGTGGCCCTCGACGATGATGAAGTAGTCGCCCGCCTCGAGCGGCACGGTGACCTTGGAGTGCTCGTTCGTCGTCGAGATGTCGTCGTTGCACGCGATGTGCGACGTCATCTCCATGCAGTTCGCGCCGCGGATGTCGATCACCGTGTCGGCGGTGGTCATCGCGTCGTCGGTCGAGACCTCGATGACCTTGTTCTCGCTCAGGTGCAGCTCGAACGCGATCGCTGGTGCGCCGCCGCCGCCGCCGCACGGCGAGGCGATCGTCGAGGTCGATGCCGGCACGAGCTCGCCCATCACGAGGCCGTCGGGCGGCAGCTGCTGGATCATCATGTTCGCGCCGCACGCGACCGGGTTCGACAGGTGCTCGTTGTCATCGGACGCCGCGATGCAGCCCGGATCGCCCGGATAGTCCATCGCGCCGCTGTCGTCGTTATCGATGCCGTCCGCGCACTGCGGGCACTGGGGGCCATCGGGGCAGTCGTCTTCTTCGCCATCGGCCTGCGGGGCGAAGCAGCCCGGATCGACCGGGTAATCGCTCTTGCCGTCGCCGTCGTTGTCGCGTCCGTCCTGACACTGCGCCGAGGGGAGGCTGTCCTCGGTCTCGTCGTTCGCCGACACGCACCCGGGGTCGTCCGGGAAGTCGGTCATCCCGTCGTTGTCGTTGTCGACCTCGTCGCTGCACGGGGGCAGCATGGGGCCGGTGGAGTTTTCTCCGCCGCCACAGGCCGGAAGCACCACGCAGGAGAGCGTGAACAGAGTCGCGAGAGCGGTCTTCAGCATCAGAGGCCTCCGGAGAGGCCCGTCTGTAACCAAGTGTAGGAGTCCGGGTCAAGTGCTCAATTTCACCGGACGATCTGCTTTATTTCTCGCTGACAGGACCGACCAATTACCCCACGTCGAAAAACAGGAACTTGAGGTATCGACCCTCGGGGAACGCTGGCAGGACCGGGTGATCCGAGGCCGCGCCGCCAGCAAATCTCAGCCGCACCGGGCTCCCGGCGACCAGGTCGAGCAGGTCGGCCTCGGTCACGTGGCTCGAGCAGGAGGCGAGGGCGAACCGGCCACCCGGCGCCACGACCTCGAGCGACCGCAGCGCCAGCTTCTTGTACGCGCTCAGGGCCGCGGGCTTGGCCTTCTCGCTGGGCGCGAAGCTCGGCGGATCCACGATCACGAGATCCCACGTTCGCTTCCGCTGGATCGATCGCGCGAAGAAGTCGAACGCGTCCGCGGTCACGCCTTCGTGCACCTCGGGACCGAGGTTCGACAGCGCCACGTTCTTCGCGACGCCGGCGATCGCGGGCGCCGCGATGTCGACCGAGGTCACGCGCGTCGCGCCGCCGATCGCGGCGTGGAGCGAGAACCCGCCCGTGTAGCTGAACACGTTGAGCACGGTCTGCCCGGCCGCGTGCGCGCGGATCACGCGGCGGTTGTCGCGTTGATCGAGGAAGAAGCCGGTCTTCTGTCCCGCGCGGACATCGACCTCGAAGCGCGCGTCGTCTTCGGCGATGACGATCGCGTCGGGCGGATCGCCGCGCACCGCCTCTCCCGACGCTCGCTTGCCGCGCTCGCCGCGGAGCCACGCGTGTTCGACCGTCGCGCCGCCGCGCGCGAGCCCGTCGAGGATCTCCTCGAGGTGCGGGCGCCAGAACGCGGTGGCCGCGGCACCGTCGAAGACGATCACCGCGGTCGAGTCGTAGTGATCGATCACGAGCCCGGGGCATCCGTCGCCCTCGCCGTGCACCAGGCGACGGCCCGTGCAGCTCGCGAGCAACGGATCGCGCGCGCGCCGCGCGGCCGACGCCTCGACCCGTCCGCGCACCCACGTCCCGTCGATCCGCGCGTCGGGTTCGTCGAGCACGCGCGCGCGGATCGGTGACTCGGGATCCGCGAACACCGTCGCGATCGGCCCGTTGTCGTCGATCACCGTCGCCAGGTCGCCGGCGGCGAGCGCACCGGGCGGCGCGAGGGCGCGGTCGTAGATCCACGGGTGGCCGGCACGAATGCGCGCGCGCAGCGGCTTGGTCAAACGCCACACGGGTCTCGCTCGCGCCATCACGCGCACAGTAAACGAAACCCCGCGCGATTGGCTTCGCGCGACTTCGTCGCGGCGCTACTTCAGCTGCGAATCGACGAGCTGGTACACGTGCGCGTAGCGGTTCTGCGCCTGCACGAGGCCGGTGCCCGGCGAGAACCAGAAGATGTTGATCCAGTCGGCCGGCAGCTCCATCGGCTTGAGATCGGGCGTCAGCGGCTTGTCGAGCGTCACGCGCCCGGTCGTCTTCACGGCCAGCTTCTCCGCCTTGGGGAACGCGGTGCTCTTCGTCATCACGTCCTCGCTCTCCAGCGGCGTGAACCGGCGCTCGAGCTCGAGCTTGCCGTTCTGGAGCGTCGCGTTCGAATTCGCGAACGGCTTCTTCGAGTAGACGATCGTCAGGTCATCGGCCCACTCGTTGAGGCCGATCTTTCCGTTCGTGAGCTGCAGGGTCGTGCCCTTGCGGTCGAGCTTGTCGATCGCGAGGCCGAGATAGCCACCGGGCTCGCCCGCGAAGAAGAAGCTCTCGGGCGAGACGTCGAACTTCTTCGCGTTGCACGTGATCGTGCTCGTGACGAGTCGCTCCTCGATCACCTGCTTCTTCGGGTCCTTGGTGTAGTCGTAGGTCAGCTTCTCTTCGAGGGTGACGACCGTCTCGCCGCCCTTGGTCTCGACGCTCTTCACCGTGATGACGAAGCCCTTCGGCGTCGCCGGCGCGATGCGCGCGATCTCGGGCGCCGCCGCGTCCTTCGCCGGGACGAACGAGTACGTCCACTGGTTGCCTTCGACGAGGGGCAGCAGCGTGACGCCGCAGGCGGGCTTGCCGCGTCCCTTGGGTTGGGCGAGAGCCGTCACCGGGAGGGCGACGAGGGCGAGCGCGAGCAGCGAGAATCGCATCGGCTAGGTCATACGGCAGGCCAGGCCGGCGGTAAAGCGCCACCGGCTGACAGGATGCACCAACGGTGACGCGCGCGGTCTCGCGAGAATGTCGCAGCGATCTTGCTAAGGTGCGCCGCGCGCGCCAAAGACACAGTTCGGATCGTTGGTTCCGTCGCACATCTTCTGGATGAGCGAGCGGAAGCGGTCATCGCCGCGCATCTGAGAGAAGTCCGGATCGAGCGCGCCCTTGCGACCGAGCAGCCGATCGAGCATCAGCTCCACGTCGGGGCGCTTCGTCGGGTGCGGGCGCATCTGCAAGAGGCGCGTGAGCATGTTCAGCGAGCACTGCTTGCGTCCGATGCGCGCGTAGGCGCCGGCGAGGCCGTACGTGGCCTGGACGTTGTAAGGGTCGGCGCGCAGCGCGGTGATGAAGTGCTCGACGGCGTCGGTGATGTACTGCTCGCGCGTCGCGCCGGAGACCTCGGCGCTCTCGGCCGTCTTGAGCTCGGCGCGCGCTTGCTCGGCGAGCTTCATCCCCTCGGGGATCGAGCGCTCGTCGAACGAGATCGCCTTGAGCTCGTCGTCCGGATCGATCGGATCGCAGTCCTTGGACACCGGCGCGGTCTCGACGACCGGCTCCGGCGGAGGACGGAGCGGTGCGGGTGGAGGCGTCATCTCGCCCTTAGGGCCGCACGCTGCGACCGAGATCAGAACAAAGAGAGTGGATAGTAGTTTCATCGACCCAGCGCGGCGATCGCGTCCTTCCGGTAGCCCTTGAACCACTGCGGAGTATCCGTCACGCGGTCTGCCAGAGCCCTGGGGCCACGCCCGAACTTCGCCGCGTTTGCTTCGAGTTGCGAGAGGCGCTTGAGCAGTGCGAGCGCGCAGCCCTTGCGGTTGACCTTGTCGTACGCGAGCGCGAGCGCGAGCGTGGCGTCGTGGTTGTACGGGTCCTTCACCAGCGCGTTCGACAGCTTCGAGATGCCGAGCTTGTAGAACTCGGTCTGCGCCGCGGGATCCTTTGCCTTGTCGCCGCTGACGATCGCGGTCTCGCCTTCACCGGTGAGCTGGTTCGAGAGCCCGCCCTGGCGCGAGACCTTCGTCGGATCGCCGCGGAAGTCCGCAGCGCAGTCCTCGACGTAGGTGATCTTCACCTCGGCCTCGGGCGCCTCGGGCGGCTTCTTCTTCTTCTCGGGGTTCCTCAGCTTCTCCGGCTTGCCGCCATACAGCGCCGCGCAACCCGTGGTCCCGAAGGACGAAGCGAGCAAGACGCACGCGAGGACGAGACTTGTCCTACCCATGCCTTCGACGGTAGCGCGACGCAGCGCGCGAATCAATCGAGCGAAGGGACCGTAAACGCGGCTCTCAGCGCCGCGCCGCGAACGAGCGCGCCATCGGGGCGAGCCACGGCAGCGCCGCCGAGATCAGCAGGCCGCCGGCGAGGGCAGGGCGCAGCACCCAGCCCTCCGGGGCGCCCATCGCGAGATCGGCTCCGGCGAGCGAGAACATGACGGTTCCGGCGAGACCGATCGCGATCACGCCCCACGTCTTCGCGCGAATCACGGCGCGCAGGCCGAACGCCGCGAGCGCGAGCGCGGTGAACGCGAGCACGCTGCCGGCCGGCTCCTTGGGCGCGAACGCGTACGCGAGCACGAACGGCAGGCCCACGCCCGCACGGATCACCGAGCGGCCGAGGCGCTGCACGGCGTTGTCGTCCATATGGAGCTTCTCGCGCCACTTGGTCTGCCCGTCGTACGGCACCGCCATCGCGTCGCCCCACAGCATCACCGTCGCGGTGAGGTGCGTCGCGCCGAAGAACACGAGCGTGCGCCACACGGCGTCGAACATGTCCGGATCGCTGCGCACCTGCCACAGCGAGACCGCCGCGACGATCACGCCGAACAAGCCCACGCCGACGGCGAACCAGCGCGCCCAGAAATATCCGGCGACGAGCGCGAAGAAGGCGAGCCCGTAACAGCCCGCGAGCGCGAACAGGAAGTTTCCTTCCGGGGCGCCGATCTGCAGGCCGTTCAAGAAGAACAGGATGAAGAAGAACGCGAATACGATCGCTGCGAGTGCACGACGTTCGCCGACGAGCTTCATGCCTTCGAGTATAGCCGCGTGACGCGGCCTGGCGAGGACTACTGCGCCGGCTTGAGCGGGAACGACTTCTGGACGATCAGCCGGAAATGCTTGTATCCGGCTTCCTTCTGCTTGGCCGAGAACATCACCTGCAGGAGCAGCCGGTACGGAGTTGTCCGATCCGCGATGATCATCAGCTCGGGCGGCGGCGCGTTGTTCGGGTCGTAGCCCGGCTTGGCGCGGTGCATCGCCTCTTCCTGCTGGCGCAGCGCCGCGAGGAAGTTGGTGAGGCGCGGGATCTTGATACCGAGGCTGCCGCCCTCTTTTTCAGCGGCGTCGACGTCACCGTTGGACACGGCGACGATGGACTTGCCTTCGACGACGATGCCGTTCTTCGTGATGATGAGCGTCGAGGCGCCCTCGGGCAGCTCGTCGTCGGTCAGCGAGCGCGGGAGCGAGACCGAGCCGGCGGTGAGCGCGGTCGCGCTGGTCGCCGCCTGGAAGATGAAGGCGACGAGCAAGATCGTCATCATGTCCATCATCGGCATGATGTTGAGGTGACGGATCTCCTCGCCTTCGGGGACGCGCCCGACGGCTTTGCGGATGACTCGGCGCGCCTCGCGCTGCGTGAAGCTCATGCGTTCACTCGAACCCCGACGAGAATGCGATCTCGGGGAACAGGGCCATCTTCTTCGGATCGTAGCTCGCGCGCGTCGTGTCGTAGAGCCGGCCGTCGGGGGAGATCGGCTCCTTCGCCTTCTTCAGATTCTCGTCCTCGGTGGGCAGCGCGCAGCCGGTGACCTCTTTGAACTTCTCGGGCAGCGGGCAGCGCATCGCGGCCATGGTCGCCACGATCGTCGAGTACGGCACCGAGCCGTCGGCCTGCAGGATGATCTGGTACGTGTCCGCCTTGCGCTGCTTGCCGGCGTAGCGACGCGTCGCGATCTCGATCAGCGCGGTGTTGAGCGCGCGGTAGTCGAACACGAGCTGCGGCTCCTCGGTGGCGCTCGGCACGCAGCGCAACGTCTTCGGGTCGCACACGTTGCTCTGGCACATGTACGGGCCATCGCACGCGTCGCCGTCGGCGCCGGTCTTGCGGAACGTCGCCTTGGGCTGGCTGAGCGTTCCCTCCAGGCCGCTCGCGGACCAGAGGATCATCTCGTCGCGCTTGATCGAGACGAACAGCTTGAGCGGCTGGTCGTCGGGGTTTGTGCTCGGCTGCGTGACGTTCGTCGGGTTCGGCGGCGCCTTGTCGGGCAGCGTCGTATCGATCTGCACGAGGATCAGGCCCGCGGACACCGATGCGAGGAGGAACAGCATCAGGTTCGTGACCATGTCGAGATACGGGATCAGGTTGAGCTCGCCGCTCTCCATCTCCTCTTGCTCGACCTGATCCTCGCGACGGCGGATCGCCGCGCGCGTCTTGGTGCGAACTCTATGTGCCGACCAGTTGGCCAAGGAACCCTACGCGACGTCCTCGGTCGGAGCGGCCGGAGCGCGGCTGCCCGAGGCGGGCTGCGCGGAACCCTCCGCGAGGAGGTTCTCGAAGCGGAGGCTGAAGGCCTCGAGATCCGCGATCACCTTCTTCATCGCGGCGGAGAGGAGGAGGTGGCCGATCATGCAGATCAGCGCGATCGAGAGACCGAACGCGGTGTTGTACATCGCCTCGGCGATACCGTCGGAGAGCTTCTTCTGGCGGTCGGCAGGGTTCGCGTCGCCGATCGCGCTGAACGTACGGATGAGACCGGTGATGGTGCCGAGCAGACCGACGAGCGTGGTGATGTTCGCGAGCGACCACAGCGCGCCGATGCGGGTCTTCACCTCGGGCATCGTGTCCGTCATGGTCTCTTCCATCGCCTGCGCGACGGCGGCCTCGCCGCGATGGAGGCGGTTGAGGCCCGCCTTCGCGACACGCGCGACCGGCGCCGTCGTCGCGTCGCACAGCTTCTTCGCGCGATCGACGTTGTTGGCCGAGAGCAGCTTGCGCAGCTGCTCGAGGAACGCCTTCGCGTTCAGGTGGCCACGCCCGAGGAAGTAGATCGCACGCTCGACAATCAAGCCGATGACGATGGCCAAGAAGAACGTGTTGACGATGAAGAAGGGCCCGCCCTTCTGGAAGAGTTCACTTAGCCAGCTCATTCGTCTTCCCTTGCCTTAGCGCGGGACGTGGGGGCCCTCAACGCTTCGGATGTTGTAGCGAGACGTTGGATGCTGCGTCAAGCAAACCACTGGTGCCAATACCGGAAATCACGCTTGCCGAACGGTGACTTACTGGCACCCTACGGTCAGATCGCCTCACGCGGATCGACGCTGTTCTGCGAGGATCACGACGACGATCTGTGCGTGAATGTCACGGCATCGCGCCGGCCATGATCCAGCGCTCGATCGCCTCGCGCTTCGGCGCACAGATCGGCTTGCCGCCGGTGTTCTGCGGCATGAACCCGATATCGAGCGGCGGCGGATCGGCCGGCGGGCTCAGCTCCTCGGGCGTGAGGTGCTGCACCATCATCATCAGGTAGCTCTGGTTCGGCTGGCCGGGCACCACGAGCATGTAGGCGGGATCGATGTTCGAGGGCTTGTTCACGAGGGACGTGTGCGCCATGCCCGAGCGCAGGTCCATGCGCCCGGCGTCGTCGTTGGCGCCGTTGTGGCACCCGCTGAACGTGCACGCGGTCGCGAAGACCTTGGTCTCGAGGAACGCGAGGTCACTCGCCGTCTGCGCCGCCATGCACGACGCGGACAGGTTCGAGCCGGCGTCGATCGGAAACGAGTCGTCCTCGAGGGTGAGCCGGCAGGCCGCGAAGCTGGCGACGGCGGTCGCGAGAACCACGAAGCGACGCATGCGCGGACGGTATCACAAGCAGTCGAGCGTCGAGCACGAAGGCGCGCTCGGCAGTGACGGAGCCGGCACCAGGTCGTCGAACGATCGCACGAGGGGCCCCATGATCAGCTTCTGCGGCTGGGTCCCGCGGAGGAACGGCATCCACAGCGAGTCGGCGTAGGGCCCCGTCGGACCGCCGCTCCACGGCTCGACGCGCGCGAAGCTCACGCTCGGGGGCACGGGGAAGTCGCGGATGGGCGTGCGCGGATGCGCCTTCTGCATGAAGTCGACCCAGATCGGGACCGCGACGCCGCCGCCGGTGATCTTGTCGCCGATCGGCGTCGAGTCATCGCGGCCGATCCACACGCCGGCGACGAGGTCGGTCGTGAACCCGATGAACCACACGTCGCGATAGTTCGCCGACGTGCCGGTCTTGCCCGCGGCGGGGCGACCGATCGTCTGCGCGTAGCGCGCGGTGCCGCGCTGCACGACGCCCTTCATCAAGGACTGCGTGATGTACGCCACCTCGGGCGAGATCACCTGCCGGCCCGGTGGCAACTCGCGCAGATCGTCGACGGTGTTGCCGCTCGGATCCGTGACGAGATCGAAGAACCGCGGCGACACGCGGCGTCCGCCCGAGGCGATGCCGGCATAGCCCGCGACCATCTCGAGCAGCGTGATGTCGGGCGTGCCGAGGGCGATCGAGATGTGGCGCGGGATCGGCGAGTGGATGCCGAAGCCGCGGAGCACCTCGATCAATCGATCGAGGCCGACCTGCACGACGAGCTGCACGCTGATCGTGTTGAGCGAGTACGCGAGCGCGGTCATCAGCGTGACCGTGCCCATGTACTTGTTGTCGTAGTTCGCCGGTGTCCACGTGCCGGTCGCCGTCTGCACCGAGTACGGACCGTCGGTCATCCGATCGGTCACCGCGCGCCCCGCCTCGATCGCGGAGGCATAGATGAAGGGCTTGATCGACGAGCCGACCTGTCGCTCCGCTTGCGTCGCGCGGTTGAACTGGCTCGCCGTCCAGTCGTAGCCGCCGACCATCGCGACCACGCGACCGGTCGACGGCTCCATCACGACCATCGCTCCCTGCAGCGCCGGCCGCTGCGCGAGCGAGACCTGCGTGCCGGCCTCGTTCGCGAGGCGGACGGGGAGCAGATCGCCGAGCTCGAGCCGGTCGCGCTGCCTGGCGCCGGGCGTGTCCTTGTCGGGGCGCCACCCGCGGACCTCTCGAGCGTCCGCGTCGACGAGCGGCAGTCGCTTCGGGCCGAGGTCGACGATCACGCTGTTGCCCTTGCCGAACTCGACGACCATCGCGCCGTACCGCTGATCGGGCATCAGCTGATCGGACAGCGCGCTCGTATCGTCGGTCGCGCCGGACAGCGGGTGCGCGGGACCGCCGGTCCACGCGCCGCGCTGCGCTTGCGGCACCGAGCCGATCGGACCGCGGAAGCCGAGGCGGCGATCGAGCGACTCGAGGCCGCGGCGCACGGCGCCCTCGGCGGCGGCCTGCATCCGCGTGTCGAGCGTCGAGTAGAACTTGAGGCCGCCCTTGAACAGATCGTTGTTGCCGTACTTCTTCGTCGCGACCTGGCGCACGTGCTCGACGAAGTAGGGCGACGCGAGGTGATTGAGGTCGCTCTCGTCGACGAGCGAGATCGGCTCGGCGAGCGCGGCCTGGTACTCGGCGTCGGAGATGTAGTTGTCCTTCAGCATGATCCGGAGGACGCCGATCTGCTGCGCGCGCGCACCGGCCATGTTGCGATGCGGTGCGTTCTTCGTCGGTGTCGAGACGATGCCGGCGAGCATCGCGGCCTCGGCGACGGTGAGGTCCTCGACCTCCTTTCCGAAATAGACGTTCGCCGCCGCGGCGACGCCGTACGCGCCGTGCCCGAGATAGATGTGGTTCAGGTAGATCGAGAGGATCTCGGCCTTGGTCAGCTCGCGCTCGAGGCGGACCGCGAGGATCAGCTCCTTCATCTTGCGGCGGTACTTGAGCGCCTTCTGCAGCTTCGCGCGCTCCGACGGAGACAGATCGACGGCGCCGATCGACTCCTCGCCGACGAGCAGCGTCTGCTTGATGATCTGCTGCGTGATCGTCGAGCCGCCCTGACGGATCTCGCCGTCCTGCGAGAAGTTGCGGATCGCGGCGCGTGCGATGCCGAGGAGGTCGAAGCCTTGATGGCGGTAGAAGCGGCGGTCCTCGGCGGACAGGAACGCGGCCGGCACGTGCGGCGGCATGCGCTCGAGCGCGATGATGCGGCGGTTCTCGATCGAGAACGCGCCGACCTCTTCGCCGTCGGAGGACAAGACGATGCTCTTGCGGTTCGGCTGGTAGTCGAGGAGCGCGGTCAGATCCTTTGGCAGCTCCTTGTTGACCGTGGTCACGGCGAGGTAGCCCGCGGACGCGGCCATCGACGCACCGTAGACGATCAACAAAAGCAGCAGCCGAAGGACGGAGACGGCGCGAAGGCGACGCTTCCGGCGCTTGGGACGAGGAGGCCGACGTTCCTCCGCCACGGTATGCTCAGTGTATGAGGTTGCCGCGGCTTCCGCACGCAACTGCGATCATCGTGGTGATGGTCGCGGGCGCGGCGTTGGCGCAGCCGGGGCCGGATCCGTTCGCGCCGCTGGCACCTCCGAAGGGCCACGAGGCCGTCGAGCTCGACGCCCAGGGGAGCAACGCACCGCGCCCGGCGGGCAGCTCGGCCGTCGAGTCGAGCGACGTCCCCACGGTCACGGCGAGCCCGCCACGGTTCGCCGTCGCGCCGTTCGAGAACCGCGCGAACGTGCGCGCCTTCGACTGGTACCAGTGGGGCGCTCCCTTCGAGATCGCGGAGAAGACCGAAGGCGTCCTCGGGCTCGAGTCGACCGGTGGTGCGCTGTTCGTCGCGGCGGCGCCGGTTCCCGCGGAGGCCACCGCCGTCGCGGCGTTCGCGAAGAACCACGACGCGACGTGGGTCGTGACCGGCTGGGTCGAGCGCCCGAACTGGGAGCTGCGGATCGCGATCTCGTTGTGGAAGGTGAGCGCGGGCGCCGCGACGCGCGTGCACGAGGCCGTGCGGCAGGGCAAGGTCGAGACGTACCACGCGCTCCTCGGCGACGCGCTCGGCGAAGCGTGGACGACCGCCGGGACCAAGCTCGACGCCGCGAAGCTCGCTGCGCTCGCGCGTCCGCTCGCGAGCGATCTGTACGCGGTGAGCCTCATGGGGCGCGGGCTCGGGCACCTCGTCGCGGCGCTGGCGATGCCGGTCGCGACGACGGACGTGGCGTCGCAGCAAGCGCGCGAGAAGCAGCTGAGGCTCGCGCAGCACGACCTCGAGCGCTCGGTGTTCATCGATCCGAAGTGCTTCGAGGCGCAGCGCCTCGTCGGCGAGCTGTACCTCGTGCTGTCGCGAGAGCAGAACGATCCGAAGCTCGCGAGCAAGGCAGCGGGGAAGTTCGCGTACGCGCACGACCTCGCACCGGACGATCTGCAGGCCTTGCGCGCGGCCGCGGCGTCGTCGGTGAAGGCGGGCAAGGCGGAGGTCTCGCTGCCGCTGTTCGAGAAGCTCGTGACGCGCCGGCCGTGGGATCTCGAGGCGCGCTACCAGTACGGCGCCGCGCTGTGGCAGACCGGCGACGCCGCGCGCGCCGAGGAGCAACTCGAGCAGGTCACCGCGAAGAAGCCGGATCATCTGCCGTCGCGGCGCGTGCTCGTGCTGATCCACGCCGCGCGCAGCGAGACGCGCAAGCTCGTGCGCGAGCTCGAGGCGATCGCCGCGCGCGTGCCCGACGACCTCGACGTGAAGGAAGACCTCGCGACCGCGTATGGATCGCTCGGCGACTGGACGCGCTCGACGGCGCAGCTCGAGGCGATCGCCGCGGCGCGCGCGCCCGACCTCGCGCTGCTCGTGCGCATCGGCGACGGCTATCGCCGGCTCAAGAAGCTCGACGCGGCGCTCGCGTGGTACGGCCGCGCGCAGAAGGTCGCGCCCGACACGAGCTACGCGGGCTTCATCGCCGCGCAGTCGCTGTTCGATGCGGGGCGGCTCCCCGAGGCCGCGCGCGCGTACACGAATCTGCAGAAGTTCAGCGAGGACCGCGCGAGCGCGGAGCAGGCGCTCGGCGTGATCGCGCTCGCGCAGGGCAAGGCGAGCGAGGCCGCGTGGTACCTGCGCAAGTCGACGCGCCAGGCGCCGCGCGACATCCGGCACTGGCGCGCGCTGATCGCCGCGGAGCTCGCGCGCAGGGACGCGGTGCTCGCGCGCTCCGAGCTCGACCGCGCGTTGCCGTACTGGCCCGACGACGGCCACCTTCGCTACCTCTCGGGCATCGCCGCCGCGCTCGCCGGCGATCGCGCGCTCGCTCGCCGCGAGCTGTCCGCCGCCACGGTCGCATCGCCCGACCTCGTGCCCGCCCGCAGCGCGCTCTCGCTGCTCGACTCCGGCGGCACGATCGCGGTCCAGTACACGCCGCAGCTGATCCGACCGTGGGGCGACGCGGAGCGGCTCCAGCTCGCGCTCGACGAGTACGCGATCACGTCCGCGACGATGATCGCCGTCCGCCTCGCGTATCAGACGCAGTTCCTGTCGATCCTCGGGGCGCTCGGCCGCGGTCCGTACGCGCCGGTGAAGGTGCCGCCGGTGCGCACGTGCCCGGTCGCGCGCATCGCGCCGGCGTGGGACGCCGCGCAGAAGGAGCTGCGGCGCTACGAGCGGCTCGGCGTCGAGCTCGAAGCGCTCGCCGACTACCTCGCACGCCACGCGAGCGTCGGGGCGGGCGCGGGCCTGTTGCCCAATGCGCGCACCCAGCTGGCGAACGCGAAGAAGACGTTCCGCCTCGCGCTCGCCGATATCACCGAGCTGCGCTCCGAGTTCACGCGCGGCCTCGGTCCCGAGCTGCGCGTCGCGGGCTGTAGCAACAAGCTGCTCGCCGCCGCGGTCGCCAACCCCGAGCGCTATCGCGTCGTCGTCGACGAGAAGCCGCCCGAGCCGCCCGCGACGCAGCCGCCGCGCCCGCGCGCTCGCGCGACGTTCTACGTCGACAACACGCGGTGCATGGACACGGTCGACGTGTGGATCGACGGCGCGCAGCTCGGCCAGGTCTCGCCGGGGCGGCGCAGCGCGCTCGTCGCCGACGCGGGCGAGCACACGCTGTGCTTGCTGCTCCCCGGCTCCGCGCAGTGCGGCGACCGCGGCACCGTGCGGCAGATCTATCTGCACGATGGCTGGAGCGTGACGATGCACTGCCCCAAGTGACGCGGTTTCCGTCGACGGATGGTAGAACCCAGCGATGGGCATGCCGCAGCTGTGGTTCGCATCTCCGCGCGTGTTGCCGCGCGCCGAGAAGCTCCAGGGGCGCGTCGTCGTGCTCGATATCGCGTTCGCCGCGACGGTGGGGACGAGCACCTCGTTCGAGCTGATCACGAAGCCGTTCCTCGACGGGCTCGGCGATCGTCTGGCCGCGTGGGTCGATCATCACGATCACGAGAAGCACGCGCTGTTCGCGAACGACCCGCGGTTCGTGCTCGCGACCAAGGCGCAGCACGGTGCGTGCCCCGAGATGGTCACGCCGGATCTCGTGCGCCAGGTCGGGCCGATCGACTGCGTGTGCACGCACGTCGACCTCGACGGGATCTACGCCGCGGCGAAGTGGATCCTCGGCGGCGTCGAGCCGTACAAGGGCGCCGACGACGATGCGCGCGCCGTCGACACGCGCATCGGGACACCGGGGCCGATCGGGCAGCGTATCGATCGCGCGCTGCGCGCGAAGTTTCGCGACGATCAGCTCAAGCGCTCCGTCGTGCAGTTCCTCGTCGGCGGCATGAAGCCCGGCGCGCACGACGACGTGATCCGCAACGCGGCGGCGGAGTACGATCGCCGCGACGCGAAGACCCAGGAGATGGCGAAGCACTACCGCGTCACGGGCCGCGTCGCTTTCGTGGATACCGCGGGGCACGCGGGCACGTTCGACAAGACCGATCTGCTCCTCGCGGGTCAGCAGCGCGCGCCGGTCGCGGTCGTGCGCGACTCGGGGATGATCACGATCGCCGCCGCGTTCGGCTCGGGGTGGGACTTCGTCACGATGTTCGCGATCGGTGGCGGCATGCCGACGCGGATCACGATCCCCGATGCGAACAACATCGACGAGGTGATCGCGAAGATCAACGACGCCCCGGCCCCGGTTCCGACGGGTGGCGCGGGCGACGAGTAGCGCGAGCATGCGAGGGCACGATCCATGAAGCTCGCGCTCGTTGCCGTTCAGCTGTCGGTCGACGATGCGGTGCTCGCATCGGGGGACGCGTATCGCGCGCACCTCGAGGCGGCGGTCGGCTCTGCGCTCGACGGCGTCGAGGCGACGCACACGCTCGTCGTGCTGCCCGAGCTGTGCGGACACCTCGCGATGTTCGCGCTGTCGCCGCCGGCGGCGCACAAGGCCAAGACGCTGTCGGCGGCGCTCGCGAGCGGTGCGCTGCGCAAGCCGTTCGAGGTGCTGCGCGGGGTCGCGACGACGCGCGTGCTCGATCCGCGCCACGCGATCCTCGCGGCGCTCGCGCCGGATGCGGAGCGGTTCTGGCGCGGCGTGTGCGGTCCGCTCGCGCGCGCGAAGCGGGCGCACCTCGTCGCCGGATCGCACCTGCGCCTCGGCGCGAGCGGCGAGCTGACATCGAGCTCGTTCGCGTTCGCGCCCGATGGCCGGCTCCTCGCGACGACGAACAAGGTCAACCTCGTGCCCGCGATCGAAGACGGGGCGCCGAGCGCGCTCGGGTTGGCGCGCGGCGACGCGGAGAAGCTGCCGATCGTCGACACGCCGTTCGGCAAGCTCGCGACGCTGATCGGCTACGACGCCGCGCGCGAGCCGCTGACCGAGCTCGAGCGGTTCATCGTGATGGGTCCGCGGATCGCGGCGCGCGGTGGCGTCACTGTCGTGGCGAACCCCGAGGCCGATCGCGCGGGTGTGCCCGGGCATCGCGAGGGAATCGGCGCCGCGCTCGAGGACATGCCGTTCGCGCGGTTCGCGGTGACCGCGCACCTCGCGGGTGCGGTGCTCGACATGGAGTTCGTCGGAACGTCGGAGATCCTCGAGCGCACTGCGACGGGCGTCACGCCTCTCGCGCGGGGCGGAAGCGCGAGAGCCGTGGTAGAGGTTGCGTGATGTCCGAGCGCCGACCGCTTCACCTCAAAGACGAGCCGCGCTCGAGCGCGGACGCAGTCGCCGATCGTCTGCTCGAGATGTACGTCGACCCGTCGGCAAACGAGATGCAGCACATCGGCAGCTACGAGCTGCCGAGCGAGGCGCAGGTCGAGAACATCATCGAGCAAGTACGCGCGCTGATGTTCCCGGGCTACGCGGGGCCCGATGTCGCGCGTCTCGAGCGGCCGGCGCTACGCGAGCTCGTGCGCACGCGCGTCAACGAGCTGCGCGTGTCGCTGCATCGCCAGGTGTACCGAGCGCTTCACCACAAGAAGCAGCAGGCGCTCGGACTCGCGGACCTCGAGTGCGTGGAGTGCTCCGCGCGCGCGGACTCGATCACCGATCGCTTCCTCGCCGCGCTCCCCGAGCTGCGCGAGGCGGTGCGCGATGATCTGCGCGCGGCCTACGAGGGCGATCCGGCCGCCACGGGCCTCGACGAGATCCTGTTCTGCTATCCGGGGACGTACGCGATCACGGTCTATCGCATGGCGCACGCGCTGCTCGAGGCCGGCGCCGTGGTAATACCGCGCATGATGACCGAGCTCGCCCACCGGCGGACCGGCGTCGATATCCACCCGGGCGCCGAGATCGGCCGGTCGTTCTTCATCGACCACGGCACCGGCGTGGTGATCGGCGAAACGACCCTCATCGGGGACCGCGTCCGCATCTACCAGGGCGTCACCCTGGGCGCGCTCAGCGTGCCCCAGGGCGAGAGTCGCCCGGAGCCCGGAACGCGGCGCCACCCGACGCTGGAGGACGACGTCGTCATCTACGCGAACGCGACGATCCTGGGCGGCGAGACGGTGATCGGTAAGGGCTCGGTGATCGGGGGAAATGCCTTCGTGACCAGCTCGGTCGCCGCGGGCTCGAAGGTGGCGGGCGCGCGGTCTTCGCGCACCGGGTAGCTGGCCACAAACTCCCCCTTTCTAACCGCCGTGTTAGAATGCTTTCGCGCTCATGGGCGATGAGTCCGCCGCACGTCCGCGTACGAACACGCGTCTGAAGGGAGAAGCGCCTCCTGGCATCGGCCATGGGGCAGGCGAAGACTCCCGGCAGCGCATTGGTCGCTACGAGGTCATCAAGACGATCGGCAAGGGCGCGATGGGCGTCGTCTACAAGGCGCGCGATCCGCTGCTCGATCGCGTCGTCGCCGTGAAGACGATCATGTCGCCGCAGGGGCAGGGGCGCCGCGTGCGGTCCGCGTTCCTCGAGCGCTTCCAGCGCGAGGCCAAGGCCGCCGCGAAGATGCAGCACCCGGCGATCGTGACGATCTTCGACGTCGGCGTCGACGAGGAGTCGGGCGCGCCGTTCATGGTCCTCGAGTACTTGCCGGGCGAGTCGCTCGCGGACCGCCTCGATCGCGTGCGCATCCCGCTCGCGCGGTGCGTGTCGATCGCGCTCGACCTCGCGAGCGCACTGTCGTTCGCGCATCGCCAGCGCATCGTGCACCGCGACGTGAAGCCCGCGAACGTGCTGCACGCCGGCGACAATCGCTGGAAGCTGGCCGACTTTGGAATCGCGCGCATGCCGGACTCCGACCTCACGCAGGTCGGCATCTTCATGGGCACGCCGGGCTACTCGCCGCCCGAGGCGATCAAGGAGGGACGCTACACGCCGCAGGCCGACGTGTTCGCGTGGGGCGCGTGCTTCTACGAGCTGCTGTGCGGGCGGATCCCGTACGAGGGCCCCGACACGAAGACCACGAACGGCTACGTCGTGCAGGGCAACGCGCCGTCGCCCGTGCGCCACGATCCGTCGATCCCCGAGCCGCTCGCCACGGTGACCATGACCGCGCTGATGCCGTCGGATCAGAAGCGCTTCCGCGACGCCGGCGAGGCCGAGCAAGCGCTGCGCGAAGCATGGGACCGCTGCCTCACGCAGGGCCTCGTGCACCCGGCGGTCCTCGCGATGGAGGAGACGTCGCACGACAAGGCGCCGGTGCGCATGCACGAGCCGCGGCAAGCGCCGCAGCACAAGGCGCCGATCCATCGCGACTCCGGCAAGGGCGTCGACACCAACGAGCAGACCGCGATCGATGGCAAGCCGTTCGCGATCGAAGCGAGCGGCGGCGTCCGCGACGACGATCCGACGATGTTGCACGTGCGCGATGACGTCAAGCCGCCCAAGGGCGACGCGACCTCGCGCGGCGTGGCGCCCGCGAACGCGAAGGCGCCTGCCAAGAGTGGCGTGCAGAAGGCGCCCAAGCCGGGCGAGGACGACATCGCCACCGACGTCGTCAACGAAGCGCTGCCGCCCGCGAACAAGGTCGGTCAGAACCTCGCCAACCGGAAGCGTTCGAACCTGCCGCTGATCCTCGCGGTCGTGTTGCTCGTGGTCGCCGGGACGCTCGTCGGGCTGTACTACGGCGGCGTCGTGAAGCTTTAGACCAGCTTCGCCACCTCGTCGGCGCAGCCGTAGCACAGCGTGAAGCCGGCGCCGCCGTGGCCGTAGTTGTGGATCACGCGGCCCGGGCGCCCCGACCCTGTCGGATCATCCGGGTCGATGACGTGGGGCCGCTCGAGCCGCACGACATCGCGATAGGGACGCAGGCCCGCGCGCGTGCGCGTGACCTCGCCGATCGGCAGCCCCAGCGCGGCGGCTTGCCCCACGATGCGCGCGGTGATCGCGTCGTCGGCGATCGGCGGCGTGCCCGGCGCGACGGGGATCGTGCAGCCGCCGAGGACGAGCTCGTCCCGACGAGGGATGACGTAGAAGATCGCGTCGGGATCGCGGTGGTCGGTGATCGTCGTCTTCAGATCCGCGGTGCCCGTGGCGGTGACCACGATCTGGCCGAGCAGCGGCGAGAGCGCGTCGTCGTGCGCGAGCTCGCGCGCGCCCAGGCCGCTGCAGTTGATGACGAGGTCCCCCGGCTCGGCGGCGAGATCGGTGACGGTGCGCGTCTCGATGCGTGCGCGGAGCTGCGACGCGAGCCACGGCAAGAAGCGCGCGGGCTCGACGCGCGGCGCGGTGAAGTGCCACGCGGGCGGTGCACCGGTGACGGGCGCGGGCATGCGAACGACGTCGATGTGCGTGGCCCACCACGGACGGCGCGGCGGCTGGCCGTGCGCTTCCTCGGGCTCGATCGTGATCTCGAAGCCGTCGAGGATGTCGATGCCTGCCGCGGGGTCGCCGGCGTGTCGCTCCAGCCACGCGCGCGTCGTCGCCGCCCACAGCGCGACGCGATCGGGCGGGCCGACGCGGTACGGAAACCACACCGCGCCCGCGACCGCGGAGGTCGTCGCGTCTCCGGTCGCGGCGGCGACGACGTGGACCGCGTGACCGAGCTCTTCGAGCACGAGCGCAGTCGTGAGGCCGATGACTCCAGCACCGACGATCGTGATCTGCACTGCGCGTAGTGTACCGTGCCCGCGTGGATGCGCTCGTGATCGCGCTGTTGACCGTGACCGCGTTGCTCGCGGGAACGGTCGATGCGATCGCCGGTGGCGGTGGCCTCATCACGCTGCCCGCACTTCTCGCGGCGGGGCTGCCTCCACACCTCGCGCTCGGCACGAACAAGGGGCAGAGCGTGTGGGGATCGGGCGCCGCGCTCGTCGCGTTCTGGCGCGCGGGCAAGGTCGATCGCGGGCGCGCGTGGTGGACCTTCCTGCTCGGGCTCGTCGGCTCGCTCGTCGGCGCGCGCCTCGTGCT
Organism: uncultured Kofleriaceae bacterium; assembly: GCA_964617845.1. Lineage (GTDB taxonomy): Bacteria > Myxococcota_A > Polyangia > Haliangiales > Haliangiaceae > JABFXX01. The sequence continues at coordinate 2,675 of CAZUAR010000021.1, read as the reverse complement.
GTGGATCTCGCCCCAGGCGTTGGGGCCGATCGTGATCGGCATGCTGATCGGCGCGGCGGTGCTGCTGATGATCAAGAAGCCGCAGCGCGAGGACGACGCGCCGCACGGTCGCGCGTGGATCGTCGGCGGGCTCGCGCTCGCGATCGGCGGCTACGACGGGTTCTTCGGGCCGGGCACGGGCACGTTCTTGATCGTCGGCTTCGTCGCGCTGTGCGGGATGTCGATGGTGCGCGCGACGGCGAACGCGAAGGTCGTCAACTTCGCCTCGAACCTCGCGGCGGTGGGTGCGTTCGCGAGTGCGGGGAGCATCGCGTGGAAGGTCGCGCTGCCGATGGCCGCGGGGCAGCTCGTCGGAGGGATCATCGGCGCGCGCATGGCGATGAAGGGCGGCGCGAAGCTGATCCGCGTGATGGTGCTGGTGGTGTCGGGCGCGCTCGTGGCGAAGCTCGGCTACGATCTGATCCGCTGATCGACTACTCGATCGTCGAGTCGATGACCTCGATGTCCGTGTCGTCGTGCGCGGAGATCGTCGGGTACTGCGTGTACCAGGAGCCGCCGGTGTTGTTCGTGAGCATCGAGCGATCGATGCGGATGTTGCCCGTGTGGTTGTTGGTGACGAAGAAGATCGACGCGCCATGCTGCACGACGTTGTTGTCGTGGATCGCGGTGCCGCAGATCGAGAGCGTCATCTCGTTCCCGTCGTTGTAGATCGCGCCGCCGCTGCCGCCGCCGGGCGAGTTGCCCTGCGGTGGGTTGCCGCCGTTGCCGATCGCGCGGTTGTGCGAGAACACGCTGTTGATGATCGACCACGACGTGCCGATGCTGCTGATGCCGCCGCCGTTGGAGCACGTGTTGCCGTAGCCGTCGGCGCCGCCGAACGTCGAGTTCACGACGAAGACCGGCAGGCCCATCGACTGACTGAAGGCGCGCACGCCGGCGCCGCCGACGTCGGGTCCGGTGTCGGCGCACACGTTGTTGAAGAAGCGCGTGTTGACCAGGCGCAGCCGGCCGCCGCGCGCCCAGATCGCGCCACCGCCGCCGCCCTCGTCCTCGTTGTCGACGTTCTTCGAGTTGCCGTCGACGAACGTGATGTTCTGGATCGTGAGGCGCGGGTGGTCCTGATCGTTGCAGTGCGAGGTCGTCCACACCTGCGCCTCGTCGCACGTGTTCATGTACAGGATGCGCGTCGAGCCGCCGCCGCTCAGCGTCACCTTGCCGCCGCCGTCGATGACGATATCGGGGCCGGTGTTGTTGAACACCTTCGCCGGACGGTCGAGCGTGATCGTGATCGGGTCGGGACCGCAGTCGAAGGTGATCACGCCGCCGGCCGCGACCGCGGCGATCACCGCGTCGCCCGTGCAGCTCGCGGCGGTGCCATCACCGACGACGGTCCGCGGGTTCGAGCTGTCGGCGAGGCCGGCCTCCGACGGGATGGCGCACGTGCCGTCGGGGTTGCCGGCGGCGGGGCCGTCCTCGGGATCCGTGAGCGGGTTGTCGACATCGACACCGCCGTCGTCGCTACAGGCGGCGAGCATCACCAGGAGAAGCCATCGACGCATGCACCCACGCTAACGCAACGTGTGGGTGGGCGGGTGTGCGCTTAGCTGATCGGCGCGAGGCCCTTGGCCGCGCGCAGGTCGCGTACGAGCTGTGCCTGCCCGTCGGCGTGGTAGCTCGAGCGAACCAGCGGGCCCGACACGACGTGCGTGATGCCGAGCGAGAGCGCGAATTGCTCGAGCTCGGCGAACTCCGTCGGGTGGACGTAGCGCTCGATCGCGAGGTGCTGCTTGCTCGGCGAGAGGTACTGCCCGAGCGTGACGATGTCGACGCCGAGGCCGGCGACGTCGCGCAGCACGTCCTCGACCTCCTCGCGCGTCTCGCCGAGGCCGAGCATCAGGCCGGTCTTGGTGATCGCGCCGCGCGAGCGCGCGTGCTCGAGGATCTTGTAGCTGCGCGGATAGCTCGCCTGCACGCGCACCTGGCGCGAGAGGCGAGGGACCGTCTCGAGGTTGTGCGCGAACACGTCGGGGTTCGCGGCGAGGACAATGTCGACGAGCTCCGTCTTGCCCTTGAAGTCGCCGGCGAGGATCTCGAGCGTCATCTGCGGGCACGCGGCCTTGGTGCGCGTGATGGTCTCGGCCCAGTGCGCGGCGCCGAAGTCGGCGAGGTCATCGCGATCGACGCACGTGATCACGGTGTGCTCGAGCCCGGTGGTCGAATAGATGCGCGACAGCAGCTCGGCGACGCGGCGCGGCTCGTCGGGATCCGGCGGCAGCGGGCGGCCCGTGGTGACATCGCAGAACCGGCAGCTGCGCGTGCAGATGTCGCCGAGGATCATGATCGTCAGCGCGCGGCGCGTCCAGCACTCGCCGATGTTGGGGCAGCTCGCGCTCTCGCACACCGTGTGGAGCTGCAGCTCCTTGACCATCGCGCGCAGCTCGAAGTACGCGGGCTTGGTCGGCAGCGTCGCGCGGATCCACTCGGGGTGACGGCGGCGCACCGCGGGCGCGGGTTCGTCCTGGCCGGCCGCCTGAAGAACGGGAAGATGCACGCGCGAGTCGGACATCGAGAGGGGATGGATACCCCACGTCGGCGCGAAACGCGAGGTAGTCTCGACGTGTGGTGCGTCGTGACGACGACGGAGAACTTCCGGCCGAAGGCCGGAGGAAACCGGC
>CAZUAR010000020.1:0-200827 GCA_964617845.1 uncultured Kofleriaceae bacterium | reverse complement strand
GTCGGTCGTCAGAGCACGACGTCCGCGGTCGCAGCGTCCGCGAGGAGCTCGAGCACAACGCGCACGACGCGGGCGTCGACGACGCGGGCGACGACGACGAACCCGACAGCTCACTGCGCGGGCCAACGACGAGCCTGAATCGTTCCGGTGATCCAGTCCGATTCAGCCCGTCAGCGGCACGCCCTTCATCGAGAGGGGCGCCTGCGAGTACGCGAGCTCGAGGCCGGTCGCCGACACAAAAACCTCGGCGAACGTCAGCACCGCGTAGGGCGATTCAGCGCGGCGTCTCGATTCGGCACAGCTTCTCGAACGGCATCCGGCGAGCTCGCCGCCTCCGCAGGGGCTGCATCGAGGACGCCGCGTCTCGACGCTGGCTCGACGAGCGGTGTGGCCGCGAGCGCGGCGCACGAGCGTTCACTCGATTCGGCACAGCTTCTCGAAGGGCATCCGGCGAACCCGCCGCCTCCGGAGGGGGGCTGCATCGAGGACGCCTCGACGCTGGCTCGACGAGCGGTTGGGCGCGCGCGAGCGTTCGCTCGATTCGCAGGCTCCTCGAAGGCGTCCGGCGAGCTCGCAAGCTCTGGAAGGGCGGTCGAGGAGGCGCGCAGGCTGACTGGCACGGCGGCTAGATCTCGCAGAGCGCGTGCATCTGTGCCGTCGAGCACGCGAGTCGATCGACGCCGACCGTCCAGCTGTGCAGCTCGCCCCCGTCGCCGTCGGGGACGTCGATCATCACGCTGCCCATGCAGTCCTCGGCGAGCGGCGTCGCCGACGGTCCGCCGCTCGCCCACGGGTAGTGCCCCGGGCACTGGCTTTCGGTCTTCCACGTGGTGCCGTCGAACGTGCTGCCGACCCAGAACCGCGTGCGCAGCTCGTCGTTGACGCGCTTCGACACCTCGAGCCACTCGGCGTTGGTCTCGAACACCACGGGACGGCCGCCGCGATCCGCGCAGAACGCCCGCGCCTGCGCGAAGGTCATCGCGCTCGGCGACATCGCGTACTCGGTCGTCGCCGGATCGTTGCCCGTGCACGGCCCCGCGTCGGGACGCGGCGTCTCGCACAGCGCGCCGACGACGACTGGAGGCTGCTCTGGGTCTGGATCGGCCAGCGCGCCCGTGCACGACGTCGCGGTGATCGTGTTCGGTCCGGCGACGATGCCGCACGAATCCGCGTTCGCGCCCGTCGGCATCATCGCGGGACATTCGTCGACGGTAGTCCACGTCGAGCTCGATCGCGACGCGCCCATCCAGTACGGCCAACTCGCATCACCGGTCACGGCGCCGAGCTCGTGCGCGTCGTTGAACACGGCGAGATCCATTCCGCGCTGGCGACACGCCGTGCGCGCCTCGCTCCACGACCACAGCGCGGCGCTCTCGTCCTGCACGTGCGGGTTCGTCAGGAACGCGTAGCGAAGCGGCTCGTCGTAGAGGAAGGGTCCGCAGCGATCGTAGGGACGTTGCTCGTCGGCGAGTGGTCCGTCGGCCGGTGGCGCGTCGGGACGATCGAGGCTGTACACGAGGTCGCACCCCGTCGCTGCGAGAAGCAGCGCGGCGATGCCGGTCGTGTAGAGCCGCAGAGTCACGAACGTTCACCCAGGATCGATCATCACCAGCGGTACGCGGGGTACGGGTCGGATCCTCGGGGTCGGATGCCCTCGGTTTCATCGACATGATCGTCGGCCGGCGTGTACGTCGCCAGGCGTGCCGGTATGCTGCGCGCCCATGCGCCGCGATCCTCACTCGTTCGCCGATGACACGCAGGCCCGCATCGACTCGTTCGATCTCGACGCAAAGGTCGACTTCTCGACGCAGACGATCCACGCGACGATCACGCTGCACTTCGCCACTCCCGCGACGGGAGCGCTCGACCTCGACACGCGGGACCTCGCGATCGAGCGCATCGAGGACGCGCACGGACACGAGCTCGCGTACACCGTGCATCCGCCCGAGCCGCACATCGGCTCGCGCCTCGCGATCGAGCTCGCGCACGAGACGCCGGCGATCACGATCCGCTATCGCACGGCGCCGAACGCCTCCGCGATGCAGTGGTTGTCGCCGGCACAGACCGCGGGTGGCGTGCACCCGTACGTGTTCACGCAGTGCCAGGCGATCCACGCGCGGTCGATCATTCCGCTGCAGGACTCGCCCGGACACCGCGTCACGTACACCGCGACGATCACCATCCCGCGCGCGCTGACGATCGTCATGGCCGCCGCGGATCGCGGGCGCACCGAGAAGGGCGACGTGGCCGTTCACCGGTGGGAGATGCCGCAGCCGATCCCGCCGTACCTGTTCGCGTTCGCCGTCGGTGATCTCGCGTCGCGCGACGTGTCGCCGCGCTCGCGCGTGTGGTCGGAGCCGTCGCTCGTCGACGCCGCCGCGTGGGAGTTCGCGGTCGTCGAGGATCACATGAAGGCGGCCGAGTCGCTCTACGGTCCGTACGACTGGGAGCGCTTCGACATCCTGATCATGCCGCCGTCGTTTCCCTATGGCGGCATGGAGAACCCGCGGTTGACGTTCCTGTCGCCGACGACGGTCGCCGGCGATCGCTCGCTCGTCTCGGTGCTGGCGCACGAGCTCGCGCACTCGTGGACCGGCAACCTGGTCACCAACGCGAACGCCGAGCACTTCTGGCTCAATGAAGGCTTCACGATGTACGCGGAGCGCCGGATCACGGAGCTCACCGAGGGTGTGGACGCCGCCGCGCTCTCGGCCGCGCTGGGCCGTCGCGAGCTCGACGAGTCGATCGAGCGCTTCGCGGATCGGCCGGAGATGACGAAGCTCCGTCCGAACCTGACCGGCGTCGACCCGGACGATTGCTACTCGCTGATCCCGTACGAGAAGGGCTACTTCTTCCTCGCCGCGATCGAGAACGTCGTCGGACGCAACGAGTTCGAAGCGTGGCTCAAGACGTACCTCGCGTCGTATCGCTTCGGCGCGGTCACCACCGAGCAGTTCGAAGCGCACATCGAGGCCGCGCTGCCCGGTGCGCTCGCGAAGGCGGACGCGCGCGCGTGGATCGATGGCGTCGGGATGCCCGCCGGTGCCGTGGTGCCGGCGTCGGCCAAGCTCGACGCGATCGAGCGCCTCCGCGGCGCGCTGCCGGCGCCCGACGTCGCCGCTGCGTGGACCGCGACCGAGTGGAACCTGTATCTGGAGAGCGTCCCGCGTCCCGCGGCCGAGGCGACGTGTCGCGCGCTCGATGCACAGCTCACCGCGAGCAAGAACTACGACGTGCTCGTCGCGTGGCTCACGCTCGCGCTGCAGTCCGGCTATCACGCGGTGCTGTCGCGCGTCGAGCAGGTTGTCGCAGAGGTCGGTCGCATGAAGTACCTGCGACCGCTGTACACGAACCTCGCGAACGATCCGCGCACCCGCGATCTCGCGACGCGGCTCTTTTCGAAGAACCGCGCCTCGTATCACCCGATCGCGCAGCAGATGGTCGAAGGAGTCCTCGCCAAGCCGCGGAACTGACGGTTGGTAAGGAGGACTGTATTGGTTACCGAGCGTGTCTGATTTCTCTGACACTCCCGTGTGCGCAGTGTCCGGAATAGAAGACACACCATTCGCGATCTCGTGACGGTCTGGTCGCGCGCAAGCGTCGATTTTCGCACGCGTACACTCGATACTGCATCGGAATGTCGACTTCGCCCGAGGGTGGAGAGGACGACCTCCTCTCGCAGCGTGACTTCTATCGTCGCTTGCTCGATCTCGGCGGTCAGGACGAGCTGGAGCCGCTGCTCGAACAGGCACTGCAACTCATCGTCGAGGTCACCGGTGCTCGAAAGGGGTACCTCGAGCTCTACGACGACGACGAAAATCAACCGCGCTTCTGGAAAGGCCACCAGATCAGCGCCGACGCGCTCGTCGAGATCCGGACATCGATCTCTCGCGGCATCATCGCGAAGGCGCTCGCCGAGGGTCGGACCATCGAGACCCCGTCTGCGATCGGCGACGCGCGATTCCAGGATCTAGGCAGCGTTCGACAGCACGCGATCCAGGCGGTGATGTGTGCGCCGGTTGGTACGCACCCGCCGATCGGCGTCATCTACTTGCAGGGACGCACGCGCCCGGGAATGTTCGACGCGATCGATCGCGAGCGCGCCGAGCTGTTCGCGCGGCAGCTCGCACCGCTCGCCGATCGTCTCGTTCGGCGCGACGAACCGAACCCCGACTTCACGCGTGAGGCGCGCACGAAGTTGCGCAGTCCGGAGATCATCGGTCGCTCGCGCGCATTGGCGCGGTTGCTGCAATCCGCGTCGCACGTGGCGCATCTCGACGTGGACGTCTTGATCACCGGTCCATCGGGAACCGGCAAGTCGATCCTCGCGCGAACGATCGCGAACAACAGCCCGCGTTCGTCGGGTCCGTTCGTCGAGCTCAACTGCGCGGCGATTCCGGAGACGCTGATCGAGAACGAGCTGTTCGGCGCGGAGCGCGGCGCGCACTCGACCGCGACACGCAAGGTCACCGGCAAGGTCGCAGCGGCCGAGGGGGGGACACTGTTCCTCGACGAGATCGGCGAGCTCAGCGCCGGCGCACAAGCAAAGCTCTTGCAGTTGCTCGAGACGCGCGAGTACCACCCGCTCGGCGGCACGACGTCGATCCGCGCCGACGTCCGCATCCTGTCCGCGACCAACGCGGATCTCGAGGAGCGCGTCGCGCAGAAGAAGTTTCGCGGTGACCTCTATTATCGTCTCCACGTCGTTCCACTGGAGGTTCCCGGCCTCGAGGATCGCCGCGAGGACATCCCCGAGCTCGTCGAGCACTTCAACGCCGAGGCGAGCGAGCGCCACAAGCTGTCGCGCTTGCCCGTCTCGCGCCGCGCGCTCGTGGCGTGCCGCGAGGCAAGCTGGCCCGGTCACACGCGCCAGCTCGCGCACGCGATCGAGGCCGCGGTGATCCGCGCGCACGGCGAGCGCGCGAACACGCTGCAAGCGCATCACGTGTTCCCCAAGCTCGCGCGCGATGACGACGCGCCGCTGTCGTTGCACGAGGCGACGCGCACGTTTCAGCGGCGCCACTTGCTCGACGCGCTCGAGCGCCACGACTGGAACGTCACGGAGGCGGCGCGCGAGCTCGATCTCGCCCGCACGCACCTCCACAAGTTGATCAACGACTACGACCTGCGGCGTGCGGAGGAGGAGGGCGGCGGCACTTCACCAACCAGAAAGAGGGACGGATGAGAACAGTGTTCCACTTGTTCGGTGCGTACGTCGGTCAGCTCACGGGGGTGACACAGGTCGGCTGGTGGCCCAACGATCCGATGGAGAGCGCATGGGACGTGACCAGGCTCATGCCATGCGATCTCGCGAAGACACCGTCGGCGGCGCGGCAGGGCGTGATCCAGCCCGCGCAGATCCAGTGCGACGACTACCGCAGCGAGGGTGGGCTCAACGGTATCGGCCCGCGCTTTCCCGGCGGTCAGATGATCGGATCGATGTGGCTCCACGATCTGTGGGCGCAGCAGATCGGCTCGCCCGCGTTCGCGACCGCGGGGATCTTCGACTACGAGCTCACGATGACGATGTACTGGGAGGGCGAGCTCGGCGACCGCACGTTCAACGGCTTTCACGCGCGCATCGTCGGCGAGCAGGGACCGCTCACGCTCGTCGAGATCTGGAACGGCGGGACGGCGCAGAGCGGCGCGGCGCCGGCGGGCCGATGGTGGCTCGATCTCGCAGCGGTGAGCGATCCGAACTACACGACGATCTCGTCGGCGAACCCGACCGGCGCGCTGTTCCTCGACCGAGGAACGCAGGGAACCATCCCACTGTTCATTCCGAAGAAGCCGCCCGGGATGGGCTTCGACGGACGCATGGAAGAACCGGAGCACTAGATATGCGCGAGCTACTCGACCTTCCTCATCTCACGATCACGTCGCGACGCCTCGATCACGAGCTCGCGCGACTTCACGCGGTGGTGGAGCACAAGGTGCTGGTCGACGGTCGGGTGGAGCTCGAGGAGACCTTCGGTGCGCTGCTGGCGGCGCGGACCGAACCGCCGATGCCCAAGACGCTCGACTTCGTCGGACACGCGACGCCCGCGTCTCTGCTCGATCTCGGTGGCTGGGTGATCGATCGCTGCAACCCGACGGTGACCGCGTTCTTCCGCGAGCTCGCGGACCACGACGTCTTGCCACGCCTCGGCATCTCGTCGGTGCGGCTGCTCGGCTGTGGCACCGCGTCGACGCAGCGCGCGCGCGATACGATCATCGCGCTCACCGATATCGTCGGCTTGCCCGTGCTCGGTACGACGAGCCTCGTGCACGCGGGTCACTTCCGCCACGATGGCTTCGATCCGCAGTGGGCGTTCCTGCTCGTCGGCGCGCGCGAGCTCTCACCGCCGCCGCCGCTGCCGGAGGCGCCTCCGGCGCGAGCGTTCGATGTCGACGCGCTCGCCGCGCTGCCACTCGTGGTCAACGACACGCCGTGGCGGCGCTTCTACGCGGACACGGACGAAGCACGCCAGCTGCTCGCGCTGATCCGCCGCACCGACGGCGCGGAGATGCCGGGGCTGCTCGCGACGCCGTTGTGCGAGATCGCGATCCGCTCCGCGCGGGCAGGGCTGTTCCATGTCGTGCAGGTGATGTTCGAGGGCCAGTTCGTCCGCGTGTATCCGCCGAGCGGACCGGGCCTCCTGTATCCGGTGAGGGATCCCGCGGCGCTGCTCGCATGCCTCGACGGTCTCGCGAGCACGATCTAGTCGTTGGACACGCAGCGCAGGCCCATCCCGAAGTACTGGAACGTCGCGACGCGCGGATTGTCGATCGCGGTGAAGTCGGGGTCGCCGATCTCCGTGTCCATGTGATTGCCCCCGCGCGTCGCGCGCATGTCCGCGCCGCCGCTCGTCATCATCGTCGACGTCCACTCCTGCACGTTGCCGCCGAGATCCATCACGCCGTCGACGCTGCGGTCGGCGACGCTCGTCCCGACCGGTGCCGGTCCCGACGTCCCGAGCGCGCGAACGCGAACCCCGCTCGTCGGCAGCGGCTTCCCCCACGGGAAGTTGCGGCGCGGCATCGGATTCGCGGTCGCGCCGATCTGGAGCGCGCCGCGCAGCGCGCGTGTCCACTGGGGTGACGTCGGCAGCTCCTTGCCGAGGAAGCGGCAGAAGCTGCGCGCGACGAACCAGTCCACGCCCGCGACGGGCATCTCCGGGCGACTCGCGTCGACGAGATCGACGGTGGTCGGATAGCGCGGGCTCCCGATCCCGGTGACGGGCCGGAGCGCGGCGAAGGCATCGAACCATGCGTTCGACACCTCCGTGCGATCGATCGCGAACGCGGGAAGATCGAGCGTCTGCTCCGGCGTGCTGTCCGGGTTCGCGATCAGCTCGGGCGACGCGGGATCGCCGATGCCGCCATGGATGAAGGCTCCGGAGAGCCGGATCGCATCGGCGCGCGAGGCCGCACACGTCGGGACGCGAACCTCGATCGTTCGGCGATGCTCGCGTGACGCGTAGCCGGGCACCATCGCGATCGGGATCGTCGACGGCGCACACGCTCCGCGCTCGACGACGAGGAACGCCGGCCCGCCGTGGGCCTCGACGTCCTCGACGATGTGATCGCCATCGGTACGCGGCGTGGAGTGCACGAGCTCGTCGCGCCCGAGCTCCGCGCCGACCTCGTGCGGGTCGTGCGGCGCCGGCGCGTGCAACGTCCAGCGAAGCCCCGGTGGTGCAGGGGCGGCGCGCGGCTTCAGCGTGATCGGATCCCAGTCGAACGCCGATAGGGCGAGCGTGAAGCGCCCGAGGTCGCGCGCGCGCAGCGATGCTTCGCGCGCCGTGCGCTCTGCCTCGCGTCGCTGGATGTAGAACGCGAACAGCGACACGCCGGCGAGCGCCGCCGACAGCGTCGCGACCAGCGCGATGCGCCGGCGCTGCGCTTGTCGACTGCGCGCGACGAGGCGCGATGGGGTCCACGCGTCGGGATCCTGATCGCGCTTCTGGTGCTCCGCGTCGAGCTCGGTGATCGCGTCGGCGTAGGGAGCGAGCTCGCGCAGCTCCGCGCGACCGAGCAGCGATGGGGCCTCCGGGCGCGAGCGCCGCACGTGATAGCGCACGAGCTCGACGGCGCGGCGGCGCGCGAGGTCGCGGCGGTCGAGCCACGCGAGCACGCGCGGCACGAGGCTGTCGTGGACGAGCTCCCAGCTCGGTTCGCCGCTCGCATCGCGAACGCGCACGAGCAGGCCGCGCACGCGGAGCGTCTCGAGGACCGCGCGCACCTCGTGGGGCGCGTGACGCGCGGAGGCGATCGCGAGCAGCTCGTTCTCGCTGCGGATCGCGCGCTCGTTGGCGGACGTGACGAGCGCGAGGAACAGATCGCGCGCGATCACGTCGCGGCCGTCGGCGAGCTCTGTGTCGAGCACGCGCTCGAGGTGCTCGCCGACGATCGCGTCGAAGCCGCCGAGCTTCTTGTAGTGCGCGAGCGTGAGCGTGACCTCGCCTTCGGGCAGGGCCTCGTAGAGCACCGAGCACGCGAGCTGGAGGTGCGGCGGATATACCGACGGCGTCGCGCCCCAGCCCATCGCAGCGCCGATCGCCGCGGCGGCGCGTTGCAGGTCGGCGAGCAACGCGGTCAGGAGCTCGGGCTCGATCGCGAGGCGACTCTCGGCGAGCGGAGCGACGATCGCGTCGCTGGCGCCCTCGGGCGACAGCGGTGGAAGGCGCATGATCGCGATCTGCGCGTCGACCTCCTGCGTCTTCGCGACGAGGCGCGCGAGGTGATCCTCGCGGATGCCCATCACGACGGAGACGTCGGCGTCGGGGATCGCGGACAGCACGCTGCGCACGAGCTCGCCCGCGTTCGCGTCGGCGAGCGCGCGCTCGAGCTGATCGAGGACGAGCACCAGCTTGCCGCCGCCCGCGTGCACGTGCGCCGTGATCGCCTCGCCGATCGACGTCGCGTTCGGATCGATCGCGGTCGCGATCGCGGCCTGCGAGTCGCCGCGACAGCGCACGTAGATCGTGCGAATGCCGAGCGCCTCGAGGCGCGGCACGAGGCCCGCGCGAAGCAGTGATGTCTTGCCGACGCCCGACGGCGCCGTGTAGATGACGCTGCGCCGGTAGAGCACCTGCTCGGTGAGCTGCGCGAGGTCGGCCTGTCGGCCGTGGAGGCGGCCGCGATCTTCCTCGGTGAGCGGCTGGAGGTGGCGAAACGGCAGCACGCGCGCCGGCGCCGGTGCGGTCGGCGTGGAGGTGCCGGTGAGCGCCGCCGACAGCTCGCGCGCCGACGCGTAGCGCTTCGCGGGATCCGTCGCGAGCGCGCGCTCGAGGACCTGGCGCAGATCCTCGTCGGGGATGATGTCGAGCGGCGGCACGAGCTCGAGCGCGTTCGGCCGGCGCCACCCGACGAGCAGGTGCACGAGCACGAGCGCGGCGCTGAACAGATCGGAGCGAGCGTCGACGCGTCCCTCCATCATCTGCTCGGGCGCCATGTACGCGGGCGTTCCGCCGGCGGACTCCGCTGGGCGATCGGGCGAGCGAAGCCGCGCGAGGCCGAAGTCGACGAGGACGACGCGCTCCACGCCGTCGCGCTCCGTGACGATCGCGTTCGCCGGCTTCACGTCCGCGTGGACGAGGCCGGCGTCGTGCGCGGCGCCGAGGCCCGCGAGGAGCTGGCGCGTCAGCTCGACCGCGCGCTCGCGGGGCACCGTTCCTTCGGCGGCGAGCGTGGCGAGGTCCTTTCCACCGAGGAGCTCCATCGCGAAGAACAAGCGCCCGTCGTGCGTGATGTCCGCCTGGTAGATGCGAACGACGTTCGCGTGGTCGATGCGGCCGACGCTGCGGATCTCGTGCACGAACAAGCGACCGTCCTCCGACGACGGATCGATGTCGGCGTGCAGCACCTTGAGCGCGACGTCGCGTTCGACGGCGAGCTGCCGCGCGCGATAGATCGTGCCGAACGTGCCGCGCGCGACGAGCGTGTCGATGCGAAACCGCCCCGGGAGCACCGTTCCGGTCAGATCGTCGTCGGGGCGCAGCGCGCGCGGAGTGCGCGGTCGCGTCCCGCGAAGCGAGAGCTGCGAGCGACGCACGTCCCACAGGCCCGCGAGCGGCGGCGGTTGCGCGACGGTCTCCGAGGCATCGCAACCTTGCATCGCGCTCGACGGTGCGCGGTCGGCGAGGAAGCGGCTCAGGCTCGCCATCGTCACGGTGCCGGTACGCGGATCGAGCGCCTCGCCGCACAGACCCGAGAGCAACGCGTCGGCGAGCGGCGCGCCCTCGGCCGCGGAGTCGATCGCGATCAGGTGCTGCCCGCGGCGCGTCGCGAGGATGTCGAGCCACGCGCGCGGCGCTCCGTCGCCACGCGCCGACACGACGACGACCGCCTGCTCGACGCTCGAGCTCGCGAGGCGCTCGCGGATCCATGCGAGTGGCAGCGTCGAGTCCTCCGGATACTCGCGCGCATCGGGTCCCGTGACGAGCGCGGCCTCACCGCCGACATCGATGATCGTGCCGAGGACGACGAGCACGGCGATGCGCGCGCGCTCTGCGACGAGCTCGTCGAGGTGGCGCTTGACGGTAGCGCGATCGACGGCGTGGCGCTCGCCCGCGGCAGCCGCGAGGCGCCGGATCTGCCACGTCGCGCCGGTCGCGAGCAGCGCCTCGCCGATCTGCCCGAGCGTGTGCACCGCCGATGCCTCGAGCGCGGGCGCACCGGTCGCGGCGTACCCGGCGACCAGCAGCGCGGCACCATCGTGACGACGCGGAGGCATTCGGCGCGGATGCTACGCCAACCACGCGCTCGCGCGGTCGGCGATCTCCGCGGGCGCTTCGACCTGCATGAAGTGACCGAGCTTCGGCAGTACGACCCGCACGCGATGATCGAAGAGATCGCCGTCGTCCTCGGCGGGGACCAGGACGCAGCCGTCGCAGGCGCCATGCAGCTGGAGCAACGGCACCGAAACGCGGCGCAGGGCCCGCCTGTAGCGTTTTGCGGCACCCCCTCTCAGCCACGCCCGGTAGTACCCGAGCGGCGCGGGCCAGCCCGTGGCGAGGCACGCGTGCAGCTCGGCGCGGCGGCGATCGTCGAGCACGTAGCCCGAAGACCACTTCGACCACAAACGATCGACGATCGCGAAGTCGTTAGCGCGCACGACGTGTCCCGCGCCGGGGATCTGGAACAGCGCGGTGTACAGGCTCGCGCGTCGCTGCGCCGGATCCCGCTGCGCGCGAAAGAACGTGCGCAGGTGCGGCAGCGCCATCGTCACCGCGCGGCGGATCCTCGCCGGGTGGTGCGCGCACACGTCGTACGTGATCGCGGCGCCCCAGTCGTGGCCGACGAGGTCGACCGGCCCGCGCGCCACGCGATCGATCAGCAGCACCACGTCGCGCGCGAGCGTCGCGAGATCGTAGGGTCCGCTCACCGGCGACGGCGCGTAGCCGCGCAGCCACGGTGCGATCACGCGATGCGTGCGCGCGAGTCGGTCGAGAAAGTCGACCGCGGTCGGCGGATGATCGGGAAACCCGTGCAGGAATATCAGCGGGCGCGCGTCGCGCGGTCCACCGACGAGCGCGTGGAACACGCCGCTTCCGAGCTCGAAGGTCGCGCGCTCCACGGCTATGGCGCGAGCAAGCCTTCGAGCCGCTTCTCGACGACCTGCAGGTCCGGCTTGGGGATGCGATCCGTTCGCCACGACAGACGCAGCGACGAGTCCTTCACCGAGGACGTGAACGCCTTCTCGCCGATCAGCGAGAGCATGTCGAAGTAGACGTCCATCAACGCGTCCTGCCCCGCGAACTGTCCGCGGACGTTCGCGCCGATGTTCGAGAGGAACATGCGGCCCATCGCGATCCACTCCTTCGCCTTTGCATCCGTCGGCGCGGGCTCGAGCACCAGCTCGACCTCGATGTCGAGCGTCTTCTTCGAGTCGAGCATCGTCATCATCGCGTCCGGCTTGGTCGCGAGCGGTGCCGCCATCGCGAATCGCCCGCGCGCGAGCTTGAAGCCGGGCTGGAAGTCGCGCGCTCCGACGAGCGCCGCCATGCAGCGGTTGTGCGTCTCGCCGCCGAGCACGCTCTCGGCCTCCTTCACGTGGGCCGCGGCGGTCGCCGGATCGGCGAGCAGCGTCAGCGGATCGACATCGGCGTTCTTGCCGTCGACGCCACCGATGAACACGACGTGCGTCGCGCGCGCGGCCTGCTGCGACCACGGATCATCGGGTGCCTTCGTCGCCGACCAGTCGAGCGGCACGACGCGCACGTGGATCACGCGCGTACCGCTCGGATTCACCGTGCTCGGCGTGTCGAAGGTGTAGTGCCCGGGCGTGACCTGCTTCGGCGCCGCCCCGGGGACGAGCTTGGTCAGCACGTCGAGCATCTTCTCGGGGTGCTGCAGCGTCGCCGCGACGTAGATACACGGCGATCCGCCGCAGTCGAACATGCCCATGCCCGCGAGGTCGCGGCCGAGATCGATGCCGCCCGCCTTCATCGCCTCGGGCACCGTCGGGCTGATCTTCTCGAACGCTTCGCCCGCGGAGCCCTTCTGGGTCAGCGACATCACGGCGCGGTAGCACGCGAACTGGAACTCGCCCCACCACTCCACCGCCTTCGGCACGACGAAGGTGACGCTGTTGGTGATCGTCGGCGTGATCGCCGGACCGTCGGGCTTCGGCGTCGCGGGCACGGGTGTCGTGGGCGTCGCCGGCGCCGGCTCGCCCGGAGGTCGTTCCTTGCCCTTGCACGCGGCCAGGACGCACATCGAGAGCACCAGAGCTCGAGTCATCGCGAAGCGCATGACGCGTACGGTAGCGCGAGGCCGATCGCGAGGAGCACGAGAGAGCGCATTTCCCGCGCCACTCGCCTACTCTTTCCGTCGTGCGTGTTCTCGCCATCGCGATGCTCGTTCTCGCGGCCTGTCCGGCGCCGCCGCCCCCTCCTCCACCGCCGCCCTACGTGCCGCCACCGCCGGTGACCGCGGCGCAGCCTCCGCCGAAGGTCGAGCTCCGCACGGACTTCGAGGTCGGCGAGTCGCCGATGACGCTCGCGGTGTGGCGCGATCACCTCGTGTGGACCGACGCCGCGGGTGCGATCTGGTCGATGCCCACCTCGGGCGGCACGCCGAAGCAGCTGAGCGATCAACAGAACCCGAGCTTCGCGTTCAAGCTGTTCGTCGCCGGCGACGAGCTGTTCGCGACGTCGCGCAAGGATCTGATCAAGGTCGCGTCGCCCGACGGTCCGGTCACGATGGCGGGCGTGCTCTCGCTCGCCGACAACCCGATCGACGCGACCGGCACGAACGACCACCTGTACATGACGATGTTCAAGCGCGACGAGATCGTGCGCGCGTCGATCGCCGGCGGCGCCGCGAAGAAGATCGCGAGCGTTCCGCGCGGCGTCCTCGGCCGCAACGCCGACACGTTGTTCGTCGCGAGCTACTCGACCGGCGTGCTCGTCGCGATCCCGCTCGCGGGCGGTGCGCCGAGGACGCTCGCGACCGGGCTCGTCCGTCCGACGGCACTCGCCGCCGACGACGTGCGCGTGTTCGTGTACTCCGAGAAGCAGAAGTCGGTGCGCCGGATCGTGATCTCGACGAAGGAGTCGACCGTGATCGCCGAGGGCCTCGACAACGCCGACGAGCTCGTCGCCGACGGCGCGTGGATCTACACGTACTCGTGGCAACCGCGCGGTCAGCTGGTGCGCATCGCGAAGGACGGAGGCCGCGCGCCGCAGGTGCTCGCGGATGATCTGAAGTCGCCGTACGCGATCGCGTTCGACGGCGAGGCGATCTACGCGACGGTTCGCGATCAGAACAAGATCATCAAGATCGCGAAGGCCGCGCTGTGATCACGGATCGGGCGCCGCGCGGTCGCACTGCGCGTCGATCCGAGACGTCGAGAACTCGGCGGCGGCGATCGAGCAGGCCGACGGGCTGATCGATCCGAGCGCGTACGCGGCTCTGTCGAACTCGAGGAGCGAAACGTCCACCCCCGGCAGGCAGGGCTTCGTGACGACCTCGAGGAGCTTCGCGCACGCGGGCTGGTCGTGCGCGCTGCGCATCGATGCGTACAGCTCCATGAAGGCGCGCTGCTTGCTCTCGGTGGCGCGGACGTTCGCGCGCTGCTCGTCCGTCAAGCCGTCGCGTCGGCTGATGTACACGACGACCGGAATCGCGGCGGTGACGAGTACGGCGAGCGCGATCGCCGGCGCGAGCGGGAACTTCGACGGCGTCATGGGAAGCGCGGGATCGATCTCGATCTCGGGCTTCTCCTTCACGCGGCCGCGCACGGCCTCCTGGCGCTCGCCCGCGTTGGCGTCGATCGACATGCCGCACTTCGCGCACGTCATGAACCGGCCCGCGCCCGACGGTGGCGACTCGTTGCCGCACCGCGGACAGACGACCGACGGCGCAGCTCCTCTCACGAGGCCACCCGCGCGTCGCCGATCAGCTGATGCTCCACGAGGCGGTGATACGTCCCGCGGCGCGCCATCAGCTCGTCGTGACGGCCCTGCTCGACGATGCGCGCGTCGTCGATGACGACGATGCGATCGGCGTCGCGCACCGTCGACAGGCGATGGGCCACGATCAGCGTCGTGCGGCCCTTCATGAGGCGCGCGAGCGCAGCCTGCACGGCGGCCTCGCTCTCGGCGTCCAGGTTCGACGTCGCCTCGTCGAGGATCAGCACGCGCGGGTTCGAGAGCAGCGCGCGCGCGAGCGCGATGCGTTGCTTCTGGCCACCGGAGAGCTTGGTGCCGCGCTCGCCGATCATCGTGTCGTAGCCGTCCGGGAACGTCGAGATGAAGTCGTGCGCGTAGGCATCGCGCGCCGCTTGCTCGATCTGCTCGCGCGAGGCGCCGTCGCGGCCGTACGCGATGTTCTCGCTGATCGTCCCGGAGAACAGCACGGGCTCCTGCGCCACGAGGGCGAGTGCGCGGCGCAGATCGGCGAGCGCGAGCTCGCGAACGTCGACGCCCTCGAACAGCACGCGTCCCGCGTCGACATCGTAGAAGCGGTAGAGGAGCGAGAGGATCGTCGACTTCCCGGCGCCCGATGGTCCGACGAGCGCGACCACCTCGCCGGGCTTGATGTCGAGCGTGACGTTGGTGAGCACGGGTTGTGCGCGCCGCGTCTCGTACGCGAACGAGACGTTGTCGAAGCGAATCGCGCCGTCGCCCGCCGGCAAGGGAACGGGCTGCGCCGGATCGCGGATGTCCGGAACCGTGTCGATCACGGAGAACAAGCGATCGGTCGCGCCGGCCGCGCGCTGCAGTGCGCCCCACAGCCCGGCGAGCTCGCCGAGCGCGCCCGCGACGAAGAACGTGTAGAGGAAGAACGACGTCAGGTCGCCCGCCGTGAGCTCGTGTCGCACGAGCGCGCGCCCTCCGAGCCAGATCACCGCGGCGATGCCGATGTAGCCCGCGGTCATCGCCGCCGAGAAGAACCACGAGCGCCACCGCACGAGGTCGAGCGTCTTCTGGAACGCGCGCTCGACGCCGGTGCGATATCGCCGCGCTTCGTACTTCTCGCGCACGAACGACTGCACCGTGGCGATCGCGCCGATCGACTCCTGCACCTGGCCCGAGACGTTCGCGAGCTCGTCCTGCACGGCGCGCGTCATCTTGCGAATGCGCCGCCCGAAGTAGATCGTCGTGAACACGATCGGCGGCACGATGCCGAGCATCAACAGCGTCAGCTTCACGTCGATCACGAACAGCATCACGAGCGCGCCGAGCATCTGGATGCCGTTGCGCAGCGCCATCGACAGCTCGCTGCCGACCACGCCCTCGACGACCGTGACATCGGACGCGAGGCGGCCGACGAGCTCTCCACTGCGCCGCTCGTGAAACCACGCGACCGGTAGCGACAGCACGCGGTCGAACACCATGCCGCGCAGATCCGCGACCACGCGCTCGCCGAGCCAGCTCATGCTGTAGTGGCGAAACCACACGAGCACCGCGTTGACGAAGAACACGGCGACGAGAAACAGCACGATCCCGTCGAGCTTCTCCGTCGTCCCCTGGGTCATCCCGACATCGACGACGCGCTTCGCCGCCCACGGATAGAGCAGCGAGATCCCCGAGGCTGCGAACAGCGTGGCCAGCGCGAGCGCGAACCGCGCCTTGTGCGGGCGGAGCAGCGGCGTCAGTCGCCACAGCACCGCGAGGCGCCGCCGATCACCCTTCTCCGCCTTCTCCCGAGCCTCCGCGGATTCCAGATCCTCGCGATATGCGTCGGCCACCGCCTCCTGCATAGCGTAAAAACCACTCCATGACCAAGCTGTGGCCCTTGCTCCTCGTCGCCGCGTGCAGCAAGTCATCGCCCGCGCCCGACCCGTCGGTGGCCTCGGTCAAGGACGCCGATGCGTTGTGGGCGTTATGCCCCGATACCGCGACGAGCGGCTTCGTGATCACCCCGCGCGCGTTGCAGCACGTCGAGGCCGCGCTCGTCGAGCTACAGCGGTTCCTCGCCGCGACCCCCGAGCTCGCGCCGATCCACGCGCAGCTCGACGGCGCGATCCGCGGCCAGCTCGGCGGTGCGTTCACGAGCCTCGACGACGTCGGCATCGATCGCACCAGGGGCATCGCGATGTTCGACGCGCCGGGCGGCGGCGTGGCCGTCGTGCCGATGAAGGATCGCGAGAAGCTCGCGAAGCTCGGCATTCCGGTCGGCACGGATCCGAACAAGATCGGCGAGCTCACGTGCAAGACGATCAACGGCGCGTACGCATGCTCGAAGAACGTCGCGCTGCTCGATCAGATCGGCAAGGCGAAGGTCCCGGCGCAGGTGGCCCGCGCCGGCACGCGCGGCGACATCGAGGTCATGATGAAGCAGCCCGTCGAGCTCGGCGTCACCGTGCGCGTCGATCGCGGCATGGCGATCGCGCGAGGTGCGGTCGTCGCTCCGCCGGTCGTCGTGCAGAAGCTCGTCGGCGCGAACAAGCCGCGCGTGACCGAGGGCTCGACGAGCGCGTTCATCACCGCCACCGTCGAGTCGCTGCTCGAGACGCTGCCGGACGGCCCGTTGCTCGAGGACGTGCGGCTGTCGGACCTCCTCCGCACCGTGAACGGCCCGGTCACGGTCACGATCGGCGCCGGCACGACGCTGCCCGACGTGCGCGTGCCGCTCTCCGATCCCGCGCCGGCGCAGAAGCTCGTCGACAACTGCGCGAAGGTCGTCCCGGCGGAGATGCTCTCGCCGCAGCAGCAACCCGGCGCGTGCCGACTGGCGGTGCCGACGTACAGCCTCGACCTCGACCTCTGGATCGAGAACAACCAGCTTCGCGCGGGCAACAAGACCTCGCCGCCCACGCCGAAGCGCGTCGCGATGACTCCGCTCGGCACCGAGCTCGCCGCCGGCGCGTGGACGATGGCGTTCTGGGGACGCGGCACGATGTACGGATCGCCGCGCATCGAGGCGCTCGCCGCCGGCATGCCCGATCAGACCGCGATGATGTTCCGCGCGCTCGCGCTGCTCTCGGAGATGGGGCTCGCGGTTCGACTCGACGGCAACGTCGCGCACTTCGTCGTCGGCGGGCGCACGATCTGGGCGAACCCGCCCGACGTCAGCTCGAAGCTGCTCGCGGTGCCCGCCGCCGACATCGTCAACGGCAAGGTCGACACCGTCGCGGCGATCGCGAAGGGCGCACCGGCGTCGCCGTTCGCGGCCGACTTCGCCGCGGGCCAAGGTGGCCTCATGGTGCCGACCGCGCTGATCGGCCTCGCGGCCTCGATCGCGCTTCCCGCGTTCATGCAGTACATGCGCGAGCCGGTGCTCGCTCCGATGGAAGCGCCGATGCCCTCGCCGGCACCGGCGCCCGTCGCACCGTGACTACTTCTTCGCCGCGGGCGCGGGCGTCGGCGCGGGGCTCGCGGCGCCCGCGGCCGGCATCAGCACGGCCTGGAAGAACGGCGTCTTCGCGAGGTACTTCTTCGCCGCGGCCTTCACGTTGTCGCTCGTCATGCGCGCGATCATCTTGCTCGGATCGTTGACGAGCGTCGGGTCGTCGCCGAACCGATAGGAGCCCGACAGCCAGCCGACCCAGAAGCCGTTCGTCTTGAGCTGTGTCTCGCGCTCGCGAAGGAACTGCGCCTTGATCTTCTCGAGCTGCTCGGTGGTCGCGCCCTCCTTCGCGACGGCGGCGATCTCGTCCACCGTCGCCTTGATCAGCTTGTCGACGGCGTCGGGCGCGCACCCGAACGCGATGTTGAACGTGCGCTCGCCGCGCGGACGCCGCGAGATCCAGCCGCCCGCACCGACGCCGTAGACGCCGCCCATGTCCTCGCGCAAGACCTCGCGCAGGCGCATCTCGAGCACCTGACCGAGGATGAACATGTCGCGGTCCTTGTCACGGGTCCACGCTTCGTCGCCGTAGAACGAGAGCTGCACCTGCGCCTTGGGCTCGCTGCCGAGCGGCCATGCCTTCTTGATCGTGCCACCGGCGCGACGAATGCCGGAGTCCTTCTCCTTCTCCTTGCGGCCCTTGGCCGGCAGGCTCGCGAGGTAGGTCTCGACGAGCGGCTTGATCTTCGCGATGTCGAACGAGCCGACGATCACGAACGTGAAGTCGCTCGCGTCGCCGAAGCGGTCCTTGTAGAACGCGATCGCCTTGTCGAGATCGATCTTCTCGATGTCGGCGGGGACGGGCGCCGTGCGGCGCGGGTGCTTCTTGTACAGGAGCTCCTGCGACTCGATCCCGAACACCGCCTCGGGCAGGCGGCGCTGGTTCGCGAGCTGCTCGGTCACGGCTTGCTTCCACGTGCCGAACACCGCTTCGTCTTTGCGCGGCGCGGTCATCTTCAAGTACATCAGCTGGAACATCGTCTCGAGGTCCTTGACCGACGCGTTGCCGTCGACGGACTCGGTGGTCTCGCCGATCGTCGCGGACACCTGGAGCCGCTTGCCGGCGAGCACCTTCTCCAGCGTGTCGTCGTCGATGTCGCCGACGCCGCCGAGCGCGACGACGTCATCGGCGAAGCGCGCCGACGGCCACATCTTGTTGTTGGCCATGGCGAGGCCACCCGGCGAGTCGCCGGACACGCTGACCTGCTCGTTGTCGAAGTCCGTCGGCTTGAGCACGACCTTGACGCCGTTCGACAGCGTCCACTCGGTGACGCCGATCGAGTCGATCTTCGTCTCCTTCGTGATGGTGCCCGGCTTCGGCGCCTGCGCCATCAGCTTCGCCGTCGTCGCGGCCTCCTGCCACGGGTCGATCTTCGACTTCTGCACCTCGTCGACGATCGCGAGCACCTGCTTCTGATCCGGCAGCGGCTTGCCCTCGGGCCCGCTGATCATGATCACGCGGTTCGCGGCGCCACCGAACGACTTCGCGAGCGCGTTGAGCTCCTCGAGCGTGATCTGCGGCAGGAACTTCTTCGCCATGTCGCGCTCGGCGCGGCGGCCGATCATGAACTCGCGCTCGTAGAAGTTGCGCGTGATCTCCTCGACGTAGTCGTCGGAGCCTTCGGTGTCCGCCTGCGCGGCGATCTGGTCGTAGAACGCGGCGATGTTGCTGCGCGCGCGATCGAGCTCCGCCTGCGTGAAGCCATGCTGCTCGATGCGCACCGCCTCGACCATCAGCGCGCGCAGCGCGTCCTCGACCTTGCCGGCCTTGGGCACCGCGACGCGGCTGAACAGATCGATCTCGCGGGTGATGCCCTGCACGCCGACCTGCGCGATCGTGAACGGCGACTCCGCCTTCTTCGCGAGCGTGCCGAGGCGCTCGTTCGCGATCAGGTTGTAGATCTGCTCGGCGATCGCGCGGCGGAAGTCCGCCTCTGTCGTCTCCGAGCGATGCGCGAACACGTTGTTGACCGTGATGTTCGCGATCGGCAGCTCCTTGTCCGTCGCGATCGACACGCGCGGACCGTCGGCCTTGGGCACCCCCGCGTTCTTGCGCGGCTTCTCGTTGGCGGGGTTCTTCAGGTTGCCGAAGCGCGACGTGATCTCCTTCTCGAGCGTCGCCGGGTCGACGTCACCGACGGCGATCACCGCCATCAGGTCCGGTCGATAGAAGTCCTTGTAGTACGCGGTGAGCCGCTCGCGCTTCGCACCCTTGATCACCTCGGGCGTTCCGATCGGCAAGCGCGTCGCGTAGAGCGAGCCCTTGAACAGCACGGGGAAGTGCTTGTTGAGCAGGCGCATGCCGAGGCCCTGGCCGAGTCGCCACTCCTCGAGGACAACGCCGCGCTCCTTCTCGATCTCTTCGTTCTCGAACAGGATGTCGCCGGCCCAGTCGTGGAGGATGTCGAGGCCCTTGCTGACGTACTCCGGCTTGTCCGTCGGAACGGTCAGCTTGTACGTCGTCTCGTCGAAGTTCGTGCTCGCGTTGAGATCGGCGCCGAAGCCCATGCCGATCTTCTCGAGGTAGTTGATGATGTCGGCCTTCGGGAACCGCTTGGTTCCGTTGAACGCCATGTGCTCGACGAAGTGGGCGAGCCCGCGCTGATCTTCCTCTTCCTGCGTCGAGCCCGCGTTGACCGCGAGCCAGAGGAACGCGCGCTTCTCCGGCTTGGGGCGCTTGAGGATGTAGTAGGTGAGCCCGTTCGCGAGCGTGCCCTTCTTGACCTCGGGCCACAGCGGGAGCACCGGGCTGTCGCTCTGGGTCGCCGTCACGCCGCCCGTCGGATCGGTCGATCCACCGTTCGGATCCGGAGGCGCCGTCGTCGTGGGCGGCTTGCTTCCGCCGCACGCCACGAGCAGCGCGAGCACGAGCGACATCGAACGCAGGTTCATCATGCGGGCACATTGCCATGCCCCTCGACGAGGATCGACCCACCGGCCGAATTTGATCTGACGAGCGTTAGCGCCCTCTTCGCTACCTGCGTCTCGCTCGGTGTCGCGGTCAGCGACGCGGGTAGACGTTCGTCAGAGAACCCTGCACCGTGCCTCGCAACAGCACGACGCCCCCTCCCCCACCGCCGCCGCCACCGCCGCCGTTGTC
This sequence comes from uncultured Kofleriaceae bacterium, assembly GCA_964617845.1. Taxonomy (GTDB): domain Bacteria; phylum Myxococcota_A; class Polyangia; order Haliangiales; family Haliangiaceae; genus JABFXX01. The sequence goes on along the minus strand of CAZUAR010000020.1, from coordinate 179,946 downwards.
CGCGATGCCGCCAACACTCCCATTGCCGGTGGAACCGCCTTGACCGCCCCCGCCGGCGCCCATGCCGGCGAAGCCTCCCGGGCCACCCGTGTCTGCGAGGTTGTGCGTGATGACGGTGCCGCCGCCGTCTCCGCCGAGCAGGTTCGTGCCGCCGGCGCCGCCACCGCCACCGGAGGCGTTGATGCGCCCGCTGCCGCCGATCGTCGGAGCGTCGATCAGGATCATTCCGCCCGCGCCACCGCCACCACCACCGGCGTTCGCATCTCTAGCCCCGCCGCCGGCTCCGCCGTACGCGTAGACCGCGCCGTTCACGGTGACCGTTCCGGTCGCGAGGATCGCGAGCGCGCCCCCGCCAACACCGGCGTCACCGTCGCCACCGTCGTCGAAGTTCTTACCGCCGCGACTGCCGGAACAACCTCCGCGAAGAGCGAGGTACGGAGCCGATGTCTGGGGCCCGGCAAGTGCGCCACTGCCGCTGCTGCCATTGCCTCCGTTGCCGCCCGCCGACCCGAAGCTGCCGCCGGCCCCACCACCACCGCCACCCATCTGGCTCGTGGACATTCCCCCGCTCGGGGGAGCGGTGCAATTCGTCGGATCGTGGCCTGCGCCGGGCACCAGCGCCGGCGGCGCGGCGGCGACGGTGATGGTCGCCCCGGTCTCGATCGAGACGGTGCCCGCCGCGACGATCACCGCCGGACGCGTGCCGATGAACTGCAGCGTGTTCGCGATCGAGACATCGCGATACGCGTAGACGCACAGCTCGACGCCCTGGTGGAAGAGCCGGCTCGCGCAGCTCGTCGTGTCGAACGTGGTGCGCGTGAGGACGGTGAGGTCGTTCGTCGGCATTCCGCCGAGGCAGACCTGGAGCGGCATGTTCGTGCCGACGCAGAACCCCGCATCGGTCTCGCTGATCGAGCTGTCGACCATCTCCATGTCGCCGACCATCGCGTCGCTGCAGGCGCTCGTTCCGCCGCAGACGCCGCCGATGCACGCGAGCCCCGCGGGGCAGTTATCGGGCACGCCCGCGACGCACGCGATCGAGCACGCGGGATCCGCACCGGGGCGATAGCACCCCGCGCACAGCGCCGCCGCGACGAGCCACCTCATGCGGGCACGAGGACATCGAAGAGGGCTGCGAGCTCGTCGGCTTTCTTCGCGGCGTCGTGGCGCCCCATGTCGATCAGCTGCGCTGCGAAGTCTCCGTCGAAGAGCAGGTAGGACAACAGGTCGCTCTCGTGCCGCGACTCGCCACCCGCGAGGCGCTGGATCAGCTTCTTCGCGATCAGGCCCGACACGCGCATGCGTCCGCTCGCGACGAAGTCCGAGGCGATCGCGCCGATATCCTCCGACGGCCGGATGTGCACCGCCTGGAGGCGACGCAGCGGCGCGCCGCGCAGGCGCACGAGCTCGTGGTTCATCATCTGCTCGAAGCGCTCGCCGAACGACGCGATGCCGGCGTCGAGGATCAAGTTGATGCGCTGCATGCGCTGCAAGTCGTACTCGGTGTGATCGAGCATCAGCGCGTTGAGCGCCTTGCCGGCGAGGAACAGCGGCTTGGGATAATCGTCCAGTTGCACCGGCTCGACGGCTTGTGCGGCCGGCGGGATCTGCGGCCTCACGTGGCGCAGCGAGATCAGCAGCAAGCGATCCGCGCCGAGACGGATCGCGGGCGACATCGGCGTGTTCTGGCGGAGCCCACCGTCGGTGAAGAACTCCTCGCCGATCTTCACCGTCGGAAACAGGATCGGGATCGCGGCGCTCGCGAGCACGTGGCGCGGTCCGATGCGCGCGGCGCGATGGCGGACGAACGGATCGCGGCTCCACTCGCGCGGCACGGGCTCGGCGCTCGACAGGAACACGACGGTGTGGCCGGTCGAGACGTGCGTCGCGGACACGCTGATCGCGTGCAGGTGCCGCGAGCGCAGGCTGCGGTCGATGCCACGCCACGGGATGGCGCGGATCACGAAGCGCTCGAGGCCGCTCGTGTCGAGGAAGCCGCCGTAGCGAAAGCTGCCCGGTGAGGGTGGCGGCGGATCGCCACCGAGGAGCATCTTCGTCGCGCGCAGCATGTCCTTGGCCCCGAGCGCGATCAGCTCCTCGAGCCGGAGCGACTTCCACGCGGCGACCAGCTGCTCGGCCTGCGTGGTCGGATCGTCCATCGTGGCCGCGAGGAACGCCGCGTTGATCGCGCCGACCGAGGTGCCACTGACGATGTCGATCGGGATATGACGGCCGAGGCGCTTTGCCAGATCCGTGCGGAGGTAGTGAATGATTCCAGCTTCGTATGCGCCACGAGACCCGCCGCCCGAAAGGACGATGCCGACCTTGGGACGGGACATCGGGGACTGCACTGCCTCCATTGTAAACGCAACCGCGGGGCCTCGTGGTTGTCCAACCGCCATGAAGCTCGCCGCGGCTTTGCTGCTCTTGCACGCGGTTGGATCGACGGCTATCGCGGAGACGTCGCTCGAAGAATACGGGCCATCTCCGCTGCGCCCCGCGACGCAGATCACGGAGTCGCAGTGTGACCTCGACGTGCAGATGAAGGGCGCGGTCGTCGTCGTCGAGCAGCGCCAGCGGTTCTCGAGCTCCTCGACGCAGACGGGGCCCAAGGAGCTCGCGCTCGCGTACAACTTCGACCTGCCGGCGGGCGCGGCGATCACCGGCTTCGCGTATCGCGCGGACAACGGCAGCGTCGAGCAGGCGTTGCCGATCACCGGCGAGCACGAGACCGTGGACGTGTCGTCGCGGACGATCCTCGGCAGCGACCCCGCGATGCTGTTCGCGCGGCCCGAGGGCTCGACGTCGCAGTACACGATCCACGTGCAGCCGTGGGCCAGCGGCGGACAGGTCACGCTGATCACGCGCTACACCGCGCTCGCCGAGATCGTCAGCGGCGCCCTGCGCTTCACGCTGCCCGGGCGCGCGGGCCCCGGCGCGATGACCGCGTGTCGCGGCACGCTGCGCGCGGCCAGTGGCCCGGGCGCGCAGGTCAAGCGCATCCTCGTCGACGGCGCGAGCACGACCGCGCGGCCCGCGACGTTCACGCTCGACAACAAGACGGTCACGCTCGAGGCGCAGCTCGCGTTCGCGGGCACGTCGCCCGTGGTGTGGACGCAGACCGAGGCGTTGTCGTCGGGCTACTCCGCGTCGGTCGTCACGGTCGCGACGCCGCCGCTGCGCACGCAGACGCCGCTGCACCGGCGCGCGCTGCTCGTGATCGATACGTCGCGGAGCATGGAGCTCGTCGGCAAGCAGAACGTCAACCGCGTGATCGATTCGGTGGCGGCCGCGCTGCCGGCGAACATCGAGATCGACGCGATCCTGTACGACCGCACCGCGCAGCGCATGTTCGAGTCGTGGCGCGCGCTCACGCCCGCGAACGTCGCCTGGATCCAGAAGAACCTCTTGCTCCGCGGCGCGACGAACGGCAGCGATCTCGCCGGCGCGCTGAAGGTCGCGCACGCGGCGATCGACGACGGCAAGGCGGCGACGACGCTCGTCGTGGTGATCAGCGACGGCGTGATCGGCGACGTCGCCGGCAACGAGCTGACCGGCGCGCTCGCCGGCAAGACCAGCACCGTCGACGTCCTCGCGATCGTCCTCGATCCCGCGCGCACGACCTCACCCGGCGCCGCCGCGCTGCGCGCTCCCGTCAGCCTCTACGGCGGCTCGTTCGTCGAGGTGCCGACGTCGGAGCTCGATACCGCGCTCGCACTCGTCGACGACTGGCTGCGCCCCGCGACCGTCGAGCTGTCGTTCGGCACCGCGAAGCTCGACATCCCGGTGACGGTCCCCGCGGGCGGAGGCTTCGTGCGCACGGTGATCGACACGCGGTCGCCGTCGAAGCTCGTGCTGACGGGCCGCTCCCAGACGCGCCTCTCGATCGCGCCGCGCGCGGGTCCGCAGGCGCCGGTCGCCGCGCTCGTGCTCGCGAACACGCGCGACGAGGATCCCGACGCGCTCGCCAAGGTGCGCGAGAAGGCAGCGCTGAAGTGGCCGTACGTGTCGGAGGCAACGTCGTTCGCCGTGCTCTCGTTCGCGAGCAAGGTGTCCAGGAGCCGCCACGCGATGGTCAAGGGCGGCGGCCCGTACGAGCGCATCGTCGAGGTGCACGATCCGATCGACAGCGTGCCGGTCGCGACGGGAAAGGCCGTCACGCAGCCGTCGGCGATCGCGAAGGACACGCTCGAGCGCCTGTTCCGCGATCAGCTGCAGCCCAAGGCGTACGCGTGCTACCAGCGCGCGCTCGGCCTCGCGCCCAAGCTCGCCGGCACCGTGCACTTCACGCTGCACCTCGGCCGCGGCGAGATCACGCAGGTCCAGCTCGCGGGCCTGAACAACGCGCAGCTCGACGCGTGCCTCCTCGACGCGGCGTACCTCCTGTCGGTGCCGATGCCCGACTTCTCGGTCAACGCCGACGACCAGACGATCGCGCGCTACCCGCTGACGTTCACGATCGGGCAGGACAAGCCGATCATCGTGCTCGGCGACGCCGACTCCACATCGCCGATCGACATCGACTCCGTGCAGGGCGGTGTGCCGGTGCGCAAGGGACCGATCAAGGTCGACGCGAAGACGCCGCTCGGCACGATGCGCCCCTCGAAGTAGCTCGTGCTAGTGTGCGCTCGATGCGCACGGCTCGACTCGCGATCGCAGTGACGATCGCTGCGTGCTCGGGCGACAGCGACGACAAGCCCGCGACGCCGCCACCACCGCCGCCGGCCGACGCCGCTGTCATCGACGGGATCACGCAGCTCGGCACGCCCGACCCGAACGCGCACGTCGACGAGGATCCGGCCCGCACCACCACGCCCGCGCGGCCCAAGGACAAGCGGCCCGGCCGCCCCATCGAGATCGTGCTCCGCAGCTCGCCGCCCAACGCGACCGTCTACGTCGACGGCCTCGAGGTCGGCCGCACGCCCACCTACTGGGTCGGCGAGACCGGCGCCGAGCACGAGTTCACCTTCAGCCTCCCGAAGCACGCGCTCGCTCGCTACAAGTTCTTCCCGATCGCGACCGGCACGCTCCACGCGCGCCTCGATCCGGTCGCGGTCTACGTCGACGCGGGCGTTCCGCCTCCGCACCTCGTGCAGCCTCCGCCGATCCCGCCGCCCGAGACGCTCGCCGCGCCCGCGCCGATCGCGTCCGATGCGCCTCTCGCACCGACGACGACCGACGCGCCGCTCGCGCCGGCGCTCGACGCGACGACCGGTCCCGGCATCGGTCCGACGCCGTAGGCCCGCTACTTCGTCTTGACCTTGGCCTTCGCCTTGGCGGCGGCGTCTTCGACCTTCTTGCGCTGTGCGGCGTCGAGCACGCGGCGAGCCTTCGCCCACGCGAGGATGCGAGCCTTGCGCATCGCGGCCTCGTGGCCGCTGATCTGATCGACGAGGCGCGTGATGTCCGCGTCGGTCACGCCGGGGTTGCCGAGCGAGGTGCGCAGCTTCTCGGACAGCTCCGCGATCTGCTTCTTGGACGCCGCGACCTCCTTGTCGGAGTCGGTGCGCAGCTTCGTGATCTGGTCGCGCTGCTTCGCGTCGAGCGCGAGGTCCTTGAGGTCGTTGATCGCGTCGCGCATGTCGTCGTCGTCGGTATCGCCGACGTCGGGCGCCGACGGGATGTCGAAGTCGAAGTCGTCGTCGTCGTGATCGAAGTGGAGCTTGCCGAGATCGATCTTGATGTTCTTGCCGATCGAGTCGCCGAGCTTCTCGAGATCCTCGTCGAGACCCTCGAGCGCGTCCTCGAGCTCCTCGCCCATCTTCTCGAGCTCGTCGTCGAGCTGATCGAGGTCGCTCAGCTTGAGGTTCGCGAGGCGCTTGTCGACGGTGGCGCCGACCTTGTCGATGCGCGCGAGCAGCTTCCTCTTGGTGTCGGCCGGGATGTGCGGGTTACCGCTGATCGCGGCGCGCGCGGCGACGAGCTGTCCCTTGACGAGCTCGCGAATGCCGGTGACCTGCACGGCGCCGTGATCGATCGACACGCTGAACCCGCCGGGCTTCGACACCGGCGGTGGCGGCGGCACGTTCTTCGGCGGCGGAGGCGGCGGACCGGGCTTCTTCGGCGGATCCGCCTGCGCGATGACGACCGGCGCCGGGTTGGGCCAGAAGCCGTCGGACTCGTTCGATGCGGCGTGCGAGAACGCGGCGCCGAACAGGAGGCCGCCCGCGATCATCGAGGGCAGCATGATGGTGACGAAGGTACGGATGCGGTTCATCGGATCCCCTGCAGCAGCTTCTTGTACGGACGAAGCGGCGTGGTGATGTGATTCCAGTCGGCGGTGGTCTGCGCGACCTCTTCGGGGTCGCTGACGAGGAACTTCAGGTCGGCGTCGTCGACGGCGACGGGCGGATCGGTCTTGTCGGGCTCGAGCTGGATCGCGACGTGGTTGTCGGGCTTCGGATCCGTCGGCCGCGTCACGACGAACACGAACGCGGCGGCGGCCGCGGCCGTGACACCGGCGGTGGTCATGATGCGGTTACGGCGGCGCGTCGCGATGCGCTGCTGCGCACCGACGGTCATGCGCGCCGAGAAGCCGAGGCCCGGATCGATCGCGTGGTGACTCGCGCCGAGCTTGGTGGCCACCGAGGTGAGCTCGCGACATCGCTCGCACGAGGCGGCGTGGTCGGCGTACTCGCCGAGTGGTTCTCCGAGCGCGAGGCGTTCGGCGACGATTTCACACCCGGGGGACACCCCCGGGTTCCCCCGTTCGTGCTTGGTCATCGGTGTTCCTCCATCAGATCGCGCAGCCGGGCGAGGCCGCGAACGAGATGCGTCTTGGCGGTGGCGAGCTCGACGCCGAGAAGCGCGGCGACCTCCGCGACCGGCAGGTCGTGTCCGTAGCGCAGCACGAGCGCGGTGCGCTGCTGCGCGGAGAGCGAGTCCATCTTGTCGAGCATGGCGCCGAGCTGCTCGTGGTCGACGAGCGCCTCGCGCGGCGCGACGCTATCGGTCGCGTGCATGCGCTGGGCGATGTCATCGATGCCGGTGTCGGCGACCGCGGTCGCGCCTTCATGCGCGACGCTCGTCTCGTCGTCCTTGCTCGGCCACCAGCCGAACAGCTTCTTCTTCAAGCGGCGGCGACGCAGCGTGCGCAGGCACATCGTGGTGACGATGCGCAGGAACCACGCGGGCGCCGCGGCGGGATCGCGAAGATCGCCGATCGATTCGCACGCCCGCGCGAGCGCTTCCTGCACCGCTTCTTCTGCTTCGGCGCGGTTGCCGAGCAGGTCGTAGGCGATGCCGTAGCCCTTTCGCGCGGGCGCCTGCGCGAGCTCGCCGAGGAGGCGATCGCGACTGTCACGACTATCCGTGCGCGAGGCCATCTCGACGCCGGCTCCTCGTTCTGCTGAATGACTCCAAACGTGCACGCTGACGGTAAGAGCCACGGGCCCGCATGCCGGTGGACACGTTCTACCACCTCTCGCAATTTCGCTGGGTTGGCGGATCGTTTTGCGCTCGAACCGCGTGGCGGACGACAATTGCGGCGTGCGTACCGTCCTCGGGCTCGTCGTCCTCAGCGCCTGCGGATTCCAGATCTCGGGGTCCAAGCCGGCGTCGGATGCCGAGCCGATGATCGAGGACGCGATGGTCGCCGAGGACGCGATGGCGGACGTGGATGCGCCGCCGATCGACGCGCCGATCGATGCCGCCGTCACGATCGACGCGTCGTTGTGCGGGGTGATGCCCGGCTCGTCGATCACCGTTAGCCAGACGCAGGGCTGGGAGATCAGCACGAACGGCACGACGTGGACCGCGGTCACGCTGCCGAGCACGAACTGGCCGTGTGACAACTGCACGCGCTACTTCCGCACGACCGTGTGCGGACAACCCGAGACGGTGAAGTTCCAGTTCGCTTCCGACAACCGCGCGCGGATGTCGATCAACGGCACGGTCGCGTACGACGAGTACTGGATCGCGGGCTATTGCACGGACCAGCCGTGCTGCACGAAGTGCTGTGACTCGACGGCGAACTGCACCGCGAGCCTGTCGTCGGAGAAGACGCTCGCACCGCAAGGGCTCGCGCTGTTCACCGCGACGACGACGAACACCGTCGTGTGGGAAGTGCGCGAAGAAGGCGGCGGCTCGGGCTTCCTCGCGCAGATGACGATCGGCTACTAGCGACCACGATCTCCGCCGCACTTGGTGTTACCAACCAAGGGATGGTCAAGGATCTCGATCAGCCGGTCTGGCGCGGCCAGCGTCCCTGGTACGAGATCTGGTTCGCCGTCGCGCTCGACGAATCGCGCCGCCGCGCGGTGTGGTTGCGCCACACGATGTTCGTGCCGCGCGCCGGCGACGCGCGCGCGACGGTGTGGGGCGCGTGGTTCGATGCCGACGCGACGCCGAAGACCCGCGCCGCGAAGCGCTTCGCACCGCTCGAGTCGGCGCAGCACGAGGATCCCGCGGCGCTGATCGCGACGTTCGAATCGAAGCTGACGCGCACGGGCGCGCAGGGCGGCGTGCCCGGCATCGCGTGGGATGTCTCGTGGAGCGGCGGTCGCGCGGTCGCGCCCGACGTGCCGACGTGGTTGCCCGCGCCGACGCACGCGCGACCGATCGTTCACGACGCCGAGATGCACGGCACGATCACGCTCGACGGAACGCCGGTGTCGATCAAGGGCCGCGCGAGCGCGATGCACCTGTGGGGCAAGCGCCGCCTGCCGACGCTGCAGTGGATCTACGCGCCGTGGATCGGCGACTCGAGCCTCGAGGTCAGCGCGGTCTCGCTGCAGGACACGCTGTCGCTCGGGCTCGCGTCGCTTCACCTCGACGGACCGCGCCCGGTCCACGGTCGCCCCGCGACGTCCGCGCATCCGGGCAACCTCGTGTCGGCGACGATCGCGGGTCCGCGCCGCCTCGTGCACGCGCGCGCGTGGGCCGAGTCCGACGCGACCGTCGGCTACGCGTATCGCGACACCGACGAGCGCGACCTGTTGATCGCGCAGAGCGACATCGGCTCCGCGCACGTCGAGGTGTACGAGCGCACCGCCCCGCTCGCGCCGTGGCACCTCGTCGACGATCGCCGCGTCACCGGCGGTGTCGCCGTCGAGATCCATCAGCGCAGCGCGCTGCCGGGCGTCGAGTACCTCCCGTGGGACGCCACCGAGCGCGCCCCCGCGCCGCCGCCCACCGTCGAGGAGCAACCCGACACCGTGCCGTGGCCCGAGGTCACGTCGGTCACCGCGCTCGGCCTCACGTACAGCGATCACGTCCGCGAGACGGGGCAGAAGCTCGATCGCGACGCACCGCCGACCTCGTTCACCAAGCACGTGCGCGCGTTCTCTCCCGACACGCCGGCGGTGCACGTGCCGTCGTCGGCGGAGATCCTCGCGGCGCTCGAGGCCGTCGAGCCCGGCCTCGCCGCGCACATCAAGGAGCGCATCCCGGTCGTCCCCGCGGTGATGGACTACGAGGGCGAGCTCGCGCTCGTCGCGCTCGGCACGATCACCGAGGCGGCGCTCGTCGCCGGCGAGCCGCAGCCATTCGGAGTCGCCGTCGCGAACGATCTGACGGCGCGCTTCGTTCAGGCGCTCGGCGAGACCACCGAGTCACCGCTCGCCTACTGGGCGGCGGCGAAGTCGTTCGCGGGCTTCTTGCCGGTCGCCTCGCGCGTGTGGGCGCCGCCCGGCGGCCTCGCGAAGATGCCCGAGCTGACGATCGAGACCCGCGTCAACGGCGAGGTCCGACAGCGCGCGTCGACGAAGCTCCTCATCTATGACCTCGCCGCGATCGCGCGCGCGGCGCGAGCGCACCTCGGTCGCGGCCTCGAGCGCGGCGACGTGATCCTCACCGGCACGCCCGCCGGCGTCGGCCTGCGCATGTCGCCGCTCAAGCGCATGGTCGCCGCGCGCATCAAGGACCGCTTCCGCAAGGCCGAGCTGCTCGTGTCGACGTTCGCGACCTCGACGGCGCTGCTCCGCCCCGGCGACCTGATCGAGGTCAGCGCGGGCCCCGCGGGCCGCGTGACGACGCGCCTTGTCTAGAAATACCGGCGCATTCGCGAGGGGTTGTGCGAGCGTGCAGATTGTTTGTCATGTGACGGTGGGCTCGGAGCACTAGTGGGGGACATGGGAACCATCGCGATCAGCGACGCCGACTTGCTCGAAGCGAGCCGGCGAGGCGAGCACGCCGCGTTCGGCGCGCTCGTCGAGCGGTACCAGGGCGTGGTCTGCGCGGTCTCGTATTCACGCACGCGCGATCAGGCGCTGAGTGAAGACGTCGCGCAGGAGACGTTCCTCGCCGCCTGGCGCCAGCTCGATCAGCTGCGCGAACCGTCGCGCTTCCGCTCGTGGCTGTGCGGCATCGCGACGAACCTCGCGGCCAAGGCGCGCAAGAAGACGGCGCGCGAAACGCCGAGCGACACCGTCGACGAGACGGCGCGCGACAATCCGTTCGATGCGCTGAGCGCCGCGCAGTCGGACCAGCTCGTCGGTGATGCGCTCGGGCGCGTGCCCGAGAAGTATCGCGACGTTCTGGTGCTGTACTACCGCGAGGGTCGGCCGATCGCCGAGGTCGCCGAGATGCTCGGCATCACCGAGGCAGCGGCGCTCCAGCGGCTATCGCGCGGGCGGCAGTACCTGGCGGATGGCGTGGCGTCGCTCGTCGAGCGCTCGCTGCGCGCGTTGCCGAAGCGCAGCCTGGTGGCGAGCGTCGTCGCGGCGCTGCCGTTGATCGCGGTTCCCCGTGTCGAGGCTCACCCCACGTCCGGAGGAAACATGCTCGCGAAGATTGGAATTGCTGCTGCTCTCCTTGCCGCCGCCGGCGGTACTGCACTCGTGGTCGCCAAGCGCGACTCGTCTCCCGCGGCGTCGACGACGGCACCGCACACGACGACCGCCGCGGCGACCACGACAACGACGGCGGCGGCGACGCCCACCACGCGCTCCGCCGCGGTGATGCCATCGCTACCGCCCTCGCTCGTCGCGGGAACGGCGCCGATCCTCGAGGCCGCGCCGATCATCCCGCCCGCCAAGCTCGCCGAGCTGCGGATCGCGGAGGGCCCGTCGCGTGGCCCCGTCGACGCGCCCGTCGTGATCGCGGTGTACACGGACATGCAGTGCCCGTACTGCGCGAACGCGATCGGCACGCTCGACGAGCTGATGGACGACTATCCGAACGCGCTGCGCATCGTCGTGAAGCAGATGCCGGTGCACCGGACCGCGGTGCTCGCGGCCGAGGCAGCGTTCGCCGCCGACGCGCAGGGCAAGTTCTGGGAGCTGCACGATCTGATGATGCAGAACCAGGAGGACCTGTCGCGCGACGCCATCGTCGCGCTCGGCCAGCAGGCGGGCCTCGACACGGCGGCGCTCGGCGCGGCGCTCGACGCGCACACGTACAAGCCCGCGCTGAAGGCCGAGGTCGAGGCCGCGCAGGCGATCGACATCCAGGCGACGCCGACGTTCGTGATCAACGGACGCAAGGTGCAGGGCCTGCTGCCGATCGAAGAGCTGCGCGCGACGATCGACGCCGCGCTCGCTGCCGACTGAGATCACGCACTCTGCGGCGTCACGCTCACGGTGAAGCCGACGCGCGCACCGCCGCCGGGGCGGTCGGTGATCCACGCGCCGCCGCCGTGCGCGACCGCGATGCGCGAGACGAGCGCGAGCCCGAGGCCGAGCCCGCCGCCGCTCGACGGAACGAAGGCGCGGAACGCATCGGCGCGCCGATCAGCGGCGACGCCCGGCCCCGTGTCGTCGACCTCGATGGCGACCTGGCCACCGCGGCGCTCGATGCGCACGGCGATGGCGCCGCCGCCGTGGACGCGCGCGTTGTCGAGGAGGTTCGCGACGGCGCGGCGGATCAGCGTGGGGTCGACGGAGGCGCGCACGTCGCCGATCGCTTCGATCTTGTCGGGATCGATCTCGGCGGACACGACGGCGTCGGTGACGAGCTCGCCGAGGTCGATGTCGCGGCGATCGAGGTTGCCGAACTCGAGGCGCGATTGAGCGAGCAGCTTGCCGACGAGGTCGTCGAGGACGAGCACCTCGCGCTCGAGTTCGCCGAGCGCCTTGGCATCCTTCTGATCGCGCGCGGTCTCGATCAGGACGCGCATGTGGCCGAGCGGCGTGCGCAGCTCGTGCGAGACGGCGGCGAGCAGCTGGCGCTGGTCGCTGAGCTGCTTCTGGATCTTCTCGGCCATGTCGTTGATCGCGTTGCCGAGGAGGCGCATCTCGCCGCCCTGGTGCTTGACCGAGATCCGCGTGTCGAGCTTGCCGTCGCCGATGTCGCGCGCCGCGCGGATCGCGAAGATCAGCGGGCGCGTGAGGCGCCACGCGATGCTGCCGGAGACCACGGACACGGCGAAGAACGCGATCGCGATCCACCACCACCGCAGCTCGGTGTCGGACAGGCGCCAGCCGAGGTAGAAGCCACCGCCGAGCGCGATCGAGAGCCAGATGAAGATGCGGCGGCGCATGCGCGCGTTGAGCCACCACGGCATCCAGTTCTGCGGATGCTCGCGCTTCCACATCTCGCGCTCGGCGTGCAGCTCCTTCCAGCGCTCGCGCTTCGCCTTGCGCGCGCGGTGGCGCTGCTCGAGCGAGCGGCGGATGTGGAACTCGTGCTTGGACTCGTCGGGACCGAGCGCGAACACCTCGCAGTTGCCGAGGCGGACGTTGCCGATGATTTTCACGCGCGGCTGATCGACATCACCGCTCGGTGCCGTCGTCGGCGAGTTCTCGACGTTGCCGTACTTCGTGCTGACCTCGACCTGCACGGGGAGGTGATGCGGCACGACGATCTCGGCGTTGCCCATCGACACGCCGAGGTCGATCGTCGTCAACCCGGGTGCGAGGACGGCGTTGCGCAGATCGAGCTCCGCATTACCGAAGCGAACGCTGATCTTCAGGTTGCGCGGGATCACCCACGCGCCGCCGCGTTCGAGGTTGCCGAACGCTACGCTGAGCTCGCCGTGGTCGTCGTTCACTCGAGGTCCTTGTCGTCGGCGGCGCGCGCCAACACGTAGCCCACGCCGCGGACGGTGCGGATCTTCGTCGGGGGATCGTCGCCGAGCTTCTTGCGCAGCCGCGAGATGTGCACGTCCACCGCGCGCTCGCCGACCGTGACGTCGCCGCGCCCCGCGAGCTCGAGCAGCGCCGAGCGCGGCACGACGCGTCCCGCGCGCCGGAGCAGCGCCGTCAGCAGATCGATCTCGAGGCCGGTCAGCTCGACGGGCTTGCCATCGACCCACGCCTCGCGCGAGCCGGTGTCGATCGTGATCCCCGCCGACGACAGCTTCTCCGCGACGGTGTCCGGCTGCGCTCGCCGCAACACCGCGCGCAGTCGTGCGAGCAGCTCGCGCGGCGAGAACGGCTTCGCGACGTAGTCGTCCGCGCCGAGCTCGAGGCCGACCACGCGATCCGCCTCGTCGCCGCGCGCCGTGAGCATGAGCACCGGGATGCGATGACCCGCGTCGCGGATCTTGCGCAGCACGCTGAGGCCGTCGAGGCCGGGCATCATCACGTCGAGGAACACGGCGTCGAAGCCGCCCTCGGCGAGCTTGCCGAGTCCCGCCTGCCCGCCGCCGGCGTGCACGAGGGCCACGCCCTGCGGCGTGAGGTAACCCTCGAGCAGCTCGGCGAGCCGCGCATCGTCATCGATCAGCAGGACTCTCACGGCGTCATTCTCTCAGCGGTACGGTCCCTGGCGCCAGCCGCCGCGCGGGAACGCGCCGCCCTGGCGAACGAGCATGTCGGCGACCTGCGCGCGCTGGGTGTCGTCGAGCAGACCATGGATCGAGCGCAGCGCATCGATCACCGCGGAGCGAACCTCGCCGGTCGCGGCGTCGACGCGGCCCATGACAGCGCCGAGCGCCGCGTCGTCGAGGACGGGGCCCTTGATCGCCGCCGCGAGATCCTCGCGCGAGTCCTTGAGGCCGCGGCGCGCGCCCCACAGGCGCTCCTCGAGCTTCTCGATCTCGCCGATGATGGCGCGCTCCTGCGCGGGGCTCGCGTCGATGCGGGAGAGGGCGTGATGGAGCATCCAGCGGCGACGGCCGTAGTGATGGCGGTAGCCCCAGCCGCCACCGTGACAGCGGCGAGCGCGTCGCATCGCCGCGAAGCCGAGAATGCCGAGTCCGATTGCGAGACAAATCATGGTGCGTGTCCTTTCCCATCCCAGAATGGGCAACGCGTGTTTCGCGACCGGACGGCGCTACATGAAGAAACATTGCAGCGCGGCTCGCCTTGTCCGGCGTCCGGCCGGATCTCGGACACGCCGTCCAGCCCTCGGACACGATGCATCGCAAGTATGCGGGGTCACGTGCTTCTCGCGCTGGCCCAGCGCGTGCTGTGCAGGCGCGCATGGTCACGCTCGTCCATTCGTGCACGCTCGACGGGATCGACGCCGTCTCGGTCGACGTCGAGTGCGAGATCCAGCGCGGCCTCCCGCACTACAACGTCGTCGGCCTCGCGGCCACCTCCGTCAAGGAGGGCACCGTCCGCATCCGCGCGGCGCTCGAGAGCGTGGGCACCGATCTCCCGCTCAAGAAGGTCACGGTCAACCTCGCGCCCGCCGATCTACGCAAGCCCGGCTGCGCGCTCGATCTACCGATCGCACTCGCGGTCCTCGTCGCCAACGGCGACCACTCCGATGCGGTCGCCGACTTGCTCGTGCTAGGCGAGCTCGGCCTCGACGGCGGCGTGCGCTCCGTGCGCGGCGTGCTCTCGGCCGCGATGCTCGCCAAGGAGCGCGGCCTGCGCGGCGTGCTCGTCCCCGAGGCCAACGCGGACGAGGCGCGCGCCGTCGAGGACATCGAGGTCTACGGTGTCTCGCACCTCCGCCAGATCCTCGAGGCGATCGAGGGCCGTGCGGATCTTCCCTCCGCGCGATCGCCGCGCCGCTCGCGGGCGCGCCGCCAGCGCCTCGTCGACATGTCCGAGGTCCGCGGCCAGGGCGGCGCGCGCGCCGCGATCGAGCTGGCGGTCGCCGGCGGACACAACATTCTCCTCGCCGGCCCACCGGGCACGGGCAAGACGGGGGACATAGGGCGCGAACGACGATTGGGTCCGCCATCCTGCTTGGGCCCGACGAGAATCAACCTCGAACCAAGTGCCCTCGCCTCGTTGGCGAACGTGTCGAGCCTCAAGGAAACCGCCAACCGGCGCGGGTCCAAGACGTTCACCCTCAGCCCGTGATGCTGTTCGAGACGTTGAACAAGAACACGACGCTTCTCTGGCGAGGCTTCCCCGGTGGCCAGCTTTGCCAGCAACCTGGCCACGTCCTGCTCGGACAGCTGCGGAAAGCTGCTTGCGGCGACCTGTCGTTCCACTTCTTCGATCTCCTGCTGAACTACGCTGTGCTTTGACTTCAGGTCGCGGATTCGATTCCAGATGATTTCTGCCGCGTCGTCGTCCTTCGACTCCTCGAACCGTTCGAGCCAGCGACGCTGACGCGCCTCAACTTCTCTTGCAGTGGCGCGCAAGGCATCGAGCTGTCCGGTTAGCGAGGGCTCATCACGATGCACGCGGCGACGAGTTCGCTCTAACAGCTCCGACATCAGCGATGGCGATGAGAGCAGCTCGTCGAGATAGTTCCAAACCGTAACCTCGGCCCACGCTTGGAGCAGCGTGGGGCCGGCGCACCCGTCACGCGGACCGTAGTATTTGCGACGACTGCACACGTAGTACGCGCCCTCGCGGTTGCCGCTGGACTTGCCCGTCATCCGGGAGCCACAAAGCGCACAGCGGAGAACCCCCGACAGTGGGTAGATCCTCGCGTTCGGCGTTCCCTTTGTGCGGATGCGCTTCGCGTTCACATCCGTCTTCAGTCGTTGCGCCTCATGCCACGTCTCGGGTGAGATGATGGCGGCGTGCGCACCGGCAAACAGACTCTGTCTAAACCGCGCGCTCTTCGATGGCAGCCCGCGCTTGTACGAGTCCTCGTCGAACGAAGTGAAGCCCGCCACCGCCGGGTTGTTGATGATCTTTCCCACCTTGACTGGCGACCATTGGTATCCACCGCGACGGCGGTGGCTGCGACGGTTCAGTTCTTCGGAGATTCGCCGGGCGCCGAGACGCTCTTCTAGGTAGAGGCGGAAGATCAAGCGAACGACCTCCGCCTCCTTCTCGTCGACGTACCAGGTCTTCGCAAGCGGGTAGATCTCACATGCGGCTTTGTACGCGGCGTCCTCGCTCAGACCGTCATCGCGATGCTCGCGAATCGCCCGTGACTGAGACGTGTACCCGTACGGCGGCGGACCACCACCAACCCGTCCGGCTTTTGCCTTGCCGCGCTTCATTTCGCGAATCCGTTCACCCGTAATATTTTTTTCAAGTTCCGATGCTGCGCCGAGAACCTTGAGGGCGAAGCGACCGCTGGCGCTCTTGAACTCCTTTTGACCCGCGACGTCCCACAGCTCGATGGACCGGCGATGCAGCACCTTCAGGATGAGGTCTTGGATCTCGCTTCCACGCCATAACCGATCGGTATGCCTCGCCCACACCCGCGTGACTGCGCCGGCTTCGATATCACGTAGAAGTTCGGCGAGCGCGGGACGCCTCCCGGGACCGAGGTCGGCTCCCACATGCTTCGGCTCCTGGTAGACCTTTACGGCTCCCCAACCGTGCGTCTCTGCCGCTTCGAGGCCACGGTTCCGTTGATTCGGTAGCGAAAGATCGGCCTTGGCCGACTCCTCTTGGGTGACTCGGACGTAAATCCCGGTGACTGGCTCGCCAACGGTGCAAGCGTCGTCAACGATCCTGACCTTCGCCATGCGCACTCTCCTCATCGAGTAGTTCGACAACAAGCTCGACGAGCGCGTCTATCACGTCACCGTGTAGAGGTTGCCGCGCGCCAAGTCGTTGCGCCAAGTCCGAAACGATCGAGACCCTCACTGAGCCACTCGACACTGCTCCGAGGTTCTCATCGACGACAACAGCGGTTGCTCGATCCGCATCAAGGTCTCCGCGCGGCGGCTTCACCGAGATCTTGCGACGTGCTGACGACATCCAGCACGACACGTCGCGCGCCAAGGCTCAATTGTCTAGCGCCGCTCGCGAGGTCGGCCGCTGACCGTGGGCTTGGTCGAGATCTCAGTGACATGGTCAGCTCAGTGATGCTTCCTCCGCCCACTACGACGAGGCCTCCTCGCCAGCCACGTCGCCTGCTGCGGCCGTGCGGACCACTTTCCTGAGCACGCCGAGCACGGTGTGCTGCATTGCAGGGGTCAGCTGCAGCGCAGCAAGGTGTCCAGCGAAGGTCGCCACTACGTCCTCGGTGACTTCCTTGACGTGCAGATGAGCGATGGGCGCGAAGTATTTGCGCAGAATCCTCTCGTACTGCGCTCGCGCCCTGTTCGTTAGAGGGCGTTCGAGGTCTGCCCAGAAGCGCTCCTTCACGTACTCAGCGATTGAAAGACCAGCCTTTGTTCCCGGTTCGTTTGCTTGCATGAGCTACCTACAAACGAGCCAAGCGGACATTTCACAGAATCGACGGGCGGGTACCGCTCAGAGCACCATGACCGGGCGTTGCGCAGTCATCGAGCCCGTACGCCGACGAACTCTCCGAATTCTGGAGAATCGCGAACCTCGTCCGGGAGTGCCGGTTCGATCGAGTAGTGAAGGATGCCGGCATCGTACGCCTTCCGGAAGCAATCATTCAGCCAGTACCGAGCCACCACCACGTCGGCGGCGTCAGTCCCGGCGAGATACAACCGCTCCAGGTACTGGGTTACAAACAGTCGAAGCTTCGCCTCGTCGATCATCTCGCACCTCCGTACCCACGCTGCTCGAAGCGTGGAAGCGCGTGGCTGCCAGGCGTTGCCACGACGTTGTCACGCCCCACCTCCCCACGGCGGAACCACGCGGCATCAGACGCATTGTCAAGGAAGCTGCAAACGCGCAGTAGCCAAGTGGTTTCCGGTCCAACAGCAGGACATTCTTGACAATGCTGCTTGATATACAATGCTGGTTCGATTCCTGTCACTGATACTTCCATGTTGCTGATTCGATACATGTTCTAGACGGCCTCCATTTCCGTTGCCACTGCGTTGCCACGAGGACGGGGAAGCTCGTTGTAGAGTGCCATATTCAGCAACGCTCGCTCGTCGAGGTTCCGCATGCACATGATGGGTGTCTGCGACTTCGGAATCAGGTGAGCGTAGATTTCGGTCGAGTCGAGGGACTCGTGCCCCATCCACTTCTGGATGAAGGTCTCCTGTACGCCTCGGTTGATCAGATGACTTGCAAACGTGTGCCTCAATCCGTAGTAGGTCACCTTGTTCTCAACTCCGGCGCGTCGCTTTGCTTCGCGATGCGCTTCATACAAGGCACTGTGCGAAATTCCACCGAACAGCAGCGGCGCCGAAAGGTCGAGATGCGCGGTGATTGCGTCGTAGACGCGGTCGCTCAGCGGAACCCATCGTGATTCGCCCGTCTTTGTCGGGGCGAGCCCTGGGGACTTCGGCATCCGACGTCCATCGAGCGCGGGGACAGCGAAATCGGTGTATGCGGACAAGCTCTGGCAGATGAAGACCCAACCCGCATCGTGATCGATGGCGGACGGAGACAACCCTTCCAGCTCACTGGGGCGCAACCCACAATCCATCGACATCAACATCGCCGTACGCACGATTTCGTTTGCGGCTGCTTCGAGGACGAGTTCCTTCTGCTCATATGTATGGAAGGGCTTGTGCTTCTTCTTGTTCTCCACCGTGACTGGCGGCAATGCAGGAACGTGCGAAATGACTCCTTCGAGTGCCGCCGACTTCAAGATGATGCTGAGGCAACAACGCACATGGCTGATGTACTTCTGAGAATCCCCACGCTTCTGCAGGTCGATGAAAACCTTGCGGACCAGCTGATAGGAAGTAAGAGCGTCGATCGGTAGGTCGCCGAAGTGCGGGAGGACGCGGTCCTTGATCACCTGGTGATAGAAGTCGATCGAGCGCGGTCGCAGCGGCTTGCCCCTGTGGCCGCAGTACGGGTAATCGTTCCACCACCTCTCAACGAACACCCGTGTCGTTGGGGTGGCCGGCGCGCTAGGTGGGGCCGCTGCTGCCTCCAGTTCCTCGCGACACAGGAGAACGAGCTTCTTGGTTTCGAGGATTGCAGCCGGCCACGATGTGCCCTTGGGGAGCGTCTTGCGAATCCGCTGCTTGTTCTTTGGCAGGTAGGCTCGCAGAGGATGCCAGAACCTGATCCGCAGCCGGCCGTCGCTCCCCTCCTTGATGTAGGCCTCGACCTCTGCGTCCGTGATGTTCGTGAGCTGAGTGATTGCACGGCGGAGACGATCCGCCTGCAAATCAGCTCCATTGAGGAGTAGACGGCTCGTCGGACTCGTGATGGAGGCTGTGTTCGGAGCTGGCGTGGCGTTGAGATTCTTGATCTTCACTAGTGACTCCCTTCGGCAGAAAGCGCTTGTAGGGACCGGATCGGATGCAAGGGCCTAATTGTCAAACGCGCGGAAGTCGCGGAACCGATTGCCGCCCTTCAACATCATCAACGACAGCGAGTAGTCTCTAGGCCTAAAGCCTAGCGGGACGAGTCGCCGCCTCTGCCCTTGTACATCCAGGTCATCAGCGCCTCGGTCGAGATGCGGAGGGTCTTGCCGAAGCGCCGGACGCCAGGAATCTCGCGCCTCTGAATCGCGAAGTAGAGGGTCTTGCGATCGAGGTTGAGCACCTCGGCAGCCTGGTCGACGGTCAGCACTGGAGGGAGCGGGCTCGTCATCCCAAGCGTCACCGCGATACGAAGCACCTCGTTGACCGCTGATGCGAGGTCGCCGCTGCGCCCGGTAACAGCCGGCGCGCCAGCGTCTTTCGCTGGAACCTGACCGCTCGGCCTATCGAGGCCGACATCTAGAAACGACTTCATCCTGACCTCGCCGGGAGACGCCCGGACAATTGCAGGACTACCCGATGGTCAGCTGATAGTCAATATGGAATACAAAATGGGCGCCGGCTCACTTCTTGAGCCCCAACTGCGTTACGGCCCCAACCTGCAGGACTTCGCGAGCCCATTCAGAAACCGTCAGGCCAGCAGTCTCAGCTGCCAAGGAAACCTGTGCCCACTCCTTCGCCGTGAGACGCAGACGCAAGTGATGCTCTTTGCGGAGGGACTTGGGTTTTCGGTATCCCTTCGCGGGCACGGTGACGCCATGTTCACGGGCAACTTGCAGTCGGGCAAGTTTTCGAGCTTGACCATCGCGGCTATTTTGGAATACGAAACGCGGGTGGCTTCGCTCCAGCTTGGAAACACTCGGGTCGTGTTCTCGACGGCCGATTTTGTCCGCTCCCTTCTGGAGGGCCGCTCCGCCATTCACGACCCGGTTCCTCTGCTGCGTCTGCTTCGCACGAAGCCGCGCATATTCGCGACGCGTGCGGATGGAGCGTGGACCTGGCTGACCGATGCTCCAGCAGCTCATTTGGTCGCATGCGATGACCCGGGATGGCTGCTCGGCCTGGCTAAGCGACGCAACGAGACGTTGCAGTCTGTCCCGGAGGAGTGCATGCCTGATCGAGCGTTCGCGTTCGGGGTTCCGGTCGACATCTTCGATGGCGATGCGCTTGTGATCGGAGGCAAACTGGGCGTTTGGCACCTTGAGAGGGCCGGACGTCGGGACATCGCACTTTGTTACTTGGACGTCGTTACGGAGTGGCGACTACACAGGTCGGAATCAAGAACGCCTATCCCAGGATATCCCAACGAATTTGAGGTGATGTTTTTTCGTGCCGAGCGTGCATATGAGCGATTAGTAAGGCTCTCGTTCTCCTCGGCTCTTCAGGAACTCCTTGCGCTACGCGACGTAGCCGACGCGTTGCTGATATCCGTCGCTGCGCGCGCCTTGCGCGGAGACTTCGCGTCATGAAAATGTTCGGCGGCACCCAGGCCTACCGATGGGCATTCCACGAGTGTCCGAAGCAGCTTTTCCTTTGGTATCACGGAGCCGAAGCCACCCGACCGTCTCTGTTCGATCGGTTGCGTTTTCAGCGCGGCAATGAGCTTGAGGCACGATTCCTTGAATCGGCCAAGCAAGCTGCTGGCGCATATGTCGACATCCGGGAATCGCGATGGCGTGATCGCGTTGCCGCAACGCAAGCCGCGATGCGGGATGGCGTCGAGTTGATCCTTCATCCGTTTCTAGAGGCGGAACCCATCCAAGGCCTCGGGCCGCTCGGTATTCGTGTTGCCGGCGAGGCGGACGCACTGCGCCGCCTCAAGGGATCGGGCTCGCCAGTCTATGAAACCGTCGAGGTGAAGCAGTCGAGCAAGGTGCTGCCGCATCACCTTGCGCAAGTCGCGCTCTACACATTGGCGCAGCAACGTGGCGGACGCGACGCGCCGGATAGCGCGGTAGTTGTGACGTGGCAGCAAGGGGAAGACGGTGCGCTCTACCCGGTCGAGAACCGGGTAGAGGTTGCCCAGGAGCAGCGCGAGCTTTCACGTTTCCTGCGCGAAGACGTCCAAGGCATCGTCGCTGACCGCGATCCCGACTATCACCTTCGATCGAGCTGCGATCAGTGTCCCTACCGGGCGCGGTGTGAACGGGACGCCGTTCACGAGCAGCATCTCTCGCTCTTACCTCGGATTCGACGACGTCAACGGGCGGACCTCCTTCTCGCCGGGGTGAACACGTGGCCGGAGCTTGCGGTTGACCCTACGAAGTTCGAGATCGTCGAGAAGAGGTGGCCGGGGACCGGCTACGCGCTTCGCAGCCTTCGCACGCAGGCCTTGGCCTTTCATTACGATCGCGCGTTCGCCACGGGCGGCTTGGAGGAGAGCCTTGTGGATAATCCTGCGTGGAAGCTCGCGACCGGGGACGGCAACCTTCCTGGCGCGCGTGTCTACTTCGACCTTGAGACGGACCCGCTTGCGAACAACACCGTCTACTTGTTCGGCTTTCAGGTCGAGCTTTCGAAGTGCCTTGCACCCTCACTGACCAGAGGTATGTCGGAAGTGGAAGCGTTCGAGGCGAGGCTCGAAGCATTCTGCGCGCAGCGCGGCCACTTGCACCCGCCAGTCCAGACCATCGGCGTGGGGAAGGCGGACGAACGCGATCTCTTCGAAGACTTCCTCAACCAGATGGATGTCCTCAGGGAGGAGTGCGGCCGGCTAGCGATCATCCACTACGGACGGTTCGAGGTCTCGAATCTGCGCGCACTGGCCAGGCGGCACGCCACCGTGCCGGATGCAGATGAACGCGTTGAACGACTGGTTGGGGAGAGCGTCGACATCCTCACCGCGCTGACCAGCAGCAGGACGCTACCCGTGACCTCGTTCTCGCTTAAGCGCGTCGCCCCGGCACTGCGCAGGATCTCGAATGGAAAATTCGGCCGGGACTGGAGCGGGCCGAGGACCCGGTCTGAGCTTCGCGACTTCCTACTCGGACGAGCGTTCAGCCGCACGGAAACGCTCGACGCAATCGCGAGCGCCGCGCAGGCCGCCGATCATTGGCGCGTGCCAATAGAGGAAATGCTCGCGCCGAACGCCGGCAATTCGGTCGTCTGGTATCGCGAGCATCTCGCGGACCAATCCTCGGCACTCTGGCCGGCGCTGATCGCTGCGTACAACGAGGACGACCTACTGGCCTTGCGCGAGGTCACCCGTTGGCTTGCGTCCGAGCACCGGGAGAAGCGGCGAGTTGGCATCGAGAACGACGCCGGTACAGCGGAGCAGATGCGATGACGACAAGAAGACCTTCCGGTAGGGACCTGTTTCAGCGCTCGCGTGCGTCGGCTCGGCGTGTTGTAGAGCCCCTGATTGAACACGCGCCGCTATTCGCGAATGCGCGTCGCGTCGCATGCAAACCCGTCTCCGATGTTCGCGGGAACCTTGTTTTCGCGTCGATTGCTCAATGGGAGGCTGGCGCCTCCGGCGAGTGCGACGGCATGCACCTCGGTACCGACGACCCTTTTCAAGGAGACGTCACCGAGTTGCTACTCAAGCTCTTGCTCGACGGCCTCGATGGCGGAGTGCTTGTCGTGTGGGACGCGACGGACTTTGCTTCCTTTCTCAGCGGCCACGCGACGCTGCCTCAAGTTCGCGACGTGCTCCGCCATTTCGAGAGCGCCGTCGAGTTGTTGCCAATCTTTCAAGGGCTCGGGCGCGGCGGCTACTCGCCGAGCCTCGCATCGGCGGCGTTAACGATTGCCGGGGTTCCTGCGCGATCCCAGCTCATGGTTACCGAGCACATCGCCACGTGCGTCACCGAGAGCTACGATCAGCCATTCGCACGCGATGAACCGATGGAGCTCGCTCGCCTCGCATACGCCAATCCGACGGTATGGGCTGAGGAATGGTCGGCAACTGGCGACGCGCTCGCGCAGTCGCTGCTAGAGGAGGACGGGCGCCTTTTCGTGCGGAGGCTGCAGGAACTCGATAGCTGGTTGCTACACGAGGTGCTGCGATAACGCCGCGCATTTGAGGAGCTGATGCCGAATTCACACCGAGGTTCGACGGGCCCTTACCTCACAACACGCGAAGCCGCCGACTACCTCGGCTTTCGTTCCACATCAGCGGTTCGGAACCTCGTTGGGCGCAAAGAACTACTACCGTGCGGAGCCGGCTCGCACGGTGTTCATCTGTTTACAACTGCGGAACTCGATCGATTCGTCGTCGCACGGGCAATTCGATACGGCCGGACGCCAAGTGCCGCGATGCAAGGAGCCGAACATGACGAAGAAGAGACAGCGAACGTCCGCGAGCGCGCCGCAACCGCGACGAGACGCAAGCGGAACACCACGTCGACGTCTTCGCGTTGGGGAATTTGCGCAATCCTGGATCAGATCGAAGGCTCTGAGGATTGACCGGACCACGGCGCGAACCTACGCGCTTGCGTTGGACCGCCACATCCTCCCGGCGCTCGGTGACTTCTACTACGACGAGCTGACATGTCGTCACGTCCAAGACTGGATCGACGATTCGATTCGGCGTGGCTGGACGGCGCAAGCGAAGGGGCGGAAGGGAAGCCAAGAGAACTCCACGCGATACCCGTATCGGCGGAGCGCCATCTCGGTATGGCTGCGCACGCTTCGCACCATGTCGCGTGACGCGATGGCGGAGTTGGATCTGCCCCGCGATCCGACAATCCGCGTCGAGTTGCCTCGCGATGATCGCGAACTCGAAGAGCAGCCCAAGGCCCTGACGGCTGCGGAGCTTGGTCGATTCCTGGATGCGTTTCACCAGAACCATATTGATCACTACGCACTCGTAGCCACGCTCGCGTTCACCGGGCTTAGGTTTTGTCATGCGAGCGCCCTGCGTTGGGAGGATTGGGATGAGGCCGGCAAGCTGCTTCGAATTCAGCGCAAGCACGTGCGCGGCAAGATTGGCCCCGTATCCCTCAAGAAGCGCGCGCCACGCGAGTATCCGGTCGAGCCTCAACTCGCGGACATTCTGCAACAGCATCGAGAGCGAATCGGCAGCGAGCCCACTCTTGCTGCGAGCGGATGGATGTTTCCGTCGAGGACGGGGACGCTTCGAACACCTAACTCAATGGACCGGGCATGGGCCAAGGCGCTCGCCACAGCTGGCATCTCCCGGAGGTTTACGGTTCACGGCCTGCGGTACACGTTCACGGACCTCATTCGCCGCGCGAACGTGGATGCGGTGATCAGGCGCGCGATGACGGGACACGTCACGGAAGAGATGCAGCGGCACTACTCGCACGTAGACCTAGATGAGAAACGAGCCGCGATGGCCGGTGTCTTTAAGATTCTTGCTGCGACCGATGCAAAGCCTCCGGGACCTTCAACTTCCACGTGACTTCAGCTGAAGTTGAGTGGTCCCGTTTCCGGGCAGCTCAGCGAATTGCTCGCAGAACTCCAAGACCCAGAACATGTGAAAGGTCATGTGCTCGATTTGTTCCCGCTCGGACTCGACGCTAGTCACGAAGAGCTTGAGCACGGTCCTGAGTGCTACGAGCGCCGATCTAACATTTCCGGAATGCGAGTTCACGTCATCGGTGAGAACCCGCCTGAACTGGAGGTCACGCAGGTACGCATTCAACAAGTCCATTGCCTTGGCTCCGGCAGAACGGACCTCGACTTGCTGAGCATCACTGCATTCCCCAGCGGGATCTCGGCGAGGCTGGTCCTGCTCCGCATCGATGTTCTCGACACCGCTTTCTGGGCGCACCTGTAAAGTTTTCAGCTTCCGACGGCGACCAACGGTGGGGTGAGTGCAGCCAACGTGAGCTGCGATCCGGCTGTCGGACCACTGTGAGAACTGCCGAAGAGCAACGTCGATGGCGTTCCACAGTTCCTTCCGCGTAAGGCGGCGGCCGTTCTTCGAGTTCGCCCCCAATGCGAACTCGAACGCCTCCGCCATCGTCCCCTCGATGATGCTGCAGGCGATCGTGTCCAACTTCGCACGCTGCGCGGCGTGGTACCGGTGCCAGCCGTGCGCCAAGTAGAACTGACCGCCTACGTCGAACACGTCGATGGGATCGAATTCCGTGGGAGGATCGGCCGCCATCAGCGCTGCGTACTCATCGATGGTTCTTCCATCGCAACCACCACGGACTTGCAGGTTTGGGTCGAGCGTCAAATCGCCGAGAACAAGCCGCTCGATTCGGCTAGCCTTGGTTGTGACGTGCGCGGGATCTTGATCCGTGCTTTCGTTGGGCTTCATGCCCTATCTTCAAATCACCGGCCCTTCTCTTTCATCAGCTCGCAACTGACCGCGATCACTGAGCTACCGGCTAGGCGGCGGCCATTTCAGGCCGGCGGTCGTGAACGTGAACTGCTTCGATCCGTTCTTGGTGAACGGGACCTCGATGATCACCCGCTTCGATGCGTTGAGCTTCGCAAGCCACTTCTCGGATGTAGCACTGGCAGGGGCTTTGGTATTCCGAGCGCAGGTCGAGTTGCCCGGTGCGCAGGCGGCGACCACGAGCATCTGGTCGGGCGCCTCCCCAGCGGAGTTCTTCTCGGCGCGGAAGGTCTCCAGCGGCCCGTCATCGAACTTCGCCTGGAAGTCACAACCGGCATAGCCCGGCGCGCAGTCAAAGCTGCCTCGATCAACCCATAAGAACGCCGCATCGGGTTTGTTGCGAACATGGGACAAGTAGAGATTCACGCGAGTCCCACCATCCCATGGCCAGGCTAGCTCGACCTGGTTATCGCTTTCGAGTAACGCCGTCTGCTCCGTCGTGCCCTTCATCTCGTCCTTCGAGGAGTCGTAGGTCCACCGTCCCTGCATGGGCGGAGCAGTAAGCGGCTGCGGTGCTTTGGCATCAGCTTGTTCGACCGAGGCTACGGCGGCGTCAGCGGTGATCGCTGGCGATACGTCGACGACGGTCGGCGCGGGTTGTCCCTCTGTGCGGCACTCATCGCTTTGCGGCCGCCCGAAATCGCATTGGATGGCTGGCGGTGGTGTGGGTGCGGCCTTCTTGGCTGGCTGCGAACACCCGGTTGCCGATGTCAGGACGACGACCATCACTCTGAGCTGCCGCATCAATCCCTCCTGCACGATGACCAAGTCGGTCAGCCTCCATCTTCGCCAGCGCCCTCAGGCGAGTCAACCAAAGCGGGGCTATAGCCCCTCTTATGTGCAGGCGCGTCGCGGTAACGCGGCGTGCAGATGCCATCGAAGCGAACCGATGAGGTTCTTGCCTACGTGGCAGCGAACGTTCAACGGTTGCGAGCGAAGCTCGAACTGACGCAGCAAGGGCTGGCGGACGCGATCAACCTCGACCTCCGGCACCTGCGGCGTATCGAGCGAGGATCGGAGAACATCACGATGGAGACGTTGGTTGCGCTGGCGGATGCGCTCGGTGTCGCCCCAGCTTTCCTACTTAGGAAGGCAGTACCGCCGCCACCGCGAACGGGACGGCCAAGGAAAGCTCGGCGCGCTAACGGCCCTTCCAAGTGACCTCTTGACAGGTTCACTACACGGATCGCGTGGCTCACTACACGGATCGGGTGGCGTAACAGCTGAACAACAAGGCGCTCTTTGTTTTTTCCACGCAGAGCCTTGATCAACTTGCCGCAACTGGAACGATCGCTCTGTGCCGGTTGACGTTGACGCCTTACTGCAACTGCTCTCCTCGCTTCAGGGCGCTCTCGTGCCGGGTACAACGAATGTGGCCGAGGCGACTCCAGCAAAGCTCAATAGATTGCGCGCGGAGGTGAACGCAACGCTCGAAACGCTTGGCCGCTTCGGTGAGGACATCGGGCAGTTCAAGTTACCGCGCCTGGTATTCGATCCCGCAGATCCGCACGTTGTTGGGAAGCTCATCGGCGAGACGCTTCTCCAGCAAGAGCGTGTTCCGCTGAATCGAGTTGAGCGATTTCTCGGCTCGGGCGTCTACGCGATCTACTACCTCGGCCCGTTCGACGTGTACTCGCCCGTCGCACAGACGGACACGCCCGTGTATGTCGGGAAGGCGGACCCTGCGGATCGTTACGCGAAGACACCCGTTCAACAGGGCGACAGGCTCTCGGGGCGCCTTGGTGACCACCTCAAGAGCATTACCAACGCCGACAATTTGGAAGTCGACGATTTCGATTGTCGATTCCTCGTCGTGAAGACCGCATGGGAATCGACCGCCGAGGACTATCTCATCAGCCATTTCAGACCGGTCTGGAACAGCGAGACGAAGGTGTGCTTCGGGTTCGGAAAGCACGGAGACTCTGCGCAGACACGGAAAAACACGCGGTCGCCGTGGGATACTCTGCACCCGGGTCGGCCATGGGCCATGCGCGACGGAAATGTTCCAAACCCTCGCGGTGTCGAGGGTGTGAAGAAGGACATCGCAGACCACTTCGCGCGCCATCCTCCATTGCACCCTGAGAAGAAGTACACGCGCCGGATCGCCACGCAATGATCGCTCGATTTCGCCCCCGATCGGCACCGTCAGGTAAGATTGAGCCCTGTATGCGGCGTCATGATCTCGACCGTGAAGGGCGCAGACATCGGAGCAGCGGAGAACAGGACCGTGCTGCGGGTAGTCGAGCTGCAAGGAAGATCTCGACAGACGACGGGCGCGTCGCGACTGCGTCTATTGAGTTGAAGCAGTTCCATCCGAATGGTGCAGTGTGGGCCTACTTGCGGTGGTCGATCGACGGAAAGACGACGACGCGTTACCTCGGGCGCGTCGAAGGTGGATCACGTCTCGAACGGCTGCGAAACGGATGGGCGCTCGCGCGCGAGAGCGGCACCGCAAAAACATCACCTTTGCCGCGTCGCTCTGCCTCCTAGGTCGCAGGTGTTCCGCGACCGATGCGCTTGCGCCCTCATGCCGGAACGCTTACTCCAGCGACGATCCCGCGCGCACTGAGAACTATTAGGCCGATGCTGCGCGACGACGCAGCGCCAGTAGCGGTGGCGTCAGTGTTCCTTGATGCGGTCAGGCGTTTCGCGCATCATGCAAAGCGCGATCATGGTGCAGGGCGCGATGATGACAAGTTGCGCAGCCGACTGCGCGAGCTAGTACCGCCAGAGCACGTGGAGCGATTCATCTCGTTCATTGCTGACCACACAGCTCCAGTCCGAGACCTTTGGCACCTCGACGATTTGTACGCCAGCCTTGACCGCGCCGTGGACGCGATCTCGCCAGGGTATCGTCGCCAGCACGGCATCTACTTCACAGATCGCAATCTGGCGCGCTTTTTCAAGTGGCTCGCGCGCGAGCATCTGGGCGATGTCGGCCAGACGCACGTGCTGCTGGATCCGTGTTGCGGCGCCGGGAACCTCATCAGCAACGCTGGCGCGTCGCTTGAGTTCCAGAGGAGAGTCATTGTCGACACAGATCCCGAGCTTCTTCGGATCAGCGTCGAACGTTCCAGGTATGACGGTGCGGCGCCCGAAGCGGTTCCGTTGGTTGCCCAAGACGGGGCGCCGTTAAACTTCATCGCGGTCCCTGTGAGCGCATACTCAACGGCTCTAGACGTCGCCGTCGCAGCGAGTCACGGAACGGGCGCACCATCAGCAATGGCGATCATTTGCAATCCTCCGTATCGGAGCAATGACGACCAGTCCGCGCCCGGGCGTGAGTACTCAGTCGACGACGCGATCCTCGAAGACATCGGTAGAGACGCCGCCGCAGAGCAGTACTGCTGCTTTCTAGCTAGAGTCGTCCGGCTCTTATCGATGCGTGGCGATGAGCGTGACATCGCGCTCCTGGTAACGAAAGCGTCGTGGCTGACGAACCGCCCGATGTACCAGCAGCTGCGCAAGTTGATGCTTGGCAGCTGTGAGATGGTGATGGGATTTCTTGTCGCCGGAAACGAGTTCTTCGACGTAAGGACGCCATTCCCGGTGGCTCTTACCGCATGGCGGTTCGTTGGTACCGACAAGCTTGATCCGCGACGCACACTCAACCTCGTGGATCTGACCACTCTAACGCGTCGGCATTTAGCGTCCGTCGAGTGGGGGACGATGCGGGCGGGTACGCAGTGCAAGGGACTGCTCACCGCCCACGCGCGCGGATGCGTCAGCTTCGATGCGCATGGGAAGAGCATTCGCGAGTGGAGCGGATGCAGCCGGAGCGATTTCAACCGCGACAAGACCAAGGCCGAAGCAAACGACTCTGAATTTCTTGCTGGGCTACCGTTCGGCGACAAGAGGCATCGTCGCAGGAAACGCATCGGGCACGCTGATGGCGCGTTCGTCGGCTTCATGGATGACTTGACGCCATGCCGAGTGCGTAGGGCTACCAATCTCACGCCGCATTTCCATCTCGATAGCCGGTTCATGCGCGTGCGTCGCTTTCGCTGCTTCTCGGGCCCCGCTGACAACCGCTCATATGCACCTGAGACAACTAGGGACACCGAGCGTCTGTTCGTTTGGTACGCCCTTGGTCGGAGCCTTGCCGTGTCTGGATACCCGGTTTGGGCCGACGCGTTCGAGATCTGGCCGGTTCGCGTTTCGCCGGAACTCCTCAGTCTCGCATTTGCCATTACGTACGCGGACAATGAGTGCGTAGACGTGGAGTTCCCGGCCGACAATCCCGTCGCTAACGCTCCGCGTGTTCGGGTGTCGAACCCTATGACACCGCTGAACAAAGACTCGTTTTGGTCGCGATGCGCGCTTGCCGAATGGCGAGAGCCCGCCGCGCGTGCGCTAATAGCTACGGTCGGCGAGATGTTCCAGTACTGGTCGAGCCGCGTCTCCACCGCTCGGCTGACGCTCTCGGGACACCAACGCTACGTGGTCGCGGGGGCGAGTCGCGAGCTGGGGGCGGACGCAGGAATCGTGCAGATCCGCGAATTCGCCCGTGAGGCCCAAGACGTCCAGCTGCTCGACGTATTACGCGATGTAGAGGATAAGGTACGGCGTGCCAAGATGGCGTTCGCAGAACAGCTCTCAGAAGAACGAGTCAGCTACTGGTATCGGCCGTCATAATCGCATGCCCTTGGCCGAGGGAGCGATGCAGCCACGAACGCACTCTGGTCTCGCGTCGACTCGTCCCCGCCAAGTAACGACCGTTTTCGAAACGAAACTCGACGGCATCTGGGAGCAACTTTACTTGCGCAACCAGGGCGAGCGCGACGATGTCGAGCGCCCATCCACCGAGTTGAAGCGGGAGTCTGAAGAAGTTGTACAAGCTGTCGTGCTGGTCGTGCTGCAGAGTCGCGATTGGTAGAGCAACACGTGCGCCTTCTTCTACTGGCGCATCGTAGATGTTCGCCGCGAAACACATCGACACTGGCACAAGGACAACAGCTACGCGTTGTAGCTCGTACACCACACCGCAACGCTGAGCTGACGTTGCGATCGGAAGCTCCGGCAGGTTTCGCCATTCGGCAGCGTTACTGGGAAATCCGGGCATCATGTTGCGTGTTGGAATGGCGCTGTGCATACGCGCAATCGCGAGCAAACGGGCAATCGGTGCATTGCGGCGCTCGCGGCAAGCAAACCTTCATCGTGAAGTCGAGGACCGCATAGTTGAACCGCTTGAATCCGCGCTTGGGTGTCAACGCATCGGCGAGCTGGTAGACCCAGCGAACGCCACGCGGATCGCGTCCGTGCTTTTCGCCCGTCATTCGGCCAAGCCATCGATACACGTTTGAATCGACGATCGCGGCTCGCTGCGCTCGGTGGAGCGATAGCCAAGCAGCAGCGGTATAGGCACCGACGCCTCGAATAGACATCAGTATGTTGGGGTCACGTGGAGGCACGCCTCCGGTCTGCACGGTGAGCGCAGCAAGTTGCGAAATGACATCGGCGCGTGAGTGGAGGCCAAGCGTGTGAAGGAGAGCCGCGACGTGATCGGGATCAGCAGCCGCAAGATCAGCGGCGGTGGGGAACCAGCGTTTGAATGTCTCGAATACAGCGACGACCTGCGCCGCGCGTGTTCGCTGCAACAATACTTCGGCCACAAGTGTCAGCCATGGATCCGTTTCCCGGCGCCACGGGAAGTCCTGGTAATGGCTTTGGCCCCACGCCAAGAGTCGACGACGAATTCGCGCGCGTTGAGCACTAGTGAGCGAAGGAGGCGCCATGGGCATCCCCTGTAGCCGGTGAGATCCCGGTCGAGCTGCAACCTCGATCTTCGAATGCATGGGGTGATAGCGTCGGCTTCACATGCCGGGGCCAGTTGGGGAGTATAACCCGCTCGACTACACGAACCTCACGCGCAACTGCGTCGAAGAGCTGATGCGTCGCGGGCCTTTCGCGTTGCCGCCACCCGATGAATTCCTAGGCTCCGGCGTATACGCGCTCTTCTATCAGGGCAGGGAACGCGTCTATGAGGAGATCCGTTCGGACGACGCTACCTGGCCGATCTACGTGGGCAAGGCGATCCCTCCTGGAGGTCGGAAGGGTGGAGGCAAGCCGGGGGCGTCCCGCGCGCTGTTCGCGCGGCTCAGCGAGCATGCTCGGTCGATCGCATCCACGAAGACGCTGAAGCTCACCGACTTTCGTTGCCGCTACCTGGTCGTGACTCCGCTTTGGATCACCATGGCTGAGCGCTTCTTGCTTGAGCACTTCAAACCCGTATGGAACGTGTGCATCGAGGGTTTCGGGAACCACGATCCCGGCTCCGGTCGTCACCAGGGCGAGATCTCCTGGTGGGATGCCCTACATCCAGGTCGGTCATGGGCGCCCCGGCTGCAGCAGACAAGAACCGCCGCCGACGCTCGCAAGAAGCTCGCTTCTTACCTTACGACGTATGAGCGAAAGCCGCTAACGGATGTACTCGCCCCGAAAACCGGAGATGAGGATCTGGCCGAGGTGGCGCCCTCAGACGAGTGAAAGTGACTTCTCGCGATTTGCCGTCTTGCGGGAGCGACGTTCGCGAGCGACCGCTGCTTCGACGCTAGGCTTGTTGATCACATATCCAACGCAATGGCGGAGCTCCATCGCCACGCTCTTCGCCACTACGGCCGCGAGTTCTACAGGTACAGCGTTTCCAAGCTGCCTCATTGCCTCCGACCACGCACCCTCAAAGCGCCAGAGATCCGGGAACGTTTGCACCCGAGCTGCTTCACGTACGGTCAAGTAGCGCACAGATCCGTCGGCGAATGCGATCATGTTTTCGCCCCCCGGAACCCCATGGACGCCAGCCTTGAGGGTCTTGCTTGGCCAGTCGATGAAGCTGCCCGTATGCCCGACATATGATCTGGCCCCGGGATTGATTCGATGGTTGGCGACGGATGCATGCTCGCTGCGCGCAGAGGGCTTCGGCAAATCCGCGATCGCATCGCGCACCGTACGCCATGGCAACGCTGCGACGAGGCTTTCGGTGGCCGCGCGCGCAAGGATCCCGTTGCTTGCGGTCAGCGCCTTTGGTTTGCGAATTCCGTGGCGTGACCAGTACTCGTTAGTGACATGCTGGGTCCGAACCAAAGCTTCCTCTGAATGAGTCGGTTCAGGGAAGCGCCACTTGGCGTTCAGGTCCGCGCGGAATCCGACGATGAAGACGCGCTCGCGCGTTTGGGGCACGCCGAAATTCGCGGCGTTCAGGAGTCGATACGAAACGTCATACCGGAGGCCGGTTGCACGCCCCTGCTGGTGGACGCGATCAAGGCGCTCGCGATGCTCCTGCCAAGTCTCCGTTGCACGTTTCTCCAGCTCGGGGTTCTGCAGCTGAAGAATGATGTACGAGAAATATTCGTTGAAGGTCTGGCGGAGAAGGCCTTTGACGTTCTCCACGATGAACGCGCGCGGCTGCAGCACGCGAATGGCGCGCACGAAGTCCGGGAACATGTCCCGTTCGTCGTTCATTGCCGCGTGTTTGCCGCCAATCGAAAATGGCTGGCACGGCACGCCGCCCGCCACGAGTTCGACACCACGATAGCGAGCGAAGTCCACCTGCTTGATGTTCGCCTCTTCTACCGTCCATTTTTCGATGCCGGGAAGGGCGGCGACCCTCGAATTTCGACGCAGCGTTTCGCATGCATCATGGTTCCATTCCAGAAGGCTCACGTGCTCGAAGCCCGCGAGGTGGGTTCCGAGCGCTAGCCCGCCAGCGCCCGTGAATAATTCAAGCGATTTCATCGTGTTACCTCGCGATTCGATTGCCCGCACTTCGTGCGGTCCAGCGCGCAGACACGCTAACACCGGGGGCTGACATCGACGAATCGCGGGTGCGTTCCCGAGGTTGTGCGCGCGTACGGTTGGTGATGCACCGTCAATAACTAAGTCTGACTTGTTGAGGCCATCGCCGAACGGCTAAAGCTGCCGGCTGGTAGGGCAGAAGCGGTGATCAACACGGTCTTCGAATGCATGCTGAAGGCGCTTGGACGCGGCGAAGGGATCGAGATTCGAGACTTCGGCAGTTTCACCGTGCGCCAGTACAAGCGGATGACGGTAGGAATGCACGTCTCTGAGAACACCTGCCGTTCTTCAAGGAGGTAGGGGGCTGCGCGAACGAGTGAACGCTCAGTTGGGTAGCGCATGCGCCCCGACACTCCTGGCGAACCTGACGATACCGATCCCGACGAGCCCGGTATCGACGACGACGAGATGTAGCTCTCTCCGAAGATCGCGGTGCGAATGTGGCGCTCAGAGCAGGCCGGCGTTCGTCCGCCACAGATGAAGAAGTCGCCCAAGGGCCGCCTCGATTTCTGTCTCGTGCTTGATCGTGATGGAGTGCCAGCACGCGTCGCTCTTGTGCCAAATCCCAACATGGCAGGCGTTCTCTGGCGTCTTCCCGATCCACAACCAGTAGCCCGAAGCGATAACCGCCTCCGCACCGAACCAGCCAGGCTCGTTGCGCTCGTTGTCCCCGTACACTTTGCGTGCGTTGTATCCCCACGCCGACAGCACCGTCGGCAACACGTCGCATGCAGCGGATACGGCAGCGACACCGTCCGCGCGGAGCAACCGCGTAACGGACGCAATCATCACCTCCGTGACGACGGGCCACGTCCATCCTTCCTTGTTGACCTTCGGGAACGCGCCATGACGATGCGCGTACGACATCAGCAATGCTTTTTCGACGACCTCGGGCCAAATGCTCCAACTTTCCGTTGCCCAGTCGCAGGTCCGCAGGTCGATGGCGGGCGCCACACGAATCCAAAAATTCGGCGGTAGCTTCTGCTCGTGCCAAGTATGGCCGCCAGAATGCGACGCATCTCCGCCTCGCGCCGCTGCAGCGAAATCGCCAATGCGGCTTGCGAGTGACGTCTTCTCGCCTTTCGTCATTCCGATGTAATGAACGGCGCGGGTGAGTGGGTCGTCGGCCGGTATCGAGTCGGAGACGGCAACGAGGTATGTCCCGCTGCGCCGCAATGCCGCCGTGATGTTCGGCGGCAGGCGCTTCTGTTCGAAATCTACAATGTTGAACCACGAAAGAAACGTTGTGTTCTCCAAGACCGCCCGGACGGCCAGCGGCGCGTCGACGAACCAGCTTGTGGTGCCCATGTGGTTGTCATTATCAGGTCGCGCGTGCTCCGCACTCGCGGCAGACGTCCAATCTGCGACACGCGCTCACGCCTTTGCTCGCGCGGGCCAGCGCTCTAGACAGCGTTCAGCCAGCTCAGAAAGGTCAGGCGTAAGGAAGGCAGGGTGTCGATTTGCGAGCGCGGTCAGCGCTCCAAGGAAGAGCGCCAGCTCGAAGGGATCGGTGATGGGCCAGATGGCAGTGGTTTCAAGTTCCGGCATGCCGCCGTTATCGGCCGGCATCGGGAACGGTTGCGTTCGGCATCGCTCCTTAGACTTGGGCTATCGTTCCGCATGGATCGAAGGGACATCAAGGCACGCTGGAAGCTCGCGAGGGAGGGCGGAACGTTCTTGATTCCGAAACACGATCCCAACGAACTCGCGACGCCATGGCGATCGTATCGGACGGTGCTTACCCATGGGCTGTCCGCCAGCCTGGATACGTTTCTCGAAGGTGATGCGTACGAGCTTGAATGGTACGAGAACTCCATGGGGGACTACTTCGTGGTCGTGCCACAGTCGGGTTCGTCGTTCTCGGTGACGGCTTCGGGGGTGGCCTCTGGATCGATCACTGCTTCTCACGATTGCGATCGTCTCGTCGTCGTTTCCGGGAACATTAAGGGCTGGCATTGCTTCGGCGAACGGGCTGAAGAAATCCAGAAGCAAGCAACCTCGGGTACGCTGACATTCAAGATGAAGCTGTAGCCGGCTTCATTCGAAGCGACGGGTCATGCACGCCGGGTGCGCGTACGCTCTGCTCTCCATCGGTACACCGTGTGCCTGGCCCGCTCGATATCGTCAGCCGTGAGCACGCGAACACTGCGCCCACTCCATGCCTCAACACGCCGCACGCGGGGGATGATGGAAGCGGCCTCCAATCGACGAAACGTTGTCTCGCTGATGCCTAGGCGCTTACACGCCTCGCCCAGCAGGACGTAGCCCCGCTTGCGCAGGCGGGCGTAGACGCGCCGGATAGGGTTCGGATGGTGTCCGTGGAGGTACTTCGGCAACCCCATTGATCGATGGCGTCCTCGTACCGTCAAGACACAGCCGCAGCCACAGGCACAGGTCGGGGCCGAAGTGGCCATACGCTCGACCCAGGCTGCTTGGGTTTCTGCCCTGGGCTGCTGAATCTCAAGGGTCACGGCATGTTCGAACGGGCTCGCATCGAGCCCCACGCCGTGCCCTGTGTCCTCGGTCTTGGGCAAGACGATGCTCGCGCGGCGCATCCCGACGATCCTCCCGCCGCTCACGCGCGCCGAGGCCCTCGAGACGACCAAGATCTACTCGTCGCTCGGCCTCGCGAACGGACTGATCGAAGATCGCCCGTTTCGTGCACCGCACCACTCGATCTCGGCCGCGGCCCTCCTCGGAGGAGGCAGCACGCCGCGCGCCGGCGAGATCTCGCTCGCGCACAACGGCGTGCTCTTCCTCGACGAGCTCCCCGAGTTCACGCGCGCCTCGATCGAAGGCCTGCGCGAGCCCCTCGAGGAGCGCGAGGTCACCATCAGCCGCGTCCACGCGTCGCTCCGGCTCCCCGCGTCGTTCCTCCTCGTCGGCGCCGCGAACCCGTGCCCGTGCGGCTGGGCCGACTCGCGCGTGCGCGTCTGTACCTGCACGAACGACGCGCGCGCTCGCTACCAGCAGCGCCTCTCCGGACCGCTCCTCGATCGCATCGATCTCCAGACCTTCGTCGCACCGATCTCTCTCAAGGAGCTCCGCGATGTTAGCCCCGGCGAGACCTCGGCCAGCATGCGCGAGCGCGTCGTCGCCGCGCGCGATCGCCAGCGCGCCCGCCTCGCTCCGTTCGGCATCCACTGCAACGCCGAGATGACGACCACGATCCTGCGCGCGACCTGTCGCCTCGACGCCGAGACCGAGGCGCACCTCGCGAAGCTCGTCGACTCCAAGCGCACGTTCACGGCGCGCAGCATCGACCGGCTCCTCAAGGTCGCGCGCACCGCGGCCGATCTCGCCGGTCACGATGACATCGAGCTCGACGACCTCGACTACGCCGCCTCGCACCGCGACGTCGATCCACTCGCGCGCATCATGCCCAAGGCAGGACAGGCTCCGAAGCGCCGCGGCAAGAACGCCAACGCTCTCTCGCCCGACCAGGACCCGGTGCTCGCGGCCTACCTCGCCGAAGCGAATGGCCGCGATGCAGAGCTCGGCGGCCCGCACGTCGAGGACGCAGACGACGCAGAGCGCGACGACCCGCTCGTCGACGACGCAGACGATGCAGAACGCGACGACCTCGATGACCCGCGCGACGCCTTCGGTCCTCCGTCGACGGTTCTCCCCGATTCCAACGCGGCCTGACCCAGCGCGGTCGGCGTCACGGCCCAGCCCGGCACGCATCACCGTTCGCGCCACCACCCGCGCGCGACGTCACTCCCACCCAAAGGCAACGTCATGACTCCCCTCGCTCACGAGATCTATCGCCAGCTCCTTCGCCGCCTCCGCGCGAACCACACCTCGATCACGTATGCGGAGCTCGCCGCCGCGGTCGCGAAGAAGCAACCCGCGCACCACCGCAGCCCGTCGTTCCACGCCGCTCTGGGTGAGGTCACTGCGGCGTGCAAGGCGAAGGGCCTCCCGTGCATTCCGGCGATGGTCTGGCGCGCGAGCGGCTCGCGCCCCGGCAGCGGCTACTACCTGCTCGCGCATCCGCGCGCGAAGACCGAGGCGGCGCAACTCTCGGCGTGGGAGCGCGAGCACGCGTCGGTCGTCCTCCACGCGGCGAGCTATCCGCCGGCGCTGTGATCGAGATGGGCCATCGCAAGCGCCTCGCGCGCAGCAAGCACCGCGTTCGCGCCGCCACGGTCCGCATCGCGAATCGGGATGTGATCGTCGTGGAGGTCACGGCCGCGCTCGTCGCCGACCCATTCGAGGCGCAGCTCGCGATCACCGCGATCGAGCTGACGTGCGCGAAGCCCGTGGTGCTGTGGGCGTACGAGCCGTGCGGCTGTCGCGAGCTGTTTGGCCGGCGCGAGCACATCCGGGCGATCGACGAGATGTCCGCCGAGGAGCTCGAGTGGATGCACGTGGAGATCGACTTCGCGCGCCCAGTCCTGCCACCACCTAACTGAGAAGCTCTGTCCACTAATCATCGTACACAGCGCGAATGTTGGGCTCAGAACTGCAGGCCAAGTTGGTCGAGCTCGGGTACAGTCGTCAAGGTGTCAGTGCAGACCCTCGGTACGATGTGTGGGTTCGAGCCAACAGCGTTCCGGGGCGCCTCCGGAAGGTCTACGTACCGAACAGCCTCCTCGTCGATGACTTCGCAGCGGAACGCATTCTCGCGGATGCCGCACGGTAGTGCCCCATGATGCTTCTCGGTCGAATGTCGAAGCAGAGCGGACCATTTTGGTACGCCGAGTGCGATGTCATCGGCGCGCACACGCAAGGCGTCGGGTTCGAGGACGCGATCTCGATGCTCGAGGGACTCGTGAACTTGATGGTGCGGGACGAAGGACACCCCGAGTTCGAGGCACGCGTCACGAGCACACATCTTCGGGGCGACGGTTCGTACGATGTCTGTATCGAGTCCAATGCACCAGCTCTGCTCGCGGCGCGGGTGTTGAAGTACCAGCGCGAAGTGCATCGTCTCTCGCTCGCGGACGTCGCGAAGCGCCTCGGAGTCTCGAGCCGCAGCTCGTACGCGAACTACGAACAGGGCCGCACAGATCCGTCGTTGGCGAAGTTCCGCGACCTGCTCGCCGCGGTCGCGCCGGAGCTCGCGCTCGTCATTCGCCCTCGACCGTCGGTCAAGGCGCGTCGACGTCGAGGATCGGCCGAACGTCGTGCACCGGGGTCCGTCCGCAGGCGCGTGTCGGCCGGGTCGAGAGCACGTGCCTCCTCACACAACGGCCCTTGATTCGACGGTGGGTCCGTGGCATCGAAGCGCGATGGCGGCACGTAGCCTGCGGTTCCTCGTCGGAAGTTTCCTGGTGGTCGGGATGGCGTACGCGCAACCGGCGTCGAAGCCGGCGCCGAGGCCGGGGCCCACGAAGCCGATGCCCGGCCCGCCGAAGCCGAACGTGCCCGAGGTCGTGAACGCGACCGAGGTGGTGAAGCTCGCGGCGAGTGGTGGGTTCATCGACGACGCGGTCGCGGCGGATGAAGCGCGGCTGGCGTACGTGGTGGCCGACGCGGCGAACAAGGCCGAGCTGCACGTGTACACGCACGCGACGAAGGCGGAGGTGGTCATCGACCTCGCGCCGGTGACGCTGACGCCGATCGAGCTCGCGTTCGTCGGCAAGCAGCGC
This sequence comes from uncultured Kofleriaceae bacterium, assembly GCA_964617845.1. Classification (GTDB taxonomy): domain Bacteria; phylum Myxococcota_A; class Polyangia; order Haliangiales; family Haliangiaceae; genus JABFXX01. The sequence continues at coordinate 140,906 of CAZUAR010000020.1, read as the reverse complement.
CTGCTCGTCATCGGCAGGACCGATAGCGGTGACCACATGGCGGCGCTCGTCGAGCTCGATCCGAAGGCAAAGAAGCCGGTCGTGTACAAGCTCGCGCCCGCGACCGAGATGACGGTCATCACGCGCGGTGGCGTGAAGCGGCTCGCGGTGCACAAGGTCGGCTCGGGTGCCAAGGGAGCGATCAAGCACTCGATCGAGCTCGTGTCGCTGGAGACCGGCAAGCGCGTCGGCGCCGCGCGGTCGCTCGAGCTGGCCGAGGACGGAACGAACGCGAAGCTCGGGTTCAAGGTGAACCACTGGAGCGGCGGCTTCACGATCGCGCACGGCATCAAGCAGGGCGAGTGGGATCGCAAGGAGGATCAGCGCGCGCCCGACTACGAGACGACGTACGACCTGGTGACCGGCAAGTTCGGCGAGAAGGTGAAGATCGTCGATCTGTTCGAGCAGCGCCGCCGGTTCCAGACGCTCGCCGAGGCGGCGTCGAATGGAAAGACCACGCTCGTGCGCATGAGCTGGGACAACGCGACGGTGCAGCTGTGGCAGAGCGGCAAGCTCCGCACGATCGAGCTCGACCAGCCGATCACGCAGTACGACCCGAAGTCCTTGCAGGGCGTGATCAACCCCGACGGGTCGGCGTGGCTGATGTTCAAGGTGGACCCCGTCAACCAGGAAGCGGTCGCGCGCAAGAAGGCGGACCCGGAGTACGTCGACATCTACCGCGTGGCGGCCGACGGGACCACGGCGACGCGCAAGGCCCGCGTGCTCGCGCACGGCGTGCGCATGCGCTTCGGCGCGGTCGGCGACAAGTTCTGGCTCGTCGAGCGCAACAACGGGTTCGAGCGCGGCGGCAAGTGGCTCGCGCTGTACCAGCCGCAGTGATCGCGAAAGCGTGATCAGCCGAGCGCGAAGCCGACGCGCTTCTCGCTCTTCTGCAAGGCGACCGCGAGCTCGCCCGCGACGGTCGCGTCGTGGAGCGCGAGCGCGCGGTTCGCGGCGACCGACGAGCCGCCGGTGGTGTCCGCGAGGCGAGACAGCAGGAACGGCGTCAGCTTCTTGCCCGTGATGCGCTGCTTCGCGGCGTCGGCGATCGCGGTCTCGATCGCGGAGTGGATCGTGCCCGCGTCGAGCGCGGCCGCCTCGGGGATCGGGTTCGCGACGAGGATGCCCGCGCCGCCGAGCAGCCAGTGTGCGCGCGCGATCTCGGCGAGCTGCGCCGCGTCGTCGGCGCGGTGCTCGAGCGCGAGCCCCGACGAGCGCGTGTAGAACGCGGGGAACTCGCTCGTCTGATAGCCCACGACGAGCACGCCGAACGTCTCGAACATCTCGAGCGTGCGCGGGAGATCGAGGATCGCCTTCGCGCCCGCCGACACGACGGCGATCGGCGTGCGGCTCAGCGCGATGAGGTCGTGCGACACGTCGCCGGTGTCGCCGCGATGAACGCCGCCGATGCCGCCGGTCGCGAACACGCGAATGCCGGCGCGCGCGGCGATGCTCGCGGTCGCGCTCACCGTCGTGGCGGCGGTCGACTTGCGCGCGATGTGCACCGCGAGGTCCGCGGTGCTCGCCTTCGCGACGTCCGCGCCGGTCTTGGCGAGCCGCTCCAGCTGCTCCGCGTCGAGGCCCACGCATGCCTCGCCATCGATGATCGCGATCGTCGCGGGCAAGGCGCCCGTCGCGCGCACGGCGGCTTCGAGCTCGCGTGCGATCTCGAGGTTCTTCGGCCACGGCAGCCCGTGCGCGACGAGCGTGGATTCGAGCGCGACGATCGGCGTGCCGCGGGCGCCTTCGATCTCCGGAGCGAAGTGCAGCTTCATGCGAGCGTTATAGCTCGCTCCGTCCGCGGTGGGTCGTGCGCACGCCTCGATGTTCGGTTGCTTTCCTCGAGTGTTTGCTCGCCCTGGAAGGCGTCGACTACTCGAGACCGAGCTGCTTCGCGAGGAACGTGTACTCGAGCGCTTGCATGAACGCGACCTGCTCGTTGTTCGCCGCGCCGCCGTGGCCGCCCTCGATGTTCTCGTAATAGAGCACGTCGTGGCCTTGCTCGAGCATGCGCGCGACCATCTTGCGCGCGTGGCCCGGGTGCACGCGATCATCGCGCGTCGACGACGTGAACAGCGTCCGCGGATACGTGACGCCCTTCTTCACGTTCTGGTACGGCGAGTACTTCGCGATCGCGGCCCAGTCCTCGGGCTTGTCGGGATCGCCGTACTCCTCCATCCACGACGCACCCGCGAGGAGCTTGTGGTAGCGCTTCATGTCGAGCAGCGGCACGGAGCACACGATCGCGCCGAACAGATCCGGTCGCTGCGTGAGCATGACACCCATCAGCAGGCCGCCGTTCGAGCCGCCGACGATGCCGAGCTTCTTCGGCGACGTCACCTTGCGCGCGATCAGATCCTCCGCGATCGCGATGAAGTCATCGTACGCGCGCTGGCGGTCGTGGCGCAGCGCCGCCTGGTGCCACGCCGGTCCGTACTCGCCGCCGCCGCGGATGTTCGCGAGCACGTACACGCCGCCGCGCTCCGTCCACGCCGCGCCGCTGATCGCCGAGTAGCTCGGTGTCATCGACACCTCGAAGCCGCCGTAGCCGTACAGCACCGTCGGGTGCGAGCCGTCGAGCACCATGTCCTTGCGCGAGATCTGGAAGTACGGGACGCGCGTGCCGTCCTTGGACGTCGCGAAGTGCTGCTCCACGTGCAGTCCCTTCGCGTCATAGAACGCGGGCTGCGTCTTCAGCACCTGGGGTTTGCCGCCGAGCTTGCCGAGCGCGATCGTATCCGGAACCAGGAAGTCCGACTTCGCCATCCAGTAGTCGTCGCTCGCGCCCGCCGCGTCGACCGGCCACACGAGCGTCGAGCCGAGGTCGTCTGGTACGCCGAACGGCTTCCTCGTCCACTTGTTGTTCTTCACCGTCCACACGTAGAGGTGGTTCCTGATGTCCTCGAGCTCGTTGATGACGAGCGCGGACTTGAGCTCCGCGGATCCCGCGAACGACTTCTTCGGCGTCGGCTCGAACAGCATCGTGAACTCGCGCTTGCCGCCGAGGAAGTCGGCGAGCGGCATCGCGAGCAGCGCGCCGCGCGGCCACGTCTTGCCCTCAACGGTCCAGTCGCTGCGCAGCGACACGAGAATCTGCTTGTTCCACACGTTCGCGCCGGCGTCGTTCGGGATGTCGATCTTCGTCAGCTTGCCGTCGATGCGCAGGAACTGCTCGCTCGCGAAGAAGCTGATCACGCGCGACACGAAGTCGTACGTCGCGCCGTGGTCCCAGCTGCGGGCGGCGCCCGCGGCGATGTCGGTCTGCTGCGCCTCGTAGACGGTGGTCGCATCGGACATCTTCGTGCCGCGCTTCCACTCCTTCACGATCCGCGCGTAGCCGGAGTTGGTCAGCGTGTTCGGTCCGAAGTCGGTGGCGACGTAGATCGTGTCCTTGTCCTTCCACGCGACGTCGGTCTTCGCTTCCGGCACGGTGAAGCCGTCGGCGATGAACTGCTTCTTGATCGGATCGAACTCGCGCACCACGGTCGCGTCACCGCCGCCGCGCGACAGCGACACGAGGCAGCGGTCATACGTCGGGTACAGACACGACTGCCCGGCATAGACCCAGTTCTCCTTCTCGCTCGCCGCGAGCGCGTCGATGTCGAGGACGATCTCCCATTTCGGCGTCGCCTTCTTGTACTCGGCGAGCGTCGTGCGCCGGATCAACCCGCGCGGGTTCTTCTCGTCCTGCCAGAAGTTGTAATAGAAGCTCCCGCGCTTGTTGACGTTCGGGATCTTGTCCTTCGAGTCGAGGATCGCGCGGATGCGATCGCGCGTCTTCTCGAAGCTCGCCACCTTCGTGATCTCGCCTTCGCTCTTCGCGTTGCGCTCGCGCGCCCACGCGAGCGACTTGTCGCCGCCGACGTCCTCGAGCCACAGGTACGGATCCTCGACGGGCGCACCCGGGTTGGCGGTCGTCGGTGGTTCGGTCGGCTCGGTAGTCGGCTCGGTCGGCATGGTCGGAGGCTCCACGGGTTTCGCCGGCGACGAGCACGCGACGATCACACTCGTGAACCACAGCGCTCGCAGCTTCATGCGCCGAGACTACACCCGATGCGCTCTCCGCTCAGTTGATGACCGGGCCCGGGCAGCCGTACACGAAGCTGACCTGGCTGCTCGCGCCCATCATGATCTGATCGCAGTACGAGCCGAAGAACGTGATCGTCATCGCGTTCGGCGAGTAGTCCCAGCCGTTCTGGTGCGACGGCGAGCGCGGCACGGCCATGCCGTTGATCGTCACGGTCACGTTGTTCGGATCCGGCGGCACGCTCTGCAGCGCGAAGCTGCACGACGGAACGATGATGCCGCCGGCGATCGCCTGCAGCGCCATGTCGAGCTCGCTCTGGTTGTTCACGTTGTAGTACTTCGTCGCGCCCGGCTTGGGCACGCCACCCGCGATCGCCGCGTCGTTGAGGATGTCGCCACCACCGAAGTTGCCGAAGCCGAGCACGTAGGTCTTGATGCCCGCGTTCCTGAGCGCGGTCACCGCGGCGACCGTCTCGGTGGCCGACGACGTATCGGGCACGCCGTTGAGGCAGTTCGGCAGACCATCGGTCGCGAACAGCACGTAGCGCCCCGCCGGGTTGACCGGGATGGTGTTGTAGTACGCGAGCGCGCCACCGAGCGCGAGGTGCGCCGGCGTGTTGCCGTTCGCCGAGCGCGTGTTGAAGTACGTGTTGAAGCCCGGGTACGCGTTGAGCGCGATCCCCACGCTCGGCGTCGCGGTCGCCGCGCAGTTGTCATCGCTCGGGAACTCGAGCAGACCGAACTTGATCTGGCTCTGCTTCGCCATCACGGTCGACTTCAGCGCGGTCTTCATCGAGTCCCACTTCGGCGTGAACACCGGCGGGAACACGGGCGGAGGAGACAGCATCGATCCCGAGCGATCGAGCACCACGAGCAGATCCGGCGGATCGCCGAGGTTCATCACGCCGATGTTCGATTGCTGGGCGCCGCACGTCATGCCGTCGACCGGCGTGAAGTCGCCATCGATCGTCGTGTCGGCGTCGACCAGTCCACCACCATCATTGCCGTCATCGTCACCGATGCCGTTCCCCTTCGCCGGCGGACCGCAAGCGATCAGGAATGCGGCGAACGAGGCGAAAAGCGTGCGCATGGCGGGTCCCTCCACGCGGGCACTCTCGATCGAAAAATCCCTAGGCTCAACAGCAATTTAGCCCTACCTGACGATTGCTCACGTCGTGCATCGAGATGCGCATCGTGCGGTTCCCGCACAGGTCTTTCGTCTCCACCAAACCCTCGCGTGATCACTGCCGATCGCTCCTCCCGATCGCTCTACCCACGCTTCACGCGCGCCTCCGCACACCAGAGCTCCACCCACCACCACACGCAGCCGACGAACAGAGAGCTCGCCGCGATGACGCTCGCGTACGCGCCCCACACCGCATGGCGATCGTGCGCCAGGAGCCACGCGAACACGATCAGCGCGGCCGACGTCACCACGCTCGTCGCCGCGATCGCCCGCTCCGTCGCGCGCCACGGCACGAGCAACGCGACCACCGTCCCGATCTTCACCGCGATCGCGGTCGCGATCGTCACTCCGTCATCGACGAGCGCGACCAGCGCCCACCCCGCCACCGCGATCGCCGAGAATCGAATCATCACCAACAGCAGTGCGCCGCGTGCCTCGATCTCCCGCCGCACCGTCGACGACACCGTCAGCGCGATCATCAGCCCCGCCAGATACGGCGGCCACGCGAACGGAACGATCGCCATCGGCAGCGCCTCCGCCGTCGAGCATGGCTTCCACGCCGGCAGGAAGATGCACGCGAAGAACAACCAACCCGACGGCGCGGTGAGCCATCGATGTCGCCTGCGTGGCTCGCGCGCGACATGGCGTGACAACGATGTCAGCTCGGAGATGCTCACCGCATCGCCGGGATGGATAGACGGACGGAATCCTGGCCCCATGGCCGGCATTCAACGCAACTCGCCTGCCACGTCGAGTCCGCACGCGATCTGGCACGAATCGGCATATGCTCGCGCGCATGCGACTCCTTGCGATTCTCTCCGTCGGAGCTCTCTCGCTCGCAGCGTGTGGTGATGATGGCGGGTCGACGCCACCGATCGACAGCGCGCCCGGCGAAGACTCGATGACCGAGGACGGCGGAGCGATGATCGACATGCCGACCGGCGGCACCTTCACGCTCACGAGCACCGCGTACATGGATGGTGGCGTCATTCCGCTCGCACACGTTTGCACGAACCAGAACGGAATGAATCAATCACCGCCGCTCGCGTGGACCAACCCACCCGCGGGAACCATGAGCTTCGCGATCGTGTTCACGGACATCTTCAACCAACAGAACCCGTTCATTCACTCGGTCATCTACGACATCCCCGCGAGCGCGACGAGCGTCCCCGGAAACATCTCTCGCACGTACGCACCAGCGGAGGTCGCAGGTGCACACCAGACGAACGCGTATGACGGAATGCGCGGATATGCCGGGCCGTGCCCCGGTCAGATGCATACGTACGAGCAGGCGATCTACGCACTGCCAACGGCGACGCTGACGGGCGCGACGATGAACACGAACCGTACCGCGGCCACGACGATGATCATGGCGAACAATCTCGGCGTCGCGAAGCTCGTCGGCACACACACTCCCTGACCATTCACCCCGATGCGCCGACACGGCAGCAGCGAGCCACGCGGTGTTAGGTCCGGACGAACGGAGCTGGACTATCGTTAGCTCGTGGCTCTCCGACGAGCTCTCTCCTCGATCCTGCTCACCCTGCAGACCAGCGCGTGCGTCGAGGTGTGCTCCCTCGATGATCAGGTCGGGAGGTTCTTCAACGAGCACGCGGATGCGATCGACTGCCAGTTCGCACATCAGTTCTCCTCGTATGGTGAAGTCGAGATCGTCGGCGCCGACATCGTTCGCGAATGCATCCTGGACTCGATCGCCCGCTCGCGATCGTTCGTCGGTGGCTACCTCCTCTACGGCATCGACTCCGGCGAGAGCGTGGCGTATCTGGGGGAATCGACATCGAACGGCATCGTGCTGTCGCAGCTGCACGAGCGTTCGAGCGCGTACACACCCACGCGTGTCTCCGCCACCCCGTGCTCCGCGATGACGCCGCGCGAGCCCACGATGTCCGACATCGGAATCGACTGTGTCGATGCAGATCTCGTGGAGCTCTGCTCCAAGTGATCGGTGTCTCGTGCCCCTTGCACGTTGTTCGTGATGGAGCGTGACTACGATGTCCTGGGCCTGCAGTGCATCGGGCCTCTTCACCTCGAGCCGGTGTGCACCGAGTGACCTGCCCGAACACCTGGGTGACGCTCGGCGATCCGGTGGCCACCAGATCGGCATGGCGATGATCGAGGTCCGCGCGTGTCGATGATCTGGGCGTGGGACCGCATCCTCGGCGATCGCGATCGAGTCGAGAAGGAACAGCGCGCCGAGCAGCAGGCACGGGAACCGCGCGAGGCAGACGAAGGCGCGCCGCCGTCACGCACCTGTCGCGTGTGCAAGCACGAGGGGCCCGAGCGGTTCTGCCCGCAGTGCCTCGCCGACACGATGGTCGAGCGAACGCGGACGGTCGCGAAGCGAACGCGAACGCGCTAGGCGAGCTCGAACTCTTTACAGAACGCGACCTCGGTCGGTCGCTCTCCCGTCACCGGATCGGGCGCATCGAGTGGCCAGCGACGCTGCCCCTCGTCGGGCCAATCGTGCGCGCATGCGTTCAGGCGCTCGCGCCAGAAGAAGCAATCGCGGCACGCGCTGCGCAGCTCGAAGCGGCGCGCTTCCTCGATCAGCTGCTCGGTCAGCGGAAACTTCATCGCATCTGCTCGGTGCGCGGGAACGTCATGTCAGTGCGCTGGCGCGGGCTGTACCGCGGATCCGGAGCCGGCGGAGCCCGAGCCCGCGGAGCCCTCGTCGTCTCTCTCGGCAGCTTCGATGCCCGCCTTCACGCCGCGCTTCACCTTCTCGACCGCGGGTCCGGCCTTCTCTTCGACGCCGTGCTTGAGGTCCTGCACCTGCTCCGTCGCCCAGATCGCCCGGATGTGTCCGAAGAACGTCCGCTTGCCGAGCTTCACGGTCGCGCCGGCGTAGGCGAGCCCCGCGGCAAGGACCAGGAAGATGATCAGGCGAATCATGAGGTGAGACTACCAGTCGCCGGTGCGGCTGCCACCGACACGTGATCTGCACGATTAACCCACGGCGTACCCGATCGTGCACGCATTTCGGCCGACCTCCTCTGTAACCAATCACCGCCAAACGCACGTCGCGTCCTGACGGGTGAACAACAAAGAAGAGGATCGATGAGACTGCTTGGAGCTTTCGTAGTGTTCGCGTTTGCCGCGGGCTGTGGTGACAACCTGATTCCCGAGAACGGGTCCATGAAGCCGAAGTCGTCGCCGAGCGCGACGTCGTCGGTCGGTGGATCGCAGGTCTCGCATAGCAAGTCGTTCATGCTCGTGACGAGCGTGTCCGCCGGTGACGTGAAGGTCGGCCGCAACTCGAAGCACGTGCTCCAGCCCGCCCTGGGAGGTGAGTGATGAAGAGCCTCGCGAAGATGTTCTCGTCGGGCGCGCTCGCGCTCGGTGCGCTGGTCGGTGCCAACGGGCTCGCGCACGCCGACGGCGTGCCGATGCAGCTCGCGCATCAAGGCCGCCTCTATGATGTCGGTGGCTACCCGGCGAGCGGGACGATCGACGTCACCTACACCCTCTACACCCAGGCCACTGGCGGCACCGCGATCTGGTCGGAGAAGGAATCGCAGAAGCTCGACGACGGCTATTTCTCGTCGGTGCTCGGTGACGGCACCACGATCACGCCCGATCTGTTCTCGGGCGAACAGGTCTACCTCTCGGTCACGATCAACGGCGAGGAGCTCTTGCCGCGCACGAAGATGGTCAGCGTTCCGTACGCGATCGTCTCGAGCGACGCGATCGGTGACATTCATCCGCGCTCGATCACGATCGGCGACAAGCTGATCGTCGACGAGAACGGCAAGTGGACCGGCGACACCACCGGCATGCAAGGTCCCGCCGGCCCCGCCGGCCCCGCAGGCCCCGCAGGTGCCACCGGCGCCGCAGGCCCTGCCGGTGCCGATGGCGCAGCAGGCCCGACGGGTCCCGCTGGTGCCGATGGCGCCGTAGGCCCGATGGGCCCCGCCGGCGCCGATGGCGCGACGGGTCCGCAAGGTCCGCAAGGTCCGCAGGGTGCGCGTGGTCTCGCGTGCTGGGATGCGAACGAGAACTCGACCTGCGATGGCGACGAAGACAAGGATACGTCCGGCGGATGCACCGTCGCGGACTGCGTTGGCGCAGTGGGAGCGACGGGTCCGCAAGGTCCCGCGGGTGCCGATGGCGCGACGGGACCGATGGGTCCGCAAGGTCCGGCGGGTGCCGACGGCGCGACGGGTCCGCAAGGTCCCGCCGGTGCCGACGGCGCGACCGGTCCGATGGGTCCGCAAGGTCCTGCCGGTGCCGATGGCGCGACGGGTCCGCAAGGTCCCGCCGGTGCCGACGGCGCGACGGGTCCGCAAGGTCCCGCCGGTGCCGACGGCGCGATCGGTCCGATCGGCGTTCCCGGTCCGATGGGCTTGATGGGTCCCGTGGGTCCCGCTGGCGCCGATGGCGCGACCGGACCGATGGGACCGCAGGGTCCTGCGGGTGCCGACGGCGCGACCGGACCGATGGGACCGCAGGGTCCTGCGGGTGCCGACGGCGCGACCGGACCGATGGGTCCGCAAGGCCCGGCTGGTAACGATGGTCTCGACGGCGCGACCGGTCCGATGGGGCCGCAAGGTCCCGCCGGTGCCGACGGTGCGATCGGTCCGATCGGCGTCCCCGGTCCCATGGGTCTCATGGGTCCCGTGGGTCCTGCCGGCGCCGATGGCGCGACCGGACCGATGGGTCCGCAGGGCCCGCAGGGTCCCGCCGGCAACGATGGTCTCGACGGCGCAACCGGACCGATGGGTCCGCAGGGCCCGCAGGGTCCCGCCGGCAACGATGGCCTCGACGGCGCGACCGGACCGATGGGTCCGCAGGGTCCGCAAGGCCCCGCCGGCAACGATGGCCTCGACGGTGCGACCGGACCGATGGGCCCGCAGGGTCCCGCGGGTATGAACGGCCTCGACGGTGCGACCGGACCGATGGGTCCGCAAGGCCCGCAAGGCCCCGCCGGCAACGACGGCCTCGACGGCGCGACCGGACCGATGGGCCCGCAGGGTCCCGCCGGCAACGATGGTCTCGACGGCGCCACTGGGCCGATGGGTCCGCAGGGTCCGCAGGGTCCCGCGGGTCCCGCGGGTTCCGCGGGCGGTGACGTGAACGTCGGCCTCCCGCACATGGTGAGCGGCCACGCCGCGCCCGGCGGCTCCTCGGTCTCGTATTACAGCCCGAGCGCGTACGCGTACGGCGAGACCACGGCGCACGCGGCGACGTCCTTGTACGTGCCCTCGGGCTGCTGGGCGACCGTGCTCGTGAAGTCGACGATGGACACGCCGGTCAGCTACCAGCTGCGCGCGGTGATTCCCACGAGCTCGACGGAGAACACCCCGACCGACGTGCTCGCGAGCTGCTACGTCGGAAGCTTTGGTGACGACTGTGTGATGGGTGGCTATGTTCCGAGCGGGACGTTCATCACGCTCGAAGCGGTGCAGATGATCGCCATGAACGGCTCGTTCTACACGTCGATGACGTGCTCTTCGGGACCCATCTGATCCCCTGATCGCCCGTTGAGTTGAAACGACACGAGGGCCCACCTGGGCCCTCGTCTTCGTTTCGGATCCAACGAACGTGTTAGTCGCTGGCGCGCTTGAGGATCAGGAACGCCACGCGGCGGTTCTTGGCCCAGGCGGCTTCGTTGTGGCGGTTGTCGACGGGCTGCGTCTCGCCGTAGCCCTGGGACTCGAGGCGATTGGACTCGACGCCCTTGTCCTCGAGGTACTTCTTCACGGCCGCTGCGCGGCGATCGGAGAGGTCGAGGTTGTACGCGTCGTTGCCGCGCTCGTCGGTGTGGCCCTGCACCTCGACGAGCTGGATGCTGGGGTTGCCCTGCAGCGTGGCCGCGACCGCGTCGAGGATCGGGTACGACTGCGACTTGATGACCGCCTTGTTGTACTCGAAGTACACCATGTCGAGGATCTCGATCGCCGTGTCGGTCACGACGACGCGACCGCGGTCGGGGCAACCGTCCTCGTCCTCGGTGCCGTTGTACGTCTCGGGCTCGTTCGGGCACTTGTCGTCGACATCGAGGATACGGTCCTTGTCGTTGTCGAGATCGGGGCAGCCGTCCTCGTCTTCGAAGCCGTCCTTGTCCTCGGGGTCGTTCGGGCAGAGATCGTCGACGTCGAGGATACCGTCCTGATCGTTGTCCGGATCGGGGCAGCCATCTTCGTCCTCGAACTGATCGAAGTCTTCCGGATCGTCGGGGCACTTGTCGACGTTGTCGAGGATGCCGTCGCCGTCGCGATCGTTGACGTTGCCTTCGGGGCAGCCGTCTTCATCCTGGAAGCCGTCCTTGTCCTCGGGGATGAGCGGGCACTTGTCATCCTCGTCGAGGATGCCGTCGCGATCGTTGTCGGGCTCGGGGCAGCCATCCTCGTCCTCGAAGCCGTCGAAGTCCTCCGGATCGTCCGGGCACTTGTCGACGTCGTCCTTGAGACCGTCGCCGTCGCGGTCGCCGATGTTCGGCTCGAACACGATGCCGATGAACGCGCGCACGTCGGGGCTACCGCCCTTGTCGGCGAGGATGCCGCGACCACCGCCGAGCGAGAGGAACGAGTTGCGCGCGAGGTAGAGCTTCACGCCGAGGAGCGCTTCCATCGGCTGGTAGTTCTCGTTGTTGCCGATCGGCACCGCACCGATGAACTCGCCGACGACGTCGAACTTCTGCTTCGAGATGGCGTACGCGATCGCGAAGCCGAACGGGATCTCCGCGGCCGCGGTGATCGTGCCGCCGGTGGTGGGCGCCGGCTGCGGGCCGTCACCGACATCCGCGTCCGTGAACGTCCGCTCCGAGCGAATGCGAATGCCGCCGTTGAGCGCCATGCGCAGGCGGCGCTCGCGGCCGAACTCCTTGTCGAAGATGCCCATGATCTGCGGGACCAGGTGGTCCTCGCCGAGCCACGAGTCCTTCGGATCTGTCGTCGGGAGATAGAGGCTCGCGACGATGCCGAGGCCAACTCCCGGAGGGCGGCTGGTCTTGAGGAAGCGAGTCTTGAAGTGGAGGCCGACGTTGCCGAGGCCCTGGCCGTCGATGCGGAACTGCTCGTCGTCGTTCGCGTTGGCGGGGTCGCCCTCGAACGCCGGCGTGCGCTCGCCGTTCATGATGCGCAGCGGTGCGGACGCGCCGAACTCGAGCTCGACCGGGCCGGCCTTGATGCCGACCGCGGCGATCAACGTCGCCGTGATGATGTTCGAGACGACGTACTCGTGGTCACCGTTGCCGGAGAAGTCGAGCAGCTTGTAGCCCCAGTCGAGCGAGCCGAGACCGAACGAGAACTCGGTGTGACCGAGGACCTGCGACGCGTTGACGGTGAGGTAGCCACGCGAGTCGATCGCGGGCTTGAAGCCACTGAGGTCGATGTTGCCTGCGGACTGCGCAGAGGCGATCGGGGCGCTCGCCGCCATCACCAATGCGGTAACGAGAGAGCCCAAACGACAATATGACCGGGCGCGAGAAAGCATGTCGCCTCCGAGATAGAAGATCGAGCCTACGGTAGTGCCTCGATCTAGCGCCCTGGTTACACCAGGTCCGAGGGCCTGGTCAAACAAGCGGCAACATTCGTGATCTCGTCAGGCCCATGCGCACGCGCGTGCGCGATGGGGCGCGATCGCTGGGCGGTTCAGGGAACCGTGATGCCGAAGCGCAGACAGATCTGCGAGTAGTTCGACGCCATGTTCGGCGGGAGCTTCGCGTAGTAGAGCTTCGCCTTCGCGGCCTGCTTGGAGCGGCACGCCGCGAGGAACGCGGTCTTGACCACGCCCGAGTCGTACTTGCAGCGGAGGGACGCCTCGAACTGCGCGAGCGCCGCGGTGTCCATGCCGTTGCCCAGGTAGTCGTCGCCCTTCTTCTTGAGCGCGTCGGCGTCGCACGCCTCGGGCTTGTCCGGTGGATCCTTCGGCGGCGGCGTGGTCTTCGTGTTGCTGCCGTTCCCGTTGTCGTTGTTGTTCGTCTTGACCGCGACCGTGGTGTCCTTGCACGAGACGTTCATCCAGGCCTCGTCGAGACCCTCGCCGCGTGCCTGCGCGATGATCTTGTTGTAGTCCTTGCAGCGATCGATCACGGCGCGCGCACGCTTGTGCAGCTGCTCGCCCCACACAGCACGCGCGTTGTCGACCAGGCCCTCGGACTCGCGGCGGTACACCGAGGTCTCGGGCACGCCCTTCGCGATCTTCTTCGCTTCCTCGAGGTCGCCCTTCTTCGCGGCGTCACCGAGACGGCGAACGAGCGACTCGGCCTTGTTCTCGTTGATGCCCGCGTCGTGGAACTCCTTGCCCTTCGCGGGGTCCGACGCGCTCAGCTCGTCACCACACGCGACCAGCTCCGGCCACTTGCGGTCGGCGCGCAGCTTGTTGCACTTGAGGATGATCTCCTCGTTGTTCACCGACGGATTCGTGTTCGGGTTCGTCGGCGCGACGGCGATGCCGGCGTCGACCTCGACCGGCGGGTTGTTGTCGACGACGATGTTGTCGGAGCCCGTGCCGTTGTTGTCGGCGCCGGTCCCGCTGCCCGGCGTCACGATGTCCGGGTTCTTCTTTGTCGTGCTCGAGTCATCGCCCCCGCCGCGCGTCAGCATGAACACGCCGACGCCACCGAGGACGACGAACGCGAGGACGATCGCGACGAGCAGGCCCTTCTTGCTGCCACCGCTCTCGGGGACGTCCGTGATGACGGCGTCGCGCGAGAACACGAAGTCCTCGCCCGGCTCGATGAAGCGCAGGCGGACGTGGCCGAGATCCACGACGTCACCGCGGCGCAGCTCGACCTTGCTGTAGTCCTGGCCGTTGACGCGGACACCGTTGGACGACTGGAGATCGCTGATCGTGTAGCGGCCGGTCTCGGGCTCGCGCACCAGCTTGGCGTGGTTGCGGCTGATCGAGCGGTGGTTGATGACGATGTCGTTCTCGTCGGTGCGCCCGATGATCATCTGCGGGCGCGAGAGCTCGAACTCCTTGCCCGCGAAGTTCGACGACAGCACGACGAGCCGGCCATAGCCGACCGGTGCGGTGAGCGCGGCGACCGCGGCGGCGGTGGCGACCGGGCGACCCGCGGGATCCGTGTCCGCGATCGCGACCATCGTGCGGTTCGGTTGGCCGACGAGCTGCGGATTCGCGAGCCCGTTCGCGGCGGCGGCGGCCGGCGTGGGGACACCGAGCGGCACCGTCGGCGTCTGGCCGTTCGGCTGCGTCGTGGCCTCGCCGTTCGCATCGACGCGCTCGATCGGCATCGTGCGCGCGTCGTCGACCTGCTCGACGCCCTCGGCCTTCAGGTAGAGCTTGTAGTCGCCGATCTGGACCTGATCGCTGACACGCAGGGACACGCGCTCGGCGATGCGCGCGTTGTTGACGCGGATGCCGTTGTAGCTGCCGAGATCCTCGATGTGGACCTCGCCGTTGTTTCGCATGATGCGAGCGTGGCGACGCGAGACGTTTCGCTCGGTGAGGCGAATCGTGTTGCCTTCCTTGCGACCGATCGTGATCTCGTCACGGATCAGGGGGACTACGGTCGTCTTCCCCTCGTCGTCCTGGATCACCAGCTTGAACATCGTTGGATGCGTTCCCCGATCTTGGTTGTACCAGTGCGAACTCAGGCAAATCTACGTGAAGACCGACTACTTACTTCCACCACGGACCGTTTGCTTCGCGAGCTTTACAGCTGCGGCGAGCTGTGGATCGTCTGACTCTTTGATTGTGGCACCACTTCCAGGGCCCGCGCCACTACCGCCATTCGTGCCCACCACGATCTCCTCGGGAGTGAAGGACGACACCTTCACGTCGGGAACAAGGCCCTTTGATTCCAGCGAGTTGCCCTTCGGCGTGTAGTACCGCGCCGTCGTCAGCTTGAGCCCGGCACCGTCCTCGAGATCGAAGAACGTCTGAACAGTGCCCTTTCCGTACGTCGGTTCTCCGACGAGCTTCGCGCGTCCGTTGTCGCGCAACGCGGCGGCGAGGATCTCCGCCGCCGACGCGGTTCCCTGATCGACGAGCACGGTGATCGGCACGCCGACCGCGAGCCCACCCTTGTGCGCAGTCTGATTCTCGGTCCCGTTGCGCCCGCGGATCGACACGATCGTCCCGGCGTCGAGGAACTGATCCGCGACGAGGATCGATTGATCGACGAGGCCGCCCGGATCGTTGCGCAGGTCGAGCACGAGCGCCTCGAGCGCGCCTTGCTGCTTGAGCGATGCGAGCGCCGCGGTCGCGTCCGCGCTCGTCGCCTCCGAGAAGCGCGTGATCGCGAGGTAGCCGATGCCCTTCTCCAGCACGTCGTGCTTCACGCTCGGCTGCTTGATCTGCGCGCGGATCAACGTGAACGTGCGCGGCTCTTTCCACCCCGCGCGGATCACGCCGACCGTCACGCGCGTCCCCGACGCACCGCGAAGCTTGCGCTCGGCGGCGCCCGCGTCCTCGCGCTCCTTGCCGGCCTCGGCGGTCGGCACGCCGTTGATCGACGTGATCTTGTCGTCGACCTGCAGGCCCGCGACCTCCGCGGGCGAGCCTTGCTGGACTTCATCGATGCCGGGATACGGCGGCACGCGCGGCCGCGCGTCGTCGATCTCGCCGGGATAGAGCACGAGCCCGACCGAGCCGTACTCGCCTTCGGTGTCCTGCCGCAGCTGCTGGTAGCGCGTCGGCGGCAAGAACGTCGAGTGCGGATCGAGGTTGTGCAGCATGCCCCGCGCGGCGTCGTAGAGCAGCTTCTTCTCGTCGACCTGATCGACGTACGACGTCTGCACCGTCGACAACGCCTGTGCGAACGAGTCGAGCGCCTTGAACCGCGACACGTCGCGCGGCACCGCTTGCGAGGCCACGGCCGTCGCGATCACGGCACCGGCGCAGAACGCAGCGACATGAGTAGCCCTCGACACGATGCGAAAAGCTTAACGCGACTTCTTGCTCGTTGCCGCTGGCTCGTCGCGACTCTCGCTCTCACCCACTAGCAACGGTTCCGGATCGATCGGCAGGCCGCCCGCGCTGATCTTCGCGCGAAGCTCGAGGTAGATACGATGCCGCGCCGCGCGACCGACCTGGTCGCCGGCCACGACCTTCGCCCCCGTCGGAACGGCGAGCTCGCCGAGCTTGGCGACCACGGTCATGTAGTCGCCGTGATCGATGATCACGCCGAGGTCGAGCCCGCGGATCGGCCCGGCGTAGCGCACGGTGCCCGCGGCCGATGCCTTCGCCGGCGTCTTCGCCTCGACCTCGATGTCGATGCCGCGGCGCGCGAGCGTCGTCTTGCTCTTCTCGTGCGAGATCGTCCCGAACTGCCGCGCGATCGTGCCCGCCGCGGGCCACGCGAGCTCCGGCGGCAGCGAGATGTTCGGCACGGCCTGCGTCGCGACCACCGTGCGCTCGTTCGCCTTCGCCAGCATCGCGAGCTCGTCGACGAGCAGGCCGCGCTCGTCGAGATCGCGCTCGACGAGCAGGCGCGCACCGGCGCGCTTCCGCGCGGCCGCCATGCGATCCGCGCTCGTCGCGTCGCTCGGCAGCGGCGTGCGCAGGACGCGATACGCCGCGCGCATCCGCGCGAGCCGGACCTTGTCGAGCGCACCGATCTTCTCGGTGATCGTGGTGCGCGTCGTCTCGATCACGGCGGCCTGATCGGCGAGCTGCGCGGCGAGCCTGGCGCGGGGATCGCGCTCGCCCTCCGCGTGCGCGACTCCGATCGCGAGCACGCCCCACACGAGCAGCGCGAACGCGAGTGCGCGGCGCGGGCTAGCGCGCGACACGCGCTGCTCCTGCGAGGCCACCGCCGACGAGGCCGAGCATCGCGCCGAGGCCGACGAACATCGCGAGCTCGCCGATCGTCGGCATCGCGAGCTCGATCGCGCCGAGCGGACCGGCGAGCGCGCCGACGATCGAGTCGCCGTACGCGTGGAGAGCGCCCGTGATGGCGACACCCGCGAGCAGCGCGGCGATCGCGCCGATCAGCATGCCGGCCACGATCGACGGCGTCAGCAGGAACGTCGGTCCCGCGCCGAGCATGTGCGCGACGCGTTGCTCGTCGGGATCGCGATCGAGGCGCAACCGGATCGTCGCGAGCGCGATCAGCAGCGCGAGCCCCGCGAGGAGCGCGGCGCCCGTCCACACGATCGTGCGGACCGTTCCGAGCGCCGCGGTCGTGCGGTCCTCGCTCGCTTCGTCGAGCACCACGTCCTCGACGCCGGGTGCCCCGCGCAACGCGCGCACCGTCGGGCTCATCGCGACGACCTCGCGCACGCCGGGCGCCAGCGTCACCTCGACGCTCGCGGGCAGGCTGCCGACATCGACGCCTTCCATCAAGCTCGCGTCACCTCCGAGCGCTTGCTGCAAACGCTGCGCGGACTCCACGGGCGGAACGAGCTCGGCGTGCTCGACGCCGGGCAGCCGCTGCAGCTCGGCGACGAGCTTGCCCGCGGTCGCGTCATCGACGCCTTCACCGAGGTACACGACCATGCTGCCACCGTCGCCGGGGCGCATCGTCCACGCGTCGACGTGCTTGGCCGCGAGCGCCGAAACGCCGACGACGATCATCGCGCACACGACGACGAGCATCGACCACAGCCCCGCCCGCGGCTCGCGGAACGCGAACCGAAACGCGCGACGAAGACTCGAGCTCATCCGCGCCCACGCCGACGAGCGGAGCGCCTCGCGCGTGAACCGCGGCGGCGCGTCGACCGACTCGTCGCGCTTCCGCGGCGGTGGCGGCGGTGTCGCGGGCACGCGATCGGCAAATCCGAAACCCGGCTCGGTCGAGGCCTTCGCCTCGGGGCTCCGGTGAGGGCCAAACCCGAGGCGCGTGGTCGACTTCGATCCGGTCGAGCTCACGTGCGCCGGGATCGAGCGCGGACCAATCTCGACCACGACGCTGTCGCGCTCGACGGTACGATCGCTGCCTGCCGCGGTGGCGGGCTCGATCACCTCGCCCGAGGTCTCGTTCGAATCATCGGACGAAGCCACTCAGGTCTCCTCGTCGAACCCACCGGACGCGAACGCCGCGCGGCGGCGATCGAAGGGTCCGGTGGATCGATCGAAGATCGCTTCGGGCGAAGGACCGGCCTCCGGCTCCATCGCGTCGCTGAGATCGAAGTCGCGACGGCGCACCTGGCGCGGCGCCATCGCACGAATGCGGCGCAAGGTCTTCATCTTCATCCGACACCTGCTGTCTGCGCGGAGAGGGGGAACGGCACGACGTTCGGCATCGACTCGAGGATGTCGGCCTCGTCGGTCACGACCGACGGCGAGGTCTCCATGCCCGCGAGGACCTTGTCGATGGCGTGCCCGTCGACGTCTGCGATCGGAGAGAGGCGGCCATCCGCGAGCGCGAGCTGGCGCCACTGGTTGCGCTCGGCGATCGAGCGCAGCGCCGGGTCGCGCGAGAACACGACGACCGACGCGCCCTGCGCCGCGGCCTCGTAGAACGCCTCGCAGATGCGCTCGGTGCCCGCGGCGTCCTGCATGCTCGTCGGGTGATCCGCGAGGATCAGCTCGGGCGCACGGACGAGCGCGCGAGCGACCGCGACGCGCTGGCGCGCCGATGCGGAGAGGCACTCGACGGGGAGCGAGGCTTCGTCCTCGAGGCCCATCTGCGCGAGCACCTCGGCCGCACGCGCGACCGAGACCGCGCGCGGCACGCCGTCGATCTCGAGCGGCAGCACCACGTTGAGCTGCGCGCTGCGATCTCCCAGGAGCGCGAGGTCCTGCGGCACGACGCCGACACGGCGGCGCAAGAGGCGCAGCGACGAGCGGCGTAGCTTGGATACGTCGCGGCCGAGCACGCTGATCGTTCCCTCGGCGGGCGCCGCCTCCCCGAGCGCGGCGGCGACGAGTCGCGATGTGCCGATACCGGCAGCACCGACGATCACCACCACTTCTCCTCGTTGCACGCCGAAATTGGCGTGCTCCACCAGCACGGCTCCATCGCGTGGATGGAGCAACCGTAGATCGGCGAGCTCGAGCATCATCGCTTCCGGTCGTACACGTCTCGATCTGCGGGGGCAAAAAACCGGCCGGCGACGGACACGCGCCTACACGCTTCGATAAGATCACCGCATGCACCTCGAACGGATCACGATCGCCTGTGCGATCGCAACGTTCGGCGTGCTCGGTGCGTGTCGCGCGAACGATCCGGACAAGCGCGTGGACGAAGCGATCAAGCGCGCCGATCGACTCGATCAGCGGATCACGGAGATCGAGAAGCGCGGCGAGGTCGACGCGAAGCGAGTCGCCGACGAGGTGATCGCGCGCGGGCTCGCCGGACCGCGCGGCCCCGAGGGACCGCGTGGCCCCGAAGGACCACCGGGTCCACCGGGCGAGATGGGCCCCGCCGGCGTCGGTCCTCCGGGTCCCGAAGGTCCGCGAGGTCCGACGGGGGATCCGGGACCGCGCGGCCCCGACGGAAACCAGGGCATCCAGGGCATGCAGGGGATCCAGGGCCAGCAAGGTCTGCCCGGACCGCAAGGACCGCGCGGGCCCGTCGGTCCCGCCGCGGCGTACGCGAACAAGAGCAACCTGATCCGCAAGGAGCACCGCATCTCGGTGCCCGCGGGCCTGACCGCGACGGCGCTCGCGACGTGCGATCACGCGAGCGACCTCGTCGTGACCGGTGGCTGCTACGCGGATCCGCAGTGGATGGCGCAGCTCGTCGCGGCGCGTCCGGTCGCGATCAACGACACCGGCACCGCCGCGAGCTGGCGCTGCGACTATCGCAACACGTCGCCCTCGTCGACGATCGAGGTCGTCGCCGAGGTGTACTGCGTGCGACCGGTCAGCTCGGACGCGAAGTAGACCGAAACTGCGAATGACCGCGAAGGGGTTCTTCGCGGCCAGTCGGAGAGTTTGACAGTGTCGTTCGTCAGGTTGGTTGCGTTGGGTCCTCCTCGGTAGATGACTGCGTTGCAGGAGCTACGGCGCGGTCCAGTCGATCGTCAGGTTGTACGTACCGGCGGCGTAGCCGCGCACCGCGACGTTCGCGGTCGTGGCGCCGCTCGGCACGGTCAGCGAGCACTCCTCGTCGGGACCGTCGATGTACGGACGGCAGTGGTACGACGACGTCGTCGGCGCGCTGTTCCAGCGAACGTACAGATCCGGGTCGCCGGTGCCGGACATGGTGACCGTGAACGTCGAGCCGACCTTCACGTTGTACGAGCCGATCGAGACGAACTGGCGAAGCCCGACGGAGCCCGACTTCATCTGCGTCTGCGTGTTTCCCGTCGGCGGCGGAGGCGGCGGGTTGCTGCCACCACCGCCGGGCGCGCCGTACACCGCGGCCGCACCCTGCGCATCCTTCGTCGTCCAGTTGAGGTTCTGCGACGAACCGTTGCACTGCGGGTAGTGCATGATCGACGCGCTGTCGTACGTGGTCAGCGGGCGCCAGTTGTTGTCCTCGAAGCACGTGCCCGCCTCCGGACGCGTGTGCTCGTGACGGAAGCCGAGCGCGTGACCGAGCTCGTGGCCGAGGATGTTCGAGAGCGGCCAGCCCACGTTGCCGAACGAGCTCGTGTCGACGAGCACCTCGCGCGACGAGCGCGAGTTCGCGGGGAAGAACGCACGCGCGAGGTACGGCTGTCCCGAGACCTGACCGACGTTGAAGACAACGGCGGTGTTGCTGCGCGTGCAGTTCGCGTCCTGCGCGGGCACGTAGACGAAGTTCACGTTCGCGCGTGACTCCCAGCCCGCGGTCGCCGCGTCCATCGCCGTGAGGAGCTGCTGCTTGCGCGAGCCGAACGCGTTCGACACGCAGTACGTCAGGTTCAGCTTCTGCGTGTCGTTCCACCGATCATCCTGCGCACCGTTCTTGTTGATGATCAGGCCGCCCTGCTGGAGTCCCTCCCAGAACTCGTAGAGCGACTTGTCATCGGCGATCGCGCGATCACCGTCGACGATGTAGTGACCGCCTTCCCACGGCTCGCGATACGTCTGCGCGCGGAACTCCTCGAACGTGGGTCCGTCATCGGTCGATGAGAGATTCTCGTCTTCTCCTTCGGGACCGACCATGCAGCCGACCAGCTGCCACGCACACGTCGCCAGGAACGCGAACTTGATCGTCGACTTCATCGCGCTCGCTTTCATCAAGCGAGGTGCCATCGATCGCTACGCAACTCGTGCAGTGGCACCGAATGCGAGTGCTGTCAGGCGCGGAAAGCGATCGAAGCGAGAACGCGCGGAGACACCGAACGGGTAGCGGAGTGTTTGCGCGCTCACGTTCGGAGTGCGTTCATGTGACGCGCACGTGATCCGATGTAGACGTCCACCGCCGATCGTCTGCCCATACTGGCGCCGGTTCATGGACAGCGGCTGTCATCCGGGTCCACTAACAAGTCGCAGCTGTCTCAGCTCAGCTGCAATACCATTGCAACTAGCTGCGCCACGTCGTCACGCCACCGTGGATTCCCGTGGACTTGCGCCTCTGCGGTGATCGGCGAACGCGGCCTACACACCGCTACCGTCGGCGGTCTAGTAGCAGACGAGACCACGCGAGGACGCCGGCTTCAAACCGATGCCGACCGCAAGGTTCGTCGCCTCCTCCATCGGGCCCGTGTACACGCGAAGCCCCTGGGCCGCGTTCGCCGGTGCGCCGAACGGCGGGTTCTCGGCGACGACGATGCTCCCGTTCGGGCACGCCGCGACATCGCCGAGCGCCTGCCCCGCGGTGGTGTACGCGTCGGCGTCGAGTGCGCCGGAGGTGACATCGAGCGTGCGGACATCACCGCCCGAGAAGTCGGCGCGCGGCACCAGCACGTAGAGCTTGTCGTCGGTGACCTCGAGCCGGCTCGCGAAGCCGCCGCCGAGCGTGTCGTTGTTCAGGAAGCAACCCGCCGCCGTCGGCGTGGCGCCGGTGGTGATGCGCTCGATGCAGCCCGCGTTGTTGTTGCCGAACCGGAAGTCGACGGTTCCGACGACGAGGTCTCCACTCGGGAGCTGCTCGAGCAAGCTGAACGGATTCGACGTGGTGAGATCGAGCTCGTGCTCGACCGCGCGCGTCGCGATGTCGACGACGTAGACCTTGCCGGGCAGTCCGCGGTTCGAGAAGAAGTTCGCGTCGTCGAGGAGCTGGCAGGTGACGAACAGTCGACCGCCGACCTTGTACACCGACGCGCAGTTCGGCTTGCCGTCGGGATCGTCGGCCGACAGGTCGATGTCGACGATCGCCGCGCTCCCGCGCGTCATCTCGACGAGCCCTTTGCGCGCGTAGGTCGCGATGAACACCTTGTCGCCGTCGATCGCGACGTCCTGCGGGTTCGATGCCGCCTCGGTGCCGAGCTGGGCGATCTGCGTGTAGTCGCTCGCGTCGAGGATCGTGACGTTGTTCTCGATGCGGTTGATCACGAACAGCTCGTCGCCGTGCTTGCGCAGGATCGGATCCGCGCCGACGGCGCCTGTGGGCGCGATGTTGTTGTGCGCGACGCGGGCTTCGACATCGAGCTCCGACATCACGCCGATCGCCTGGAAGTCGCCGGCGACGATCACCGCGCGCGGCGGGACCAGCGGATCCGCGTCGACATCGGGGCCCGCGTCGAAGCGAGGCGGATCGATGTTGTCACCACAAGCAGCGAGCAAGACGAGCGCGAGAGCGAAGCACTTCATGTTGATTCCTCAGTGAGTCCAGTCGAGGGCGAGATAGAAGCTGCGGCCCGGCAGCGGAAAGCCGGTGACATCGGTGAGCGCCATCGGCGCCTCCGTGAACGCGGGCGACGGTGGGTTGTCGAGCGGGAGGTACGTGATGCGGTGATCGGTCAGGTTGGCGACCGACGCGGACAGCGACAGCCCTCCGCCGATCGCGATCCGCGCGCCGGCACCGACGAGCAATCGCGCCGGCACGCGCACGAGGCTCGCTTGATCGAGCGTGCTCTGCGCTTGCCAGCTCGCGTCGATCCACAGCGTGCCCTCGTGTCCCGCGACGGTGCGCGTGAGATCACCGCGCCCGTAGAACAGGTGATCCGGGCGGCGCGGGATCGGCTTGCCGTGAAAGTTCGGATCACCCGAGAGCTGCGCGGTCGCGAGGCGCGTGTAGCTCGCGGTGAGCGAGAGCGTCTCCGCGATGCGGCCGGCGGCGACGATCTCCGCGCCGTACGCCTGCGTGTCGTCGAGGTTGACCGCGCGCGCGGTGTAGCCCGCCGTCGTGATGAACGTGATCGTGTCGTGCGATCGATTCGCGAACGCGCTTGCTTGCAGGAGCAGGCGATCCCAGTCGCCGAGCGCCTTGCCCGGAGCCCACACGAGGCCGAGGTCGCTCGACGGGCCCTTCTCCGCGCGCAGATCGGGCGAGCCGAGGATGAAGCCGCGATTGCCGAACACCTCGAGCATCGTCGGCAACCGCGCGTAGTAGCCGGTGCTCCCCTTGATCGCGAGGTCGTTGCCGACGAGCACGCGCGCCGTGATGCGCGGGCTCGGCACGATGTCCCAGCGCGGCGGCACCGGCATCAGCGCGTTCGGGCCGACGGTCATCGGCGTCGCGTCTGTGCGCAGCGCATCGAGCCGCACCGCGGGCGTCACCACGAGCTGCGACGCGAGCGCGAGGTCGATCGCGCCGGTCAGCGCGCCGCCAGTGCGCGTGCCGTCCAGCGCTTCTTGCGTGCCGGTCTTGTCGGTGTCGCCGAAGGCGTCCGCGCGCAACTCGATGCCGCCCGCGAGGCGATGATCGCGAACCGGTAGCTTCCACGTCGACGACACGCCGAGCGAGTACGTCGTGTACGCGCGGTCGACCGTGCCGAGCCCGAGCTCGCCCTCGGGATCCGCGAGCGTCTGGTACTCGAGCAGCAGGAACCCGAGGTTGCGCGCGACCGCGTCGCCGACCGTGGTGTCGCCTTGTACGTCGAGTAGCCCGTCGAACGTCGACAGCGATGCCTCGCTCGACGGACTTCGCGTGCTGCCCGGCAGCCCCTGCTTCTTCAGCGCGAGGCGCAGGCCGGCCATCATCGGCGTGCGCACGGAGCCGATGCGCGTCGCCGCGTCGAGCTGATCGAATCCGTTGTTCGCGCGCGTCGGAAACGAGTCGTCGCTCTTGTTGAGCAGCGTGCCGTTGTCGTCGAAGTACGTGAAGTCTCCGTCGGCGCCCGTGTAGCCGATCGAGGTCGCGGTCACCGCGCCGATGCCGTCGTACTCGTCGCCGTAGTGCGCGCGCAGATGACGCGCACCGTACGAGCCGTAGCCGATCGACGCGCGGAAGCGTTCGCCGTGCTCGCCGCGACCGAGCCGCGTCCGCATGTTGACCGCGCCGCCGATGCCCGCGCCGCCGAGCTCGACGGGGACCGCGCCGCGATACAGCTCGATCTCGCCGAAGCTGTCGAGCGAGAACCGGCCGAGGTCGGTCGTCACGGCGGCGATGCGCGCGAGCGGAATCCCGTCGACGAGCACCGCGGTGTGGCCCGCCATCGCGCCGCGTACGCTGACCGTCTGATACGCGCCGAGCCCACCGAGCGATCGCCCTTGCACACCCGCGGTCGTCGCGAGCGCCTCGGCCACCGAGGTCGTCGCACCGTGATCGTCGGCGTGCAGCACCGTCAGGAACGGCGCGTCGCCGAGCAAGCGATCGCGATCGCGCGCCCCTTGGTCCGGGCGTTCGTCGATCACGAAGATCGTCTCGCCCGGCGCGTCGACCTTCTCGGGCTTCTCGGGCTTCGGCTCGTCCGCATGCGCGACGCCGCCCGCGACGAGCGTCGCGACGAGAAGGCGGATATGGAGATCGAAGCGGTTCAAGGTCACCCCACGTGACACGGGTGACTCGAACGCGACAGCGTCCTTCCACCCGAAGTTCCGACGGAGAGGTGTCCTGACTTCCGGTTCGTCCTAGGCGGCGCCTTCCCAGTTTCCCAGTGGCGTGTTGCCGCTTCGTCCCCGGTTACAGTAGCGGGGGCTGTGCCAGCGTTTCACTGGCTTCCCTGCATCCGTCGAGGCTGTCGCTAGTGCATGACGGCTTTCGCCTACAGGCGGCTTCGTACTCCGTGCGCACTCGCGGCGTCAACTGTGAGATCGTGTTCGGCATGCGGCTCTGGGGCATGCTGCTGATTCTGTTGACGTGCGCATCGGGCGCGTGTGGTGATGATGGCGGTTCGACGACCGACGGCGGTGGATCCGACGGCGGCTCCGCGAGTGGCGACGCACCGATGATGATGACCGACGCGGCGATCATCGGAGAGCCGCCCGAGCTCGCGGGCATCACCGACGCTCACAACGTCGTGCGCGCGATGGTGCAGACGTCGACGCCGCTGATGCCGCTCGCGTGGAGCGATGCGCTCGAGGCCACCGCGAAGGCGTACGGCATGATGTGCATCAACAACGACGGCAACAGCATCATGGACCACAACCCGAATCGCTCCGCGGGTCATCCATATCAGGTCGGCGAGAACATCTACGCGTCGGGCGGCACCGCGACGGCGCAAGGCGCGGTGCAGCTGTGGGCGGCGGAGAAAGCGAACTACGTCTATCCGAACGGCTACTCGCCCGCGACCGGCCACTACACGCAGATCGTGTGGCGCACGACGCGCGAGGTCGGCTGCGCGCTGGTGAACTGTCCGAACATCCAGTTCCCGAGCACGATCATCTGCGACTACGGACCTGCTGGAAACGGCAGCGGACCTCCCTACTGATGCGCGCGGCGGTCCTGATCGCCATCCTCGCGGCGTGCGGCCCGCCGGTGGCCAGTGGAGACGACACCGCGGGCGACGGCGAGCCGCCCGAGCTCGCCGGCATCGTCGAGGCGCACAACGCCGTCCGGCGCATGGTGCAGACATCGCCGCCGCTCGAGGACCTCGTGTGGGACGACGCGCTCGCCGCGACCGCTCGTGCGTGGGTCGCGATGTGCCGCGATCAGGACGCGCCGACGGGCCTCATCGATCACAACCCGGATCGCGGGCAGAACGTCGGCGAGAACGTGTTCGGCTCGAGTGGCGCGGCGACGGCACAGCAAGCCGTGACGTCGTGGGCGAACGAGCGCAACAACTACGACTACGCGACGAACACGTGCACCGGCGTGTGCGGTCACTACACGCAGATCGTGTGGCGCTCGACGGCGAGCGTGGGCTGCGCGATCGGATCGTGCGCGAGCCTCACGTACGGGAGCTCGATCGTGTGCGACTACTCGCCCGCCGGGAACGTCGGCAACCAGAAGCCGTACTGATCGCGTACGGCCGCGAGACGATCACTGCTCGACGATGTCGGGCCGCATCGGGCCGAGCGCGCCGAGAAGGTCGGTCTTCTCCTTCTCGCCGACCTTGAACTTGTCGAGCGACTTCACGAGATCCTCGACGAGCGCATCGAAGTGCTCGTCCTTGATCTTCATCCCGGTGTGCACTTCCTTCATCGTCTTGCCGGTGTACTTGCACGGGCCGCCGCTCGCCTCGCAGATCTGATCGACGAGCATCTGCTTGAGCTTCGGGATGTCGGTGTTCGCGAAGAACGAGTTGATCCGCGCGTCGGCCGCGACGTTCGCGACGAAGTCATCGACGACACCCGCGATCGCATCCTTGCCGCCGAGGCGATCGTAGAGAGACTTCGTCTCGGCCGTGCCACCGCTCCCCGTCGGGGTCGTGTTCTCGTCCTTCTTGCCGCCGCCGCACGCAGCGATCGCGAGAGCGGCGATCGCTGCCAGGATGATGTTCTTCATTCGCATGCAGCGGTTGGTATCAGAAATCTCACGGACCGGGGTGACGGTCCGAGATCGCTCGCATTTGGCGCATTTGCGTGGAAGCGGCTAACGAGTCACATTCGCGGCGCAATTCATCGGCCGGAACGCGCGTTGCGACACTTGTGTTTGGGCACGGCGGCACCATGCTGCCCGCCATGTCTCAGGACCTCGCAGGTAAGGTGTTCATCGTCACGGGTGCGAACACGGGCATCGGCAAGATCACGGCGAATCAGCTCGCGTCACGCGGAGCGCACGTGATCCTCGCGTGCCGGAGCGAAGCGAAGACAGCGCCGGTCGTCGACGAGATCAAGCGCACCACCAAGAACGACAAGGTCGAGTTCATGGCGCTCGACCTCGCCGATCAGAAGTCGGTGCGCGCGTTCGCCGAGGCGTTCCTCGCGCGCGGGCTGCCGCTACACGGCTTGATCAACAACGCGGGCCTCGTCACGCGCGGCACCACGAACGAGGGCTTCGAGCTGATCTTCGGCGTGAACCACCTCGGTCACTACCTGCTGACGCGCCTCTTGCTCGATCACCTGAAGCAGACCAAGGGCGCGCGCATCGTCAACGTCGCCAGCGCGGCGCACTACCGCGTGAAGAAGCCGATCGATTGGGGCGCGCTCCAGAAGACCACGAAGTCCGTGTCGGGCTTCCCCGAGTACACCGTCAGCAAGCTCGCGAACGTGCTGTTCACCAAGGAGCTCGCGAAGCGCCTCGAGGGCAGCGGCGTCACCGTGTACGCCGTGCATCCCGGCGGCGTTGCGACCGACGTGTGGCGCCGGATCCCGCAGCCGTTTCGCTGGCTGATGAATCGCTTCCTGATCTCGCCCGAGCAAGGCGCGACCTCGACGCTGCGCGCGGCCACCGATCCGGCGCTCGCGTCGGAGAGCGGTCGCTACTACACGCAGGACGGCTCGGAGAAGAAGGCCAGCCGCATGGCGACCGATGATCTCGCCGCCACGCTGTGGACCAAGTCCGCCGAGTGGACCGGCTTGCCCGCGTAGCGGTCGTTTATTCCGCGCCGTCCGTGAGATGCGCGGCGCTCGTTGCGATGTCGATTGGCGCACGCTTCGGCGCGAGCCGCGCTAGCGTTCGCGCGTGCTCGACCCCGCGCATCCGATCACACCGTTCTTCGACGACGACCCCGAGCGAGTACTCGCGTCACTTCCCGCGATCGAGCAATCCAGCGGCGCGGTGCACGACCTCGACACGCTCTATCGCGCCGCCGGCGAGACAGGGCTGCGCGGCTCGCGCGGCGGCATCTTCGCGCCCGGCATCTTCGCGACGCCCGATGCGTTCGGTCACATCGAGACCACCGGTGTGATTCATCCGAGCGTGTATCCGCAGCTCGGCTCGCTCCTCCAGATCGAGACGGCGCACCTCCACGGGATCGCGCATGGCGAGAAGCTGTGGCGCGACGGCAAGACGATCGATGACATCTACCAGAGCGAAGACGGTGACCTCACCGGACCGCGCGGTATCGCCGAGATCGTGCGGCGCATCGATCCAGCACATCCACTGCTGCCGCTCCTGACGATCACGAAGATCCCCGTGCCTCCGATCGCCGCGCGCCCACTGCGACCGAGCGAGGAGCGCGAAGCGGTCGACGCATGGATCGGCCCGGTCAACGAAGCGTGGCTCCACGTCGTCAAGCTCGCGACCCAGGACCTGCGTCTCGAAGAGCTCGAGGCTCCGCCGATCGTCGTCAACAGCACCGCGGGCCAGCTCCAGAAGGCGCTCGACAAGGTCTACCAGCGCACGCGCCGCGCCGACGGCTGGCTCGTGCCTCCGATGGTCCTCGCGCCCGACGGCGGTGTCATCGCCATCGCGTTCGCCGGTCCCGAGCGCATCGTGATCCAGTACGGCACCGGCGTTCACGTCGTCGACACCACGGGGCGCTCGATCCACTCCGCGCCGCCGTCGGGCTGCATCCTGCGCGGCGTGTTCGAGAACCGCTACGCGCTGTTCCACGACTTCCAGCGCGACCTCTATCCGTTCAACGACGAGGAAGGCTACTGGCCTCCCGACATCTATCGACGCATGGCACGCGTCATCGGCCCCATCAGCGTGCTCGACGTCCACACCGGCGCGTTCCTCGATCGCGCGCCGCCCGACATGCCGCGCACGTTCGTCGAGAACGACGAGCCCGAAGACCTGCTGATCGGCGGGCGCAGCCTCGACGAGGTCGGCGGCGATCGTCCGGTCGCATCCGCCTACACGAACGACCTGCGGTTCGCCGAGATCTCGGGCGACTCGAGGCAGATCATCTCGCTCGCGACCGGTCGCACGGTCGTGCGCCCCGCCGACACGTATCCCGACCAGATCGCCGAGTCACTCGATCTCGCGACGGGCACGATCGTCGAGCACGACTGGGACGATCAGGGCGGCGGCGGCGGAAGTGCGATCGCGTTCTCCGACGGCAAGTGGTTCACGTTCGATCATTACGGCGTGCTCTGCGATCACGTCGGTAACGAAGCGATCGTGGTCGTGCCGATGGCCACGGCCGCGGCGTTCGACCCTACCGGGCGCCGTCTCGCCCTCGTCGTCGACCACGAGCTCGTGATCGTCGACCGCGTCACGCGCGCGATCACGTCGCGCTTCGCGGTCTAGCTCGTTCGCGCTACCATGCGCGCATGTTGCTGCCGCTCCTCGCAGTGCTGTCGCAGATGCACTACGAGGGCGATGTCGCCGAGGCCGGCGGCGACTACGTCGAGGTCGAGCTCGAGGTCCCCGCCGGAACCGTCGAGATCGAAATCGCGCATGACGACGGCGACGCCAACGACATCCTCGACTGGGGTGTGTGGTCGCCCGACGGATTTCGCGGCTGGGGCGGCGGGCTCGAGGACAACGCGATCATCGGCGTCGCGCAGTCGTCGCGGAGCTACCTCGCCGGACCGATCACGCCCGGCACGTGGCGCGTGGTGATCGGCAAGGCGAACATCGCGGACGGCGACGGAGCGCACTACTCGATCGACGTCGAGTGCCGGGACAACGCGACGCTCGCCGTGTTGCCGATGGGCACGTTCGATCCCGCGCCGCTGAAGACCGGGCGGCAGTGGTATCGCGGTGACTTTCACGTGCACTCGGACAGCAGCGGCGATGCGAGCGCCACGCTCTCGCAGATCGCGGCGCTCGCGAAGACCCAACGCCTCGACTTCGTGAACATCAGCGACCACAACACGAGCTCGCAGCTGCCGCTGATCGCCGGGTTCCAGGAGACCGAGCGCGACGTGCTGTTCCTGCGCGGCGCCGAGATCACGACGTACGCGGGGCACGGCAACTCCGTCGGCACGAGCGCGTACGTCGACCATCGCATCGGGTTCGCGGGGCGCACGATCAATGGCGTGCTCGACGATGTCGCGGCGCAGGACGCGATCTTCATCGTCAACCACCCGGCCCTCGAGCTCGGCGCGAACTGCATCGGCTGCGCGTGGAAGCACGCGGACACCGACTGGTCGAAGGTCAGCGGCATCGAGGTGATCACCGGCAAGTGGGATCTGACCGAGCCGATCTTCACGCCGATCGCGCTGAAGATGTGGGACGAGCAGCTCGACGCCGGGCATCGCATCGCGGCGATCGGCGGCAGCGACGATCACCGCGCCGGGATGGGAATGGGCTCGATGGATACGCCGATCGGCGCGCCGACGACGCTCGTCCTCGCGGATGACCTGAGCGAGGCGTCGATCAAGGAGGCGATCCGCGCGGGGCGCACGATCGTGAACCTGCGCGGGCCGGACGATCCGGCCGTCGAGTTTCACCTCGGGGATGCCGAGATCGGCGACGAGGTCACCGTGGACGCGGCCACGTTCACGATCCGCGTCGTCGGTGGCGACGGTATGTTCGCGCAGCTCTGGCGCGATGGAGAGAGGCTCGTGCAGCTCGACGTTGTGGGCGGCGACTGGACGGGGACGTACACGGACGGCGAGGTCGGCGCGCATCGCTATCGGTTGCAGCTCGTCGAGGGCGCGAACCGCCGCGTGGTGATCACGAGCCACATCTACGCGACGGTGACCGGACGCGAGAGCTGTTGCAGCGCGAGCCCGCGCGCGACACTGTTCCCGCTCTTGCTCGTCGCAGGCGCTACGATTTGTACTCGGCGGCGTCGATCCCGTGGCGCTGCAAGAGCCGCCTGAAGTTCGTGCGATCGAGCCCCGCGAGGCGCGCGGCCTCGGACACCGACCCCTTCGCCTTCTCCATCGCGAGCACGAGGTAGCGCTTCTCGAAGTCGGAGCTCGCCTTGCGCTTCGCGTCGGTGAGCGGCGGCAGCTCGCCGTTCGGCATCTCGATCGCGCCGTTCGCGGACGAGCCGGCCGCGTTGACCGGCGCGCCGCCCTTGGCGATCACCGCCGGCAGCGACTCGGGGATGAGCGTGTCGCCGCCGTGGTGCAGCGCGAGCGCGTGCATGATCGAGTTCTCGAGCTCGCGCACGTTGCCCGGCCACGCGTACGCGGCCATGACCTCGAGCGCCTGTGGCGATAACGTCGGCGGGTGATTGCCGCCGTGCTTCTTCAGGAAGTGCGCGGCGAGCAGCGGCAGATCGTCGAGGCGCTCGCGCAGCGGCGGCACCGCGAGCACGACGACGTTGAGGCGATAGAACAGATCCTGGCGGAAGCGGCCCTGCTCGACGGCGTTGGCGAGGTTCACGTGCGAAGCGGCGATGACGCGCACGTCGACCTTGCGCTCGGTGGAGCCGCCGACCGGGCGCACCTCGCCCTCCTGGAGCACGCGCAACAGGCGCGCCTGCACCGCGACCGGCATGTCGCCGATCTCGTCGAGGAACAGCGTGCCGCCGTCGGCCTCGACGAAGACGCCCGCGCGGTCCGTGGTCGCGCCGGTGAAGGAGCCCTTGGTGTGCCCGAACAACTCGCTGTCGATCAGCGTCTCGGGGATCGCGCCGCAGTTGAGCGGGACGAAGCGCTTGCTGCGCCGCATGCCGCGCTCGTGCAGCGAGCGTGCGACGAGCTCCTTGCCGGTGCCGCTCTCGCCCTGGATCAGGATCGAGACGTCCTGGCCGGCGAGGCGATCGAGCGCGGCGCGCAGCTTTCGCATCGCCGCCGAGCCACCGACGAGCAGCGAGCGCGGGCCCCCTTCTGATTCGCGCTTGGTGCGTGTGAGCTCGCGCCGCATGCGCGTGTAGCGCGCGGCCGACTCGACCATCGACGACAGCTCGAACGGACGGAACGGCTTGGTCAGGTAATAGAACGCACCCGCGCGCATGCACGTCGTCGCGGTGGTCGCGGTGTTGTCGCCGGTCAGCATGATGATCGACGACAGCGAGCCCGCCTCGCGGAACTTGTGCAGCACGTCGATACCCGACATTCCCGGCAGGCCGACGTCGAGGAGGACGACGTCCCAGCTCTCGTCCTCGCCCTGCGCGAGTCGATCGAGCACGGGCCGAGGATCTTCGGTCAGCTCCACGTCGTGACCATCGGCGCCGAGCTTCCGGTTGATCGCCTTCGAGACCTCCGGATCGTCCTCGACGACCATCACCTTCACGCGAGCTGCTTCCTCGCTCATCTAGAGGAGGATCAAGGTCGCATGCTAGGCGGCCGTGCGCAACGCGCGGGCGGCAGAGGAAACCCTCTCGCGCAGCTCGCTCGGCGTCAGCGGCTTCATCAGTACGTCGTCGGCACCGGCCATGTAGCAAGCGGCGTTCATGAGGTCGTCGTCGTCACCACTCAGGATGACGCAGCAACAGCTCGCCCCGTGAAGCTGTTTGTAGTGCTTGACCACCGCGACGCCGCCGACGCGCTGCATGTTGTAGTCCGCGATGACGATGTCGAACGTCTGATCCGAGGAGAGCGCGATGGCCACGTCGCCATCGTCGACAGCGGTGACCGTGTAGCCCGCGCGGGTGAGGGAGAGGCTCAGGGCGCGCCGGATGGCGGCGTCGTCGTCTGCGAGGAGGATCTTCATGCGGCAGCCTTGACGTCGATCTCGCTGACACCGAGGTGGCCGCGGAGGCGCTCGACAGCGCGCCAGAGCAGCTGGCACACGCGAGAGGGCGTGATGCCGAGCGTCTTCGCGATCTCCTGATACGTCATGTCTTCGATGTAGTGGAGACCGAGGATCGTCACGTCGCGCTGCTCGAGCTTCTCGAGCGCTTCGCGGACGCGGCGAAGCAGCTGGCGGTGACCCGCGGCCTCGTCGGGGGCGACGTCGCGCGACGCTTGCTGCGCGGCGAACTTGTCGTCGAGCGACTCGACCTCGACGTGCACGAGGTGCGCGAGGCCGGTGCGGTACTGCTCGACCGAGACGCCCATCTTGTCGGCGACCGTCTGATCCGTGGGGCGCTCGCCCGTCGCTTCGACCGCGCGGATCGCGGTGTTCACCTTGCGAGCGAGCTGGCGAACGCGGCGCGGGAGGAGGTCGCCGCGGCGGAGCTCGTCGAGCACGGCGCCACGGATGCGCTGCTCGGCGAACGAGAGGAACGGCTCGGTGCGCGACTCGTCGTAGCGGAGCGCGGCTTCGGTCAGGCCGAGCATGCCGGCCGCGATCAGGTCCTCGCGCTGGACCCAGTCCGGGCAGCGGCGCGCGACCTTGAGGGCGATGCGGCGAGCGATGTCCGAGTGATCGGCGATGAGCTGGTTGCGGAAGGTATTGGCCTGCACGACCAGCCCTCATCGCAATGGACACGCCACGATCTTGCAGATCTACCCACCCTCAATACCGAACGATTCCAATCAGTTCGATATTACAGTCCTGGGTCGACACCTACTCACGGGGTATTTTTTTACCCCGGAGCGCTACCCGGTCCCTACCCTTGGGTCGACCGTGCTCCCGTGATTTTCACGGGGGCATCGCACCTTTTTTCTCCTTCACCTACTGCGGTGCGACAGCCCACTTTTCCAGGGTGCGGTGATCCACGGCGCCGGCGCGCTGCCGGACGATCCGCCCACCTGCGAACACGGCGAAGTTCGGGATGCTCTGGATCGAGTACCGCTCCGACAGATCCTGATGCGCGTCGGTGTCGACCTTGAGCACGATCGCCTTGCCCGCGAGGTTGGTCGCCGCCTTCTTCACCTCGGGCGCGACCGCGCGGCACGGTCCGCACCACGCCGCCCAGAAGTCGACGAGCACCGGGACACGCGCACCGGCGACGATGTCATCGAACTGCGAGGACGACGTCACCTCGATCGGCGCCGAGTGCGCGGGTAGCGCGGCGCCGCACTTGCCGCATCTGCCGGTGTCCGCGAGGTTCTTCACCGGGATCCGATTGATGGCCTTGCACTGGCTGCACACGCGGCGCATGAGCAAATGTTACCGTGCCCGCCGTGGCGAAGAGCAAGGGCGCAGCGAAGAAGGCAGTCAGGAAGCCGGCCGCCAAGGCTGCTCCGAAGTCGGCGAAGGCCGCACCGAAGTCGGCGAAGGCTGCACCGAAGTCGGCGAAGGCTGCCAAGAAAGCAGAGCCACCGAAGCCGAAGCTGCCCGCTGTCGCCGTGAAGCCGAAGAAGCCGACGGCGCCCTCGCTTCCACTGCCGCCGCCACCGCCACCGCCGCCCGCGCATCGCGACGAGATGATCGCGCCGCGCGACATCGCTCGCCTCCTTCGCTACGGCGAGCAGTTCGGTCCGCATCGCATCGACGTGCGCATGCTGCCGCTGCAGCTCCCCGCGGCATCTGGCTCGCTCGCCGTGATGGATCCGCTCGTGCCGAAATCGTTTCGCGCGTACGACCGCCCCGTGATCGCGGGGCAGTTCCGCGTGATGCTCTCGATCGCGAAGACCTCCGACAAGAGCGGCAACAAGGAGCGCCTCGCGGCGATCGTGATCCACGTCGGTCGCCCGCCGATCGCGAAGTGGACCGTCGCGCACTTCGCGAAGCAGAAGAAGCCGAAGTCCACCGATGACCTGCCGCGCGTCGACGTGACGGGCGACTACGTCGTGCTCCTCGACGCGGCGAAGGGCGCCCCCGGACCGATCGCCGTCGGCGCGCCCGCTCCCTCGCCGCCGCCGGCGCCTGGAACACCGGGCCCCGCCCCGCTCGCACCGAGCATCGCGCCCGTCGAGATTCCACTGACCGATGGTCGCCGCGCGCTCGCGGTGCCGAGCGGTGATGGATCGTTCGCCGCCTACTGGGGCGTCGATGCCGAGGACAAGGCCGTGTGCCTCGTCCTCGACTTCGAGACGTTCACGCAGAAGGACTGGAAGGCGAAGCCGTCCTCCTGACGCGGACTCGCGTGTCCGAAAACCGGACTGGTCAAAACCACCACTTTCGGAGCGAGTTGGGGACGGACCCCATTACAATTCCGATTTGGTCAAATCCACCACTTTTGTCCAACGAGTTGGACGCTTGTCCAGCCGGCGGACAAGACGCGCTACTTCAGCGTGCCGCCGAGCGACTTGATCGCGGCTTCGGCGGTCTTGCGCAGGCACGCGTTGGTGTTGCTCTCGCCGATGCCGAGCAAGCCGCCGCGACCGCGATAACGCGCCTTCTTCAGCGCGGGGATCGCGCTCTTGTCGCCCAGCTCGACGAGCTTCGGGATCGCGGCCTTGCGATCCGCGCAGGTCTTGCCCTTCTCGAGATCGTGGAGCGCGGCCTTGAGCAGCGTCTCGTTGTCGGTCGGGCTCGGGATCGCCGGCATCAGCTGCGCCGGCGAGATCGCCTCCTTCGCCTTCGGCTTCTCCGGCTCGCTGTCCTTGTCCTTCTTCGGTGCGACGGTCTTCTCGTTCGGTTTCGAGTCGGCCTTGGTGGCAGGAGCCGTCACGGGGGTCGATGGCGCCGCGCCTTTGCCGCGACCCGAGATCGCGACGAGGATCGAGATGATCACGATCGCGCCGAGGATGACCGCGCCGATCTTGGCCCAGTTGGTCTGCGCCGGTGGCAGCGCGCCGAGCGAGACGTTGGGCAACGCGACCGTCGGTGCGGCGCCATAGGGCTGTGCGAACGGCTGCGGCGTGAACGGCGCCGGCGTGTGCGGGCCGAGCGGCGACGGCGTGTGGCTTGATGGGCCCGGTGGCGGCATCGCGCCCGGCGTGAGACCCGGCGGGATCGAGCCCGGCGGTGGCGTGAGGCCCGGCGGCGGAATGGTGCCCGGTGGAGGTGTCGCGAGCGGCGCGGGGGTAAGCGCGTCGTGCGTGTGCGCGTAGCCGATCGCCGCGATGCCTTCACTCGCGGCGGCGGGTGCGAGCGATGCGGTGACCGAGTCGAGGAGCGAGATGTACTCGGTCGCGGAGCCGATGCGCTCGTCCTGCGCCTTGACGAGGCCCTTCTGGATGATCGCCTCGAGCGCTTGCGGCACGCCGAGCTCGGGCGCGACCTCGGCGATCGTCGGCGGCGTGCGCGAGACGTGAGCGCCGAGCATCGCGAGGGGATCCTTGTCTTCGAACGGCGCGCGGCCGGTGATCATCTCGAAGAGGAGGATCGTCGCGGAGTAGAGATCGGAGGCGGGCTTGATCTCGCCGCCGACGGCCTGCTCGGGCGAGAGGTACGCGGGCGTGCCGACGGTGAGGCCCGCGCGCGTCGAGGCCGGATCGTCGGGTGAGCCGGCGTAGAGCTTCGCGATGCCGAAGTCGAGGATCTTGACGACGGTCTCGCCGTCCTTGTTCGCGAGGAAGACGTTGTCGGGCTTGATGTCGCGATGGACGACGCCGCGCTCGTGCGCGTGCGCGAGGCCCGCGAGAACGCCGCGCAGGATGCCGACGGCGTCGCGCCACGGCAGTCGCTTCTCGCGCTCGAGTCGCGCGCCGAGCGGCTCGCCGTCGAGCACTTCCATCACGAGGTAGCACGGGCCGTGATCGACGATGCCGAAGTCGCTGACGCCGACGATGTTCGGGTGATCGAGGCGCCCCGACGCGATCGCCTCGCGCTGGAAGCGTT
The DNA here is from genome assembly GCA_964617845.1 of uncultured Kofleriaceae bacterium. Lineage (GTDB taxonomy): Bacteria > Myxococcota_A > Polyangia > Haliangiales > Haliangiaceae > JABFXX01. The sequence goes on along the minus strand of CAZUAR010000020.1, from coordinate 104,241 downwards.
GCGCGGCCTCGCGATTGCGCGACAGATCGGCGTGCAGCACCTTGATCGCGACGCGCTTGCCGATGCCGGTGTGCTCGCCGCGATAGACGCGCCCCATCCCTCCCGAACCGAGGATCGCGTCGATGCGATACCGCCCGTCGAGTACGGAGCCTACCGAGATGTCCTCGGTCTCCGGAGAAGGCGATGGAGTCGCCGCCATGACCAACCCCAAGAGTAGCGCGGCGTGTCTCGACCACAAAAGGGGTCGGTGTAGTTGTCAGCTCAGCGTTTCTTGCGCAGCTTGTTTCGGTGTGGGTGAGGCGGGAGTCCGGTGTGCTGCGTGAGGGCAACGCCAGGCTGCATGCGACCTCGGCGACCCTCACGCTCCGCGCCCGTGCCCGCGGGTTGCCACGATGGAACGAGCGCGGCCTTGCCGCTGCCGATCAGGTCCGCACGGCCCATGCGCCGCAGCGCCTCGCGCAGCACGGGCCAGTTGTTCGGATCGTGATAGCGGAGGAACGCCTTGTGGAGCCGGCGTCGCTCGAGATCCTTCACCACGTGGACGCGGTCGCCGGCCTTGAGCGAGCGCAGCGGGTTGTAGCCGGTGTGATACATCGCGGTCGCGCTCGCCATCGGTGACGGCAAGAACGCCTGCACCTGGTCGGGCCGGAACTTGTTCGCCTTGAGCCACAGCGCGAGGTTCAGCATGTCCTCGTCGGTGGTGCCGGGATGCGCGGCGATGAAGTACGGGATCAGGTACTGCTCCTTGCCCGCTTCCTTCGTGTAGCGATCGAACAGCTCCTTGAAGCGATCGTACGTGCCGATGCCCGGCTTCATCATGTGCTTGAGCGGGCCGTCCTCGGTGTGCTCGGGCGCGATCTTCAAGTAGCCGCCGGTGTGGTGCTGCGCGAGCTCCTTGATCCACTCGGGCGACTTCACCGCGAGGTCGTAGCGCACGCCGCTCGCGATGAAGATGCGCTTGATGCCCGGGATCGCGCGCGCCTTGCGATACAGCTGCACGAGCGGCCCGTGATCCGTGCCCATGTTCTCGCAGATGTCGGGGAACACGCACGACGGCTTGCGACACGCGCTCTCGATCTCGCGGCTCTTGCACGCGAGGCGATACATGTTCGCCGTCGGACCGCCGAGGTCCGAGATGTTTCCGGTGAACCCGGGCGTCTGATCGCGAATGCGCTCGATCTCGCCAAGGATCGACTTCTCGGAGCGACTCTGGATGATCCGGCCTTCGTGCTCGGTGATCGAGCAGAACGAGCAGCCGCCGAAGCAGCCGCGCAGGATCGTGACGCTGAACTTGATCATCTCGTACGCCGGCAACTTCGTCGGCTGATGCTTTGGATGCGGCAAGCGCGAGTACGGCAGCTCGTACAGCGCGTCCATCTCCGCCGTCGTCAGCGGCAGCGGCGGTGGATTGATCCACACGTCCTGCGCCTTCGCGCCGATGCCATGCCGCTGCACGAGCGCGCGTGCGTTCCCCGGGTTGCTCTCGAGGTGAAGGATGCGCGACGCGTGCGCGTACAGCACCGGATCCGCGTTGACCGCCTCGAAGCTCGGCATGCGAATGACCTGCTTCGCGCGATCGACCTTGCGCGGCTTGAGCTGGATCAGCTTCGCACCCTCGGCCGGCGCTTCCCCCGTCGAGCACGCGGCGTCCCTGCGCTCCTCCTCCATCGCGTACGGATCCGGCTTGGGATCCACGCGCCCCGGCGTGTCCAGCGTCGTCGAGTCGATCTCGACGAGCTCGTGCTTCTCTGCGATGAACGCGGTGCCGCGCAGATCGCGGATCTCGCCGATCGGCGTGCCCGCCGCGAGGCGATGCGCGATCTCGACGACCGCGCGCTCGCCGTTGCCGTAGACGAGCAGGTCCGCGTGCGAATCGACGAGCACCGAGCGCCGCACCTTGTCGCTCCAGTAGTCGTAGTGCGCGATGCGCCGCAGGCTCGCCTCGATGCCGCCGATCACCATCGGCACGTCGCCGTACGCTTCGCGACAGCGCTGCGCGTAGACGATCACGCTGCGATCGGGCCGCAGCCCCGCGGCGCCATCGGGCGAGTACGCATCGTCGCGGCGGATCTTCCGGTCGCTCGTGTAGCGATTGACCATCGAGTCCATGTTCCCCGCGGTCACGCCCCAGAACAGGTTCGGCTTCCCGAGCTCGCGAAACGGATCGGCGCTGCGCCAATCGGGTTGATCGAGGATGCCGACGCGAAAGCCGTGCGACTCGAGCAGGCGCCCGATCAGCGCCATGCCGAAGCTCGGGTGATCGACGTACGCGTCCCCCGTCACGAGCACGACATCGCACGAGTCCCAGCCGAGCTCGTCCATCTCCGCGCGCGTGGTCGGCAACACCGGCGCCACGCCGAACCGCCGCGCCCAGTAGGGGCGGTACGAAAACAGCGGCTTGGCGACAGCAACCACGGGCCTACGGGTAGCACGCCCTGCGCCCGTGGCCGAAGCTCATTCCTGTCCGCCGGCTGGACAATATGCACGACCGAGGGGACGGCCCCCTTCGGCGTGTCCCTGTCAGCTACTCGCCGCCGTCGCAGGGATCCGCGGATGCGCCGTTCCCCGAGCCCTTGTCCTCTTTCGGAACCGGGCTGCGGGTTCCCGGACCAGGGGAGCTGCCTCCGCCGGCGCTACCAGCGCCGTCCGCACTCGCTGGCTCGGCGCCGCCGGATGGCTCGCCAGGCGGCTTCATGTCGTTCGAGAGGTTCGCGAGCTGCAAATCGGTCAGCGTTTTCGCGCAGCCGTCCGCGTCCTCGATGCCCTTCACGGCGGAGAAGCATCCGCGCGCCTCGGCCGACCAACGATCCGTCTCGCACCGCTTCTCGACGAGCGCGATCAGCTTGTTCACCGCGTCGTCGGGCGGTGGTGGGTTCTGCCCGGCGACCACGAGATCGATGAGCTTCGATCCCGCGAGGTGACAGCTCGCCTCGGGCGCCGGTGGCGGCGTGTCCTTGATGTCCTTCACGCCACCGCCACCGCACGACGCGACGAGAACGACCACCCAGGCTGCGCGCATGGCGCATCGTAGCGCGGGTTACTTCGTCGCGCCCTGCGCCGGAGTCGCGCCTGGTGGCGACGCGTTCGGTGCCTGCGTTGCGCCCGGTGTCGGCGACGCGCCTGGTGACGCCGATGCGCCTGGTGCCGGCGATGCGCCCGGTGCCGGCGATGCGCCCGGTGCCACCGACGCGCCCGGTGACGCGCCCGGCCTGCACTCGACGGTCGCCTGCTTGAGCGCGCTGATCGCGGCGCTGCACGTCGGACCGAGGAGCGCCTTGTTCGGGACCTTGGCCCAGCCGGCCTTCGCGTGGGCGAACTGCTTCTGGATCCGATCGCGCTCGGGCTTCGCGATCGCCTCGCACGACATCGCCGCGGCGACCTGCACCTCGAGGTCGAGGCACGACTTCGGGATCGCGCGGCCCTCTTCGCGCTTCTCGACGAGCGCGAGATCCTTGTCGAGCGCAGCCGCTTGCTCGGCGGTGAGCTTCGACTTGCAGTTCTTGGGATCGCTGAGCGACGTCGTGCTCGTGATGCAGCGACGGACCTCGACGCTCCAGCTGTCGTTGATGCAGCGGCCGAGGAACGCGCCCTCGACCTCTCGCGCGTAGAGGTCGGCGGGCTCGAACATCCTGCCGACGTGCATCGACATCTCGGCGCACGACGGGTCCTTCGACCCGCACGCGGCGAGCAGCCCCATCAGCACCACGAGTCGCACGGTCACGTGCCGAGCTTATCAGGCGGGTAGCGGTTCGCGAGAATTCCGCCACTCGGCGGGGATGCCGGCGAGACCGACCGCACCGACGACGATTCCGCCCGCGATCGCACACGTCGTGTCGATGTCGCCGCCGACGTCACCACACGCCCACAGCGCGCCCGCGTAGTCCGCGAGGTGCGTCGCTGCGCACCACACGGCGAACGGGATCGTGTCCGCCGAGATGACCTGCGCGCCGTTGCCGAGCTCGGTCGCGACGGTGAGCGGCTCCTCGCCGAGCATCGGGATTGCGCGCGCGAGCCGCGAGCGAGTCTCGCCCGCGGGCGTGCGCTCGACGACCGCCTCGAGCAGCGCACGCGCGTCGCGCTCGCCGGCGAACACGCGCGCCGCGGCGACGGCGACGGCGATCGCCCCCGCGACGCCCTCGGGATGCGCGTGTGTCGGCGCGGCCGAGCGCCGCGCGTGCTCCACGACGGCGTCGAGGTCGTCGCAGAAGTAAGCGCCGATCGGCGCGGAGCGCATGCCGCCGCCGTTGCCCATCGAGCCCTGGCCGTCGAACACGCGGCCCGCCGCCATCGCGTACGGTTCGCCCGCGCCGATCGATGCGAGGATGCCATGCGCGGTGCCGCCGTAGCCGCGACCCGGGTCCGCGATGTAGCGGTGCGCGAAACGGCGTGCGAGCTCGTCGATGTCGACACCACCGTGGACGGCGAGGCTCTCGACGATGGACACCGACATGATCGTGTCGTCGGTCCACATCCATTTGCGACCCACCGGCGCCGCACGCTCGTTCAGCATCAACGCGCGCGTGTGTGGTCCCGCGTGCAGGAGCTGCTCGCCGAACGCATCGGCGACGGAGAGACCTTCGAGTGCTAGCTTCGCCCTCTCGATCGCGGCAACATTCATAGTGTCAATCTAACACTAACATCATGAAGCGCTACCTCTATCTTCACGGCTTCGGTTCGGGGCCCAACTCCTACAAGGGCGTCGCGTTCACCGAGCACTACGCGACGAAGGGCATCGCGATCGAGCGCTTGAACCTGCGCGTGCCGTCGCTCGAGCACCTGCGCGTCTCGCAGATGATCGCGACGGCGCAGGCCGCGCTCGGCGCACCCGACGACACCGCCGTCGTGTTCGGCAGCTCGCTCGGAGCGCTCACGGCGTCACGCCTCGCCGCGAAGGACGCCCGCGTCGAGAAGCTCGTGCTGCTCGCGCCCGCGTTCCACCTGATCGCGCGCTGGCGCGAGATGCTCGGCCCGGAGCTCGACGTGTGGCGCGAGACCGGCTGGCGCGAGTTCATGGACTACACGACGAAGCAGATGGCGCGCATCGACTTCGGCTTCATGGAGGACGCCGCGCTCGTCGAGGCAGCCGGCGAGCCCGATGTCCGCGCACCGACGCTGATCATCCACGGCACGAACGATGACACGGTCCCCGTCGAGCACGCGCGGCGCTTCGCCGCCGGTCGCGCGAACGTCGAGCTGATCGAGGTCGATGACGGTCACGAGCTGATCGCGAGCCTGCCGCGCATCCTCGCCGAGTCGGATCGCTTCCTCGGCGTGTGACTACTCGCCCGCGGGGATGTGCGGGCCGACCGCGGTGATCACGAGCAGCGCGAACAGCACGATCGCGGTCAGGATGTAGACCCACTTCACCGAGCGCGCGCTCGCCTCATTGGTGCGCAGCTCCGCCTTCGGCAGGTGCACCACCTTCGCACCCTCGGGCAGCTCGACGATGACCTCGACCGGCGGCTCGCGAGTGACCGTGAAGTCGCTCTGCGCGGGCGAGAAGATCGGCATGCCCTAGTAGATGCGCACCACGGCCCGGGTCGCTATGCGGCGGAGCGTCGCAGCGACAACCCCGCACAGGTCCTGGCTACATGCAGCTCCCGCGTTGCACGTGAAGGCGCCGGACCCCTAGTCCGTGTCGTCCTTCGTGCACTCATCTCGCGGGAGCGGCGTTGATGTCGAGGTGATGTCGGATCCACGCACGATCGCGCGTAAACCGGACATGCACCACACGGCTCTTGGTACCGTGGCCATCAGCGAAGATCTTCTTCGAGAGAATCACTCCATGACGAAGCTCTGCCTCCTCTCCTCCCTGCTCGCGCTCGTCGCGTGCGTCGCGTCCAATCCTCCGCCGCCGCCGATGTACACGAGCGGTCCGCCGCCGGGCGCGATGGAGCCCGGCCCGCCACCGAATGCGCCGCCGATGGGCGGAGGCAGCGTCTGCACCGACGGTCAGGCGTGCAACTGGGACTGTCCCGAGGGCAACTGCTCGTTCACGTGCAACGACGGCGCTGCGTGCAACATCAGCTGCGACGGCGGCAACTGTCAGATCTCGGTCAACGACGGCGCGACGGCGAACATCGGGTGCAACGGCGGCAACTGCAACACGTCGTGCGGCGACGGTGCGGTGTGCAACGCCGACTGCAACGGCGGCTCGTGCAACATGTCGTGCGACACGAGCTCGAAGTGCTCGCAGGGCTGCAACGGCGGCAACTGCAACAGTCGTTAGCGCTACTCGGTACCCATCACGAAGTGCAGCGTCGACGCGTTCGCGAGCTGCGCGTGCGTGAGCTCCGTCGCGTCGATCGGTGAGCCGTCGAGCTCGACGGACTTCACGATCGTCGCGCGCTCGCTCAGCCCCTCGGCGGTGATCACGAGCTCCTTGCCGCCGACCCGAACACGCGCCTGCGGAAAGCGCGGCGCCGCGATGATCCAGCGATCGCCGCCGGGGATCGGGTACACGCCGAGCGCTTGCAGCACGTACCACGCACCGAGCGTTCCGCCGTCGTCGTTGCCGGCGACACCGTTCGGCTGGTCGTTGTACTGCGTGTCCGCGACCCAGCGCTGCCACTTGTCCGACAGCTCGCGACGGCCGAGCTGCGTGAACAGGAAGGCCGCGTTGATGTCGGGCTCGTTGCCGTGCCAGTAGTACGGGCGCGGGAAGTTCACGGCGCTCTCGTCGGCGTTCTCCCAGTCGTCCTTCGCGCTGTCGAAGAACAGCTCGAGCTTCGCGATCGCCGCGTCCCGGCCGCCGAGGATCTCCGCGAGCCCGTCGGGGTCGTGCGCGCCCGCCATCCATAGCGAGTGCCACGCATTCGCCTCGGCGAACTCGTCGGTCATCGCGAGCGGATCGAACGGGCCCGCCGGGAACGCACCGTCGGCGGACTTGCCGCGAAGGAAGCCGACGCTCGGGTCGTACAGCTTCCGCCAACCCTTGCGCCGCTCCATCAGCGCATCACGCTCCGCGGTGTGACCGAGCGCGTCCGCGAGCTGTGCGAGCGCGTAGTCGTCGTGCGAGTACTCGGTCGTCGTCGAGGCGGAGCGTCCGCGCGTGTTCGGGACGTAGTGCAGCGTCAGGTACTCCTGCACGGCCTCGCGCGTGCCGCGGGGCGCCGATACATCCATCGCCGCCGCGCGCATCCAGTCCCACGCGCGCTCGGCGCCGGTGTCGGCCACGCCGCGCTTCACCGCGTCCGCGAGGATGATCTCGGCGCTCGAGCCGAGCATCGTCCCGCTCTCGCCGATCGCGACCGGCCAGCGCGGATAGACACCGATGCCCTCGCCGAAACCGACGAGCGATCGCGCTTGATCGCGCGCGCTGTCGGGCGCGAGCCACGCGTACAGCGGACCGACGGTGCGATACGTGTCCCACAGCGACAGATCGCTCATCTGGCGATAGCCCTGCGCGACCACGGGCGCCGACATCCCCGCGAGGACGTACGTGCCGTCGGCGTCGCCGATCAGCGTCGGCATCAAGTACGCGTGGTACAGCGACGTGTAGAAGATGCGGCGCTCGACCTCGGTGCCGCCGGTGACGAGCACGCGGTCGAGCAGCGTCGCCCACGCGGCGCGCGCCTTCGCGGCGACATCGTCGACGTCGATCGTCGTGATCTCCGCGGCCATGTTCGCGCGCGCGCCCTCGAGCGACACGAACGACACCGCGACCGCGAGCTGGATGTCGCCGCTGACGTCGATCGCCGCGCCGACGCCCGTGCCCGATGCGGTCGTGGCGCTCGACGGCGCGTTGCCCGCGGACCACACGCGGTGCGCGGTCCACGGCGCGTTCGTCTTCGCGACGAAGTACACGGTGTAGCCGCCGAAGCCATCGGACATGCCGCCCTCGTGATGGAGCTGCCCCGTGATCTCGTTCGCGCTCGCATCGACGGTGAGCGAGGCCGCATCGATCTCGCCGCTGGCGAGGACCTTCGCGAGGTCGATGATCAGCGCGCCGGCGCCGGTGTAGCGATGGACACCGACGCGCTCGGTCGCCGTCAGCGTCGCCGTGATCCCGTTGACGAACGTGACCTCGTAGCGTCCCACCGAGGCGTGCTCGTCCTCCTTGAGGAACTTCGCCTCGTTCTTCTCGACGGTGAGCTTGGTCGGATCGAACGCGAGCACGGGCATCACGCTGAGCACGCCGTAGTCCGTCGCGCCGGTGCCATGCAGATGGAAGTGCGAGAACCCCTGGATGCGATCGTCCTCGGCGAAGTAGCCCGAGTAGTGCAGGAAGTTGACGGTGCCGAACGTTCCGCCGTTGGTGTCGGGCCCGAGCTTCACGAGGCCGTGCGGCATCGTCGCGCCGACGAAGCAGCTGCCGTGACCGAAGCCGAGCCCACCGGTGCCGATCCGCGGATCGACACGCGACAGCGTATCGGTCTCCTCGGGCAACGCCGGATCGCCGATGTTGTCACCACAAGCGACCAGGAGCAGCGCGGCGACGAGGGCCCTCATCGCGCGCGACTGTATCGCTAGTTGATCGTGAACGGATAGACGACCGACGCGACGTCGGCACCGGCGCGCGCCGGGAACTTCCACGTCGAGGCGGCCCGGATGACGCACGCGGCCACGAGCGGCGCGTTCAGCGTCGACTGCACCTGCGCGCGGACCTTGCCGGTCGCGTCGACCTGCAGCTGGAGGTTCAGCGTGCCCTTCATCGCGGAGTTCTTCTTCTTGCCCTCGGCGAAGCACTTGAGGACCTCGGGGCGATGCTGCCCGATGATCGACGTCACGACGCCCTTGTCGATCGTCGGCTTCGCGACCGCGGCTTCGACCTTCGGCTCGGGTTTGGGCTCGGTCTTCGGCTCGGTCTTCGGCGCAGGCGTCACCGGCTCCGCGACGGGCTCGGGCTTCGTCGCGTCGACGATGGGCTCCGCCTTGGGTGCGGGCGTCGGCTCCGCGACGGGCGCCGCGGGCGTGTCGCTCGCATCGTTCGCTGCGGCGGTCTCGACCATCGGCTCGGTGCCGCGGCCGATCTTGCGCGGCGTGGGCTTCTTCGCGTCGGGTTGCGCGACCGTCTTGTCGACCATCGCGACCTTCGTCTCGTTCGTCTCCTTTGCCTCCTTCGCGACCCTCGCCTCCTTCGCGACCTTCGCCTCCTTCGCCTCGACCCTCGGCTCCGTCGCGACCTTCGTCTCCTGGACCTCGACGGCCTTCGCCGCGGCGACCTCGACGGGCGCGGGCTTCGGCGCCGGAGCAGCGAGCTCGCCGAGGGCGATCAGCGTCGCCTCTTCGGTCGCTTCCTCCATGCCGCTGCCCTTCGTGAGCTTCGCGTTGAGCGTCGTCGGGCGATCGAACGTCAGCCAGTAGCGCACGGTCTTGTAGCCGGGGGCGCTGACCTCGACGAGCTCGACGATGTCGCTCGGCGTGATCTGCATCGTCGACGGCGCCGCCGAGACGCGACGGCGGAACGTGACGCGTGCGTTGGGGACGTTCGCGTTGAGCGCGACCGCGACCTTCGCCGGCGCCACCTCCGTCGGTGCGGGCGTGGTCGCCGCGGCGGGAAGCGGCGCGGGCGCCGGCGCGGGTGTCGTCACCGGCGTCGACCTCGCGACCTTCTGGTCGTTGCTGTTGCGCAGCCCGAACAACAGGCCGCCCGCACCGAGGACGAGGCCCATCGCGGCCATGCCGTACAGCACGTACGGCTTTCGCGCCGGCGCGTGCTGCGGCAGCGCGACGGTGCTGAGCGCGTCGCTCGTGTCGTCGCCCTTCTTCGGCCAGGGCGTCGCCGCCATCACCGGACGAGGGATCAGATCGCTGCGCCGCGCGACGTCGTTCTCCTCGGGCGGCGCGGGGATCGGCATCGGGCGACTGCGGCGCTTCGCCTTCGCGCCATCGTTCGTGACGAACGCGTCGAGCGCCGCCTCGACGTCGAGCATCGACTGGTAGCGATCGTCCGGGTTCTTCGCGAGCATCTTGTTCAGGATCATCTCGCCCAGCGCGTGCGGCACCTCGGGACGCTGCAGCGGCGGCGGCGCGTTGTGCACGATGCGATGCATGAGCGCGCGCGGATCTTCGTCGTTCGAGAACGGACGGCGCGCCGTGACCATCTCGTACAGGATCACGCCGAGCGCGTAGATGTCGGCGCGGTGATCGACGCGCGCCGGATCCGTGATCGCCTCCGGCGACATGAACTCGGGCGTGCCCATCACCATCCCGCGATGCGAGTCCTTCTCGTCGAGCTCGAGGAAGCGCGAGATGCCGAAGTCGAGGACCTTCACGTGGTCGAGCGCGTCGTCCTTGTCGGTCAAGAAGACGTTGTCGCTCTTGAGATCACGGTGGACGATGCCTGCGTGGTGCGCGGCGTGAAGCGCCGACGCGATCTGCTGCGCGATGCGGACCGTGCGGCGCAGTGGAAGGCCGCCTACGCGATAAACCTCGTCGGTGAGCAGCGTGCCCTCGAGGTACTCGAAGACGATGTAGGGGACATGTCCGTTGCAGAACCCCATGTCCGTCGACTCGACGATGTTCGGGTGTCCCAGTGTCCCAGCCGCTCGCGCCTCGTTCATGAACCGCTCGATCACGTCGGCGTCGGTCGCGAGCTCGGCGTGGAGGATCTTGATCGCGACGCGCCGCTTGATCAGCGTGTGCTCCGCGAGGAACACCGTCCCCATCCCGCCTTCGCCCAACGTGCGAATGATTCGATACCGCCCCTCGATCACGTCGCCGGTCTTCACCGCGTCGCGACCACTGCCACCACTCGGAGAATTGCCCATCTTGCCCATGGTTGCGTACGGGCCTGCCGCAAAACAAGGCAGCAAAATCTGATTCTGACTGTGGTTTCTCGACGAGAAAAACCGACTTCGCGTCGCGTATGCTCGCGTGTGCGATGACGAGCACCAAGGACCCGAACAACCCCTTCGCGTCGCTCGAGAAGCTGCGCGCGGATCTCCCCGCGGGTCCCGCGCCCAAGCCGGAGGCCAAGCCGGTCGCGAAGGGTCCCGCGTGGGCCGTCGTGCGAATGGAGCGAAAGGGTCGCGGCGGAAAAGAAGCGACGATCATCGAGAAGCTCGGGCTCAAACCCGCGGCGCTCGAGACGTGGTGCAAGGAGCTCAAGCAAGCGCTCGGCTGCGGCGGCTCCGTCGATGGAGATGTGATCGTCTTGCAGGGTGATCTGCGCCAGCGACTCCCGGCGGTCTTGACCGCAAAAGGCGTGGCGAAAGTGACTGTTGGCTAGAGGTTGCAGTGGCTAGCCGACCCGCCGCTCCATTGGGGTCGCTCGATCCATTGGCCGGAAGATCGAGTTGCGCAGGAGGAGCCCTCGACGCGTCGCGTCGTTCACGCGGCTGCTAACCAACGCGATCCATTGTGGATCGTAGGAGGGCAGCCGCGAAGGTACGGAGGCGTGCGTTGGTCTCTCCCTTGCTGAAAGGGAAACCGCCATGCGCTCCTTCCTCTTCGCGACCAGCCTCACCCTCCTGACCACGGCCGCCTGCACGGATGCTCCGGCCGAGCTGAAGGATCCGCCGATCCTCAAGGTGACCTCGCCGCAGCGGAGCCTGATCCAGAGCGGCGCGGGCGCGGTCGTCGTGACCGGCACGGTCTCGCCGAACCCGGAGTCGGGCGAGCCGGTCGAGAAGGTGCTCGTCAACAACGTGCAGGCGACGCTGAACGCGGACGGCACGTTCACCGCGACGGTCTCGATCAAGCCGGGCGCGACGCTGATCCACACCGAGGCGCGCGACGCCGCGGGCCAGAAAGCGGAAGACACGCGCGCGGTGCACGCCGGTCAGCTGCGGCCGGTCGGCGCGAACATCGAGGACGCGCTGCAGGTCGCGATGTCGAAGAACGCGTTCGCGAAGCTGTCGGCCGCGGCCGGCCCGATGATCGAGTCGATCGATCTCGGCGCGATGCTCGCTCCGATGCAGCCGATGGCGCGCTGGAGCGACGAGACCGGCGAGGATTGCAACTTCGCGCGCTACTTCGTCGACGACGTCAACCTCGGCAACGTCGAAATCTCGATCGTCCCGAGCCTGCAAGGCCTCCAGTTCCGCGCGCAGATCGACAACCTCGACGTCGCGTCGCACGCGCGCTACTCGCTCGTCTGTGCCGACGGCACGAACAACGTCCGCATCAAGGCGCCCAAGGTCGTCGTCGCCGGCACGCTCGTCGTGACGCCGTCGGGCAACCAGGGGTTCAAGACCGCGCTCACGAACGAGACGGTGCAGATCACCGGACTCGACATTCAGGCCGGCGGCATCCCCGGCGACATCATCGACTTCCTGAACCTCGACACCGCCGCGGGCTGGATCATCTCGAAGGCCGCGCCGCTCGCGATGGAGCCGATGATGAACAAGGCGCTCGGCGGTCTCGCCGGCCCGCAGACGATCGACATGATGGGCAAGTCGCTCACCATGGAGGTCGACCCGACCTCGATCGACATCGACGGCAACGGCGCGATGATCTCGCTCTCGACGAAGATGGTGATCGCGGGCAGCGAGTCGAGCCCCGGCTTCATCTTCACGGACAACGGCCTCCCGGCGCTCGACGCGGGCCAGGGTTTCGCGATGGGTCTCGCGGATGACCTCGCGAACGAGATGATGGCCGAGGTGAAGGCGATCGGCCTGTTGAACCTCCACATGCCGGCCGAGGCAGGCTCGTTCAACGAGACGGCGATGGAAATGACGCTGCCCCCGCTCCTCTCGGCCGACCCCGCCGACGGCAAGATGAAGGTCATCATCGGCGACATGATCACGACGTACATGGACCACGGCACGCCCGTCGGCCGCGCCGCGATCAACGCGAGCATCGACCTCCAGATCGTCCCCGCCTCCAACGGCTACGGCGTCGCGATCCAGCTCGGCACCCCGACGGCACACGTCGATGTCCTCGACGACATCGCGAACGCGACGCGCCTGAGCAACGAGGACCTCGCGAACGCGACCGAGGTGTCCCTCAACGCGCAGATCGCCGCGATCTCGAAGCTGCTCGTCGCCATCCCGATGCCCTCGGTCGCCGGCCTGCAGATGAAGAACGTCTCGCTCGGTGCCGATGACGGGTACGTGATGTTGAAGGGCGAGATCGAATAGTCTCGGAGGCGTGGCGAAGAAGAAGGTCGTAGCGAAGAAGGCGGTCGCGAAGAAACCCGTCGCGAAGAAGGCAGCGAAGAAAGCTGCCGCGAAGAAGAAGTCCACACCGGCGACAGCCAAGGCCAAGACCAAGGCCAAGACCAAGGCCAAGGCCAGCGCGAAAGCGAAGCCGAAAGCGTCGAAGCCGGCGAAGAAGCCGCCGCCCCAGAAGGCGACCACGCCGGCGCCATCCCCCGAGGTCGCTCGCGAGCGACGCGATGACCTCGCGACGCGCGCCGCGGCCACTCGACCGGTGATCGAGGAGCTCGGGACGATCACGGTGCCGTCGGGCAAGCTCGCCATCTTCGACATCGGCCTCGTCGGCTACATGCCGCGCGACACGCTCGAGCCCGCGATCGTCACGTGCGACGTCCCGCGTGATCGTCCGCTCTCGGTCACCGGCACTCGCGTCGCGCGCGGGCGCTTCGCCGATTGCTGGGAGCACGTGACGATCGACCTCGGCCAGGGCGACATCTACAACACGCGGAAGCTCGGCGAGGCGGGCGTCGACTTCGCGCGCCTCGTCTGCATGGACCAAGCGGCGCTCGATCACTGGCAGCACGACGAGAGCCTCGACGGCCTCGCCGATGTCGTGTTCTGGGGCCGCGACGAGGCGCAGCTCGCGAAGGCGCTCAAGGCCCCGCGCACCAAGGAAGGCTACGGCTGGATCGATCTCCCGGTCGCCGACGCCGAAGCGAAGGTGTTCGAGGCCGAGATCCTCAAGGCCGACAACAAGTGGCTCTTGAACATCGACTTCCGCCCGCACTCGCACCACTTCCAGGCGCTCGCCGCGGCGCGCGCATCCTCGTCGGGCGCGGGCACGCTCTCGCTCGCCGGCACGCAGATGATGCTGTTCTTCACGAGCTGGGGCGACGGCGTGTTCCCGATCTACCTCGACCTCGATCACGACGACAAACCGGTGCGCGTTCGCATCCAGCTCGCGACCGAGGAATCGAACGCGGCGATGCGCGCCGTGAATTGACGCGCTAGCGGACGAGCGCTTCGTAGAGGGCCGCGGCGATGCGCTGTGCACCCGGGGTCGTCGGGTGCTGGAAGTCCTTCATCATGAGCCCGCGGCGCAGCCACTGCTTCGAGGCGCCCTTGCCGCCCATCCACGTGTAGACGTCCCAGAACGCGCAGCCGTTCGCCGACGCCGCGCGACGCTGCGCTTCGACCATCGACGGGACCGACGCGCGCGAGGGCATGTTCTCGGCGCGCCAGTCCGTCTGCTCGAGAGGCGACACGACGAGGCACGAGCCCTTCGGGTTTGCAGCGCGCACGCTCGCGAGAAGCTCGCCGAACAGCTTCTCGTGCTCCGCCATGCCGGCGCCGTTCGGGGCGAGCCACTCGGCCTCGTTGGTGCCGAGCATCACGACGACGAGATCGGGATCGCGGTGCGCGAGCTGGTTGCGCAGGTGCTCGGCGAGGTTGTAACGGCTCATCTGCTTCGCGGTCGCGCTGTTCACGCCGAGGTTGTCGACGACGGCGCCGCGAGCGGCTTCGAGGCTCGCACCGAACAGACGCACGCGACCTGCGGCGCGCAGCTCGATCTTCTTCGTGCCGTCGGGGATCGCGGCGGAGGCGAACTCGCCCGTCTTCTTCTCGCTCTTCGTCTCGATCGTGGCGACCGGCTTGCCGTCCGCGAGGATCGCGAGCTTGCCCCCGCGCGGCTGTGCGAGGTAGTGGACGTCGATCGACGAGACCGGCGCCGCGGGTGCGAAGCGAATCGCGCCGCCGCCGTCGGTCTCGGCGCTCCCGCCGAAGCCGAGGAGGTGATCGGGCGCGGGTTGCGTGGAGAGGCCGTTGACGCGCCACGTGCCGAGGACCCAGCGCGAGAGCGCGCGATGCTGGTTGTACGGATGCGGCTCGACGGCCCACGCGAAGCCCGGGCCGCCGTCACCGAGGAGCGCGGCGAGCTTGGTGCGAAGCGCGTCGGTGATCTGGTCGTCGGCGGTGAGCGAGTCGCCGAAGTACGAGATGCGTAGCGGACGCGTCGCCGTGCGCGCTCGCTGAGCCTTCAGCGCCGACACGAAGCCGTCGAGCGCCTTGGGATTTTCGAGCGTGGCGGGCGGAGCGGTGTCCGTCGGATTGGCATTCGTGGTCGCCGCTACACAGATCACAGCCCCGACGACAAGAAATCGGTTCACCACCGGCCACATGGTAGCGAGTGCGCCCTCGACCAGGCACATCAGCGAGAAGTTTCTTGGTCGGACCGGCGTATCATCGCCCGACATGTTTCGCCGCAGCTTGGTATTGGTCGTCGCGCTCGTCGCGTGTGGGGATGACAACGGTAACCGACGTCTCGCGGATGCTCCGCCGCTTCCGGACATGGAGATCCTGGCGGACATGCCGATCGACGAGCCGATCACGCCACCAAAGGATCTCGAGCTCGGCGTGACGGCGAGCGGTAACGGCAGTGGCCGCGTCACGTCGGCGCCCGCGGGCATCGATTGCGGATCGACGTGCACCGGGGCGTTCGAAGAGGGCACGATGGTCACGCTGACCGCCGAGCCCGATGCGAGCTCGCTGTTCACGGGATGGGGCGGCGCGTGCAGCGGAACCACGCCCGTGTGCGAGGTGACGATCAGCGCGGCGACGTCGGTCACCGCGACGTTCACGCTGAAGACGTACACCGTCACCGTCACCAAGAACGGCGCGGGCTCCGGCACCGTGACCGGCAACGGCATCAACTGCGGCACCGGCGCGGGTTGCTCGGCGACGGTCGATCACGGCACGGCGATCTCGCTGACCGCCACGCCGGACAACCTGAACGTGTTCGTCGGGTGGGGCGACGCGTGCAGCGGCACCGGCACCTGCGATCTGACGATCACCGGAGACACGACGATCTCCGCCGGCTTCTCGCTCGACAACCTCTCGCTGATCGTCACGCGCGGCGGAAACGGCGCGGGCTCGATCACCTCGATGCCCGCCGGCATCAGCTGCCCCGGCACGTGTGACTTCGTGTTCACCGCGAATCAGATGGTGACGCTCACCGCGATGCCCGCCGCCAGCTCGAACTTCGCGGGATGGAGCGGCGCGTGCACCGGCATGGGCACCTGCACCGTCACGATGGACGCGGCGAAGGCCGTCACCGGCACGTTCACCCTCAAGCGCTACACGCTCGACATCACCAAGACCGGAAGCACGGGCACGGGCACCGTCGCGTCGACACCGGGCGGCATCGCGTGCGGCGGCGACTGCAACGAGATGTACGACCACGGCACGATGGTCGCGCTCACCGCGACACCGACGCTGGGGACGTCGTCGTTCGGCGGATGGGGTGGCGCCTGCTCGGGCGTCGCCGGCTGCAGCGTCACGATGGATGGCCCCAAGACGGTCAACGCGCGCTTCGACATCAACACGTATCCGCTCACCACGAGCGTGACCGGGATGGGCACGATCACGTCGATGCCCGCCGGCATCGGATGCCCCGGCGACTGCTCGCAGAACTACAACCACGGCACGATGGTCACGCTCACGCCGATGGCCGCGACCGGCTACACGTTCATGGGCTGGGGCGGCGACTGCAGCGGCACCGGTGGGTGCAGCGTCACGATGGATCAAGCGCACGACGTCACCGCGACGTTCACGATCAATCGCTACGATCTGACCGCGTCGGTGACCGGCATGGGCACCATCACGGCGAATCAGATCTCGTGTCCCTCGGACTGCACCGGAACCTTCGACCACGGCACCGTCGTCGCGGTCACGCAGATGGCCGCCACCGGCTACACGTTCACGGGCTGGGGCGGCGCGTGTATGGGCACGGGCCTCTGCAACGTGACGATGGACCAGATGAAGAACGTCACCGCGACGTTCACGATCAATCGCTACGCACTCTCCGTCACGTTCCCCGGCGCGAACACCGGCACGGGCACGGTCAGCGCCACCGGCATCACCTGCCCCGGCGACTGTAGCGAGATGTTCGATCACGGCACGGTCGTCACCGTGACGCAGGTGCCGGACGGAAACTCGAACTTCACCGGATGGGGCGGCGCGTGTATGGGCACGGGCGCGTGCAATCCGACGATGGACATGGCCAAGACGGTCACCGCGAGCTACGCGCTCAAGACGTACACGCTCACCGCGTCGGTCGTCGGCAGCGGCACCGTGAGCGCGGCACCGTCGATCTCGTGCCCCGGCACGTGCTCGGGTACGTACACCCACGGAACGATGGTGACGGTCACGCACTCCGCGACGCCCGGTCATCAGTTCACGGGATGGAGTGGCGCGTGTATGGGCACGGGCGCGTGCGTCGTGACGATGGACATGGCGCGCAGCGTGACGGCGACATTCACGCCCGTGTACATGCTCTCGATATCGAAGGGCGGCAACGGATCGGGAACCGTCACCTCGACGCCGGCCGGCGCGATCAACTGTGGCAGCGACTGCAGCGAGCCCATCCTGTCGGGCGGCATGGTCACGCTGAACGCGGCCGCCGACATGCCGAGCTCGGAGTTCGCGGGCTGGAGCGGAGTCCCCGGCTGTACCGGCACCGGTCCTTGCACCGTGACCGTGTCCGCCGCGACGACGGTCACCGCGACGTTCAACCTGACGAAGCACGCGGTAACGATCACCGCGCTCACCGGCAACGGTCAGGTCGACTCGTCACCGCCCGGCATCAACGCCTGCACGACGCCGGGCAGCGCGAACTGCACCGCGATGTTCGATTACGGCACCATCGTCACGCTCGTTCCGAAGCAGACGGGCACGACCGCGGCGACCGCGTCGGTGTTCACCGGGTGGGGTGGCGATTGCTCGGCGTTCGGCACCGGCAACTGCGGGCTGACCGTCACGAGCGCGCGCAACGCGAGCGCGAGCTTCAAGCTAGCGCCGAACATCATCTTCACGACGTCGCGCACGTACACCGGCGCGCTGCCGGGCAACGGCACGCTCGATGGAATCCAGGCGGAGTGCGAGGCGCTCGCGAAGACCGGTGGACTCAACGGTCCACAGCCGGGCCAGAACCAGAAGTGGATCTCGATGCTCTCGTACCGCCCCGCGAGCTTCGTCGTGTTCCCCCCGATCCCCGAGGTCAGCTTCGCGACGATCCTCGCGCAGGTCGGCAATCCAACCGGCTGGGTTCGCCCGGACGGAAAGGCCGTGTTCAACACGCTCTCGGATCTCGCGGCGAACAAGATCTACTACCCGCCGCGCCTCGACGAGCTTCGCCGCGACCTGGGCGAGGCCCCGAGGGTGTGGACGGGCACGAACACGAACGGCAGCTACAACTCGCGCTGCTTCAACGACCAAGGCGGTGTTGTCTGGGGCGGGCCGAACGGCAACGCCGTGTTCGGTCTCGCGAGCGCGTCGAGCTCGATGCTCGTGAGCTTCCGCCCGGGCGACACACAGAACGGCATGCAGTCGTGCTCGCAGCAAGCACACCTCTACTGCCTCGGTGTAGATCGCGAGGCCGTCGTCGACGAGCCGCGCACGCCCGGTCGCATCGCGTTCACGCTGAACGGTCAGTGGGACCTGACGTCGGGCCTGCCGCAGGCGGATACCCAGTGCCAGCAGGAAGCGACCCAGGCGGGCCTGACCGGATCGTTCAAGGCGTTCCTCCCCGGCATCGAGCCGAACGGATACGCCGGTTGCACCAATGCGAACGGTTGCCCCAAGACGGCGATCGGTCGGTTCAGCTTGAGCCGCGGACCGTGGGTGCGCGCCGGCGATCAGGTTCCGATCGTCGCGAACGCAGCCGATCTCGCGAGCGATGGGTTCAAGACGCTCGTCACGGCGCCGAACGCGTTCGCGAACGGCTCGCGCGTCGACGGAAACGTCGAGCACTGGTCCGGATCGACGTTGCCGATGCTCGGTGCCAACGACAACTGCGGCAACTGGAGCAACGCCACGTTCCTGGGTCGCGCCGGCTTCGTCGGCGATACGAGCAACACCATCTGGTGGAACTACAACCTGTTCAACCAGCGGTGCGCGAGCGGCGACTACCGCAAGATCCTCTGCTTCCAGGAGTGATCACGGAAGCTCGCGCTTGAGGATCACGAACTCGACGCGGCGGTTGATCGCGTAGGCGCGCTGGTTGTGCTCGTCGATCTTCGGCTGCGTCTCGCCATAGCCCTGTGACTCGAGCCGCTTGCTCTCGACGCCGTGCTCCGTCAGGTAGCGCACGACGGAGGCCGCGCGCCGATCGCTCAGATCGAGGTTGTGCGCGTCGCTGCCTTGCTCGTCGGTGTGGCCCGCGACCTCGATCAACAGGATGTCGGGGTTGCCCCTCATCGTCGCGACGACGGCGTCGAGGATGTAGTAGCTGTTCTGCTCGATCACGTCGGAGTCGAGTTTGAAGTTGATCGGCTTCATCGTGATGATCTCGCTCTCCTTGAGCTTGACCACGCCGCGCTCCTCGTCGGGACAGCCGTCTCGATCGTCGACGTTGTTGTACGTCTCCTTCACGTCGGGGCACTTGTCGTCGCGATCGAGGATCATGTCCTTGTCGTTGTCCGTGTCCGGACACCCGTCTTCGTCGTCGAAGCCGTCGTAGTCCTCCGCGTCGTTCGGGCACAGATCGTCGACGTCGAGGATGCGGTCGTTGTCGTTGTCGAGATCCGGGCAGCCGTCCTCGTCCTCGAAGCCGTCGAAGTCCTCGGGATCGTCCGGACACTTGTCGGCGTTGTCGAGGATCGAGTCGCCGTCGCGATCGTTCGCGACGCCCTCGGGACAGCCGTCTTCATCCTCGATGCCGTTGAGGTTCTCCGGGAACAGCGGGCACTTGTCGTCCTCGTCGAGGATCGAGTCGCGATCGTTGTCGGGCTCGGGGCAGCCGTTCTCGTCCTCGAAGGCATCGAAGTCTTCCGGATCGTCCGGACAGCGATCGACGTCATCCTTGAGACCGTCGCCGTCGCGATCGCCGAGGCTCGGCTCGAACACGATGCCGATGAAGGCGCGGATGTCCGGGTTCGCGCCCTTCGCGGGCATGAGGCCGCGACCGGCGCCGAGCGAGAGGAACGAGTTGCGCGCGAGGTAGAGCTTGATGCCACCGATCGCTTCGAGCGGCTGGTACTCGGCGTGGTCGCCGAGCGGGATCGAGCCGATCACCTCGCCGACGACGTCGAACTTCTGCTTCGCGATCGCGTAGGCGATGCCCGCGCCGAACGGCACCTCGCCGCTCGCCGTGATCGTGCCCATCGTCGGATCCGCGCCGCCGTCGCCCGCGTCGGTGAACGTCGTCGTCTGGCGCAGTCGGATCCCCGCGTTGAGCGAGACGCGCAGCCGGCGCTCGCGACCGAATTCCTTGTCGGCGATGCCCATGATCTGCGGCGTCAGCTTCGCCTCGCCGAGGAACGCGTCCTTCGTCGCCGTCGGCAGGTACAGCGATGCGATCACGCCGAGGCCCACGTGCGGTGGGCGGCTGGACTTGAGGAACCGTGTCTTCAGGTGCAACCCGAGGTTGCCCATGCCCTGCCCGTCGAGCTTGTAGAGCATGTCGTCGTTCGGATCGCCGAGCGCACCGAGGTTGTCCGGACCGCGATCGCCCGCCATGATCGAGAGCGGCAGCGACGCGCCGAGCTCGAGCTCCGCGGGGCCGAGGCGCAAGCCCACCGCGGCGACGAGCGTCGCGGTGACGACATCGTCGACGGTGTACGTCGCGCCGTTGTCGCCCTGAAACTCGAGCAAGCGATGCCCCCACGACAGCGAGCCGAGACCGAACGACAGCTCGCCGTGACCGAGCACCTGCGATGCGTTGAGCGTCAGATACCCGCGCGAGTCCATCGCGGGACGAAACGTGTCGATCGGCAAGTTTCCCGCGGGCTGCGCGGACGCGACACCGGCGAGCCCGATGACAGATGACAAGACACAGAACGCACGAAGCCCAGTTGCCAGGCGTGGCATGACGGTCCTTCCGCGCGCCGCAAACAACGGCGCAACGAGAAGACAGTGCACGGCGATCGCCTACCGGTTACACGCCGAAAAAAAGACTCGGCGCTCGAGCGAGATCCGCGACGCGCCGGAGGGGGTAGGCACGGTCAGCAGGTCCCAGCGATCGAGCGCCGAGTGTTAACTGTTGGGTCGTCCGATTTCCGAGGAAGTTGATGGCTACGCCGCGTACTTGCGGAGCTTCTCGACGAGCGTGGTGCGGTTGAGGCCGAGGAGCGCGGCCGCCTCGGTGCGGTTGCCGCCGGCCTTGGTGAGCGCGCGGTCGATCAGCTGGCGCTCGAGGTTCTCGAGGGCCGAGCGGAGGTCGAGCGTATCGGAGAGCGGAATCGCGGGCGCGTTGACGACGGCGGTGGTCTCGACCGCCTTGATGGCGATCGCGGGCGAGGAGCCCGAGACGCGCAGCTCCTGGCTACCGCGCGCGAACTTCACCTTGCGGCCGGGGATCTGGAGGTCCGCGTCGACGATCGTGTCCGAGCGCGTGAGGAGAACGGCGCGCTCGATCATGTGCGCGAGCTCGCGAACGTTGCCCGGCCAGTGGTACGCGAGGAGCGTCGAGCGAGCCGCGTCGTCGAGGCCGGCGACCTTGCGACCGAGCTTCTCGGCCGCGCGCGCGATGCAGAGCTCGGCGATGCGGATGATGTCCTCGGGGCGCTCGCGGAGCGCGGGCAGCTCGACGGGAACGACGGCGAGGCGGAAGTAGAGGTCCGCGCGGAACGTGCCTTCCTCGACCATCTTCTCGAGGTTGCGGTGCGTGGCGGCGATGATGCGGACGTCGACCGGCAGGTCGGTGTCGGCGCCGACGGGCGACACGACGCGCTCCTCGAGGACGCGCAGCAGCTTGGCCTGCGCGGACAGCGGGAGGTCGCCGATCTCGTCGAGGAAGATCGTGCCTTCGTGCGCCGACATGAAGCGGCCCGGGCGCGCGTTGACGGCGCCGGTGAACGCGCCCTTGATGTGACCGAACAGCTCGGACTCGAGCAGCTGCTCGGGGATCGCGGCGCAGTTGATCGGGATGAACTTGCGGTTCTTGCGGTTCGAGCCGCGGTGCACCGCGCGAGCGAACAGCTCCTTGCCGGTGCCGGTCTCGCCGGTGATCAGGATGCTGCAATCAGTGGCGGCCACGCGGCGGATCGTCTCGAGCGCGTCGAGGATCTCGGGGGACTCACCCACAACTTCCGAAGCGAAGGAGGTGCGCCAGCTGTTGAAGTCCTGCATGGCGGTCCCAATGAGCATCGGTCGTGCCACGCGGCTTCAGCTCTTGGCCGGATAACTGAGGGTTAGCTTACTGAATCTCGATCTAGGAATTCGTGAGAGGTAGCGAGACCCACACCCAGACAGCCCGGGGTAGCTTTTTACCCCGGTGGGGTGTCGACGAACCCAGATCGCGCCCGAACTAGGCGGCACGAAACGGGTTAGCGGCCGGGTATTCACCGACCCGGGAGTCGAAGCCGGAAGCAGGAGGTGGAGGCCTCGATCGCCTGATAGAGGATGGTGCCGCCGTGCGCTTCGCACGCGAGGCGACAGAAGTAGAGGCCGAAGCCGCGCTTGCCGTTGGTGCCCTTCGCGTACTTCGCGAACAGCCGATCGCGAAGCTCGTCCGTGATCACCGGGCCATCGTTGGTGACATCGATCTCGACGCCGGCTTCATCGTGAGCGCGTGCGATCACGCGGATCGTTCCGCCTTCGGTGCAGTAGCGGACCGCGTTGCCCACCAGGTTGTGAAGGACGCGCTCGATCAGCGCGCCGTCGAACTGCGCGACGAGCTCGGGAGCGGCGTCGACGGCAAAGTTCAGCTTGCGCTCGCTGACCGCGTGCACCGCGATCACGTCACTGATGAGGCCGCGCACACCGACCGGTGCGAGCCGGGGTCTCACCGATGCGTCCTCGAAGCGCGCGATGTCGACGAGGTTCGCGACGAGGCCCGACATGCGGCGCAGCGCGTGGATCGTCGCGGAGAGGGCGGAGGCCTCGTCGGCGCCGAGCTCGACGACGTCCTCGAGGTACGTCATGTTCGCGAGCGCGACGGCGAGGCCGTTGTTCAGATCGTGCGCGAGCATCGCCGACGCCTCGGCGCCGTACGCCATCAAGCGGTCCGCGTGCTCTCGGGCGACGCGGTTCTCGACGTGACCTTGCTGCATGCGCGCGACCGCGATCAGGCGGCGGCGCAGCTCGGTGATCATGACGGGCTTGCCGATCACGTCGTCGGCCCCGACGGCGAAGCACTCCGCGCGCGTGTCTTCGTCGTCGTGCCCCGAGAGGATCGCGACCCATACGGCGGCGCCGTGGAGCTCCTTGAGACGCTTCACGACCTCCGTGCCGCGCACCGGCATGTCGAGGTCGACGAGCGCGAGGTCCGGAGGTGTGTGCTCGGCGAGGCTGAGCGCCGTCGCGGCGTCCTCGGCGCTGAACACGTGAAGACCGACGCGCGACATCGCAGTCGTCAGGGCTTTGCGGATCCGTGGATCGTCGTCGACGATCAACAGGCGTGCACCGGCGGGTGCCGCGACGGTGCCATCGATCGGAAGCGGAGCGCTGACCACGGCGCCTCGTTCTGCGAGTGATGTGCCACTCCGCGTCGTGCGACTGCGCGGAGTTACTCGACCGCGAGCGTCAATCTCGCCGACCTACATGCATTCCGCGATCGGTCGAAGTACGAGCTCGATGGGCAACCTTGCGCGCAAGGGAGAGTCGGCAGCACCACGCGAGATGACCGCACCCGTCGCAGCGGCCGACGCCGTGATCGCGGCCGCGCTGCGCGCGAATGCCGACGTCGCGTGGATCGAGCCATCGCCGCTCGAGCCCGAGCGCTACGTCATCTCGATGGAGCGCGCCGGCCACGCGCTCGCGCACGTCGA
Organism: uncultured Kofleriaceae bacterium; assembly: GCA_964617845.1. GTDB lineage: Bacteria > Myxococcota_A > Polyangia > Haliangiales > Haliangiaceae > JABFXX01. The sequence continues at coordinate 80,432 of CAZUAR010000020.1, read as the reverse complement.
CGTCGACGCGCATGTCGCGACCGCCGTGATCGCGCGCCTCGCGTTCATCGCCAACGTCGATCTGTCGGAGCCGGGTCCGGTCACGGGCCTCGCGCGCCTGCGCGACGGCGAGGACCGCGAGCGAGACCTCGTGCTGACGGTGCGCACGGGACGCGACCTGCGCGCCGAGGCGCTGTTCGTCACGCGAACCGCGCGCCCGCTGCTCGGCCTCGTGACGAGCGAGCTCGCGCCCGGCGATCGCGTCGATCACTATCGCTTGCTCGCGCGCCTCGGCGAGGGCGGCATGGGCACCGTGTTCTGCGTCGAGCATGTCGCGCTCGAGCGCCGCTACGCACTCAAGGTGCTTCATCGCAGCAGGGTCAGCCAGGACAGGACGAGCGAGCGCTTCCTGCGCGAGGCGCGCGCCGCGGCCCGGTTGCAGCACGCACACATCGTCGACGTGTTCGACTTCGGTCACCTCCCGGACGGCCGCCCGTACTTCGTGATGGAGCTGCTCGACGGCAAGAGCATCGCCGAGGTCGTCGCTGCCGGCGCGATCGCTCCGAAGCGCGCCGTCGAGATGGCGATTCAGCTCGGTGATGCACTCGCCGCGGCGCACGATGGCGGTGTCATTCACGCGGACGTCAGCGCGAACAACGTGATCGTCACGGCCGACGGGAGCGTGAAGCTCGTCGACTTCGGCCTGTCCGAGCTGCGCGATGCGCGCGAGCAGTTCACGAACACCGACTTCGTCGTCGGCACGCCGACCTATGTCGCGCCCGAGATGCTGCGCGGGTTTCCTGCGGGCGAGCTCGGCGATCAGTACTCGTTCGGCGTGCTGCTGTTCGAGATGCTGCACGGAGCGCCGCCGTTCATCGGCGACGGCGTCGCGCAGACGTGCTGGATGCACCTCGAGTCGCCGCCGCCCGCGGTGACGAGCCCGTTCGGCGCACTCCCGGCGGAGCTCGTCGCGCTCGTCGCGCGCTGCCTGCAGAAGACGTCCGCCGCGCGGTACCCCGACATGCGCGCGGTGCTCGCCGACCTCGCCACGATCGGGCGCAAGCTGGGCCAGCGCGGCTGGAGAAGGTGGCTGCCATGACGGTGACGACGAGCGAGGTCCCCGTGATCGGCCGCCCGATCGTGCTGTGCGTCGACGACGACCCGATCCTGCTGCAAGCGATCGTGCGCTCGCTCCGCACCCTCGAGGCAGACATCGTCTCGACGACCAAGCCGCACGACGCACTCGAGATGGTCGGCTCGCGCAACATCGCGGTCCTCGTCTCCGATCACGAGATGCCCGGCATGACCGGCGTCGAGCTCGCCACTGCCGCGCGGCGCCTGCGCCCCGACACGGTGCGGATCCTCCTCACGGGACGCCAGACGTTCGAGACCGCGCTGCAGGGCATCAACGAGTGCGAGGTCTTTCGCTACATCAACAAGCCGTTCGACACGAAGACGTTGCGCCGCGCCGTCGGCGACGCGCTCGATCGGCACCGTGACCTCGTCGCGATGAGCGCGATCCACGCGCGCGGCTCCCGTCGGGAGCTGATCACGAACGCGCTCGAGTCCGAGTATCCCGGGCTGACCCACGTCGAGCGCAGCTCCGACGGTGCGTACATCGCGACGGATCCGTCGCCCGCGGCGCTCGCCGACATCGGCCTCGCGACGCTTCCGGGCGTCGGACGCGGCTCGCGGTCATGACGTCATTTCTGGCGTCGCAGCCGACCTCGAGACCGCGCAAGTCAGTGCGGATGCTGAGCGTCGTCCGGCACACCAGTTGCTGAAAGCCACACCATGAGCGACGAGCCTGTCAAACCAGCCGCAGCAGCACCGACCGGTGCAAAGACCTCCAAGGTCGTACTCATCCTCCTCGTGCTGAACCTCGGCGCGAGTGGGTTCGGCACCTTCAAGGCAATCACCGCCAAGCCTGCCCATGCGGCTCCGGTCGAGGAGAAGCACGAGACGAACGACAAGGTCGAGGTCACCGGTCCGGTGATCGCGCTCGACCCCTTCGTCGTGAACCTCGACGAGCCGGGCCAGTCTCGCTACCTGAAGGTCACGTTCCAGCTCGAGCTGGTGAAGGCCGAGTCGCAAGCGCTGATCGAGAAGAACAAGCAGGTCATTCGCGACGCGATCCTCAGCCACCTGTCCGGCCTCAAGCTCGCCGACACGCTCGGCGTCGCGGCGAAGGACAAGCTCCGCGCCGACGTGATGAAGAAGCTCGAGGAGATCGTCGGCGAGCACAAGGTGCGCCGCCTGTTCTTCCAGGAGTTCGTCGTCCAATGAAGCCGTCGCTGAACATCGACGGCCGCATGGTCGGCCCCGAGTACGCGCCGTTCGTGATCGCCGAGATGAGTGCGAACCACCTCGGCCAGAAGGAGCGCGCGCACGCGTTGATCGACGCCGCGGCCGATGCGGGCTGCGACGCGATGAAGCTGCAGACGTTCACGCCCGCGTCGATGACGCTCGATACGACCGAAGGCAACTTCACGATCGCCGGCGGCCCGTGGGGCGGACGCTCGCTCTGGGACCTGTACTCCGAGGCGCACACGCCGTGGGAGTGGCACGCGGAGCTGTTCGCGCACGGCAAGGCGCGCGGACTCGTCATGTTCTCGACGCCGTTCGACGAGGACGCCGTGATGCGCCTCGACGCACTCGGCGCGCCCGTCTTCAAGATCGCGTCGTTCGAGCTCGTCGACCTCGAGCTGATCGCGTGTGTCGCCCGCACGAACAAGCCGATGATCATGTCGACCGGCATGGCGTCCGACGCGGAGGTCGCGGAAGCGATCGAGACCGCGCTCGCGAATGGCACCGGAGGCGTCGCCCTCCTCCACTGCATCTCCGGATATCCCGCGCCGATCGATCAGACGAACGTGCGCCGCATGGATGCGATCGCGAAGTACGGCACCGTCGTCGGTGTCAGCGATCACTCGCCCGGCGCGATCGTCCCGATCACGTCGGTCGCGCGCGGCGGTTCGATCATCGAGAAGCACCTGACGCTATCGCGCGGTGATGGTGGACCCGACGCCGGGTTCTCGCTCGAGCCGCACGAGATGCTCGAGGTCGTGCGCGGCGCGAAGCTCGCCTGGCAATCGCTCGGCGATGGCAGCGCGAAGCGCCCGAAGGCCGAGGACGGCTCGCGCCGCTTCCGCCGCTCCCTGTATGCCGTCTCCGATATCGCCGAGGGTCAGCCCCTCACGCGAGACAACGTGCGCTCGATCCGCCCCGGCTACGGCCTGCCTCCTCGCGAGCTGCCGAGCCTGATGGGCCGCATCGCGAAGACGACGATCGCGCGCGGTACGCCGCTCGCGTGGGAGCTGATCGCGTGAGTGCCATCGCTCGCGCACTGCCGGCGAACAACGCCGACGACGTCACGCTGCGTCGCGCGGATCTGTCCGACCGCGACCGCGTGTTCGAGTACAACTTCGCGAGCGACGTCCGCGCTGTCTCGGGATCGCCGGTGGCGGTCTCCTACTCCGACCACGTGCGCTGGTTCGGCAAGCGTATCGTCGATGTCGCGTCGCCGATCTGGATCGTCGAGCAGTACGGCGAGCCCGTCGGCACCGTTCGCATCGACGTGCGCGACGGCATGAACGCTCGCATCTCGATCGCCCTCGCCGCCGCGGCGCGCGGTCATGGCATCGGACGCAAGGCGATCCAGCTCGCGTGCACCATGTTCTGCGGCGCTGTCGTCGCCGAGATTCACGAATCCAACACGCGCAGCAGCGCGTGCTTCACCGCCTGTGGCTTCACCAAGATCGGGAAGCGCCAGGCCTTTGACGTCTACCTCTGGAGCCCCTGAATCATGGAGACCACGAGTCAGCTCGAGCTGTGGAAGTCGGCTTTCGGCCGCGAGTACACCGACCGCAACGATCAAGAGAAGCCGGAGCGCGTCACGTCGTGGCGCCGGCTCCTCGACGGGATCACGCCGAAGCGCGCGTGCGAGATCGGCTGCAACGTCGGCTGGAACCTCGAGTACCTGCGTCGCGTCGGCGTCGAGGAGCTCTACGGGGTCGAGCCGCAGACGTACGCGGTCACCCGCGCGCGCGCTCGCAACCCGATGTTCAACGTGCTGCACGGCACCGCGTTCGACCTCCCGTTCCGCGACAAGTTCTTCGACCTCGCGTTCACCAGCGGCGTGTTGATCCACATCGCGCCCGACTCGATCGGCAATGCGCTCGACGAGATCTATCGCGTGTCGAGGAAGTACATCGTCGCGATCGAGTACGGCCAGGCGCACCAGCAGACGCAAGAGATCCTCTACCGCGGCAAGCAGTCCGCGCTGTGGAAGCGCGATCACGGCGCCGTGTGGCAGCGCCGCTATCCCGACCTCCGCCTCGTGCGCACGCTCGAGCTCGGCGTGGCCGACGGCTACGACGACTGCACCGCCAACCTGTTCGAGAAGCAGACCTAGGCGATGCGCACCGTCGCGATCATCCAGGCGCGCATGGGCTCGACCCGGTTGCCCGGCAAGGTCATGCACGACCTGTGCGGTGACACCATGCTCGCGCGGTGCGTGCAGCGCCTGCGTGTCGCGAGCTCTCTCGCGCACGTCGTGATCGCGACGACGATCAACTCCGAGGACGACGTGATCGTCCGCGAGGCGCAGCGCCTCGGCGCACAGGTGCATCGCGGATCGGCCCACGACGTGCTCGATCGCTACGTCGGTGCGGCGCGCGCCTCGGGCGCCGATGCCATCGTGCGCGTGACCTCCGATTGCCCGCTGATCGATCCGGGCGTCGTCGACCGCGTGGTCGCGAAGCTCTCGGGCGCGATCGACTACGCGTCGAACACACACGACATCCAGACATTTCCGCGCGGCCTCGACTGCGAGGTGTTTCATCGCGACACGCTCGAGCGCATGGGCCGCATGGCGACCTCCAAGGCGGCGCGCGAGCACGTCACCGTGTTCGTGCGCGAGCAGCCCGCGCTGTTCCGGACCGACCAGCTGATCGCCGAGACCGACGACTCCGACCTGCGGTGGACCGTCGACACCGACGCCGACCTCACGCTCGCGCGCATGCTGTTCGAGCGGTTCTCGCTCGCGACGCGCACCGTCGACTACCGCGACATCGTCCGCGCCGTTCGCGATGACGCCTCGCTGCAAACGATCAACGCGCACATCGCGCAAAAGGACTGGCGTGTCACCGCAGCCTGAATCTCCGACCGCCGTCGTCACGGTCGCCGCCTGGCAGAGCGCCCTCGAGGAGATCGCTCACCTCGGCGATCTGCTCGTCGCGTCGATCGAGCGTGAAGACATGATCACCACGATCGCGACGATGATGCAGCTGCGCCGGACGCGCACCGACATCACGCGCGTCGACGCTTCCAGCCGCGGGCTCGACGACGTGGCTCCCGAAGCGCTCGCGACCCTGCGCGATGCCGTGGTTCGCTCGCACCAGATCGACGAGATGATGCGCAGCTGGCTCGCACGCCCGCTGCCGAGCGACGAGCAGCTGCTCGACACCCCGCTCGGGGTCGTCGTCCTCGCGGACTCGATGCTGCCCACGGCGTGGGACTTCGAGCGCGACCTCGCCGTGCTCGTCGGCAACGAGCTCGCCCCGGTCGCGCAGATCCTCGCCGACCTCGGCCAGCATCGCATCGCGTTCATCGGCGAGGGCGATGTCCCCGCCTCCGTGATCACGCTGCGCACCGCCGAAGAGCTCGGCGCCGCGATGGCCACGATGACGCCGATGGCACCGAACCAGGTGTCGCTGCGCGCGATGAACGGCGCCGACGCAGACCTCGTCGCGAAGTGCTCCACGATGGCGCGCGACGGCCTCTCCGACCTGCGCGTGCACCAGAACACCGTCGCGATGTTCTCGCGCACGTGGATCGACCAGGGCGTCACGAACCTGCCCGCGCTCGCACGCTCGGCCTCGATCGACGCCGTCGGCGATCGCTTCGCCGGCAAGCCCATGGTGATCGTCGCGCCCGGTCCGTCACTCGCGAAGAACATCGATCAGCTGCGCGAGCTCCAGGGCAAGGTCATCATCTGCTGCTTCAGTCACTCGCTGAAGCCGGTGATCGCCGCGGGCATCACGCCCGACGTGATCGTGAGCGCCGATCCGCAGGACGTTCGCTATCACTTCGCCTCGCTCGACACGTCGAGCTCGTTCCTGGTCAACGCCGCCACGGTTCACCCGTCGCTGTTCGAGCTGCCCTCGCGCGGCACGATGACCATGGCCGCGAACGGCGCGATCGACGACTGGGTCTTCGAGATGCTCGACGAGCCGACGCCGGCGCTCGTCGGCGGTGGCTCCGTCGCCACCACCGCGTTCTCGCTCGCGATGCGCTGGAAGTGCGAGCCGGTCGTGTTCCTCGGCCTCGACCTCTCGTTCCCGGGCGGCAAGTACTACGTCGCGACCTCCTCCGACGGAGACGCCCGCGCCGAAGTCTCGACCGACGGCACGATGAAGGTCGCGGGTTGGTCCGCCGGCTTCCACGCGATGAAGGCCGCCGGCGGGCCCAAGGCTCCGACCGAGCGCCTCGTCGAGCTCCCCGGCTGGAGCGGTGGCACCGTGCCGTCCTCGTTCATGTTCGGCCTGTTCCGTCGCTGGTTCATCGACGCGATGAACCACTACTCCAACGTCGCCGTCTACAACTGCACCGAGGGCGGCTGCTACATCGACGGCATGGAGCACGTGCCGTTCGCCTCCGTGCGCGATTCGCTCGCGACGACCGTCGACGCACGCGCGGTCCTCGACGAGGTCACCGCGGTCGACGCCACGGCTCGCATGCGCACCGCGAAGCGCGGCCTCGCTACCCGCATCACGCACCTGCGCCGCGCTCGCCAGCTCGCCACGCGCGCGATCGACATGATCCTCTCCGGCGCGTCGGACCGCGAGCTCCGCCGCGTCGAGCGCATCCTGGCGGACGCCCTCCGACCGATCGAGCTCGTCTCGCTCGTCGCGCAACGCGACATCGATCGCGCGATCACGATCGCCTCGCACGACGCCACCGAGGCGGCCTACCTCGCCGCATCGAAGTCGCTGTTCACCTCCCTCATCCGCGTGATCGACGAGATCCTCCCCGTCATCACCGAGGCTCACACCCGAGCGTCTGTATGAAGCGCAGGGCTCCACGGATCATCGCGATCGGCGGCGGGAAAGGCGGCGTCGGCAAGACGACCATCTCCGCGAACCTCGCTCTCGCGATCGGACGTGCGGGCCACCGCGTCGCTCTCGTCGACGCCGACCTCGGCGCGGCGAACCTCCACACCACCCTCAACGTGACGCGCCCGGCGCACACCGTCGGCGACTTCATCGACGGCGCGGTCTCCGACCTCGAGGCCACGTTCACGCAGGTCACCCCGACGGTGCAGCTCGCCGCGGGCACCTCGCGCCCCGGCTCCGCGAACCTCGGCGCCGCGCAGAAGCTCCGCCTCCTCCGCGCGATCGGCAAGCTCGAGACCGAGGTCGTCATCATCGACGTCGGCGCGGGCACGTCGTTCACCGTCGTCGATCTGTTCGCCGCCGCCGACCACAAGCTGATGGTCGTCTGCCCGCAGCTCACCTCGCTCCACAACGCCTACGCGCTGCTCAAGGCCGTGGTCCACCGCGTCGTTCGCAAGCACGCCAACGACGAGACCCACAAGGACCTCATCGACGCCGCGCTCGCCCACGAATCCCGGACTCGCTCGATCCCGCAGCTCCTCGGCGTGCTGCGCCCCATGGACCACGGGGTCGCCGACGCGATCGTCGACACGCTCACGCGCTTCGGCGTCCTGCTCGTCGGCAACATGCTGTCCACGCCACAGGAGGCCGACGCGCTCCGCCGCATGACGCCGATGATCCACGACCGCCTGCTCGTCAACGCGCCGCTGGTGGCGGGCATCAAGCGCGCGCAGTCACTCGCCGGCTCGCTCACCGCGGGCCAGGGCACGATCGCGGCCACCAACGACGAAGCCGCGCTCGCGTTCCGCCGGCTCGCCGACACGATCCTCGCGACCGACCTCGCGCAGCTGCGCGGCGAAGCGCGCACCACGCAGCACAAGACGATGCCGCTGTGGATCCAGCGCGGCCTCGAGACCGACGCCGCGCGCGAGACCTAGGCGACTATTTCTTCGTCTCGGGTCGCGTTACACAGAACGTGTGGTGGCAAGTCATCCCCGAGCATGGACCGCGATTGAAGTTCGTCGTTGGTACCGAGAGGTCGACCACGTCGATCTTCGTCGCTATCAGGTGTGGGGATATCAGTTCTCCGCCGCGAACACCGCGGCGCTCGAAGCCATCGAAAGACACACGCCTGCTACGTTGATCTCGAGGCTGGGGCAGTTGATCGCGGCGGCTACGTCCGCCTCATGTGCGCGTCTCGATGCGATTTCGGTTGCTCCTCGCAAGATGGGACTCGGTGCAGACATTCGACGAAGCGGCCGGGTTCGTCCCAGGCGTACGAGAGCTTGCAAAGCGCTGCAGGCGCATATCACCGCGTGGGCGACCATGGCGAGTGACAGACCGGTCATCCGGTCTCTGCCGGAGAGCGTGCACGACGCGTTTGGTGCTACCGGCGAGCGGGCGCCACGAAGCCCGTGACGAGAGACGCGCCGACGGTGGCGCCGGTGAGGATGACCGCGATCCACAGCGCGAACCAGATCCTGCTCGCGCCGCGGCCGGGGACGCGCGGGGCTGCGATGCGGTTGGTGACGCGCGCGTCGTCCATGGCCTCGAGCTCGAGGAAGTCCGCGCGGTGCATGCGGCCCGAGATCGTGCCGTTGCCGCGGCTCTCGGCGATCACGTCGTCCTTGTCGTCGAGGCAGAGGAAGAGCCCGACGCGCTCGGCGCTGAGGAGCGTGGGATCGGACTCGCCGTGGGCGGTGAGGATCGGCGCGACCGCGCTGCTGCGGGTCGAGCTGCGGCCTTCGTTGTCGGTGGTGGTGTGCGTCGCGTAGCCGAGGCGTGTCGTGTCGACGAACGCGGGCGAGACGTCGACCCAGGCGGCGTCGGTGGCGGCGATGGCGGCGGGCGAGCCACTCGCGCTGCCGTAGAGGAACGAGCGTGGACCGTGGAGGAGCTGCGGTTTGGTCACGACGATCACGGACAGCAGCATGAGGCCGAAGCCGATGCCGACCAGGCCGAACGCGTTCTTGATGCGGCGCGAGACGCCGAAGAGGGCGAGCGAGGTGCTCGCGACGAGCAGCGAGGGGCCGAGGAAGAGCGCGGCGATGCCGGCCCGGAGGGAGCCGTCGCCGGCGGAGGCGTCTTCGGTCGCGGCGGCGAAGAAGGAGAGCAGCGTGATGGCGATGGCGAACAGGAGCCAGCTGATCGCGAAGAACAGCCACTGGCGGCGGGAGAGCACCGGGAACCTCGGGAGCATGCGGGTCATGCCTCGAGCACGGCTTGTTCGATGATGCGGCGCGGGCCGTCGGAGTCGGCGGTGGCGAGGGCGCGCTGGCGTTGTTCGCGGCGTCCGTTGTCGTCGAGGATGAAGGCGAGGATGTCGGCGCGCAGCATGTCGTCGTCGGTTTCGGCGAGCTTGCGGCCGCCGGCGATCAGGCCCTCGCGGACCTGGAGGCGCGCGGGGGTGACCTGGTCTTGTACGATGGCGTAGGCGAGCGCCGGGCAGCCGAGGTAGGCGAGCTCGCCGAGGGTGCCGCCGGCGGAGCAGATCGCGGCGTCGGCGCTGACGAAGAGAGCGCCCGGGTCCTCGGGCGCGCGGCGGATGTCGACGAGGTGGCCGCGTTCGGTCGCGAGCTTGGCGGCGGCGGCGAGCGGCTCGTCGTGGCGGAAGCCGGGGCCGGCGACGACGACGAGCTCGAGCGGGCGGTCGTCGGGGATGAGCGAGATGATGCGCGAGGTGGCGTTGACGGGGTCGGAGCCGCCGAAGGTGACGAGGATGCGCGGGCGCTGGCTCGTCATCGGGCGGCACGAGCCGCGCGTGTAGCGGCGGATGTCCTTGCGGAGCATCAGGTAGCGGCGGCCGAGGAGGCGCGTGCGGGCTTGCGGGTAGGTGGCGGCGAGCGAGGGTGCGTGGACGTTGTGGTTCACGACCGCGGACATCGCGAGCGGGACCTTGCCGGCGTCGTCGATGAGGATCGTGCGGACGCGGTCGGGGATCTTCGGGATGATCTCGCGAGCGAGCGGTGGACCGTCGACGACGATCGCGGTGACGCGCGGGTGCTCGGCGGCCTGGACGACCTGCGTGGCGGACCACTCGCGAACGTCGAGGTTGGCGAGGCCGCGATCGGTGCCCCACGAGCGCACGGCGGCCGGGTCACCACCGAACAGCGGGACGGCCTCGAGGCCCTTGGCTTCGGCCTCCTCGATCAAGGAGACGATGCGGGCGACGTGCCCGAATCCGATGTCGTGCGACGCGTCGGCGCGAAACAGGATTCGCGGCTTCGTCGTCATGACATCGGACTCATGTCCTCATGCTACGCGAGCAACCATCTCTTTGGTGGCCTCGAGATCGAGTCGCGGCTGGGCGCTGTCGCTCGAGTACTCGAAGTTCTCCGGGACGGGGGTGCCGCGGCGCGCGCCGTTGAGGGTGTTCGAGTGGAACTGGAACTCGGGCCAGATGACGAGGACGTCGTCGCAGTCCCAGGTGCGGCGGGCTTCCTCGGCGCCGATGAGGGTCTCGTGGAGCTTCTCGCCGGGGCGGATGCCGATCGTCGTGCGCGGCGTGCCGGGCGCGACGGCCTCGGCGAGCGTCTCGATGTCGCTGGTCGGAAGCTTCGGGATGAAGATCTCGCCGCCGCCCATCAGCTCGAGACCGCGCAGCACGAGCGCGACGGCCTCGTCCATGTCGATCCAGAAGCGGGTCATGCGCGGGTCGGTGATGGTGACCTGGCCTTCGCGCATCTGCTTGCGGAACAGCGGGATGACCGAGCCGGCCGAGCCCATCACGTTGCCGTAGCGAACGAGCGAGAAGCGGGTCGCGCGGTCGCCGGAGTAGGCGTTCGCGGAGATCAGGAGCTTCTCCATGCACAGCTTGGTGGCGCCGTAGAGGTTCGCGGGCGAGACGGCCTTGTCGGTCGAGAGGCCGATCACGCGCTCGACACCGCACGCCATCGCGGCCTCGATGATGTTCTTCGCGCCGTTGACGTTGGTCTGCACGGCTTCGATCGGGTTGTACTCGCAGATCGGTACGTGCTTCATCGCGGCGGCGTGGACGACGATGTCGACGTCGCGGAACGCAGCCATCAGCCGATCGCGATCGCGGATGTCGCCGACGAAGAAGCGCAAGCGCTTGTCGGACATCGTGCGCGACATCTCGTAGTGCTTCTGCTCGTCGCGCGAGAACACGATGATCTTCTTCGCCTTCGACTCGAGCGCGCGCTTGACGAACGCCTTGCCGAACGAGCCGGTGCCGCCGGTGATCAGGACCGACTTGCCGTCGAGGACAGAGACCTTGGCGATAGACGTGAGCTTCATCGAGTGACTCCGGGGTGTGCAGCGCGTGAGGGTGCAGCGCGTTGCGTGAGGGTGCGGTGCAGCGCATCGACCACCCGGTCGACATCGGCTGCGGTCATCGTGGGGAACAGCGGAAGCGAGAGCGTCCGCGCGTAGTAGTGGTCGGTGCCGGGGCGCGAGCGCGAGAGCTCGCCGGCGCAGCGAGCCGCGTGAAGCGGATGCTGCAGGAGCGGGATGTAGTGCACTTGCGTGCCGATGCCCTCGGCGGACAGCGCGCGCATCACCGCGTCGCGCGTGGTGCCGTGCGCGGCGAAGTCGATCGCGACCGCGAACAGGTGATACGCGGACTCGCGGTCATCGCACTCGACCGGCGTCGCGACGTCGGGGAGCACGCGAGCGAGCGCGGTGCGATACATCGCGGCGAGCGAGCGGCGCGCGGCGACGAAGCCGTTCAGCTTCGCGAGCTGCGTGAGACCGAGCGCGCACGCGATGTCGGGGAGGCGGTAGTTCCAGCCGAGCTCCTGGATCTCGTAGGACCACGGGCCTTCGGCCGGCGAGCGCAGGCGAGCGTGATCGCGCTCGACACCGTGCTGGCGGAGCTGCTCGATGCGGCGGCGCATCTCGGCGGTGCGCGTGATGACCGCACCGCCCTCCCCCGTCGTGATGTGCTTGACGGGGTGAAACGAGAAGACGACGGCGTCGGAGTCGCCGGCGCCGATCGGCGCGCCGCGGTACGTGGCGCCGAGCGCGTGGCACGCGTCCTCGACGAGGAACAAGCCATGGCGGCGCGCGATCGCGGAGAGCTCCGCGAGATCGACCGGCATGCCCGCGAGGTGCACCGGAACGATCGCCTTGGTGCGCTCCGTGATCAGCGCCTCGACCGACGCGGGATCGAGGTTGCCGGTGCGCGGGTCGACGTCCGCGATGCGGACCGTCGCGCCGACGTAGTACGCCGCGGCGGCGGTCGCCGAGAACGTGATCGGCGTCGTGACGATCTCGTCGCCCGGGCCGATCCCGAGCGCGGCGTACGCGAGGTGCAGCGCGGCGGTGCCGCTCGAGCACACGCTCGCGAACGGTGCGCCCACGAAGTCGGCGATCGCTCGCTCGAACCGGGCGACCACCGGGCCGCACGTCAGGAGCGGTGACTGCAGCACCTCGACGACGGCTGCGATGTCGTCGTCGGTGATCGTCTGGCGGCCGTAGGGAAGCACGAACGGGTGCTTCTACAACCGCCGCGCCAGCGTTCGGCGAGCGATTCCAGCTACTTGCAGGCGTCGGTGGATTGACGATCGAGAGCCGATCGTCAAAGTCGCCGTCAGCGGGCGTAGCCGCGGAGTTGCTTGGTGCCGCTGCGTGCAACACCTACAGCGTCGCGTGCTGCGCCGAGCGCATGCTCCCACGCTTCGTCGCGAACCCACAGCTCGCGCAGGACCGCGCGGTTCTCGTCGGTGTCGGGGAGCTTGTCCGTGATCCGGACGAGGATCTGCTGCCGCGCCTCGAACATCGCCTCGAACGCCGCGATGATCGCGTCCGCGTCGCCGGTCGGCGGCATCGGCGTCACGGCGAGCAGCTCGCGCAGCAGCTCCGAGGTCATCGCCGCGCCTGTGCGTCGCGGAACGCCGCCGCGAGGTCGTTCATGATCTTCGCGGGCGCGTCGAGGCCTTTGGGGTCGAGCGAACGATTCACCTTGGTCAGCTCGTCGGCGACGAAGCGATACAGCGCTTGCAGCTGCGTGCACAGCGCGGGCGCTGCGTTGTGATCGAGCGATGCTTCGAGCTCGCCGACGATGCGCAGCGCGTGGTCGAGCGCCGCGGCCTTGCCCGCGATGTCCTTCGCGGCGATCGCCGTGCGTGCGGCAGTGACGTCGGCGGCAAATCGCTCGAACAGGCGACCGAGCACGTCTTGCTTCGGTGCGGACTCGAGATCGACTCGACGGTAAGCGTTGGCGGCGCGAGCGTGCATCATGGGCTTATCCGAGGATGGAGGAGAGACGAGCGGACTGTGCCTTCATGTTCGAGAGCGCCTGCTCGAGCTGCGAGAACTGCCTCTCGAGGCGCTCCTGAAGTCGGTCCGCGTTGGCGGTGATGCGATCGATCTGGGTCTGCAACACCTTCTGCCGGTCGGTCAGCGCCTGCGTCTTCGCGGCGAACAGGCCATCGGCTTGGGTGTAGCGATCGGTGAGGCCGGTGACGGCGGCGGCAAAGCCGTTGGTCACGAAGATGTTCGAGACGGCGTCGGGATCCTTGGTCACGGCGTCGGCGAGCTTGGCCGCGTCGAGCGTCAGGTTGCCGCCCTTGTCGAGCGCGATGCCGATCGACGACAGCGTCGTGTTCTCGCCGTAGGCGCTCGTCTTGATCTGCGCGAGCGCGGCTTGCAGTCCGCGCAGCATGCTGTCGCCGAACAGCGTGTTCTCGCCCTTCCTCACGCCGGTGTAGTCGAGCTGGTTGTGCAGCGACGCATTCACGCTGTTGAACGCGTCGACGACCTTCTGCAGCTTCGCGGTGAGCGCGGGCTGATCGAGCGAGACGGTTGCGCGTGCATCGGGCTCCGTCGCCGCGTGCACCGAGTTGAGCGTCAGCGTCATGCCGGCGATCGCATCGGTGATCGAGTTGCTGGGACGCACGAGGTCGATGCCGTCGACGTTGACCACCGCGTTCGTCGCGGGTCGCTTGATGTTCGCGACATTCGAGACGTCGAGACCGGAGCCGTTGTCGACGAACGTCGGCGCCTTGGCCGTGCCCGTGTCCTTCGCGGTCATGACGAGGCGGTACTCGCCGGTATCGACCTGCACGACGGAGGCGTTGACGCCCGCGTTCGCGTTGTTGATCCTCGAGGCGACCGCATCGAGCGAGTCGGATGCGGTCCACGAGACGGACTTGGTCACGCCGTCGACGGTGATGTCGACACTGCCGGTGCCGAGCACGCCGGCGGCGGTGCTCGCGAACGCGCGCGATTGCGTGACCTGCGACGTCGCGAGCGACTTCACTCGAACGTCGTGGACTCCAGGGGCAGCGCCGGCCGAAGCCGCCACGCTGACGCGAGAGTCGGAACTGGTGGCGGCCCGCGGCTTGATCTCGCTATCGAGGTCGAGCGCGCGGGTCGCGGTCGCAAGCGCCGACAGCCCTGAGGACAGGCCGTTGACGATGCTCTTCTGCGTATCGATGTTGGACTTCTTCGCCTGCGCCGTCGTGGCGCCAGAGCGCTCCACGTTCACCAGCTGCTCGATCATCGACGCGGTGTCGAGACCGGAGGAGAGGCCGCTGAACGTGATGTTGCTCATCGAAGGGTCCTATCTGTCAGAGCGCCCGGTGATTAGCGGAGGAGCGACAGCGCCGACTGCGGCAGCTGGTTCGCCTGCGCGAGGACGGCGAGGCCGGCCTGGCTCAGGATCTGCGCCTTCGTCATGTTCGCGGTCTCCTGCGCCACGTCGACGTCGCGGATACGCGAGTTCGCAGCGGACAGGTTCTCGTGCGACGTCGACAGGTTCGACACGGTGACCGCCATGCGGTTCTGCGAGGCGCCGACCTTGGCGCGCGCCGCGGAGAGCTGCTTGATCGCGGTGTCGAACACGCCGATCGCCTTCTGCGCACCAGTGACCGAGCCGAGGTTCTGCGTCGAGACCTTGAGCGACGCGGCCGTCGCGCCGAGGGTCGTCGTGTCGAGCTTGGTGATGCTCATCGCGATGCGGTCGTCGTTCGTGTTGTAGATGCCGACCTGGAACGACAAGCCCGTCGAGGCCGCGCCGGTGAGCAGGTCCTGGCCGTTGAAGCTCGTGACCTTGGAGATGCGATCGACTTCCGAGGACAGCTGCTTGAACTCGGTGTGGATGTAGCCGCGCTCGGTGTTGCCGAGCGTGCTGTTCGCCGCCTGCACCGACAGCTCGCGCATGCGCGAGACGATGCCCTGCATCTCGCTCATCGCGCCTTCCGCGACCTGCGACATCGAGATGCCGTCGTTCGCGTTGCGCTGCGCCTGCGAGATCGAGCGGATCTGCGACTTCAGCGACTCGCTGATGCCGAGGCCCGCGGCGTCGTCGCCGGCCTTGTTGATGCGCATGCCGGACGACAGCTTGCTGATCGAGGACGCGAGGGCGTCCTGCGTGCCGGCGAGGTTGCGCTGTGCATTGAGAGAAGCAACGTTGGTGAGAATCGAGAGGCCCATGTTCTGAAATCCTTGAGAGGTTTGTTTGTTTCGTTTCGGGTTCGGACCTCGTCGGTCCCACTGTTCTCGTTCGCCCAGTTTCGAGATCGTTTAGGGCGAACTGCGAACCCGGCGCTACTTCGTCGGATCGACGAGCGCGACGATGTGCGAAGTGATGGCGCGCGACGCCTCGAGCGCCTGCGTCGCCTTCGCGAGGTTCGATGCAGCCGACACGACGTCTGCTTCGACAGCGCGGGCGATCTCCGTCGAGAGATGGAGATCGAGATCCGCGTGCGCGGTGATCGCAGCGTCGAGCACGTTCATCGTGCCGCCGACGCGCGAGCGAGCGAGGCCGACTTGCTTCACGGCCGTGTCGACGTCGCCGAGCAGCGCCTGCAGCGCGCCCTGATCGTTCGCCTCGAGCGCCGAGGCGATGCGGTCGAACAGCGGGAGCACGTCGACGCCGGAGCTCGCGGTGAGCGCGCTGCCGGTGATCGAGGCGCCAGCGACGTCGCGCTCGGTGATCGCGAGGTCGCGCGCCGAGTCGTCGCCGGCGTACTGACCGTTCGCCGCGAACGGCGTCGCCAGCGAGCGAGAGCCCGCGAGGACGAACTCGCCGTCGGCCGTCTTGGAGTTCGCCGCGCCGACGGCGGATGCCATCAGCGCGCGCACCTGAACGGCGAGGCCCGCGCGATCGCTCGCGCTGTACGAGCCGTTGGAGCCCTGGATCGCGAGCTCGCGCATCGCGGAGAGTGCATCGCCGATCGTGCCGAGGGCACCGTCGGTGACGCCGAGGCGCTCGCGTCCCGTCTCGAGCGCGCTGCTCGTGCCCGACGACAGCGCCTTCTTCGCCGATGCGCGCTGCGCCGCGGCCCATGCTTCGGGATCGTCGGACGGCTTGGAGACGCGCATTCCGCTCGAGGCTTCGTTCGCGGCGGCGGCAGCCTTCGACTGGTTCGCGGCGTTCGTCGTTGCAGCCACATCGATCATTCGGTTGCCGGTGATGCGCATGATTGCCTCTACAGTCGGTCGATCAGATCGCCCAGCAGGCTGTCGATCGTGGAGACGAACTTGGTCATCGCCGACGAGGCGTGCTCGAACCGCGAGAGGTTCGTCATCTCCTCTTGCAGGTCGACGCCAGACAGCGAGTCTTGCAGTCCTGCGAGGTGATCGACGACGAGCTGGTCGCGCGTGACATCGGCGTTCGCGTTCGACGCCGCGCGGCCGACGCGCGTGACGAGCTCGACGGCCGAGTCACCCAGGGTCTTCCCGCCCGTCGCGACCTTCTGATCCGCGAGCTGGAACAGCGCGAGCGCGCCTGCGTTGCTTCCCGGCCCCGCGCCGATCGCGCCGAGCGCGAGCCTGGAGGGATCCGCTTCGACATCGGGATCGAGCTCGAGCGCGGCGGCGGCGCCGGCGACCGCGGTCGGTTGCACGAACACGTCGCGACCGCTGACGCCGTCGAGCCCCGCGAACGTGCGGTGCTTGCCGTTCATCGTCGACGCGAGGTCGAACGCGAACTGGTCGAGGTCGGTCTGCGCTTGCTTCAGCGTGCCGTCGCGAACCGAGCGAACCGCGCCGAGCGATCCGCCGGAGATGTCCTTGGTAACGTCGCGCCTGTTGTTGCCGTCGACGACGGAGATCGTCGTGTCGCCCGTCGTCGGGTCGGTGCCCGCGGTGAGCTTCGCCGCGTGCTTGCCGTCGACGAGGACCGCGCCACCGTCGAGGACGAAGCGCATCTGACCATCTGCGTCGACGCGCGCCTGGCCGCCGACGAGCTCGGACAGCTGCTTCGCGATCAGGTCGCGCTGATCCTTCATCGCGGGATCGTTGGTCTTCGCGACGGCGACGTTCGACGACGCGAGGCGCTCCGCGAGCTCGGCTGCCTTCGCCGTCTTCTCGCGGATCGCGGTGTTGAACTCTTCCTGCATCGCCGCGAGCTCGGCCGCGCGATGGCGAATGCCCTCGACGAGCTGCTGCATCGACGCGACCACTGACTCGCGCGCGATCGGGTCGGTCGGCGACGCGGCCGCCTGGCCGAACGTCGCGAACATCGCCGCGAGGTCCTCGCTCATCGACGAGCCCACGGTCATCCGCGACTCGACATCGCCGAGCGCGGACGCGTACGCCTGCGACATCGACAGGTTGCTGCCCGCGAGGCGAATGCGGCCGCCGAGCAGCGAATCGGAGAGGCGGTCGGGCATGCCCGAGCGAACGCCACCGACGAGCGGCGAGCGTCCGAGCGCCTCGAGGTCCACGCGCTGGCGCGAGTAGCCCTCGGTGTTCGCATTCGCGACGTTGTTGCTCGCTACCGAAATGCCGGAGTTCTGCGCGGCGATGCCGGCAGAACCGAGGTGGAGCAGCGAGAACAGGTCACTCATGATCAGAAGGTGGCGAGCACCCTCCCCGGTCCTGACATCTGTTGCCGCGCACGACGGTCGTACGCGTTCGCGGTCTTGTAGCCGAGCATCGAGCGCACGGCCGTGGTCGCGGCGGTGGCGAGGAGCGCGGTCGCGCGCGCCTCGGTCTGGATCGCGACGAACAGATCGCGAACCGCGGGGTCCTTGGTGTCGACCTTGGTGCGGAGCGTGTCGAGCTTGCGCGCGATCGCGACCTTCGCGTTCGCGAGCTCCTCGAGCTTTGCGTGATCGAGCGCGCTGATCGCGCGGCGCTCGTCGGCGAACAGCGCGCGGAGCTCTTCACCCGTCCGGCACAGCTCGTCGGTGGCGCGCGACTCGTGGCTCATTGATCGCCCCGGCCGAGGATCTCGTCCTCGCAGATGCGCGCGGCGAGCAGATCGAGATCGACCTTGTACTCGCCCTTCGCGATCAGCTCGCGAACCCGCGCCACCTTCGCCGCGGACTCGCTCTCCTTGGCCGTCATCGACGCACCCGCGCTCGACAGCTCCACGACGGTCGCGGAGTCCTTGTCGTCCTTCGTCTCGGGGACGTACGGGTCCCGCGCCGTCTTGGCGACGACGGGGGTTACAACGGTGTGCTTCGGGTCGATCCGCATGGTGTCTGACTTAGGGGGTCGCCCGGTTTTGGAGACCATGTAGAGGCAAATGTGGCCGTGGGTCCAAGGCCTTGCCTTCCTTACGGATTTCGAAGTGCAGGTGGGGTCCCGTCGAGTGGCCCGTCGAGCCCACCGCCCCGACGTCCTGGCCGGTCTGGACCTGGTCGCCTTTCTTGACGTGGACCTCGGACAGGTGCGCGTAACGAGTCTCGAATCCGTCCTCGTGGCGGAGGATGACGAGGTTTCCGTACGTGCCGGCGGGTCCGGCGTGCACGACCTCGCCGCCGCGCGCCGCGCCGACCTGCGTGCCCGTCGGCGCCGCGAGGTCGAAGCCCGGGTGGAGCGACTTCGTGTGGTGAATCGGGTCGATGCGCTCGCCGTAGCCGCTGGTCGCGCGGCCGATCACGGGCAGCGCGAACCGCGGTGCGCCGTTGACCTCGTCGCCGAGCAGCGACGGATTCGGGAGCGGTGCGAGCTCGGGGCGCGGAGCCATCGCGGAGGTCGTGATCGCGGCGGTGCCATCGAGCTGCTTCTCGAACATCGCGGCCATGCCCATGCCGCCCGCGCCGGACATCTTCTCGGCGAGTGCGTCGTCGAGCATCTGCTTGAACGTGTCGCCGGCGAATCCGCCGTCGATGCCGCCACCACCCGCGGGCCGCGCCTCGGCGAGCAGCTGGCGCATGAAGAACGCCTCGAGCTGCTTCGCGGCGGTCTTCGCCTGCTCGGCCTGCGTCGGCTGCGCCGGAGCGTTCGCGGTGGCAGAGATCGCGGTCACATCGTCTCCAGATCCGCGCGCAGCGCGCCGGACGCCTTGAGCGCACGGAGGATCGCGACGAGGTCGCGCGGCTTCGCACCGAGGGCGTTGAGCGCGGAGACGACATCACCGACGGTGGCCGCCTTGCTCACGACGCGCAGCGAGTTCTCGCCTTCCTTGACCTTGATGTCCGTGCGACCGACGACCTTGGTGTCGCCGCGACCGAACTCGGTCGGCTGGGACACCGTCGGCGTCTCGCCGATCTCGACGGTGAGCCCGCCGTACGTGATCGCGGCGGTGCGCAGCGTGACGGTCTCGCCGATGACGATCGTGCCGGTGCGCTCGTCGACGATCACCTTCGCCCTGACGTCGGGATCGACCTCGATCGCCTCGAGCTTCGTGATCAGCTCGCCCACCTGGCGCTCCGCTTCCTTCGGGATCGGCACCACGACGACCGCACCGTCGCCGAGGCGCGCGCTGTTCGGTCCGAGCGTCGCGATGATCGCGTCGCGCATGCGCGTCGCGGTCGTGAAGTCCGGCTGCTTGAGCACGAGCGCGATCTGCTTCGTCGGCAGCACCGTCGGGGCACCCGCCTCGACGATCGCCGCGCTCGGCACCGTGCCGACGAGCGTGTGGTTCTTCTTCGTCGTCGAGCCGGTGTCTCCGCTCGCGACGAAGCCGCCGACGGAGAGCGAGCCCTGCGCGATCGCGTACGTCTTCGCGTCGGCGCCCTTGAGCGGCGCGGCGAGCAGCATGCCGCCCGAGAGGCTCTTCGCGTTGCCGACCGACGACACGTGGATGTCGAGCGCCATGCCGGGCTTCGCGAACGGCGGCAGCTCCGCGGTGATCATCACCGCGGCGACGTTCTTCGACTTGAGGTCCTTCGGATCGATCGTGATGCCGAGCCGCTTGAGCATCTTCGTCAGGCCGGACTTCACCATCGGCGAGCGCGTGTCGTCGCCGGTGCCGTCGAGGCCCACGACGAGGCCGAAGCCGGTCAGGTGGTTCTCGCGAACTCCGCCGATCGTGGCGAGGTCTTTGATGCGGTCTGCGTGCGCGGGTGTCGCGAGCAGCGCGAGGAGGACCGAGGTGGCGAACAGACCGCGCATCAGAAGGGCCAGATCTTCGAGAGGGCGCGGCTTGCCCAGCCGCGGCGTTGCGTGTCGCTGATATCGCCGCGGCCGGCGTACTCGATCTCGGCGTCCGCGATGCGCGACGACAGCACCGAGTTGTCCTCGCTGATGTCGATGCGGCGAACCACGCCGGAGACGTAGATGTGCTTCTCCTCGGCGCCGACCATGACGACCTTGGTGCCCTCGATGAAGAGGTCACCGCTCGGCAGGATCTGGCGGACGCGCACCGACAGCGTCGCGTTCACCGTACCGGAGCGCGAGGTCGAGCCCTGGCCCGAGAACTTCTGGCTCGAGCTCGTCGCGAACAGCTTCGCGGGGTCTACATCGGGGTACTTCGCCTTGAGCGCGGCCACGAAGCCGAACGCGGCGGGTACGCCGTACGAGGTGTCGTCAGATTTGTCGAGCTTGGTGTCCGCGTTGTTCGACGCGAGATCCTTCTCGTCGATGCGGACCAGGAGGATGTCGCCGACGCGACCCGCGGTCGGGTCCTCGAGCAGGCCAGCCTGGCCTTCGGCGTACAAGCTGCCGTCTTGCGCGACGTTCCGCTCGCCGAACTCGCCGGCGTCGAAGTGCCGCTTCTTCGGCTTGTAGGGTGCGATGTGCGACGTGCAGCCGGTGGCCACGAGCGTCGCGACGAGAATGCTGGTGATGGATTTCATGGCGCGTTTCCGAGGACGACGGTCGCTGGTGCAACCAACGTGCCCCGCACGATCGACTTGTTATGTGCGAGCCGCACCGTCGCGGTCTCACCCGGACGCGCGACGAGCTCGAGCGTGCCTTCGCCGCGCACGCGAACCGCGCCGCGTTGCATGACGATCGCGACCTGCGTGCCGCGAGGCAGCGGCGGAGGCAGCGTGATGTCCTTGTCGCCGACGAACGCGCCGGCCTTGATCGCCTTCGCGACCTTGCTGCCGACGACGACGCCCGCCTTCGCGTACGCCTTCCCGACGTCGCCTACCGCGCGGGTCTCGATGCGCACGTCGTCGGCGGTGATCACCTGGCCGACGGCGAGCGACGTCTCGGCGATCGCGACGTCCGCGAGCTCGCCGATCAGCACGGGCACGAACACCGAACGCTGTCCGCGCACGGTGACCTTCACGCTCTTGCGGCCGACACCGAGCTGGCGCGGCAACTCCACGACAACATCGGCGGAATCGACATCCAGCTTCGCGAGGTTCGCCGGGAGGTAGACCTTCGCGATGTCCGTGTTGGCCGGCAGCGATGGGAGCATCTGCTCGCGCATCGCGTCCTCCACCGGAGCTGCGTTCGCGGCACCCGCCGCCCCGAGTGAGAAGACGACGACGAGGGCCGCGCGTCTCATCGCAGGCTCGCGGTCTGGCCGAGCATCTCGTCGGCAGCCTTGATCACGCGCGAGTTGATCTCGTACGCGCGCTGTCCCGAGATGAGGTCGATCATCTCCTCGACGACGTTGACGTTGGACACCTCGAGCATGCCCTGGCGCAACCCGCCCGCGCCGCCTTCACCCGGCGCGCCGACGACGGCAGTGCCCGAAGCGCTGGTCTCGCGGAGCAGCGTGCCGCCCATCGAGGCGAGGCCGCCGGGGTTCGCGAACATCGCGATCTGGATCTGTCCGAGCTCGACGGCCTGGCTCTCGCCCGGCATCACGGCGCTGACCGTACCGTCGGCGCCGATCGTGATCTGCTGCGCATCCGTCGGGATCGTGATGTCGCCGGCGACCGCGTAGCCTTCGCTGTTCACGAGACGGCCTTCCGCCGTCATGTGCAGCGCGCCGTTGCGCGTGTACGCCGTCTCGCCGCTCGGCATCGTGATCGGCAAGTAGCCGTTGCCTTCGATCGCCACGTCGAGCGGGTTGCCCGTCTGATGCAGCTCGCCTTGCGTGAGCTCGCGCGACGTCGCGGTCAGGCGGGTGCCCATACCGATCTCCGTCGCATCCGGGGCGCTCGTGCCGTTGCCCGTCGCCGAGCCAGCGGCGCGAACCGTCTGGTACATCAGGTCCGCGAACTCGGCGCGTTCCTTCTTGTAGCCGTTCGTCGAGACGTTCGCGATGTTGTGCGCGGTGACGTCGAGACGCGTCTGCTGGGCTTCCATGCCCGTTGCTGCGGTCGAGAGTGAACGAAACATGACCTACTCCTTCACTTGGGACCGCCGAGGTCGCGCGCCGCGCGGCTCTCGACGTCGTGATAGCCCTGGATGACGCGCATCAGCGACTCGTAGGTGCGAGACACCTTCACGAGATCGACGACGCCGCGCACCACGTTGACGTTGGAAGACTCGAGCATGCCGCTCTGCACGCGCGGCACATCGCCGGTCGTGTCGGGCCTGCCGTTCGCGGAGAACAGCGTGCCGCCCTCGCGCTTGAGCTGGTTGTACTGGAACTTGACGAGCTCGAGCTTGCCGAGCGTCTCGCCGTCCGCGGTGACCTCACCGTCGGTGTTGACGCCGAGCACCTTGGCTTCGGCGGGGATCGTGATGTGCGCACCACCTTCGCCGCGAACGGCGAAGCCGTCGACGGTGACCAGGGTGCCCTGGTCGTCGACGCGGAAGTTGCCGGCGCGCGTGTAGCGAGCACCGTTGGGAGTGTCGACGGCGAACATGCCGTCGCCTTCGATCGCGAGGTCGAGCGGGTTGCCCGTCTGGGCGAGCGCGCCGTACTGGGTGTCGACGCGCTTCGTGCCCGCGGACACGAGCGCCGTGTCGGGCGACTTCGCGTTCGTCATCGCCTCGCGGAACGTGATGCGATCGGCCTGGAAGCCGGTCGTCGTCGCGTTGGCGATGTTGTTCGCCGTCGCGTCGAGCGCATTCGATTGCGCGACCGCGCCGGCCGTCGCGAGATAGATGCCGCTGCTCATGCAGCCTCCTTGTCGACGGTGAAGTCGATCTCGGCGCGGAGCCGAGCGATCGCGCGGCCGTGCAGCTGGCACACGCGCGAGGTGGTGACCTTGAGGACCTCGCCGATCTCCGGGTAGGTCATCTCTTCGTTGTAGTAGAGGCTCAGGACGAGAACGTCGCGCGCGTCGAGGCGCGGAAGAGCCGTGCGAACCTGGCGCAGGATTTCTTGCTTGGAGGCCTGGAGCTCGGGGGAAGCGTCAGAATTCGCCATACCCTCGTTGTTGTCTGCATCGAGCGAGCCAACCTGCACGTGCACGAGCTGCTCGAGCTCGTTCTTGTACTCGTCGAGCGAAACGCCCAGCGCTTCGGCGACTTCCTCGTCGATCGGCGGGCGGCCGAAGTCCTTCTCGAGCTGCGCGATCGTGTGTCCGATCTTGCGGGCGAGCTGACGCGTGCGGCGCGGCATGATGTCTCCGCGACGAAGCTCGTCGAGGATCGCGCCGCGGATGCGCTTCTCGGCGAACCCGAGGAACGGCTCCTCGCGCGACGAGTCGTAGCGCTCCGCCGCCTCGGTGAGCCCCAGCATCGCGGCCGCGTGTAGGTCTTCGCGCGCGATGAACGCCGGGCAACGACGCGCGATGCGCGATGCGATGCGACGAGCGACGTCGAGGTGCGTGGCGATGAGAGCATCGCGTTCTTTGGTGGGGCGCTTGAGCTGCGCCGAGTACGCCTTCATCGAGAACCTCCGGTGGCTTGCGCGGGAGCGCGAAACCAAGACGCATCAGCAGTTGTTGTCTTCGAGAGAGAACCGAGCACGCGGACGATCTGGCGGATCGCGCGCGCGGCCGGCGAGTCGGGTGCATTGATCGCGAGCGGGACGCCGATCTGCGCGCTCTCGCTGACGCACGGGTCCGCGGGGATGTACGGCAGCGCCGTCACCTCGAGATCGAGGAAGCGATGGACGAGCGCCGATAGCCGCGCGACGACCTCGTCGGCCTGCGCGCGCGACGTGACGCGGTTCGGGACGATGTACGCATGCTTCACGCCTTGCTCCGTCGAGAGCACCTTGAGCGCGGCGTAGGCGTCGGCCATCGACAGCGGCTCGGGGTTCACGACGACGAGCGTGTCGGTCGTCGCGCTCGCGAACGTCGTCTGGATCTGGCCGATGCCGGCGGCGATGTCGACGACGAGCGTGTCGAACCTGCCGGCGAGCGAGCCGATCATCTCGATGATGCGTCCCTGCGCCGTCGGCCCGAGGTTGCTCAGCACGTAGCTACCGTTCAGCGCGGGCAACAGCGAGATGCCGTGCGCGTCGAGGAGGACGTCCTCGATCTTCGCGCCACCGAGTGCGTCGAGGACGTTGCGATCCGGCGCGACACCGAGGAGAAGATTGAGGTCGGCCATGCCGAGGTCGGTGTCGACGATCAGCGTGCGTGCGCCCATCTGCGAGTGCGTGATGGCGAGGTTGAGAGCGACGGTGCTCTTGCCGACGCCGCCCTTGCCGCCCGACACCGCGATCGCGCGGCGTGGAGGCTTGATGACGTTGATCGGGCCGGAGGACTTCTTGTCACCGCGGATCACGCGGAGCGTGGCTGCTTGGTCGGTCATGGATTAGGCGGCTCGCGTGCGGGTGGACGTCGAAGGCGTGTTCGTCGGGGTGCGCGTGGCGCAGGCGGCGAGGTGGCCGAGGCGCTTCGCCGTCGGCTGCTCGAGGTCCTCGGGGACCTGCTGGCCCGTGGTCACCCACGTGATCGGCAGGCGCGTGCGGCGCGGCGCCGCGAGGAGCTCGGGGACGGCGTCCTGCTCGTCGACCTTGGTGAACAACAGGCGCGACAGCGACAGCGGCGTGTAGCGCGTGACCAGCTCGTCGATCGCGGACGCGCTCGACGACGCGGGCACCGCGAGGTGCACCTCGAGGTCGCGGATCGAGGCGATCGCGGTCGCGAGCTCGATGACGTGCGCGGCGTCCTTGGGGCTGCGGCCGGCGGTATCGATCAGCGTGAGCTCGTCGTCGCCGTCGCTCTGCTCGATCGCATCGGCGAGGTCCATCGGGCTGTCGAGCACCGTGAGCGGCACGCCGATCAGCTCGGCGAACGTGCGGATCTGGTCGACGCCGCCGATGCGGAACGTGTCCAGCGTGATCAGGCGAACGCGGCGACCCTCGACGAGGGCGGCGTGGGCGGCGAGCTTCGCGATCGTGGTGGTCTTGCCGGCGCCCGTGGGGCCGACGAGCATGACGATGCTGGCGGTCGACGGCGCGACGAGCGGCGCATCCGCCTTCGTCTCGACCTCGATGCGCGAGCGCTTGCCGGCGAGGCCCGCGACCGCCTCGGCGATCGACGAGGGCGACGCCTTCTCGACCGGCTCGGCCATCTCGATCGCGGCTTCGATCTTCGAGAGGTTCTTCGCCGCCGGCGCTGGTGCCGGCGCTGCTTGCGCCGCGGAGCTCAGCTTCTCGACGAGTGCGCGCAGCGCGGCGATCTCCGCCTCGAGCTTCTTCGTGTCCTGCGACGGGGCGGGCTGGTTGTTCGAGCGAACCATCGCGCGAAGCGAGCGGAGCTCGCTGCGGAGCGGTGCCATCGCCTTCTCGATGTCGGCGCTCTCGTCGACATGAGCGGCGGCCTTCGCGTACGGATTGCCGCGCGTGAATGCGGGTGTAGGTGCAGCTTCGACATCGCGAGCGTCGTCGCCGTCGTCGATCGCCGCGGAGATCTCGACGGCGGAACCGAGCAAGCCCTTGCGGACCTGACGCGACGAGATGATGACCGCTTGGTCCCCCAGCTCCGCCTTCACCTTCGCGACGGCGTCGCGCATGGTGGCACCTTCAAACTTCATGATCCGCATCGCAGAGGCAGCTCTGCAGTGCCTGTGCCCGCCTAACCTCCAGCGATCGCTGATCGGCGTCGAACCGGTGTCGGCGAGTCTGACGCGAGGTAACCGCGGCCTACCCGAACCGCGACGGTTGCCCTCGGGTCAGCGAGGTTGGCGCATCGCCCCCATGTAACGTTCGAAGGTGTCGGCGTATATCTCGTGCGGTCTGCATGACCGACTTGAGGGAGCTCATGGTTCGGTACTGTGACGGCGAGACCGGTGCGTTCGACCAGCTCTACGAGCAGGCCGCGCCGCGCCTGCTCGGTTTCCTGACCAAGCTCGGAGGACAGCAAGCGCTCGCCGAGGATCTCCTCCAGGAGACGTTCATCAAGATCCACCGGGCGCGCGCCAGCTACATCCGCACCTCGGACCCGCTGCCCTGGATGTTCGCGATCGCGCACCGCACGTTCATCGACGAGGTCCGCCGCCAGGGACGCGCCAAGGTGCGCCTCGCCGTCACCGACGAGCTCCCCGAGGTCGCGACGGATCTGCGTGGCTCCTCGGGAGACGACGACGCGTCGACCGACGAGCTCGTGCGAGAAGCCCTCGCCGCGCTGCAGACGTTGCCGACCAGCCAGCGAGAGGCGGTCGTCCTCACCAAGCTCGAGGGCAAGAGCGTCGCCGAGGCCGCCGCGATCGCCGGGACGAGCGCAGGCGCGATGCGCGTGCGCATGCACCGTGGATACGAGGTGCTGCGGGGGCTGCTCGATCGCGCGAGGAAGCGAGACGCCTCGTGAGCGAGAGGCTCGAGCCCGAGCTCGCGGCGCTGGCCGCCGCGAGGCCCAAGGTCCCACCGGTGTCCGCGCGACTGGCGGCGGAGACCGCGAATGCCGGCGCGGTTCGAACGCGCCGGCCGCGGCGCCAGCTCGCGATCCTCGTCATCGCCTCGCTCGTGTACGCCGCCGGTGTCCTCGCGCTGCTCCGCATTCGCGCCGATGTCGCGGAGGTGCCGCTCGCGTGGATCGCGACGGTCGCCGGCGCATGGCTCGCCGGCTTCGTGGTCACGCTCGCGCTCGTCGTCGTGCCGCCGCGAGGCTCGATGTTTCCCCGCTGGCAGATCGCGCGCCTCGTCGCGATCGTCGCCGCGATCGGGTTCGTCACGCTCGGGCTCCTCGTGCATCCGAGCGGACCGTCGAGCTTGATCTACGGCTGGGAGAACCTCGTCCGCGGCCACGCCTGCCTCGAGATCGGGCTCGGCGTCGCGCTCGTGCCGATCGTCATCGGTGCGATCGCGATGCGACGCGCGCAGGTCGTTCGTCCGCGGACGATCGCGTTCGCGCTCGGCGCCGGGAGCGGGTGCCTGGGGGGCCTGCTGCTCCACTTCTTCTGCAAGATCGCGGACGGACCCCACATCGGGCTCATCCACGGCGGCGTCGTCGCGGTCGCGGGCCTGTTGACCGCGCTCGTGGTCCCGCGCGTGATCGATGGGGGCCGCCGTAACATTTCGCGCACCGCGGCGTAGTCCGCCCACATGCGCCGGATCGTCGTTGTCGCGCTTGGCCTGACGGGCTGCCTCGCGTCGGAGTCGCCTCCCACCTCGTGGAGCTACGTGCACGCCACGGTGATCCGCCCGGCGTGCACGACCGCGGGCTGTCACTCGAAGCTCACCGCCGCGGCGGGCCTCGACCTGTCGGCCGCCGACGGCGCGTACACGTTCTTGACCGGACGGATCTGCGGCGCTGTCGAGCAGCCGTTCGATCCGCCGCGCAACTTCGTCGTCCCCGGGAGCCCCGAGTCGTCGCAGCTCGTCTATCAGCTGCGAGGCGCGGACGATCGCGGACGCCCGTACCGCGACGTGATGCCTCCCGACACGCGGTTGCCGGACGTCGAGATCGATCTCGTGGTCGCGTGGATCGAGGACGGTGCGCGATGCGACTGATCGTCATCGCGATCGTGCTCGCGTGCGCCTCCGTCGCCGACGCGTACCCGCAGTTCCAGCTCTCGCTCGGCGCGGATCGCTGCGCCACGTGTCACCTCTCGCCCGCCGGTGGCGGGCTGTTGAACGCGTACGGTCGCGACGAAGCCGGCAGCACGATCAGTCGCGGCGGTGATGGCCGCTTCGCACATGGCGTGTGGGAACCGCCGGAGTGGCTGCTGCTCGGCGCCGATGTCCGGCTCGCCTCGGCGATCAAGGCGCAGCGCGGTGATCGCGAGGTGCTCGCGTTCCCGATGCAGACGGACGTGTACGTTCGCGCGGGCGGCGAGACCATCTCGTTCGCGCTGACGGTCGGGCTGCGCGGCGGCGCGCGCGATCCGCAGCCACGCCTCGTCGAGCGCCTCGCGTCGCGCGAGCACTACCTCATGTACCAGCGCGACAGCGGCAGCTACGTGCGCGCCGGCCGGTTCTTCCCGGTGTTCGGGATCCGCTCGCAGGATCACACCGCGCACGTCCGCCGCTACCTCGGCTTTCACACGCTCGAGGAGCCGTACGGTGTGGGCGCGGGATGGTTCGGTGACAGCTGGGAGGCGCACGCGTCCGCGTACGTCCCGCGGCCGATCGAGCTCCTCGGCGCCGGCCTGAAGGCGACCGGCGCGACGGTCTACGCCGAGAAGCGGATCCTCGACGATGCGGCGGCGATCGCGGGACAGGCGCGCGTCGCGACGTCGGACACCGACGCGGTCGTCACCGCGGGCGTCGTCGGCATGCGCTGGTTCCCGGACGCCGAGATCATGCTGCTCGGCGAGCTCGATCTGCAGCGGCAGCAGTTCGCCGACGGCATCGGCCCGACGCGCTACCAGCTCGCGGCGTACGGAGGTGCGAGCACGTTCGTCGCGCAGGGCTGGATGGTCGGCACCGCCGTGCACTGGTGGCAGCCGGATCTGCGCGCGCGCTCGGCGCGCTCTGCCCTCGAGATCAACGTGCAGTACTTCCCGCGCGCGCACGTCGAGCTCCACCTCCTCGCGCGCGCGGGCGGCTCGGGTGACCTCGAGGATCCCGGCGTGCTCACCCTCCTCCAGCTCCACTACTACCTATGATCCGCATCATCCCTGCCTTCATCGCGCTCGCCGCATGCGTCCCCGACGCGCCCGCGCGCCCGAGCTTCCAGGTCGACGTGCTGCCGATCCTCGCCGCGAACTGCGTGCGCTGTCACGGCGCGCCGACGCTCGGCGGAGCGCCAGCGAGCTTCCGCCTCGACGCGTTCGAGCGCTCGGCGCTGAGCGACGGCGCGGTGCACGACGGCTGCGGCGAGAACCCCGACGATCCCGCCGCCGCGTACATGCTGTGCGGTGCGTCCGAGCTCGCGGGGATCGTCGCGCTGCGCATTCGCGACACCGCGTACCCGATGCCGCCGCGCTTTCCGTTGGACGACTACCAGCTCGACGTGCTGCAGAGCTGGGCGCTGCAGCCAGAGCGCGGCGATCCTCGCGCGCAGAACCGCGCACCCACGATCGAGACGGTCGACGTGGTGCACGCGGCGACGTCCGTCACGATCGCGGTCGCGGTCGACGACGCGGATGGCGACATCGTCTCCGGCGTGGTGCACGCACAGCTCGGCCAGGTGCGCTCGATCGTCGGCGCCGTCAGCAGCGGTCACGCGCGGCTGGTGTGGGACACGTCCTCGCTCGCGGGCGGCACGTACCAGCTCCTCGCCACGCTCGACGACGGCGCCGCGCCGATCGAGGTCGCGATGGGGA
Source organism: uncultured Kofleriaceae bacterium (assembly GCA_964617845.1). Classification (GTDB taxonomy): domain Bacteria; phylum Myxococcota_A; class Polyangia; order Haliangiales; family Haliangiaceae; genus JABFXX01. Next base: position 50,742 of record CAZUAR010000020.1, on the reverse strand, counting down.
TCATCACCATCGAGGAGACACCGTGAAGGCGCTGATCTTCCTTCTCGCCGCCGGGTGCGCCGCCGACCTCGATGTCGACGAGCTCGGCGACTACACGCAGTGGAAGCGGTTCGACATCGTCGGTCCCGCGCCGGGGCACGGCGACACGTACCGGATCATCTACGCGGATCCGCTCGCGGCCGATCCGGCGTGGCCTCTCTACCTCGGCTATCAAGAGGGCTCGATCCTCGTGAAGGAGATCCGCGACAACGACGACGGTCAGCCGGGCGACCTCCGCTACGTCGCGATCATGCGGCGCACCAAGGACATCGTCACCGGCCTCGAAGCGCAGGGCGGCTGGCTGTTCACCGAGAGCGACACGCCCGGCGGCGCGGAGACCGAGCCGAGCTTCTGCTGGAGCCGCTGCCACGTGGCCGCGCCGTACAATGGCGCCTGGTACGACTACCGTCGCTGACGCGATCAGATCGCCGCGCAACGCACGCGCACGTCCTCGCGCCATGCGAAGGCGGCGCCCGGTGCGCCGCGCGCGCGACGAACGGTCGCCCACAGCGGCAGCGCCGGGAGCTCGGTTTCTAGCTCGACGGCCTGCAGACCGAGCCGCGTCGCGAGCGTGCACGGGAGAACCGCCGCGCCGCTGCCGCTCGTGACCCACGCGATCGCGTGTGCGAGCGACGCCGTCGTCACGGCCTCGCGCCGCGACGGATCGTCGAGGGACACCACCGGGAACGGCGCGGCCCGATCGGCGATCGATTCGACGATCGACTCGACGAGCGCGGCGACCGAGCGGGCCGGGACGGCGCGCGCGACGAAGAGCCCGCGTGCGAGGTTCGCGATCTGCTGCGAGTCGAGCTCGGGATTCACGACCGCCCCGACGTGAACCACCGCGTCGACGTCGCCGCGTAACAGCGACGGCGCGATCTCCGCGGGCACGTCGAGGATCTCGAGGCTCGCCGGCCACGGCGAGAGCACGACCGTCGCGAGCGCGGGATCGACGGCGATCCTCAGCGCGTCGGTGCGCGCGCGCAATGACGTGATCGCGTCGTCGATGTCGCGCATGTTCGCGCGCACGGCGACGAGGAGCGCGCGCCCTTGCTCGTTGAGCCGCAGCTTGCCGCCGGCGCGATCGAACAGCTGGACCCCGAGGAGCTTCTCGAGCGTCCGGATCGCCTTGGACAGCGCCGCGGAGGTCATCCCGAACCGGCGCGCGGCGCGCGACAGGCTCTCGACCTCGGCGACGACGCGGAAGTGAGGCAACCACGGCCAGACCTTGGTGAGCTTCAGGAACGCCTGCATGGACCCCACGCCCCGTACGACAGACCATCGCGGAAGTTACGCCCCCTCAACCAGGAGTTGATGGTTTCTTCGCGGCGCCGGTAACAGGGACGGAGGCATCGCGTAAGCGGGGCATGAAGAACGTCTCTTCCTCCATCGCACTCGCAACTCTCCTCCTCGCCGGAGCGGCCTCGGGCTGCGCCGACGACTCCACCTCCGAAGGCCAGCAGGCCGTGAAGTGCCAGGGCATCAACGAATGCAAGGGCACCAGCGAATGCGCGGGCCCCGACGGCGCGAACGACTGCCAGGGCATGAACACCTGTGAAGGCATGGGCTGGATCAGCGTCGAGACCGTCAAGGAGTGCACCGACAAGGGCGGAACGGTGATCTGACATGTACGGCGTCGGCCTCAGGACCGCGCACTACGCGGAGTGGCTCGCGAACGCGTCGCGTGACCTCGACTTCGTCGAGGCGATCACCGAGAACTTCGCGACACGCCAGGGTCGCCCGTGGGCGGTCCTCGAGGCCGTGCGGCGCGAGCTCCCCGTCGCGTTTCACGGGGTCTCGCTCTCGCTCGGTGGCCACGATCCGATCGACGTCGACTACGTCCGCGCGATCCGCGAGCTGGCCGCCCGGTTCGACGCCGCGTGGGTCTCCGATCACCTCTGCTACGGCACGTGGGATCGACACCACTCGCACGATCTGTGGCCGCTACCGCGCACCGAAGCCATGGTCGCGCACGCGGCGTCGCGGATCGCGCAGGTGCAAGACCTGCTCGGCCGCCGGATCCTCGTCGAGAACATCTCGACGTACGTGCAGTTCTCCGCCGACGCGATGTCCGAGGCCGAGTTCGTCGCGGCGGTCGCCGAGCGCGCGGACTGCTACCTGTTGCTCGACATCAACAACGTCGTCGTCAACGCGACGAACCACGGCTACGACGCGCACGACTTCGTGCGATCGATGCCCGCCGAGCGCGTCAAGCAGCTCCACGTCGCCGGACATGGCGTGTACCCGACGCACCTGTTCGACGATCATCGCGGCCCCGTTCCCGACGTCGTGTGGTGCCTGTACCGCACGGCGATCGAGCACCTCGGCGAGACGCCGACGCTCGTCGAGTGGGACAAGGAGGTCCCCGAGCTGGAGACGGTGATCGCCGAGGCTCGCACCGCGCGATCGATCGCTCGGGATCTCGGCGCCGTCGACGAAGCGCCCGTGCTGGCGCCCGCGGTGGCCCATGCGTGACGAGCACGCGGCGATGTCCCTGCTCTGGCGATCGGTGCGCTCCGATGTCCCCGCGCACGAGCTCGCGCCGTTTCGCTCGAGCGGCCGGCTCGGCGTCGACGCGGCGATCGCGATCTACAAGAACGCCTACTGGATCCGGCAGCACGACTGCCTGCGCGAGCTGTTCCCGCGGCTCGCCGCGCACGTGGGAGCGACCAGGTTCCGCGACATCGTCCGTCGCTACCTGCTCGCGCATCCGTCGTCGCATCCCGAGCTCGAGCACCTCGGCGCCGATCTCCCGGCGTTCCTTCGCTCCACGCCGGACGAAGGCCTCGCCGAGCTCGCGTCGCTCGAGCTCGCCCTCGTCGAGAGCGCGCTCGCGCCCGACGGCCGCGCCGCCAGCCTCGACGCGATCCGCCCCGCGACGTTCGGGCGCGCGCGTCTCCAGATGTCGCCGAGCCTGCGCGTCGTCGTGCTCGACGATGTCGCGCTCCACGTGCTCCACGCCGAGGAGCGCGAGGTGGTGGGAGCGCACGCCGCCGTCACCGTGCGCGTGGGCTTCGCGACGAAGCTGCACCTGATCGGTCACGACGAGCACACCGCGCTCGAGCTCGCACGCGCCGGGGAGCGCATCGACGAGCTCCTCGACCGTCACGCGCACGACGTGTCCGGCCTCCATCGGTTCCTCCAGCGCTGGTTCGCGCGGAGCTGGATCGCCGCGATCGACGAGGAATCACCATGAGGCGTCTACTGTTCGTCGCGATCGCCACGATCGCCGGTTGTACCGATCGCACGTGCTCGACGACGCCGGGTCCGGAGATGCGTCCCGGGTGGAACTGTCTGAGCTGTCATCGCGAGGGCGGCGCCGCGGAGCGCGTGCCGTGGACGGCGGGCGGAACGATCTACGACCACGCCGACGCCGACCCGTGCAGCGATGGCGTCCCCGACGTCCAGGTCGTGTTCTTCGATCCGAACGGCACCGAGATCGAACGCGTGCAGACGAACGCCGTCGGCAACTTCCACACCGCCACGCCGCTGCCCGAGGGCTTCCGGGTCGGCGTCGAGCGCGAGGGACGACTCGCGATGATGCCGTTCCCACCGCCGGCCGGCTCGTGCAACGCGTGCCACGCGTCCGAGCCGATCGCGAAGGCGAAGGGCCTCATCCGCGCGCCGTGATCAGGCCGCGTCGGCGCTGATCACCGCGCGCGTGATGAACGGGATCGTCGGGTCGACCTCGCGGTAGCTCATCACCGCGAGCCCCGGCACGTGGCGAGACGCGATGCCCGCGACGGCGCGGCGCAGGTCGGGCGCGACGACGACGATCGGCGGCTCGTCGCGCATCGCGCAGTCGCGCGCCTTGTTCGCGAGATCCTCGGTGAGCTTCGACAGGCCGCGTGCGCTGCGCGCGGTGCCGTCGCGCAGGAGGGCCTCGGCGCGCGGGTCGAGGACGATCGGGCGGAGCGCGCCGTCCGACGACATCTGCGCGCGGGTCAGGCGACGCGCGAGGCGCTGGCGGACGGCCTCGGTGAGATCGTCGGGGTTCTTCATCGCGTGCGCGTGATCGGCGAGCGCCTCGAGGATCGTGCGCATGTCGCGGACGGAGACGCCTTCGCGGAGCAGGTTGCGGAGGACCTGGATCACCTGGCCCACGGACATCATGTGCGGGATCAACTCCTCGACGACCTTCTGGTTGTGCTTCGCGGCGATGTCGAGCAGCTCCTGCGCCTCGCGGCGGCCGAGCAGCTCGTGGCCGTTGCGGCGGAGGATCTCGGTGATGTGGGTCGCGATCACGGCGGCGCCGTCGACGACGGTGCAGCCCGCGGCCTCGGCGCGCGTGCGGTCGGACGAGAGCAGCCACTTCGCTGGGAGGCCGAACGTCGGCTCGGTCGTCGCGACGCCGGGGAGGTGATCGAGCGCGCTGCCGGTCGGATCGATCGCGAGGTAGCGATGCGCCTGGATCTCGCCGGCCGCGATCTCGACGCCGCTGATCAGGAGGCGGTAGGCCCCGGGGCGCATGCGCAGGTCGTCGCGGATGTGGACCGGCGGGATGATGATGCCGAGGTCGAGCGCGAGCTGCTTGCGGGTGGCCGTGATGCGCGAGAGCAGCTCGCCGCCGGCCTTCGCATCGACCATGCCGAGGAGGTCGAGCCCGACCTCGAGCGTGAGCAGCTCGACGGGCAGCGTGGCCTCGAGGTCCTCGCGGTGCGCTTTCTCCGACGTGGGCGCCAGCGGGGACGCGGCGTCCTTGCCCGCGGTCTTCGCGACGGGCGCGCTGTCCGACGACGACTCGTCGCTGACCGGGGCGTCCTTCGCCTTGCGCGCGGCGGCGAAGATGACCGCGGCGAGGCCGAGGAACACGAGGTGGGGCATGCCGGGGAGCAGGCCGATCACGCCGAGGAGCACGGCCGCGACCTGCAGGGGCTTCTTGCGGGTGAACAGCTGACCGCCGAGCGAGGCGCCGAGCTTGCTGTCTTCGCCGCGGGTCGTGAGCAGCGCCGCGCCCGTCGAGACGAGGAGCGCGGGGATCTGCGCGACGAGACCGTCACCGATCGAGAGCACGGTGTACGTCTTCGCCGCTTCGCCGGCGCCCATGCCCTTCTGCGCGACGCCGATGATGATGCCGCCGACGACGTTGATCGCGAGGACGATCAGGCCGGCGATCGCATCGCCGCGGACGAACTTGCTCGCGCCGTCCATGGCGCCGTGGAAGTCGGCGTCTTGCTGGACGGCCTTGCGACGCGCGCGCGCCTCCTTCTCGGTGATCATGCCGGCGCCGAGATCGGCGTCGATCGCCATCTGCTTGCCGGGCATCGAGTCCAAGGTGAAGCGCGCGCTCACCTCGGAGATGCGCTCGGCGCCCTTGGTGATGACGATGAAGTTGACGATCACGAGGATCAGGAAGACGACGGCACCGACGACGAAGTTGCCGCCGATGACGAAGTCACCGAACGCGGCGATCACGGCGCCGGCGGCGTGCTTGTCCTCGCCGGTCAGGATCAGGCGCGTCGAGGCGACGTTGAGGGCGAGGCGAAACAGCGTGACGAACAGGAGCAGCGACGGGAACGCGCTGAACTGCGTGGGCTTCTCGACGTAGAACGCGACGAGGAAGGTCAGCGCGGAGATGCACAGCGACACGCCGATCAAGAGGTCGAACAGCGTCGGCGGCAGCGGCGCGAGCGCCACGGCGAGAACGCCGACGAGGCCCGCGGCCATGATCCAGTGACCACGATTTCCCTTCATCGCTCACCTCTCTGCTGACTCGTTCCATGCTGGGTTCCACCGCGGCGCAGGCGGTACACGTAGGCCAGGACCTCGGCGACGGCCTTGAACAGGTTCGAGGGCACGGGGCGGCCTTCCTTGACGTGCTTGTGGAGCGCGCGCGCGAGCGGCGGGCGGCTCATGATCGGGACGCCCGCCTTGCGAGCGATCTCGCGGATGCGCGCGGCTTCCTCGTCGACGCCCTTCGCGACGACGATCGGCGCGGCGTCCTGGCTGTCGTCGTAGCGGAGCGCGACCGCGTAGTGCGTCGGGTTGACGACGACGACGTCGGCGGTCGGCACGGTCACCGCGATGCGGCGCTTCGCCATCTCGCGCGCCTTCTGCTTGCGGCGCGACTTCACCATCGGATCGCCTTCGCTCTCCTTGAACTCGCGCTTGAGCTCGTCGGGCGACATCTTCATCTGGTTGTTGATGCGACGGCGAGCGAGGAAGTAGTCGACGGCGGAGATGACGACGATCGCGCCGACGACGATCAGCAGCGCGCGCTTCACGACCGTCCACGCGACGCTGCCGAGGGCGCCCGCTTCCACCGCGTGCGGAACGATTCCGCCCGCGAGGGTGAGGGCGAGGATTCCACCGATGACGACGACCTTCGCGACGGTGGTCGCCGTGCGCTTCGCCATGCCGGCGAGGCCGAACGCCGACATCAGGTTTGCCATCGGCGAGAGCTTGGCGAGGTCGAACTTCAGGCCCTTGAACGCGGGCGGCCAGCCGAGCTGGAACAGGATCGCCACCGTCGCGAGGATCGCGCCGCCGATCATCGCGGGGGCAGCGGCGGTGATGAACGTGTCGAGCGCCGCGCCGGCGACCCAGGCATGATCGCGACCATCGGCACCGAGCGCGATGTTGCGCGTGAACTGGGTGACCGCCTGGATCGCCGAGCCCGACGTGGCGAGCAGGGCGATCACCGCGCCGAGGAGCGCCGCACCACCGACGAGCTCGCGCGAGAGCGCGATGTCACCCCGCTTGCGGAATTCCTTGATCCGCTTCGGTGTCGCGGGATGTGTGCGGTTCGGATCGGACACGGGTCGCTGCCGCAAAGTGCAGCGCCCATGCCCGCGCAAGCCGTTGCGATCGCTCGGTGTGTCTGCCGCGGTGTCGGCAGCTCTGACGTACCATCGCAGGGTGCTGACGCTGCGGCAGTGGTGGGTGCGGCTGGCGATCGTGACGCTCGCCTACATCGTGGCCGGCCGCCTCGCGCTGCTCCTCGCGATCCCACCGGGCTTCGCGACGGCGATCTGGCCCGCCGCCGGGGTGGCGGTCGTGGCGGTCTCGCGCTGGGGGTGGGCGGCGGCGATCGGTGTCGCGCTCGGGTCGTTCGGCGTGAACCTCTTGACGGGCGACGCGGCGATCGCCGCCGCGCTCTCGCTCGGGCCCACCCTGCAGGCGGCGCTCGCCGCACTGCTGATCCGCAAGGCGATCGGCTCGCTCGCACTCGAACGCGGGCGCGACGTCGCGCTGTTCTATCTGCTCGCCGGTCCGGTCGCGTGCCTGGTCGCGGCGACGTGGGGCGCGTTCGTGCTCTACGGCGCCGGCGAGCTCAGCCCCGACAACCTCGCGTACACCTGGCTCACGTGGTGGGTCGGCGACACCGTGGGCGTGATGCTCGTCGCGCCGATCGTCCTCGTCGCCGTCGGCGAGCCGCGCGCGATGTGGCGCCGGCGCATGCTCTCCGTCGGTGTTCCGCTCTCGATCGTCACCGTCGGCCTCATGCTCGCGTACATCAGCTCGAGCCGCTACGAGCAGAACCGCGCCGACACCGAGCTCGAACTACGAGCCGCCGCGATCACGAACGCGATCAGCCAACGCGTCGATCGCTACAGCGCCGTCGTCCAATCCCTCGCGAGCTTCATGTCCGCAAACCGGACACTCGGTCGCGATCAGTTCGCGACGTTCGCGTCGGGGATCTTTGGACGCGACCGCGACATCCACGCGATCGCATGGGCCCCGCGCGTCACGCCCGAGGGGCGCGCCGAGCTCGAGGCGTCCGCGCGCGCCGACGGAGGCAGCTTCGAGATCGTCGAGCTTCGAGGCGGCACGCTCGCGCGCGCGCCGGATCGCCCCGAGATGTTTCCCGCGCTCTACGCGGAACCACCCGGCCGCCAGCGTGGCTTCGATCTCGCGTCCGATCCGATCCGCTACGACGCGATCGTGCGAGCCCGCGACTCCGGCGAGACGGCCGCCACGCAGCCGATCCTCCTCCTCCAGAACATCCCGGGCTTCATCATCGTCGCCCCCGTCTACACGCCCGACGCCGAACCGTTGCTCTACGGTGTCGCGATCGGCGGATTCTCGACGGACGCGCTCCTCGCGAGCGCCACCGCCGGCATGCGCACGAGCGACCTCGACATCGCGATCACCGACGTCACGACCACGCCGATCCCGCTGTCGAGCACGGCGATCACCAAGGCGAACACGCACGACCTCGAGGTCGCCGGCCGCAGCTGGCGCATCGATGTCGCGCGCCGCGGTCCGATCGAGCTCGGCTGGCCGGCGTGGTTCGCGCTCGTGCGGCTGCTCGTCGTCGGCCTGCTCGGCGCGGTGCTCCTCGCGATCACCGGTGGCCGCACGCGCATCGCCGCCGCCGAGGCGCGCAACGTCGAGGCCGAGCGCCGCGTCATCGAGGAGCTCCGGATCGCCGACGCCGACCACACCTTCCAGCTCGAGGTCGGCGACCTCCTCCACTCCAGCGAGTCCGTCCGCGGCGTCCTCGCTCGGTCCGCGGCGCGTATCTCCGAGTACCTCTCGCTCGACAAGTGCCACTTCGCCGAGATCGACGTCGACGACGCGCAGGTCGTCGTCCACAAGTACACCGCCGGCAAGAAGAAGGATTCCGACGAGGTCACTCCACTCGCTTCGTTCGAAGCCTCGGGCCTCGGCGAGCTCGTCAAGGGCACGCGCTACGTCATCGCCGATCTGTCCAAGGACCCGCGCACCGCACCCCACTACGAGGCGGCCTACGCACCGCGCGACATCCGCGCCTTCATCGCGATCCCGCTGATGCGCGGCGGCGTGTGCGTCTCGTACTTCGGCGCGATCTCCGCGACGCCGCGCGAGTGGACACAGCGCGAGGTCTCGCTCGTCCAATCCGTCGCCGAGCGCACCTGGCTCTGGGCCGAGCACCTGCGCGCGCTGCACGGCCTCCGTGCGAACGAGGCGCAGCTGCGCGATCTGTCCAGGTACCTCGAGGAGCGCGTCGACGAGCGCACGCACGAGCTCGTGCGCGCCGTCGGCGAACGCGAAGCACTCCTCAAGGAGATCCACCACCGCGTCAAGAACAACCTCCAGGTCATCTCGTCGATGCTCAACCTGCAGGCGCGCCGCATCACGGACCCGCGCTTCAAGAACGTCTTCGACGAGTCGCAGCAACGCATCCAGACGATCGCCCTCGTCCACGAGCGCCTCTATCAATCGCGCGACCTCGCCGCGATCGGCTTTGACGACTACCTGAAGTCCCTCGTCGCCAACGTGATGTCCGCGCAGAACGCCGCCGCTCGCAACGTCACCGCCACCACCGACGTCGAAGGCATCTCGCTCCCGATCCAGCGCGCCATCCCGTGCGGCCTGATCGTCAACGAGCTCGTGACCAACGCGCTCAAGCACGCCTTCCCCGACGGCCGCGCGGGCTCGATCGCCGTCACGATGAAGCCGTCCGGTGATCACGTCGAGCTCGTCGTCTCCGACGACGGCGTGGGCCTACCGAGCTCGCTCGATCCGGCCAAGGCCAAGACGCTCGGCCTCGATCTCGTCTACACGTTCGCCGAGCAGCTCGACGCCACCGTCGATGTCACGTCGACCACCACCGGCGCCTCGTTCACGCTGCGCTTCCCCGCCGCCGCCTGATGCGACTCTCCACCTCCTCGAACCGTCCGGACATCCGACCATGACCAACCCGTGGGTGTGCATCGATTGCGGCGCGCGTCAGGCCGAGTCCGGCCCGTGCCGCGCCTGCGGCAAGGGCGACACCCTCGACGCGCGCCTCGAGCAGACGCGCGAGCTCATGTACGACGTCGATCTCCGCATCGCGCAGAAGGCCGAAGGCCGCGCGCGCATGATCGGCGTCGTCGTCGGCTGCGGCCTGATCTTCGGCCTCTGGCTCGTACCCGGCTACTGGGGCCTCCGCGGCACCATCTATCCCGGCCTGCCGTTCTTCGCCGATCAATGGGGCGCCATGGCGGTCATCGGTTTCCTGGTGAGCAAGGTCCTCGAGAAGCGCCTCGCGAAGAAGCGCTTCCCGTACCTCGACTCGACGCAACAGATCATCGCCTAGCAGGCGACGTCACGGCCGCCGCGATGAGAGCGCGGCTCGATAGTCACGGATCGCCTGGCTCGTCGTCGGGCGATCGAGGAAGCTGCCGAGCTCGGCCAGATCGATCTCGGGGAGCACTTCGCTGGTCGCTACTTCCTGGTACGTGCCATCTCGTAAGATGTGAGCCGTCAGGCGACCTCGCCGCCAGAACCAGACCTCGCGCACCGCGAGCTTCCGATAGATCTCGAGCTTGTTGATCCCACCGGACGTCCACACGACCTCGATCGCGAGATCCGGACGGATCGGGTCTGTGACCACGCCAAAGACGTAGCACTCGTCCGCCTCTACCCCTCGTTCCACGGACTTGTCTTCGAGCGTCCACGAGCCATACGTGGAGAACTCGATCCCGTGCTCGAGGCAGAAGACTTCGACGAGGCGTCCGATGACAGACTTCAGCGATTCGTGCGGGCGGGACGGACTCATGATCTCGAGATCACCTTCCAGGTAGGAGATCCGCGGCGCCGAATGATCTCCTCGCATCTCCAACAGACGCTGATAGTCGGCCCATGTCGCTCCGCGAAGGACGACGATCTTGTCCTCGGACGGCGTGTCGTCGTGGTCTGCAAGGCGCGCGGCGGGCATGAAGGTCAGTATAGCCCGCGCTGTTCAGGACGCGTTCAGGTTCTTGAACATCGCGATCTCGATCGCGCCCTGTAGCTCGCCGGCCTTGACCGGCTTCAAGAGGTACGCGTGCGGGCGCGTGCGCTTCGCGCGATCGATCGACGCGACATCGGCGTGCGCGGTCAGGTAGATGACGTGCAGGCCGTAGAGATCGAGGAGCTCTTTCGCCGTGTCGATGCCGTCGATCGGCCCCTTGATGCGGATGTCCATGAGGACGATGTCGGGGACGTCCTTGGCGCAGATCGCGAGCGCTTCGTCGCGCGACGCGGCGCTGCCGATCACCTGGTACCCCATGCCTTCGAGCGTGAGGGCGAGGTCCTTGGCGACGACACGTTCGTCTTCGACGACGAGGACCTTGTACCGCTCCACCACCGCGGGAATCCTACATCAGTCGCAGCTCACGATGTGTTGGTCTGCGCGAACCGCGCGATCTCGATCGCCCCGCGGAGCTCGGCGCCCGAGACCGGCTTGAGCAGATACGCGTGGGGGTGCGTAGCTTTCGCGCGCTCCATCGAGGAGACATCGGAATCGCCGGTGAGGTAGATGACGCGCAGGCCGTAGCGCTCGAACAGCTCGTAGGCGGCGACGATACCGTCGACCGGACCGCGGATCCCGATGTCCATGAGGACGACGTCGGGTCGCTGGAGCTCGCACTGATCGATCATCTCGTCGCGCGAGGCGGCGGTGCCCGAGATCGTGTGCCCCATCGCGGTGAGGCGGCGCGCGAGCTCGGTCGCGATCATCGGATCGTCCTCGACGAGGAGGATCCTGCAACCGGTCGGCGTGGCCGCGGGCACGACCCGCATCGTAGCCGAGTCGAGATGGATCAGGCGACGAGGACGGGTAGCTGTCCGGTGCTGAGCTCGCGAAAGCGGGCGGTGAGGAGGGTGGCCCCCTGGGCAACGGCGAGCTCGGGTTGGTCCGCGCGCTGGATGCGCTCGTCGGGGAACAGGCTCGCGATGGTCTGGCGGAAGACGGGGATCATGGCGCCGCCGCCGACGAGGCCGACGAGGTGGACGTCGTCGGGCGTCCAGTGCGCCTTGGCGAGCAAGTTCTCGATGACCGCGCGGACGCGCGCCATGATCGGGGCCCAGGCGCGCTCGGCGTAAGGGCGATCGAGAGTGACGCGGAGGTCGGTGCGCACGCCGTCGAGCGGGTAGGCGTCCTTCATCGCGAGCGGCGTCTCGGGCTGGGTGGAGAGCTGGCGCTTGGCGGACTCGCAGCGGAGGACGAGCTCGGTCCAGCGGTTCGGGTTGGTGGAGATGTCGTAGCGCGCGCGCTTGTAGATCGCGCCGGAGATGGCGGAGGCGAGCGCGTCGTCGAGGTCGTCGCCGCCGAGGTAGTGATCGCCGCCGATGGCGATCGGCGTGAAGCGAAGGCCGCGCTGCGCGACGGCGGAGACGTCGAACGTGCCACCGCCGAAGTCGCAGACGACGATGTTGCGATCGACGTTCTGCGTGTGGAGATCGAGGGCGAGCGCGGCGGCGACCGGCTCGGCGATCAGCTCGGCGAGCTCGAGGTGCGCGATGCGCGATGCGCGGACGACGGCGTCGCGATAGCCGGGCGGCGCGTCGGCGGACATCGTCATGACGGCGCGCTTGATGCGAACGCCGAAGCGTTGCTCGCCGAGGGCGCGAACGTAGCCGATGATCGCGGCGGCGACCTGCTCGGGGGCCATCTTGCCCGCGCGCATCTTGAACATCGGTTTGGGCGTGGTGACGTCGAGGGGGAGCGGGGTCGAGGCGGCGTAGCGGCGCACGAGCTCAGACGAGGAGTCGAGGCCGAGCAGGCGCTTGACGGAGCGGATGACGTTGGATGGCTCGCCGATCTGGCGCGCGACCGCGCGGCGCCCGACGACGGCGTCGCCGCGATCGGGGACGTAGATGATCGACGGGATAACCTGGTCGCCCGCGTCGTGGATCAGCTCGATGCGATCGTTGATCAGGACGCCGGCGATCGTCGAGGAGGAGCCGAAGTCGATACCGAGGACGAGCTCCCGAGTCATGAATCACCTACGAGGACGTTGATCGCTTCGCGCGCGTCGCCCATGAGACCGGCGATCAGATCGCCCGACGTGGCGACGAGTGCGAGGCCGCCGATGATGAGGACGCCGGCGAGCGCGATGGAGAAGATGTTGGCGGCGGGCGCGGCGCGGCTGATCAGCGCGAAGCCGATGTTGCCGACGAGCGCGGCGAGGACGATCGGCGCCGCGAGCGCGAGGCCGTGGCCCATGGCCGAGGCGCCTTGCTCGAGGAGCAGCGGCCCGAGCATGCCGAGGTGGAGGACCGAGGCCGGCGCGGACGTCGCGCTCTGGACGATCGCTTCGAGGCCGCCCGCCGCGAGGAAGACGAGGCCACCGAGCGCCATCACGATCGAGCGGATCGTGCCGGCGGACTCGCCCGCGTGGACGTCGTACTGCGACGCGAAGCCGAGGCCGAGCGTGAGGCCGAACAGCTGCCCGGCGACGGCCGCGCGCTGCATGATGAAGCGAGCGCACAGCCCGGTGAGCAGGCCGACGCACAGCTCGACGATCGCGACGAGCGCCACGTCGGCGAGCGGGATGCCCGGCCGGTTCGGCGCGACGGTGAACGCGATCGTGAGGACGAAGATCAGCTTGGCGCGCATCGGCACGCCGCTGTCACCGACGACGGGCGCGCTGGCGACGAGGCCGCCTGCGCGTGCGAGCGTCGCGACGAACGCTCCGATCTCCGGGTCGGTGATCTGCATGGTCAGGGACTGATGGGCGCGGGGGTGCGCGAGTCGTTGCGCTCGACGTGCGCGGTGAACGCTTCGGTCGTGAACTGACCGAGCTTGTCGAGGCACCAGTGACCGGAGAGCGCGACGACGACGATCGCGGCCCCGAGCTTGGGAACGAACGAGAGCGTGGATTCCTGGAGCTGCGTCGCGGTCTGGACGATCGAGACGGCAAGACCCACGGCGAGCGCGGTGATCAGGAACGGCGCGCTGACTTCGACGATGACCGTGAGCGCCGTGCGCCACAGGTCGAGGACCTGGTCGCCGGTCACGCGGCACCTGCCCCGCGGAGTAGCGACTCCACGACGAGGTGCCAGCCATCGATCATCACGAACACGAGCAACTTGATCGGAAGCGCGACGACGGCGGGCGGCACCATGACCATACCGAGCGACGTGAGGACGGCGGCGGCGATCAGGTCGATGACGAGGAACGGCAGCAGGATCGTCAGGCCGATCTCGAACGCGGTGCGCAGCTCCGAGATGATGAAGGCCGGAATCGCGACGCGCAGCGGGACCTCGTCAGCCGACGTCGGGCGCGGCAGGTTCGCCGCGTCGTAGAACAGCTGGAGGTCATTCTCCGTCGTGCGCTGCAGGAGGAACTCGCGCAGCGGAGGCGTGGCGGCCTCGAACGCCTGCGCCTCGGTCATCTCGCCGGCCATGTAGGCCTTGCCACCGCGGTTGTACATCTCGATCGCGACGGGCGCGGACACGAAGATCGCCATGAACAGCGAGAGCCCGACGAGGACCTGGTTCGGCGGCGCGCTCGGCGTACCGAGGCCGGTGCGCACGAACCCGAACACGATGATGAAGCGAACGAACGAGGTGCACGACAGAACGATCGCGGGGAGCAGCGTGACGACCGTGAGCAGGACGATCATGCCGACGGCACCGACGCCGCCGCCGCTCTGCTGCGCTTGCTGCGCCGCCTGCGTGGCGGTCGCGATGGGGTCGATGGGGTTCATCGACGAGCTCCGGTCGCCGCGAGGATCTCGCGCGCCCACACCGCGTCGGCATCGACATCGTCGGTCGCGACGTCTTCATTGACCATCGGGACGTTCGTCTTCGCGCGCAGCTTGAGGAGGCCGGAGACAGCGGTCGACTTCTCGGCCAGCGACGGCAGCGCGGTCGCCTCCGGCAGGATGACCTGGCTCATGCGGCTCGAGCGCTCGGGGACGATCGGCTGGGGGGCGGACGGACTGTAGATACGGCCCGAACCTTCCGCGCGGACCGACGTGCGAACGCGCGCTTCGGTCTCCGACTTCTTCCACTGACCGAGCATCCGCACCTGTTGCGCGGTGACGCTGACGATCATCTCGCGACCGCCGGCGTTGAACCACACGAGCTTCGCGTTCTTGCCGAGCGACTTCTGCGCGATGATCTCGATCGACGTCGACGGCTTCGACGCGCCGGCGCCGTTCTTGCGGCGCTTGACCCACACGATGCAGCCGAGCAGCGCGAGCACGCACGCGAGCATCAGCGGGAAGTTCTTCATGCCACCCGACGACGCCTTGCCGATCGGCTTCTTCTCGTCGCCGGTCGCGGTCTTCGGCGCTTCGGCCGGCTCGGTCTTGCGGATCAGCGGCCCCGTCGACGGAACCTCCGCGGCGGTCGCTTCCTGCGTCGCCGCGGCGGGCTTCGCTTCGATCTTCGGCTCGGGCTTGGGCGCGTCGACGACCGGCGCGATCGCCGCGGCCTTCGCGGCGAGCTCCGGCGTGAGCGTCGGCTCGGGCAGCGTGATCGTCGTGCCGGCGGCGGGAATCGTGCGCGGGACGATCATGTGGAGGTCGTCGCCGACCTGGATCGCCTGCGCGTGCTTCGCGAGCGCCTTGACCTCGGGGCGCTCGAAGTCGAGCTTCACGCTGAGCACCTGCTTCGAGTGACCGTCGAGCTCGATCACCTTGATCGTCTTGTCGCCCGACGGCACCAGCTTCGGGATCGTGGTCGTCCCGACGATCGGCACCTCGAGGCGCTCGCGGATCGGCGAGATCGTGGTCTTCGCCGCCTTCACGTCGTGCGCGATGATCTCGACGGCGTCGCCGCGATCGAGGATCTCGAAGCGAGAGGTCGAGTCCGCGCTCGCGCTGCTCGCGGCGATGCAGATGATGACGAGAGAGGTTGCGGTGCGCATTACTGTGCGTCCTTTCCGCCGACGAGCTCGACGATGCGGATGCCGACCTTCTCGCCGACGGCGATCGCTTCCGCGCGCGCGACGAGGCGGTTGTTGACGCGCACGTCGAGCGGCGCGCCGGTGGGGGTATCGAGCGTGATGATCGAGCCCGGGCCGAGGTGAGCGGCCAGCTCGGACAGGTTCAGGCGAGCGCGGCCCAGCTCGACGGTGACCTCGAGCGGGACATCGTGGAGGAGCGCCTCGATGGCGCGCGGGTCGAAGTTCTCTGCCGTGGAATCACTCATGACCTGGTTCCTTGTCCGTGGACGATCGTTTCGATCTGCACCGCGAGCTGTCCGCGACACACGACCGGACGCGCCCACGCCTTGAGCACGCCTTCGCAATAAACAGGCACGCGCGAGTCGACGAACCCGCGCAGGGTGAACTGAGAGCCAGCCTCGAGCGAGCGGAGCTCGCGAAGCTTCATGCGCAGCGTGCCGAGCTCGACGACCAGCTCGACGGGGACCTGCGACAGCGCGTTCGCGATCTTCTCCGCGTTCGCCTTGAACGCAGCGAGCGCCGCGGGGCGCGGAGCGAGGACGTCGGGGCGGCAGTACACCGCGCAGCGGCCGGTGACCGAGCCACCGAACGCGAGCGCGACGCGCACGACGCTGCGCGAATCGATGAGGCGCGCGACGACCGAGAGGTCCGTCGTCGGCGCGAGCTTCGTGCCGTGGGCATCGGCCCACGCCTGGATCCACGCTTCTTGAATCATCGTGCCGGTCGGCGCGAACAGGCGCAGTGCGACCGCGCTCGGCGGGCGATCCGGATCCGCCGTCGGCGACGCGGCGCCGCAGCGCTTCGCAGCCGCGAGGTCGATCACGCTGCCGTGCGCGCTGATGACGAGCTCGGCGTTGTCCGGACCGGCGAGGCCCGCGACCCAACCGCCGCGCAGCTCTTCCTTCGCCATCGTGCCGTCGAGGATCTCGGCGCCGACGACATCGAGCTGGAACGTGCCGGTCAGCTGCGGGCGCAGCGTCTTCGCGGCGATCTTCGCAGCGCGGGTCGCGAGCGAGATCAGCGCCGGGCGGGCGATCTCGGCGACGCGGTCGTCGGCGATCAGCGCGAGGCGCGTCGGCTCGACGTCGGGCGAAGCGGCAGATGTACGCCGCGGTGCGCTCTCTCGCATGGCGGCCTGGATGGCCTCCATCTCTTCCGGGTCCAGCTGCGCTTCGCTCACGGAGCGGGGGGTTGCACCCGGTATGCCGCGCTAAGTGGCCGGCATCGCTGAGCTCGACGACGACGGCGTCGGCGGCTCTGACGGTTACCTCTTGAGGTTCGTCACTTCGAGCATCATCTCGTCGGCCGTGGTGACGGTCTTCGAGTTCGCCTGGAACGCGCGCTGATACGCGATCAGCTGCACGAGCTCGCTCGACAGGTCGACGTTCGACTGCTCGAGCATGCCCGACATCGTCGAGCCGCGGCCGCCGCTCCCGGCGACGTCGATCAGCGCCTGACCCGACTCGCGCGTCGCGGCGTAGAGGCTGTCGCCCTGGCGCTCGAGGCCCTCGTTGTTCGCGAAGTCGGCGAGCGCGAGCTGCGCGATCGCGACGGTCTCGCCGTTGTCGTAGATGCCTTCGATCGTGCCGTCGGGGTTGATCTTCACGTCGGTGAGCGTTCCCGCGCTGCGGCCATCGACGTTGGTCGAGCTGACCGTCGAGGCACCGGAGTTCTGCGTCGTTCCGGTGAAGTCGAACGCGATCGCCTGGTTCGCGGTCGCGCCGGTGAAGCTCGCACTCGACGAGGTCATCTGCTGGTTCGTCAGGTTGCCGTTGGTGTCGAACGTCAGGCGGCCGGTCGCGATCTCGACGGGCGTGCCCGCCGTGCCGCCGACCTCACCACCGTCGACGGTCGCGTGCCACTCCCAGTCTCCGGCCGGCGACTTCGTGAAGTGCACGGTCGCCTGGTGCGTCGCGCCGAGCGAGTCGGTCACCTGTACCGAGGTCGAGTAGCTCGAGGTCCCGTTCGGATCCGCGGGATCGTAGGTCTGCACGGGTTCGTTCGCGTCGAGGTTCAGCGTCATCTTCGCCGAGGTCGTCGCGACGGGTGCGCTCTGCTTGCCGCCGAGCTGCAGGTCGCCGATCGCCGTCGCGCGCGTGCCGTTGTTGATCGCGTAGCCCTGCACCTTCATGCCGTGCATGTCGACGAGCGTGCCGCTCGCGTCCATCTTGAAGCGGCCATCGCGCGTGTAGAACTGCGCGTCGCGGCCCTGGTGGCTGCCGCTCACGACGAACATGCCGTTGCCGCTGATGCCGACGTCGAGCGGGTTGCCCGTCTGCGAGAGCGTGCCTTGCTGCCAGATCGACTGGTTGCCGCCGAGGTAGACGCCGCCGCCGAGGCGAGAGCCGTTGAGCTCGCCGCCGAGGAGATCGTTGAAGCTCGCGCGCGAGCGCTTGAAGCCGATCGTCGACACGTTGGCGATGTTGTCGCCGACGGTGCTGATCGCCTCGCCATGAGCCATCAGGCCCGAAACACCGATCCAGAGAGAGTTGCCGATGGTCATGACTGCGCCTTCTGCCCGCTCGGGGCCGTTTCCGTTTCCTTGCCGATGGTGTGGATGTCGCCGGGCGCGAGCAGGACGCCGCCGATGCGGAGGCGCGGTCCGTTCGCCGTGAGCTCGACCGCATCCACGCGGCCGCTCCACGAAGCTGTGATGTCCGACGTCGACGTTCCCTTGTCGACGGTCATCGAGTACTGGCCCTTCGCGACGGGCGCGCCGCTCGCGTCCTTGCCGTCCCACGCGAGCATGGTGCTCGTGGTGCCGTCGGGGATCGGGATGCGGCGCACTTCCTTGCCGTTCGCGTCGGTGATCACCATCGCGGCGCCCTTGGTGCCGCTTCCCGAGGTGATGGTCATCGGCGGCGGTGCGCCACCGGTGCCGTCGACGGAGAAGCCGCCGACGTTCGCGTTGCAGTCGCGCCCGACGAGCGACGCGAGGTTCGCGTTCGCGACGGCCGCCTGCGCGCTCGCGAGATCAGCGAGCTGCATGTTCGTTTGCTTCGCCTGCTCGACGCCGCTGAGCTGCGCGAGCTGGCCGACCATCTCCGCGTTGCTCGTCGGAGCGAACGGGTCCTGGTACTGGAGCTGCGCCATGAACAGCTTGAGGAACTCGTCCTGCGTGCCCTTCAGTGCGCCACCCGTGCCCGTGGGCGTGGGGGTCGTGGGAGTGGTGATGCCGTCGATGCCGCTCATGCCAGGAGCTCCTTGTCGAACGTCGCGTCCTCGTGCTGCTCGCGCTGCTCGTGCTCGCGCGGTGTGTGGTGATCGAGATCGCGCTCGGACGTGAAGCTCGACAGGTCGAGCCCGGCGGCGCGTAGCGCGTGGTCGAGCGATGCCGCGTTGCGAGCGATCGCCGCGGCGGTCTGCTCGTCGCCTCCGCGGATCGTCGCGTTGACTTCACTGCCGCGCACCGCGACCGTGACGACGACGCGCTCGGGGCCATCGTCGAGGACGAGGTGCACGTGGCTCGGGTTCTCGTTCTCGGGCAGCGGCGCCGGCTCTCGCACCGCGGTCGTCGCGACCGGGCCCTTCGACGTGACGGGCGCGCCGGTGTGGAGCTCGGGCTCGACGACGATCATGCCGTCGGGGGCCTGCGCTTCGGCCTCTGGCTCGTCGGTCGTCGTCGATGGCTCGGACGTCGTGTCCGGCTTCGCGGTGATCTGGTCGAGCACCTGCTGCACCGCCGCTTCGATGTTCGGTACGGTGGACAGCGCGATCACCGGTGCTTCGACGGGCGCGGGGGCGATCGCCGGCTCGGTGTTCGCGAACATCTTCAGCGCGGCGGCGATCAGGTCCTGGACCGAGCGCGTGCCGTCCTGCTCGTCGTCGGACTCCGCCTCCTTCACCTCCACCGACTCCACGGACGCCGTCGCCGGCCGCTCCTTCACGGGCGGCGGCTCGCGCCGCGGAGCCATGACGTCGGGCATCATCGCCGCCTCGCGGAGATGTCGTCGTTCGCGCGCTGCTCGTTCACGGCTTCGCGCACCGAGATGCCGTGCTCGAGGCGCTCGACGAGCTTCTCGGCGGAGCGAAGCTGGCGCGCGCGCTCGCGAAGAGCGGCCTCGCTGATCTTGGTCTGCGTGGTGTCGTCGTCGAGCTTCTTCGTCGCGTCGGCGATCGCGATGCGATGGACACCGGTGTCCTCTTCGAACATCTCGATGTCGAACACCGACTTCGCGTCGAGCAGCTCGTGCTCGGCGGTGTCGAGGTGCGCGTCGAGAGCGCGGCGCTCGGCGTCGAGCGCTTCTCGCGACCGCTGCTGCGCCGCCACCGTGTTCGCGTGCGAAGCAGCGGCGATGTCGCGGAGGCGGGTGCGCAGGTCGCGCACGTTGCGGGCAGCTCGAGGGCGAATGGTCATTTCGGAGGCTCCATGCCGAGCGCGGCGGAGAGGCCGCGAACGGTGACGTCGAAGGTGCTGGGTTCGTGGGGAGCCTGGCGGGCCCAGCTATCGATCTGCTCGCCGACCGCGAGCGCCTGATCGAGGGCTGGATTGACACCAGGGTTGTATGCGCCGAGTGCTTGCAGCTCCTGGGCCTGACGCCGGCGCGAGAGCTGATCGCGCGCGCGCGTCGCAACTTGTTGCAGTCCCACCGACGAGACCCGGCGCGCGACACGCGACGCGCTCGCGAGGATGTCGATCGCGGGGAAGTGGCCGCGCCCCGCCAATTCGCGCGACAGCACGATGTGGGCGTCGAGGAGAGAACGTGCGGAGTCGGCGACGGGATCCGACAGGTCGTCACCTTCGACGAGCACCGTGTAGAAGCCGGTGATCGATCCGCCGTCCTTGCGGGGAGCGCAGCGCTCCAGGAGGCGCGGCAGCGTCGCGAACACGCTCGGCGGATAGCCCTTCGTGGCCGGCGGCTCGCCGAGCGCGAGCCCGAGCTCGCGCAGCGCCATGCAGAAGCGCGTCAGGGAATCGAGGATGAGGAGGACGTTCTTGCCCTTGTCGCGGAAGTACTCGGCGATCGCGGTCGCCGCGTACGCGCCGCGCAGGCGCTCGAGCGGCGAGCGATCCGCGGTCGCTGCGACGATGATCATGCGGTCGCGCCGCGGCGACTGCATCAGCTCGCGCACCTCGCGGCCGCGCTCGCCGATCAGCCCGACGACGATGATGTCCGCGTCGGCCTGCGCGCCGATCTGCTCGGTCAGCACGGACTTGCCGCAGCCCGCGCCCGCGAACACGCCGACGCGCTGGCCGCGGCCGCAGGTCAGCAGGCCGTCGATCGCGCGAACGCCCGTGTCGAAGCGATGGTCGACCTGGCCGCGCTCGTCGATCGGAAGCGCGCCGCCGTCGAGCGGAACGCGATCGCTGCACCGCGGCGCCGGCAGGCCGTCCATCGGCATGCCGAACGGATCGACGAGGCGACCGATCAGCGCGTCACCGACGGCGAACGTCGACATCGCGCCGCGCAGCCTCACCGGGGCGCCCGGTGCGATCGTGCGCGCGGGAGAGAGAGGAATCGCGAGCAGCGTCTTGTCGCGAAAGCCAACGACCTCGCACGGGATCTCGCCGCTCGTGGTCTCGATCGCGACGACGTCACCGAGCTTCGCGCCGCTCATCGCGATCTGCACGATGGTTCCGGCGACCTCGATCACCGCGCCGACCGGCTGCGGGAGCAGCGCTTGCTTGACCCAGCTCTGGATGACCGAGACGTTCACTGCGACTCCAGCGCGTTCGCGATCGCGTCGCGCAGATCCGGCAGGCGATCGTCCCAGCTGTGTGCGAGCTCCATCGTCGGCGACGAGAACCGGAGCTCGCCGGCGCGCATCGACGCGTCCGCGATCACCGTGATCGGCGCGCCCTGGATCAGCTCCTTGATCGTCTCGACGTGCGACGGGGCGACATGCACGGTCGCCGGTGCGTCGTGCTTCGCGATCCATGCGTGCACGATCGGGGCGTACAGCTCCGACGGGGCCGCGGTCTCGGTCCACGCGCCGACGACGGCGGCGGCCGCGGCGGCGATCTTCATCGCGGACGGCGTCACGAGGTTCGCGCGCGCCGCGGTGAACGCGGCGACGGCCTTCTCGAGCTGCTCGCGCAAGCGCTTGGTCTCGGCGAGGCCTTCCTGCCGGCCGCGCTCGCGCGCTTCGTCTTCGATCGCCTGCGTGTCGATCGCCTGCGCCGCGTCCTGCGATTGCGGGCTCCACGGCGACGTCCCGGTCTTGACCGGCACCGTTGCGATGGCGCTGCCGAACGCGCGCGGCGCGGGGGCGCTCGCGATCGTCGACAGGAACGGACGGACGTCGCTCACTCGCCGCCTCGCGCGGGCATGGTGAGCTTGCCCTCGGCGGAGAGCTTCATCGCCGCTTCGACGACTTCGCGCTGCGCCGCTTCGACTTCCGAGAGGCGCTTCGGCGCCGCGGCACCGAGGTCGTCGCGCAGCGTCGCGGCCGCGCGCTGAGACAGCGAGCTGAGGAAGTGCTCGCGCAGCTCGGGGGTCGCGGTCTGCAGCGCGACGACGAGCACCTCGCTCTGGATCGAGCGGAGCAGTCCGCCCATCTCGCGGGTCGCGATGCGCGCGAGGTCCTCGAAGGTGAACATCGCTTCGCGGATGCGCGACGCTGCGGTCTCGTTGGCCTCGGCGACCGCGCCGAGCAGCTCGTCGCCTTCATCGCTCGACAGCTCGTTGACGATCGCGGCGGAGAACGCCAGGCCGTCGAACTCGCTGCGCGGGTCCGTGCCCGCGAGACCACCGGCGGCCTCGAGAGCGCGCACGAGCGACTCGCTCGCCTCGGCGACCGCGTGCTCGGGGATCTCGTCGAGCTCGCTGATGCGCATCGCGAGGTCCGCGGCGATCGGCTTGGGCATCAGGTTCAAGATCTTCGCGGCGACGCCGGGTGCGAGCTGCGTGAGGACGACAGCGGCGATCTGCGGGTGCTCCTCCTGGAGCAGCTGCGCGAGCGAGTTCGTGCGCGCGGTGCGGAGCAGCTGCAGCGGCTCCGACGGAGGCGGCGCCACGCCGAACAGCTTCTGCGCCTTCTCGTAGCCGAACGCGCGGTCCGCCAGCTTGCGGACGTACTTGTTGCCACCGGAGCGAACCATCGAGAGCGGCGAGGTCAACCCCGCCTCGTACTCGCCCAGCACCTTCTGGATCGTGTCGCCGCTGACGTCGTCGAGCTCGTCGACGGCGTCGACCAGCTTGCGGACATCGTGCTCCGCCATGCGCGAGAGCACGAGCGCGGCGACTTCCTCGTCGAGAGAGAGGAGTGCGATGGCGGCCTTGTGCGGGCCCGGCAGGACGTTCTGATTGGCAGCGCTCACGCTCGTGCTCCCTTGTTCGCGGCGACGGGGGTCTTGGGCGGCGGCTCGGACAGCCACGCGGTGAGGACTTCAGCAGCGCGGTCGACGTCGCTCCTCACGGCGGCGAGGACGCGGTCGCGCGTGGTCGTGCCCGGCAGCTGCGCCGGCTCCTTGAGGCCCGGCAGTGCGCGAGCGACGGCTTCCGCCTCGCTCTCGCCCGGCGTCTTCGCGTCGAGCGCGCGCTCGAGCTCGGAGATCGGCGCGGGCAGCGCGAGCGTCATGTTCTTCATGACCGGCTTCTTCGCCTTCTTGCCCTTCATCAGCATGACGACGATGGCGATCAGCACGAGCAGCCCCGCGCCGCCGCCGATCGCGACGGGGAGCGGGACGGGCAGCAGCGATGCCGCCGGCGGTGCCGCCGCGGCGATGTCCGCGGCCGGCGCTTCGTCGGCGACGAATGGAATCGAGCGCAGATCGATCTTGTCGCCGCGCGCGTCGTCGATGCCCGCGGCCTGGCGCGCGAGCGCGGTCAGCTCGGCGAGCTCCTTGTCGTCGCGCGCGGCGGGCTTGCCGTCGGCGCCCGTCTTGTAGTCGACGATCACCGCGAGGTAGAGCTTGCTGAGCTGCGCCTCGGGCTTCTTCACCTGGCGCACGGTGCGGCTGATCTCGAAGTTCTTCGTCTCCTGCACGCGGCCGTTCGCACCATTCGGCGCCGCGGCCGCACCACCCGACGCGGGCGTCGCGCCCGGCAGGTTGCCGCGCGAGCCGGCGACACCGCCGACGCCGTTGAGCGTCGTCGCGTCGAGCGCGCCCGCGCCTTCGACGGTGCGCGACTCGCTGCGCAGCACCGGGTTCGCGTTGTCGAACACTTCCTGCGTCTCGCTGATCTGCGAGTCGTCGACGACCGCAGTCGTGACGACGTTGACCTTGCCGGCGCCGACGACGCGCTCGAGGATCTGGCGAACGCGCGCCGTGGTCGCTTGCTCGATCGCCGCGCTCTTGTTCGCGGCGGTCGGCTCCGCTCCGTCGAGGAGGTTGCCGTGGTTATCGACGACGACGACCGCGTCCGGGCGAAGGCCCTCGACGCTCGCCGCGACGAGCTGGCGAATGCCGCGGACCTGCTCCGGCGACAGTTGCTGGCCCGCGTGGAGGTGCAGCGCGACCGAGGCGGTCGCAGCTTCATCGCGGTCCTTGAACACGCTGCGCTTGCCGAGCGCGAGGTGGACGCGCGCGCCCTGCACCTGCGCCATCGACGTGATCGAGCGAGCGAGCTCGCCCTGCAGACCGCGGCGGAAGTTCACTTGCTCCGCGAAGCTCGACTGACCGAGGTGCGAGCCATCGAACAGCTCGAAGCCCTTACCGACGCGCGGGAGGCCCGCGGCCGCGGCGATCGCACGCGCCTGGTCGACCTTGTCGCTGCGCACCTCGACCTTGCCCGCGGTGATGCGGACCGGCATGCCGCGCTGTTCGAGCACGGCGAGCATCTCCTGGCTATCGTCGGGCGACGCGCCGTCGGCGACGACGGTCCAGCCCGCTTCCGTCTTGATGAAGCGCGTGAACACGACCGCGCCGAGGATGCCGAGGACGACGAGCATCGCGAGCAAGCGACGACCGCGCGACTGCTGGCCCCACAGCTCCTTGAGCTGATTCACCACTGCGCTCGGTCCCTGTGTAGATGGTGCGTCGGCCATGGTTCAGTCCTCAAACCTGCGTGTTCATGAGCTCGCGATACGATTCGATCGCCTTGTTCTTCAGCGTCGTCGCGTAGCGGATCGCGATGTTCGACTTCTCGGTCTGGATCATCACTTCGTGGATGCCGACGCTCGTGTCGCCGTTCGCGAACTTCTCTGCCATCTGCGTCGAGGTGTTCTCGGCCTCGCGCGCCTCCGACAGGATGTTTCCGAACGCGCCGCCGACATCGCTGCCTTTGCCGACGGGCGTGTCTTGCTTGACGCCTTCGAGCGACGTGAGCGAGGGCAGCTGGATGGGAGCTATGCCGCTCATTTGCCGATGCTCAAGGCGCGTTCGGCCATGTTCGTCGCGGTCGACATCGTGGTGATGCCGGCCTCGTACGCGCGAGAAGCGGTGATCATGTCGACCATCTCCTCGACGGGGTTGATGTTCGGGTACGCGACGTAGCCCTGCGCGTTGGCGTCCGGGTGACCCGGGTCGTACTCCATGCGCGGCGGCCGCGTGTCCTGCGTGATCTGCGAGACCTCGACGGTCTTGATGTTGCCGGCGAACGGCGTGCGCTCGGCGCTCGGCGCGTTCGCGGCGGCGAGCAGCACGTCGCGGCGCTTGTACGGACCGCCGTCCGCGCCGCGCGTCGTCTGCGCGTTCGCGAGGTTCGAGGCTGCAACGTTCATCCGCGTGCGTTGAGCCGACAGGCCCGACGCGGACACTTCCATCGCGCTGAAGAAATCGATCGTGTTCGACATCAGGTGCCGTCTCCCGCGGCGTAGCGAAGCAGCGCGATGCGCCGCGAAACGAGCTCGGAGCTGGTGGCGTAGCGAGCGCGGTTGGCGTCGATCTTCGACAGCTCGCGCTCGAGCTCGACGGCGTTTCCGTCGGGGCCCTGCATCTGGTTCGCGTCGACGAACGCCTCGACGATGCTCGGCGCGCTGGACGCGCCACCGATGTGGCCGTCGGTCGTGACCGACAGGGTCGTACCTTCGGTCGGCGTGCTCCGCTGTAGGTCCAGCGGCTTGTAGCCGGGCGTATCGAGGTTCGCGATGTTCCCGGCGAGCACCGTATGGCGCTCGCGATGGAACGTCAGCGCCTGCTGCATGGTGTCGAGGGATCCGAACGTGATGGACACGCGACCCTTCTCAGCACGGCGCATGCCGATCGGGTGCGTGTAGATCCGACCTCTTGGCGCCGTCAATCCGTCGGGGTTTCCTGGGGTGTCGGCGAATTTGGCGCTCTCAACCCTCTCGAAACTGGCCGAGCCAACGAACGTGACCGATCCGATCGCGACTGCCGTCTTCGGCCTGCTGTTCGAGCGCAGCGGCGACGCCGCGTTCATCGTGAGCCGCGAGACGGGGCGCGTGCTGTCGGCGAACTCCGGGGCCGCGGACCTGCTGCTCCGCGATGTGGGCTCGATGGTCGGCATGGCGATGGAGGACCTCGCCTACGAGCCCGACCGCGACCTGCTCATGCCCGGGCACTACGAAGACGTCGGGCTGCGCCGCGGCGACGAGTACCCGGTGTACGTCGAGCTCCAGGTCGCTCACGTCGAATCCCCCGAGCACGGTGCGCTCGCCGCCTACATGGCCCGCGACACCGGCGAGCGCCGCATCCTCGAGCGCGAGCTGCTCGCGAAGCACACGGCCCTGTACACCGCGTACGCCGATCTCGAGCGCACGCACGCGCAGCTCGCCGCCGCGCAGCGCGAGGTCGAAGAGCGCAACCGCGAGGTCGCGCTGCTCGCCTGGCGCGCCGCGATGGGCGAGCTCGTCGCCGGCATCGCCCATCACCTGAACAACCCCGTCGGCGCGCTGTCGTCGACGGTCCGCCGCATGTCCCAGATCGCGTCGCTCGATCCGGTCGATCGCGCCGTCATGGAGCGCCTGCTCGTTCGCAGCTCGCAGCTCGTGCAACGCATCGAGACCAACGTCGCCGCGATCATCGACGCGACGAAGAACGAACCCGGCCCCAACAAGCCCGCTCTCCCGCCCGAGCTCGCGAACGTCCAGTCGACGTTTGTCGAGCGACTCGAGTCCGCGCCACGCAAGGAATCGCCATGAGCAAGACGACCGCCCGCATCCTCGTCGTCGACGACGACGATCACGTCCGTGAAGCGCTCGTCGACGAGCTATCGATGAACTATCGCGTCGAAGCGGTCGCCTCGGGCAACGAAGCGTTCGACGTCCTCTCGTCCAACCAGTACGACGTCGTGATCAGCGACCTCAAGATGCCCGACCACGACGGCATCGAGGTCCTCGAGTTCGCGCGCCAGCACCAGCGCGACGCGGTCCGCGTCTTGCTCACCGGCTACGTCGACGAGCGCGCACAACGCGCCCTCCTCGCGCCACACGCCCCCTACAAGGTCGGCAAGCCGTGGCACGACGAGATCGAGGTCGTCGTGCGCCGCGGCCTCGAGCAGCGCGACCTCGCACGCCGCCTGTTCGCGTCCGTCGAGGATGCGCTCTCGCTCTCGACGTTCGACGACGAGCTGTCCGATGCCAAGACACCGATGGAGCTGTCCGAGGTGATCGTGCGTCGCGCCCTCACCGTCGAAGGCGTCGTCTGCGCGGGCACCGTGGTGCGCGCCGACGGCGTCGATCACCCGTTCACCGGCGGCGCGGTCCCGCGCGAAGGCGGCGGCTGGTACCTCGATCTCCAGCTCGATCCCGAGGCCTCGCTCCGCCTCCGCGCGCGCGGCGTCACCGAGTCCGCGCGCGAGATCGTGCAGTACATGGCGCACCGCGCGCAGCGCTCGTTCGGCGTGCTCGAAGCGCGCCCGAGCTCGATGCCGATCCCCACCGCCAACGGTGGCGCGCGCCTGAACCAGCTCATGCGCCAGGCCACGCTAGGCGCCCTCACCGCCTCGCTCCTGCACGACCTCGCGTCGACGATGCAGGCGCTCACCGTCGCGCTCGACGACGTCACGACCTTCTCCGAGGGCAACGCCGCCCCCGAGCTCCAGGCGGCCGTCACCGAGGCGACCACCGCCGGCAACGAGGCGGTCCAGCTGTTTGTGACGATGCGCAAGTTCATCCGCGACGGCGAGGTCCAGCTCAAGCCCGTCAACCTGTCCAAGCTCGTCGAGCGCGCGATCAAGCTCGCCGGCCCGTACGTCCGCGAGCGCGCGACGTTGCGCGTGAGCGAGCTCCCGGTCGTCAGCCTCGCCGTCACCGAGTCGCTGTTCCTTCAGGTGCTCGCGAACGTCCTGCGCAACGCCGCGAACGCGTCGCCCGTCGGCGGCCACGTCGACCTCTCGGTGAAGATCGTCGACGACGAGGTCCACTTCACCGTCACCGACGACGGCCCGGGCGTCGCCGCGGAGATCCTCGACACGATGTTCGAGCCGTTCGCCTCGACCACCAGCGGCGGCACCGGCCTCGGCCTCGCGATCAGCGCCTACGTGATGCAGATGCTCTCGGGCCGCATCAACTATCGCAAGACGCCCGACCGCGGCGCCTGCTTCACCGTGACACTGCCGCTCCCGGCGTGACAGCAGTACCGCCATGGCGCCCGTCCGGATCTACCGCCAGAATTACCGCCAAGGCTCGGAGGTACCGCCAAGGCGCCACCGGAACTACCGCCATGACGCCATGAGCGCCAAGGATCTTTAAGGACCTGTTGCGATCGTCGTCGAGAACGCGCGGCACCTAGTTCACGGTTCGTGGCGACGCGTGTAGCCGGGAACACCGGCGGTCGTGAGTGACCTTACGTGCCCGGTCTGGCCTGCGGGCGTGCGAGAACGCGCGACGTCACTGCTCGTTCAACGAGTCGAGAACGCGCGACGTCACTGCTCGTTCAACGAGTCGAGAACGCGCGACGGCTCGTTCAACGAGTCGAGAACGCGCGACATCACTCGATTCAGAAGACATATTGCTGACCGTGAGACGCATGAGCGCGAGAGGCCATGCGGCGGTAGGTCTTTCTTCGCGAAGCGAAAAAAGATCCTTGGCGCTCATGGCGTCATGGCGGTAGTTCCGGTGGCGCCTTGGCGGTACCTCCGAGCCTTGGCGGTAATTCTGAGTGGCGCCTTGGCGGTACCTCCCAGCCTTGGCGGTAACTCCGAGTGGCGGTCAGTCGAGCAGCGACAGGAACACCTTCGACTTCTCGAGCTCCTTGCGCGTGCGATCGTTCAGCGCGGTGCGCTGCGTCTCGGTGAAGCCGTTGCGGTCGAACAGCGTGCTCGATTCCTCGTCGCCGTCCTCGCACATCGCGGCCGCGTC
This sequence comes from uncultured Kofleriaceae bacterium, assembly GCA_964617845.1. GTDB lineage: Bacteria > Myxococcota_A > Polyangia > Haliangiales > Haliangiaceae > JABFXX01. The sequence goes on along the minus strand of CAZUAR010000020.1, from coordinate 21,971 downwards.
ACCGAACGTCTTGGCGCAGATGCTCGACAGGTGGTCGGCGGCGGCGACGATCTCGGTGATCGAGCGCAGGTTCGGCGCGAGGCGCTCGCGAACGTTCTGCTGGTGAATCGTGTGGTGCTGCTCGATCGGCGTCGCGAGCGTCGCCGGGAACTTCCACTGGCGCGCGAGGCGCGAGCCGATGCGATCGTGCGGTGCGAGGTTGTGCTTCTTCTCCGCCTCGGGGAGCGTCAGGCCGTCGCGCTTCATCGACTCGAACGCCGCGGCGAGGCCGCCCGGGTCGACCTTCGCGAGGGCGATCTTGCCCATGTCGTGGAGAAGGCCCGCCGTGAAGCAGGCGCCCGGGTCGGAGAACTTCACCTCGGTCGCGAGCTCGCGCGCGGCGGTCGCCACGATCAGTGAGTGCATCCAGAGAGCGCGCGCGTCGATGACGCCGTCCTTGCCCTTCAGGGTGTCGAGGACGGAGATCGAGAGCACGAGCTGGTACAGCGTGTTGAAGCCGACGAACGGGATCGCGCGGGCGACGTCGGAGACGCCACCCGGGATGCCGAAGTACGGCGAGTTGACGAGGCGGAGCAGCTTGGCGCTGGTCGCCGGATCGGTGCGGAGGATGTCCGCGACCTGCGCGACGCTGACGTTCTTCGAGTGAACGACCTCGCCGATGCGAAGGGCCACGATCGGCAGCGTCGGGAGGCTGTCGAGCGCTTTCGTGATCTTCGTCGTATCGCTGGAGATGTTCTCTGCCTGCATCACATTCCTCCTCGAGCAGCCACACCGATCACGAACGCGAATTGCAGCTCGAGCTCGTCCTTCGGCAACGCGGTTCCGGCGACGTACGCCGTCATCTGAACATCGGCGCACAGCGCCAGCGTCCCCTGCCCCCAGCACGCACCCGCGGCGGCGCTCGCGCCCCACAGCGTCTTCGGCGCGACCATCCACACGCCGGCGCCGGTCACGCGCACGGGCGTGTTCGGCACGACGAGCCGCGCACCGGCGGTCACGCCGATGGCGTCGCGCTCCAGCGTCTCGCCGACGAGGCCGCCGACGGCATACGCGCGCGGCTCCTCGTTGATCGCGATCGACGCGAGCGCCGCGAACGACATCGGACCGACGGCGCTATGGCTCATGCCCTCGTCGGTGTGCTTCGTGATCCCGTAGCCCACCTGCAGCTCGGCCTCCCACAGCGGGTGTGCCGGCTCGGCGACTGCGATCGTGGGAACGAGGAGGAAGAGGATGGCGGTGCGCACGGCCCGCATCTGCGCAAGCGACGTGCCCGATCGGCGATCAGCGAAGTTCGCTAGTTGGGCGCACGGGTGTCGGCGAGATTGGCGATCGGTAGGCGACATCGTGCGACCTCTAGGCGGTCGCTTCGAGGAACATCGGCGTCAGGTCCTTCACCGTCTTCGAGCGGCGGTGCCACGCGAGGCGCGACAGCGTGTACTCGACCTCGTCCATCGTCGGACGCATCGACGGGTCCTTCGCCAGCATCCGCATGATCAGTGCCTCGAGCGTCGAGCTCATCTCCGAGCGATACGTCGACGGGCGCTGCGGCAGGTGCTCGGTGTGGAGGAGCATGAGCTGCGGGAGCGTGCCGTGGAAGGGCTGCTCGCCGGTGCACAGCTCGTAGAGGAGGCAGCCGAGCGCGTAGACGTCGCTCTTCATCTCGGGCGCGCCGTTCCACTGCTCGGGCGGCATGTACATCGGCGTGCCGGCGATCGTGCCGTCGTCGTTGGCGGCGTCGGTCGTTTTGCGCGACACGCCGTAGTCGATGACCTTGACGCGCGGCCACCCCTCCTTCGTCTGCTCGTAGAGCACGAAGACGTTGTCGGGCTTGATGTCGCAGTGGACGTAGCCGTTGCGGTGCATCGACGCGACCGCCGACGCGATCTGGGTCCCGATCGCGAGGACGGCGTCCATCGCGACCTGGCCGCGCTCGACGAGCGCACCGAGGTTCTCGCCGTCGAGGAGCTCCATCACGATGTACGGAACGCCCGTCGCGCTGATGTCGGAGACGCTGATGTCGATCAGGGCCGGGTGCCGCACCGCCTTCGAGATCGTGTGCTCCGCGAAGAACCGCTCGACGATCTCGGTGCGGCTCGCGTACATCGGATCGAGCAGCTTGAGCGCGACGCGCTTGCCGGTCGGGATGTGCTCCGCGAGGTACACCGACGCGGTGCCACCCTTCGCCAACAGCGCGATCATCGCGTAGTTGCCGAGGCGGCTGTCGTCGATCGGCGATCCGGTGTTCCAGGGCGTCGTGGCGTTACGGCTGCGAGACATGGAGGTCGCATGGTGCAGCCGTGATGCCACGCGCGAGGCGAGCGCTTCCGCTCGGTTACCTCGCACCCACACCTGCTACCGCGAACCGTATCGGCGGCGCTGACGATTCACGCGTCAACTTCTCCCAACCTGGCCGACCCGGAGAGCAAGACCCATGGCGATTCCAGGAATCCTCTTCGCGCTCGCAGCCATCTGCGGCGGCTTTGCGATGGCTGGCGGCCATTTCGGCGTGCTGATCCAGCCGTCCGAGTTCGTCGTCATCCTCGGCGCTGCGATCGGCGCGCTCCTCACCTCGGCACCTGGCCTCATGAAGAAGCGCGTCGTCCACGCGCTGAAGATGGCGGTGAAGGAGAACATCCCGAAGAAGGGCGACTACCTCGATCTCTTGAAGCTCCAGTACGAGCTGTTCATGCTCGCGCGCCGCCAGGGCGTCCTCGCGCTCGAGACTCACGTCAACGACCCGGCGAAGTCCGACCTGTTCAACAAGTACCCCTCGATCAAGAAGCAGCACCACGCGCGCACGTTCCTCGCCGAGGCGCTCCAGCAGATTGTCAACGGCATCGCGCCCGACGAGCTCGAGCAGCTCCTCGACAACGAGCTCGACACGCTCAAGGCCGAGGGCCACCTCGCGACCGGCCTCATCAAGACGATCGGCGACGCACTCCCCGGCATCGGCATCGTCGCCGCCGTCCTCGGCATCATCGTCACCATGGGCCACATGGACGCCCCGCCCGCCGTCATCGGTCACCACGTCGCCGCCGCGCTCGTCGGCACCTTCCTCGGCATCTTGATCTGCTACTGCATCATGCAGCCGCTCGCGAACAACGCCGAGACGCAAGAGGTCCACCAGCTCCGCTACCTCAACGTCATCAAGTCCGCCGTCATCGCCTCCGCCCGCGGCGTCGCGCCGCCCACCGCCGTCGAGTTCGGTCGCAAGATGATCTTCTCCGACGAGCGCCCCTCCTTCACGGACCTCGACAAGGCCCTGCAGTCGGTGGGCTAACGATGGCGCGTCGCTACAAGAAGGTCGAAGGCGGCCACGGACACCACGGCGGCGCCTGGAAGGTCGCGTACGCCGACTTCGTCACCGCGATGATGGCGCTGTTCATGGTGCTCTGGCTCCTCGCCTCCACCGACGCCGCCTCGCGCAAGGAGATCTCGAACTACTTCCGCACCGGCATCCTGCCCGAGGGCGATCTCGCGATGAACCACGCCGCGCAGATCAAGCCCTCGGTCATCGAGGAGTCCGGCACGCCCCCGCCGAGCGAAGAGGAGGCCTCGTTCGAGAACAAGGCCGAGGCCGCGAAGCAGATCAGCGACAAGCTCGGCCGCCTCGCCGCGCTCGATGGCGAGCTCGCCTCCGTCGTCCGCAACGTGAAGATCAAGATCACGCCCGAGGGTGTCCTCGTCGAGACCGTGGACGAAGGCGACAACCTGTTGTTCGACGTCTCGTCCGCCAAGCTGAGCGCGCCCCTTCAGAAGTTCCTCAAGGCGTTCGCGCCGATCCTCGTGAAGCTCGGCCGCCCCGTCGAGATCAACGGGCACACCGACGCGCGCCGCTTCGCGCCCGGCTCCAAGCTCAACAACTGGGACCTGTCTTATCAGCGCGCCGACGCCGCTCGGAAGATCTTCGAGGAGAACGGAGTCTCCCGCGAGCAGATCGTGGGCCTGTTCGCACGCGGCTCGAGCCAGCTCTACAAGCCCGACGATCCGCTCGCTCCGCAGAACCGTCGCCTGTCCTTCCTGCTTCGCATCTCGGGCTCGAGTGACAAGGTCACGAAGGTCGACGAGATCCAGGGCACGAACGCTGCACCACCCGCGATCGATGTCGTGACGCCCGCGCCGAAGGCCGAGGACAAGCCCGCGGATCCGCCGGCGAAGTCCGAAGCGATGAAGCACGACGCGCCAACGACCGAGCACGACGCGCCAACGACCGAGCACGACGCGGCTCACTGATCGACGGGTGTAGAGTCACCGCGTGAAGATCGCGGTCGCGGCGGCGTTGATGTCGACAGCGTGCTCGCTTTTGATCGTTCGCGGTCCGCCCTCGCCGCTCCCACCGGTCGGCAGCATCGAGTGCACCGGTGACCGCGTCGTGCCGACGGTCGATCTCGTCGCTGCCGCCGCGGAGTCGGTCGTCGGCGTCGCCCTGGCCCGTGAGACCGACGAGCTGATGATCGGCGTGTCCACGCTGCTGATCGTGGCCCTCAGCACGACGTCGGCGATCGTCGGATACAGGGAAGCCGGCAAGTGCAGAGCGGCGCTCGCGACGATGGCCCGTAATGCGCGCGAACGCGATCACGAGACCGACGAGCAACGCGCGAACAAGGACACCGCGTGGATCCACACGATGGAAGCCATGGAGCGCGCGCAGGCGGGTGATTGCGGCCGCGTCCGCGATCTCGACACCGAGGTCCTCGCGCTCGACCCCGGCTTCCATCAGAAGGTGTTCGTCGTCGACGCCGCGATCGCGCGCTGCCTCGCGCGGTGACTACTTCTTCGCCTTCTTCTTGTCCGACTTCTTCTTCGACTTCTTCTTGTCGGCCTTGTCGTCGGCGTCGGTCTTGTCCTTCTTGTCGGTGTCCTTCTTGACGCGCACGCCGCCGAGCCACGCGTCGAGCTCCGGCTCGATCACGCGGCGCTTCGCGATGCACTGATCCATGTCCTCGATCGCCTGATCGAGGACGCGCTTGGCACCGGGGTACGTGCCGAACGTCTTGGTGACGTAGGCGGCGACCTCTTCGCGCTGGTCGGCCTTGCACGTCTTGGTGAACAGCGTGCCGAGCGAGCCGAGCGAGAAGGTCGCGCCGTCCGCGGGGAGGCGCTTGATGATCGCGTCCGCGTGCTGCTTGAAGAACCGCTGCGAGTTGGCGCGATTCGCCTCGGTGGTCGTCTTCCACAGCATCCAGATCGCTTCGCGGATGTCGACCTTGGGATCGAGCAGCAGCGCGTGCGCGCGCGATTGGCGGCCCAGGTCGCGCACGGCGGCGAGCGCGTGGAGCATGTCGAGGCGCTTGGTGCGCTCGGGCTCGTCGACCACCTCGGAGAGCACCTTGTCGAACACCGCGGGCTTGGCGTCGACCGACACGGAGAGCACGAGGTAGCGAATCGACTGCGGCAGGTCGCGCCACTTGTCGGCGAGGGCGACCGCTTGCTCGACGAGCTTCGGATCGCGCGCGTCCCACGCGACGGTGCCGACGAGCGCCTCGCGGATGTCCTCGTCGTCGAGCGAGTCCGAGTCCTTGACGGTGAAGCCCACCGCCCGCGCGCCCGCGCCGAAGGTCGCGCGCAGCCAGTATTCGTACTTGGGGCGCAGGTCGTCGCGCACCCACTCGTGGAAGCCGGCCGGCAGGTCGACGGCCGCGGGCACCGTGAAGCGATCCTTGCCGGCGAGCATCGGCGGCACGAACGAGAGCGCGAGGGCGAGAGGGAGCTTGCCGGTTCGCGCGGCGGCGCTCGCGTCGAAGAAGACGGCGCGGCGCTCGGTCCACGAGAGCTGCTTCCATCCCTCGTCCCGGAGCGCGATCAGCTGCTGGGCGGTGTACGCGTTGCGGTAGTAGCCGCGACCGTCGGCGTTCGGCATCACCCAGCGCGGGCACGACGTGGTCGCGAGCGCGACCGAGCCGGTCGGGCCGTCGAGCATCGTGCACTTCTGGGCGCGCTTGCCGCCGGCTTCGTAGACGACGCAGACCGGGAGGATCCAGGGCTTCGTCTGCGCCGGCGTCGCCGCACCGGGCGGGACGTAGCGGCGCTGCGAGAGCTCGACGGTCGGCGCGCCGTCGCACTTCGCCGTCGCCGTGATCTCGGGTGCGCCGGGTTGCTCGAGGAACGTGGCGAACGCGGTCGCGATCTGTGGCTTGCCCGCGGCCTGGGCGAGCGAGGTCGCGAAGTCGGTCGACGTCGCGTTGCCCCACGCGCGGGCCTTGAGGTAGTCGCGCACGCCGCGCTGGAAGACTTCGGGGCCGAGATAGGCCTCGAACATGTTCAGCACGCTCGCGCCCTTGTTGTAGGTGATGCCGTCGAACGCGTTGAGGATGTCGTTGTTCGAGTCGATCGGCTGGCGGATCTTGCGCGCGGTGACGAGGCTGTCCGCCTCGAGCGCCTTGTTGCGCATCCCGAGCTCGCTGTCGGTCTCGCGCCACGACGGCTCGAACTTGTTCGCGATCTTCGTCTCGAGCCAGTTCGCGAAGCCTTCGTTGAGCCAGATGTCGTCCCAATACGACATCGTGACGAGGTTGCCGAACCACTGGTGCGCGATCTCGTGCGCGGCGACGGAGATCCACCAGTGCTTGCGCTCCTTCGATGCCTTCGCGTCATGGAGGATCAGCGTCTCGGTGAACGTGATGAGGCCCGCGTTCTCCATCGCGCCGAAGCCGACCGTCACGGGGATCGTGAGCATGTCGAGCTTCTCGTAGGGATACGGCGTGCCGAACCAATCCTCGGCGAGATCGAGGAGCTTCGCGCTGGTCTTGGCCGCGTACTCGCCGTCGACGGCGCGCTTCGCGAGCGTGAGCACGCGCACCGGCGTGCCGCGCGAGCTCTTGCCCGCGTCGACGATCTCGAACGGGCCGACGCCGAACGCGACGAGGTACGTCGGCAGCGGCTTGGTGACGGCGAACTCGACGCGCTTCTTGTCGCCCTCGAGCGGGGTCTCGCTCGCGATCGGCGTGTTCGACACGGCGACGAGCTTCTTCGGCACGTCGAGCGTGAGCTTCCACGGCACCTTATTATCGGGCTCGTCGAAGCAGGGGAACACGCGCCGCGCGTAGAGCGCCTCGAGCTGCGTATAGATGTAGGAGAAGTCGGCGACCGTCTGGCGGAACGCGCCCGCGCTCGCCTTGGTGTCGAGCTCGCCGGCGTAGTCCATCATCAGCGTCCACTCGCCGGCCTCGAGCGTGCGCGGTGGCTCGACCTTCAGCAGCTCCTCACCGACGAGCGTGACCTTCACCGGAAGCTCGACCTGGTCCTTGGTCGCGCTCGCCTTCGCGATGGTCAGGTTCTTGCCGTGCAGCCAGATGACATCGAGGGGCTTCGCGACCGTGCCCGTGATCGAGATCGATCCGCGAAAGTCGGTCTTCGCGGGATCCAGCTCGAGGCGCGCCGCGTAGCGCGTCGGCAAGAAGTCGCGCGGGAGCCGGAGCGCCGGCACGTCGGGGACTGCCGGTGCGGGGTCGGCGGCGGGCGCCGTGGCCACGGGCGCCGGCGCCGACGGTGGCGGAACCTGCTTCGGGGCAGGACACGACGCGAGGAAACAAATCGCGAGCGCGGCGAGTCCGCGATGAACCATTCGAGAATCGTAGCATCCGACCTTGTCGACGGAGATCCTCCGATTCGGGTCGCACCTCACATCGGCTCGCCCGCGTCGATGTCCCCGAACCGCGAGAAGCCGCGTCTCGTTCACAGTCGGCGGGCGACACCCGCGACACGTGCGACCACGCGATTCCGGCTCAAAACATCAGCGCGATGCCGAGCCCGAACCACGGCTCGACGCGCTCGGGGACGATGTACGTCGCTCCGTCGATGACGATCTGCTCCTCGGCCGGAATCGCCGTCACGCCGAACACCAGGGTGGACGCGATCAACCCGGATCGCCAGACGATCGTCGCGACGGCGTCCATCGCGAGGTTGCCGCGCTCGGTGCTGCGCATGCTGTCGATGCGGGTCACGCGAGAGTTCACGCGGGCGAGCCCGAGGGCGCCTTGCAGCCAGAAATCCGGTCCGAACCGAAACGCTCGGCCGAGCCGCGCCGACGCGATCCACTCCGAGAAGCGCGCCGGTGCGCTCGCGCCGGGGATGCGGTTGTCGTCACCGAGCTGGTGATCGATCGCGAACGAGAGCGAGAACTGCGGATGGATGATCCCGCCGATCGCGACGAAGCGGTAGCCCGAGGAGATGAGCCCGCCCTGATCGGCGCGCATCCCGAGCATCGCGGCCGCGAGCACGCGCCATCGTCGCGGCTCGGGTGACGCCGGCTCCGCCATCACCGGAGCCGTCAACGCGATCAGCACGAGGGCACACCCGACCCATCGCGTGCTTCGCGCCATCGCGATCACGATACTCGAAGCGATGTGGCCGGTGGAGTGCACGCGAGCGATCAGAGGTGCAATCATGCACCCGGCGCTCCATGGGTGGTCGTCTCCTTCTGCTTTCATGCGTCGCGCTGTGCTCGCCGGCGCACGCAGATCCGCAGGTGAACACGCCGGAGGAGGACGACGATCCCATCCTCCCGGAGGTGCTGCATCCCGTGGAGCAATCACCGCGAGATTTGCACTGGGGCCGCATGTTCGCCGAGGCCGCGGTGCTGTTCGGGATCGCCGAGACCGTGTACTGGGTCGACAAGGACGCGAACAGCTTCGACTTCAAGTACAACCTCGACTGGCGAAACCTGCGCGAGCGCTTCATCACGTTCCGAGCGTGGAGCCTCGACGACAACTACTTCAATACGAACGGATGGCGGCACTCCGCGCAGGGCGGCCTCAACTATCTGTTCGCGCGCAGTAACGGATTCTCGTCGGTCCAGTCCTACGTCGTGTCGCTCGGGCTCTCCGCCGCGTGGGAGTTCTTCGGCGAGTTCAAGGAAGAGGTCAGCTTCAACGATCTGGTGATGACGCCGCGCTCCGGCGCGGTCGTCGGCGAGGCGTTCTGGCAGATGGGCGTGTTCTTCCTGCGCGGCGATCCGAACTGGTTCAACCGGATCGCGGGCAACGCGTTCAGCGGTGGGCGCGGCGTGTTCGACTGGATCGACGGCAAGCGCGTGTTCCACTCCGAGAACACCAACAGCCTCGGCTTCGACTCCGACATCACGCATCGCTTCGAGCTCTCGCTCGTCGGCGGTACGCAGCGCGCGTCGGGTCAGCCGAGCGAGGGCATCGGGCGCGTCGCGCTCGAGACCGAGCTGATCATGATCCCGAACTTCGATCGTCCGGGCCGCGGACGGCAGCTCCGCACGGCTCCCTCGTTCACGCAGATGCACGTCGAAGCGACGCGGAACGAGAAGGAGATCGTCGACTTTCGCGCCCTCGCGCGAGCCGCGGTCACGATGTGGCATCGCAAGAACATCGCGGAGGACGGCGATGGATGGAACCTGCTCTACGGCCTCAGCAGCGCCTACGAGTACGGCTTTCACGCGTCGGCCACGCGCAACACCAAGAAGACGCGAGATCGCGTCGCCATCGCCCACCTGCTCGGTCCGACGCTCGATCTCACGCTTCGCCATCGCGGCCTGCGCATGCGCGCGATCGTCGACGTGTACGCGAACTTCGGCCTGGTCCGCAGCCTCGCGATGGACGATCACCGCGACCTGTTTCCCGACGACGAGGTCCGCTCGACGATCGTGCGCGACAACTACTATCACGCGATCGGTCTGACCGGCGCGGCGCGTCTCCAGCTCGCGTACGGTCCCGCCGCCGCCGGCATCGCGTACCAGCGCGACCACTTCAAGTCCGTGCAAGGCATCGATCGTCACCAGGAGGACCTCGTCGAGGACTTCCCGCTGTTCGACGAGCGCGGTGAAGGCCGCGTCTGGGCGCGCTACGGGCTCGGCCTGTCGCGCGACCTCGTGCTCGAGATCGAGCTATCCGCGGAGCTTCGCGATCGGTCCGGCCACGTCAAGGAGACCGAGCGCTCCGAGGAGGAGCGGCGCTACCTCGCGGGCGTCCAGCTCGCGTTCTGATCTACGATGCCGGACGTGTCACGGCTGGTCCTGTTCGCGAGCCTCGCGTGCATCCTCGGATGCTCGAAGACCTCGAACGAGCTCGACACGAAGAAGACGGCCTCGCTGTTCACCGAGGTCGTCGTCGATACGGCGAACGGACTCTCGGGTCTCGCCGCCGACGGACAGGGGCGGATCTGGACCGTCGCGGAGCGCGCCGCGAAGGCGTATCGGATCACGCTCGACGCTGCGAACACGCCGGCGATCGAGACGTTCGAGGTCACCGGCGTCCCCGGCGACACCGACCTCGAGGCGATCGAAGAGCTCGGCGACGGCCGCATCGCGTTCGGAACCGAGGGGCGCGTCGACGGTGTCGCGAAGGTGCTGGTCGGCGAGATCAGCGGCAACTCGATCGCGATCCGCTCGACGATCACGCTGACCGCCGAGCAGATCGGCATCCCGATGAAGATGAACCACGGCGCCGAGGGCATCTGCGGCGCCGGGGACACGCTGATCGTGGCGATCGAGGGCGCCGGCGAGACGAGCAAGCGGCGCTGGGCACCGGTGCTGCGCATCGATCACGGCCAGCTCGTGCGCCGCTATCGCGTGTGGCTCACCTCGACGACCGGCAAGCTGAGCGGCCTCGACTGCACGATCGCCCCGGATGGAACCGTGATCGCGCAAGCGGTCGAGCGTCACTTCGAGATCACCAAGCTCCTCGCGTTCTCGCTACCGCCGCCGGCGCAGCCCGGCGAGGACATCACGCCGCGCGTGCTGCTCGACATCGGCGACGCGCTCGAGAGCAAGCGCAACCTCGAGGGCATCGCGATGCTGCCCGACGGACGCATCGTGACCGTGTCCGACAATCAGTGGAAGACGGTCGAGGGCCCGAGCCTCCTCCAGATCTTCGCGCCCGGCGCGATCCGCTGATCGGCCTAGATCGTGACGACGATCTTGCCCCGCGCGCGCCCGCGCTCGAGCTCCGCGAACGCATCCTTCACCTTCGCGAGCGGAAACGTCGCGTGGATCACCGGCGTCATCTGACCGCCGTCGATCCACTTCGCGATCTCCGCGAGCTCGGCGCCATCGGGCCGCATGAACAGATACGCGAACCGCATGCCCGCCTTCGCCGCCGCGCTGCGCCGCTTCGCCGTCACGAGCCAAAGCGCCGGACGTACGAACGCGGGCATCCACTTCTTCGCGAACGCGCCGTCGGGGTATCCGCCGATGCCGATGACGATGCCACCCCGCTTCGTCGCGCGGATCGACGCGAGCTCCGACTCCGCGCCGAGCGAGTCGAACACGCCGTCGAGCTCGCGCGGCTTCGCGTCGAGCGCTTCCTTGGTGTAGTCGATCACCTCGTCGGCGCCGAGCTCGCGCACGAAGTCGACGTTCTTCGTGCTCGTCGTCGTCACGACCGCGAGCCCGAGGATCTTCGCGATCTGGATCGCGAGCGTCCCCACGCCGCCCGCCCCCGCGTGGATCAGCACGCGTTGCTTCGCGGTGAACCCGCCGACCTCGCGCAGCGCCTGCAGCGCCGTCAGCGCAGCGAGCGGCACCGACGCCGCCTGCTCGAACGTCAGCGTCGCGGGCTTCTTCGCGACGACGCTCGCATCCGCGCACACCTGCTCGGCGAGCCCGCCCATGCGCAGCTTCTCGAGGCGCGCGTACACCTCGTCGCCTTCCTTGAACGCCGTGACCTTCGGCCCCACCGCGGCGACGACGCCCGCGACGTCGCAGCCGAGCGCCACCGGTGGCTCGAGCGGAAGCACGAGCTTCACCTTGCCGTCGCGCACCTTGAAGTCGAGCGGGTTCAACCCCGCCGCGCGCACGTGGATCAGCACGTCGTTCGGATGCACCGCCGGTGGTCGCGCCTCGACGATGTCGAGCACGTCGGGCCCGCCGTACCTCTTCGCGACGACCGCCTTCATGCGCGCGACAGTATCAGCTGTCGACGGCCGCGCCGCAGCACTGCTTCCACTTGCGCATCGATCCGCAGATGCACAGGTCGTTGCGCCCGGGCAGTTTCGGCTTCAGTCGCGCCACCTCCTTCGGCGACGGATACTTCGACGGCCGCTTCGCGAACCCGATCTTCTCCGCCGCCTCGAACCGCGCCGCGAAGTCATCGAGCACGCTGTCCGTGAAGAACGACCGCGCCTCGTCCTCGAGCTTCTGCGCGAGCGCCATGTACCGCCGGTTGTGCTTCACGTGATCGAAGTGCGGCACGCGGCGATATCCCGGCGGCACATCGACCACCGCATTACCGCCCGGGAAGCCATACGTGCCGACCTCGCGCGCCGGGTTGAGCTCCCACTCGATCTTGAACAGCCGGAACGCCACCGCCGCGATCCCCGTGTACGCGCGCGCCTCGTGCTGGTTGAACGGATGCAGGAACGCGGCTTCCTCCGCCGGAGGAACGTGCTCGGGCACGCCATACGGCAAGCCGACCGGCGTCCCGTAGTTCGGCGCCGTCGGATCGCCGCACAGCGCGTGAATCGTCTCGTGCACGCAGAACCCGAGCAGCCGGCGATGCGTGCACCCGGTATCGCGCACCGCGACCCAGGTGACCTCGCCCAGCTGCTGCTGCAATCGCCACAAGGTCGGCGCCGCGAGGTCCCAGATGACGGTCTGCCCCCACCCGCGCATCGCGTCGTCGAAGCGATAGAGCGCCGCGATGCCCTCGGCCTTCTGCTCGACGGTGAGCGCTTCGCAGCCGTAGGCGCATGGCATCGGCGTGGTGACAGCGTCCACGACGGTGGCGGGCATGAACGGGAGCATATCGCTCGCGCGTCGTCGATGGGTGCCCTTCGCGCATCGCGCTCGTCGCGGGGGCGTCTGGCTGTATCGATGTCGCGCCGTGTGATGTGTGCCTTGTACGACGAGGCTCGACCTGTCCAGATCACCCCATGCACGCGTTTCGCATCCTCAACGTGTTCACCGTCGATGGCGACCCGTTCTCGGGAAATCCCCTCTGCGTGTTCGAAGACGCGCGCGGCCTGTCCGACGCGCAGATGCAATCGCTCGCGCGGCAGATGAACCTGAGCGAGACCACGTTCGTCTTGCCGTCGACGCGCGAGGACGCCGATGCGCGCGTTCGAATCTTCACGCCGGGCTTCGAGATGCCCTTCGCCGGCCACCCCACGCTCGGCACCGCGAGCGTCGTCGCCGCGGCGAAGGGAACGCCGCGCGTCACGCTCGAGATGATCGCGGGCCTCGTTGCCGTCGAGAGCAGCGAACCGAGCTCCTGGACGCTTCGCGCGGCGAAGGCGCCCGCCACTCGCGCGGTCGACGCGAGTCGCGATGATCTCTCGGCGATGCTGGGTCTGCCGGCGGGCTCGGTGAGCGACGAGCCGTTGTGGGTCAACACCGGCGTCGAGCAGCTCGTGATTCCGCTCGCGTCGATCGATCTCGTGCGCGCGACGAAGCCCGTGATGGCGCTGATCGAGAAGCACGGCTTCAGCGCCACGCGCCAGGAGGCGATGGCCTATGTGTGGGCGCGCGACGAGAAGGACGCGTCGAAGATCACGGTTCGCTTCTTCTTCACGTCGAACGGCGCGCTCCTCGAAGATCCGGCGACCGGCAGCGCGTGCGCCAACCTCGGCGGCTGGTTCATCACGCGAAATGCGCCGCGCCCGATGACCGCCACGCTCTCGCAGGGCGCCGCGATCGAACGACCCTCACGGCTCGGATTGCGCATCGACGAGCGCGATCAGATCTTCGTCAGCGGCGCGGTCCTCGAGGTCGGGCGCGGGACGATCGCGCTCTGAGCAGCGCGGCTGCGGTCGACAACCGTCATGGCGTGGACGCATGACCCGATGGTGACGTGGCCGGCTATTCGAGTGGCCAGTCCTAAACTATCGATGATCGGTGAGCCGGCTCTGGCTCGATCGCTGCAATCGCGATCGAGGTGGTGCGTTCTGTCCTCGCCGGTGTCCTTCTCCTCTCCGCGATCGCGGCGTGTACCGATGCGCCCGGTGGCGATGTCGATCCTGCCGAGGATCCGAACGACGGCTTGCTCCGCGACTTCATCGACGGCAAGTACGACGCCGCCGGCCACCCGCTGAACGCGAAGGTCGTCGAGGCCGACCGGCTGCTCGAGGACAACTCCGAGTGCGGCACGCGCCGCGACGGTGTCGTCGAGCTCCGGTCCGCGTGCGAGATCGAGCTGCCGATGGGCGCCGACCAGGGCCGCCTCCTCGTCAACGCGCGGCTGCGCGTCCGCCGCGCGCCGGCGTGGGGTCAGATCGTGAAGGTCACCGCGGTCGACGCCAGCGGCACCGAGATCGGGTCGCAATCGCTGACGGTGTCGCGCTTGCGCGGCGTGGACCGCTGGCTGGATCTGCCGATCTCGATCGAGTCCGCGATGACGACGGCGCACCTTCGCGTCGAGGTCGCGCACGGCGCGGTCGTCGACCTGCAATACGTCGAGGTGTTCCCGAAGCAGCTCGGCGTGATCGTGTCGCCCGGCGCCGGCGTGTACGAAGACCAGGCGAAGATCACGATCGAGCTCCCGCGCCTCAAGAAGATCGAGCGGCTCGAAGCGAACGGCGTCGACATCAAGCCCACGCTCGAGCGGTTGCTCGAGGAGGGCAAGGCGACGAAGACCAACACCGAGTTCCGCACGCTGATCGACGTCGCGATCGGTGACCTGCTCCCCGAGCGCGACGAGGTCGTCGAGCTGCGCGTTCACTCGAGCGGCGATACGTCGCGCACGCAGATCCGCAAGACGCCCGCGCCGTGCAACTACGAGGGTGATCCGGACGGCAAGAAGGTGCTGATCTCCGGGTTCCAGCCGTTCCCCGCGGACGGGTGGCACGAGAACGTCTCGGCGGTCGCGGTGTCGGGCCTCGATCCGTCACAGCTGCGCGGCGCGCAGGTGATGCGCGTGATCCTGCCGGTCGAGTACGACCGCGCGGCGGCGCTGATGTCCGACATCATCGAGCGCTGCGAGCCGAACCACGTGATCAGCTTCGGCCAGGGCGGCGGATCGATCGCGCTCGAGGAGATGTCCTACAACCTGCAGGACACCGGCGAGCTCGCCGGCGGCGCGCCCGACAACCGCGGCATCATCCGCGCAGCGACCCCGATCGTCGTCGATGGTCCGCCCATGCGCGAGACGCTGTTGCCGCTCGACGCGATCGAGGACGCGATGATCGCGATCGGCGAGTCGCCGCAGCGCTCGATCGATCCGGGTCGCTACATCTGCAACAACGTCATGTACAACAACGTGCAGCAGATGGCGCTGCGCGGACGCGCGGGCTTCATCCACCTGCCGTACACGACGTGGTTCGACGACGACGCGCGCGGCAAGGGCCGGGTCGTGCTCGCGGCGGTGCAAGCCACCGTCGACGCGCACTGAAAGAACCGCGGATCAGCGGCGGCCGAAGTAGTAGGACGCGCCGAACGCGATGCTCCCGCCCGAGATGCCCTCGCTCGTATACACGCCCTGCTCCTGCAGCATCTTCTCGTCCTCGGTCTGACCGAGGCCGATCGCGCGCGCTTCGAGCTGTAGCGCGAAGTTCACGAACCGATACTCGAGCCCGGCTCCGACGGCGACGTGCGGGCGCTGGGCCGCGTCGATCTCCTCGTCGCTCGCATCATGGTGCGCGATCGTCGTCGCGCCGACGCCGAACAGCAGCCAGAAGTTCCACTTGTTCTCCTGGTTGAAGTGGTAGCGAGCGGCGAGCGTACCCGTTCCCATCGCGAGCTCGCCGTCCATGCGCTCGCCGTCGTAGCCCTCGATCTGCTGGCGACCACCGCCGAGCGACAGCTCGAGGTCGACCTTGCGCCACGGGCGATAGCGGATCGCGATCTCGCCGCCGTTGAACTGCGCGGACTCGGAGCTGTTCTCGCTGCTGTACTCGACCGCGTGGAAGTTCAAGCCGAGCGACCAGCGACCCGGCAGCTGCGGGCCGGGATCGACGACCGCGGGCGGCTGCGCGTAGTAGGGGCCGTACGCGGGCGGGTTGTCGTAGGACTCGCCCGGCGCCTGAGCGTAGGCGGTTCCAGCAGCCAACGTGATCAGCGAGGCGATCCACACGCTACCGCGGGACGATTGCGACATGCCGTGGATGATTCCACGCCTCGTGCCAGTGCAACGAGCGGAAACTGCACGAACGAGCGATTGCCACATCGTGGGCAGAACCGACACCTGATGGAGTGATCGTGGGCGATTCCTACACCCCACGAACGAGGTAGGATGGCGACGTGTCGGGTCGGACCTTCGCCATCGGCGACATCCACGGGGATCTCGCCCACTTGGAGATCCTGCTCGGGCGACTCCCGGCGCTCACCTCCGACGACACGCTCGTGTTCCTCGGGGACTTCGTCGATCGCGGCCCCGACTCGGCCGGGGTGGTCAAGCGCGTACGGGAGATCATCGAGACCAGCGCCGCGAAGGTGATCGCCCTGCGCGGCAACCACGAGGACGCCTGGATCCAGGTGATCGATCAGGGCTGGCCGGAGTTCATCCTGCCGCGCGGCAACGGATGCCTCGAGTGCTATCGCTCGTTCAAGGGGCTGCCGGTGCCCGACGAGGACGAAGCGCCGACGAACGAGGAGCTGCTCTCGATGATCGAGGGCTCGTTCCTCCCGGCCGACGTCGTCGCGTGGTTTCGCACGCTGCCGCACTTCTACGAGGACGATCACGCGATCTACGTGCACGCGGGCGTCAAGCGAATGAAGGACGGCGAGTTCCCGCATCCGTCGAAGGTCGATCCGCAGCGCGCGCTGTTATGGCTGCGCGATCGCGACTTCTTCGAGAACTACCGCGGCAAGCTCGTCGTGTTCGGGCACACGACCACGCGCACGCTGCCGAACGAGCTGTCGACGCACACGCCCGAGGATCCGACGGACATGTGGGCCGGGCCGGCGTGCGTGGGGCTCGACACGGCATGTGGCAAGGGCGGCTTCTTGACCGCCTTCGAGCTACCGTCGCGCGCCGTGTACGAGTCCCGTGGCTAGGACGAAGGACTCCCGCGCGAGCATCGGCGGGCGTCCCGCACCGCTGCGATTCGCGCGGGCGCTCGCATCGCCGATCGGCGTGCTCGTCACGATCCCGCTGCTCGTGATCGCCGTCGGTGTCGGCATCTTGCTCGTCGGGCGCAACGCGACGAGCAGCGCATCGCACTCGATGGCGCGGCGACAGCTCACGGAGCAAGCGGCGGCGGTGCAGTCGCAGGTCGCGTTCGCGCTCGACCAGGCGTCGCCGATCCTCGAGCGCCTGCGCGTGCTCGCCGATCCGCAGCGCCCGCTCGACGACACGCTCGTGCGCCTGCACGATCTCATCGTCGGGCGCCCCGGCGTCGCGTACGCGAGCATCTCGTTCCCCGACGGGACGTTTCGCGGCGCGTACCTCGGCGAGGGCCGGCGCGTCGAGGTGCAGGAGTCGACCGTCGGGCCGTCGAACACGGACGTCACGCGCTACACCGTCGTCGGCTCGCGCCTGCTCGTGCTGCGCAAGGAGACCACGTCGTACGATCCGCGGCAGCGCGGCTTCTACCAGCTCGCCGAGCGAACCGCGGCGCGCGCGTGGACCGATCCGTATCCGTTCTTCCGCTCGTACGAGACGGGCGTCACCTGCACCGAGCCGATCTACGGTGGCGCGGACAAGAAGCTCACCGCCGTGCTCACCGTCGACTTCGACGTCGGCGCGCTGTCGTCGTACGTCGCGCGCCCCGCGCTCGACGAGGCGCGCTCGATCGTGTTCACCCGCGACGGCATCATCCTCGCCTATCCCTCCGCCGAGACGCTCGCGGTCCCGACGACCGAGAAGCTCCTGCGCTACACCGACGTGCGCGACCCGGCGCTCGTCGCGCTGTTCGACCGCATGAACCGCACGGGCGGCGCGACGGCCGACCTCTCGTTCATGACCCTCGACGCGACCGACGGCACGTACCTCGCGTCGATCGCACCGATCGGCGGCAAGCGCGCCGGCATCAGCGTGCCGCTCGACTGGTACGTCGCGACCGTCGTCCCGTCGCGCACGCTGCTCGGACCGACGCAGGCGCTCGTGCGCTCCTCGGCGATCGCGTCGGTGATCGCGCTGTTCATCGCCGTCGGTCTCGCGGTGATCCTCGCGTGGAACCTCGTGCGCATGCGCCGCCAGGTCGCCGCGTCGCGCGCGGAAGCTCGCTCCGCCGAGAAGCGCGCACGCGAGCTCGGCTCGTATCGCCTCGTCGCGCGACTCGGCACCGGCGGCATGGGCGAGGTGTGGCGCGCCGAGCACCGCCTGCTCGCACGCTCCGCCGCGATCAAGCTGATCCGCGCCGAGGCGCTCGCCGATCCCGACGGTGTCGCCGAGATCCGCGAGCGGTTCCGTCGAGAAGCACAGACGCTCGCGTCGATGCGCTCGCGCCACACCACCGCGATCTTCGACTACGGCGTCACCGAGGACGGCGTCTTCTACTACGTGATGGAGCTGCTCGACGGCCTCGACTTCGAGTCGCTCGTGCTGCAGGACGGCGCGCAGCCGGCCGCGCGCGTGATCCACCTGATGACGCAGGCGTGCGCGTCGCTCGCCGAGGCGCACGACGCGGGCCTCCTCCATCGCGACATCAAGCCGCCGAACCTGTTCGTCTCGCGCGCCGCCGACGAGGTCGACATCGTGAAGCTCCTCGACTTCGGCATCGTGATGACGCCGGAGGAGATGAACGCGCCGGCGCCATCGACGCTGCCGCCCGACCTCTCCGTCGAGTCCGGCAAGCTCACGCAGGCCGGCGCGATGCTCGGCACGCCCGGCTTCATGGCGCCCGAGCAGATCCTCGGCATGAAGCTCGACGGCCGCGCCGACCTCTACGCGCTCGCGTGCTGTGCGTGGTGGCTCGTCACCGGTCGCGAGGTGTTCCCGCGCGAAGGCACCGACGCGAAGATCCTGCACGACCACATCTACAAGGATCCGCCGCGCCTCCGCGACCGCGTGCGCGGCTGGTGCCCGCCCGAATTCGAGGACATCCTGCGCGCGTGCCTCGCGAAGGACATCGACGAGCGCCCGCGCGACGCGCGTCACCTCGCGCGGATGCTGCGCGCGATCCCGATCCCGCCGGAGCACGCGTGGACCGAGGCGAAGGCGCAGGCCTGGTGGAAGGCGTTCAAGACGCCCGAGCCCGCACCGAGCGTGTCACCGTCGGAGGTGCAGGTCATCATGCCCGTGCGCACGACGGAGCGACCGCCCGACGCGACGAGCGAGGTCGCGATCTTGCCGACCGCGCTGCCGACGCGCGAGGGCTGACCGCTACGCGCGGGGACTCGCGTCCCGCGACGCGCGCGCGATCTGCACGCGCTTCGCGGCCGCGGCGATCAGCTTGCGCAACGGATTGCGGCGCTGTGCACGCAGCGTCGCCCCCGCCGCGGCGGTCGCCGCGCGCTCCGCATGCTTCGGTGCGATCGCGCGCTCCTTCGCCGTCCCGACGAAGACCTCGCGCGTCTTCGCGAGCACGTCGAACCACGGCCACACGATGTTGAAGTTCATGTCCTGATCACCCATGTGGTGATCGTAGTGATGCGAGAGGTGATCGCGCGCCCACGCCGGATCGAGGTGGGCCTTGCGGTGATCGCGCCGATAGCGCCACAGGCAGTACCAGACCGTGCTCGTGTAGAACGGCGCGATGGGAAACAGCGGCGCGTGCAGCGCGCCGATCGCGGCGAGGCCGAGTGCTTCACGCGACTGAGTCGCCGATGCCCACGGCGGTCCCTCGTACGCCGGGTCGTAGCCACCGTTGCGCCGCACCGCCTGGTGATGGTCGTGATAGTGGAACGAGAAGCGCGACGCGCGATCGCGACCGAGGCCATGCAGAAGGTACTTGTGGATGGCCCACTCCCCCGCACCGAACACCGCGAGCGCGACCGGAATGCCGAGCATGGGCAGATGTTAGGTCTTTGTCGGCAGGTACGCACGCGGAAGTCCGGACGTGCTCAGAAATTGCCGCCGGCGCTTCCGTCGATGGAGGCGGAACAGGAAGACCATCGTGCCGAACCCGGTGAACACGCCGCCGAGCGCGACGAGCGAGCTCACACCGAGAAACGGGACGAGCATGCCGACACCGAGGACGATCACCATCGCCGCGATCGCGGGCGGGATGATGTCGCTCGCGTACTGCCGGATCCAGCCGTCGTACTCGCGCGCGCAGTCGGCGCAGAAGCCGTGCCTGTCGAGCGCGACGTCTTCCTTGCAGCGAGCGCAGCCCATACGCGACACCTTAGCTCACGATCGGAGTCAACGATCGAGGTCCGCGGTGGTCGCGAGCTCCACGCCCGCACACAGGCGGTCGAGACGGGCCTTCCACGCGCGCTGGAGCGCACCCTCGTCCTGCGCCGTGCCATTCCACGACAGCGTGATCGTCACGCGCGTCAGCGAGCCCTGCGGATCGAAGCGCACGACGAGGCGCTCGCCGGTCCGCGCGCCCTCCGCGTCGGACGCGAACGTCATGTCGATCAGGTGGCCCTGCTGGAGCAGGTCGTACTTGCCGGTGATCACCTTCGCGCCGCCGTCGCTCGGGAACAGATCGAGCTTGAACGTGCCACCGACGCGAATGTCGGCCTCGAGGGTCGGTGCCAGCCAGCGCGTGAGGATGCGCGGCTCGGTCCACGCGTCGTAGAGCTCGTTCGCGGACGCGTTGATCACGCGCTCGATCGTCACGACGTGGTCGGCCATGTCGCGAGCATATCAACTCGCGCGGCTACTCGCCGCCGACGCGCTTCACCTGGACGATCGCCGCGCGCGTGAGCTGGAGCGCCTTGCTCGCGGGCGACGCGTCGGCCTTGCGCTTCTCCTCGCCCGGACTCGGCTTGCCCGTCTTGCTCCCGCCGCCGTGCGTGGCGAGCAGCTCCGCGGCGGCTTCGAGGTGACCGAGCGCGTCCTTCTTCCAGTCGGTGTCGGCGCGCGCACTCGAGATCAACAGGCCTCCGGCCAGGAGGAGCGTCGTCAGCTTCCAGGGGTTCTCCATCGCGTCAACATAGACGTACGAGTCGCGCGAGCTGTTAACTAATTATCGAGCGCCTCGAGAAACGCGAACGCGTACAGCGTGTTGGTCGGCGAATAGGTCAGCGTCGCGGCCCCGCCCGGCACGAACAACCGCCCGCCGACCACCGCGCCCTGCGTGCCCGCGCGCTCGTCGGGCATGTCGTCGAGCATCGACCACTCGTTCGCGATCGGGTCGTACCGCTCGACGGTGTGGAGCGCCGCCGCGCCGACCTCGCCGCCCGCGCAGATCAGCTGCTCGAACACGACGCCGTACGCGCATCCGCCGCGCGCCTGCAGCATCGGCGCGCGGGGCTGCCACTCGGTCCCGCCCGGCGGCAATGACCACACGTCCGCCTTCGCGCTCGACGACGCGATCGTCTCGAGACCACCGGCGACGATCAGCGTGCCGTCGGGCATTCGCATCGCCGCGGGATGCGAGCGCTTCGCGGGCAGATCGGGAAGCCGGGTCCAGACGTCGTTCGAGAAGTTGTAGGCGATCACGCTCGCGACCGCGTCGTCCTGCGTCGCGCCGCCGAGGAGATAGATGAACGGCGCCGCCACGACGATCCCCGCGGCGCTGCGCGGCTCGTACGACGCCGGGATCGGCGCGATCGCTCGCCACTGCGCGTCGGGCAGGTCCGTGTCGAGCGCGTACGCGGCACCGTTCGGGATGAAGTCGGTGCCCTCCGCCCCGCCGAGCAAGTACAGCGTCGCCGATGCGGACGCGAGGTTCGCGTGGGTCCACGTCACGGGCGCGGCGCTGAGCATTCGCCATCGTTCGCCCGCCGGCGCGAACATGTCGTACTCGATCACGTCACTCGTGATGCCGAGGCCCTGCATCTCGTTCTGATAGAAGCCGCCGAGCACGACGACGCGCTGCCCGAGCGCCGTGACGCCGGGCTCGAGCCGCGGTCCCGGCATCGCCTCCTCGACGGTCCACGGCGACATCTCGGGCGGCGCATCGGGGCACGTCGGGTCGCCCTCGGGGCACTCACACGCAGCGCATGCGAGAGCGAAGGCAGCCAGACCGCGCATTGGTAGATCTACTTTCCCTCGTTATGAGTTTCCGTACGACCCCCGTGG
>CAZUAR010000019.1:0-201185 GCA_964617845.1 uncultured Kofleriaceae bacterium | reverse complement strand
GTTTCCACGGGGGTCGTACGGAAACTCATAACGAGGGAAAGTAGATCTACCAATGGACAAGGTCCTCGACGCCTGTCGCGACGCGATCGCGAACAAGGGGTTCATCGTCGCGCTCACCGGAGCCGGCGTGTCGGCCGAGAGTGGAATCCCCACGTTTCGCGGCAAGGAGGGCTACTGGACGATCGGCTCGCGCGAGTACCACCCGCAGGAGCTCGCGACGCACGAGGCGTTCGATCAGATGCCGTGGGAGGTGTGGGCCTGGTACCTGTATCGCCGTGGCGTGTGCACGAGCGCCTCCCCGAACGACGGGCACCGCGCGCTCGTCGACATGGCGACCGCGCACGCGGATCGGTTCGCGCTGGTCACGCAGAACGTCGACGGCTTGCACCGGCGCGCGGGCAGCCCCGACGCGTCGACGTTTCCGATCCACGGCGACATCTCGCTGATGCGGTGCGCGAACGAGTGCTGCATCGATCGCTGGCCGATCCCCGACACCGTTCCCGCACTCGCGAGAGGCGAGAGCGTGTCCGACGAGATCAAGGCGCAGCTCGTCTGCCCCGCGTGCGGGATGCTGGCCCGGCCGCACGTGCTGTGGTTCGACGAGAGCTACGACGAGGCGCGATACCACCTGATGACCGTGCGCTCGATCGCCCAGCGCGCCGCCCTCGTGATCGTGGCGGGCACCTCCGCCCAGACCAACCTGCCGTGGCAGGTCGTGACCCTGGCCCAGCGCGCGGGCGCGACCATCGTCGACATCAACCCGGAGGACAATCCCTTCGGGGACATCGCCGCCCTGTCCGGCAGTGTGATCCGGGGCCCAGCGGCGGGGGCGCTGCAGGCGATCGCGGCCGCCCTGCGCTAACCAAGAGCCGGCGGTTTGGCATTCTCCGGCGTCCCAGGATCTGAGACGATCTGGGAGCGTGGTTCGCTGTCTCGTCGTACCGCTCGCGCTGGCCGGGTGCTTCTCGCCCTCGCCTCACGCGGGCGTCCCCTGCTCGCCGACCGGCGACTGTCCCGACGGGCTCGTGTGCTCGCCCGCGAGCAACACGTGCGAGCAGATGGCCGTGGACCCCGACGCGCAGATGATGTCCGACGGCGCGCCCGGCGACGGACCGGCGATCGACGCGCCGAGCGACTCGGCGATCGACGCGGGCCCGCCGATGGTCGTCGCCCGCTACCTGTTCGACGACGACCTCGGCGACGAGAGCGGTACCCACGACGCGACCGCGGTCGGCACGGACCTCACGTACCTCGAAGGGCGCAACGGTGCGACCGATCACGCGGTGCAAATCCCGACCACGCTGTCGAGCTACGTGACGATCGCGGACGCACCCGCCTTCGATCTCGCAGCCGGCGAGATCGAGGTGTGGTTCCGCTTCGACGGCACGGTCCCCGACGGGGACCTCGGGCTCGTCTCGCGCGATGCGATCGGTTCCACGACGAACGGCCACGTCAGCCTTCGCATCGGCCACGATCGCCGCCTCGTCCTGCGCATCCAGCGCACGAGCACGCCGACGATCGAGGCATACCGCTGCTCGATCCTGCCGGTGTCCGCGAACACCTGGCACCGCGTCGTGGTCGCATTCGGAGGATCACTGACGATGCAGATCGACGGCTTCACCGTGCAGGGTACGTCGTGGGCCGACGTCGACGGCGTGCCGCACGACTGCACGGCGACATGGACGACCGGCATCGACGGAAACAACAACCCGTGGGTCGTGGGCGCGCTCACGGTCCTGTCGACCGAGGGCACCGGGTTACCGGTCAACGCCGTCGCGGGCGGGGTGCAGATCGACGAGCTCGTCATCCGTCGCGTTCCGTGATCTGAGCGCACGCACGACCTAGACGAATCGCCTCGGATTCGGCAGGGTGTGAGCGATGGTCCCTCCCGACGACGGCATTCCGGAGGCGGTCCCCGACCGCCCCGAGCAGGCCACGGGAGAGATCTCGATGCTGCCGCCCGAGGAGGCGGAGAAGGTCATCGAGGACATCCGTGCGATCGCCGAGAGCCGTGGCGATGACACCGAAGTCGTCGACATGACCCCGATCGAGATGCAGCAGTCGGGGCGCGCGCGCCGCTCGACGATGCTGCCGCCGATGCCGAGCGTGACCGGCGAGCACCCCGCGGTCACGGTGCCGCCGGAGGAGGACGACGCGCTCTCGGTCGAGGATCTTCGCGATGCGTGGCCGCTGCTCGATCTCGAGGAGCGCAGCGACGGCCTGCGCGTGCTCGATCGCGAGGACGCCGAAGACTTCTTCGCCTCGCTCAGCGCCGCGGACCAGGCCGCCCTGCTCCTCCACTTTCGCCCGGGTCAGCGCCGGCAGTGGATGCGCATGCTCGAGCCGGACGACGTCGCCGACGTGATCCAGGAGGTCGACTCGCCGGACGACCCGGAGAAGAAGGCGACGCTGCTCGCGCTGCTCGATGCACCGACGCGCAAGGAGGTCACCGCGCTCCTCGCGTACGCCGAGGACGAGGCCGGTGGCCTCATGTCGACGCGCTACGCCCGTCTGCGCCTGCACATGACCGCCGACGAAGCGGTCAGCTATCTGCGGCGGCAAGCACGCGACAAGATCGAGACGATCTACTACGCGTACGTCCTCGACGGCGATCACCGCCTGCTCGGCGTCGTGTCGTTCCGCGACCTGTTCGCCGCGGAACCGAAGAAGACGGTCGCCGAGATCATGGAGACCGACGTCATCCGCGTCACGGACGAGATGGACCAGGAGACGGTCTCGCGCGTGTTCGCCGAGCACGACCTGACCGTCGTCCCGGTCGTCGATCGCGACGGCAGGATGAAGGGTATCGTCACCGTCGACGACATCGTCGACGTCGTCCAGGAAGAGGCGACGGAGGACGCGCAGAAGTTCGGCGGTATGGCCGCCCTCGAGGTCCCGTACCTGCAGAGCTCGCGCCGCGAGATGATCAAGAAGCGCATCGGCTGGCTCGTGCTCCTGCTCGCGGGATCGATGCTGACCGCGACCGCGCTCGAGTCGTTCCAGGGTCAGATCGACGCGGTCCCGCTGCTCGCGCTGTTCCTGCCGATGATCGTCTCGACCGGCGGCAACTCGGGCTCGCAAGCGTCGACGCTCGTCATTCGCGCGATGGCGCTCGGCGAGATCCGCGCCGCCGACTGGTGGCTGATCATGCGCCGCGAGCTGCTCACGGGCTTCGCGCTCGGCGCCGTGCTCGGCGCGATGGCGCTCGCGCGCGTCGCGATCTGGGGCACGTGGGGCAAGTACGGCGAGCACTTCCTCCTGATGGCGGTCGTCGCCGGCCTCTCGGTCGTCGGCTGCGTGCTGTGCGGAACCCTCGCAGGCGCGATGCTGCCGTTCGTGCTGCGCAAGGTCGGTGCCGACCCCGCGAGCGCGTCTGCGCCATTCGTCGCGACGCTCGTCGATGTGAGCGGCATTTTGATCTACTTCGGCATCGCGAATCTGCTCTTGCGCGGCGTCTTGCTCTGATACTGTCCGCCGCTCGGACGATGTTCGCGACGAAGACGTATCACTATCGCGACCCCGCGGCGGTCATCCTCGGCCTCAAGGAGCTCCGCAAGCAGGGCCTGACGCCGCGCGGCCTCCTGTTCGTCGCGCTCGATCCGCGCGGCGAGACCAACATCGCGGTGCCCGAGGACTTCGACGCCGTGTCGTCGATCCGCGTCGGCGACAAGCTCTCGCTCGTCTCGCCGTTCGTCGGCCGCTTCTTCCACTTCGATGCCGTGCACCGGCTACCGGGCGACAGCGTGCTGTGGAACGGCGATCGCCGCCTCGGCGACACCGGCAGCGCGCCCGAGGTCGCGTGCGCGATCAGCGAGTGGCTCAAGGGGAGCTCGGCGAAGAACGTGTTCCTCGGCTGCAACGCGCATGTCCCGGGCTCGTGGTGGACGATCGATCACCTCTCGGCCGTCACGGATCTGCACGCGATGGGCTTCCTCGATTGCGTCGTCACGTCGTCGGGAATTCTCGCGCGCAAGATCGACAGCCCGACGCTCCACCACCTCGAGTTCCAGGCGCTCGCGCAGCACGGCTCGCCGACCGATGGCTGGCAGGAGGTGTTCACGTCGGACCTCGGCAACATCCTGCTCGTCGAGCGTCGCGTGCTGCAGTACCGGCTCGTCATCACGTGCGAGCGCGGGCTCGTCGAGGTCGACGTCAGCCACCTGCCGGAGCTCGTGATCGAGACCGCGCGCGTCCCGATGAAGTCCGGCTTCGGCGTCGTCGGCCGCATCGACGGCGGCGCGTTCGCCGTCACGTCGGGCACCGTCGAGCCGTGGGGGCTCACGAACATGAGCCCGGCGATGCTGGTCGGCTCGCCGACGGAGCGCCTCCTCGATCTACCCAAGACGCTGCGGACGATGCCGTCGCTCGAGACTCCCGAGCCCGGTTAGGCCGAGCCGAACAGCGCGGTCAAGTACAGCAGCGCCATCGCGAGGAACATCGTCGCGGTGAGCGGCCACATCCCGACGGCGACCTCGAGCACGCTGCGCAGCCCGCGACGGATCGCGCCGGGTGGCTCCGGCGGACGCGGCGGTGGCGCGATGACCTGTCCGCCCGCGCGGACGATACGAGCCTGAGGCAGCGAGTCGAATGTCAGCATGGTCTCCTCAGTATGAAGTCATCGTGCGACGTGGGAAGTGGCGAAGTTCTTCACTCCGACACGGGAGCGCGCGCCATGTTGCAAGGTAACGTCCGTCACCTATGGGTTCTTCCCTCGCGTCGATATCGCGCGGTTTCCGCAACGCGTACCTGAACCACGAGCAGATCACCGACCAGCTCCGGGCGTGGGTCGCTAGATATCCCACCCTGTGCAGGCTCACCTCGCTGGCCACGACGCCCGAGGGCCGCGACGTGTGGCTGCTGACGATCGGGCAGGATCCGGACCGCATCCGTCCCGCGGCGTGGGTCGATGGCAACATGCACGCGGTCGAGCTCGCGGGCTCGAGCGTCGCGCTCGCGATCGCCGAGGACGTGCTGCGCCTGCACGTCGAGCCGAACAGCCCGGAGGTCCAGGACCTGCCGGCGCCGATCGCGAACCGGCTGCGCGAGATCCTGTTCTACGTCGTGCCGCGCATCTCGCCCGACGGCGCCGAAGCGGTGCTGACGAGCGGGCGCTCGGTGCGCAGCGTGCCGCGCGATCAGCGCGTGCATCGCGGCGATCCGCGCTGGGTCCACGAGGACATCGACGGCGACGGCCAGATCCGCTCGATCCGCGTGAAGGACCCGGGCGGCGAGCTCGTCGAGGCGAAGGAGATGCCCGGCCTGCTCGTCGAGCGCTCGATCGAGGACGAGGGTCCGTTCTACAAGCTCTATCCCGAGGGTCGCATCGAGCACTTCGACGGCAAGACGATCCCGTCGCCGTTCTTCCTCGGCGACAACCCGATCGATCTCAACCGCAACTTTCCGTGGTCGTGGGCGCCGCATCACGAGCAGGTCGGCGCCGGCGCGTTCGCGACGAGCGAGCCCGAAGCGCGCGGCATCGTCGAGTTCGCCACGAAGCACCCGAACATCTTCGCGTGGTGCGACTTCCACACGTTCGGCGGCGTGTTGATCCGGCCGCTCGGTCACAACCCCGACTCGAAGATGAACCAGGAAGACCTCGCGATCTTCCGCCAGCTCGAAGCATGGATGAAGCGGTTCACCGGCTATCCCACGGTCAGTGGACACGAGGAGTTCCTCTACGAGCCCGACAAGCCGCTGCGCGGTGACCTCACCGACTACGCGTACAACCAGCGCGGCGCGATCGGCTACGTCGTCGAGCTGTGGGATCTGTTCGCGCGCCTCGGTATGCCGCGGCCGCCGAAGTTCGCGCAGTACTACGAGCGCGTGACGCGCGAGGATCTCGTGAAGCTCGCGTGGTGGGATCGCGACGAGAACGGCCGGCGCTCGTTCCCGCCGTGGCGACCGGTCGAGCATCCGCAGCTCGGCCCCGTCGAGATCGGCGGCATCGATCCGCGCGTGGGCATCTGGAACCCTCCGCCGCACGAGCTGCCCGTGATGTGTACCGAGCAGGCGCAGATGTTCCTGCGCGTCGCCGCGCTCGCGCCGCGCCTTCGCGTCGGCCGCATCGATCGCCATCCACTTCCAGGCGACGTCACGCGCGTCGAGATCGAGATCCTCAACGACGGTTACCTCGGCACCTACGGCGTTCCCTCCGCGAAGACGCTCGACTTCAACGAGCCGGTGTACGCGACCGCGACCGTGCACGACGGCGTCACGCTCGTCGACGCGAGCCGCGCGCATCAGGTGCTCGGTCACCTCGACGGCTGGGGCCACGGCCTGCACACGGGCGCGAACCTTCCCGCGTATCCCGGGACGCGCGGCACGACGAACGCCGCGTGGGCGCGCTACCTCGTGCGCGGCAAGGGCCGGCTTGAGGTTCGCGCGGGCGCGTGTCGTCCGGGGTTCATCACGGCGAGCGTGACGATCTAGCGACGACGGTGATCGCGAACGCGCGCGCGAGGCTGCCAGCCGCCGCGCGAGTAGCTGCGAACGCCGCCGTTGTTCGACCAGCGTCCCTGCACGTAGACATGATCGTTGCGATCGCGCTCCCACGATCCGTTGACCCAGACATGACCGCGGCCGCGGCGATCCCAGTAGCCGCCGGTGTACGTGTAGCCCGGGCGATGACGCTCCCAGCCGCCGCGGTAGTAGCGGTTCCCGTACCAGTACGGCTGGATGTACACGTAGCCCACGCGCTCGGGCTCGTAGTAGCCGTTCTGCCAGACCCACTGGTTGCCGACGTAGTTGTAGTGACCGTTGACCCACACGTGGCCGGCGCGCGGCTCGTGATACAGGTCGACGTCCACCTCGACGGGCGCCGGTGCGGCGTACGTGACGTAGCCCGTCGTGGAGCCGTAGCTCGTCAAGCCTCCTGCGTAGCCGTACCCGGTCGCGTAGCAACCAGCGCTCGCGACGAGCGCTACCACCAGAGCTGCGAGTTTCATCATCGGGCTGATGATGACACCCGACGACGTGGTACTCAAGGACGTGGCTCGCTACGCCATCGGAGACATCCAGGGCTGCATGGCGAGCCTGGAGCGACTGCTGGCGTTGATCGCGTTCTCTCCCGCGCGCGATCAGCTCTGGCTCGTCGGCGACCTGGTAAATCGCGGACCGCGCTCGCTCGATGTCCTCAAGTGGGCGATGAGCCTCGGCCCCGCGGTGACGTGCGTCCTTGGCAATCATGACCTGCACTTGCTCGCGCGCGCGGCCGGCGCCGTCGGCGAGAAGAAGCGCGACACGCTCGACGACGTCCTCACGGCGCGTGATCGAGATCGCATGATCGACTGGCTGCGACATCGCCCGCTGGTGCACGTCGAGGACGCACTCGCCCTCGTTCACGCCGGGCTCCACCCGCAGTGGTCGATCGAGCTCGCGCAGCAGCTCGGCGGCGAGATCGAGCGGGAGCTGCGCGGGCCCGCGTGGCGCGCGTTCCTCGCGCAGACGATGGCGAGCAAGACGACGCCGCCGCGCTGGGACCCGCGACTCGGCGGCAGCGATCGCTGGCGATCGATCCTCGCGTACCTCGTTCGCGCACGCACGCTGCACACGGCGGACGCGCGCGTCGATCCCGACTTCGACGGCGCGCGCGCCGATATCCCCGAGGGGCGTACGCCATGGTTCGCGATGCCGAACGCCGCGTGGGCGACGCACACCGTCGTGTTCGGTCACTGGGCGGCGCTCGGACTCGATCTCGGCCCGCACCACCTCGGCATCGACACGGGATGCGTGTGGGGACGTTCGCTGACGGCGATCCGCCTCGACGATCGCACCGCGTATCAGGTCAAGGCCGTCGAGACCGCGAGCTGACTACAGATCGGGCGGCGCGCACCTGCCGAGCTTCGGCATGTAGTCCCGCAGGATGTCCTCGCCGTTCGGCGGGCAGGCCCCGGGGGCGCTCGCCTTGAGCCCGACGACGAACGCGATCGTCGGCGGCACGCCGAGCGTGACCAGCAGATGCGGAACCGCGGTGAGCGGGTCGGTGACCTGGCGCGCCTGGATGTCGATGGTGCACTGGTTTGCGTTGGGACCCGCCGCGATGCGAAAGTCGAACGGCGGCCCTGCTTGCGAGTAGCCGACGCCGGCGATGTTCGGCTCGTTGCACGCGAACGGCAGCGTGATGATCATCGCGGTCGGATCGCGGCACAGCGTGCCGTTGCCGCGCACCGGGACCTGCAGGTCTTCCGACGGATGCGTCGTGACGTCGACGAGCGTGCACGCGAGCAACTCCGCGGGTGGCAGCGTCGGATCGCACGCGGCGCACAGCTCGTCCGCGACGCAGATCTTCTCCTCGCAAGACTGCGAGCGATTGTCCGCGTTGATGCACTCGCCCACGCTGCACGCGTTGTTGCTGTCGTGAAGGCAGACCTCGCGTCCGACGCACGGCCCCGTGCCGGTACCATCGCAGTACAGCATCGGCTCGCAATCGGCGATGCCGTCGTCGGAGGCGTTGGGGAACGAGTCGCAGTCGGAGTCGTCACCGCGGACGATCGCGACGGCGCGCGGCAGATCGGGGCCGCGATCGCGCTCGTAGCGCAAGCAGTCCTCCACCGGGCGCCCCCATGGCTCGAAGCTCGACGCGTCGTAGTCGTGCAGCGGGAGATCGTAGATGACGACCTTGTCCTGATCGGTGACGTGGAAGTCGAACAGCTCGCCCGCCCCGACCTGCTGTCCCTCGGCCGACGCCACCGCGAGCACGTAGTCGCCGAGGTCGTTGTTCTCGCCACCGTCGGGGATCCACACCGTGAACGACGGCTCGCGCGCCCCGAGCTCGCGATGATCCGACGGCGCGAACGCGCGGCGGAACGACAGCTGCGGCACCTGCGGATCGACCTCGGGATGCTTCGGCGTCGTCGGCACGACGCTGTCGACGGCGATGCCGAAGTACAGATCGAGCGTGTCGAACGCCTGATCCTTCGTCGTCGCGCGAACGGTGATGTACGTGCCGTAGCGATCCTCGCAGCCGAGGGCGGCCAACGCGATCAGGATCGCGAGCACCCGCATCGGCGGGTCACGCCTTCTTCTTCGGGGGATCCGTCGGCAGGACCGGCGGTGCCGGTGGCTTCGCGCCCTTGAGCGCGGGGGCGGTGACAGCGCCGGGATCGACGGTGCGCTTGGCCTGCGTGAGCAGCACCGGATCGCTGACCTGCGGCTTCGCGTGCTCCGTCGTCGACTGATCGTCGGCGTCGTTCGCCTTGAGCCGCGTGCGCGCCTCGGCGACGGCGGTGCCGAGCGCGGTCGCCGGGTTGATGCCGACCGCTTGCTTCATCACCTGGCCGAGCGCGTGCGCGAACTCGTCGGCGTTCGCGAACCGCCCGTCCGGATCCGCGGCGAGCGCCGTGTCGAGCACCGCGAGGAGCGCGGCCGGCACCGGGTCGCTCTTGCGGCGATCGGCGATCGACGGGATCTGGCAGGCGCGGATCTTCTTGAAGATCTCGACGTCGGTCTTGCCGTCGAAGAGTCGCTCGCCGGTGAGCGTCTCCCACAGGATGTTGCCGACGCCGAACAGATCGGACTGCACCGTGTTCGGCTTGCCGAACGCGACCTCGGGCGCGAGGTAGCTGAGCTTGCCCTTCACGGTGCCGGGCGCCGTGAGGCTCGCGATGCGATCGCGCGCGCGGGCGAGGCCGAAGTCCGACAGCTTCACGCCGCCGTTCACGCCGAGCAGCACGTTGTGCGGCGAGATATCGCGATGGATCACCGGCGCCAGCGTGCCGTCGGGGGCGACGCGCGTGTGCGCCGCGCCGAGCCCGCGCAGCGTGCCGATGCCGATCGCGACGACGAGCGGCCACGGGACCGACTGGCCGGCCTCGCGATACGAGTCGATGAACGCGCCGAGGTCGATGCCCTCGACCCACTCCATGATGAGGTAGTACGACCCGCCCTCGGCGACGAAGTCGTGCACCTGGACGATGTTCGGGTGCGCGAGGTCGCTGCCGACGCGCGCTTCCTCGATGAACATGTCGATGTAGTTCTTGAACGCGCGGAACTCGGGCCGCACGTGCTTCACGGCGACGGTTCGCTGGAAGCCCGCCGCCCCGCGGATCACGGCCTTGTACACCGTGGCCATCCCGCCCTCACCCGCGATCTGTACAAGTTGATACTTGTTGTCGACCGTCTGGCCACTGAGGTTCACGACGACGAGTCTACAACCATTTCCACCGACAGGTCGGGTAGCTGCCGGGGCGATGCCCGCTCTTCACATTTCTCGGGCGAGCTCCGCACGGGCGGTCTCCAGCTCCGCCATCGCGGACTCCCAGCGCGCCGTCAGCTCCTCGAGCTTCTCCGCCGCCTTCTGGTAGTCGTCGAGGAGCTTGTTCCGGCGTGCGGCGTCGTCATACACGGAGGGATCGCTGAGCTCCGCCGAGCGGGTCTTCTGCTCCGCCTCGAGCACCCCGACGCGCTCCTCGAGCTGCGCGACCTGCTTCTCGAGCGGGCCGAGCTTCGCGTTCTTCTTCTGTCGCGCCTCCGCCTCGCGCCGCTTGCGCGCCTTGTCATCCTCTTTGCTGACGGGCGGCGCGGCGGTCGTCGACTTCGCGCGCCCGGTCGGATCGCGCTTGACGTTGGGCTCCGCCTCCACCGCGACGCCCTGGCGGCGCTGCGCCATCGAGTACAGGTACTCGTCGAGCGTGCCCGGGTAGGTCTCGACGCGTTGATCCTCGACGTTCCAGATCCGCGTCGCGAGCGCGCGCACCAGCGACCGGTTGTGGCTGACGAACACGAGCGTCCCGTCGTACGTCTTGAGCGACTCGGTCAGGCTCTCCGCCGACGCGAGGTCGAGGTGGTTCGTCGGCTCGTCCATGAGCATCAGGTTGCCGGGCTTGACGATCAGCCGCGCGAGCGCGACGCGTGCGCGCTCGCCGCCCGAGAGAACCTTGGTCGGCTTGTCGACATCGTCGCCGCCGAACATGAACGCGCCGAGGATCGAGCGCACGCGCGCGGGCGAGGTCTCCGGCGACGCGCGCTGGACGACCTCGTACACGGTCGCGCTCATGTCGAGCGTGTCGGCGTGGTGCTGCGCGTAGTAGCCGACCTTGACGTCGCTGCCGAGCTTGATCGTGCCGGCGTCGTGCGGCAGCTCGCCCGCGATCATGCGGAGCAGCGTCGTCTTGCCGGCGCCGTTGACGCCGATGATGCCGATCTTCTCGCCGCGGCGCACCGTGAGGTCGATGCCCGGGAAGACGACGTGCGAGCCGTACGCCTTCTTCAGCTTGTCGATCTTGATCACCTCGGCGACCGTGCGGTCCGTCGGTGGGAACGAGAACCGCATCGTGCGGCGCTTCTCGTACGTCTCGACGTCCTCCATCTTCTCGAGCATCTTCACGCGCGACTGCACCGCGGCCGCCTTGTTCGCCTGCGCGCGGAAGCGATCGATGAACCGCGTGAGCCGCTCCTTCTCGCGCGCGAGGTTCTTCGCCTTGCCGGCGAGGATCGTCTCCTCCTCGGCGCGTTGCTCGACGTACTTCTCGTAGTTGCCGGGATAGCTGCGGACGCCCTCGAGCTCGAGCGACACGACGCGCGTGATCTGCTCGTTCAAGAACTCGCGATCGTGGCTGATCAGGATGAAGCAGCCGCGCCACTTCTTGAGGAACTCGGAGAACCACGCGACCGATGGCATGTCGAGGTGGTTCGTCGGTTCGTCGAGGAGCAGCACGTCCGGGCGCTGGAACAGCAGGCCCGCGAGCACGCCGCGCATCTTCCAGCCGCCCGACAGCTCGCCGATGTCGCGCTGCTCGTCGCCGGGGCGAAAGCCGAGGCCGGCGAGGATCGCGAGCGCCTCGTGCTCGCCGAAGAACCGCTCGAAGTGATCGATGCGCTCGTGGAGCTCGGCGATCTCGTGCGCGAGGTCGAGCATCGTCTCCTCGTCGGCGTCGCCGTTCGCCGACGCCGCTTCGAGCGCCGCCTCGGTCTTCGCGAGCTGCGCGTCGAGGTCCTTGCGACCCGGCACGCTCGACAGGATCATGTCGATCAGCGAGCGCCCGCTCGCGACCGAGATGTCCTGCGGCAGCCAGCCGACGCGCACGTTGTTCGCGCGCGTGACCTTGCCGTCATCGATCTCCTGCTCGCCCGCGATGATCTTGAGCAGCGTGGTCTTGCCGGATCCGTTGGGCCCGATCAGGCCGACGCGGTCTCCGTGCGCGAGGCGCAACGACGCCGCGTCGAAGATCATGCGATCGGCGAAGAACAACGTCACTTCGTCGAGGACGACCAGGCTCATGACTGCGGCCGTTGGATAGCACGTGGCTAGCGCTTGCGGCGATCGCTGCGCGCGACCATCGCGCTCGGCAGCGTGCCTTCGGCTTCGAGCCGGCGGATCTCCTCGCCGAGCGCCTTCAGCTGCGCCAGCCCCGTCGGGTCATCGCGATAGCGATCGACGAGCTCGCCGTACGCCTCGCGCACGGCGTCACCATCGGGCGGATTCGCGATCAGCGCCCGAACGCGCGCGATCTCCTGGGCGAGGTCCACGTCCGACACGGCGTCGAGCGTAGCACGCAAGTGATCGCGCGCCCGGACACGGGTCGGTTAGGCGGCTCACGGGATCAGTCGTTGTTGCCCTTGATGAGCGCGATGATGCTTCCGACAATGCCGAGCGCGACGCCGCCGGCGATCAGGATCATCGTGATCGGCAGGTTGTCACCGAGGTGCTTGAAGATCTCCCAGATCTCCATCGATGCGCCCGCCGCGAGGAAGCCGACGAGAGACGCGATGCCGAGCGGCTTGGACATGCGCTGCTTCGCGAGGGCGAACAGCGCCACCAGCAGCGGCACCGCGAACCCCGCGCCGAGCGCGATGCCACGCAGCGGCACGAACTCGATCAGGGCCGGCAGCATGGAGAAGCCGTCGATCGGCGCGAGCGCTCCGACGAGTCCGGCGATGGCAGCGATCGCGATCAGTGTGAACCCGAGCTTCATTCGATCCCCCTACCGCCCACGGTATCACGCAGGCGATCGCCGCTCCGCTCAGTCGAGATCGCGAATCACGCCGAGATCGATGATCGCGTTGGTGCGCTCGTCGCCGCCGACGGGCAGCCCGACACCGAGCATGCCCCGATAGCGACGCGAGTCGCCGAACGCGCGCTGCACGCCGAGCCGGAGCGTCGTGCCATCGAGGCCGTCGTACCAGCCGGCCTGCAGCTCCGCGCCGAGGCCGAACGCCCAGCGGCTGTAGCGCGCGTGGCGCACGAGATCGATGCCGGCGCGAAAGGCCATGCGTCCGGTCGCGCCGCCGAGCGACCACGCACGCATGCCGACGAAGCCGAGCCGCGAGTGCAGCGTGACCGTCGGCGAGATCCGGTTGGTCGCGACCGCGGTGATCGATCCGCTGACGTGCGTCGTGTCCATGTTGTCGCGCGTGGACGGCACCTCGAGCGCGCCGGTGATCGCCACGGCGCTGACGCCCCATCGCCGTCCATAGGCCGCACCGACGACGAGCGGCCCGAGCTGCGTCGCGGTCGCCTTGTTCACGGCATTCTGGACGAACGTGTAGCGAACCGCGCGAAGGCTGGCACCGAGCTCGAGCCGGTCGCCGATCGAGAGCCGTCCACCGAGCAGCAACGCACCGTCGATCTCGCCGTGAAAGCCCGGCGTATCGATCAGCGCCGACAACGGCAGGTGTACGGAGAGCTCGTCGCGCATGCACGCCGAGCGCTGCGCGTCGATGCCAGCGTCGCGCAGCGCGGTGACGACCGGATCGAAGAGCGGTTCCTCGCATCGCGTGCGGCCGGGTGACATCGGGTACGCGACGTCGTCGACGATCTCGAACTCCGGTCCTTCCTCGAAGACGTAGTAGGGATCATCGGTCGTGTTCGGTCGCGTCTCTGCGCTCGCGACATGCATCGCGCTCGCGACATGCATCGCGCTCGCGGCACTCATGACCGCGAGCCAACCGCTGACAATACCCCCGCGCCTCATGGCAGCCCCGGCGGCGTCCAGCCGTTGCCATCGACGTCGAGGATCAGCGGGTTCGCGAAGCCGATCGGCCACGCCCCCGGCACCACGCGCGTGACCCAGTAGCGCGGATCGGCGCGATCCGTCGGATCGGGCGTGGCGTCGAACGGTCCCGCATCCTCGCCGGGCTCGACGTCGCGATCGTCGACGACACCGTCGCCGTTGTTGTCGGACGTGTCCGGGACACCGTCGTCGTCGAGATCCTCGGCGAGCGGATACGGCAGCCCCGCCTCGACGATCAAAAAGTCGTCGCGCGTGACGAAGTCCGCGACCGGCACGTCGCCGGCGTAGCGGACGACGCCGTCGATGCCGAACGGGTCCGCCGGTCGGACGAGCGAGTTGTCCGCGATGACCTTCGAGCCGCGCGAGGTCACGATCCGCACCTCCTCGACGGGGACCCACGGCGCGGCGGACACTGTGATGAACAGTCGATCGCCCGGCTTCACCTGGTACGGCTCGAGGCCGAGGCCGCGGCGCTGCATCATCGTCCCGATCTCGACGGTGACGACGATGCCGTTGCCCGCGACGAGCTTGCCCGCGCGCACGGCGTCGTCGAAGACATCGGCGTCGAAGCCGATGACCGACGTGCCCGCATCGACCCAGTTGCGCGCCCACCCGAGCTGCGCGTCGCTGAGCCCGTGCGAGTCGGAGTTGCCGGTGCCCGGCGCCACGAACCCCTGCGCGAGGAGCGAAAGCCACAGGACGCGCGCCTTCTGCAGCTCGACCTGATCGGCGCCGTTGATGATCTCGATCGCGGTCCAGTCGGCGTTGCGATGACGATCGGGGCCACCGGGCCGCTCGAGCAGCATCCAGTTGTTGGTCGCGCGGTCGTCGACGGGTCGGCGCGGATCGAACTCGATCGCGCGCAGGTAGCCGAGGTCGCGCCCCGATTGCGGCTCGTCCCACGGATGGTTCAGCTGCGCGACACCGTGCGCGCCGACGAGCGGCTCCATGATGTCGAACAGCTCGCCGGGCTCGAGGTACTCGTCGCTCGGCGCGCCGGCTCTCGCCGCCCCCGGCACGCGACGCAGCGGCCAGAAGTTGAAGTGGCCGATCACGCGGGGCAGCGTGGCGTCCGGGATGTCCAGCCACGGGATCAGCTGCGTCGCCTCGAGCCCGCCCATCACCGCGATGCGATCGGAGAGGCCGAGCGCGCTGACCGTCGCCGTGTAGTCACCGATCACGTCGTGGTCCGTCGCGGCGATCACCTGGATGCCCGTCGCCGCGAACGAGCGCACGCGATCCTCGTCGGGCAGCATCGAGTCGAAGCTCGCGCGGCCGTGGACGTGCAGGTCCGCCGAGAGCCAGCCCGGCGGCGCGACCGGCAGCGAGCTGAGCGCGAAGTCCGCGACCAGCAGCGGAGCGTCCGGATCGAGCGTCATCGTCGCGTGCGCGAGCGTGCGCTCGGGGCCGGCGGTCGCGAACACGTCGTAGGTTCCGCGCGGCACCTCGATCGTGGTCCCGCTCGGATCGACGAGGACGCGATTGCACGCCGGCGATGCACCGTGGGGCGGCCCCAGCCACGGCGCGCACGCGTCGAGGCGCCCGTGAAACGATCCGCTCACCCGTGCCCGCGTGGCGTCGTCCGCCGGATGAAACGCGACGAGCGCGTGCGCGGCGACGCCATCGACCGTCACGTTCAGGCGCACCTTCGCGGGCAGGGGCACCTCGATCTCGCCGATGTCCTCGTTCGCCGAATCGAACGCGCCTTGCAGCACGCCGAACGACCACACCTCGAAGGTGAGCGGTCCATCTCCCGCGGCCACCGTCGTCTCGAAGATCCCGTTGGGGCCGGGCACCACGGCGCCGACGGGGACGCCGCTGTCGTCGCGAATCACGATCGACGCGCGCCGCACGTCACCGCCGAGGGGCATCCCGCCGGCGACGATGCGCCCGAGCACGCGCCGCGTGGCGGTCCCGAACTGCTTCTCGCGCGCGAGCAACGCATCCGACAGCGCCGGCGCCGGTCCCTGCCCTGCTCCGTTCGCGAACAGCATCCGCTCGAACGTCAGCGTGTCGCCCGGCTCGACGATCGTCATCGGCGTGCCGAGCGCCGAGATCTCGAGGTCGTTCACGCCGTCGATCTGCGCGCGATCGCACGCGAGCGACGCGTAGCTCGGGCCATCGGCGCTCGGCGCGGCATCGGCGACCACCTCGTAGGGCTTCCACAGCGCGGTCAGCTCCAGGAGGTCCAGCTCGGGCTGCTCGTATCCCTGCCCCGCCTTCGGCACGAACGGCACCTGTCGTCGCTTGCCCCAGTGCGTGGCGTCCGCGAGCACGAACGTCTGCGGATCGGGGCTGCCGTTGAACAGCTCGCTCCTGATGCGCAACCCGCGATCGCACGGCCCGAGCTCGATGTGCGTCACCACCGGGACCTCCGGCCGTCCATCGAGCGTCCCGCGCAGCGTCACCCCGACGCGCGCGGGCTCCTGGACGATCTGCATCGATCGGTACGCGAACGCGTCGTCGGGCAGGATCCCCGAGAGCTGATACACGAGGTTGATGTCGTCGGAGCCACCGACGGGACCGAAGTCGATGATGTTGCCGCCCGTCGGCGCGAGATCGAACTGCGCGTCGAGCGCGCTGATCGTCGCGCTCACCACACCGTTGCTGATCAGCGTGTCGTTGTACGCGCCGCTCGCTCGCGCCAACCGGTACTCCATCGGCGCATCGACGACGCGACCGATGTACAGCGGGCTCGCCGGCGCGCACTCGAACGCGATGCCGGCGCACGGCTGATTGCACGTCCCCTGCAAGCAGCTGTCCTCGTGACAGGCGCCCGCCGTCACGGCGATCACGACCAGCGCGAGCCAACGCGTTCCCACGCGCCCATCCTAGCGCGATGGCTCATCGGAGAGCGCGCAGCACCTGTTCAACGCGCGCGTCGATCGATCCCGTGACCTCGAGCGCCTCGACGCCGAGCCCCAGACCGTCCTCCAGCACGATCGCGCGGATCTGTTCGTCGACTCGCCGCCGAAGCCGCCGGTCCTCCGACGCCGAGACGGCGATTCGTTCCGGCGACTCGATGGTCACCACGACGACGAGGTCGAACGCCGCCATCGCATCGCGAAGTGCGTCGGCGTCGACGTCGTAGTCCTCGTCGAGCGCGCGCAGATACGCGACGAAGTCGAGCGGACACCGATCGACGAGCGCGTCCGCTGGCAACTCGCCGGCGAGCGCGAGCGAGCGCGCGAGCTGCGCCTCGAAGTCCTCGATCGCCGGCGGATCCGAAAACTCGTAGCCCTCGTCCTCGAGCGACGCGTACGGCTCGTCGATCACGCGATAGCCCGGCAAGCGCGCGGACAGCGCCTCGACCAGGCTGCTCTTGCCGGCGCGGTGCGTCCCCGAGACCGCGACGCGCATCAGGGAAGCGTGATGTCGCGCGCGGCGAAGCGCGGGCGATAGTCGCGCTCGACGGTGCGCGCGAGGATCTCGGCATAGTCGCGCGGCGGCGCGAGGCCCCACGCGCGCTCCTCGTCGGTCATCGCGCCGTCGTCGTCGGCGACCGCTTCGTTCGCCGTGCCGTACGTGCGCTCGAGCTCGCCGAACATCTGCGGCAGCTGCGCGTGCACGCGCGCGGGGATCGAGTCGGCGAGCGGCGTCGACAGCAGCCAGTCGAGCAGGTCCCAGCCGAAGTCGCGGTGGCGGACCTCGTCGCGCAGGATGCGATCGAGCGCGTCGCGCGCGAGCGGCTGCGTGCACTTCTCGCGGAGGTGCTTGAACAGCGGGACGGCGACCGTCTCGCCGAGGCAGAACACGCGGACCGCGATGCGCAGGATGTCGAGCTCGAGGACGTCCGAGGTGCGGACGAGGCCCAGCTGCTCGCGATCGATCGCGGGCGGCTGCGTGCCACCGGCGGCGACGTAGACCTCGTGGCTCATGCGCGAGTGGACGAGCTCGTCGTTGACGATGACGAGCCCGGCGTCGATGAGGTCGGGCGGCGCGCCGGCCTGGATCAGCCACAGCACGAGGTGCTGCGTGATCGCGGCCGAGGTGTACTCGGCGGCGATGCGCGCGCGCCATTCGTGTTGGACGCGCGCGGTCGTCACTTCGGGCAGGCCACCTTCTGCGGCGGAGGCGGGTTGCAGGTGGCGTTCGGGGGACAGTCGATCGGGCCGTAGTCGACGTAGCAGTCGCCTTTGGCGGCGTGCTGGATGATGTCCATGCGGCCGTTGTCGTCGAGGTTCTTGGGGCACGCGTACTTCGCCGGCGGCGGCGGGTTGCACATCGCGCCGTCGGGACAGTGCACCTTCACCATCGACTGACACTTCGTGCCGCTGCGCGTGACGGTCCACTGGCGATAGCCGCGCGCCGTGTCGGGCGCGTTCGTCGGCGCGGTCTGCGCGACCGTGGTCGACGTGGTGTTCGCGGTGCCCTTGACGTGATCGTTGGTGCCGGTCGCCGGCGCCGGCTGGTCGACCGGGCGCGGCGGGTTCGCGACCGGCGTCATGTCCGGCGGTGGCTGCTGTGTCGCGGGGCGCGGGCCGGGCGGGTTCACGTGGCGCGGCTCGTCGCCGCGGTGATCGCGCGTCTCGTTTTGCGCGACGGGCGCCGGCGACGGGCCTTGCGGCGGCGGCGCCGACTGCACGGTGCACGCGGGGATCGCCGCGAGCGTGAGCACGAACGGGGTCGCGAAGCTACGACGAGGGGCGCGTGCGGACATGCGCGAACACTATCATCAGTCGTCGAGCAAACGGCGCTCGCGCATCCCATCGCACATCCACGCCGGGGCCGATTGGCCCCTCGGGACAAGAGTCACGTGCTGCGATCGCGCCCGCACGATCGCGGACGGCGATCGATGCAGGCACGCACGCTGCAGCACCCCGGTGTTACCTCGCGGGCCACGCCGTGGCCGCGTACGCTGGTCGACTCACGGAGGTCTATGCGCTTCGCGTTCGCTCTCGTCCTGCTCGTCGCATGTGGCAATCGAAATCCAGGCGGCCCCGACGGTGGCGATGTCGATGGTGGTGGTGGTGATGACGCGGGCACGGCCGACGCGCCGGACCTCTGCGTCGGCGGGACGCTGTGCGGACTTCAATCGACGTGCTGCGCCGCCGGGAACGAGTGCGTGCTCGATCAGTGCGTCGCCGCGTGCGCGACCGGCATCTACTGCGGCCAGGATCTCGGCACGTGCTGCGACACGGGCCAGGTCTGCCTCGAGGACGCGTGCGTCGATCCGGGCGCCGCGTGCGCCGATCCGTACGACTGCGAGCCGGGCTTCTTCTGCGAGCCGACGCTGAACCAGTGCCTGCCGCAGCCGGATCCGCTGACGTGCCAGCTCCAGCCGGTGTTCACGGACCTCCAGGTCACGCTCGAGCACTCGTACACCGCCGAGGAGATCATCTCGATCCCGGTCGTGGCGAACCTCGACGGCATGGGCGCGCCGGAGATCGTCGTCAACGTGACGCAGATGGACGGCGCGGGGTTCCCGGGCGGTCGCATCGCGATCCTCGACGGCGCGACGCTCGCCGTGAAGGTCGCCCCGATCCCCCACGCGCCGAGCGCAGCGACGCCGTCGTACGGCTCGCACGGTCGCTCGACGATCGCGGTCGGCGACGTCAGCGGCGACGCGCTCCCCGACATCATCTATGCAGCGCGCCCCTCCGGTGGCGCGAGCCTGATCGTCGCGATCGATCGCGACGGCGCCGTGCTGTGGACGTCGCACGCCCCCGGCACGGCGACGCCGTATCCGATCAAGGTGGAGAACGGTGCGCCGACGCTCGCGAACTTCGACAACGATCCGATGGCGGAGATCGTGTTCGGCGCGACGCTGATCGATCACGACGGCGCCGTGATCTGGGACCAGGGCGGTGGCGGTAACGGGGGCTTCGTCGGCACCAACGGCGGCTACCAGGGCGGCATCTCGGCGGTCGCGGACCTCGACGCCGATGGGAAGCCGGAGATCGTGAGCGGCAAGAACGCGTGGACCGTGAGCTGGAACAACGCGAACCCGGCGGCGACCACCGTCGTCCCGAAGTGGACGTACACGGGCAACGACGGCTACCCCGCGATCGCCGATCTCGATCAGAACGGAACGCCCGAGGTCATCCTCGTCGCGAGCCGTCAGGTGATCGTGCTCGACGGACAGACCGGCGCGCTGTGGTGCGCGCAGGCCTCGTGCACCGCTCCGCAGCGCGTGCAGCCGATCAACATCCCGGGCCAGGCGACGAACAACATCGGCGGTCCTCCGACGGTCGCGGACTTCGACGGCGACGGCCGCCCGGAGATCGGCGTCGCCGGTGGCTACAGCTACTCGGTCTACGATCTCTACCGCCCGAACGAGGACGTCACCGGCGTCGTGCCCGCGCCCACGGCTGGACAGACGTTCGTGCGCTGGAGCAAGACCACGCAGGATCTGTCGTCGAACGCGACGGGCTCGTCGGTGTTCGACTTCCAGGGCGACGGCTCGGCCGAGGTCATCTACCAGGACGAGTGCAATGTCTGGGTGTACAGCGGCACCGACGGACGCGTGCAGCTCCAGATCCCGAACACGACGGGAACGATCCACGAGTATCCGCTCGTCGTCGACGCCGACGGCGACGGTAACTCCGAGATCCTCGTCGTCGCGAACGACACGAACAACAACGGCTGCCCCGCCGGCACGAGCCGCCAGGGCCTCTACATGTACGGCGACGCGAACGATCGCTGGGTGCCGACGCGCAAGGTGTGGACGCAGCACGCGTACCACGTCACCAACGCGACGGCCGCGGGCAACGTGCCGATGACCGAGGACAACAACTGGATGCAGCCCGGCCTCAACGACTACCGCAAGAACGCGCAAGGCGAAGGCGTGTTCAACGCGCCGAACCTCACCGTCGAGCTCGCGGTCGGTCTCGACAAGTGCAGCTCGTCGATCCTCACGCTTCGCGCGCGCGTCACCAACGTCGGAGCGCTCGGCGTCCACCCGGGCACCGCCGTGGAGTTCCGCCAGACCGACGCCACGGGCGCGCTCCTCGGAAGCGGGACGGTGACGACGCCGCTGCTACCGGGCGGCTCGGCGATCGTCATGCTCGACGTGCCGACGACGTCCGGCACCGACTTCTGGGCCGGCGTCGACGGCGCACCGGCGGTCGGCGCGGTCGCCGAGTGCGACGAGACGGACAACCAGGACGCGACGACGGGCGCCGCGTGCCCGACGATCTTCTAGCCCTCCCAGCTCAGAGCGCGAAGAACGTGCAGCTGTCGATCGACAAATCGTTGATCGACGCGGCGTGCATCGTCGTACCCGCGTAGAACAGCTCGCCGACCGACGTGTCGCCGGCGCCGAACTCGATCACGTCGATGCTCCGGTTGGTCGCGATGTGCTTGTACGTGTGCAGGTTGATCTCGTTGCCGTCCGCCATCGCGAGGCCGTCGGCGACCGACGAGAACGACTGGTCGTAGACCGTCTCGAACGCCGCGAGCGCCTGCTGCGCGGCGACGCCGGTGAGCTGGCTCGCCTGCGTGATCGTGCGCGTCGCGGTGCGCGTGAACGCCGTGGTGTACTTGAGGCCGTTCCAGTCGTCGGGGAACAGGCAGTCCGCCGGCGGCGTGGCGCAGCTCTCGAGGTCGCCGTCGTGGATGTTGGTGACCATCTCGCCGCTCCAGCGATCGAAGACCGCGCCGTACGAGTTGTCGCCCGCGCCGTACTCGAACGCGACGAACATGCGCTGCGCCTCGGGCTCGACGATCCAGGTGACGTTCACCTCTTCCTGATCGACGCGCAGGATCGCCTCCTCGGGCGTGGTGACGTCGGTGTGCGACGACTGCTGCACCGCGAGCATCAAGCGATGCTGGTCCTCGGGGTTCAGCGTCGCGAGCGTGCTCGGGTAGATCTTGTTCGTGTTGATGACCTGCAGGTGCGGGTTGTTCTCGAAGATGTCGTGGTACGTGTCGCCGAACACGCACGTGCGCGGTGGCTCGACGGCGGCGCACCCGTCGCCGGCGCAGTTCACGGTGACCTTGAACTTGCCGGTCGTCGATGCGAGGTGCCCCTTCACGAGCACGCGGTAGTTGCCCTCTCCGAGCGACCTCTTCAGCTGCGAGTAGGTCGTCGATCCGTAGTCGTCGTTGCGCGCGATGTAGCTGCCCCACGTGCCGTCGGGCTTCTGCTTGTAGAGGTAGAGCACCGTGTCGGTGCGGCGCTGGCCGAGGAGCGAGTAGCTCGTCGTCATGTCGACCTGCGCGTTGCCCGACAGCGCGAACGTCCACGCGTGGAACCGCTCGTTGCCGCCGATGACCGCGTGCTCGGGATTTCCAAAGATGATGACCCCGTGGTTGGTCGGCTTCAGGTGGGAGTCGGCCTTGGACTCGTCGAGAAACTCCGTCTCCTCTTCATCGGCCTTGCCTTCATCGAGACAGGCCGCGGTAGCGGACAACGCGAGAACCGACGAGACGAGCCACGTACTGCGCATATGCCCGCGCCTCCAGCAAACCTCGGGCCCCGCCGCGCGACGGGGCCGTCACGCAGCGCGTCGTGGTTCTCGCAGGTTCGGCCGCGAGATCGCCGCCGCCAGGTGGCTACTCGACCTGCCACGGCAAGCGGAATCGAGGGGTTCGCGAAGGCGCCCTGGATCCGAGCTGTAACGAAGTTCATTGGATGGAGGTTGGACCAGCTGATACAAACGCCCCCATGCGAAGCCTCTGGGGAGCGCTGCTGATCCTTGCTGCGTGTGGAACGGACTCGGGGACGGAGAACGAGGGCTGGGGCACGGC
This sequence comes from uncultured Kofleriaceae bacterium, assembly GCA_964617845.1. Taxonomy (GTDB): domain Bacteria; phylum Myxococcota_A; class Polyangia; order Haliangiales; family Haliangiaceae; genus JABFXX01. The sequence continues at coordinate 178,545 of CAZUAR010000019.1, read as the reverse complement.
CAAGCGCGAGCTCGCGTTCGGCCCGTATCACCTCGAGGGCGGCGAAGAGGTGACCGAGGACTGCGTGCAGATCACGCTGCACAACGACGACTACATCTATCTGAACGCCGTCGAGCTGACGACCGGGCCGGGCTTTCACCACTCGAACTGGTTCTACGTTCCCGAGACGACGTTCGCGGGCGAGGACGGCACGTACAAGTGCGACGATCGCAACTTCAACGAGCCGGTCGCCGCGATCTTCGGCGGCGTGCTGTTCGCGCAGTCGACGCAGGCGCCGCACGAGGTGCAGAAGTTCCCCGACGGCGTCGTGATCAAGGTGCCGCCGCACTCGAAGATCGTCTCGCAGATCCACCTGCTGAACCCCGGCGACGAGCCGATCGACATCCACCCGACGATCGCCGTGCAGCCGATCGACGAGGCCGACGTGACGACGCTCCTCGCGGGCATCTCGTTCCAGAACCAGTCGCTCGTGCTCGCCCCGAGCTCGCAGTCGCGGTTCTCGGTCACCTGCGATCTGGGCGCCAAGCACCAGGAGCTCCTCGGCCGCGCGCCCGACTTCAAGATCTACTACGCGCTCGCGCACTACCACGATCTCGCGACGAAGCTGACGATCGACGCGATCAAGGACAACGGCGAGGAGGCGACGGTCTACACCACCGAGAACAACGTCGGCGACGTCCTCGGCGGCATGCTCGATCCGCAGTTCTCGATGTCCGGCTACACCAAGCTGCGCATGTCGTGCGAGTTCACGAACACGCGCGCGGACACCGTTCGCTGGGGCAACGGCACCGGCGAGATGTGCGTGTTTCTCGCGTTCAGCGACTCGACCTACAACTGGGGCGGCGGCGTCAACGACGAGTCGGTCACCCCGATCCGCGGCGCCGATGACGGCTCGATGCAGACATGGGACAGCCCGTGCGCGCTGTTCGTCGGCGACGCGACTCGTTGATCCGCTCGAGCGCCGTGAGATAGTGCGCGGCGCATGAAGATCCTCCTCACCGGAGCGGGCGGACAGATCGGGCACGATCTGATCGGCAGCTTGTCCGCCGCCGGTCACAGCGTCATCTCCACCGATCTCGCTCCACGCCCACCGAGCCACGCCCATGCGAGCGGCGACTCGTGGAAGCGCCTCGACGTCACCGACGCGGACGCGACCGAGAAGCTCTTCGAGCAGGTGAAGCCCGACCTGGTGTTTCACCTCGCGGCGATCCTGAGCGCGCGCGGCGAGAAGGATCCGAAGCTCGCCTACGACGTGAACCAGACCGGCACGTGGAACGTGCTCGAGGCGTGTCGCAAGTCCGGCGTGCAGCGCCTGCTGTTCACGTCGAGCATCGCGGTGTTCGGTCCGCCACCGTCGGGCCCGCTGCCCGATCCCACGCCCGACGACGTCGCGCTGCATCCGACGACGATGTACGGCGTCACCAAGGTCGCCGGCGAGCTGTTGTGCGCGTACTACACGAAGAAGTGGAACGTCGATTGTCGCGGCGTTCGCTTTCCCGGCCTGATCAGCGCGGCGATGCCCGGCGGCGGCTCGAGCGACTACGCGCTGTTCATGTACGTCGACGCGGTTCGCAAGGGCGGCTACGAGGCGTTCGCCCGCGCCGACACGCGGATCCCGCTCATGTACATGCCCGACGGCGTGCGCGCACTCCTGGATCTGGCGATGGCCGATCGCGAGCGCCTGACCCGCTCGATCTACAACATCGCCGCGTTCTCGCCCCGCGCCGACGAGATCGCCGCGAGCGTGCAGCGCGTGATCCCGGACGCGAAGTTCAGCTACTCGCCCGATCCTCGCCGCCAGGCGATCCTCGACTCGTGGCCGAAGTCGCTCGACGACTCCGCCGCGCGCAAGGACTGGGGCTGGAAGCCGAAATACGACCTCGACGCGATGACCGATGACCTGCTCCCGCGCGTGCGCCGGATGCTCGAGCTCGGGGCGATCCTCACGACCCACTGAAACCGCTTGACCGATTGGTCCGACCCTTGTATTTCACCGTCGGTGAATAGGTCGGACCAGATCTGGAAAGCGTGGCACCACCGAACGTTCGTCCTGCCGGAGGCGCCCGGCGACGAGTGGGGCCTCGCACGGGTGCGCGCGTCGATCGGTCGGATGCCCGAGGGCTTTGTCTATCGCGAGGCGGTCGCGGTCACCGACGAGGTCAACGAGTACTTGTGGGACGGGCCGTACGTCGGCGATCTGATCACGATCGTCGACGACTTCCAGATCGCGACGCGGTACGTGCGCGTGTCGTCGCGGTTCCGCCTCGAGGCGGACAAGCGCCGCGCGTCGCTCGGCGTGCGCGTCGGTGCGGTCACGCGGGACGAGCTCTTGCTCGCGGCGAAGGGGCCCGACACGCGCGCGATCATTCGCCTGGTGCTCGGCGTCCCGCTCGATCACGAGACGGTGATGCTGATCGATGCAGCGCTCGACTCGGACGATCGCGATACGCGCAAGCACGCGATCGTCGCCGCGTCGCTGTCGGCGTCGGAGCTCGTCCTCGAGCCGCTGAGCCGCGCGCTCTCGCGCGCCGCGGATCCCGGCGAGCTGCAGATGATCCGCCTCGCGCTGTCGAGCTGTGATGGCGCCGCGAGCGTGCCGCCGCCCTGAGAGGCCGTGGTAAGCCACGGGCATGTACACGCAGGCCAAGTCCGTCTACGCGCAGGCGCTGTCCGAGATCGAGAGCGCCGGGCTGTGGAAGCACGAGCGCACGATCACCTCGCCGCAGGCCGCGCACATCCAGAGCGGCGGCAAGGAAGTGATCAACTTCTGCGCGAACAACTACCTCGGACTGTCGAGCCACCCGCGCGTGATCGCGGCGGCGCGCAAGGCGCTCGAGGATCGCGGGTACGGCATGTCGAGCGTGCGCTTCATCTGCGGCACGCAGGATCGTCACAAGGAGCTGGAGGCGAGCATCTCCACGTTCCTCGGCACCGACGACACGATCCTGTACGGCTCGTGCTTCGACGCGAACGGCGGCCTGTTCGAGACGCTGCTCGGCGAGGACGACGCGATCATCTCGGACGCGCTGAACCACGCGTCGATCATCGACGGCATCCGCCTGTGCAAGGCGGAGCGGCATCGCTACGAGCACGACGACCTGAACGACCTCGAGGCGAAGCTCAAGGCGACGCAGGGCAAGCGCTTGCGCATGATCGCGACCGACGGTGTGTTCTCGATGGATGGCGACATCGCGCAGGTCCACGCGATCTGCGACCTCGCCGACAAGTACAACGCGATGGTGATGGTCGACGACAGCCACGCGACCGGCTTCGTCGGACGCACGGGCCGAGGCAGCGCCGAGATGCGCGCCTGCATGGAGCGCGTCGACGTGTTCACGAGCACGCTCGGCAAGGCGCTCGGCGGCGCGTCCGGCGGCTTCACGAGCGGCCGCAAGGAGATCATCGATCTGTTACGAAATCGCTCGCGGCCGTATCTGTTCTCGAACACGCTCGCGCCGCCGATCGTCGCGGGCTCGCTCGAGGCGATCGCGCTGATCAGCGAGTCGACCGCGCTCCGCGACAAGCTCGAGGCGAACACCGAGCGGTTCCGCGCGGGGATGCAAAAGGCCGGACTATCGATCCGCCCGGGCACCCACCCCATCGTGCCCGTGATGCTGGGCGACGCGAAGCTCGCGGTGGACATGGCGCAGCGCCTCCTCGCGCACGGGATCTACGTCATCGGCTTCTCCTTCCCGGTCGTCCCGAAGGGCCAGGCCCGGATTCGCGTTCAACTCTCGGCGGCGCACTCGACCGAGGACGTCGACCGCGCGATCTCGGCGTTCGCGGCCGTGAAGGCCGAGCTGGCACAGGCGTCGTCATGAAGGCCGACCTCATCGTCGAGAAGATCCGGGCCGCCCTGCCCGACGCCGTCGTGGAGATGAAGGATCTCACGGGCACCGAGGACCACTGGGAGGCGAGGATCGTCTCCGCCGCATTTGCAGGAAAATCGCTCATCCAGCGGCATCGGCTCGTGATGGCGGCTCTCGCCGAGGAGCTCAAGGGGCCGATCCACGCCCTGACCATGGACGTGAAAGCTCCCGGCGAGGTCTAACTCCCCTGCTTTTCTTCGCATAAACGTGCGATCGTCGGGCACCTCGCCGTGGCCGCCGAAGCCGACGAAGAAGAGCAGTTCGGCCCGTACCTCGTGTACGAACGGCTCGGTGTGGGCGGGATGGCAACGGTGCATCGCGCGCTCGAGCGCGGCATCGAAGGCTTCGAGCGCATCGTCGCGCTGAAGCGACTGCTTCCGCACCTCGCGGAGGACGCGAGCTTCATCAAGGCGTTCGTTCGCGAAGCGAAGCTCGCGAGCGCGCTCAACCACGTCAACATCGTCCAGATCTTCGAGCTCGGTCGCGTCGGCACCGAGTACTTCATCTCGATGGAGTACATCGACGGGCGCGATATCCGTCGCATCCTCCGCCACGCGCGCAAGGTCACGGGCCCCCCGCCGGTTCACGTCACGGTCGGGTTGCTGCTCCAGCTCTGCGACGCGCTCGACTACGCGCACAACAAGTTCGACGAGAACGGTCAGCCGATGCAGCTCGTGCATCGCGACGTCTCGCCGTCGAACGTGCTCGTCACGAGCGCGGGCCACGTGAAGGTGATCGATTTCGGCATCGCGAAGGCGCAGTCCTCGCAGCTGCGCACGCAGACCGGCCGCGTGAAGGGAAAGCTCGCGTACATGGCGCCCGAAGCCGTGTCGGGCAAGGAGCTCGACGCACGCTCGGACCTGTTCGCGATCGGCGTGATCGCCCACGAGCTCCTGACCGCGCGCCCGCTGTTCGCGAGCAAGAACGAGTACCAGACGCTGCTCAAGGTGCAGCGCGGCGACATCATGCCGCCGTCGACGTTCAACCAGGCGTGTCCCGCCGAGCTCGACGCGATCGTGCTGCGCGCGCTCGCTCGCGATCCGGATCAGCGCTACAGCGGCGCGGCCGAGCTACGCGACGACCTGAACGCGCTGCGCAAGCAGTACAGCCTCGCGACCGGCGTGCGCGACATCGCGACGTGGCTCGAGTGGGCGTTCACCCTCGAGATCCCGACGGGTGGCTTCGCGGGCAACACCGGCGACCAACCCTCGATCTCGATGGATCCGCGCAGCCCGGTGCGCAGCCGTACGCCCGCGCGCGTGCAGGCCAAGCGCAGCCACTCCGAGGTCGACGACGCCGTCGAGATCGCGTGGGGCGAGGACAAGTCCGAGCAAGGGCCGATCGTCCTCGACGATGTTCCCGACGTCTCGGGCAAGCACCTCGTGCCGCCCCTCGAGACGCCCGCCGGCTCGAACCCCGCGCTCGCGAATCGCCTGTTCGACGACGAGGAGATCGACGACGATATTCCGACGCCGGCGCCCAGCCACGGCCGCGCACCATCGCGTCCGACGCCGAGGCCCGGCGCGTCGTCGCCCGGCGCGACGCCGCTGCCACACGGCGGCTCGTCCGGAACGGTCGCCGCGTCTCCCGCCGCGCGCGAGAAGCGCACCACGGCGCAAGGCCACCAACCGGCGCCCACGCCGCGCGCCGCGACCCAGACCTCGCCCGAGGGCAACTCGCTCGTCGACGCGCTCTACGCGGCCAACGACGCCGCCGCCACGCTCGACTCGATGCCCGCGGCCGACACGCAGCCATCGATGCCGGCGCTGACGCCCTCGCGCACCGGCCAGATGCCGGCGATCCGCGACGTGCCGTCGACGACGCGCACGAGCCCGATGATCCCCGCCGCCGATCCGACGGGTATGCCCGTGCTCGATGCCGGCATGATCGAGCCGATCATTCCACCCGCGCGCGCGACGTCGCGCCCGACGAGCGAGCCGCCCTCGCACGCCAGCGCGCCGAACCTGCCGGCGCCACCCTCGCGCAGCCCGAGCGCGTCGATGCCGACCGCGCGGCCGACACCGAACCCGACAGCGCCGGCGGCCCGAACGTCGAGCCCGTCGATGCCGCCGATGCCACCGCCGCGCGCGACGCCGACTCCGAGCGCCTCGCGCGCGACGCCGAACCCGAGCGCCCCCCCGCCACCGATCCCAGCGTCCCGCGCGACACCGAACCCGCTCGCCGACGACGTTCACTCGCGTCCGACGCCGAACCCGGCGGCGCGTACGAGGACGATGTCGGGCGCATCCCGCGCGACGTCGAACCCGGACGACATCCACACGCGCCCGACGCCGAATCCCCTCGACGCGCGGCCGTTGCCGAGCGCCGCCGACGATGTCTTCTCGCGGCCGACGCCGAACCCGGCGGCCGATGTGTTCTCGCGCTCGACGCCGGATCCGATGGGCGACGTCGAGATCGACATGGAGAACACGCCGCCGCCCCGTGACGACGTGTTCTCGCGGCCGACGCCGAACCCCGCCGACGATCTGTTCGGCGCCGCGGCCGAGGTGTACTCGCGCCCGCCGCTCGTCGACGCGAGCGGTCGCCCCACGCCGAACCCGATGCCGGTCGTGCGGTTCCGCGAGCCGACCGTACCGCCGACGTCGACCGCCCCCGAGCTGCCGGTCGTCGCGACCGAGCTGCCGGTCGGTGTTCCGCTGAACCAGCAGGTGCGCACGAAGCCCGGGCATCAACCCGCGCGCGCGAAGACGGCGCTGCCCATCGACGAGGACGCGCCGACGCTGTCGGGCGATGGCGTGCCGGTCCAGCCGATGCGCACGAAGGCCGCGTCGACCGGTCCGGCGATCGGCGAGGCGATGCTGCGCGAGAAGGCGAAGGGCCCGCGCAAGAGCCTCGTCATCATCGCGGGGATCGTCGCGGCGGGCGCGATCGCGACGGCGGCCACGCTGTGGGCGACGCGCGGCGATCAGGTGAAGCCGGTCACCGAGGCGAGCCAGCCGCGGGTCGCGCCGAAAACGATCGGCGTCGTGAAGTTCAACCTCGAGCCCGCGGACGCCGAGATCGTGATCGGCGGGCAGGTCGCGCACACGGGCTCGCCGTTCCAGATCGAGCTCGAGCCCGGCGTGCACCAGGTGCAGATCAATCGCGCCGGTTACAAGTCGTGGCTGACCGCGCTCGAGCTGTCGGCGTCCGAGACGCAGACGCTGCGGGTGGTGCTCGAGCCGCTCGGAGCCGCGGTGGCGGCGGCGGAGCCCGAGGGAACGCTGATCCTCAGCTCGACACCGTCGGGCCTCGAGGCCGTCCTCGACGGAAAGCTCCTGCCGGTGAGGACGCCGATCAAGATGCCGATCAAGGTCGGACCTCACACGATCGTGCTGAAGAAGGACGGCGAAGAGGTGTGGCGCCAGGATCTCGTCGCGCAGGCGAACGCCGAGCACGAGTTCAGCCCGTCGATGGAGGCGGCGAAGCAGCGCGAGCGCGCCGAGCGGCGAGCCGCGCCGCATCGCGTGGCCGAGCCGGCCGTGGCACACGAGACCGAGTCGCCGAAGACCGAGCCCGCGCACGAGGTCCCTGCCCCGCCGCCGGCGCCGACTCCGCAGGCGATCGCGCCGACGATCTCCTCGACGACGCCCGTGACAACCACCGCGTCCGCGACGACGGCGACGACCACCACGAAGCCTGCACCGACGACGCCGACCACGACGACGACCGCTCCCACGACGACCACCACGGGCGCGAAGACGACGGTCGCGCCGACGACGAACGCGATCACCAAGCCCGCGCCCACGACGACGACGCCGACCGCGCCGCCGTCACCGCCGCGCATCACGGGGCCGGTCACGATCCCGCCGAGCAAGGTCACCAAGATCTCCGGCGACGTCCCGAAGCTGTCGATGACGCGACACGCGGAGGTGCCGCCGGTCGTCGCCGCGAAGCTGTGCATCGATCACAAGGGCGCGGTCACCTCCGCCGACTTGATCACGAAGCTCGAAGCGCGCGCCGCGCTCGAGATGGTGCAGACGCTCAAGAGCTGGCGGTACACGCCCTACAAGCCGCAGGGCTCGCCGAACACCGCGGCCGCGTGCTTCGCGGTCAGCTTCCGCTCGAAGTAGCGATCAGCCGCCCGCGACGATCTTTCCCTGGAACATGTCCATGCCGCACGCGAACGTCAGCGAGCCGGTCTCGGGCACGGTGATCGCCACCTCGACCGGCTTGTTCATCGGCAGCGGCACGAGCGTGCCATCGGGCGTCTTCAGCTCGGACAGACACTCGCCCTCGACGGTACGCGTGAACACGAGCTTCAGCTTCTCGCCGGGCTTGCCTGGAATCGTGTCGGGGACGTAGCCCTCCATGCCCGCGGTGATCGGGATGGTGCGTACGCCGTCGGCCGCGACGGTCCCCGCGGTCGGCGACGCCGTCTTCGTCGGCTCCTTCGGCGCGGCTGCTTCCTCCTTCTTGGAGCAAGCACCGAGGGTGATCACGAGGGCAGCGAGGACCAGCGCGCGCATGCCCGCACGATAGCGCGGGGGCTCACGACAGGCGAGCGGACGTCGCGCCCGTCGGCGACTGCGAGATGGCCGCGATCGGGTCTTCCCAGTTCTCGAACTGCAGGATGCCGAGCTCCTGGAAGCGCGCGCGCTGGCGATCGGAGAGCAGGTCCATCTTCTTGATCGCGGGGACGATCTTCGCGAACAGCATCTGACGGAACATCACCTGCCCCTGGTTGTGCAGCGCGATCTCGACGCACTGCTTCGTCGGCAGGCCGAGCTTCTCCCACACCTCCTGGAACAGGAAGCGATCGCGCATGAGGCGCGCGGCCTCGAACACGAAGTCCTCGCGCTCGCGCTTCACGCTCTCGGGTTGGTCGCGATAGAAGTCGCGCAGCGAGAGCACGCCGAACGCGACGTGGCGCGCCTCATCGCCCATCACGTACGCGGTGAGCTCCTTGAGCAGCGGCTCCTGCGTGTTGTTGCGGATCATGCCGAACGCGGCGAGCGCGAGGCCCTCGACCATGATCTGCATGCCGAGGAACTTCATGTCCCACCGGCTGTCCTTGAGCACCATGTCGAGCAGCGTCTTCAGGTGCGGGTTGCACGGATACGACCAGCCGACCTTCTGGTGCACGTAACGGTTGTAGACGTCGACGTGGCGCGCTTCGTCGACGACCTGCGACGCCGCGTAGAGCTTGCTGTCGAGGTCCTGCACCGAATCGACGAGCTGCGCGGTCGCGAGGAGCGCACCCTGCTCGCCGTGGAGGAACTGCGAGAGCGTCCACGACAGGACCTCCTGGTTCATCGCGCGCCGCTCGGTCTCCGACATCTTGTTGTAGATGTCCGAGCCGTGGAGCGGCATGAGCGCCTCGGGGCCCATCGGCTTGTCGAGGTCGACGTCCGTCTTCCACGGCAAGACGTCGTCGGAGATCCACTGCGCCCGGCACGCCTTGTCGTAGAGATCGCGCAGCTTCTCGCGCGTCTCCGTGTAGCCCCACGTGTACGTCACGTCGAGCATCGTCTCGAGCGTTTCGATCGAGGGCCCTGCCAGGTTCTCGGCGGCGACGGCGGTCATGCGCTCCTCCTCTTCTTCCGGTCCGATTCGCGAATCGCGAAAACTGAAACTTGTTTCATTTTGTGCTGGAGCACCCCGGTGGGTCAAGCGCTATTGTGTGAGCATGGCATCTCGACCGCGGCCGAAGTCGCAAATACGCGACCCCGAGGCCGTCCTGCGCGCTACGAAGGAGCCTGACTTCCACCAGGAGCGCTCCCGCCGCAGCTACCTCGCGTTGATCGACGCGGCGACGGAGCTGTTCGAGGCGCAGGGGTACGACGCGGTCGGCACGCCGGAGATCGCGCAGAAGGCGGGCGTGTCGGTCGGAACGTTCTATCGCTACTTCGACGACAAGCACGAGGTCTACCTCGAGATCGCGCGGCGCTCGTTCGTCGACGCGTACGCCCAGACGATCGAGGGCCTCACGCCGGCGAAGTTCGTCGGGCTCGCGCGCCACGAGACGATCGAGAGCACGGTCGCCGTGCTGTTCGAGCAGGTGCTCGCGCGGCCCAAGCTCACGCGCAGCTTCACCGAGATGTCGCTGCGCGATCCCGCGGTGGCCGAGCTGCGCTACGCGTTCGAGCAGGTCGCGGTCCGCCGGCTGACCGACCTCATCGCGGCCACCACGCCGCGCACCACCGTCCCGGATCCCGAGGCGACCGCGTTCGTCCTGTACGGCAGCGCGATGCAGTGCGCGCACGGCCTCGCCGAGTACGTCGGTCCGTCGCCGGTGACCGTCGAGCGAGCGCGCGAGGCGCTGACGTCGTTCATCGAGCGCACGCTGTTTCCCGATCGCCTCCCATAGGTATGGGGTACGCACCCCCGGCGTTACCTGTCGCGTCGCCACGCCGCCGCGGTGGCTGGCCTATCGTGATTCCATGCGAGCGTGGATCGCGGCAGTTGTTCTCACCGCGACGCGCGTGGCGAACGCGGAGGTCTTCCTCGACGACTCGATGATCGAGCTCTCGGCCGAGTACACGTACCAGCCGGTCACGTTCCTCGGTCAGATGGATCAGGCGGTCGGGACCGGCGTGCACTTCGAGGATCGCAACGGCGTGTTCGCGCGCTTCGTCGCCCGCTCGCTCAAGCCGCCCGATCGAGAGGCGGACGATCCGTACCAGTACAGCGAGACCGGCAAGGCCACGACGTACCTCGGCGGCGGCGTCTACCAGACCACGACGTTCATCAAGGCGACGCTCAAGCCCGGCTACGCGACGCCCGAGCAGCGCGAGGCGCGGCATCGCGAGAAGCTCGCGCACGCGAACGAGGTCGCGGGCTTCAACGACTACTCGACGGAGATCCGCGTGTGGGAGCCCGGCCTCGGCGGCGACCGCCTCGCGAGCAACATCAAGGGCGGCGCGTTCGGCATGACGACGTCCCTCGTGCGCATCGATCGCTACTCGCTCGAGACCGGCGTCCGCTGGGAGGCGTGGCACACGACCGACGACGTCTGCACCGGCGCGAACGGTGCGCTCCCGTGCCGCTACAAGTTCTTCGGCATGCCGATCTCGCTGCTCGTGTCGCTCGGGTGGCTCGGCCGGATCGAGCTCGGCTACGACTTCAACTGGCGCTCGAACCGCCGCGAGGAGGGGCTCTCCGTCGTGTCGCCGATCCGCGCGAGCTTGACGATCGACATCTTGAACCGCGCGTTCGTTCGCGCACGCGCACACACGACGCGTGACGACGTCACGAACCCCGGGTTCGCCGTCGAGATCGGAGGTCGCCTGTGAGGCTCGCGGCGATCGCGCTCGTCGCGACCGGGTGCATCCCGTCGTGGAACCAACCCGGCACGCTCGCGGGCGAAGCGCAGGGCGCGCTCGAGTCGCAAACATCGGCGTTCACGTCGACCACCGTCCACAACAGCGACGGCTCCGAGAACAAGCGCGACGGCGTGCTCCAGACCCTCCGCTACACCGGCGGCATCTACATGGGCACGACGCGATGGGGCGCGCTGTCCGGCGTCGAGTTCTCGCTCGGCATGGGCTGGCTCACCGGCAAGGCCGAGGCGCTCGAGGACGACGCGATGGAGAAGAACCACTTCTACATCGACAACGAGTGGGGCGGCGTCATCCAGCCGTTCTCGCTCAGCGTGGCGAAGATCGTGGTGCGCATCGTCGGCGATTTCGGCGTCGGGTGGACGCGCGACGATCGCTATCCGTACGCGGGCGCGCGCTTCGGCTTCGGCTCGGGAACGCGCCGCTGGGCGTTCGACGCGTCCGCGCGGCGTCGATTTGGCGACGTCCCCGGCAACGCGGCCGCGTACGAGGACCACCTGCGCGCCGTGATCACGTTCCGTCCCGGCAAGCAGAACGAGCGCACGATCTCGATCGGCGCGGAGTACGTGCGCGGCGATCAGCGCACGATCGTCAACGGCGTCGAGCAGGGCCGCAACGACTACCTGTTCCGCGGTCGCTACGAGATGATGTCGCTCGTGCTGTCGATCGGCGGCGCGTCGCGCCCGCAGGACGTGCGCATCGAGTTTCCGAGCGGCTGATTCAGTCCTTGCCGTGGACGAGCCCGAGCACGGTCGCGACGACACGCTCGGCGGCCTCGGCTTCGGGCACGCCGCTCGTCAGCAAGGCGTGGAGCACGCACGTGATCGAGCGCGCGCTCGTCGTCGCGTAGTCCATCGGGATGATGTACGTGCTGCGCTCGGCGCCCCACACCGCGAGCGACGCGTGGTCGACCGCCTCGAGCGTCCAGAAGTGCGAGCTCTGGGCGTGCCCCTGCCACGCATGGAGCGAGCGCGTGGTGTCCAGCGCGTGGCGCACGGCTTCCTTGTTGGTGTTCGACGGGTTGTCGACCCACCGGTTGATCTTCGCGAGCATGTCGTCGAGGTACTGCTTCGGCGCGTGGGCGTCGGCGCCGTCGGTCGGGTACCGGTCGAGGACGAGCTTGCAGCACGCGACCGCGGCGCGCACCGCGAGCTTCTGATCGTCGGCGACCATGCGGCGGGCCCACACGACGAGGCCTTGCGTCAGGTACTCCTCGGCGCCGGCCCATGCGTTGGCGACGTTGGTCGAGCTCTCGCCGAGCTCGCGCAGGGTTTCGGGATCGGGATGCGCGGGATGGCTCATACGTCTAGGTAGCTTCCTTCAGCTGCCGCGAACACGGGGACCGCCGTGCGAGCGCTGGTGCGCTGCACGACCTCGTCGATCATGTCGTCCGTCGCGTCGGGGCTGTGATGAAACAATGCCAGTTTCTTGGCCCCGGCGCGCTCTGCCACGACGACTCCCGCACGCGCGGGTGAATGTCCCCAGCCGCGGCGCATGTCGTAGTCGTGATCCGCGTGCATCGCGTCGTGGATCAACAGATCCGCGTCCTTCGCGAGCGCGAGCGCCTCGGGCAGCGGTGCGTCGAGGTCGGGATACTCGACGTCCGAGAGGTACGCGACCGTCTTGCCGTCGGCGGTGATGCGATACGCGGTCGTCCACATGCTGCCGTGAGGGACCGCCGCCGTCGTGACCTCGAAGCCGGGCAGCTGGATCGTGGAGCCCGGATCGAGCACCTCGATCGACACGCCGGCGGCGAGGTTCTCGAGGCCGTTGAGCGGCGAGTAGTGCGGCGCCAGCTGGTTCTGCAGCGTCGCCTCGAGCGTCGACGCGGTCGGATTCGCGCCGAGGATGCGGATCTGGTTTCCCTTGATGAAGAACGGCGTGAAGAACGGCAGGCCCTGGATGTGATCGAGGTGCGTGTGCGACAGGAGGATCGGCAGCTTGCCCGCGCCCTTGCCGAACTCGCTACCCATCAGCGACTTCGCGAGCTCGGTCGCGCCCGTGCCGAGATCGATCAGCAGGCGCTCGCCCGCGTTGGTCTGGAGCTCGACGGATGTCGTGTTGCCGCCGTAGCGCAGGAAGTCGCGCCCCGACATCGCGAACGATCCGCGGACGCCCCAGAAGCGAATCTTCACGAACTCGTGCTCCCCGGACCGATGCCGGGATTCGTTCGCTCGGGCTCGACGCGCACGGGAACGTCGTCGGGGCCGATCGGCAGCGTCATGCCTTCGAACGACGTCAGCACCTCGATGCCGACGGCGGCGCCCTTCGCGAGGTACGTCGCCGCGATCTGATCCATGAGGTCGTCGCCGTGCGACGGCGCGTGGTGATAGAGGACCAGCCGGCGGACCTTGGCCTCGACGCAGATGTCGAGCGCCTGATCCGGCGTCGAGTGTCCGTAGTGCGGGAAGCGGGCGTACTCCTCGGGGAGGAAGTGCGTGTCGTAGACGACGGTGTCCACGCCCTCGAGCCGCGCCACGAGCTGCTCGCGCATCGTGCCGAGCGACGCCTTGTCGTCGTCGGTGAGCTCCTCGAGGCCGGGCAGGAAGTGCTGCTTGTGCAGCACGGCGTCGAACGGCGCGGTGTCCGAGACGTACGCCCACGACGAGCCATCGCAGTCGAGGCGATATCCGACGGAGCCGAACGGATGGTTGAGCGCGATCGGCGTGACCTTGAACGAACCGAGATCGAACGCCACGCCGGGCTCGACCTGATGAAAGTCGAACGACGCGGGCACCGCCTCGAGCGGCATCGGGAAGAACTCGTGGCGCGTGATGCCGCCGATCACCTGCTGGAGCTCGTCGGCGGCCGTGAGCAGCGCGTGCACCGCGATGCGCGTGCCCGGCACGTACGCGGGCGAGAAGAACGGGAGCCCCTGGATGTGGTCCCAGTGCACGTGCGAGAGCAACACGTTGTAGTTCTGCGGGCCCTTCGCCTCCCGCATCAGCTTGTTGCCGAGCGCGCGCATGCCCGTGCCGGCGTCGACGATCACGCATTCACCTTGGGCCGAGCGGGCTTCCACGCACGACGTCTGCCCACCGTAGCGAACGGTCGCAGCGCCGGGCACCGGGTAACTCCCCCGAACGCCCCAGAAGGTGATTTGCATGGACAAAGAAATTGTATCCCCTATCGAGCCCGCGCGCGCGCTTCGTCCCATCTGTGCGCTCGCAAGCTCGCGCAACCCGCGTTATTGAAGGAAATATGAACGAGCAGCCACGCATCCTCGTGATGGGTGCCGGAGGCATCGGAGGCATCGTCGCCTCGACCCTGATGGAGATCGGATCGGCGGTCACCGCGGTCTCGACGAACGAGCTGATCCGCGCCGCCGTCGACAAGGCAGGCTTCCGCGTGATCGACGAAGGCGAGGAGCGCATCGTGCGAGGCTGGGTCTCGCCCGCGCCCGAGGGAAAATACGATCTCTGCATCCTCGCGACGCAGCCGCCCAACGTCGAGGACGCCGCGCGCACCGCGCTCCCCCACCTCGTCGATGACGCCGAGGTCGTCGTGCTGCAGAACGGCCTCTGCGAGGATCGCATCGCCGCGATCGTCGGCGCGCACCGCGTGATCGGCGGCATCGTCGCGTGGGGCGCGTCGATGCCCGAGCCCGGTCGCTACGAGCGCACCGCCGCCGGCGGCTTCTCGCTCGGTCGGCTGCAACCACGCGCGGGTGATCCGGACTCGAGCGTTCGCCGCGTCGCCGAGCTGCTCGAGGCGGTCGGCCCCGTCACGCTGACCAAGAACCTCATGGGCGCGCGCTGGTCGAAGCTCGCGCTCAACTGCGCCGTCAGCGCGCTCGGCACGATCGCCGGCGAGCGACTCGGCGTGCTCGTGCGCCAGCGCCGCTACCGCCGCCTCGCGCTCGAGATCATGACCGAGGCCGTCGCGGTCGCGAAGGCCGAGGGCATCCAGCTCGAGAAGGTCGCGGGCACGCTCGACCTCGACTGGGTCGCGCTCTCCGACGCCGACCGCACGGCCACCGCCTCCGTCTCGCTCACCGCGAAGCACGCGCTGCTCCTCGCGGTCGGCCTGCGCTACCGCCGCATGCGCTCGTCGATGCTCGCCGCCATCGAGCGCGGCCGCACACCCGCGGTCGACTTCTTGAACGGCGAGGTCGTCGCGCGCGGCGCCAAGCACGGCATCGAGACCCCGTGGAACCGCACGATCGTCGAGACGGTGTGGGCGATCGCGAAGGGCAAGGCAAAGTCCTCGCGCGACCTCCTCGATCAGGTCGCCGCCGGCGCGCCCGACGATCGCCCGAGCGTGCCGACGATCAACTGATCTGCTCGCCACCGGTTCACGCCGATCCTCCGAGCATGCCGGCGATCCGACGGGCCGCGCGCCGTCGGCTCGGGCCGATCAGCGATTCACGCTCGCGGTCAGTTCACGTCGTCGTCGAGCTCGCGGCGCCGGCCGACCACCAGCATCACCGCGAGGCCGAGCACCCCGAGCGCCGCGAGGAGCAATCCGACGACGAAGCCGGGCGCGCGATACGTCCACGCGACGCTCGCATTCGCCTCGACCTTCACCGCGCGCCGCAGCACGTCCGCGGTCACCCACGCGCGCTCCTCGCCGTTGACGGTCGCCGTCCAGCCCGGCGCCGTCGACGACGTGACGACCGCGTAGCCGGCGTTGGTGCACGCGAGCTCGATCTCGCCCGGCTCCCACGCGCGGATCGCGCACGGCGCTGGCTCGAGCGGCGACGCGCCGGTCGGGCCCGCGCCCTCGAGAACGATCGTCCCGCGGTGCAGCCCCGTCCCGCCGCCGCGCGTGAACATCAGGCCGAGCGCCTCCTCGGGATCGCGCTGCCACATCCAGCTGCGCACGACCGACGCCACCGGCGCCACGGGTAACGTGACGAGCGCCCACCCACCGCGCCGCGCGAGCTCGTGAAACTGCGACTTCGGCGAGTCGACCATCGTCGACGGCAAGATCGCGGCGCCGATGCCGAAGCGATCGAGGAGCGCCCCGCCCTCCTGTGACGCTGCGAGCCACGTTCGATCGTGCAACGCACTCCGCGCGGGGCTCTCGCTTCGTGCACCGACGAGGCCCCACCGCGCGGCCGACGAGCCGCCGAGCGTGGCCATCTCCTCGTCGAGATCGGCGAGCGCGTCGTGCATGAACGCGGGGCGAAACACGCGGATCGGCGCGCCCTCCTGTCGTGCCTCGCCGGCCTTCGACGCGGAGCCCGATGGGTCCGTCAGTGCGCTCGCGAACGCGGGCTCGCGCATCACCACCTCGCGATCCACGACCGGTGCGATCGAGCCCTGGGCACCCGCGTTGGGCAGCACGAGCAACGCGAGCACGATCGGGACGAGCCGCGCTCCACGATCGCGCGCGCCGACATCGTCGCGCTCGGACTCGCCCGAGCGATCACGCGAGCGATCACGTGATCGGTCGCGCGCGCCGCGCACGCTCGCGCGGCTCGCGCGTTCGCTCACGTCCCGCTCGTCGCCCTCCTCGAGTCGCGACGCTCGCCACGCGAGGAGCACCGCGCCCGCCACGAGCACGAGGCCGATGCCACCGTCGAGGAGCGCGCGACCGATCGCGGCCTCGGCGTCCGCATCGCGCCCGCGCAGGACGACGAGCGCACCGAGCGCGATCACCGAGCAGCCGATCGCCGCGGCCATCGCGCGGATCGCGCGCGTGGTGCCCTCGATCAGCGCATCGAGGCCCGCGCCCGCGTGGGCGCCGAGGACGATCGCGAGCGCACCGACGTGGAGCTCGGGCGCACCGAGCCACGCGGGCCACCCGCCCCGCCCCGCGACCAGCGCGAGCACGACGAGCGCGCCGATCACGGCGAGCACGCGACGCGGTGGCACGCGCACCGCCGCGAGTGCGACGAGCGGCGCGCCGATGAAGAGGCTCGGCGCCCACGCGTGATCGCCCGCGAGCGCGTGAACGCCGCGCGCTGGATCGCTCGCGCCGAAGCTGCCGGGCACGATCAGCTCGAGCATGCGCGCGAGAGGTAGGCCATGCACCGTGTCGCCCGCCGCGTGCGGCAGGTGCATCAGCGCGGGAAGCCATTGCACCGCGCCGATCGCGCACGCGGCGAGGACCGCGCCGACGAGCCAGAGGGCCGGCCCGGCGTCGCGAGTGCCCGCGTCGCGAGAGCCCGCGTTGCCCGACCTCGATGCACCGATGCGACGCGCCGCGAGGACGATGGCGAGCAGCACGCCATCGACGAACGCCGCCAGCACGCCCGAGAGCGCGACGAGCGCGAGCAGCGCGCCGAGCGCCACCGCGAAGCGCGCGCGATCGCGGCGCGTGGTCGCGAGCGCGAGCTGCGTGGCGCACGCACCGATCCACGGCAGGTGCGCGAGCCCCGGGAGCGCACCGCGGACCGCCGCGCTCGCGAGGACGCCGGTCGTGGCGACGAGCAGCCCGGCGACGAGCGCCGATGGATCGCTCGCGATCGGCGCGCGCGGGTCGCGCGAGAGATCGACGCCGCCCGTCGCCCGCGGCCGGCCGCGCGCCCAGACGGCGACGCCGAGCGCGCACCACGCGAGGTGCAGCAGCAGGATCCAGTCGAGCGAGCGCGGCGACGAGGCGAGCCACACCGCGGGAACGAGCGCCCCGTGCGAGGGCTCGGCGAGCAGCGGCACGCCGAACGACGTGCCCTCCCACCACGCGGGGACGCGCAGCGAGCGGACCTGCTCGCCCGCGGCGAGGCGCGGCGGCGCGACCTCCGTGTGATAGCGCGTATCGTCCCAGGTCTTGCCGCCCGCGACGATTCGGATATTGATGACGAGCACGAAGGCCGCGAGCGCGATCGCCACCAGCGGAAGCGATCGCGCGGTCATGGCGCTCGGCACGCTCGCGACTATAATCCGTAGCGTGATTCGCGCTCGGGTTGCTCTCGTGTTTTGCGTCCTCGTCGTCGCGGGATGCAAGCGCGGTGGCGATGGCGCACCGCCGTGCGATGCGGTCGGCGCGAAGTTCCTCGTGCTGGCGAAGGATGACCTCGAGAAGAAGCAGCCCGACGAGGTCCTGCGGCGCCGCGTCGAGGATCAGCTGCCCGCGATGCGCGACTCGATCGTCTTCGTGTGCAGCGAGACGAAGTGGACGGGCGCGGTTCGCACCTGTCTCGTCGACGCGAAGGACCACGCGGCGTTCGAGACCTGCGAGCAGCAGCTGACCGATCCCCAGCGAACCGCCCTCGCGCGGGCCGCGATGGGCGAGGACATTACGAAGAGTTCACCCGCCGGCTCGGCGCAGCCAGCGACGCCCAAGTGATACGATCCGTGGTAAAGCAGGCCTAAGCGATGGAGATCGACTTTCAGTACGCGCTCTCCGATCAGGATGCGAAGTCGCGACTCGAGGTGCTCGGCAAGTACCTGGAGAACAAGCACGGCATCAAGGTCACCTGGCAGGACGAGAAGAAGGCGAAGTTCTCGGGCAAGTACCTGATGGTGAAGATCGAGGGCGAGCTGAACGTCGGCAACAACCGGGCGATCTTCAAAGGGGAAGATCCGGGCTTCTTGCTGCGCGGGCGCGCCAAGGACTACATCCAGGGCAAGCTCGCGAAGTACCTCGACCCGAAGACCGCGCTCGCGGATCTGCCAACCGAGTAGAGACGCACGGCCGCCGCGGCGTGGTCCGCGCAACGGCCAGTAACGCGTGGCAAGCGCCGGCACCTGCCGCGTGTTGTCGTGTCTCGATAGCGCCACAGCGTCGTCTCGTGACCACAATCGGGTCATGCGCGCATTCATCCTCGCGTCGCTCGGGATCGGGTTGGCCGGCTGCTTGTTCCCCGCGGACGATCCTCCGGGGCCGGCGCTCGCGATCGTGTCGCCGACGAACGGCTACGTGGTCGATCACCACGATCCGATCATCATGCAGGTCGAGGTCACGGGCGGCGCGACGGTCGTGGAGATCCAGCTATCCGTCGACGGCGTGGTCGATCCGGGCATCGCGATCACGCCCCGGCCGGAGGGCCAGGTGTGCGATCCGTGCTCGTTCCGGATCACGTGGCCCGCGACGGACGTCGGCGAGGGCTCGCATGTCGTGCAGGTGTCCGCGCTCGCGGATCGGTTGGGCTCGCCCCGCGATGGCGATGCGATCGAGATGGTCTTCGACGACGCGCCGCAGATCGCGACGATCACGCCGCCCGCCAACGCGGACCTGCTCGGCGTGGGCATGGCGAACATCGTCGTCTCGGTCGAGGAGCGCGGTCGGGCGACCGCGACGCTCGCGATCGATGGCGTGACGCAAGCGCCGCAGACGAGCGACGAGTGCCGCGCGAGCGCGTGCACGTTCGAGTGGGCGTGGGACACGACCTCCGCCGAGTCGGGCATGCACGAGCTCGAGCTCGCCGTGAGTGACACGCAGGGCCACACGGTCCGCGACACGCGGTTGGTCTACGTCGATGACGCCGTGACGATCACGTCGATCGAGGTGACCGGCATCGACGAGCAGCCGACGATGGAGATCGAGGTCTACCTGTTCGACGACGTGACGAACGAGCTCCTCGGCTGCGCGGGCAGTGCGCACGGGCTGGTTGGCGTCGACCATCCGGATGTTCGCTACGCGGTCGACGCGCGCCTGGTCAGCGCGGCGGGGACGCCGCTGCACGGATCGGACATCGAGTCGCGCACGCTGCGCTTCGAGGTCTGGGAGGACGACGACGCTCCCGTGTGTCCGACGCCGATCTCGCCCGCCGGTAACAACCTCGTCGCCAGGAGCGCCGGTGCGAGCTACGAGGCGTGGAAGACGCGCCAGACTCCCGCGTCGTTCGGCATGGTCGTGGAGCTCGGCACGTTGTTCGGCCGTCCCCTCGTTCAGTAGCGCGGCAGTAGCAGGAGTGACTCAGCGTGCGGTGGCGAGCGTGCGCAGGGCGATCGCGATCGTGCGATCCACGGCGGCGGCGCTCATGCCTTGGCGCTCGAGGCGACGCTGCAGGCGCTCGATGATGCTCCAGAGAGAAAGGTCGTTTTGAGCTTTCATGGTCATCTCCACGTTCGACGGCGGGCGTTGATCTAACTGACTCACCGAGTCCTGCATTCCACGACAACGGTGGAGGCAGCTCGGTTGCGGCTTGTTTGACGCACGCCGTGTGCCAGCGCCGACCACGCGCGATGGCGACGATGTAGGTTACGGCTCGTGAAGCTGGTGACCTGGAACGTGAACTCGATCCGCGCGCGGGAAAAACGCCTGCTTGCGTGGCTCGACACCGAGAAGCCCGACGTCATTTGCTTGCAGGAGACAAAAGTCGAGGACACGGGCTTCCCGTTCGATGCGTTGCGCGCGGCCGGCTACCACGTCGCGACGTTCGGGCAGAAGAGCTACAACGGCGTTGCCATCGCGTCCAAGCAACCGCTCGAGGACGTGACCCGCGGCTTCGGCGACGACGTGCCCGACGAGGAGGCGCGCGTGATCGCGGCGACCACGTACGGGATGCGTGTCGTGTGTCTGTACGTGCCCAATGGCCAGGATCTCGACAGCGATCGCTATCCGTACAAGCTGGCGTGGTTCGCGCGGCTGCGACGCTTTCTCGAGCGCACGTCCACGCCGAGCGCGGACATCGTCGTGTGCGGCGACATGAACGTGACCGCCGACGACGGCGATGTGTGGTCGCCCGACCAGTGGCGCGACAAGATTCACTGCTCGCCCCAGGAGCGCGAGGCGCTCGCCAACGTGCGGGCGTGGGGGCTCGTCGATATTTTCAGGAAGCTCACCCCCGCGGGCGGTGTATGGAGCTGGTGGGACTATCGCGGTGTCAGCTTCTTCAAGAACCAGGGCCTGCGCATCGACCACATCCTCGTCAGCGAGTCGATCGCCAGGCGCGCGAGCGCGTGCACGATCGATCGCAACGCGCGCAAGGGTCAGGACGCGAGCGACCACGCACCGGTCACCGTCACGATCGATTGATCGCTACAGGCCGAGCTCGGCGCTCTCGCGGAGCTTCGCGGGCACGGGGAACATCGGGCCCGTCGGCGACGCCGGCGCGGGAGTCTCGACGGGGACCGTGCGCTTCTCGGCGCGCGCCACGAGCACGCGATACGCCTGGATCCAGCGCGAGATCGCGGTGGCCGTCGAGGCGACGGCGCAGATGCCGAGCGTCACGCCGATGATCGGCACCGCGGTCGGGTAGTCGCCGACGGCGGCGAACCACGCCGCGATCAGCGTACCGAGGCACACGAGCACCATGCGCTCCGCACGCTGCATCATGCCACCGCGTAGATCTACGCCCAGCCCCTCCGCGCGCGCGCGGGTGTAGCTCACCATCATCGAGCCGCCGATCGCTCCCATCGCGGCGAAGAGCCATGGCGACTCGCGCAAGAACCACACGTAGCCGGTGAACGCCGCGAGCTCGCCCCAGCGATCGGAGACGGAGTCGAACAGCGCGCCCGCCTTGCTCTGCTCGCCCGACAGGCGCGCGATGCGGCCATCGAGCGCGTCGAGGATGCCGGCGGTGATGAACGTCCAGGTGGCGACCACGAAGTGACCGGTCGCGGCGCCGACGCCCGCGACGACACACAGCACGAGCGACAGCGCGGTGATCGCGTTCGCGGACACGCGGCCCACGAGCAGGCGCTCGATCGGCGTCAACATCCACACCAGCCAGCGTCCGAAGAACTCGCCGAACAGCTCGTTGTGCTTCGCGCCGCGAACCTCGGGCTGGCGCCCGAACAGGGTCAGCATGCCGAACACCAAGAGCCCGGCGATCGTGATCGCCAGCAGGGACAACGCCGGGGCTAAGAGATACAGCCGTTCCACGTGGGTCCTATAAGACTCGGAAGCTAGGTACGAAGTTCAACTATCACGCCGGATCCGAAGCGCCAAGTTGCAAGACGAGCACCGATCTCCCTTTTTCCCAGAGATTCGCAGGTCTGGAGTATTGTTTCTCGCCTTGAACAGTGTGGCCAAAGCGCTCGCTACGGCGCTCGGTGCCGGGTATTCGCCAATCGCGCCCGGCACCTGCGGGACCGCCGTAGCAGTTCCACTCGCTTGGGCGTTGGCCTCGCTACCACTGTGGCAATTCTTGGTCATCACCCTCGCGGTCACGTTGGTCGGGGTGTGGGCCGCCGCGACGGCCGACCGCGCGTGGGGCACCCACGACAGCGGCCGCATCGTGATCGACGAGGTCGCGGGCTATCTCGTCACGGTGGCGCTCGTCGATCGTACGAGCTGGCTCGTCCTGGGGATCGGGTTCGTCGTGTTCCGCTTCTTCGACATCGTGAAGCCACCGCCGGTGCGCTGGCTCGACGAGAACCTCCCGGGCGGCTGGGGCGTCGTGCTCGACGACGTCGCGGCGGGCGTGATGGGGGCCGCGGTGATGTGGGCGCTCGCCCATTTCGGCGCCTTCGCGTATCTCGCGGGTCTATAGTCCGCCCATGCGGTTGGTGGCAGCCTCGATCCTGCTCGCGACAGGCATCGCGTCCGCGAACGGCCGCGCACCCGCCACCAACGGCATCGCGTTCCGTCCCGGCGACGATCAATCGATGTACGTCCGCACGACGTTCGGCCTCCTCGTCTCGCACGACGACGGCTGCTCGTTCCGCTGGGTCTGCGAGAAGGCGATCGGCTACGGCGGCGAGTTCGATCCGAAGTACGCGATCGCGACCGACGGCTCGATCTTCGCGACGACGTTCACCGGGCTCCGCGTCAGCCGCGACGGTGGCTGCACCTGGGTCACCGCGACCGCCGAAGCGGATGCCGCCGATCCGGGCCGCATCGCGGAGCTGTGGATCGACGGCATCGACAT
The DNA here is from genome assembly GCA_964617845.1 of uncultured Kofleriaceae bacterium. Lineage (GTDB taxonomy): Bacteria > Myxococcota_A > Polyangia > Haliangiales > Haliangiaceae > JABFXX01. The sequence goes on along the minus strand of CAZUAR010000019.1, from coordinate 155,692 downwards.
CGCGTCCAACGGCCACGTCTGGGTCGCGACCGCCGAGAGCGCGAAGCCGAACAACGTGTATCGCTCGACGGACAACGGCGTCACGTTCACCCCGATGGGGCTGTCCTCGTCGACGATCTGGTGGAAGGATATCGACGTCGCGAAGTCCAACCCCGACCGCGTGTACGCCACCGGCTATCAGGTCGCGCCCGAGGCGATGGCGTTCCTTCGCCGCAGCGACAACGCGGGCGGTCAGTGGACCGACAAGCCGCTGACCGGCGTCGCGTACGGCTCGACACCGCTCGTCCACATCGTCGCGCTCGATCCGAACGCGCCCGATCACTTCTTGATGACGTCGACCGGCGCGACGCCGCCCAACGGCGACAAGCTGTACGAGTCCACCGACGGCGGCGACTCGTTCACCGAGATCCTCTCGACGACCGATCCGATCCGCGACGTCGTCATCCGCCCCGACGGCGCCATCCTCGCCGCGACCTCGGTCGGCGGCACCTTCCAGCGCGCGATGGGCGCGACGTCGTTCGAGGCGTTGAGCCAGCCCGTTCCCAACTCGCCCGACAACCACCCGCTTCGCTTCGGCTGCCTGGGCCAGCGCCCCGACGGCACGCTGATCGGCTGCGGCGCGAACTGGCAGCCGGACTACATGGCCGTCGGACGCGCGACCGATCCGCTCCAGTTCCAGAAGGTGTTCCGCTTCGTCGAGCTCGCCGGGACGCTCGCCTGCCCCGCCGGCTCCACGTCCGCCGTCGAGTGCGATCCGATGTGGCCCGCGATGCGCGAGCAGTTCGGCGCCACGGGCCCGACCGCCACCTGCGGCCTCGTGCCCGATCCACCCGTGCCCGTCGCCCCGAAAGCGGACACTGGATGCTGCGATACGCGGGGCGCCGCGGCCCCCGGCGCGATCGTCCTCGCGTGCGGAACGTTCGTCGTGCTGTTCCGTCGCCGTCGCAAGAAGGACTGCTGCTCCTGAGCACGTGGGTCCTCGTCGGGTGCGGCTATACCGGCGAGCACCTCGCCCGCGCGCTCCTCGCGCGCAAAGACTCGGTCATCGCGGCGCGCCGCAACGTGAACGCGGTCGCGCGGCTCGTCACCGACGTGGGCGTGACCGCGGTGCGCGCGGACCTCGCGAGGCCGGACACGCTCGCCGCGTTGCCGTTCGATGGCGCGATCGTCGTCGTGCTCGCGCCGCCCGGACCCGATCCGGCGTCGGAGATCACCGCGCTCGTCGAGGCCGCGCGCTCGGCGACGCGGATCGTGTACGTCTCGTCCACGGGCGTGTACGGGCGCGGCCACGGACAGTGGGTCGACGAGAGCGCGCCGCTCGCCCCGCTCTCGCCGACGGGCGCCGCGCGGGTCGCCGCGGAGCAGGCGCTCGCCGCATCGGCCGTCTCGCACGTCGCGTTGCGCGTCGCGGGCATCTACGGGCCCGGCCGCGGGATCGCCGATCGCATCCGGCTCGGCCAGTACCGCGTCGTCGGCGACGGGAGCGCGCACGTCTCGCGCATCCACGTCGAGGACCTCGTCGCCGCGATCATCGCCGCGGGCCAGAGCGACGTGACCGGCGCGATCAACATCGCCGACGACGATCCATCACCGATCGGCGTGGTCGCCGACGCGATCGCCGCGAAGCTGGGCGTCGCACCGCCCGCGCGAACGCCCGTCGAACAGGTGACGCCCGAGGTCGCCGCGATGCTGACCGCGGATCGCAAGATCGCGAACGCTCGGATGAAGTCGCTCGGGGTGTCGCTGCGATATCCCAGCTGGCGCGGCATCCTCGCCGAGCTCTGACGCCGACGCGGCTCCGCACTTATCGATGCGCTTCGTGGTTTGCGACCTACACGCGAAGCTCGCTACGATTTTTCGGTGCGCGGTTTCGTCGTCGTTCTCGTCGCGAGCGCCTGCGGTTCGACGACGCCGGCGGCGATCGATAGCCCGGAGACGGTCCCCCGCGACGAGACGCGGTACTACACGATCTGGCTCGGTGGGGCGCGCGTCGGCTCCGCGATCGAGACCGAGGACTGGTCGTCCACCGGCGTGATCCTGAAGCGCGTCGAGACGCTGCGGTTCCTGCGCGGCGACGCACCGATCTCGCTCGCCACCAGGATCGAGATCGACGCGGACTCCGCGCTGATCCCCAGACGCGTCTCGTGGACCGAGCGCGGCGCGCAGGTTCGCTCGGCGAGCGCGCGGCACGACGCGGGCGGATGGTTCGTGGAGGACCGCGCGCCCGCGATCGATCCGCGACAACGCACGAGGCTCGAGACATCGAACGACGCGATCCCCGCCGAGCTCGCGCCGCTCTACGTGCGTCGCGATGGCCGCTTCGCGGGCGACATCTTCCTGCCCGCGCGCGGCTTCGTTGGCGGACGCGGTCGAATCGATGCCGTCGCGCCCGGTCGACTCGTGGCGCGACTCGAGCTGGGCCTCGCCGACGAGGTGATCGCGCACGATGACCGCACCGCGGCCGCGCACGATGATGACCGCACCGCGCACGATGACCGCACCGCGCACGATGACCGCACCGCGCACGATGACCGCGCCGCGCACGATGACCGCACCGCGCAGGAGGACCGCACCGCGAGCGAGACGCTCACGCGAGTGACCGCAGAGGCCACCATCGATCTCGCTCGCGACGGCATGCCCGCGCGCGTCGTCGACGGCGAGGGCGTGATCGCGATTCGCGCGAGCGAGCAGGAAGCGCGCGAGTCGTTTCCGCTCGTCGATCTGGTCGCGGCCACCTCGATCGCGCTGAGCGGCGAGCGCGGCCCGCGTGCACGACTCGCGCTCGTCGGTGACATCGCGTTGCCGCCGCTGCCCGGGCAAGCCGCGATCACGCGCGCCGCCGGGCTCGAGGTCGAGCTCTCGCCGAGGCTGCCGGGTGCACTGGCCGCCGGTCCGCGCGGTGACGACCGCACGAGCGAGATCGCCGCGCTGGTCGCGCGCGTGCAGCAGCGCATCGCGCCCGATCTCGGCGCATCGATCGCGACGCCCGGGGACGCGAGCGATGCGACGGCCGGCGATTGCACCACGTTCGCGCTGGCGTATGCGGCCGTCGCGCAGCGCGCGCAGATCCCGACGCGGGTGGTCACCGGGCTGCGCGTCGACCACGCGGCCGACGGCGAGCGACTCGCGCGACATCGCTGGGCCGTCAGCTGGACGGGCACCCGCTGGATCGCCGTCGACGCGGCGTTCGGTCGTGTCCCCGCGGGCGGCGATCTCGTCGGCCTCGCGGTGCACGACGCCGACGACGCGGGCCTGATCGCGGGCGAGGCCGCGCTGACGCAGGTGCGCGCGGCTGCCTGGACGCGCTGAGGCCACTGCCACTCACGTCGTGTGCACGTGCTCGTGAGTTTGCGGCTAGCTGCCGGCGCGGCAGGCCCACAGCGCGCGGTGCAGCGCGGCCTCGTCGAGGCCCTCGCCGATCAGCACGAGCTCGGTGCGACGAGGTGCGTCGCCCCACGCGCCCTCGTGGCGCAGCTCGGTGCGAATGCCCGCGCGCTCGACGAAGCCGCGGCGGGAATCGTTCGCGAGGTGAACGAAGCCCTTCGCGCGCACGAGGCGCTCGCCGAGCTGCTCGATCACCGCGAGCACGCGATCGCCGACCAGCGGCGCATCGTCGGTGAACGCGACGGCGACGAGCTGATTGCCGTGGTGGTGCGCGTGATCGTCGTGGTGGGCCCGGGTCGTCCACGCGCGGAGCTTGCGCGGCTCGACGACCCACGCGGTCATGGCGCGCGCGCCCGCTTCGTCGGCGTGGAACGCGGCGCGCTCGGCGTGCGGGGCGAGCTCGTCGAGCTGCGCGTGCGTCCGCGAGACCGCGTCGGCCGTGGCGACATCGAGCTTGGAGAGCAGCACGCGATCGGCGGCGGCGGCTTGCTCGCGCGCTTCCTCGCGACGCGACAGCGCGTCGGCGCCGGACTCCGCGTCGACGACGCACACGACGCCCGCCGGCAGGATGCGCTCGCGGATCGCGGGCGTCACGCGAACGAGGCCGTCGAGGATCGCGGCAGGCTCGGCGATGCCCGTGGTCTCGAGCACGACGTGGTCGGGCTTCGCGCGCGCCACGATGTCGCCGATGCCGTCCCACAGATCGTTCTTGAGGTCGACCGAGCAGCAGATACAGCCGCCCGCGAGCTCGAGCACGTCGCCGCCGCGGCCGATGATGAGCTGCGTGTCGATCGAGATGCGGCCGAGCTCGTTGACGAGGACGGCGATGCGGCGCCCGTGCGGCGCGGCCAGCATGCGGTTGAGCGCGGTCGTCTTGCCCGCGCCGAGCCAGCCCGTGAGGATCGTGAACGGAACGCGATCACTCATCGCAACACGCTAGCGGCGGAACAGCACGCGCTCGACGACGTTCGCGAGCACCTCGCGCACGAACGGACGCACGACGAAGGCCTCGGGCCCGCCGTCCGCGCCGACGTCGTAGATGTCGATGTACGACGACGTCATCATCACGACCGGGATGTCCGTCGTCGTCTCGTCGGTCTTGATGCGGCGGCAGACCTCCGCGCCGTCGATCTTCGGCAGGTCGCTGTCGAGGAGGATCACGTCGGGCGGCTCGTGCTTCACGCGCGCGAGTGCGCTCGCACCGTCGCGCGCGACCTGGACGACGTGCCCGCGGCCCGAGAGCACCTTGACGATGAGACGGACGACGTCCGGTTCGTCATCGATCACGAGTACGCGGGCCATGCGTCGATTCTACGCGCCGATCACTCGTCGATCACCGACTGGATGCACGTCTCTGCGACATTCGACGTCCAGTCGCGCTTGTTCACGAAGTACGCGCGCAGGTTGCCCTCGCGATCGATCAGCGCGCTCTCGGGGACGGCCTTGATGCCCCACGACCGGGTGATCGCGCCGATGTTGCCGTCGTCGGACGGCGGGTCGATGAAGACCTTGAACGGGATGCCGTCGGGCAGCGCCTTCTGGTACGCGGCGAGCGCCTGGTCGAACGAGACCTCGCCCTTGGGCTTCTGCCCGGGCGCGAGGCTGTCGACCAGCGCGAGCAGGATGTCCGTCCACGAGTGGTCCGAGGCGAGCGTGATCACGACGAAGTCGTCGCCCGACAGGTCGCTCGCCATCGTGCGGATCGAGGGCTTCTCGGTCTTGCAGACGCCGCACCACGACGCCCAGAAGTTCAGCAGGACGACCTTGCCGCGGAAGTCCGACAGCTTGACCTTGCGGCCTTGATGGTCGAGCGCCGTGAAGTCAGGCGCCGGTGTAGGCATCGAGCAGTCCGCGCCGCGGCACAGCGCCGGGTTCAGCGGAAGATCCCCGCGCAGACCGCGACACGCCGCCTTCTCCTCGCGGGCGGCCGCGTTCGGCACCATCCACATGAACACGCCGAGGATGGCAGCACTGATCGCGACGGCAGCGATGCCGACGGCGACCACACGAGAATCGAGGACGATTCCACTCTTTGCGGGCCCGGCCATCACCCACACCTTAGCCGAAGTTCCGCTATGCTCAAAGGCATGTCGGTGCGCGGCGCGCTCAGCACCATGCCCGCCGAAGACGTCCTCGATTGGGTCGCGCGGCGGAAGCTGTCCGGCCCGATCTCGTTCGAGCGGCGCGGCCTCGTGCGCAGCATCGTCGTGGAGAGTGGCGTCATCGTCTACGCGAGCTCCAATCGCCGCGATGAACAGCTGGGCGTGATCCTCGTGCGCTCGGGCCTGGTGGCGGAGCGCAAGCTGGCCGACTCGCTGGAGACCCGCGCGGAGACGGGGGTCCAGCTGGGCAAGGTCCTGTTGATGTCGGGCCTGATCACGGAGGGCGAGTTGATCGAGATCCTCGCGACCAAGATCCGCGAGGCAGTGACGGATGTCGTCACCTGGACCGATGGCTCGTTCGACATTATTCCCCGCGCGCAACCGCCCGCCACGGGGGTCAACGCGGAGCTGCCCGTCGATGTGTGCCTGACCGTCGCGCGGCGGCGCGCGACGCGGATGGCGCAGATCATGGAGATCCTGGGCAGCGACGACGCGATCTTCTATGCGCCACCCGCCGCGGTCCCGCCGAGCACGGACCCGGACGCCGTCATCGATCTGCTGAAGGTGTGGACGCTCGCCGGCGACCGCCGCTCGGCGGCCGACATCGCGGCCACGTTCGCGGGCGAGCGGTTCGCGACGTTCGACGCCCTCGCCACCATGGTCGACGCGGGCCGCCTCGTCATCGATCGCCGCAACCGCGAGCGTACCAACTCCGCGGTCGAGCTCGCCGCGGGCGCGCGCGGCCGGCTGCGCCAGGGCGATCGCGCCGGCGCGCTCGCGATGGCCACCCAGGCGTTGCATCAGGATCCGAGCGACGCCGAGGTGCGAAAGACGTTCGCGATGATCGAGCGCGCGCGTGTCGCGGAGGTCGCGCGCCAGCTCTTGTGCCGCCATCGCGTACCGAAGCGCATCAAGGACGTCGCACCCGGTCGCGCCGCCGACGAGCTGGGGCTGTCCGCCGCGGAGCTCGAGCTCGCCGCACGTGTCGACGGGCGCTGGGATCTGCTATCCCTCGTGCGCTCGGCTTCGGTGCGCGAGGCAGACGCGCTGCTCGCGTTCGCGCATCTCGCTGAAGTTGGTGTTGTCGAGCTCGGATGATGGAACCCGCCGGCCCCATGCAGATCGATCGCTCTCGCCTGCTGCCTCGCAGCGGGATCGGCGTCGACAACGCGTGGCTCGTGATCGCGCCGCCCGGCAATCCGATCATCCGCCTCGACGCGCGTCTCCTCGATCGCGTCGAGCTGATCGGCCGGTCGCCGACGGCGCCGCTCGTGTGGTCGGGCATGGCGACCGCCGGCGTCGCCGCCGCAGCGCTGTCGATCATCCCCGGCGGCGTGTTCGCGTGCGCGGGCCTCGCCTACCTCGCGCACGAGCGCTTCAGCGAGGCGCGCCGCCGCCAGCGCAGCCGCGATCTGCTGCTCGCCCTCGGTGACCTCGAGGTCGCGCTGCACGTCGCCGACGGTCCCGAAGCCGCGAAGAACATCGCGGATCAGCTCGCACCGTACACGCGCGACGCACCGATCACGCGCCCCGAGGTCTACGAGGACGCGAAGCGCCGCATGCGCGCGCAGGCCGAGGGCAAGGGCGAGGCGTCCGCGAAGCGCGAGCTCGAGAACGCGCTGCTCGTCGGCACGGATGTCGTGTACATGCACGGCGATTGGTTGCACGTCGGCAAGGGCGCGACGTTCCGGATCGCCGAGGTCCGCGAGCACGCGCTCCGCGGCGCGAACCTGCCCTTGCAGGGCGGACGCTTGCTCCAGGCCGCCATGGGGCTGCTCGTGGTGGCCGCGGCCGGCCGCGCGCAAGCCGGCGAGGACGTGACGCTCTTGTCCAAGCGCATCGCGGACTACGAGAGCTGGTCGGGACACACCGCCGGCCGTTAGCAGCTGGCGCGTCGGATCTCGATTTTGGCGCGTCAGACGACGCCGGTCCGGTGTATGTGCCTCGTCCATGATCGACGCGAGCTCCTCGGTTCCAGATCTGAACGCGGGCAAGGACAAGTGGATGATGCGCATCCTGATCGTGGCCGGAGTCGGCCTCGCGATCGGCGGCGGCTTCGTCGCGTACAAGTTCCTCACGCACGAGGCGGGCGGCGCGGCGTGCGCGCGACTCGACGAGATCGAGAAGACGGATCCTCGGGGCGCGCACGCGGCCGTCGAGTACCTCGTGGGCTACGTCGAGAGCAACATCACGACGCTCGACCGCGACCGGATCACGATCAACGCCGAAGGCAATCACGATCGCTGCGTCGCGTCGCTGGCAAACGTCGAGAAGGTGCTCACGCACGGCATGTTCACGCGCGCCGTCGACTGCATCGCGAAGCTCGAGGACCCGCGCAAGATCACGTTCTGCCTCTAGGCGGGCTGCACGGCGAGACGCAGCTCGAACGACGTCCCCTGCCCCGCTTCGCTCGTCGCATCGACGCTCGCGCCCCACGGCTCGACGATCGATCGCGCGAGCTCGCCGAGCTCCGCCGCGCGCGGCGAGCCGGCACCGTTGTCCGCGATCGTGATCGCGACCGCGGCGCCGTCGTCGATGTCTCCGTCGAGGACGACGCGCACCGAGAGCGCGCTGCCCGGCGTGTCGCGGGCGGAGGCCGCGCACGCGGCGACGAGCTGCGCGACGACCAGCGCGAGCGTCCCGGGCGTTCCGCGCACGAGCGGCGTCGAGCCGAGGTCGACCACGAGCTCGACCTGCGGTGTCAGGTGGTGCGTCGCCAGGCGGAGCCCGAGATCGACGGCGGCGGCGGCGTCGAAGCCCGCCGGCGGATCGTGGTCGAGCGCGCGATCGAGCTCGTCGAGGCGGCGCGCGAGCGTCGTCGCCTCGAGGTACGTGGCCGCCAGGTCGTGGCGGAGCGACTGCACGCTGCGCCACGGATACGGCGTCGGACCGCTCGAGGTGGCGACGTGACGCTCGAGCGTGTCGACCACGAGGCCGAGTCGATCGCGCAGCGCGCGCACCGGCTCGACGAGCTCGCGCGCGACCTCGATGGCGAGCGTCCCGCCGAGACGCTCGACGCGAGCGTCGACGGAGTCGCTCATATCGTCCCCGTCAGCAGGAACCACGTCTGGCCGACGCCGCCGTTGACCAGGCCGCGCGAGTAGCCGATCTCGAACGTGCCGGGAACGAAGTAGCCGAAGAACGCATCGACGCGCAGCGCCGCGCCGAGCGAGGTGCGAAAGCTCCGCGTGTAGTCGAACTCGTTGTCCCACGCGGCGCCCGTGTCCGAGAGGATCGCGGCGTGCACGCGCCGGAAGTACACCGGCAGCGTCGCGATGCCGCGCTCGATCGGGAACAGCTCCTGGCGGTACTCGAGGTTCAGCAGGTGGAACTGATTGCCGGCGATGTTGCGCACCGGATAGCCGCGCAGGTAGCCCGTCACGCCGACGCGCGCCGAGTCGACGATCGAGCGCGCGACGTCCTGCGCCGGCACGCCGCCGAGGCCGTACGTGCCGGTGCGCACGAGGTCACCCGCGCGAAGCGCGCCGTTGATCCGCGCCATCACCGTCGGAGTCTGGCCCCACAGACGCTGGTAGTACGTGAACGTATAGCTCGTCGTGATGTTCCTGTACGTCGCGCCGATCGCCGGGTGGTCGAGGCGCAGGCCGATCGACGCGTCGAACCCCGACGTCGGACCGACGCCGAACGCGACGCCGCGCACGTTGGAGTATCCGAGGCGCGTGCCGACGCCGCTCTGGACGTAGTCGGTGATCGGCTTTGTCGGGACGCGCATGTTCGGATCGAGCGGGACCTCGGGCGCGTCGACCTGGCGGAACCAGTCGATGTCGTAGTCGAACGACAGCGTCCAGCGCGAGCCCGGTCGCGACTCGAACGGAATGCTCGACGAGAGGTTGGCGCTCCAGTTCTCCTCGCGGAAGTTCTTGCCGACACCGTCGATGCGATAGCCGCCGCGGTCCGTGATCGTGCGGCCGAGCGCGACGCGCAGGCCCCAGCGCCAGCCGCCGTACGCGTACGACGCGCCGATGTTCGTGTCGCCGTCCTTCAGCTGCGTGCCGATGCCGAGCGCGTAGCTGTGCAGCGAGAACGCGTCGGAGCCGCCGGTGTTGATCGTCGCGGTCGGCACGTCGCCCATCGCGACCTGCGCGGTCCACGTCTGCGGCGCGAGCGACTCCGTCGCGCGATACGGCCGCGGCTTGCTGATCGCCGCCGAGCCTTGCAGCACGTCGCGCGGCTGCGGGCGATCGTCGACGTAGTCGAGCGCGGGCAGCCAGGTCGCCGGGTCGACGATCAGCTCGTGCAGGTCGTAGCCACCCTCGGGGACCGCGGCCTCGAACGCGAGGCGCGTCCCGTCGGGAGACGGCGCCGCGAGGAACGCTCCGCCGAGCACGTTCGTGATCTGCCACGTCGACTTGTCGCGCGTGTCGTACGCGAAGATGTTCTGGATGCTCGTCCGATCGCTGTCGAAGTAGATGTAGCGACCATCGGGCGACCACGCCGGCGCGAGGTCCACCGCGCGATCCTTGGTCACCTCCTCGACGGCGCCGGTCGCCAGGTCGACGACCAGGATGTCGCGGAAGCCCCCCTTGCGCCACGCGCTGAACGCGATGCGCGAGCCATCCGGCGACCACGCGGGCTGGAACGCCTGATCGTAGCGCTCGCCGCGCCACACGACCTTCGGCGGTGCATCGGGCACCGCGTCCATCACCGCGAGCACGCTCGTCGACTGCTCGTTCATCGAGAACGCGATCTTGCGTTCGTCCTCCGACACGGCCGGATCGCGCGCGCGCTTGCCGCGGGTCAACCGCACCTCCTGGTGCGTCTTCGCGTCCCAGCGGAAGATGTCCTGGAACGAGTACGTGAGGCGGTACAGGCGGCTCTGCTCGAACACGATCGAACCGTCGGCGAGGACGTCGAACGGACCGAGACCGTCGATGCGGACGACGTCGCGCGCGCTCTTCGCGTCGCCGCCGACCGGCATCGCGCGGATCATCGGATCGTTGTAGCCGTCGAACTGCCACCACCACAGCTCCTTGCCGTCGGCGGTGTAGTGCGCCCAGTGGTTGGTCTCGGCCGTCGTGGTCAGGCGGCGCCCGGTGACGAGCCCGCGACGCTCGGCGGCCATCTCCTGCAGTCCGTAGCGATCGCGCAGGTACAGCTTCCAGTCGTCGTACAGCTCGGTGAACGGCTTGCCGACGACCTTCGCGATCTGGCGGTTGATCGCGAACGGAGGCGCGTAGCCACCGGAGGTGTGCGACATCTGGCGGAGCGTGTCGTCGCCGAAGCGCTCGAACACGTAGCGCAAGAAGTGCGAGCCGTAGACATACGACGTGTTGCCGCGCGGGTACGCGCGCGGCGCGCCCGTGACCTGATCGAGGCGCAGATCGTTGTCGAGATGGCGCGCGGTGCGAATGAACTGCTCGAAGCGCGAGCCCCGGTTGCGCCCACCCGACGAACGCTTGCTCTCCTCGTACGTCGCGATGCCCTCGATCACCCAGCGCGGCATCACCTGGTTCGGTGCCCACGTCTTGCCGAAGATCGCGTTGTAGATGTTCGGCAGGCCCGACATCGTGTCGAGGTGGAGGATGTGCGTGTACTCGTGCGTCGTCAGGCCGTAGAGCCAGTCGTCGTGATCGTCGAGCTCGGTCGAGCCGTTCGGCGCCGTCGCGTAGAGCTGGATCTGGTTGCGCGGCAACACGCCGGCGAACCCGTTCGCGCTGTCGGTGTCGTCGACGAGGACGATGATCGTCTTCTTGTCGGGCCGATGGTCCAGCGCCGGGGACAGCGTGCGATGCGCTGCCTCGGCGACGGTCGCCACGCGCTTCGCCGACTCCTCGAGCGGATCGTAGTAGTGGATGATGAAGTGATCGGTCTCGATCGTGTGGTGCACCCGCAGCGGATCGCCCGCGTGCGCGGTGCCTGCCAGCGCGGCGACGGCGACCACGACCGCGAGCTTCATTTGTGATCCGGCGGTGGCGTCGTACCGCGCGACGCGCGCTGCTTCTCGGCGGCGAGGCCGAACACGTACTCGCTGACCATCGCGCGGACCTCCGCGGCGGTCGCGAGCTTCCTCGTGCGCGCCATCATCTGCTCGCCGCCGCTCACGGTCATCGCGCGGACCGTGGCCTTGACCTCGGGGATCGACACCGCGGACATCGACAGCTCGCGGACGCCGAGGCCGAGCAGCACCGGCGCGACCATCGGCTCGCCGGCCATCTCGCCGCACACGGTGACCGGGATGTTCGCCGCCTTCGCCGCGCGCGCGACGGTCTGGATCAGGCGCAACAGCGACGGGTGCAGCGGCTCGTACAGGTACGAGACGTACTCGTTCACGCGATCGACGGCCATCGTGTACTGGATGAGATCGTTCGTTCCGATCGAGAAGAAGTCCGACTCGCCCGCGAGCAGATCGGCGGTGAGCGCCGCGGACGGCATCTCGATCATGATGCCGAGCTTCACGTTCTCGTCGAACGCGCGGCCCGCCTGCGTCAGCTCGGTCTTCACCTCGTCGACGACGGCCTTCGCGGCGCGCAGCTCCGAGATGCCCGAGATCATCGGGAACATGATCTTCAAGGGGCCGTGCGCCGACGCGCGCAAGAGGCCCCGCAGCTGCGTCTTGAACAGCCCGCGCCCGAGGTCCGACAGACACAGCCGGATGGACCGCAGCCCGAGCGCCGGGTTCGCCTCCTGCAGATCCGCGGCCTCGAGGAACGGCGCGAGCTTGTCCGCACCGAGGTCGAACGTGCGGATCGTCGCGGGCAGCCCCTTGAGGCGCTCGAGCACGCGCACCGCCGTCTGATAGTGCATCTCCTCGTCGGGCAGCTCGTCCTTGCCCATGAACAGGTACTCGGTGCGGAACAGGCCGACGCCCTTCGCGCCGTAGTCGAGGGCGTCGTCGAGCTCGTCGGGACCGTCGATGTTCGCGTACAGCTCGATGTCGACGTCGTCGCGCGTGCGCGCGGGAAGATCGCGCAGCGAGTGGAGCGCGGCTCCGGCCGCTACCTGCCGGCGCTGCTCCTCGCGGAACTCGGCGACGGTCGCGGGTGCCGGATTGACGATGACGATGCCCGCGGCGCCGTCGATGAGCACGAGGTCATCGGTCTCGACGACCTCGGTGATGTTCTCGAGTCCGACGACCGCGGGGATCTCGTGCGCGCGCGCGATGATCGCGGTGTGGCTCGTCTTGCCGCCCGCGTCGGTGATGAGCCCCGAGACGGCCGCCTTGTGCAGCTGCGCCGTGTCGGCGGGCGACAGATCGTACGCGACGACGATCGCGTCGGGTGGCGGCTGCAGCGGGCCGGTGTCGCGCCCGAGGAGGTTGCGCAGGACGCGCTCGAACACGAACTCGACGTCGCTGCGCCGCTCGCGCAGATACTCGTCCTCGACGGAGTCGAACACGCTCGCGATCTCGTCGACCGCCTTGCGCAGGCCCCACTCCGCGTTGATCAGCTCCTCGCGGATGTAGCCGACCGCGGCGCCGACGAGGTGCTCGTCGTGGAGCATCATCTGGTGCGCGGTGATGATGTGGTAGTCGCTCTCGTTCTCGCTCGCGAGCTTCTCCTTGATCTTCGCGAGCTGCTTGTCGCTCGCCGCGATCGCCTTGTAGAGCCGCGCGATCTCGGTGTCGATGTCGTCGGGCTCGATGTGATGGCGCGGCGCCTTGAGCGTGTCGCGGCCGATCAGGAAGGCACGGCCGAACGCGATGCCCGCGCTGACGCCCAAGCCTTGCTTGCGTAGCTCGAGGCGCTGCTCGGTCACTTGCTACTTGACCTCGCCGAACTTGTCGTTGACGAGGGCGGCGAGCGCGTCGACGCACTCGGCCGCCTTGTCGCCCTTCGCCTTGATCGTCAGCGTCGTGCCTTTCGTCGCGACGAGCATGAGCACGCCCATGATGCTCTTGCCGTTCACCTCGGTGGTGTCCTTCGAGATCTGCACCTCGCACGGAAACTTCGCGGCGAGCTGCACGAACTGCGTCGCCGCACGCGCGTGGAGGCCCCGCTCGTTCTGCACGAGCACCTGCTTCTCGGCTCTTGCCGGTTCGCTCACGTCACCCTCTCCACATCGCGATGGCGAACCAGGATATCCCACTCTCCGCCGAGCCGGCGGCGCAGCTCTTCGACGATCGTCACGGAGCGATGTCGACCTCCCGTACAGCCGACGCAGATCGTCACGTACAGCTTCCCCTCCTTCTGGAAGTGGGGAAGCGTGAACCGGAGCAAGCTCTCGACCTGGCGCGTGAGCTCGAGGCCATCTGCCCCGAGGACGAACTTCGCGACCTCGGGATCGCGACCATCGAGGTGGGTGAGCGCCGGCTCGAAGTACGGGTTCGGCAGGAACCGCACGTCGAACACGAGGTTGAACTCGAGCGGCAGGCCGTGCTTGAAGCCGAACGATACGAGCGTCACCGCGAGCTTCCCGGTGCCGCCGTAGCGATCCTGGATGATCGCCTTCAGCTGGTGCATGTTGAGGTTCGACGTGTCGACGACCGCCGCGCCGTGGCGCAGGTCCGCCATCAGCTCGCGATCGCGCCGCACGCCGTCGAGCAGGTCATCGCCGCTGAGCGGATGGCGCCGCCGCGTCTCCGAGAACCGCCGCAGCAGCACCTCGTCGCTCGCGTCGAGGAACATCACCTCGAGGCGATGCCCGGCGCCGCGCAGCTTCGCGAGCTCGCCGCGCCACGCCGCGAGGTTTCTGCGCTGGCGCGAATCGATCGCGAGCGCGAGCTTGTCGCGATCGCCCTCCTGCGCGAGGTGCTCGACGAGGTTGGTGACCAGCGGCACGGGGATGTTGTCGACGCACGTGAACTCGATGTCCTCGAGCGCGCGCAGCGCGGTGGACTTCCCCGCGCCCGACAGTCCGGTGACGATCACGATCTGCACTACTCGACCTCGACGCCCGATGTCGCTTCGGACTCGGCGAGCATGGCGGCCTGCAGTTGATCGCGGAACGCGCGTGCGGAGTGCGTGCCTTGTAGCTTGAGCAGTTGGTTGCGCGCCGCCACCTCGATCAGCGTCGCGAGGTTGCGCCCCGGGCGCACCGGCAAGCGGATCTTCGGCACGGACACCTCGAGGATCTTCTCGAACGCGTCGTCGAAGCCGAGCCGGTCGTAGTCATCGCCCGCGGGCTCGCTCCACTCGTGCAGCTCGACGACGAGCTCGATCTTCTTCGTGTTGCGCACCGCCGCGACGCCGTAGAGGTCCTCGATGTTGATGATCCCGAGGCCTCGGATCTCCATGTGGTGACCCAGGATGCCCGCGCCGCGCCCGACGAGCTGCCCGGGCTTCTGCCGGATGCGCACGATGTCATCCGCGACGAGCCGATGCCCGCGCACCACGAGGTCGAGCGCCGTCTCGCTCTTGCCGATGCCGCTCTTGCCGAGCAGCAGCACGCCGATGCCGTTCACGTCCATCAGTACGCCGTGCAGCTCGACGACCGGCGCCAGCCGATCGCTCATCCACGCCGTGACCGCGGCGATGAAGTCCGCCGTGGCGAGCGCGCTCCGCAGCAGCGGTACACCGCGCGCTTCGGCGGCCGCGCGGAGCTCCGCCGGCGATTCCTGACCGCGGCACACGACCACGCAGGTGGGCTCGCTGGCGAACAACGTCTCGACGCCGAGCTTGCGCGCGGGCTCGTTGTCGAGGAGGTACTCGATATCGGTCCCTCCCAGGACGAGGACGCGATGCGGATGCAGGTGCTCGGGCCAGCCGGTCAGCGCGAGCCCGGGCTTCTGGATCCGCGGCACGCTGACGGTGCGGCTCATCCCGGCGTGTCCGGCGACCACCGTGACCTCGAGCTCCGCTCGTTCGAGCAGCTCGCTCACCGAGAGCCCGACCGTGTCCGCCATTCAGTACTTGGCGTCCTCGTCGGAGACGACCTGATACATCGCCTCGGCATCGGGTGCCGCGAGCAAGCGCTTGCGAAACTCGGGGTCCTTGAACACGCGGCTGATCCGCGCGAGCGCCTTCAGGTGGGCGCCCGTCGACGACTCCGGCGCCACCAGCACGAAGAACAGATACGTCGGCTGACCGTCCATCGAGTCGAACTCGACGCCGGTCGGGGCGCGCCCCAGGCACGCGACGATCTCGCCGACCGATCCGAGCTTGCCGTGCGGAATCGCCACGCCCTCGCCGATCGCCGTCGAGGCGAGCTGCTCGCGCTCGATCAGCACCTTCGAGAGTGCGGCACGATCGATCCGCGCGTGATGCCCGGACATGTACGCGGCAAGCTCTTCGAGGATGCCGCGCTTGTCCGTCGCATTCAGCGCGGGAACGACCATGTCGCGCTTGATGAGGTCGACGATCTTCATCAGCCGCGAATCAAGGTACCACTTTCGGCAAGTGGCGGGTCTAGCTAGGCCGTCCCGTTCGCGCCGGTCTCGATGAGGCCGTATTCGCCGTTCTCGCGCTTGTACACGACGGCGACCCGCCCGTCGGTGTCGTGACGGAACACCAGGAACGGCTCGTGGAGCAGGTTGAGCTGCACGATGGCTTCTGACACGGACAGAGGCTGCGCGTGGAACTTCTCGGTCTTGACGACCTTGAAGTCCGGCGCGGGTCCTCCGGCGCCGTGATCGGTGGGCGCGATCGCGTGGCCGTTGCTCTCGCCGCCGAGGCCGTTGAACGCCTCGGACACGATCGAGTGCGACCAGGGCAACGCGTGCACGCCGTGCGGCCGCGCCTTCATGCCCTCGAGCTTGCCCTTGTACTTGCGAACCTGCCGCTCGATCTTCGCGATGCAGAGGTCGATCGAGCTGTACATGTTCTCGGTCGTCTCGTGGCCCGCGACGGCGAGGCCGTTGTGCAGCTGGAAGGTGACGTCGATGCGATGGTTGTGCCGCTCGGTCGATAGGACGACGTGGCAGGAGATCGGATCCGGAAGGTACTTGCGAACTCGCTCCATGCGTTCGCGCGCGTATGCCTTGAGTGCTTCGGTCGGTTCCATGTGACGGAACGTCACCGCGAATTGCATCGAGTCGCCTCCCTGATGGTTCGGGATCTAGCCTACGCCTGAATCGTGCGGGCGATCACTCGATCCTCGTCGGGAATTTCGGGGCGCGGGCAGGATTCTACACACCCGGGGACACCCCGGGAACCCCGATCGACACGCAGTCGCGATCTACACGCGGTCGAGGACAGCGTCGACGCGCTTGATGCGGATCAGCGTGAGGACGACAAAACCGAGCAAGAGCACGAGGAGCACGATCACCCCGGCGCGATACGCCGGGACATGGAACGTCATCTCGATCCGGTGCGTGCCCGGCGGCACGACGACCCCGCGCAGCATGTAGTTCGCGCGGAACAGCGCGACCGGCTCGCCGTCGAGCGTCGCGCCCCACTGGGGGGCCCACACCTCGTTGACGACGAGGACACCCGCCGCGGGCGCGTCGACCTCGATCACGATCTCGTTGCGGCCGAGCTCGACGACGCGCGCGTCCTTCGCGGCGAAGGTGCTCGCCGGAAAGCTCGGCGGCAACGGGTCCGCCGGATCGACGAACGCCGCCTCGAGCTTCGAGGGCGTGGTCGCGCTGAACCGCTCGAGCTGCTTCTTGGCGGACAGGCGCTCGACGCGCGGATACAGGCGAGCGACGGGCGCGACGTCGGCGAGGTCGTACATCGACGTGCCGGGGACGGGCGTCGCGTCGCCGGGATTGCGGCCGAGGTAGTACTTCACGTTGAAGTGCGCCAGGACGCGCGGCGCCTTCTTCGCCTGGGCGAGGAGATCGATGACGCGGAGCGGAGTGAGCGGCTGCTCGAAGCCAGAGATCTCCCGCAGGTCGTGGCGATACGACGCCGCGAACGGGATCTTGCCCGGGTGCGACGACCAGCGATCGGGGGCCCAGAAGCGCCACTGCGTGTCGAGGCCCTCGAGCTTGTCGAGGATCGCCATGCCCTTGTCGGCGTCGGGGATGGGCTGGAGGATGGCGAGCTTGCTGTCGTTCGCGCGCCATAGATCGATCGCGACGAGGAGCACGAGCACGGCCGCCCAGGCGCGGCGGTGCGAGCGATCGACGAGGACCGCGCCGAGCGCGACGAGGACGAGCCCGCCCCACACGAGGTGCAGCGACGGTCCGAGGATCAGCGCGGCGACGAGCCACAGCGCCGACAGCGCGCCGATCACGATGCGATCGCGCGTCGTCGGATCGGCCATCATGAGGCGACCGAACGCGAGGCCCACCGCCGCGGCGGCGGCGAAGCCGGTGATCAGCTTGTAGCGATACGGGATGCGAAACAGCGCGAAGCCGGGGACGTGCTCCGCGAGCGCGGGCAGCACGAAGGTGGCGGAGCCGAGGGCGAGGATCGTCGCCGCGATCGCGAGGCCGAACCAGAAGCGACCGCGCCACGTGAACGCCGCGAGCCACGCCGCGAGCACCACGGCGAGCGGGCCCATGTAGATGTCGTGCGCCCAGTTCTTGTCGAGGTTCGGCACGAACAGCTCGCGGAGGTCGGCGGGGTTCAGCGGATTGCCGAGCACCCAGCCGAGCGTGCGCACGCCGCGCTCGGAGTCCTCGACGACGGCGCCCGCCGGCCCGTAGACCAGCCACAGCCACAGGACGGCGAGCACGAGCGCCACGATGCCGCCGAGCGCGTAGCGCCGGAGCGTCGCGACGAGCGCGGTGCCGATCGGGGTCTGCTCGCGTGCTCGCACGATGTCGCGCGCGCCGAACGCGACGATCGCCGACCCGTACGCGAGGAGGACGAGCATCGCGTAGAAGAACCCCTGCGGATGGCCCGCGGCTCCCGTCGCGCCGACCGCGAAACCGAGCAGCGCCCCCCGGCGCAGCGAGGGCCGCGCGCGAAACGCGTCGAACGCGACCATCGCCCACGGCAGGTACAGCATCGGCCAGAGCAGCGCGCCGTTCTTGTGCACGAGCACCGGTGCGCCCGCGACGAACGTGATCGCGGCGAGCGCGGCCGCGGCGTGGCAGCTCGTCCAGCGATAGACGAGGACGTGCATGCCCCACAGCGCCGCGTAGAACAGCAGCAGGATCTTGAACATCATGAGCATCGGCCCCGTGCCCACGATCGGCGAGACGAGCACGCACACCCAGTTGCCGGGCGCGAGCATGCTCGCCTGCGGATCGGCGTGGAACGAATAGCCGCCGAGCGTGTACGGGTTCCACAGCGGCAGCTCGCCGCTCGTGTACGCGCGCGATTGATAGATCAGATCGGGCCAGTACTCCTCGAGGCTGTCCCAGCCCGCCATCTCGTGCTCGATGGGGATGCGCCAGTTCATCACGCCGAGGAGCAGCGCGTAGCCGACGCCGACGAGGAGCCAGACGAGCCATGGCTTCTTCTGCAGCAGCGTCACGTCGGGCGAGCGTACACGCGTCGGCGCAACGGTGTGGCGTGCCTGCGCGGGGATGTCGGTGTCAGCGCGTGGGGTGTCAGCGCGTGGGGTGTCAGCGCGTGGAAAGATGCGCGAGCTGCGTGACGAGCGCGAGGATGATCGTGCGCGCGGGCGCGATCAGCGCTGCATCGCAGCCGGGACGCCGCCCGAGGATGTCGAGGATCGCCGCGCAGTCGGTCGCGGCGCGCCGCGCGATCCGGTAGTGCTTGCGCCGATCGCCCTTCGCGGTCTCGCCGGCCGCCTGCGCGATGCGCAACGCGACCATCGTGGCGCTCTTGTCGAGCAGGTCCTTCAGGTGAAAGCGCGCCTCGCTCTTCTCGACGATCGCGTCGACCGCCGACGTCAGCGCCAGCGCTTGCTCGTACACGCCCGCGCGCTCGAGCGAGTGCGGGTTGTCGTCCCGAAAATGTACGGCGAACGGATGAGCGTCCTGCATGGACTGATCGTGCGCCGCTGATCGCTCGCGGTCACGGCACGAGACCCGGATGGCGTCCCGGACCTACCCGACGCCTACCTGCCGTGCAAATCTCCAGCGCATGGTGATCCTCTGGTACATCGTCCTCGCGATCCTCGCGTGGTTCGCGTTCTGGGTGATCGCGTACGCCTACTCCGCGACGGTGCTGTGCCCGAAGTGCGGCGGCGAGCTCGACCGGCGCTTCTCGTTCCTGCGCGGTGAGGGCACGTACTGCAAGCGCTGCTGGTACGAGCGCTAGAAGACCTGCTTGCGCTTGCTCGAGCTGAGGATGCCCAGCTGCTCGCGATACTTCGCGACCGTGCGCCGCGCGATGTCGATGCCGCCCTTCTTGAGCAGCTCGACGATCTTCTGATCGCTGTGCGGGCGCTTCGGATCCTCGCCGCCGACGAGCTCCTTGATCTTCGACTTCACGGCCTGCGACGCGAGGTCCTCGCCGTTGGTGCGCGAGATGCCCGAGTTGAAGAAGAACTTCAGCTCGAAGATGCCCTGCGGCGTGTGCACGTACTTCGACGTCGTCACGCGCGAGACCGTGGACTCGTGCATGCCGATGTCCTCGGCGACGTCGCGAAGGATCAGCGGCTTCAGGTGCGCGATGCCCTTGTCGAAGAACTCGCGCTGGAACTTCAGGATCGACTCGGCGACCTTGATGATCGTGCGCTGGCGCTGCTGGATCGATCGGATCAGCCACTGCGCGCTGCGCAGCTTGTCCTGGACGTAGTCCTTGGACGCGGCCGAGTTGCCCATCGCGTTCTTGTAGAAGCCGCTGATCTTGAGCTTCGGCAGACCGTCGTCGTTGGGGACGACGAAGTACTTGTCGCCGACCTTGTGGATGTAGACGTCCGGCGTGACGTAGTGCGGATCGTCGTTGGAGTACTGCCGCCCCGGGCGCGGGTCGAACTCCATGATGACCTTGGCCGCCTCGTAGATCTCGTCGAGCGGCTGCTTCAGGTCGCGCGCGATCGCGGGATAGTTCTTCTTCTCGAGGTTGCCGAGGTGGCTCTTGATCATCTTGACGACGAGGTCGTCGTCCTGCCCCGCCGCGACCGCCTGGATCAGCATGCACTCGGCGAGCGATCGCGCGCCGACGCCGATCGGATCGAAGCTCTGGATCGTCTCGAGCACTTCCTCGCAGACCACCGGGTCGACACCGAGGTCGGCCGCGAGCTCCTCGATCGGCGGGTCCTTGATGTACCCGTCCGCATCGATGTTGCCGAGGATCTCGAGCCCGATCTCGAGCCGGTCCTGCGGCAGGTTGGTCATCTTCAGCTGCCACGCGAGGTGGTCGTAGAGGCTCGCCGGCTTGGTCAGCGTCGCCTCGAGCGAGGGCATCTCCTCGCCGTCGCCGCGGAACGCGGGCATCGGCGGGCCCATCGAGTAGTTATCGAGGTAGTTCTCCCAGTCGATCTCGTTGACCGCGGTCGCGTCGCCCTTGATCTCGGTCTGCGCGACGCCGTCCTGGACCGAGCCCTCGATCGGGGTCTCCGTCGATCCTGCGCCTTCGAGTTGGTGTTGGTGCTCGATGTCGCTGCCGGCTTCGTCACGCTCTCGCGAGCGCTCCATGTCGAGGTCGATCTCGTCGTCGAGGATCGGGTTCTCGAGCATCTCGTCGTGCACGAGCTCGGCCAGCTCCATGCGGGACAGCTGCAGGAGACGGATCGCCTGTTGCAGCTGCGGTGTCATCACCAGCTGCTGCGACAGCTTCAGTTCCTGGCGCATCTCCATGCCCATGGAGGACTCCTTCGTAATTCCGTTTACTTAAACCATCGCTGGAGCATGAAAGCTCCATGGTACGAGGCTTGAAGAAAGCCTACGCGCAAAGGGGGCCGATGTAAAGGCCCCGTGGCCCGGCTCTTGCTTCGAGCTAACGCAGGGGCCACCGCCACTCGTCGATAAACGCGGCCACGACATGATCTGCCACGGTCGCGACGCGGGGCGTGGAGGTAGCGTCCGAGCTGTCGTGAGATTCGTTCTGCCGCTCCTCGTCGGGCTCGTCCTGGTCGGGTCCCTGCAGAGGGCCGAGGCCAAGACCCGGCTCGTCGACACCGAGGACCAGATCATCGACCTCGGGGTGATTCCCGACGAGCTCCTCGAGATCGTGCGCGAGGACGGCTACGACCACGTCGGCTACTTCTACTCGCGCGTCGCGATCCTGGGCGCGGACGTGTGGTCGTGGTCGGGCACGTTCGTCCTCTATCGGAAGACGCCCGAGATCAAGCTCGAGGGCCTGCGCACGGTCGAGACGACCTACTACGCCGAGGTCCCCGACGAGCTCGTCGACAAGTACGGCTGGAAGACGCCGATCGAGTACCGCATCCCGGTCGGCCTCCTCGTGGCCGCGTGCTTGATCGAGCTCGCGATCGTCGCGCGCAAGAAGCGTCGCGCGAGACGCGTGCTCGCGATCGGCATCGGCCTGATCGCGTTCGCGGCGATCCTGTTCGCGCTCGGGATGACGTGGCAGGTCGCGTTCCCGCTGCTGCTCGGGCTGTTTCACGTCCTGATCGCGCTGCCGTACTTCCATCCCGTGACGACCGCGGAGGCCGCGGCTGCGATGGATGCGGACGACGACGATCCACCGCTCGCGCCGAAGCCCGCGCCCGAGCGCCCGAGCCAGCCGCTCCTGCCGCCACCGCCGAGCTTCGAGAAGGATCCGTTCCGCGCGCCCCCGCAGCCGCCGCCGATCCACGTCCAGCGACCACCGACCGCGCCCGCGGCACCACCGGTCGTTCGCGATGACACCGCCGACGCGCCGAAGCTCCTCCGCTAGATCTTCTGCGTGCGCTCGACCGCGGCCTTGATGAACCGCGAGAACAACGGATGCGGCGCGCTCGGGCGCGACTTGAACTCCGGGTGGAACTGACACGCGACGAAGTACGGGTGCTGCGGGATCTCGATCATCTCCACGAGGCGCCCGTCGGGCGACAGACCACTGATCACCATGCCGTGGCGCTCGAGCGCGTCGCGGTAGTTGTTGTTGATCTCCCAGCGGTGGCGATGGCGCTCGCTGATCTCCGTCGAGCCGTACGCTTCGGCCGCGCGCGTGTCCTTCTTGAGCACGCACGGATACGCGCCGAGCCGCATCGTCGCGCCCTTGTCGGTCACGCCGCGCTGGTCGGGCATCAGATCGACGACCGGATGTGGCGTGCTCGGATCGATCTCCGTGGAGTTCGCACGCTCGAGGCCGCACACGTTGCGCGCGAACTCGATGCACGCCATCTGCATGCCGAAGCAGATGCCGAAGTACGGCACCTTCTGCTCGCGCGCGTAGCGCACGGCCGCGATCTTGCCCTCGGTGCCGCGCGCACCGAAGCCGGGCGCGACGACGATGCCGTCGAACTGCGAGAGCATGCCGACGCCGCTCTTCTCGAGCTCCTCGCTGTCGATGTGCTTGATCTCGACCTTGCAGTCGTTCGCGATGCCGCCGTGGAGGAGCGCCTCGTTGAGCGACTTGTACGCCTCGACGAGTTGCACGTACTTGCCGACGAAGCCGATGGTGACCTTGCGCTTCGGCTCGGTCACGCGCTTCACGACCTCTTCCCACGCGGACAGGCGCGACGCGCGCGACCAGATGTTGAGCAGCGAGGCGAGCTTCTGATCGAGGCCCTGCTCGCACAGCATCACCGGGAGGCGATAGACGGTGTCGACGTCGACCGACTGGAACACCGCGTCGCTCGCGACGGAGCAGAACATCGCCATCTTCTTGATCGCGCCCTCGTCGAGCCGCTGCTCGCAGCGCACGACGAGCACGTCGCACTGGATGCCGATCTCGCGCAGCTTCTGCACGCTGTGCTGCGTGGGCTTGGTCTTGAACTCGCCCGCGGCGCGGATGTGCGGCACGAGCGTCAGGTGAACGCTGACCGAGTTCTGCGTGCCGAGCTCGACGCGCAGCTGGCGCACCGCCTCGAGGAACGGCAGCGACTCGATGTCGCCGACCGTGCCGCCGACCTCGACGACGAGGACATCGAGGCCCTCGGCGCACGCGCGGATGCGCTGCTTGATCTCGTCGGTGATGTGCGGAATGACCTGGACCGTCGAGCCGAGGTACTCGCCGCGGCGCTCCTTGCCGATCACCGTCGAGTAGATCTGGCCCGTCGTGATGTTGTTGAGCCGCGACATCTTCGTCGAGACGAAGCGCTCGTAGTGACCGAGGTCGAGGTCGGTCTCCGCGCCGTCGTCGGTGACGAACACCTCGCCGTGCTGCGTGGGGTTCATGGTGCCGGGGTCCACGTTGATGTACGGGTCCAGCTTCATGTTCGCGACCTTGAGGCCGCGGTTCTCCATCAGCGCTCCGATCGAGGCAGAGACCATGCCCTTGCCGAGCGACGAAACCACACCGCCGGTTACGAATACGAACTTGGTCTGCTGCGCCATGAGTGCTCCATGGGCACAGGCAGTCACGCGTCTGCGCCCGGAGCTTTCTACCGAGCTTGATCGCGATGCGCAATCGGGAGCATGCCGCTCACAACGCTTCGAGATCGCGCGCGGTTTTACCGTTTGACCTCGACGACGATCGGCGTATGTTCACAGATCCCAGCTCGCGATGACGACGCCGACCGAGTCGCCTCCGAAACGCATCCACGGTGCCTGGTACTCGCTCGTCGCGCTCCCCGGGCTGATCGCGATCGCGGTGCTCGCGACGCACATCCCGAAGGTCGTCCGCGGCTTCACGGACCTGCGCGTGCCGTCGTACGAGAGCGGCGCGCACAACGTCGCGCTGAAGGCGGGCGAGAACACGATCTACGTCGAGGGTGAGCGTGAGGGGGAGCATTCGCGCGCGCTCGCGTCGATGACATGCACGGTCCGCGATGCGAACGGGAGCGCGCTGACGCTCGATCGCATCAGCGGGCACGAGTCGTACACGATCGGATCGTTCACCGGCGTCGGCGTGTTCGATGTCCGCATTCCCGAAGCGGGGCGCTACGACGTCGAGTGCACGACGGATCCACCGGTCCGCTTCGCGATCGGGATCGGCTTTCCGTTCCTGTCGATCGTGTGGTGCTTGCTCGCGCTGTTCCTCGCGCTGCCGCTCACCGGCGTCACCGGCTACATCGTGCATCGCATTCGCAACGGCAAGCGCACGGGCGCGCGCGTCACCTAGGAGCGCGCTCGCAAGCTCGTGCTGCCGCGAGCGATCGCGGCTTCTAGCGACCGATCTCGCAGGCGATGTACTCGCCGAGGCGGAGGCGTTCGTCGTCGGTCGGCTGTGGCTCGCCATCGGGCGGCATGAGCACGTTGTGCGCGTTCGGGCCCCACGCGGCCTGCTTGTCGATGTTGCTCGTGTTCTCGCGCACGAGCGATCGCGTGTCGAAGTTGATCGTGACCGGCGCGTCGTTGCGCGCGTCGCCCATCTTCGTCTCGCTGTGACAGTCGAGGCAGTACGTCTGGAAGAACGTCATGCCGAAGCTCGCGTAGTCGGGCTTGTCGGCCGGCGGGCACGTCGAGCCGGTGTCCTCGCCTTCCACCGGATCGGAGCACGCGACGAGGACGAGCAGCGCGAGCGCCATCTTCACAGCTGGCGCCGCCAGCCGCTGATCTCCGTCGACGATGGCATCGCGATCGGGATCGGGCCGGTGCCGTTGCGCGAGCGCGGCGCATCGTGGATGTGCGCGGCGCTGTCGAGCGCGGCCGCGACGATCGCGGCGACGAGCTCCGCTTCGTCGGCGCGCGGCGCGAGCTCCTTCGCGTTGCGGCCGATGAACCCGGTGTCGAAGTCGCCCGCGATGAACGCGTCGTGGCGGAAGCAGCGGCGATGGAACGCGAGGTTCGTCTCGATGCCGCGCACCGCGTACTCGTCGAGCGCGCGCCGCATGCGATCGACGGCGGCCTTGCGATCCTCGCCCCACACGACGAGCTTCGAGATCATCGGATCGTAGTGGACCGGGATCTCGGCACCCTCGTAGCAGCCGCTGTCGTTGCGGATGTACGGACCGTCCGGCACGCGCATGTGCGTGATGCGTCCCGGCGACGGGAGGAACTTCACCGGATCCTCGGCGTAGATGCGGCACTCGACCGCGTGACCGCGGCGACGCGCATCGAGCTGCTCCTGCGTCATCGGCAGCGGGCGGCCCTCGGCCACCTCGAGCTGCCACGCGACGAGATCGAGGCCGTAGATCATCTCGGTCACCGGGTGCTCGACCTGGAGCCGCGTGTTCATCTCGAGGAAGTAGAAGTCGCCATCCGCGCTGAGCAAGAACTCGCACGTGCCGGCGCCGACGTACTGCACCGCGCCCGCCGCCGCCACCGCCGCGGCGCCCATGCGCGCGCGGAGCTCCGCGCCGACGACCGGTGACGGCGCTTCTTCGATCACCTTCTGGTGACGGCGCTGGATCGAGCAGTCGCGCTCGCCGAGGTGGACGAGGTTGCCGTGGCGATCGCCGAACACCTGGATCTCGATGTGGCGCGGCCGGATGATCGCCTTCTCGAGGTAGACCGTGCCGTCACCGAACGAGCTCGTCGCCTCGCGCACCGCGCCTTCGAACGCCGCGGGGAGCTCCGCCTCCGACGCGACCAGGCGCATGCCCTTGCCGCCGCCGCCCGCCGCCGCCTTGATCAGGACGGGGAAGCCGATCTTCTTGGCCGAGGCGAGCGCCATCTCGACGCTCGGGAAGCCATTGCCCTCGGGCCCGTTGTCGCCGGGTACGACAGGTGCGCCCGCGGCGGAGACGGTTTTGCGCGCCTCGGTCTTCGACCCCATCTTGCGCATGGCCTCGGCCGAGGGGCCGATGAAGGTGATGCCGGCGGCTTCGCACGCGTCCGCGAAGTCCTCGTTCTCCGAGAGAAAGCCGTAGCCCGGGTGAACCGCGTCGGCGCCGCTGGCCTTGCAAGCCGCGAGGATCTTGTCGATCACGAGGTAGCTCTGCGCCGCGGGGGCCGGGCCGATGTGGATCGCCTGGTCGGCCATCAAGACGTGGGGGGCGAGCCGATCCACATCCGAGTACACCGCGACGGTGCCGAGACCACGCTCCTTGCACGTGCGCATGACGCGGACCGCGATCTCTCCCCGGTTAGCGACGAGGACGCGGCGAATCGGTCGGATCGAGTGGGACATCGCGCGCACTTTACACAACTGGACAAGGCGCGGACTCGCAAGCTCGTCCAACCCGCGTTGCATTGCGCACGGGCCCACCATAGAATCGAGCCAAATCGAAGTGTTGCGGGGGCGTAGTCCCGCGCGCGCTTGTGGTTTTGGGAGAACGCCTTGGTCGATCCAAATACGCGGCAGGGAAAGCGCACGCCGGTCACGCTCAAGATCAAGTTCAAGAGCGAGACGCTCGAACAGTTCATCGAGCGTTACGCGGTCGACGTGAGCCAAGGCGGCATCTTCATCCGGACCAAAGAACCGCTCGCCGTCGGAACGCAGATGCGGTTCGAGTTCCAGCTCCGCGACGCCTCGCCGCTGATCGCGGGTGAAGGGACCGTGGTGTGGACGCGCGAGAACGATCCGAGCCGCCCCGCGATCGCTCCCGGCATGGGCGTGAGGTTCGACCGACTGGCCGAAGGCAGCCAGGGCGTGCTCGAGCGCATCCTCTCGGAGAAGGCGAAGCAAGCGCCGCAGCGCCCGCCCACGGACACGTCGAAGCCGCCGATGTTCACGGACACGCCGACGCGCGTCGCACCGGCGCCGGTGCAGGAGGCGCTGCTCGGCAACGAGTCCAACGCGAACCGCGCGTCGCGCAAGCGACCCGACTCGTTCGGCGACTCGGGCACGCCGCTGCCGCGTCCGATGCCATTCCACTCCGATGCGGACGACTTCGACGAGCAGGCGTTCGAGGAGGCGACCAAGGTCCGCGCGCTCGACGAGCTGATCGCGCAGACCGCCGACGCGGCCACGACGGACATGCCGGCCGACGAGCTGGCATCGCGCCGCGCCGCCTCGACGCGCAGCGATCCGACGGTCAACGAGCGGCCCGACTCCGATCGCGCGCAGACGGTCGACAGCACGGTGAAAGCGCCGTACGCGGATCGCGACAGCGCGCCGGGCCTGCCCTCGCCGCCCGAGCCGTCGCGACCGAACCCGAAGATCCTCGACACGACGCCGTCGCCGAGGTCGGAGGCGTCGCAGCCGCCGGCGAACACGTCGCAGACCCCGTTCGCGCCCGCGAACCCCGAGGGTGCGAAGACGCGCCTGGGCCTCGAGCCGGCGAAGGTGCCGCTGCGCGCGGGTCCCTCGTCGCCGCCGCCGAACACCTCGTCGACGCCGGCGTCGTCCGGCACGTCGCCGTCGATCCGAGACGCGGTCACCAAGCCGACCGGCATGCGCGCCGCGCAGGCCGAGCCGCGCGCGGCCTCGCAGCCGCCGGCGCCGCAGAAGTCGGGCGGGATCGCGGGCATCGCGATCCTGTTGCTCTTCCTCGTCGCGGCGGGTGGCGCGGCCGTGTGGTTCTTCGTGCTGCGCGAGCAGGCGCAGGACGAGGACGTCGCATCGACGATGCCCGGCTCCAACGGATCGAGCACCGCGACCACGCCGGGCTCCAACGGCTCGAACACGATCACCAACAACACCGGATCGGACGGTTCGGCGGCGGAAGGCTCGGACGGCTCGGCCGGCAGCGCGGTCGCACAGAGCGGGTCCAACGACGGGTCGAATGGCTCGGCGGGCACCGCTCCGCCCGCGGCGCTCGTCGACACGATGATCACCGCGAGCGTGCCCAAGGCGGAGATCGAGATCGTCGGCACGGATCAGAAGGGTCCCTCCCCGCTCAAGGCCAAGCTCGAGAAGGGCAAGATGTACACGGCGCGCGTGCAGGCGCCGGGCTACGCCAACCTCGAGATCGAGGTGAAGGGCGGCGAGGCAGTGCCGAAGTCCAAGGCGACGCTCGTGATGAAGAAGCGCGTCGTCAGCGTGACGAGCGAACCTCCGGGCGCGGCGATCATGATCGACAACGCGGGCACCGGAAAGACCACGCCGTTCGACGTCGAGCTCACCGCCGCGCAGGCGTCGCGCCGCTCGGTCCGCATCGGCATCCGCAAGACCGGCTATCGCTCGGTGGAGCGGACCGTCGACGCGAAGACCTGGGTCGAAGACACGGACAAGATGACGGCGACGGTCGACGCGAAGCTCGAGAAGCAGCAGATCGTGATCCGTCAGCCGCCGAACACGGGCTCGGGCTCGAACGGCTCGGGCAGCGCTGGCTCCGGCTCCGGCTCCGCGACCCCGACCAGCGCGGGCTCGGGATCGGGCGCTGGCACGGGCTCGGGCACGGGATCGGGCAACGGCTCGAGCACGAACGGCAGCGGCACGACGACACCGACGACCACGCCGACCACCACGCCGACCACCACGCCGACGCCCACGGGATCGGGCTCGGCCGGACCGACGACGACTCCCTCGACCGGACCCTCCGCGGGCGCAGCCCCCAAGGAGCCCGAGCCGGACTTCGTCACGAAGCCGTAGTGTCGCGCGGCTCGCGCCGAGCGCGAGCTAGCCCACCATGGACTTGAGCCACTTGTCGGGATTGCCGACGCGTGGCCGCTCGCCGCCGCGCACGAGGTACCGGACCGCGTGGGCGAGGCCGTCGAGCGTGAGCGGATACATCGCGAACACGCTCGCGATCACCTCGATCGTGGTGCCGGCCCAGAACCGCTCGGGCTCCGGGTTGAGCCAGGTCGCGCTGCGGAAGTGCGCGGCGAGGCGGCGCAGCCACTCGTGGCCCGACGCGCGCGCCTGCGAGTAGAGGTACATCGAGCCGCCCGGATCGAGCAGCTCGGCGGGATGCATCAGCGCATCGCCGACGAGGACGAGCTTCTCGTCGCGATCCGACGTCGCGAGGAGGTCGGCGACCTGGACGGGCTTGCGGAACTCCGCATCCTCGTAGACCGAGTTGTAGACGCAGTTGTGGAAGTAGTAGCTGCGGAACTTCGCGAAGCGGCCCGAGCGCGACGCGGCGGTGAACAGGCGCGACATCAGCTCGGCGTGCGGATCCATCGAGCCGCCGACGTCCATGAGCAGCAGCACCTTCACGCGATTGCGGCGTGGCGGGCGGAACACGATGTCGATCTCGCCGGCGTTCTTGCACGTCTTGTCGACGGTCTCGTCGAGATCGAGCTCCTCGATCGCGCCGTCGCGGCCGAGGCGGCGCAGGCCGCGCAGCGCGACGTCGATCTGGCGAACGTCGAGGACGACATCGCGGCGGTACTCGCGGAACTGGCGCTCACCCGCGACGGCCATCGCGCTGCGTGCACCGCCACCGCCGACGCGCATGCCGTTCGGGTTCTTGCCGTTGGTGCCGAACGGCGACGTGCCGCCGGTGCCGATCCAGCGATTGCCGCCGTCGTGCCGCTCCTTCTGCTCCTTGAGGCGCTGCTCGAACATCGCGCGCAGCTTCTCGAGGTCGAGCGACTTCAGCAGCTCGCGCTGCTCGGCGGTGAGCGACGCGAGCATCTTCGGATCGCCGAGCCACTGGAGCAGCTCCTCGGTCAGCTGGAGTGATGAGACATGGACATCCTTGAAGTACGCGAGGAACGCCTCGTCGTACGCGTCGTAGAGCGCGATGTCCTTGACGCAGATCGTGCGCGCGAGCCGGTAGAAGCCATCGAGCGACGACTCGTGCAGTCCCTTCGCCATCGCCTCCATCAGCGCCATCCACTCGTGCGTGGACACCGGCACCTTCTTGGCGCGTAGCTCGAAGAGGAAGTCGATCAGCACCTAGGCCTTCGCTCGCTTTCCGACGAGGTCGACGTCCTGCTCCGTCTTGAGCAGCGTGCCGAGGAACGGGATGCCGCCGCCGACGCGCGCGAGATCCACGCCCGCCTTCTTGAGCGCCATGATCCAGTCGATCAGCTCCGAGGTCGACGGCTTCTTGCGCAGCTTGGGCGTCGCGCGCAGGCCGAAGAACACCTCGAGCGCGTTGTCGAGCACGCGGTCGGAGATGTCCGGGTGATGCACGCGGACGATGTCCGCCATCAGCTCTCGGTTCGGGAACTGGATGTAGTGGAACACGCAGCGGCGCAAGAACGCGTCGGGCAGCTCCTTCTCGTTGTTCGACGTGATGATGACGATCGGCCGCTCCTTCGCGACGATCTCCTTGCCCGTCTCGTCGATGCGGAACTTCATCGTGTCGAGCTCGTGCAACAAATCGTTCGGGAACTCGAGGTCGGCCTTGTCGATCTCGTCGATCAGGAGCACCACGCGGGACGGCGCGTCGAGCGCGGTGCCGAGCGGGCCGAGCTTGATGTAGCGAGCGATGTCGCGAACGTCGATCTGATCGCCGAACCGCGAGTCGTGCAGGCGCGCGACGGTGTCGTAGACGTAGAGGCCGTCCCTGGCCTTCGTCGTCGACTTCACGTGCCAGCGCACGAGCGGGATGCCCAGCGACGACGCGAGGTTCTCGGCGAGCAGCGTCTTGCCGGTCCCGGGCTCTCCGCGCACGAGCAGCGGCCGCGCGAGCGCGACGGCGACGTTGACCGCGTGGCGTAGATCCTCGGAGGCGATGTAGCTGGCGGTACCCGTGAACTGATCGAAGACGTCGGACGTCGTTGTACTCACCGGCCGACCTTAGCAGCTTTCGGGAGAAACGGTCAGGGCTGACGGTTAGGCCCGCGGCAGCGACGCGCCGAACGCGGCGAGCGCGTCCCAGTACGTGCGCGATCCCGAGACATCGTTGTGTCCACGGTTCGGCACGATCACGAGCTTCTTCTGCTTGGTGCCCGCGGCGGCGAACGCCGCCTCTGCCTCGCTCGGCGCGATCATCGTGTCGCGCTCGCCGTGGATGACGAGCAGCGGACCCGTCCCGCGCGCGAGCTTGCCCAGCGGATCGAACGCCGCGCGATCCTCGTCGGAGAACTGCGCCGGTGGCTCGATCCCGCGCCGGCGCACCAGCCCCGCGAGATCCGCGAGCCCGCTCTCGATGACCACGCCCTCGACGATCGGGAGGTTCTTCGCGTACAGATCCGCCGCGCACGCGCTGCCGAGCGATCGGCCCATCACGACGATCGGTTGGGCGGCGACCGCGTGCACCGCGCCGAGGATCACGTGCGCGTCCGCGATCGCGGTGCGCAGCGTGGGCGTGCCCGTGCTCTGTCCGTAGCCGCGATAGTCGACCACCGCGAGGCCGAAGCCCGCCGCCGCGAACAGGCCCGCCGCGTCGTCGTAGTCCGCGACGACCTCGCCGTTGCCATGGAACAAGAGCAGCGTGCGCCGCTCGGGCGACACGCCGTGATAGCGCACGTGCAGCGACGCTCCGCCGACCTCGACGAAGTCATCATCGGCGCCCTCGGGTGGCGGCGTCACGTCGCCGCGCGGGAAGAACAGGCGCTCGTTGAACGCGGGCGAGTCGAACAGCGACACGCGATCAGCCGCGCTTCTTGCCCTGGATGTAGCCGTCGAACACGCCGTAGAGCCACGTGGCTCCCGCCACGACGCCGGCGACGGGACCGAGCAGTGGCAACGCGCCGATCAAGCTCGCGCCGGCCACCGTGTAGACGGCGAAGACGCCGATCGCCTTCTCCGTCTCCTTGTTCACGAGCTGACCGAGCCCGGGGATGATGGCGCTGCACACCGCAGGTACGACGCCGCTGGCGGTCGAGCCCGAAGGAACCAACGCTTTGCTCATGTGTGCATCATGACATGCGCACGATGGTCGTCGAGCGCAACCCTGCGAACGCCGGTGCACGGCCGGTGCGCGAGGGCTGTCGTTGAAACAGAGTACGAGGACGCTCAGAACCAGGTCGTGAAGCCGAGCATCAGGAGGACGTAGCTGCTCTTGATGCTGCCCTGGTTGTACGGGTTCTCCGCCTGGAACGCGGGATCGATCAGCGGGTTCGACGGATCGGGACCCTTGCGCTGATCGAGCGGGCGCGATGCGTTCGAGCCGTTGCACGCGAGCGTCGCGAGCGTCGGGTTGCAGTCGCTGCCGTCATCGTTCGCGCCCGGGTTCGTGTTGGTGCCCTCGTAGACGAAGCCGCCGCCCGCGGACAGGCGCCAGCGCTTGGTCTGGAATGCACCGCCGAGCGTCATCGTGATGCGCGACGCGCCGTCCATCGCGGCGCGGAACCAGCCGTCGTTCGCAGCCTGCGTGTCGTACGCGACGCCGCCGCGCAGGATCACGCGGTTCGCGTCGGGCGCGTCGCCGAGCGGGAGGTGATAGCTGCCGCCGGCGCGGACGGAGAAGACGTCCTTCAGGTTGTAGTTGTTGATGCTCTGGTGGAGGACCTGCGACGGATCGAAGGTGCCGTTCACGTAGAGGCCACCGTCCACGACGACCTTGAACTCGCCGGGCGACGTGCACTCGGGATCGGCGAACTTCCCGTCGGCGTCACGCTCGCACTTCTTGCCCCAGTTCTCCCACTGGACGTCGAGTTCGATGTCGCCGGCGATCTGATCGTTGGCGCCGGGGAAGATGTAGCGCGCGCCGATCGTCGCGGTCTGCGGGAGCTGGAGGTTGATGCACGCCTTCTGCTTCTCGAACGTGCCGCCCGTGTCGCACTGGGAGATGTCGTCGGGGACCGGCCCCACGACGCGCGATTGATCGACGTCGGGGCCTTTCTGCGACGAGGCCTCGCCCTTCGCTTTGATCACGAGCGCGCTGGAGTAGTTCGCGCCGATCTCGAGCTGCGGGATCGGGCGGTACGCGACGCCGATGCCGAACGCGGGGATGAAGCCGTCCTTGATCTCGACGTCGAACAGCGAGTCCTCGGTGACGCGCTCCTCGACGTTGTTCGGCGTCCCCCACACGACGAGCTGCTGCTTGCTCTGGAGGTTGCCGGCGGTGAAGCGCGCGCCGACATCGAGCTCGGGCAGGATGCGATAGCTCGCCGCGACCGACGGCAGGAGCGCGCGGCTCTCGGCCTTCATCGTGTCGTAGCGCGTCGGCGGCGGCGGCGCGTCGAGGTCGGCCATGTTCGTGGCCGTCGCGAAGTCGTAGCCCTGCGTCATGTTGCGGAACGGATAGCCGCTCGGCGCGTAGAGGCCGATCGCGGCGCGGAAGTTCGGGATGCGACCACCGAAGTCGCTCGAGATCGCGACGACGGGGATCGGCTGGAACTTGCCGACGCCGAGCGGGGGCTCGGGATCGTTCTCGACGGTCGCGTACCTGTCGCCCTGGTAGGCGGGCTGAAAGTTCGGGTTCGACGACGTGTCGTACGAGCCGCGCCGCGTGAACTCCATGAAGTAGCGAATGAACGCGAGCGAGACGGTGATCGTCGTGCCGGAGGACTTCGCGAGGCCCGCGGGGTTGATCGACAGCGCCTCGCCGTCGTCGGCGGAGGCGACCGCCGCGCCCGCGCGCGAGGTCGATGTCGCGCCGCTGCCCGGCAAGAACAAGCCACCCGCGTTCGCCTGGCTGACGAGCGTGACCGTGATCAAAGACGAGGCTATCGCGATCCCACCGAGCTTCGACATCTTCATCTTGGCGGCGAAGCTACCTCACATCGCCGCGCGCAGGGTCAGAACCAGGTGGAGAACCCGAGCAGGAGCATCGTGTAGCTGGACTCGTACGTCCCCTGCACCACCGGGTTCTGCGACTGGCGCTCCGCGTCGATGATCGGCGTGATCGGATCGGGACCCTCGCGATCCTCGATCGGCTCCTCGGCCATGCCCGCGCCGCAGCCCTGTCGCGGGGTGCCCTCGATCGGGTTGCAGTTGCCCGGGTTGTCGTTCGTGCCCTCGTAGACGTAGCCGAAGCCCGCGTTGACCTCGAAGCGCTTGGCGCGATAGCCGACGCCGAGCGTCCCCGTCGTGCGCGCCGCGCCGTCGATGTCGGCGCGCAGCCAGCCGTCCTTCGCGGCGCGCGTGTCGTACGCGACGCCGGCGCGCAGGATGACCTCGCCCGCGCCCGCGGGGATGCGATAGCTGCCGCCGAGGCGCGCGCCGTACGTGTCCTGGAAGCCGTGCTTCACGAAGCTGTCCTCGAGCGTGAAGGTGAACTGCTCGGAGCCGTCGGGCAGGCGCGTGTTGACGACGCCGTCGACGACGACGCGGTAGTCGTTGACGCGCTCGGCGCTCCAGTTCTCCCACACGAGGTCGAGCTCGATATCGCCGCGCTCCACGCCGCTATTGTCGAGGATCTTGTAGCGACCGCCGAGCGTGACGCTCATCGGCAGCGCGAGCTCGACGCACGCCCTCTGCACGTCGGCGGTGCCGCCTTCTTCACAGCGCGCGAAGCCGGGGTCGGTCGCGCGCACGACGATCGGGTTGCCGTTGTTGAGCGCCTCGGGGCCGTTCTCGCTCGTCGCGGTGCCCTTCGCGAGCAGCGACATCTGCGAGCTGTAGTTGATGCCGAGCTCGACGACGGGCGTCGGGCGAAACGTCACGCCGAGCCCGAACGACGGGACGAAGTTGTCCTTCGCGTCGACCTCGAACACGGAGTCGCGCTTGACCCACTCGGAGTAGTTCTCGAGCGCGCCCCACAGCGCGACCTTCGAGCGAACCTCGCCGATGCCCCAGCCGAAGCGCGCGCCGACGTCGAGCTGCGGCGAGATGCGATACGCCGCCGCGATCGTCGGCACGAGCACCGCCGCGTCCTGCTCCATGATGTCGTAGCGCTGCGGCGCGGGCGCGACGTCGAAGTCGCCGTTGAACGCGTACTTCTGGCAGCCCGACGACAGCTCGGTGCACATGTCGCGGAACGGATATGCGTTCGGTGCGTAGAGGCCGGCGGCGATCGTCAGCCCTTTGACCGCGCCGCCGAGATCCGACGCGATCGCGATCACGGGGACCGGCTGGTACTTGCCGATGCCGAGCGGTGGGCGCGCGTCGTTGCGCACCGTCGGGTACGGCTGGCCCTCGTACGGAAGGGCCTCCGCGCCGATCTCGTCGTACGTGCCGCGCCGCGAGAACGACATCGCGTAGTTGATGATCGCGGCCGACAGCGTGATCGTCGTGCCCTTCGACTTCGCGAGGCCCGCGGGGTTGATCGAGAGGGCCTCGCCGTCCGACGCCGACGCGACGGCCGCGCCACCGCGCGAGCTCGACACCGCGCCCGAGCCGGGCAGGAACAAGCCGCCCGCGTGCGCGGCAGCGGGAGCGATCAGGAGGCAACCGACGACCGGAGCAACGCGCAGCTTCATCGCTGCGACGATATCGCAGTCCTCAGAACCAGGTCGAAGCGCCGAGCATGAACATGATGTAATGCGACTCGTACACGCCGTGCGTCACCGGCGCCTCGCGCTGCTGGTCCGGGTTGACGATCGGGTTGATCGGGTCCGGGCCTTCGCGCTGATCGAGCGGTCGCTCGACGCCGTCCATGTTGCAGCCGCGCGCGTCGACGAGCGACGACGTCGGATTGCACTCGCCCTCGTTGTCGCTCGCCGACTCGAACACGTAGCCAAAGCCCGCGTTGATCTCGAAGCGGCTCGCGCGGAAGCCGGCGCCGATCGTCGTCGTCAGGCGCGCAGCGCCATCGACATCGGCGCGATACCAGCCCTTCGTCGCCGCCGCGGTGTCGTAGGCGACGCCTCCGCGCGCGATGATCGTGTTCGTGCCGACGGGGAACTTCCAGCTGCCGCCGAGGCGCGCGTTGAACACGTCCTTGTAGCCGTGGCGCACGAGGTTCGGCTTGATCTCGACGCCGGCCTCGGTGCCGACGATCCGGATCTCGGAGTCGATCTTCACCTCGTAGTCGGAGGTGGCGCCGCCGCCCCAGTCCTCCCAGCCGACGTTCAGCTCGACGTCGCCCTTCTCGCCGTCGTCGGCGCCGAGGAACTTGTAGCGCGCGCCGATCGTGGCGCTCATCGGCAGCTCGAGATCGATGCACGCCTTGAGCGCGCCGACGCGTCCACCGGGGGCGCAGCGCGCGACCTCGTCGGGGCGCGGCACGACCTCGACGTCGATGCCCGTGCCACCGGCGCGCGGACCGAGCACCGCGGCCGCGGTGCCCTTCGCGTTGATGCTCGTCGGGCCGTTGAACGAGCCGCCGATCTCGATCGTGGTCGTCGGACGGTACGTGATGCCCGCGCCGTAGGTCGGAACGAAGTTGTCCTTCGCCTTCACGGTGAGGCGGCCGTCGCCACCCGGATCCTCGACGAGGTTGTTCGGCGCCGCCCACAGATGGATCGTCGACTCGAGGTTCGCGAAGCCCCACCCGAACCGCGCGCCGACGTCGAGGTTCGGCAGGATCCGATAGCTCGCAGCGAGGGTCGGCGTGAACAGCGCGGCGGTGCGCTTCTGGACGTCGTAGCGCGCGGGGTTCGGCGCGATCGACGGATCGTCGTCGATGTCGTACGGACGGCACGTGCCGCCCTGGCGCGTGCACAGATCGCGGAACGGATACGAGTTCGGCGCGTACATGCCGACGGCGAGGCGGAGGTTCGGCACCGCGCCGCCGAGATCCGTGGTGACCGCGATCACCGGGATCGGCTGGAACGAGCCGAGGCCGAGCGGCGGCTTCGCGTTGTCCTCGACGAGCGGATACGGCTGGCCTTCCCACGGAAGGTCGATGCCGTCGATCTGGTCGTACGTCCCGCGACGCTGGAACGTCATCGCGTAGTCGATGATCGCCGCGGACAGCGTGATCGTCGTGCCCTCGGTCTTCGCGAGGCCGGCGGTGTTGACCGCGAGGGCCTCCCCGCTGTCCGTCGACGCGACCGCCGCGCCCGCGCGCGATGTCGAGATCGCTCCGGCACCGGGCAGGTAGAGACCACCCGCGTGCGCCGCACCTGCCGAACAGACCACGAACAGACCGGCGCCGAGCGCCATCCCCGATTTCATGCGGGGGACGCTACCGCAGCCTTTCGACGCTCACAAAGCCCGATGTGCGTCAACAAGATCGCGATCGCCGCCGGCGTGACGCCGCTGATGCGCGAGGCCTGTCCCACGGACCGTGGACGGATGCGCTCGAGCTTCTCGACGACCTCGTTGGACAGGCCCGGGATGCCGCGATAGTCGACGTCCTCGGGCACGCGAACACCGTCGGCGCGTGCGACGCGCGCGGCGTCCGCCTCCTGGCGGCGGAGGTAGCCCTCGTAGGCGACCTCGACCTCGATGCGCTCGAGCGCCTCGGGGCTCGCATCGGCGGGTGCGAGCCCACCAACCGCGGCGATCTTCTCGACCGCGCGCCAGTCGAGCTCGGGCCGGCGCAAGAGCTCCGCGAGCGACGCGCGGCGGCCCGCGAGCGGCGAGGTGCCGTGCGCGACGAGCTGGGCGTTGACCGCATCGGTGC
This sequence comes from uncultured Kofleriaceae bacterium, assembly GCA_964617845.1. Taxonomy (GTDB): domain Bacteria; phylum Myxococcota_A; class Polyangia; order Haliangiales; family Haliangiaceae; genus JABFXX01. The sequence continues at coordinate 118,334 of CAZUAR010000019.1, read as the reverse complement.
CGGTGACGAACGCCCTCTCGGCGCGCTCGCGAGCGCTCGCGAGCTCGGCGCTCCACGCCTCATAGTCGCGCCAGCGCGCATCGTCGACGAGGCCGAGCGCGCGACCGATCGGCATCAGGCGATCGACCGCGTTGTCCTCGCGCAGGAGCAAGCGGAACTCCGCGCGCGAGGTCAGCATGCGATACGGCTCCTGCGTGCCGCGCGTGGTGAGATCGTCGACGAGCACGCCCGCGTACGCCTGATCGCGGCGCAGGATCAGCGGCTCGGGGTGGCCGCCGGCAAAGCCGAGCGCGATGGCGGCGTTGATGCCGGCGAGCAGGCCCTGGATCGCGGCCTCCTCGTAGCCCGACGTGCCGTTGATCTGGCCCGCGTGATAGAGGCCCGCGCAGCGCCGCGTCTCGAGCGTCGGCAGCACCTCGCGCGGATCGATGAAGTCGTACTCGACCGCGTAGCCCGGGCGCGTCATCTCCGCGCGCTCGAGGCCGGGGATCGTGCGGATGAACGCGAGCTGCACGTCGTACGGCAGCGACGTCGAGATGCCGTTCGGATAGACCTCCGCGGAGTCGATGCCCTCGGGCTCGAGGTAGATCTGGTGGCGGTCCTTGTCCGCGAACCGGACGACCTTGTCCTCGATCGACGGGCAGTAGCGCGGCCCGGTGCCCTGGATCTCCTTCTTGTACAGCGGCGAGCGCGGCAGGCCCTCGCGGATGATCGCGTGCGTCGCCTCGGACGTGTACGTGATCCAGCACGCGATCTGCGGCAGCGGCGGGCGCTGGGGCGAGCGCGTCCAGCGGAACATCGGCGGCGGATCGTCGCCGGGCTGCAGCTCGAGGCCCGCGACGTCGATCGTCTTCTGGTCGAGGCGACACGGCGTGCCCGTCTTGAGCCGCGCGAGCGGCAGGCCGAGCGACGCGAGCGAGTGCGACAGGCCGATCGCCGGCGCCTCCCCCGCGCGACCGCCGGCGGCCTTCGCCTCGCCGACGAAGATCGCCCCGCGGAGGAACGTGCCGGTCGTGAGGATCACCGCGCGCGCGCGATAGCGAACGCCCATCGTCGTCGTCACGCCGATCACGCGCTGGCGAACACCGGCCGACGTCGTGGCGGTGTTGTACGCCGTGGTCGATTCGTCGACGACGCCGAGCTGCGCGACCTCGCCCTGGCGCAGCGCGAGGTTCGGGCACTGCTCGAGCCGCATGCGCATCGCGTCGCGATAGCGGCGCTTGTCGGCCTGCGCGCGCGTCGAGCGCACCGCCGGTCCCTTGCTCGCGTTGAGGCGGCGAAACTGGATGCCGGTCTGATCGATCACGCTCGCCATCTCGCCGCCGAGCGCGTCGAGCTCCTTGACGAGGTGGCCCTTGGCGACGCCGCCGATCGCCGGGTTGCACGACATCTGCGCGACCATCTCGAGGCTCCCCGTGAGCACGAGCACGCGCGCGCCCATGCGCGCCGCGGCGAGCGATGCCTCGCAGCCGGCGTGGCCCGCTCCGACGACGATGATGTCGTAGCCGTCTGGGTACTCGAACGGGGTCATGGCAGCGCGCGACTATGTAGCAGATCACGCGTCGGGGTCGATGCCCATTCGCCGCAGCGCTCGCCGCGTATCCATCAGGTTCGACTGCACGCGGCCGATGGGCTTTCCGTCATAGACGATGACCTCGCTCGAGATCCGCGCCGCTTCGGGGTTGTCCAGGTACTTCTTCTCGACGAGGCGCAGGAACGAGGTCAGCACCTCGTCGTCGGCCATCGCGATCGCGGAGTCGATCGCGAGCAGCTCTCCGCGCGACGGAACGCCGACGAGCAACAGCTCCGCGCCGAGCTTCGCCTCGACCCGCCTCATCGTCGGCCGATGCAGGATCGTCTCCGCCGCGTAGAAGTCGCCGATCACGAACGCGATGCGGACGCCCATCTGCGGGATCTCCGCGACGTCGACCTCGAACCGGCGCGCACCGAGGTTCGCGAGCGCGCGGCGGCGCAGCTCCGGCGTGATCGGCACGCCCTGCGGCCAGCGATATCCCTCGTCGCGGTCCTCGACGTACGCGACGACCGGCAGCTCGGGCGAGTCGGTCTCGTTGTCGATCAGCGGCTCGGTCACGATGTCGTCCGCGGGCAGCGTGCGGCGGTCGTGGAGCAGCGGCAACGTCGCCATCGGATCGACGAGCGTCGCGACATCGCTCTTGTCGAGCACCGCGAGCAGATCGGTGATCGACGTCGCGCTTCCGCTCACGATCGCCTCGGCCATGCGCCCCGGCGCGAGCTTCGCACCGCGCCCGAAGTCGAGCACGAGCGGGAACCGAGCCTTCTGCTCGCGATCGAAGCTCCAGCGTCCGGGCCGCTTCTCGCGCGCGGCCTCTCCGACGAGCGCCATCAGCTCGTACACCGCGGTCCAGCGCGCGACCGGATCGCTGACGTCGACGGGCCGCTTGCGCAGCTCGATCTCGCGGACCTCGAGCGCGTCGCGCATCGTGCGCACCTTGAACCGGCGCTTCACCTCGATCGCGAAGTCGCAGAACGTTCCGTCGAGCAACATGCCGAGCTCGGGCGGCTTCGCGAGCGCGTGCTCGGTCTTGCCGTCGAACACGCTGCCGCCCGCCGCAGCGACGGCCTCGATCAAGAAGCCGGGCGGCGGCCCCGCGGTCGTGTACACGACCTTGCCGTTGCCGCCGTACTTGTCGTCGACGACGCTGCGCCCGTGCATGACGCGGCTGATCGCGAACAGGATCGACAGCGAGCGCTTCTCGGTGATCGCCGATGCCGCGCGATCGTCGCGGATCACGATCATCATCGTGCCGTCGGGCCGCTTGGTGCCCTGGAGCTTCTCGAGGTCGGCCCAGGTCATGGCGCCGGCGCTGGATCGCTCGGCGGCGCGGCCTCGCCCTCGGGGCCCGGATCGATCTCGCCCGGACCACGTCCCTGCCCGCACGTCGGATCGCCGTGCTGCTTCCACGGCGGGAACTTGTAGACGTCGAGCGTCGCGCGCACGACGAGCTCGCTCGGATGCGAGCCGTCCGGCGCCTTGCCGTGGTCCCACAGGATCTGCTTCACCTTCGTCGAGCCGCAGGCGTCGAACAGGTTCTTCGCGATGCCCGCGTACTCGGACTTGAGGTTGTCGAGCTCCTCGAACGAGCACACGCCGGGGTTGCCGCACTCGAAGCGGAACGTGTCGTACCAGCTCTTCGTCTTCGTCCCGAGCTCGCGCACGATCAGCTCCGCCGACACGCCATCTTTGTCCGACGCCCGCAGCTGGATCGGGTGCTGCCCGGGCGCGAGGTCGACGTAGAAGCACACCTCGGGCTTCTCCGCGGTCTTGTAGAGCATCGTGTCGCCGGGCAGCTCGAGCCACAGCTGCTGCGCGCTCCGCAGGCGCAGCTCGAAGCGCTTGCGCGCCCCGTCGGGGAAGCCGGCGTCCTCGTTGCCCGTGCTGCACGAGCAGACGTTGTTCTCGCACAAGGGGCCGCTCAGCGTTCCCGTCGTGCGCGGCGGCGGCGTCGGCCCGATCTCGATCTGCGTTCGTCCGCCACTACACGCTGCCAGCGCGATGACGAACCCGATCACGAATCCGAGGCTTCGCATGCCTCGCTTATACGACTATCGATGCGCCCAGCGCACGCGGTTCTGATCGTTCCCGCTGCCGCTGTACGGCTCGCCGGTCGCCGCGACCTCGATGCCGTTCGCGCCGACGGAGATCCCCATCGCCGCCGCGTAGAAGTCGTCCTGCAGCACCGCGTGCGTCGTCGTGCCGCCGAGCGTCGTGAGGACCAGCTCGCCGAGACCCGCGCCGTACACGAGGCTGCGCGCGATGCTGATCGTGCCGTTCGCGTCGCCGGCGATCGCACACCGTCCGCTGTTGAGCGCGCTGCCGTGGTTCGCGACGAACACGCTCGTCCACGTCCCGCCGCTCTTCGTCGCGTAGCGCTGATCGGGCCGCGAGGAACCCTTGCGGAACGTGCACGCGTGCGGCACGCCGGCCGGCGAGACCCACAGATCGTGACCGCTGTCGGCGTTCGTCTCGATCGTGACCTTCGCGAAGCCATCGGCGCTCGACGCGTAGTTCGTGGCCTTCGCGACCGCGTCGTACCAGAGCACGTGGGCCACACCGCCGACGATGCGGAGGATCGGCTTTCCGTACGTGCCGTACGCGGCGGCCGCGCCGATCGTCTGCGGCGTCCAACCGTTTGCGCCGCGCGTCGCGATCACCAGCGCGTACTGGTTCGTCCCCACCGTCGACACGTACGCGACCTTCGGTGTCGTCCCATCGAGCGCGATGCTCGCTTGCGCTGCGCCCTGTGCGATCGGCTCGATCGCGAACCCGCCGGCGCTCTCGACGGCGTAGCTGAGACCGGTGCTCGTCTGATACGCGACGTGCACCTTCGCCGCGCTGTCGACGGCGGCGACCGCGGCGGAGCCCGGCGTCGCGAGCTCGGTGCGCGACCAGCCATTCGTCGCCTTCGACGCGACCTCGACGTAGCGCACGTTGTCGCGCTCGTGGTCGTAGACGATCACGGCCTCTTGCGGCGTGCGATGCACGAGCGCGACGTCGGAGCCGGCGGCGTCCTCGAGATCGATGGCATACGACGAGCCCTGCCCGTTCTTGATGTTGTGCAAGAGCACGTCGCGATCGCCGGTCGTGATCCACACCGAGCCGTCGGGCGCGGGTGCGCTCGCGCCGTAGCCACCGGCGATGTCCTCGAACACCTGCTTCGTCCACGCGGACCCGTTCTTCGACGCGATCATCACGCGGTACTGCCCGTAGTCGAACCACGTCAGGATCGGACCGCTCGCGCCGATCGCGATCCGCGGATAGCCGACGAGGTAGCCCGTGCTGACCGACTGCGTGATCCATCCGGTGCCGGAGCGCGCGGCCCAGCGCAGGTCCTCCGCGTCGCTCGCGTAGTACGCGATGTTCGGCGTTCCATCCGCCGCGATCGCGATGCCGAGCTCCGCGCCGATGAAGCCCGCGGCGTCGATCGTCGTCGTCGTGAACGCGCCGCTACCGTCGCCCTTCGCGTACGCGAGGTCGTGATCCGTCGAGCGCACGTACGCGATGTGCGGCAGCCCGTCGTGGTCCACGGCGATCGCGCACGCGCCCTTGCCGTCGAGATCGCCGACCGGCGTGATCGTCCACTGATCGCCGCGGCGGATGCCGTACGAGAGACCCGCGCTCGTCGTGAAGCACGCGTGGGCGCGACCCGCGCGATCGGTCGCGAAGCCAAACCCCGTCGGCGTCGTGTCGCCCACGACCTTCGAGTGCGACCACCCCGTCGAGCGCCGCTCGGCGAGGAACAGGCCCGAGAGCGAGTTCGGATACGTGTACAGGATCAGCGGACCCTTCGCGCCGAGCGCGAGCTCGAAGCGCGCGCCGCCGCCGCTGGACCAGTACCAGCGCGCGGTCTCCTTCGTCAGCCCCGCGATCGAGCTCTTCGCGTAGATCAGCTGGTGCTCCGCGCTCTGGTAGTACGCGAGGTGCACGACGCCCGCGGCATCGACCGCGACCTGCGGCATGTAGCCACCGAGATCCGCGGGCGCGACGACCTCGCTCGCGAACGGACAGCACGACGGTCCGCTGTAGCCATCGCACGGCACGTAGCCCGCGTCGCACGTCACGCCGCACACGCCGTCACTGCACGTGCCGGTGCCGTTGGCCGGCATGGGACACGGCGAGCAACCCGCACCACACTGCGTGACCGACTCCGCCACGCACGCGCCACCGCAGCGCGAGAAGCCGGTCGAGCATGTCGACTCGCAGGTCTCGAGCACGCTGCACGCGACGTCGGCGTTTGCCTCCGGCTCGCACGCGGGCGTGCACACGTTCATCGAGCCATCGCTGCCCATCGATCCATCGCCGTCGTCGCCCATGCCGCCGTCCGGTGTGGCGTCGGGATCGCTCGAGGGACACGCGGTGAGGACCAGCAGGGCGACGATGGACAGGCGGCTCATGCCCACAGAACGGGCGGCCCCCGAGAACTGGGCACTTTTGTATTCCGCGTTCGGCAGACCGTTCACCTGGAGTGACGGTCCGTGCGCAGATCGCACGCACAAATGCACGGATCTGCACGACCCGACAGTTGGTCTGCGCGTTGCTCATCTGCTCGACATCAACCAAGTCCTGAGGAGGACCGCATCATGACCAACACGATCTCGTTCGACATCATCTCCACCGACTCTCTCGACACCATCCACGGCGGCATCGACCGCAGCACGTACCAGAGCATCGGCAAGAACGGCGCGGAGATCGGCGTGCTCGCCGGTGGCGCCGCCGCTGGAACGTACGCGGGTGGTCCCGCGGGCGCGGCGGCAGGCACCGCCGGCGCCGAGGTGTTGAACCGCACGGGCCTCCCCGGTCGCGTCGGCTCGGCTGTCGGCGGCGCGGTCTGGGACGCTGGCTCGGCGATGGGCGAAGGCGCGTACAACGCGTACAGCTGGGTCCGCAACAAGGTCACCGGTCGCTGATTCACTCGCGATCGGAAGCCCCGTGATCCTCGCGCAACGCGACCGGTCGTGAACGACCCGGGCGTGTTCGTCGAGGGCACGGGGCTGTCCGACGTTCGTCGGACGTGTCGACGCGCGTGCAGGCAACCCGGGGGCTAGCAGCGGAGTCAAAGGTGGGCTAGAACCTCCGAGATCCGCATGCGTCTCGCACTCTTGCTCGTTGCCCTGTGTGTCGCCGCCCCCGCGTGTGGCGGCAAGAGCGGTGCGGGTGCGGTCGAGTACTCCGTCTCCGCGCAGAAGAACTACGAGAAGGGCCTCAAGCAGCTCGACAACAAGGACTGGATCGCGGCGGCGAAGTACTTCGGCTTCATCAAGAGCCGGTTCCCGTACTCGAAGTACGCCGTGCTCGCCGAGCTCCGCCTCGCGGACGCCGAGTTCGGCGCCGAGCAGTACCTCGAAGCGATCGACTCGTATCGCTTGTTCATCAAGTTCCACCCGACGCACGAGATGGTCGCGAACGGCTACGCGTCGTTCCGCATCGGCGAGGGCTACTACAAGCAGCTTCCCGGTGACTTCTGGATGTTCCCTCCGTCGTTCGAGAAGGATCAATCCTCGACCGAGGACGCCGCGAACGAGCTGAAGACGTTCCTCGACAAGTACCCGGACTCGCCGTACCGCGCCAAGGCGAAGGAGATCCTCGTCAAGGTCGGTAAGCGACTCGCGGATCACGAGTGGTACGTCGCGCGCTACTACTGGGATCGCGGCAAGCCGATGGGTACCGTGATCCGCCTGCGCCGCTTGCTCGAGCGCTATCGCGGCGTCGGCTACGACGAGGAAGCGCTGTGGCTCCTCGGTCGTGCCTACGTCGCCGTCGCGATGCCCGACCGCGCCCGCAACGTGTGGAACGAGCTCGTCGCGAAGCACCCGCGCTCCGACCGCGCCGACGACGCGAAGGAAGCCCTCGGCAGCCTCCGCCCCGCGCCCGCCCCGAAATGACCTGCGGCCGCGAGGCGGCCCTCGGCGAACGCGTAGTATCGTAGGTGACGATGAGCGCCGACCGCGTCGAGCAGTTGATCGCACTCGGGCGCGAGCACTACAACGCGGGTGAGTACGAGCAAGCCGAGCCGTTCCTCGCCGAGGCCGCGTCCGCACGCCCGAGCTTCCCGGACCTCTACAACATGCTCGGCGTCGTCTATCACGCGCAGGGCCGGTTCCAGGACGCGGAAGAGGCCTTCGAGAACGCGCTGCGCCTGAACCCGCGCTACACGGAGGCCGCGCTGAACCTCTCGGTCACCTACAACGATCGCGGCAAGTACGATCGTGCACGCGAGGTCTACACGCGCGCGGTGTCTGCCTCCGTCGGGCAACCGAACGCGCTCGATCGCTTCGCGCGCGGCAAGCTCGCCAACATGCACGCCGACCTCGGCGCCGCGTACTGCGGGCTCGCGATGTTCGACGAGGCCGTGCGCGAGTACTCCAAGGCGCTCGACCTGTGCCCCGACTTCGCCGATCTGCGCGTGCGCCTCGGCAACGTGTATCGCGACATGGGCGTCTTCCACGCCGCTGTCGCCGAGTTCGAGCACGCGAAGCGATTGCGTCCGGACTTCATCCCCGCGCGCATTCACCTCGGCGTCACGCTGTTCTCGCTCGGTCGCAAGGACGCCGCGCTCGCCGAGTGGCAGCACGTGCTGTCGATCGATCCGAACAACAAGAGCGCGAAGCTCTACGTGAAGATGGCGAGCGACGAGCACGGCCCCAAGCCGGGCAGCGCGCTGCCGCAGCGCTGATCGTCTCGATCGCCGAGACGCGGCGCGAGGTCAGGGCGCGTGCGTGGAGTCGGCCGCGGGAGCTTCGGCCGCGGGAGCCTCGGCCGCGGCCTTCGCGTCGGGTGGCATCGTCAGCACGACGATGAAGTCGTTCATCGGCTTCGCGAGGGACTCGGCGACCTGACCGTCGACATCGACGACCGGCCGCACGCTGATCACGTCGGTGATGCCGCGGCGCTTGAGGCGGTTGACGATCGCCGTGTCGTGACAGTGACCATTGCCGGCGAGGATCACCGCGTGGCCCGACGGTGTGGCGGCGAGCCACTTCGCGGCGCCATCGGCCATCGACTCGTCCCAGATGACCTGCACCGTGTAGATGCGCTCGGCGCTCGGCATCTCGGCCGCGGGCGGCGGCGCCGGCGCCGGCTTGACGTCCTTGTGCACGTCGTCGTCGGGGACGTCTGGCGCCTTCGTCGAGTGTGCATCCGTGCCGCCCATCGAGTCCATCAGCGCGTCGAACCACGCGCGGTGGCCCTGATCGTCGAGCACGAGCTCGGGGACCTGCGCCTTCTCCTCGGGCGTCAGGCTCTCGAGGCCCTTGCGCACGACCTTCTTGGTCAGCTCGCGCGAGGCGTTGAGCGCGAGGAGGTGCGCGCCCGCGGCGACGGCAGCGTCGATCGTCTCCGCGTAGAAGCCCCAGTCGTAGCCCCAGCGCTCCTCCCAGCCCGCACGCGAACGGAGCGCCGCGGCGTCGATGCGCTTGGATGCGTAGTCCTCGAGCACGCCCTGGAACGGCCGCTGGAACATCTCCATGCCGAGCGCGATGCGCGTGCCTTTCGGCAGGTGCTTCACGAGGTGCTGCACGACGGAGAGCTGCACCCAGTGGTGGTGCGGGTTCGTGTGATCCTCGCCGACGCACACGGCGCGCGCGCTGCCGACCCGCGCCCAGAACGCGCTCTCGTCGACGGCGCGGCCGGTGCGCGCGTCGACGATCGCGTACGGGAGCGCGGCTGCTGCGAGCCCACCCGCCGGCGCCTTCGCCGCGGGCGTGGGTGCGCGCGCGGTGCCGCCGTAGCGTCCGCCGCAACCGAGTGCCAGGCACGCGAGCGCGGCGAACGCGCGATGCAACTGCATGACGAGGATGGTAACACCGCGGCCGTGGAGCTGCCGTACCTGACGCACGACCTGCCGGGGACCGGTGGCGCGCTCCGTACCGCCGACGATGACTTCTTCGTCGACGAGGAAATTCCGTACCCGCCGAGCGGCACCGGCGACCACGTGTTCGTGCGCATCGAGAAGCGCGGCATGAACACGCGGCACGCGGTGCTCGCGATCGCGAGCGCGCTCGGCGTCGCGGATCGCGATATCGGCGTCGCCGGTATGAAGGACCGCCACGCCGTGACGCGGCAGTGGCTGAGCCTGCCGCCGCCGGCGACACCCGAGGCGGCGCTCGCGCTCGTCGTGCCGGACGTCACGATCCTCGAGGCGGTGCGACACAACCACAAGCTGCGGACGGGACACGTCCGCGCGAACGCGTTCCGGCTGCGCGTGCGCGGCGCGGTCGCCGATGGCGCCGAGCGCGCGGCGACGATCCTCGCGCGCCTCGTCGAGCCGCCCGGTGCGCCGAACTGGTACGGCGAGCAGCGGTTCGGCCGCGACGGTGACAACGCGCAGAAGGGACGCGCGCTGCTCTCGGGCGAGCGCCGCACCGGTCGCGATCGCAAGCTCGATCGCCTGTTCGTCAGCGCGCTGCAGTCCGAGCTGTTCAACGCGTGGCTCGTCGCGCGCATGGCGGACGGTCTGTATCGCGACGTGCTCGCCGGCGACGTGCTGCACAAGACGACCGGCGGCATGTTCACGAGCGACGATCCGGTGACCGACACCGAGCGCCTGCGTGCGGGCGAGCTCGTGCTGACCGGACCGATGTTCGGCGTCGAGATGCGGCGCCCTCCCGACGGCACGCCGGCGGCGGCGCGCGAGGACGCGATCCTCGCGGCGGCGGGACTGTCGCGCGAGTCGTTCGCGCAGGTCCGCAAGCTCGCCGAGGGGACCCGCCGCGACGCGACCATCCACGTGCGGGACGCCCGGGTGCACGCGGAGGGGCCTTCGACTCTCGAAGTGGCCTTCACGTTGCCCGGCGGGGCCTACGCGACGGCCGTCATGCGCGAGGTGATGAAGCAACTCGACTACACCCCCGAAGGCACGTAACACTTCGCGCGAATGAACCTGTCGAGCGCGTTTGTCGATTTCGCCCAGCTCGGCGCGGACTGGGTCCTCTGGGTCCTCATCGGTCTGTCGGTCGTGTCCGTCGGCGTGATGATCGATCGAGGTCTGTGGTTGCGCCAGCGCGACACGAACACCGAGGTCTTCCTGCGCGAGGTGCGCGGCGCGTTCCAGCGCGACGAGCTCGAGCGCCTGCAGACCAAGTACAAGGACGACATCTCGATCCCCGTGCACGTCGCGTTGCGCGGGATCGCCGAGCGCGACAAGGGACCGGACGCGGTCGCCGAGGCGATGCACGCCGAGCGCGCGCGCTGGCGAAAAGGCGCGGACCGCAACCTCATGCTGCTCGGCACGCTCGGTAACAACGTGCCGTTCATCGGTCTGTTCGGCACCGTGCTCGGCGTGATCAACGCGTTCCAGAACCTGACGATCAAGTCGGCGGAGGCCGAGGCGCAGACGCTGGGCGCGATCGCCGAGGCGCTCGTCGCCACCGCGGTCGGCCTGCTCGTCGCGATTCCCGCGGTCATCGCGTTCAACACGTTCAACCGGAAGATCAAGCTGATCATGGGCTCGGCCGACGAGGTCGCGCACTCGGTGCTGTCGATCATCTACGGCGAGAAGCACGCGGGGCCCGCCCCGAAGAAGGCCGCCGAGTAGACATGGCCGGGAACAGCCTCTATCAGGACGACGACACGCCGGGCATCACGGACATCAACGTGACGCCGTTCGTCGACGTCGTCCTCGTGATCCTCGTCGTGTTCATCGTCACGGCGAAGTTGATCGTCGCGCGCGGCGTCGAGATCGACAAGCCGAAGGCATCGACGGGCGGCGACGTGCAGAGCACGCTGCGCATCTCCGTGAAGGAGAACGGCGACTTGTTCGTCAACGGCGACAAGTTCGCGACGGACGCCGAGGCGGTCGCGCGGATCAAGCAGATCGCGGCCACGACGAGCAAGCCCAAGGCGATCATCGCCGGGAGTAGGAACGGCGCGTACGGCAACGTGATGCGTGCGATCGATCTCGTCCAGCAGGCCGGCGTCACGGGCATCGCGCTCGAGAACGTCCCGCTCGACGCGAAATAGGTCTGCTAGGCTAACTCCGGTGCAATCGGACTCGCGGCTCATCCTGTCCATCGCGGGCACGATCGCGGTCCACATCATCTTGTTCGTCACCGCCGACGTCGTGCAGGTGATGACGCCCAAGGCCGAGCACAAGCCGGCGCCGCGGATCGAGATGATCGACATCGAGGTCCCGCCGGTGCTCGAGCCACCCCCTCCGCCGGTGGTCAAGGAGCCCGAGCCGGCGCCGCCCGAGCCCGTCAAGCCGGTCGAGCCGAAGCGCGTCGTCGAGGCGCGCATCAAGTCGGCGCCGGTTCGCTCCGCCGAGCCGCCGCCGACCGACGAGCCACCGCCGTCGACCGATCCGCAACCGACCGGCGGTGAGCAGGTCGTGACCCTCGATGCCGCGAGCTACGGCCCGGGCGGCGTGCCGGTCGCGGTCGGTCGGAGAACTTCGGAGCGCGTCGGGCGCGGCGGCGCCGGTGGTGGCCCGGGTGCCGGCATCGGGTCGGGTGCGACGGCGGAGCCGCCGAAGCCGGTGTCGGTGGCCACGATCAAGAAGCGCGCGCTGCCCAAGGGCGACCAGTCGTACTTCGACGCGGGCAAGGACTATCCGCAACAGGCCAAGCAGCTCGGGATCGAGGGCGTGATCCGGGTCCGCCTCGTCGTCGACGAGAGCGGCAAGGTCGCGAGCGCGGTGCTCCTCAACAAGCTCGGGCACGGCCTCGACGAGCTGGCGCTCGAGCGCGCGAAGCTCATCGAGTTCACGCCCGCGATCGACACGAGCGACCAGCCGGTCAGCTCCGTCGTGGTGTGGACGTTCACGATGACCTTACCGAAGTGATCCACCCGCCGCTGGTACCCGGGCCCTACCCCACCCCGGGCCCACCCCTCTACTATCGGTCGTCGTCGCGACCGGCGTAGAATGTGCGCAATGCCTGCGCTTCATCCTCGGGGGATCAGCGCCGTGTTCGCGTGCGTGCTTGCACTCACCGGGACGGCCGCCGCACAAGAAGCCCCCTTCGATCCCGCGATCGACGTCCAGACGTTCGAGTACGCGATCGGCCCGAAGAGCTTCTTCACCGTGTCGAACGCCGACGTCGCCGAGCCGAAGCAGCTCGCGGTCGACGCGCTCGTCACGTACCTGACGCGGCCGTTCACGATCTACAACGTCGACAAGGACAACCCGGACGTCATCACGGGCGAGCGCACGCGCGTCGTCACGTCGCTCGCGGCGATGCAGATCACCGCCGCGTACGGCATCACCGACAAGCTGCAGATCGGCGCGAACCTCCCCGTGATCTTCCAGCTCGCGGGCGACGGCCTCATGGCGTCGACGGGCATGCCCGATCCGAACGGGCTGTCGGTGACCGGCCTCGGTGACCTGCTCGTCGAGGGCAAGTACCGCCTCTATCGCAAGGGCTCGATCAAGATCGGCGGCATCGGCGGCCTCACGCTGCCGTCGTCGTTCGGCAGCGATGGCTCGAAGTTCATCGGCGACAACCTGCCGACGCTGCGCGGCCGCATCGCGGTCCAGTACGACGTCAACAAGCTCTCGCTCGGCGCGAACGGCGGCTTCATGCTCCGCAAGCCACGCACGATCTACGACTCGACGATCGGCCAGCAGCTCACGTGGGGCGTCGCCGCCGCCGTGCGCATCACCGAACGCTTCAGCGTCATCGCCGAGTCGTACGGCCGCGCGGGTCTGCCCGACTTCTCGCTCGACGCGAGCCCGCTCGAGGTCGAGGGCGGCCTCCGCGTGTACGTCACGCCGTCGGTCGCCGTCGTGATCGGCGGTGGCGCCGGTCTCGTCAAGGGCGTCGGCTCGCCGTCGTCGCGCTTCTTCCTCTCGATCGGCTACTCGCCCGACGTGCGCGACTCCGACGGCGACGGCGTGCTCAACGCGATCGACAAGTGCCCGCTCATCCCCGAGGACCGCGACGGCTCCGAGGACGAGGACGGCTGCCCCGACGACGATAGCGATCACGATCGCCGCCTCGACTCCGAGGATCGCTGCCCGACCGTCCCCGAAGACCTCGACGGCTTCGACGACGAGGACGGCTGCCCCGAGCTCGACAACGACGCGGACAAGATCAACGACGACAAGGACAAGTGCCCCAACGACGCCGAGGACGGCAAGGATCCGTACCCGAGCGACGGCTGTCCCGCGAACAAGCGCGACTCCGACGGCGACAACGTGTTCGACGACGCCGACGCCTGCGCCACCGCGGAAGAAGACATCGACGGCTTCGAGGACGGCGACGGCTGCCCCGAAGCGGACAACGACGCCGACGGCGTTCCCGACGCGAACGACAGGTGTCCGCTCTGCCCCGAGGACAAGGACAACTTCGAGGACGTCGACGGCTGCCCCGAGCTCGACAACGACAAGGACGGCGTCGACGACGTGAAGGACACCTGCCCCGCCGAAGCCGAGACCATCAACGGCTTCAAGGACGACGACGGCTGCCCCGACACGGGCGGCAAGAACGTCGCGCGCCTCGACGGCGATCGCCTCGTCGTCGACGCGCAGCCGACGATGTCGGGCGCGAACCTCTCGGCCGCCGGAACGATCATCGTCGATCAGATGGCGCTCGTGATGCTCTCGCACCCCGAGGTCACCAAGTGGCTCGTCGCGATCGCGCTGCCCAAGGCGCCCGACGCGCAGAAGCTCGCGGACGCCGTGAAGAAGCGCCTGATCCAGAAGGGCGTGATCGAGTCGACGCTGCAGATCCTCGGCGCCGCGGGCCCGACGCGCATCGGCGGCATCGTGCAAGAGCGCGCGAACGCCGACGCCGCGCCGCTGTGCCCCGCGAACCGCGAGGTCAAGCAGCGCCCCGAAGCGGCGGCGAAGCCCGACCCGAACGCCGCGAAGGCGCCCGCCCCTGCTCCGGCGAAGCCGGCCGAGCCCGCCGAGCCCGCCGATGCCGAGCCGGACATCGACATGGAGCCGTGATCTCAGGACGGCGGCGGTAGCGGCGACATCGACGGCAGCTCCTGCGTGATCGACTGCGTCGCGGGCGACGCCTTCAGGGTCACGGGCGCGCAGACGACCTTCAGCGCCGGGATGTTCTCCTGGATGCGCTGCACGAACGTCGAGTTGTTCATGTCGCCGGTGATCGGGATCGAGCACAGCGAGTAGGTGCCGGCGGCCATCTCGTCGAACACCGTCGGCGGGCGGCCGCTGAACCAGAAGCGCATGAAGACGGAGCCGCCCTCGAGGGTCTTGTCGACGAGCGCCTGACCGTTGTCGACGTTCACGCTGCCGCCGAACAAGAACATCTGCGCCGAGTCGACCTTCGCGCCGGCGGCGGCCTTGATCGTCACCTCGAGCGAGAGGTCACCCGACGGGATGTCGATGTTCGCGGTCGCCGTCTTGCCCGCGGTGACCTGCACCGTGGTGGCGCCGCCGCGCGAGGTCATCTGCCGGCGCTCGTTCGCGGTGACGACGTGCGTGCCCTCGACGACGCGCTCGATGACGAACGTGCCGTCCTCGCGCGTCTGCGCGAAGCTGTTCTGCGACGGCGCGCCCTTGACGACCTCGTCGACGGCGACGCCGGGCACCGGCTGACCGCGGCGGGTGACCCTGCCCGCGATCGTGCCGAAGCCTTTGATCACGAGCTCGATCGCGGGTGGGTTGCCGGTGCCCGGGGGAACGGTGATGGGCAGCGAGCGGCCCGAGGCGTTCTCGGCGGCGGCGGAGGTCACCTTCGGCGGGACGCCGACGATGGTGAAGCTGCCGTCGGGGCCCGAGTGACCGGAGCGCACGTTCGACAGCGCGTCGAACTGATCGAGCTGCGCGTCGTCGGCCTGACCGGACGAGAACAGGCGCTCGCCGACGC
This sequence comes from uncultured Kofleriaceae bacterium, assembly GCA_964617845.1. Taxonomy (GTDB): domain Bacteria; phylum Myxococcota_A; class Polyangia; order Haliangiales; family Haliangiaceae; genus JABFXX01. The sequence continues at coordinate 103,022 of CAZUAR010000019.1, read as the reverse complement.
GGATCTTCGCGCCGCTGACGGGGCGGCCCGTTCCGTCGACGACGCGGCCGGTGAGGACACGGCCCTTCTCGACCTCGATCGTGCGGAGGTCGGTCGTCTCGGCGGGCTTGATCTCGACGTCGCGGAGGATGTGCTCGGAGAACTCGAGGCTGTGCAGCGTGATGTCGTACGTGCCGGGCGCGAGGTCCTGGATCGCGAACGTGCCCTTCAGCGTCGGTGTCGGAGCGCCGAAGCCGACCTGCACGGTCGCCATCGCCGGTGGCTCGCCACCGAGCGAGATCGTGCCCTTCAGGCCGCCGGGCGATGGCAGCTCGAGGCGTGCGTTCTGCTCGCCGACGCGCGCGGGTGTCGAGTTGCGACTCCACGCGCCGCCGTCGGCGCCGAGAGCGCGCGTGGCCCACAGGCGGTACTGATCGTCGGGCAAGCCGCGGATGACGAACCTGCCGTCGCCATCGGTGGTCGCCGACGAGAAGCCGGCGAGCGCGGCGTTCTCCGCCTTCGCGCCCGCGAGCATGTCGGGGTACGCGTTGACGCTGACCTCGGGGACGGGCTTTCCCTTCTCGTCGACGACGATGCCGGCGATCGTGCCGGTGACATCGAGCACGAGCGTCACGTCGTCGAGCCGCGGCTTCTGCGTGAGATCGAGCGGAACGAGCGTGCTCGCCGCCGTCTCCGACTCGGCGCGCGCCTGCAGCGTGAGGCGCGAGAGGCCGCGCAGCTCGAACGCGCCGGCCTTGTCGGTGGTCGCCTGGCGCGCCGCGGTGAGGAACTGCGCGCGGCCCGCGCCGGCGACGCGCACCGTCGCGAACGGAACGGGCTGCTTGTCCGCATCGAGGACCGTGCCGGCGATGACTCCGCCCGGCGTCATCGTGATCGTCACGCCGGTGACGGGGGTGGTGCCGATCTTGATCGGCTCCGACGAGGAGGGAGCGTGCTCGCCGTCCATCGCGAGCAGCCTCGTGGTGCCCGCTTGCAGCGCGGCGAACGCGAACTCGCCCTTGTCGTTCGTCGTCTCGGCGTCCGGTTCGCGTCCGCCGCCCCACGTCGGATCGCCCTGCGCGATCACGCGCGCCTTCGCGATCGGCGTGCCCTTCTCGTCGACGACCTTGCCCGAGACCGCGACGCCCTTCTTCATGGTGATCGTGACGGTCGCGTGCGCCCCGGCGGAGCCGATCGTCGTGACGCCACCGCCGGTCGCGAAGCCGGGCGCGGTGGCGGACACGGCGACCCAGCCGGGACGGATCGGGCTGATCGTCACCTTGCCGCCGGCGTCGGTCTGGGCCGTGCGCTCCGATTGATCCATCAGCTTCACGGTCGCGCCCGGGAGCGGCTTCTGCTGATCGTCGACGACGGTGACGTCGACGGCCGCGCCCGCGGACATGTGGATGACGACCGGATCGCCGCCTTCGCGCAGCTTGTAGAACACCGGACCTCCGACGAGCTCCGGCGTGCTGGCGGTCAGCTGGTACGTACGCGCGACGAGCTTGTCGATCGCGAACGTGCCGTCGTCATCGGCGGTCACCGTGCGCGGCGGCACCGTCGTGATCGCGACGAGCGCGTTGCCGACGCCTCTGCCGTCCGGCCCGAGCACCTGACCTTCGAGGCGCAGCGGGCCCTCGGGATCCGTATCGAGCGTCCACCGCTGGGCGGGGCGCTGCGGCGGCGATGCCTCCTGCGGCGCCTCGCGCGTCGGCGGGATCATCGCGGAGCTGCTACCGGTGCGTGCGGTCGACGCGGTCTTCGGCGCCGCGGGCTCGCCGCTGCGGAAGTGAAGGAACAACACGAGGGCGGCGAGCGCGACGACAACTGCGATCGCGCCGGCGATGCGGCGATTCATGCGAGCACGCTAGGCGCATTGTCGTCGACGGAGAAGTTGCGACTCGCGTGCGACGCGCGCGCGACACGACGAAATCGTCGTCGGTGATCGCGTCGCCAACGCTTCGCGCGCGGGCGGCATATACGCCTTGGCCTAGCGAGAGCCTCGCAGCACGCGCGGCGTCGGATACACCTCGAGCACCTCGATCGGTCCGCCGTATCCCTTCGCGAGGCCGACATCGATCCGCCACACGGTGTCGTCGCACTGACTGTTGATCTGCTCCTGCACCGTGTGTCCGACGACGATGCGCTTCACGCCCATCGCAGCCATCGCGGCCTTCGCCGCCTCGCAGTCCGCGGTCTCGAGCCCGTACGCGCGCGTCCACACCGGGCTGTCCTCCGACGTCATCGCGAGCGGCGGCTCGTCGGGTCCGCCCGCCTGCCCGTCGAGCCAGCACCGCGACGTCATGTTGATCTCGTCGAGCTGCGTCGCGAACGGCCCGACCGGCCCCGCGTGCGAGAACACCGTGTCGCCGACGATCGTGACGACATCATGCTGCGCGAGCTTCTTCGCGTACGCGCCACCCGGTCCGAGCGCGGCCATGCGACCCCCGAACGCGTCGCGCGATCCGCGCGTCACGTAGCGAAAGTCGCCCGCCGCGTTCATCAGCTCGTGGTTGCCGTTAAGGAAGATCAGCTCGCCGCCCGCCGCCTTGGCCTTGCCCTCCAGCGCGAACAGCAGATCGAGGATCGCCTGCTCGTCGTCGCCGCGATCGAGCACGTCGCCGGTCTGCACCACGACGAGCCCGCCGCCGATCCAGTTGTCCGCGTCGTCGATCGCGCCGGCCGCCTTGAATGCCGAGCGCGTCGCGGCGAGGTCGCCGTGCAGATCGCCGATCGCGACGAGCCGCTCGGGCTTCGGCCTGCGCAGCGGGAGCGGCGCGAGGTTGCATCCATTCGCCACCGGTGCGGCCGGCGTGTTGGTTGTCGCACTGGAACCGGCAGTGCCCTCGCGCCCCTTACTCCGATCGCATCCGATCGCACTCGCCACAAAGGCCAGCAAGATCACGGTGCCGCGCATGCGGCCGATCGTACTGCATGCGGTGGATGTAAGCGCCGCGTCAGGCCCTCGTTCGAGCCATATGCAGAGACTCTTCTTCCTCATTCCCATCACAGCTCTCGGGGCATGCGGCGCCTCGGGCGCGCTCCAGCAGACGACGCTCGCCGGCCACTGTGCCGCCGACGACGCCGCCTGTGCGCGCAAGGCGCCGCTGCAGCCCCTCGCGATCGGCGCGACGTTTCACCCCGACGTGTCCGTCTCGATCGCCGGCACCGCGACGCCGAACCTGGTGCTCACGTCCGCGGACACGAACGTCCTCGCCGTCGAGAACGGGATGCTCGTCGCGAAGTCGCCCGGCGCGGCCGCGGTCCTGATCGCGACCGAAGACGGCGCCGTCATCGACTTCGTTCACGTGTGGGTCGCGCCGATCACGCACGTCACCCTCGCGCGCCGCGACGGCGATCTCGTCGCCGGCCCGATCGGCCTCGCCGTCGGCGAAGATGTCACGCTCGTTCCCGCGCTGTGGAACGGATCGCAGCGCCTCGCGGGCGACTCGTCGCCGGCGTGGACCGTCGACGCCGACACCACGCTCTCGATCCTCCACGACGGATCGTCCGATCGCCGCCGCCTCCGCGCACGCGCTCCGGGCAAGGCGCACGTCACGGTCGCGTTCGGCAACGTGTCCACTGCCGTCGACGTCGAGGTGGTCCCGTGAAGCGCACCATCCTCCTCGCGATCGCCACGCTCTCGCTCGCGCTCCTCGCGGGCTGCCCACCCGTGCTCACCGCGCAGTCGACCGCGCCGCCCTCGCGCGCGGCCCGCCTCGACGCGATCAGCGGCTTCTGGGGCATCGAGAACTACCGCCTCGAGCTCTCCAAAGGTGTCGCGATCGCGATCAGCTGCACCGACGCGAAGCCGTGCGAGAAGATGCGCGTGACCTCCGACGATCCGAACATCGTCGAGGTCCGCGACGCCTCGCTCGCCCAGCTCGAGCAGCAGGGCACGGCATACGCACCGCGCACCTACGAGCGCCAGACGATGTCCGCCCTCGTCGCGATCGGCAAGGCGCCCGGCAAGACGACGATCCGCGTGCGCTCCGCCGACGGCGATCGCGACATCTACGTGACCGTCGTGGCCCCGCCGATGCCCGCCGCGCAGCGCTAGGCGAGCGAGCCTAGACGGCCGCGTGCGCGATCAGCGCGATCACCGCGAAGCGCACGAATCGCCCGCACACGTCGATCGTCGCGAACGTGCGAAACGGAATCCCGATCACGCCGGCCACCGTGGCCACGAGCACCTGCGGCGGCACGCCGATCGTCGCGCCGCCGATCATCATCAGCACCTCGCTCTTCTTCCACTTCTCGGCGAGCGCGTGCGCCTTGGCGATCCGCGCTTCCCACTTCGGGCTATTGCTGGTGCCCGCGCGCGTGATGCCGCGCGCCGTGAAGTACAGCGCCGCGTGCGTGATCGACTGTCCGACGGCGACGATCGCCGCGAGCACCAGCAGCTTCGACCAGCCGTACGACGAGCCCGCGCCGAGCGCGGTCATCAGCACCTCGCTGTTCGTGACCGGGATGACACCCGACAGGATCGCGAAGACGAACACCGCGAGGTAGACGCCACCGAAACCATCGAGAGCGTCGAGAACGCCTTGCACCTGTGCCCTACGTAACGCACTTCGGGGCGCTTCGCATCGGCGGTGCTGCCCGTTGCCGGCGATGGCCGGCGATCACGCGCGCTTCACGTACACTTCACGTCACCGCTGCACGTCAGGCGATCCCGTACCGGCGCATCTTCTCGTACAGCGTCGAGGCTGCGATGCCGAGCGCCTTCGCTGCCTTGACCTTGTTGCCGTCCGCGCCCTTGAGCGTCTGCACGATCGCCGCGCGTTCGATCGATTGTAGCGAGCGCCCCGCGAGCGAGTTGCCGGTCAGCGTCTCGTCGCGCCGGCGGCGCTTGAACGACATCAAGTGACGAGGCTCGAGCAGATCCGTGTCGGTCATCGCGGCGGCGGCAGCGAGCACGTTCCGGAGCTCGCGGATGTTGCCGGGCCAGTCGTAGCTCGCGAGCGCGTCGAGCGTCTCGCGCGTGACGCGGAGCCGCCGACCTTCCGCCGCGAAGATCGCGTCGATCAACGCCGGCAGATCGGAGAGCCTCGCGCGGAGCGGAGGAACGGCCACGACGGCGGCCGACAGGCGGAAGAACAGGTCCTGCCGGAATCGCCCGCGCGCCACTTCGTCCTCGAGGTCGCGGTTGGTCGCCGCGACGATGCGGACGTCGACCAGAACGTCGACCGTCGAGCCCACGCGCTGGATCGTTCGCTGCTCGAGTGCGCGCAGGAGCTTGGGCTGGAGGTCGAGCCCGAGCTCGCCGATCTCGTCGAAGAACAACGTGCCGCCGTTCGCGCGCTCGAACGCGCCGACGACATCGGTGCTCGCGCCCGTGAACGCTCCCTTCTCGTGACCGAACAGTGCGCTCTCGATCAGCGTCGGCGTGACAGCACCGCAGTCGAACACGACGAAGGGGCCCGCGTGTCGCGTGCTCGCGTCGTGGACCGCGCGCGCGAGGACGTCCTTGCCGGCGCCGGTCTCTCCGATGAGCGTGACCGTCAGATCCGAGGGCGCGAGTCGCTCCAGCATCTCGAACACGGGCTGCATCGCCGCGGAGGTGCCGGTGGCGTCGCGCAGCGGCTTCTGTCCGGTTTGCGGACGAGCCGCGGTCTCGTACCGGATCACCGTTCCGCCGACGCGGATCGTCGCGGGCCCGTGCAGGTGCACTTCCTTCACGGCGATGCCATCGATGTACGTCCCGTTGCGGCTCGCGAGGTCTCGCACCACGACGCCGTCCTCCACGCGCACGATCTCCGCGTGTCGCCGCGAGACGTGTGGATCGCGCACGCGAACCTTCGCGGCGACGTCCGATCCGATCGTGATCGGCACCGATTCGATCTCCACGCGGCGCTCGTCCGGTGTTCCCGGCGCGACCACGAGCCACCCGTTCGACGCGAGGACCGAGGCGGGAACGACCAGCCTCAGGGTCTCGTCATGCTTCGTGGTCTTCGGCAAGCGACGCGATCATTGTAGGCGCCGCTCCCGCTGTCCAACAGTTCTGGCCACCTGGCTTGTTTTCGGAGGCCAGTCTCCGAAAATCGGAGACCCGCGACAGCCAGAAGTCGAAGGGTTTCGACCATCTGCGTGCGGCACGCCGCTTGTACAGGAACGGGTCCTCATGCGTGCCCGAAACTCGACGTACCTCGTCTCGTGGATGGCAATCCTCGTGTGCCTGCTCGTGCTCCGCCCGAAATCCGCCGAGCCGACGCCGAGCGCCGCCTCGCTCACCGCGCACACCATCGCGACGAGCGCCGTCTCGATCATCCCCGCGCTCTCGATCGAGATGCGCGAAGGCCCCGCCGTCGAACCCGCGACCGTCCACGTCGTGCTGACGCGCGGGCCGCAGCGCCTCGAGCTCGACCTCCCGCTCGACGGCAAGGTCACACCCGAGATGGCCGATGACATCGCGGCGATCATGCGATGCGCGCGAAGCGGCCGCACGCGCCGCATCGCCACCGGAACGCTCGCCCTGCTCGCCGACGTCGCGGTGCGCTTCCCCGGCCACGAGATCGAGATCATCTCCGCGGTCCGCGCCGAGCCCGAGCGCAGCAAGGCCGGCATCAAGCACTCGAAGCACTGGGACGGCCACGCGATCGATCTTCAAGTACGCGGCGTGAAGCAGGCCGCGGTGCGCGACGAGATGTGGGCGAACCATCACGACGTCGGCGTCGGCTGGTACCCGCACCAGCAGTTCATTCACCTCGACTATCGCCCCGACGTGCACGACATGTCGTGGACGCAGCCGCGCCCGAACGCGGACAACATCTATCACCCTCGGTGGTCGCGGCTCGCGCGCCAACCGATCGAGCGCAAGCCCGAGTCGTGACGGTGTTGCGCGGTCACGCAAGATCTTGCGTGGTCGGCTCGTGTGACGTCGCGTAGTTGCGTGTGGTCCGGCGGTTGCTGTGCACACGCGCGATGCCAACCGATCCGCACAAGCCCGCCTCTGTTCCCGCGACCGCGTTCTGGGAGCCGAAGGACAACGAATGGGTCGTCGCCGAGCGCAACGCCGCCGGCGAGTTTCACGGCCTGGTGACCTACTACCGGCCGGACGGCACGCGCTGCTGCGCGACCGAGCATCGCAACGGACAGCCGCACGGCGTGTTCACGCGCTACCACGAGAACCAGGAGCCGTCGCGCACGGGGCGGTTCGCCGATGGCGTGCTGCAGGGGACGAACGTGTTCACGCGGTCGACGCAGAAGACGACCGAGAACTTCCCCGCCGGGCTCGGCCCGCACATCTGGCGATGCGAGATGGACTTCGTCGACGGCGCGACGACCGACGGTCGCCTCTACGATCGCGAGGGCCGGCGCGTGATGGAGGACGGCACCCCGTTCCCGACGGTGCGGCCCGCGGGCGTCTCGGCGAGCGCGCACTTCAAGAAGGACGACGACGAGTACTACTGGGTCGAGGGATCGACGGCGGAGATCGACGACGAATGGGTCAAGGTCGGTCCCTGGCGCTGGTGGACGCCCGAGGGCGAGCTGCTGCGCGAGGAGCGGTACGACGCGGCCGGCGTGCGCCAGTTCGATCGTCCCGCGAGCGTCCCGACGGCGGCGGTGATCGACGAGGACGACGAGGTGTGGGTCCTCGAGTCGAACGGCGACGGCGACACGTCGCGCTGGGATCTTGGCGGCGTGTTGCGCCACGTCGAGACGCACGAGAAGGGCGAGCTCGTGCGCATTCGCGAGTACCTGTCCGACGGATCGCTCGCGCAGGACTCGGTGCTGTTCGACGATGGCGTGCCGCGCCGCAAGTGGTTTCGCCGCGCGCGCGTGGGAACACAGATCGAGGAGCTGGACAGCTTCCCGAACGTGAAGCACGAGGATGCGCTCGAGGTGCAGTACCTGTTCGACGAGCACGGCATGATGACGAGCTTCAAGATCCTCGGCGAAGGCGGCGCCGTGCTCGAGGAGCAGCACCTGTATCGCAACGCGCGCAACGACACGGACCAGGCGAGGTTCCCGTCGATCGAGGCGGCGTCGGCGGCGTGGATCGCCGAGGGCGATCGCTACACGTCCGAGCTGAACCGCTGGCTCGCCGAGATGTACGCGTCCGGAGAAGTCTCGTTCGAAGAGCCCTCGTTCGACCGCGATGATCTCGAGCGACCGATCGTCGATGCGGTCGCGCAGCTCAACGCGGCCGGCGCCACGGCACAGGTCCGCCAGATGTTCCCGCTCTATCACGACGGCATCGGCAAGGCGTTCTGGGATCGCTTCGGCCTCGTGATCGACGCCGTGCTCGACGCCGGGAACGGCTCGACGCTCGCGCGCGTGAAGCACCCCAGCCGCCCGCCGATCGTCATGCGCATCACGGCGCACTCGATCGCGCCGGTGCCGGGCCTGCTCGCGTTCGGCGCGTCGCACGACAAGATGACGCAGGCATTCGCGTACGAGGATCGCATCGAGCTGCATCGCGGCACCGAGTCGGTGGCGATCGCGTATCCGACGAGCTATCAGCACGCGGGCGTCGACGCGACCGCGAAGCTCGGCTCGGGCACCCGGATCGGCGTGCGCTCGCTGCGTATCGCGCCGAGCGGGCGCGAGGTCGTGATCGTCGCGACCGCGGGCATCTTCGTGTGCTCGCAAGGCCGCCAGCAGCGCCTCTACCCGCTCGACGAGACGCTCGACGAGTACGTGCAGGCGCACGATCCCGACGACGGTCCGCTCGAGATCGCGATGCACTTCCCGAACGCGGACATCTCGCCGGCCGGCGATCGCATCTCGTGCGGCGGCCTGTTCCCGCGCGGCATCATGGCCGGGCTCGCGATCTATCGCCGCGAGGATCATCGCTGGTTCCTCGAGAACACGAGCCAGGACGACGCGTTCTTCCCGGCGCAGGCCGTGTTCCACACCTCGCGACCGCACCTCGCGTACGCCGCGTGTCTGTACGCGTCGCTGTCGCATCGCATGACCAACACGACGTTCCGCATCGACCTCGACGGCCTCACCGCCGGCGCGATCGAGAGCTTCGACGGCGGCATCGCGCAGGAGCAAGGCCGCGTGCAGGCGATCGCGTCGTTCGGCGCCGGCTTCTTGCTCGGCTTCGACAACGGCTACGTGCGCTGGATGGGCTGCAACTCCGACGACAACCTCCAGCTCCTCGGCTACGTGTTCGTCGGCGGCTCGGTGCTCGCGATCGACGTCTCGCCGGATCAGCGGTCGTTCACCGTCGCCACCGACGCGGGCGTCGTGTCGCGGTTCTCGCTCGCCGACAAGCCGGCGCGAAACCTCATCGCGAACATCCCGCTGTCCGACGACGCGCGCACGTGCTTCTTCCGCACCTACCCGCCGCTGCGCTGGTGATCAGGTCGGCGTGGCCGGCGTGTTCGAGACGAGCCCGACGACGACGGTGATGTTGTCATCGCCGCCGCGCGAGTTCGCGAGCTCGATCAGCGTCTGCGGCAGCTTGCGGTACCACGTCATCGCGACGATGCGCTCGAGCTCGCCGTGCTCGACGTAGTTCGACATGCCATCGCTGCACAGCACGAAGCAGTCGCCGGCGGAGACCGGCACGCTCTTCATGTCCGCCTCGATGTCGCGCTCGAACCCGATCGACTTCGTGATCACGTGGCGAAACTTGCTGCTCTTCGCCTCGGCCTCGCTGATCGCACCCGAGCGTAGCTGCTCGGCGATCCACGAGTGGTCGTCGGTCAGCTGGCGCAGCTGGCCGTCGCGGAACATGTAGCAGCGCGAGTCGCCCGCGTGGACGAGGTGCGCGCGACCTTCATTGACGAGCACCGCGGTCAGCGTGGTCCCCATGCCCCGCAGCTCGGGCTTGTTCCACGCCGCCTCGAAGATCGCGCTCGACGCGCGGCGCACGACACCGCGCATCAGCTCCAGGGCAGGCGTGAACACCGGCACCGTTCCAGCCGGCAGCGTGATCTCCATGCCCGACGGTGGCGTCGGCCGCGTCGCGACGTCGGCCTGCCCGGTCGGCGCGGGCACGAGCGTCGGCGCGAGCGCCCGGCGGTGCACGTCGCGCGGCCCACCGATCAGCTCGTGCTCGCCGGTGTCCGACACCGCGGCCATCTCCTCGGTCACGCGCACGTTCTTGAGCTGCGCGAGCAACGCCTGCTCGAAGTTGCCGCGCGCCTCCGACAGCTCGCGCCCGAGGTACTCCACCGCCATCCGCGACGCCGTGGCGCCGCCCTGGTGTCCGCCCATGCCGTCGGCGACGGCCATCACACCGGTCTCCGGATCGACGAGGTAGCTGTCCTCGTTGCGCTCGCGCTTGCGTCCCGGATCGGACTGCCCCCAGGCCCACAGTTTCATCGCGGGCTCCACATCGCGCTGACCCACCACCACATCAGTATTCCGCGCTCCGTTCGCTGATGTTGCCGTCCTCGCAGCGGAGCATCTTGCCCTTGCCCTCGACCTTGGTCAGCAGGCTCACGGGTCGCGTCCACAGCTTGCTCGCGTTGCGCAGCGTGTCGCGCGCCTGCGAGCCGTCGAGGTCGATGCCCTCGTGAATGTGGCGCAGCAAGAGCTCGCTCTTGTTGTCGAAGTTCCCGTCCTCGACGACGATCACCGGCTGCCCGCGGTTGGTCAGCATGCGCAGCAGCTGATCCTTCACCTTCTTGAACTCGCGGCTCATGATCTCCCAGTTGCCGCTGCGCTCCGAGAAGCCGAACGAGTAGAACTTCTGCTCGATGCAGAACTCGAGCGTGAAGAACTCGTCGATGAACGTGATGTCGTTGTAGAGCTTGCGCACTTCCATGATGCGCTGGCGCCCGAGCCCCGTGCGCCGGTCCCAGTTGCGCTTCTGGTCCATCGAGTCGCACTCGTCCCATTCCTTGCCGAACTGCCCCTTGTTCCAGCGGTCCTCGATGTTGCGGAACAGCTCGACGCCGAGCTTGTACGGATTGAGCCGCCCCGGCGCCGTGCCGAGCACGCCCGCGTTCGCCTCGGCGTAGTCGATGATCTCGGCCGCCGTCAGCGCCTTCTCCGTCAGGATCTTCGAGTGCCAGTACGAGGCCCAGCCCTCGTTCATGATCTTCGTCATCGCCTGCGGCGCGAAGTAGTACGCCTCGTCGCGCACGATCTCGAGGACGTCGCGCTGCCAGTTGTCGAGCGGCGCGTGCTCGATCAAAAAGGCGAGCACGTCGCGCTGCGGATGCTCGGGGAACTTCCGCTTGAGCTTCTTCGCTTCTTCTTCCTTCTTTTTCTTCTGCGCCTCGAGGTACTCGGGCGGGTTGATGAACGAGTCCATGTAGCCCTTGGAGCGCAGGCGCCCCACGCGGCCGGTGTCGTCGTCGAAGAGCTCGTCGGGCAGCGCGGCCTTGGGCTTGGGCGTGCGCTGGATGTACGGGCTCATCGGATCGATCAGGTTCTCGAGCGAGAGGCACGTATCGATGAAGTCCTCGACGGCGTCCTGGCCGTGGCGCGCCATGTGGCGACGCACGCGCGCCGCGTGGTTCGCCATGCCGTCGATCATCTTGCGGTTCGTCTTCGAGAAGAAGTAGTTGTTCTTGAAGAAGTCGACGTGGCCGCACACGTGCGCCATGACCATCTTCTGGTCGGTCAACGAGTTCCCCTCGAGCAGGTACGCGTACGCGGGGTTGGTGTTGATCACCATCTCGTAGATCTTCGACATGCCCCACTCGTAGCTCTTCGAGAGCTGCTCGTAGTCCATGCCGAACCGCCAGTGCGGATACCGCGTCGGGAAGCCGCCGTACGCGGCGACCTCGTTCATCGTCTTGTAGTCGAGGACCTCGTACAGGATCGTGAAGAAATCGAGACCGAAGTTCTTCGCGTAGCCTTCGACCTCTTCTTGCGCATCGCGCAGGTATGCCGGGAACCGCTTGATCGACATCTACCTTCGCACTCCTTTCGGGAGTGCTGCGCGCCCGACGTTCGTCGTGCTTGCCATCTCAGCGACCCTTTCCGAGGAACTCTTTGATCGAGTCCATGATCGCTTCCTTGCCCTTGATCTCCGATGTCACCACGCGCTCGTCCTCGTCGAAGTGCTCCGTCAGGTCCTTGATGAACTGACCCGAGCCGTACGGCGACTCCACCTGGCCGTACGAGAAGAGGTTCACGAACGGCAGGACTTCCTTCTTGAGCAGCTCGACGCACGTGTGCGTGTCGTCGACGCTCCAGTTGTCTCCGTCGGAGAAGTGGAACGGATAGATGTTCCACAGCTCGCTCGGATACTCGTCGGCGATCATCTTCGCGCACAGCTTGTACGCCGAGCTGATCATCGTGCCGCCGGACTCGCGCGTCTTGAAGAACGTGTCGCGATCGACCTCCTTGGCCATCGCGTCGTGGATGATGTAGCGGCTCTCGATGCCGTGGTACTGGCTCTTGAGCCACGTGTCGATCCAGAAGCTCTCGATGCGGACGATCTCCTTCTGCTCGTCGCCCATCGAGCCGGACACGTCCATCATGTAGATGATGACGGCGTTGGACTGCGGCAGCGGCTCCTTGCGCCAGCTTCGGTAACGCTTGTCGTCCTTGATCGGGATGACGACGGGGTTCTTCGCGTCGTACGTGCCCATCGCGATCTGCCGGCGCATCGCCTGGCGATACGTGCGGCGGAAGTGGCGCAGCGACTCGGGGCCGGTCGTGCGGATGCCCGAGTACTTGTCCTTCCACGCGATGATCTTCTCGGTGCCCTTGGGCTGGATGCGCGGCAGCTCCAGCTCCTCACCCATGATCTCGGCCAGCTCCTGGATCGAGATCTCGACGTCCATCAGGTGATCGCCTGGACGATCGCCCGCCTGCCCCGCGCCCGGCTGCTGCTCGCCATCACCGCCGAGCGAATCGCCCGGCTCGCCGTTGCCCTGCCCGACGCCGCCCTGCTGCTTGTCGCCGTGCTTGAAGTGCGGGATGTCGACGGAGGGCAGCGGGATCGCGACGCGGTCCTTGCCCTTCTGCGCGATCATCTCTCCCTGCGAGATGTACTTGCGCAGGTTCTGTTTGATCTTCCCGCGGATGATCTGCTTGAACCGACCGTGATCGAGATCGATCTTCTGGCTCATCGTTGCCCTCGCACGGTTGCCGAAATGGGATGCCTCACAGCGCGACGTCCGCCATTTCCCCTCGCTCGTTGACGAAGCAGAGCCGCCCGCCGGCGCGCTTGGTGCGTTGAACCATCTCGAGCAGGCCGAGCGCGCGCGACATCACATCGCCCGGATCTTCGGTCTCCATCTCGACGCAGAGCTTCGCCAGCAGCTCGGCCAGCGTGTGGTTGAGCTCCACGGTGACAGGACCTTTGCCCAGCGGATCGGACATGCGTTCGCTCAGCTCTTCACATCACCGCGCGCGAAGATCGACGCGACGAAGTTGAGCACGTCGGTCGCGCTGACCTCGTCGTAGCCGAAGTTCTTGATCAGGCGCTGCTTGACGACGTCGATCTTCGCCTGCGTGTCGCGGTCGACGACGCTCGACACGAGCGAGGTGAGCTTGATCGAGTCCTTCTGGTCCTCGAACAGCTTCGCCTCGAGTGCCTTGTGGAGCCGCTCGTTCGTCTTGTAGTCGAACGTGCGGCCCTCGATCGCGAGCGCGCCGATGTAGTTCATGATCTCGCGGCGGAAGTCATCCTTGCGCGAGTCCGGGATGTCGATCTTCTCCTCGATCGATCGCATCAAACGCTCGTCCGGCTCCTCGTCCTGGCCGGTGTACGGGTTCTTGACCTTTTCCTTCTGCGTGTACGCCTTGATGTTGTCGATGTAGTTGGCGCACAGCTTCGCGATCATGTCCTCGTCGGCGCTGATCGCACGCTGGACCTCGTTCTTCACGATGTCCTCGTACTCCTGCTTGACGACGGAGAGCATCTCGCCGAAGCGCTTGCGCTGCTCCTCGCTCGAGATCAGCGAGTGCGAGCGCAGGCCGCTCTCGAGCTCGTTGAGCACCATGAACGGGTTGATCGCGCCGTCGGCCTTGTCGCTGACGAGCGCGTTCGCGATCTTGTCCTGGATGTAGCGCGGCGAGATGCCGTCGAGGCCTTCGCGCTGCGCCTCCTTGCGGAGCTCCTTGATGTTGTCCTGCGTGAAGCCCGGCAGCGTCTTGCCGTCGTACAGCTTTGCCTTCTGGATCAACGACAGCGAGTGCTTCTTGGGATCCTCGAGGCGCGTGAGCACGGCCCACAGCGCGGCGACGTACAGCGTGTGCGGCGCGATGTGCTTGCCGACGCGGTCGGTGGTGAAGTCCTTGGTGTAGATCTTCACCTCCTCGGACACCTTGGTGATGTACGGGATGTCGACCTTGATCGTGCGGTCGCGGAGCGCCTCCATGAACTCGTTGTTCAGGAGCTTCTTGTACTCGGCCTCGTTGGTGTGGCCGATGATGACCTCGTCGATGTCCGTCTGCGCGAACTTCTTCGGCTTGATCTTGCGCTCCTGCGTCGCACCGAGCAGGTCGTAGAGGAACGCGACGTCGAGCTTCAGGATCTCGACGAACTCGAGGATGCCGCGGTTGGCGATGTTGAACTCGCCGTCGAAGTTGAACGCGCGCGGATCGGAGTCCGATCCGAACGTGGCGATCTTTCGGTAGTTGATGTCGCCGGTGAGCTCCGTCGAGTCCTGGTTCTTCTCGTCCTTGGGCTGGAACGTGCCGATGCCGATGCGGTCCTGCTCGCTGAGCACGAGGCGGCGCACCTTGACGTGCGTCATCACCTTCTCGAAGTTGCCCGCGTAGTGCCGCATCAGCTCCTTGAAGATGAGCCGGCACGCCGGGTTCACGTCGCCCGCGATCTTCACCTTGAAGTCGTCGTTGCCGAGCTTGAGCTTGTCGATCGTCTGCTGGCGCCACTCCGCCGGGATGAGCCGCAGCGGCTCGTCGTGCATCGGCGAGTGGAACACTTCGCTTCCGCCGGCGAGCTCGCTGAGCGCTCCCGGCAGCGTCCAGTAGTAGGTGTACAGCGCGCCATCGCTGGTCTTGCTGTACTCCTCCATGCCCTTCTTCAGCTGGCGCGCGATCGTCGACTTCGACGAGCCGACCGGGCCGTGGAGCAGGATGATGCGCCGCTCGGTGCCGTAGCCGTGCGCCGCGCTCTTGAGCACGTTCATCAGGCGCATCAGCGCGACGTCGAGCCCGAAGATCGCGTCGCGTCCGCCGTGCTGCTCGTCGCGGAAGAACTTGTAGCGCGTCAGCTTCTTCTTGTTATCGATGTACTCCTCGACGCCGTGCGAGAGCACCATGTCGTACAGGCGCTGGTACGCGTTCCGCGTGACCTGAGGGGTCTTGCGGACCAGGTTCAGGTAGTCCTCGAAGCTGCCCTCCCAGGACAGCTCTTTGAACGTGGCGAAGTTCTGTAGCTCGGCGATCTGCCCCACGAGACTCATGGGTCCGACCGTACCACGCTGCGAACGTCTGTCCGTGCCGTGGCTGACCAAAGTCTGAAACGTTGTTCTCGACGAGCTTTCGTGTGCACGATCGCCACAGATGGGCCTGACAGATCTGTTCAAGCGCGGCCGCTCCAGTGCCGTGCTCGGCGCGCGGCAGTTCACTCTCTCCATCATCGGTCACGGCATCAGCGCGCGACCTATCCTTCCGGCGAGCGTCGCGCATCTGCCCGACGGGACGCTCGTCGTCGGTCCCTACGATCTGCCGTCCGCCCGTGCGAGCGGCGTCGTGAGGACCGCCTGCATCCAGGCCGGGACGCCGCCGACGCGTGCGTTCATCAAGCACGCGATGTCCGACACGTCGATCGTGACCTACTCGACGGAGGAGCGCGGGACGACGAAGCTCGTCCTCGGCACGGGGATGCAGTCCTACGACGACGTGCTGTCCTCGTTCGGGACGACCCCGAACAACGACGAGTGGCGCATCGTCACCGACAACCACGAGATCGTCTGGCCCGCGGGCTTCACGCTGCGCGCGTCGGGAAACCTCGCCGACGAGCACGGCGCGTACGAGCTGCGCCTCTCGTCCCCGAGCACGGGAAGCTCGCCGACCAACGTGATCCATCTCTACGGCCCCTTGCAGGGCGACAAGATTCCGCCGCCCGAGGCGCTCAACGCCGTCGGGCAATCGCGCATCGACGCGTCGTCGTTCCCCGGCGTGATCCGGCCGATCAAGCACTACACCTTCGAGGGCGACGCGACCGCGCAGCGCTACTACTACGTCCACCTCGACAGCGCGGTCATCTACCTCGTGCGCGCTCGCGCCGCGATCGAGTCCGCGCCGGCCGTGTTCGCGGCGGCGGACACCGTGGCCGCCACGCTGCGCCCGCGCTTCTGATCGCTACTTCGCTTCCGCCGGGCACCGCACCTGCTGCGGTGGCGGCGGATTGCAGTGGGTGACCGTCGGCACCTCGGCGTTGCCGTCGCCGCAGTGCTCCTTGTACTGCGCGTGGCACGTGCCGTCCTCGGCGACGTAGACGACATCACCGCTCGGATACGTCAGCATCACCTGCCCCGCCGGGCCGACGCCCTTGGTCGGCGTTCCTCCCGGCGGCTCGGCGAGGCTCTGGGCGGGCGAGGCGGGCGGCTCCTCGGGCGTCGTGGGCGTGGTGGGCGTCGACGTCGCGCCACCTCCGCACCCGATGATCGCGACGAACGGCAGCGCGAAGACGCGACGGCGATATCTCATCGCACGACTATACTGCCGACCCCACGCGCTCCTCAGTCGGGCGCGTCGGATCCGACGTACTTCCTGACGTTGCGCTCGTGCTCGTCGGCGGTCTTCGCGAACGCGTGCGTGCGCGCGCCCTTCGCCGTCGCGACGAAGTAGAAGTAGTCGCTGCCGTCGGGCGACAGCGTCGCTTCGATCGATGCCTTGCCCGGGTTCGCGATCGGGCCCGGCGGCAGGCCCTCGTGCGCGTACGTGTTGTACGGGTTGTCCTTGTCGTCGAGCTGCGCGCGATGGAGGCGATCGCAGCCCGGCTCCTTGCCCTGCTTCACGCACGGCTCGTTCCATGCGATGCACGCGGCCGACTTCTGCTGCGGCACGAGGCAGCCGTAGCGGATCGTCGGATCGGTCTGCAGCTTCTTCGGCTTGAAGCTCGGCGAGCTGAGGCGATTGATAAACACCTGCGCGATGCGCGGCCGCTCGCTCGCCTCGATCGCCTCCTTCTCGACGATCGACGCCATCGTCAGGATGTCGCGATCGCTCCAGCCCATCTTGTCCTTGAGCCTGGCGGTGTCCCGCGGGTGCTTGCCGACGAGCTGGTTCCACACCTCCTGGTGCCGCGTGATGAGGCGCGTGAGCACCGTCTGCGGCTTCTCGTTGACGCGGAACAGATACGTGTCGGGGAACAGGTAGCCCTCGACGGAGTCACCGGTGATCGCGAACTTCGCGAGGAAGTCCTTGTCGCGCGCGAGCGCGAGGAGGTCCGCCGCCTTCGCGATCTGCGCCTGCTCGATCAGCGCGAAGAACTCGAGCATCGACTTGCCCTCGGGCAGCGTGACCTTGACGGTGACCTCCTTCACGCCCTTGGTGATCACGTCGAGCACCGCTTCGGGCGCGAGGTTGTCCTTGATGAGGTACTTGCCCGGCTTGACCTCGGTGGTCTTGCCTTCCCACATCGCGTAGAGGCGGAACCACGTCGGCTTGTCGATCACGCCGCGATCGGCGAGCGTCTGTGCGACCGCCGGGAAGTTCATGCCGGTCTTGATCTCGACCTCGACGTCCTTGCCCGTGCCCGCGTGCGCTTCCCTGGGATAGGACAGCGCCTGCATGACCAGGTAGACGACGATCGCCGCCACGATCACCAGCGAGCCGATGACAACGGCGAGCGCGGTGCGGAACGATCGTTTCGACATCGGAGTGACGTTACTTCGAACGGTGGCGATCGTGCATGCGATCGAGCCACCCCTGGAGGATCAGCGCTGCGGCCTGCTGGTCGATCACGCCCTTGCGCTTCTGTCGCGAGACGTCCGCCTCGATCAGGACGCGCTGCGCCTCCGCGGTCGTGAACCGCTCGTCTTGTTCGTGCACCTCGATCGACAACGCCGACAGCGCGGGTGTCATTGCGATGATCAGCTCCTGCACGCGCTTGGCGCGCAGGCCGATGCGGCCCGAGAGCTCGAACGGCATTCCGACCACGACGTTCGTGATCGCGTGCTCCCGACACAGCGCTGCGATCGCCTCGCTGTCGCGAACGTTGCCCATGCGCTCGAGCACGCTGTGCGGATGCGCCGCGATGTTCGCCTCGTCGGTGAGGGCGACACCGATGGTCTTGCTGCCGACGTCCAGGCCGAGCGCGCGCACGGACGATGAAGATGCCCGATGCGCGCCCGATTCACAGGCGATCGCCGAAAAAATAAAGGCCCTCCAAGGGGGGGCCAAGGAGGGCCGGGGCGCTGAATCACGAAGCTTACTTGCTGCCTCAGGTGGTGGGGGAGACCAGCGGGATGAGGGGGGAGGGAACCACTAGTCATCCACCGAGTCGAAACGTTGGACCTCGTGTCGCGCGTGTAAATCGTTCAGTTGTCAGCTCAACCCTCTCGACCTCGATTCCATTCCTTGGAACCTCGATGCGGGTGGTTGGTTGCTTCGAAACATGAGCAGAATCGGTGCCACGTCAACCCTCCCTCTGATGGGGATCACGCCGACCACGGATCCACGAGTTAGAGGGTAAATGCTGCTCGCAACTTCGACAGGATGTCGCGATTGGCGACTAGTCCTGTCACCCCGTGTTCTCGGTGTGGCCACTCCACTGGCCACTTTGGTGACTCTGCTTCGTTTCTGAAGCACTTCGAGTGCACGGGAGCTACCCGATGGTTCCCTGCCCGAATGGCCCGGCAATCGTGATGAACGCGTTACGTTGCGAATCATGTCGGACGAGCCTCCCCCGGCCCCCAAGCTCCAGGTGCAGATCGATGACGACGTCGCACAGGGGGTCTACTCGAACCTCGTCCTCCTCAATCACACCGAGAACGAGTTCGTCCTGGACTTCGCGTTCATCCAGCCGAGCAACGGTCGGGCAAAAGTCCGCACGCGCGTGATCTCGTCACCGCGTCACACGAAGCGGTTGCTGCAAGCGTTGCAGAAGAACCTCGAGCGGTACGAAGAACGCTTCGGAACGATCGAGACCGGATCGGACGACGAGCCCGTCTTCCACTGAGCCGCGCGCCTACGCGACCGCAGACTCGAGGATCTCGAACGTGCCGCGATCGAGATCGAGCACGCTCTGCGCGCCGAACGGCACCGCTTCGTTGCGCGCGCCATGACCGATCGGAGCGCCCGCGGCGGTCGGCGTGCCCGCGGTGCGCAGCCGCTCGAGGATCGTCGACAGCGCGGCGTCCGGCAGATCCGGTTGACCGAGCGGCGGGTTGAGATCCTCGCAGCGCGCGAAGTCTCCGAGCAGCACCGCGCGCGTCTTCGCGAGCGCGCCGGTCAGGATCAGCTGCGTCAGGTAGCGATCGATCTCGTACGGCCGCTCGCCGACCTCCTCGAGCACCGCGACCGCACCCTCGAGCGGCAGCTCCCACGGCGTCCCGACGAGCAGCGACGCGAGCGTCAGGTTCGCCGCGATCAGCGGACCCTGGTGGACGCCGGCGCCGAAGCTCGTGATCGACCACGGCCGCACGCCGAGCGGCGTCGGATCCGTCAGCACGCGCACGAGATGCTCGACGTGGCTCGCGCCGAGATCGCCGAGCTGCGCGATCACCGGCCCGTGAATCCCGCGCACCCCTGCCGCGTGTGTCCACGACAGCAGCGCGGTCGCGTCGGAGAAGCCGACGATCGGCTTCGGGTCCTTCTTCAGCGCCGACGGATCGAGCTTCGCGAGGATGCGCATGATCCCGTAGCCGCCGCGCGCGAGGAGGATCGCGCGGACATCGGGGTTCTCGATCATCGCCATCAGCTCGCGCGCGCGAACCTCGTCGCTCGCGGACAGATAGCTCGGCACGCCCTCCTCCCGCGGCGGTCCCGCGATCGTCGGTGCAGATCCGGGAGTCTCGGTGACGAGGCTCGGCGCGAGCTGGATGCGAAATGCATCGCCGAGCCTCTCGACGCCGCGCACGAGCCGCACGAACCGCACCGGCCCCGCCGGCGCCACGATGCCGACGGTGTCGCCGCGGCGAACGCGGGGAGGAATGACGGCGCTCACGACGCGCTGCTCACCGGCGCTTCTTCCGCTTCTTCACCGTCGACGGCATGCTCGGCTGCGAGGGGCGCGGCGCCGGCTCGTCGCCGTTGCCGTTGCCGTTCTCGTCGCCGTTCTCGTCGTCGGGCTTGACCGCGGCCATCTGGCCCGTGGTGCTCGGCTCGAGGCCGAGCGCGGACAGATCGACGGCGTCCATCATCGTCGTCTTCTTGCCGTCGTCGATCACCTCGTTCTCGCCGGTGATCCGCGCGGTGTCCACGGAGGCCGCGGCCATCACGTCGCTGATGCGCGCGACCGGAATCTCGTCGCTGGTCGTGCGCACGAGCTTCTCGATCGTGTCCGGATCGACCGCCGGCATGACGACGGTCTTGCCACCGGCCTCGTCGATCGTCGCCTGCGCTTGCGCCACGGTCTGCGATGCGGCGGCGAGCGCCGCGGCCATCGCGGGGTCGACCGCGGGGGCCGCGGTCGGCATCGGCGCCGTGGTCGTCGGCTTGGGCGTCGGAGCCGGCGGCGCGGCCGCGCCGGCGGGCGTCGCCTCGACCACGGTGTTGGTGCGCGGGCGTACGGTGACGGGCTTTGTGCGCGCGGGCGCGGGTGGGGCCTCGTCGGGGAGCGAGACGCGCTCCTTCCACCACGCGGCGATCGCGCCCTCGAGCGTCGGCTTCACCGTCATGCCGGGGTGCTTGTCGGAGCCGCCGACCTGCTCGTGGATCGAGGTGACGATCGCTTCGAGCTGGTGGCCTTCATCCGTGGCGATCGCGATCGTCGTGCCGACCGGCATCGGCGCGGGAGTCTCGAGGTAGCCGGTGGTCGGCCGAACCTGTGTCAGCTTCACGCGACGACCGAGTGACAATCCGCGATACGCGAGATCGACGAAGCTCTCCATCGCGGGCGACGGTATCACGCGACGTGTAGACTGCGCGCGTGGGCCTCCTCGATCGGTTGCGGCAGCTGCGTGGCGACGTGCCCGACGACGACATCGACGGTCGCACGAAGGCGCTCGTCGTCCACGGCAACGAGTTCGGCTACGACCCGTTCGGGATGTCGCGCGACTCGCTCAAGGTCGCGGCGAAGATCGCGCGCTTCCTCTACCGCAATTACTTTCGTGCGACCGCGTACGGCATCGAGAACATCCCCGCGAGCGGCCGCGTGCTGTTCGTGTCGAACCACTCGGGGCAGCTCCCGTTCGACGGGGTCGTCATCGGCGCGGCGACCTTCCTCGAGCCCGCGCAGCCGAGGCTCGTGCGCTCGATGGTCGAGTACTTCGTGCCGACGGTGCCGTTCGCGAGCTACCTGTTCGCGCGCTGGGGGCAGATCACGGGCACGCCCGAGAACTGCCGGCGCCTGCTCGCCGCCGAGGAAGCGGTGCTCGTGTTCCCCGAGGGTGCGCGCGGGATCTCGAAGGACTTCAGCAAGCGCTACCAGCTCGCCGAGTTCGGCAAGGGCTTCATGCGGCTCGCGCTCGAGATGCAGGCGCCGATCGTCCCGGTCGCCGTGATCGGCGCCGAGGAGCAAGCGCCCGCGCTGAACGTGAAGCCGCTCGCGCGCCTCTTGCGCGTGCCCGCCTTCCCGATCGTGCCATATCCGCCGTTCGTGCCGATCGTGCCGCTCCCCGTGAAGTACCGCGTGTACTTCGGCGAGCCGATGATGTTCGCGGGCGATCCCGATGACGATGACGAGGTGCTCGACGAGAAGGTCCTCCAGGTGAAGACCACGATCCAGTCGATGATCCACGTCGGACTTCGCGAGCGAGCACATGTCTTCTGGTGAGTCGATCGGCCCACTCGGCGGTCCCACGCAGCGGACGATGCCGCGGCTGCGCAAGATCGTCATCACCGGTATCGCGGGCCGGCTCGGTCGCGCGGTCGCGCGCCGTCTCCATCACGATCTCGACTGGCAGATCGTCGGCCTCGATCGCCGGCCGATGCAGGGCCGCCCCAAGGACATCGAGCATCACCAGGTCGATCTGCGCAGCAAGAAGGCGCGCGACATCTTCCGCGTCGGTGACGTCGACGCGCTCGTCCACCTCGGCGTGATGCACGATCCGCGGGCGCGTCCCGCCGAGCTGTACTCGTGGAACATCACCGGCACCACGAAGCTGCTCGAGTACTGCCAGGCGTATCGAGTGCCCAAGGTCGTGCTGCTGTCGAGCGCGAACGTCTACGGACCGCGCCCCGACAACGCGCAGTTCCTCACCGAGGACGCGCCGCTCCTCGCCGCGCAGCGGTTCCCGCAGATGCGCGACCTCGTCGAGATCGATCACCTCGTGTCGACGTTCTTGTGGCGCGCCGCACAGATCGAGACCGTCATCTTGCGGCCCGTGCATATCGTCGGTCCGGTGCACAACGCGCCGTCGAACTATCTCCGGCTCGAGCGACCACCCGTGCTGCTCGGCTTCGATCCGATGGTGCAGCTCGTCCACTACCAGGACGTCGCCGAGGCGATCGTCGACGCGCTCGCGCCCGGCCGCCGCGGCATCTACAACATCGTCGGTCCCGGCGAGGTCCCGGTGTCCGCGGTGCTCGAGGAGCTCGGCCGCCAGCCGCGTGCGATCCCGCATCCGGTCGCGCTCCCGCTGCTGGGGCTCGCGTTCCGCTTCGGCCTGTCCAGCTTCCCGGTCAACGAGCTCGACTTCATCCGCTACGTCTGCATGGTCGACGGTCGCCGGGCCGCCGCGGAGCTCGGCTTCCGGCCCCGCTACTCGTTGCGCGAGACCATCCGCGCGGTCGACGAACCGGCGTGACGAGCGCGAACGCCCGCCCACTCGGACCAAGATTCGTCCGTCGGATCCGGCAACAACGATCGGATTTGCCGGCGGTTTCCGTGGCACGGCGATACAGGCAGTGTGGCCCGGCGTTCACACCCGCCGGTGCTCCCGGGATGTGGGTACGACACGCTTGTCGGCCTGCGACCGCGATGAGATCGCCGCGTCCGAACACCAGGGTGTGTGGTTCGGCGATTTTTCGGGCATTTTTGTCAGGGATTGGTCGCCGATTCCCATCAGATCGGACTCGCGTGTCGAAACGTTCATGGAGTGTTCGCTAGTTCGATCCCGTTGCCGTAGTGGCACGAGCGATGCTTGACGAACCGACTACCGCACGCCTTTCCCCCCAAAGGACCGAGACCATGACCAAGCTCTTCTCCCCCCTGCGCACCTCCCTCTGTCTCGCTGCGCTCGCGACCCTCGGCGGTTGCGAGCTGTACCTCGGCGACGGAGGCGACTCCGACGGCGGGGACCGCTGGACCTACTGCGCGAACGACGGCTACTACGTCTGTAACGGCGGCGACTGCGAATGGGCGGGCGCGCGCTGTCCGGACGAGCCGGGCTACACGTGCGCGAGCGACGATGACTGCGCCCAGGGCTGCTACTGCAGCGACGACGGCGTGTGCGAGGAAGCGGGCTTCTGCAACAACGATAACCAGTGCCCCGAGGGCTACTCCTGCGACGAGGCGCGCTCGTCGTGCGTGCCCGAGGCATGCGAGAGCGACGCGGACTGCGACCAGGGCGAGTACTGCAACGCGAACACGGGCTCGTGCGAGTCGAGCTGCACGTGCACCACGGACGCGGAAGCGCAGGCCGCCGGCTGGGCGTACTGCGACGAGGCGACCTCGACCTGCAAGCCGACGCCGGACGGCGGCAGCTGCCAGGGCACCGCGACGGGCGGCACCGAGCCGAGCTGTGCGGCGGGCGAAGTCGGCCTGATCTCGGAAGGCCAGTGGACGGGCGAGTGCTCGGCGATCGGCTCGTGCGACCTGACGCCGGAGTGCGAGAAGCTGCAGCACGAGGGTGACTGCATCGGTCGCTCGGGCACGTGCACCTCGGTCTACTACGGCATCAACTGTACGAACCCGCAGAGCGGCCAGACCTGCGCCGCCGGCGACTCGGGCTGCGTGTGCGAGTCGTTCCAGTTCGCGGATTGCCGCACCAACACGACCGGCCGCGCGTTCACCTACGAGGGTGCGAACGGCCAGCTCATCGACATGTTCTCGACGCACTGATCGCGGTTCTCTCTCTCTGTGACGGACTCTGGATGCTAGGTGGGCCGCTCGAAAGGGCGGCCCATCGGCGTTTCGGCAACGTTTCGGCGCGAGCCGTGTAGAGTGACGCGCATGGGCTTCGTGTTCGCCGAGACGATGAGCGGGATGGTCGTTTGGGACTCCGAGCCCGGCAAGAAGCATCCGTTCAAGTTCGAGATCTCGGCGCACGCCGAGTCGACGCGCGCGCACTTCCTCGACGGCAAGGTGTCGGTGCGCGGGGTGCTCGACGCCCCTCCCCGCGCGCACGGGGTCGACTGCGAAGGCACGATGACGATCCGGCCGATCGGTCAGAAGATCATTCGCTACGAGCTGTCGTTCGTCGGTGACGACGGCAAGCCGTACGAGCTCGTCGGACAGAAGGACATCCGGTTCCTCTCGCTGCGCAAGACGCTGACGTACTTGCCGGCCGAGATCCTCGACGACCAGCACCGCCGGGTCGCGACGTGCGAGACGAGGTTCGACGTGAAGAACGATCTATGGAGCTTCCTCCGCAGCTGGAAGCCCGCCTAATCACTCGATAGAGCGTTGAAAAGCCCGACGATCGGGAGCGAGTCCAAGGACTGTTTCTCCGACGACTCGTGGTAATACCCGTCGTCGGTCATGGGATTCTTCCAAAAGCTCTTCGGCAGCAAGAACCAGCGCGAGATCAAGCGCATGCAGCCCATCGTCAACCGGATCGCGAATCTGGAAGACAAGATGAAGAAGCGCAGCGACGCGGAGCTGAAGGCCCTGACCGCGGACTTCAAGCAGCGCCTCGACAACGGCGCGCCGCTCAACGATCTGCTCCCCGAGGCGTTCGCCGCGGTCCGCGAGGCCAGCGTGCGCGTCACCGGCATGCGCCACTACGACGTGCAGATGCTCGGCGGCATCGTCCTCAACGAGGGCCGCATCGCCGAGATGCGCACCGGTGAAGGCAAGACGCTCGTCGCGACGCTGCCGACGTACCTGAACGCGCTCACCGGCAAGGGCGTTCACGTCGTCACGGTCAACGACTACCTCGCCAAGCGCGACGCCGAGTGGATGGGGCGCATCCACGGCTTCCTCGGTCTGTCGACCGGCGTGATCGTCCACGGCCTCGACGACTTCGAGCGCCAGCGCAACTACAACTGCGACATCACGTACGGCCAGAACAACGAGTTCGGCTTCGATTACCTGCGCGACAACATGAAGAGCTCGCCGGACCGCATGGTCCAGCGCGGCCTCAACTACGCGGTCGTCGACGAGGTCGACTCGATCCTCATCGACGAGGCGCGCACGCCGCTGATCATCTCCGGCGCGTCGGAGGCGTCCGGCGATCTGTACGTGAAGATCGACCGCATGATCCCGCGCCTCAAGCGCGACGTCGACTACACCGTCGACGAGAAGGCGCACTCGGCGATGCTCACCGACGACGGCGTCGAGACGATGGAGCGCTTGCTCGAGGTCGACAACCTCTACGACGCGAGCAACATCCTGCTCGTCCACCACGTCGGCAACGCGCTCAAGGCGCACACGCTGTACAAGCGCAACGTCAACTACCTCGTCGAGGACGAGAAGGTCGTCATCATCGACGAGCACACGGGCCGCAAGATGCCGGGCCGTCGCTGGTCCGACGGTCTGCACCAGGCGATCGAGGCAAAGGAAGGCGTCACCGTCGAGGAAGAGAACCAGACGCTCGCGACGGTCACGTTCCAGAACTACTTCCGCATGTACAAGAAGCTGGCCGGCATGACCGGTACGGCCGACACCGAGGCGGCGGAGTTCCACCAGATCTACAAGCTCGAAGTCACGGTCATCCCGACGAACAAGCCGATCATCCGCAAGGATCAGCCCGACCTCGTCTACAAGAATGAAGCGGGCAAGTTCCGCGCGGTCGTGCAGGACATCGAGGACTGCCACAAGCGCGGGCAGCCGGTGCTCGTCGGTACGGTCTCCGTCGAGAAGTCCGAGGTCGTCGCGAATCTATTGAAGGCCAAGGGCATCCCGTACAACGTGCTCAACGCGAAGCAGCACCAGCGCGAGGCGTCGATCGTCGCGCAGGCGGGGCGCACCGGCGCGGTCACGATCGCGACGAACATGGCCGGTCGCGGCACCGACATCTTGCTCGGCGGCAACCCCGAGGCGATGGCGAAGGACGCGCTCGAGGAAGAGAAGGCGAAGCTCGCGTCGGTCGACGCGTCGAAGCAGGTCGAGGGCGGCTCCGACGGCAGCGAGCCCTACCGCGGTGCATCGACGCCCGAGTTCGACGAGGAGAAGCGCCTCGCCGAGCTCGTCGAGCAGTTCAAGAAGCAGTGCGAAGCCGAGCGCCAGGAGGTGCTCGCCGCGGGCGGTCTCAAGATCGTCGGCACGGAGCGCCACGAGTCGCGCCGCATCGACAACCAGCTGCGTGGTCGCGCGGGTCGCCAGGGCGATCCGGGCACGTCGCGGTTCTACCTGTCGCTGCAGGATGACCTGCTGCGCATCTTCGGCCTCGACCGCATGACCGGCCTCATGGAGCGCCTCGGTCTCGAAGAGGACGTCCCGATCGAATCACCGATGGTGACGCGCTCGATCGAGGGCGCGCAGAAGAAGGTCGAGGGGCGCAACTTCGATCAGCGCAAGAACGTCCTCGAGTACGACGACGTGATGAACCAGCAGCGCAAGACGATCTACGCGCTGCGCCGCCAGATCCTCGACGGACGCTATCACCGCGAGCCGAACGAGCAGGAAGCGGCGAAGGGCATCGTCCCCGATCCGGTGGAGTCGAGCGGCGACTGGACGGTCGAGGCGCTGCGGCCCGAGCTGACCAAGCAGCTCGGACAGATGATCGACGTCATCAAGTCCAAGGTGAAGGATCGCGACGAGGCGATCGCGCGCGGCGAGTCGCCCGGCGACACGCGCCCCGGCTGGCGCATCCTGCGCGCCGAGATCTGGCGCCAGTTCGGCTCGCTCCTCGATCTCGAGAAGCGCTACGACAAGCCGCGCGACGAGCTCCTCGAGTACTGCGTGAAGAACGTGGCCGCGTCGCAGATCCAGCAGCGCGAGCGCCTCTACGACCTCGCGGACGCGCGCATGATCGCGGTCATCGAGAGCGTGCTCTCCGCCGAGAAGAACGAGGACGAGTGGGACTGGGACGAGCTCGAGGACGCGCTGCAGACGCAGTTCGACATCGAGGTCGACATCACGCCCGGCACGCCCGACGAGGTCGGCGCGCAGGTGTGGCCGGTGATCGAGGAGAAGCTCAAGGAGCGCGAGAAGGAGCTCGGTCGCGCGTGGCTGCTCTACTTCCAGCGCACGTTCTGGCTCGACGAGATCGATCAGCAGTGGATCGAGCACCTGAAGACGATGGATGCGCTCCGCGAGGGCATCGGTCTCCAGGGCTACGGCCAGAAGGATCCGAAGAAGGAGTACAAGCGCATCGGCTTCGACATGTTCGCGGAGATGATGGGACGCATCTCGGCCGCGACCGTGACCAAGCTGTTCCGCGTGCACATCCAGCGCGAAGAGGAGACCGTGCCCGTCATCGCCGAGAAGGAGCGCGAGATGGAAGTGCACGGCGCGGCGAACAAGTCCGAGGACGAGAACGCCGAGCAGGAGGCTGCCGAGCGCGCCGCGCAGGGACTACCGCCGCAGCGCCGCGCGCGTGGCGGGCGTCCGAACGCCGCCACCGAGGGCGCCGAAGCGAAGGGCGAGACGGTTCGACGCGAGCGACCCAAGGTCGGCCGCAACGATCCGTGTCCGTGCGGCTCGGGCAAGAAGTACAAGAAGTGCCACGGCAAGGACGAAGAGGCCGCGGCGCAGGAGTGAGCGGTCACGTGCACATGCACGTGCACGCGTGATCGCAGACGACGGGACGGCCCCCCGCGCTACATCGGCGCGCAGCAGAGCGTCTGCTGACCCATCGGCGTGATCGTGCCCGATGGGGTCGAGGTGGCGGTGCAGCCCGACGCCGGCGTCGGCGCGCCGACGAGCCGAACGTCCGGCGAGTAGGGCGCGTTGTCCGGATAGGCCGAGAAGCACTTCTTCTCGTTGTCCGCGAGGTTGAGGCCGTGGTCGCCGCAGGTGTAGTCGCTGCCGACCTCGACGCGCACGTTCGCGCAATCGCCGCCGACCGCCGAGCAGAAGCACGCGCCGCACGTGCGCTGATCGTCGACGCCGGTGTACCAGTCTGCCTCGGTCACGCCGTAGCCGTCGCACGCGCCCGCGCCCTCGACGAGCGCGCACTGCGAGGCGGCGGTCTCGGTCTTCGCGACGCACGCGTGGTCGGCGGTGCAGCCGTGACCGACGAGCGACGCGCGGCAGAACTTCTTGGTGGTGGACCACTCGGCCGCGGCGGGGATCGGGGTGCCCGTCGACGAACACGTGCCCGTCGCCGTGATGTCGGTGCGCATGCCGCCGGGATCGGAGTAGTAGATCGGGTCCTGCGTGCACTCGGGCGTGATCTCGAAGCCGAGCATCGTGCCGCCGGAGAGCCCGACATCGCCGAAGCAATCGTTCGAGTCGGCGTAGAGCCAGACCTTGGCGGCGCACGTGGTCGTGCCGACGTCGCAGCCGCAGCCCTCGCACGTGCCGGGCTGGAGGCCGCGATGGATCAGCGTCTCGCCGCCGTCGAAGCCCTCGGGGCACGGCTCGTCCTCGTCGACGAGGACGCCGGCGCGATCGTCGGTCGACGGTACGCACGTCGTGATGTCGGCGCACTGCGGGTCCTCGCAATCGATCAGCTCGTCGGGCGGGCCCTCGTCATCGAGGCCGTTCGTGCAGCGCGCGAGCTGGACGTTGGTCTTCACGACGTCACCGCAACCGGCGACGATCACGAGCGAGCACAGGACGGCGACCCTCATCACGGCCATGGTAACGCGACTATTTCGACGAGTGGTAGCGCCAACCGAGCAGCCGACCGAGGAGAAAGGCTCCCGCCCACGAGGCTGCGATCGCGAGCACACCGAGGACGGCGACCAGCGTCGGGCGAGTCGCCACGAGCATCATCGCGACGAGCAGGGCGATCTCGATGTGCGTGTGCAGCGACACGCCCGCGCCGGGGCGCAACCACAGCGGGACGCTCACGTTCCACGCGAGCTTCGCGCCGAACAGTGCGACCAGCATCGCGAACACGATCGCCATGTAGGCCCAGCGTAGCATTGCGATCGCCCTTTCCTGGCTCGTCGGTCGATGGGACGATGGACGTGATGTTTGTCGTACGCACGATCCTCGGCCTCGTCGCCGTGGCGGCGTGCGGACGGATCGGCTTCGACGGAAGCGACGCGATCGACGGGTCGGTCGACACGCCGCCGGGCGATGCGCCCGAGGTCCTCGGGACCATCGCGTGCACGGCGACACGGACGCCGATCGTCACGCAGAACCCTCGCCAGCTCGCGGTCGAGGGCGCGAGCACACCGCTGGTCGCGTGGACGACGACGGATGGCGCCTTCTACGCGGGCATCCTCGATGCGAACGACACGCTGACGGCGACGACGACGCTGTTCGGGCCGCAGTTCATCGATCGCGTCGTGAGCGCGCATCCGATCGCGACCGGCCACGCGTTCGTGATCGAGGTGGCCGGCGTCGAGGCCCTCTACGCGCTCGACGCCACGCTGACGAACGCGACGCTGCGGGGCTCGGGCCGTCCGGGCGTGGGCCGCGGTTCGCTGACCGGGTTTGGCGCGTACGTGTTCTGGGGGCACGTGCCTACGGGCCAGGCCAACGCCGTCCTGTTCGAGCGACTCGATGCGAACGGCGTCCCGACCGCGCAGAGCAATCGCATCACGGGCGCCGAGGTTCGAGACCTCGTCATCGGCGGAGCCGACGACATCCACGCGCACGTCGTCTGGGCCGAAGCGAACGACACGTGCACGGCGAGCGAGCTTTTCGGAGGCGTCCCGGATCTCGTCGACATCGGGACCCGGACGGGATGCCGCTCACCGCGCAACGCGTCGGGCGTCGGTGACTCGCTCGTCACGAGCTACGCGACGCCCACCGGCGCGCTGCGCCTGTACGCGGTCTCGAACGAGTACGTGCACGACATCGAGCTGTCCCCGGCCGCGATGTCGCCCACGCTCGCCGACGACGGCACCGTGGTGTGGGCCACGTGGTTCGATGGCCGCGTGGGCGGCGCGCTCGTGCTCGCGAAGATCGAGCTGTCGACCAGTGTCGTGGTGACGGTCCGACAGCTGACCGGTGTCGCGCCGGTCGCCATGGACGCCGTCGCGCTCGTCGCCGACTCCTCACCCGCAAAGATCGTCGTCCTCGAGGCTGGATCGCTCGCCGTGGTCGAGCCCTGTCTGTAGTCGGGCTGGCGCGTCGCGTCACGTGTGCCGCTCGCTTGTTCCTCGCGGGTCCGATGGATCTTCGATCGCCGCGAGCAGATACTGCGCGGCATCCACATGCGTATTGGCGTTCCGAAAGAGATCAAGACTCAAGAGTTTCGCGTCGGCATGACTCCATCCGGCGCCGCGATCCTGACCGCGCGCGGCCACACGGTTCTCGTCGAGCAGGGTGCAGGCCTCGGCTCGTCGATTCCCGACGAGGCGTACGTCAAGGCGGGCGCGAAGATCGTCCCGACGCGCGAGGAGGTCTGGGGCGCGGACATGGTCGTGAAGGTGAAGGAGCCGATCGCGCCCGAGTTCGCGTTGATGCGAAAGGACCTGCTGCTGTTCACGTACCTGCACCTCGCGGCGGCGCAGGAGCTCGGCAAGGAGCTGCTCCATCGCGGCGTGAACGGCGTCGCGTACGAGACGATCGAGCCGACGCCCGGTGACCTCCCGCTGCTCACGCCGATGTCGGCGGTCGCGGGCCGCATGAGCGTGCAGGCCGGCGCGACGTACCTCGAGCGCGAGCGTGGCGGCAAGGGCGTCCTCCTCGGTGGCGTGCCCGGCGTCAAGCGCGGGCGCGTGACGGTGATCGGCGGCGGCGTCGTCGGCGCGAACGCGGTGAAGATGGCGGTCGGCCTCGGCGCGAACGTCACGGTGCTCGACGTGAACCTCAAGACGCTCGCCTACCTCGACGACCTCTACCAGGGGCGCGTGTCGACGCAGTACTCGGATCCGATCAGCATCGAGCGCGCCGTGCTCGAGAGCGACCTCGTGATCGGTGCGGTGCTGCTGCCGGGTGCGCGCGCACCGCGGCTCGTGACCGAAGCGATGATCAAGCAGATGGAGCCGGGCTCGGTGATCGTCGACGTGTCGATCGATCAGGGTGGCTGCGTCGAGGGCGCGCGCCCGACGTACCACGACAACCCGACGTACGATCTCCACGGCGTCACCGCCTACATGGTCGCGAACATGCCGGGCGCCGTGCCGCGCACGTCGACGTACGCGCTCACGAACGCCACGATCAAGTACGTGGTCCAGCTCGCGGACAAGGGCCTCGAGAAGGCGATCGCCGAGACCCCGCACATCGTGACCGGCCTCAACACGTACAAGGGTGGCGTTCCGCACGCGGCGGTCGCCGAGGCCCTCGGCGTGCCGTTCACGCAGTACCGGGGCTGAGACGAATTTTCTGCGTGATCTTCGTGACCTAGCCGATGAGGCAGGCAATGTTGGAGATCGCGAGAAGTCGGGAACAATCCCCACATGGGGACAGGTAAACACCCCCGAATGCTGGCACCCCGAGAGAAGCGCGCGGAGTTCGAGCGCCAGGCCATGGTGCACATCGACGCGCTCTACGGGGCGGCCTATCGACTGACGCGCAACCCGCGCGACGCGGAGGACCTCGTCCAGGACGCGCTCCTCCGTGCGTACCGGTTCTGGGACTCGTTCGAGCAGGACTCGAACTGCAAGGCGTGGCTCCTGCGCATCGTCACCAACACGTTCATCAACGAGTACCAGCGCAAGAAGCGAAGCCGCGAGGTGCTCGACGCTGCGAGCGCGGAGCAGGAAGCCACCGACGGTGTGCTCGTCCATGCAGACGCGAGCGATCGGCAGTCGCCGGAGCGCACGCTCCTCGACCGCAGCGTGAGCGATGACGTCCAGCGCGCACTCGACGCGCTGCCCGATGATTTCCGCACGGCGGTCGTTCTGTGCGACGTTCAAGGGCTGTCGTACAAGGAGATCGCCGAGATCATGGAGACGCCCGTCGGCACGGTGATGAGCCGGCTGTTCCGTGGGCGAAAGCTCCTCGCGACCGCGCTCCGCGACTTCGCGGCGCAACACGGCTACGTGCGTGAAGGCCAGGCGGCCGACAAGTCCGACGAACGTCGGACGCGTAGCACTCCCGAAGGGAGTGCGAAGGTAGTCGACAAGAAGAAGGCCGCTGCCACCGACGACGAAAAGGACTCCACCATCGATCTGGAGAAGTACCGCGCGCAGAAGAAAGCGCGGGAGGGTTTCTGATGAGTCTGTGCGACAGCATCGATACGCTTGCGATGGCCTATCTGGACGACGAGCTGGCCGGCGAAGAGCGCCGCGAGCTCGAGTTGCACCTCGGCGAGTGCGCGAGCTGCAAGGCGCACCTCGAGACCGAACGCGCCGAGATTTCCTTCGTGCGAAAGGCGCTCGTCGCGCCGCCCGCGCCCGACATGGTGAAGGCGCGTATCGCGCGAGCGCTCGACGCGGAGGACAAGATCGCGGCGCGCGCCGGCCGGAAGCGGTGGCAGCGCTACCTCCTGCCCGGCTCCGCCCTCGCGGCGGCGGCGGCGGCGCTCGCGCTGTTCGTCGGAATGGGCGTGCTCCAGGACGCGAAGAAGACCGAGCCCGTCGTCGCCAAGGAAGTGATGCGCCAGCAGACGCGCTCGCTTCCGCTCGAGGTCGAAGGCCAGCGAACCGGTCCGTGGCTGCGCGCGAACTTTGCTCCGGTGGAGCCGCCGCAGTTCCACGAGGGCATCCAGCTGATCGGCGCGCGCGCGACCGCGATCGCCGGACACGATGCGGCGCAGCTCCGCTACCTGGTCAACGTGGGCGTGAACCGCGTCTCGCTGACGGCGATGTTGATCGCCGATCTCCAGGGTGACGAGCTGCAAGGCGGTCAGCCCGTGAAGATGGGACGCCTCACGTTGCACGTGTACGACGTCGAGGGGCTCCCGGCGGTCACCTACGTCGACGAGAACCGCATCGGCTACGTGTTCACGTCCGAGCGCATGAGCCTCGACGAGCTGCTCTCGCTCGTCGGTACGTCGGACTTGAT
The DNA here is from genome assembly GCA_964617845.1 of uncultured Kofleriaceae bacterium. Lineage (GTDB taxonomy): Bacteria > Myxococcota_A > Polyangia > Haliangiales > Haliangiaceae > JABFXX01. The sequence continues at coordinate 69,925 of CAZUAR010000019.1, read as the reverse complement.
CAGCCGCGCGCAGCAACAGCGGTAAGCGCTTCTATAGGCGAGCCGCCCGCGCGATTCTGCGTGGGGTCGGGTATCATGCGTGCGGGGCATGAACCGACGCATCCTGTTGATCGACGCCGATCCCGGGTTCCACCAAACCCTGACCCGGCAGCTCGCGAGGTACGCGTTCGACGTCGTCGTGCAGCCCGAACCGGACCAGGCGATCGCGCTCGCGAGCGCGGATCTGCCGGCGCTGTTGATCGTGGGTGTCGAGGAGCCCGACAAGACGGGCTTCAAGGTGTTCCAGCGCTGCAAGAAGGCGCCGCTCAGCAAGGTGCCGATCATGCTGATCACGGCGAGCGTGCCGCCGGAGAGCTTCGCGAAGCACAAGTCGCTCAAGACGCACGCCGACGAGTACCTCGACAAGCGGTCGTTCGACGGACCGGACCTGCTCGCGAAGATCGATGCGCTGATCACGCTCGGCGACCCGACCGGCCCGGCGGTCGAAGATGATCTCGACATCCCCGTCGAGGTCGACGAGATCGCGCTCGCCGACGGCGACATGGTGCTCGAAGAGGAGGTCGGCGACGACGCGGGTGACTTCGACGCGGCGCCCAAGCGCGCGATCGAGTCGACGCACTCCAAGCCGGCGGGCGCGGCGCACGGCCGCATCGACTCCGTCGTCGACGCGGACATCGAGGACGCGTTCGGCGGGCTGCTCGGTGACGACGCGCTGCCCGACGCCGCGGCGCCGATCGCGACGATGCCCGAGCCGCCACCGCTCGACGACGTTCCCGAGGAGCGCGAGGAGATCTCGGTGGTGTCGGGGATCCCCGAGGTCGTCGGCGGGCGGCCGGGCGACTCGATCCCGCCGCCGCTGTCGTCGGTCGCGGAGAGCCCGAGCGTGATGTCCGCGCCGCTCGAGATCGACGAAGCCGCGCCCGAGATCATCCACGATGGCGGGCTGTCCGCGCCGCAGGACTTCGATTCGTTCAGCCGCGAGTACGGCGGCGGTGAGGCCTCGCTTTCGAGCGGCGGCGCCGCGCCGGAGAACCTCCCGTCCGGCGAGCTGGCGGTGATCGTCGAGGAACCGGCGCCCGAGCCCGAGCCGGCGCTGCAGCCGATCAACACGCTGCCGCCCGAGTCGTCGCCGGCGCTCGTGATCGATACGCCGCGCTTCGAGTCGCAGCCGGCGATCGCGCTCGACGCGGATGACCTCTTGTCCGAGGACGACGGGCCACCGATCGAGATCGAGCCGCCCGATGCACCCGAGCCCGCGACGGCGAGCGAGCCGCCGCCGATGCAGGTGCCATCGCCGCCGGTGTTGCCCTCGCGTCCCAAGACTCCGACCGAACAGCCTCCGCGCGACCGGCGACCGACCGGATCGGTCAACGTCGTCGACCTCGGGCTCGATGCGCTGGCCGAGGACGCGGACCGCGAGCAGAGCGGTGTCTACGATCGGCGATCGATCCGCAAGATCGGCGAGCTCGAGCGGCAGATCCAGCAGCTCAAGACGGAGCTCGAGCGCGCCCGCGCCGAGGGCAACGCGAGCACGCCGCAGAGCCGTCAGGGCGAGTTCCTGAAGCTGCGCGAGAACCTCCTGAACCAGGGCAAGGACCTCGCGCGCGCGAAGGACGAGCTGGCGAAGGCGCAGCGCGATCTCTCCGAGGCGCAGGACAAGCTCGTCAAGGCGACGCAGGCCAAGGCCGCGCTCGACGCGAAGCAGAGCGAGCTCGAGCAAGCAGCGAAGGCGGAGAGCCATCGCGCACAGGCGCTCGAGACGCGCGAGAAGACGCTCGCGGCGCAACTCGCGACGACGCAGCAGGAGCTGTCGGCGAAGACGCAAGCGCTCGACGCCGCCGAGACGGCGCGCGTGCAGCTCGAGCGCGACGTGGCGCACGAGAAGGCGCTGCGCGCATCGAGCGCGTCCGACGCCGAGCGTGCGCTGCGCGTCGAGCGCGAGCAGATGATCGCGCGGCATCAAGGCGAGCTCGCCTCGCTGCGCGCGGAGCAAGCGGGCGCCCAGGAAGCGGCGCTCGAGGCGCTGCGGAGCGAGCTCGAGGCGCAGCACGCGGCCGCGATCGCATCGGCAGTCGACATCGCGCGCAGCGCCGTCGCCGCCGAGGCCGACCAGGCGGTGCAGCAGCTCGAAGCGCGCCAGGCCTCGGACCTCAAGCGCCTGCACGACGAGCACGCGGCCGCGATGGCGCGCCTCGCGAGCGACAAGGACGGCCAGATCCAGCGGCTGCAAGACGAGCTCGCGTCCGCGACCGACTCGCTGCAAGCGGATCACGCGGCCGCGGTCGAGAAGCTGGTCGCGGATCACGGCGCGGAGATCGCGCGCCTCGAGGCGAACCTCGCCAAGCAGGCCGACGCGCTCGCCGCCGCGAGCGCGAAGTGGCAAGAGGAGCGCTCGCTCGATCAGGCGCGCGCCAAGGTCGCACAGGCGGATCAAGCGAAGGCGCACGACGCCGCGCTCGAGAAGCTACGCGCGGAGCACGAGGCTGCGCTCGAGAAGGCGCGCGCCAACACGGCCGAGCTGCAGCGCGCTCACGAGACCGCGCTCGAGAAGGCACGCGCCGACGCCGCCGAGCTGCAGCGCGCGCACGAGGCCGCGCTCGAGCACGCGCGCGCCGACGCCGCCGAGCTGCAACGCGCGCACGAGACTGCGATCGCGAACCTCGAGAACCGGCACGCGACCGAGCTCGCGCAGTACGAGAGCGACGCCGGTGGCCAGATCGCCGCCGCCATCGCCGCGCACGAGAGCGCGCTCGCCGCCGCCGCCGCCGCGCACGACAAGGAGCTCGCCGGCCTCCGCGGCGAGATCGAGCAGCTGAAGAACCAGGTCGCGCGCACGACCAGCGACGCCGACCAGGCGCTCGCCCGCGCCGCCGCCGAGAAGGCCGCCGCCCTCACCGAGCAAGCGAACGAGCACGCCGCCGCCCTCGCCCGCCGCGACGAAGAGCACGCGCGCGCCCGCGAGGCCGATGGCGCGGCGCACCAGGCCGACCTCGCGGAGCTCCGCGCCGAGATCGAGCGCCAGGCCGCGCAGCACGGCATCAAGCTCGACAGCGCCAAGCGCGAGCTCGACGAGATGCTCGCGCGCGAGCAAGTCCAGCGCGCCGAGCTGGCCGCCGAGCACCAGCGCGCAGCCGACGCGCTCGCGAAGCAACACGCCGACGAGCTCGCCAAGGTCGCCGAGGACAAGCAGCGCGCGATCGACGACATCCAGAAGGCGTCTGCCGATCATCGCGCCGCCGTCGAGCGCACCGCCGCTGCGCACCGCGCGGAGCTCGCGGCCCAGAAGGAAGCCGCCGACCGCGAGCTCGCCGAGCTCCACTCCGCGATCCTCGCGGCGAAGAAGCACCTCGACGACGAGGCCGCGCGCCACGCCGCCGACCGCGCCGCCCTCGAGGAATCCCACGCCGCCGCGATGGCCGAGAAGACCGCGCAGTTCGAGCGCGCCCTCGCCGTCGCCAACGGCGAGATCGTGAAGGTCAAGGCGGTCGGCGACGCCGAGCACAACCGCGCGATGGCGGCCAAGGAAGCCGAGCACGCGAAGCTCCTCCAGCAGAAGGAGTCCGAGTTCGCGCGAGCCATCGGCGAGCTGACCAACGAGCGCGACGAGCTGAAGCGCGGCCTGTCGTCGTCGCGCGACGCCCACAAGCGCACCGAGGCCGAGCTCGCGACCGCCGTCCAGACGATCGCCGACCGCAACGCCGAGCTCCGCTCGCATGCGCAAGCGATCGCGGAGCGCGACCAGCGCATCGCCGACCTCCGCAAGGAGATCGAGACGCTCGAGACCGAGAACACGAGCTACCAGGAGCAGGTGCTCCGTGCCTACCAGAAGATCAAGACGGACGAAGCGATGGTCGCGCGCGCCAAGAAGGCGATGGCGATCGCGCTCACCGTGCTCGACGATCCGTCGAACGGTACGCCGAAGCCCGACAATGGATAGCTCCCCGATGGGCTGACATTCGAAGGGCCGTCGGAGATCGGGCTGCGACTCGCGGTCCGCGCGACCCAGAGGAGACGCACATACAAACCGTGCGAACCAGAGAACACGACGCGGAGGAACGGAGGAACGGAGGGAGAACTTGACTGGTCGCTACGCGACGCAGAACCACCTGCACGCCGTTCGGCGTCAACGCGCGCCAACATGCGATGCGGAGCCGCCCGTCGATCGCGTTCGACGCGAGGTGCGCGACGAGGCTTGAAAACGCTCTTCCTCCCTTCCTCCTTTCCTCCGCGTCGTGTTCTCTGAGAGCCACGTGAAAGGCCATAGCTCCCCCATGGGCTGACATTCGAAGGGCCGTCGGAGATCGGGCTGCGACTCGCGGTCCGCGCGACCCAGAGAACACGACGCGGAGGAGCGGAGGAACGGGAGGAAGATCTTGGTTGGTCGCTTCGCGACGCAAGACACCCTGCACGCCGTTCGCGCTTCAACGAGCGCGCCAAACAGCGCGAAGACATACGACGCGGAGACGCACATACAAATCGCGTTCGACGCGAGGTACGCGACGAGGCTTGAAAACGCTCTTCCTCCCTTCCACCGCGTCGTGTCTTTGGCGAGTGCATTCGTCGATCGCGTTCGACGCGAGGTACGCGACGAGGCTTAAAAACGCTCTTCCTCCCTTCCTCCTTTCCTCCGCGTCGTGTTCTCTGAGAGCCACGTGAAAGGCCGCATCCTCCTCGCAGTCGCCATCCTGGCGATATCGACCGGCGCCCCGTTCGCGAGGTGGGCGGCACCGGCGGACCCGATCGCGATCGCTGCACTGCGTGTCGGCTTCGCGAGCATCCTCCTGTTCGCCCTCGGCTGGCGCGACATCGGCGCGCTGCGCCGCGTGAAGCGCGGCGACGCGCCGTATGTCGTTCTCGCCGGCGTTCTCCTCGGCATTCACTTCGGCTCGTGGATCGCGAGCCTGTCGTTCACGAGCACCGCGGCCAGCGTCGCGCTCGTGTGCACGAACCCGATCTTCGCCGCGCTGTTCGGCACGCTGCTCGGCGATCGCGTGAGGCCGCGCGAGATCACGGGCATCGTCGTCGCGGCCGGTGGCTGCGCCGTGCTCGCGGGTGGCGACTGGAGCGCCGGGGGAGACGCGCTGATCGGCGATGGCCTCGCGCTCGTCGGCGCCGCGAGCGCCGCGGGGTACCTCGTCGTCGGGCGAAGGCTGCGCGAGGCGCTGCCGCTGTTGCCGTACCTCGGCGTGGTCAACGCGATCGCGGCGGTGGGGTTGATCGCGGCGACGATCGTCATGGGCGTGAACATCGTGGCGCTCGAGCCGATCGCGTATGTCGCGTGTGCGGGTGCGGCGCTCGTCGCGAGCACGCTCGGGCATAGCTTGCTCAACGCGGCCGTGCGCGTGACGCCGACGCACCTGGTCGCGCTCGCGATCCTGGGCGAGCCGATCGGCAGCTCGCTCATCACGTGGATCGCGTTCGGCGAGCAGCCGCCCGTGCACGCGGTGCTCGGCGGCGCGATCGTGCTGGCGGGGATCGCGCTCGGGTTCGTGCGGTTCGCGAATGGGCGGCGCGCGGCGCCCGTCGCGGGCGATCGGCCCGCGTGACCCGCGAGGGATCGCGAGGGACCACGAGGCCGCGAGGGACCGCGAGGGACCACGAGGCCGCGAGGGAGGTCAGGCCTGCGCCGGGCGCGCGACGTACGTGTCGCGGCCCTGCTGCCAGAGCGCGCGCTCGATCGCGAGGAGCAGCGGGCCGAACGTCGAACGATCGAGCGACGACACGACGAAGCCGCCGCCGTGGCGAGACAGATGCTCGGCGTCGGAGGGCTCGAGGCGGTCGGCCTTGTTCCACACGAGGATGCGCGGCTTGTCGGCGAGGCCGAGGTCCGCGAGCACGCCCTCGACGGTGCGGACGTGCTGGTCGCGATCGGGGTCGCTCGCGTCGACGACGTGGACGAGCAGGTCGGCGTCGTCCATCTCCTCGAGCGTCGCGGAAAACGCGCGGACGAGCTCCGCCGGCAGATCGCGGATGAAGCCGACGGTGTCCGTGATCACGACCTCGCGCTCCTGCGGGAAGCGCAGGCGGCGGCTGATCGGATCGAGCGTCGCGAACAGCTTGTTCTCGGCGCGCGCGTTGCCCTCGGTGAGCGCGTTCAGCATCGTCGACTTGCCCGCGTTGGTGTAGCCGCAGATCGCGATGATCGGCACGTCGCGATGGGTGCGGCGCTGGCGGCGCAGGCGGCGATCGCCGGCGAGGTCCTCGAGCTTCTTCTCGAGGAGGTGGATGCGCTCGCGGGCGCGGCGGCGATTGATCTCGAGCTTCGTCTCGCCGGGACCGCGGCCGCCGAGGCCCGCCTTGCCACCGGGGCCGGCGGTGAGGCGCGACATCATCGTGTTCTTCTCGACGAGCCGCGGCAGCGCGTAGCGGAGCTGCGCGAGCTCGACCTGCAGCTTGCCGTCTCGGCTCGTCGCGTGCTGCGCGAAGATGTCGAGGATGAGCATCGTGCGATCGAGGACCTTCAGCTCCGTCGCGTCGCTGATCGCGCGGGCCTGGCCGGGCGTGAGGTCGGGGTCGAAGATCACGCACTCGGCGCCGAGCTGCATCGCGCGCAACAGGATCTCGTCGAGCTTGCCGCGGCCGACGAGGTAGCGCGGATCGGCCTCGGGGCGGCGCTGTACGAGGACGTCGAGGACCTTGACGCCCGCGGTGCGGCACAGCTCGCGAAGCTCGGCGACGCGCGCCTCGGCGTCGCGAGCGCGACCGATCTGCACGTGCACGATCAGCGCGCGGTCCTTGCCGCGGTCGGTCTCGACGACGCGATGCGCGCGGCCGAAGTCCTGCTCGAGCTGCGCGATGAGCTGCTCGAAGTCGATCGTCTGGCCGTGGACGTTCTCCGGCGGAAGCTCGAGCCACGGGCGGTCGGGCGGACCGTCCGCGACGAGGTGCGCGACGTACATCGGCCCGAGGTGGCCCTGCGCGTTGGTCGTGATTGCCGCGACCGCGTCGAGCCGGAGCAGCGCGAGGTCGGTGAGGTCGTCGCGCGTCAGCTGCTCGCCGCGCAGGTGCGTGTGCACGAGGCGCAGACCGCGAAAGCGACCCTTGCCTCCGCGGAGTCGGCCGACGTCCGGCAGCGTGATCTTCGAGGCATCACCGACAAAGACGTGCTCGACGGCGCCGCGCCGATCGATCAGCACGCCGACCTGCCGATGAAGCTCCGCGGACTGTGTCGCGAGCTGCGTCGCGAGCTCCGCGGATACGATCTCCGAGGGAGCGACGCGCCGCCGGTAGAGGCGCTCGAGTGCTTTGAGCTCGCTGGTTCCAAGACCCGCGAGGTTTCCCGTCACTTGTTCCTGCAATGTGTCCTTCTCACCCTAGCGAAGCGCGGTGACGTGCCCACGAAAGGGCGCACTCTACCCGACCGTGCGGGCTTTGCACACCCGCGGCTTGGTGAGCCGACTGACCTTCCAACGAGCCATTGAACGGCCTCCGGTGAGAGATATAGTGACTGCGTGACTCGGCGGTTTCGTGCGTTGGTGGCGCATCCTCAGGTCGAGGCGCTGGGCGAGCTCGCGGAGTTGCTCGGCGGCCTGAACCTGCAGGTCGAGACCGCGCGCTCGACGGTCGAGGCGCTCAACAAGCTGCGCGACAAGCCCGCGCACGTCGTCGTCGCGGCACATATCTCGAACAGCTTCGACGGTGTCGGTCTCCTCGAGGGGTCGATCCTCTCGGCCCCCGAGGCGCTGCGGATCGCGCTCGTCAACTCGCCCGGCGAAGCGGTCGAGCTCGATTATCGCCCGCCGCACGCCGGCATCATCATTCGCCTCGTCGCGAAGGCGTCCGAGCGCAGCCGCCTCGTCGGCCTCGTCGGCGAAGGCGTGAAGATGCTGAACCTCGTCGAGGAGCAGCGCGAGCTCGTGCGCAAGCTGACCAACGATCAAGGCAAGCTCCAGCGCCGCGAGACGCTGCTCGACACGGTCGTTCGCGAGCGCACCAAGGAGCTCGAGGAGTCGTACGAGAAGCTGAAGATCGCGAACCGGCAGGCGCTGTTCGGTCTCGCCGAGGCGATCGAAGCGAAGGACCCGTACACCAAGGGCCACTGCGGGCGCGTCGCCGCGTACTCGCTCGTGCTCGCGAAGGAAGCGGGCTACCCCGTCGACGGCCTCGAGACGCTCGAGTTCGGCGCGTTCCTGCACGACATCGGCAAGATCGGCATCAAGGACGCCGTCCTGCTCAAGCCCGGTCCCCTCGACGAGGCCGAGTGGCAGCACATGCGCGAGCACCCGGTGAAGGGCTACGACATCGCCTCGAAGATCGAGATGCTGCATCCGATCATGCCGGCGGTGCGCAACCACCACGAGCGCTGGGACGGCTCCGGCTATCCCGACAAGATGGTCGCCGAGAACATCCCGCTGTCCGCGCGCATCGTCGCGATCGCCGACGCGTACGACGCGATGGCCACCGATCGGCCGTACAAGAAGGCGCTCGCCGTCGAGGAGTGCGAGGCGATCCTGCGCAAGACCGCCGGCAAGATGTACGACCCCGAGCTGATCGAGGTGTTCGTGAGCAAGCACCTCGGCTCGCTCTACCGCGAGGACTACGACGACCTGCCCTACGACGACGGCCACGCCGCCTCGTCGTAGCGTTCGCGGTCAACGTCGCCTCGTCGTAGCTACCGCGGCGAGATCGTGACGCCGGTGCCCCCGGTGATCCAGACCTCGCCCTCGCGGTGCTCGACCTCGCCGTTCGACGTGACGGAGATGCTGCCGCGGTAGACGCGATCGGGCGTCACGATCACCGTCGGTGCATCGAGCGAGCTGCGCGTCCATTCGACGTGCAGCACGCGCGTCGCGTCGTCGTAGGTCCACTTCGTCGGCTCGCCCGCGACGCGCGAGGGATACGGGCGCACGATCGCGTCGACGAGCGGCGTGACCTCGTTGCCGTCGACATCGAGCATGCCGTAGCCGCCCTGGCTGCGATCGTAGGCCCAGTACATCGTGCCCGCGAACTGCGCGGCGGCGCCGTCGTACGCGGCGTCCATGTACGCGCCGATCGTCGGGCTCTCGCCGCGACCGCCGTACTCGCCGATCCACAGCGGCACGCCGAGGCGATCCGCGTCGGCGCGCAGGTCGGTCGCGGTGGCGAGCAGCGTCTCGCGATTCGTCGTCGAGAAGCCACCGTTGAGCTCCGCGTTCGGATCGTACATGTGCGGCGCGTAGACGACGTTGTCGATCCCGAGCGTGTCGAACGGCGCGAGCTTCGATGCGAACCCGAGGTTGCGCGAGGCCGCGGGCTCCGCGAACACGATCCACGACGGCGCCTGTGCGCGGACCTTCTCGATCGCCTTCGCGTAGAACGGCTGCAGTCGATCGACCTCGAACATCGGCACCGGATAGGTGCCCCAGTGCGGCTCGTTCATCGGATCGAAGCCGATGATCGCGGGCTCGCCGGCGAGTCGCTCCGCGACGTGGCCCCACATCGCGGCGAACGAGTCGACGAGCTCGGGCGTCGAGTACAGGTGGTCGTAGCAGGCGAGCACGTGCGGGTCGTTGTAGTTGAGGATCCAGTTGTCGTTCGGGACGAACGCCGCGTAGTGCGCTGCATCGCACGTCCACAGCGGCGCGCCGCCGAAGCCAAAGCCTCCGCCGTACACGTCCTGGTGCATGTCGAGCACCACGGTCAACCCCGCCGCCTCCGCCCACTGCATGCGCTCGCGCACCCAGTCGAGGTACGCGTCGTCGTAGACGCCGGGCTGGGGCTCGATCGCCTCCCACATCACGAGGAAGCGCAGCGTGCGAAAGCCCCACGTGTGGAGGCGCGCGTAGTCTGCCTGTGTGAACACGTCGGTATACGGCGCCATCTTGTGCGCGCCGGCCAGGTTCACGCCGCGAAGGATGACGACGCGCCCTTCGGCGTCGCGGACATGCGTGCCACAGACGCGGTAGCCGTCTCCGTCACAGGGCGACGGGCCATCGTCGCCACACGCACCTACAGCGATCGCCCCGACGAGAATCCACGCGCGAGTCACGCGCGGAGCGTACATCGTTCCCCGCGGGCGAGGTATCGTGGTCTCGTGGCGCGTTTGCTCGTGGTCCTGTCGTGTCTCGCCGGGTGCGGGCGCTACGGCTTCGACGGCGTGGTGGCCCCGGACGCGTGCACGGTGACGGTCACTGCTCCGAACGCACGCATGAACGTGCACAGCACGGCCACCTTCGTCGCCGGCGGCGGGCGCGCGCCGTACGAGTTCTCGCTCGTGTCCGGCCCCGGCACGATCGCCATCGACGGCGTGTTCACGTCGGCGAGTCAGCCCGGCACCGCGACGATCGAGGCGCGCGATGCGTTCGGTTGCGCCGCGCAGACGACGATCGAGGTCGGCGGCGACTCGCTGTTCTACGTCGGTGGGACGTCGATGTCCGTGCCCACAGATCAAGTGTTGCGCAGCGACGATGGCCTGACCTGGACCGTCGTCGGGAACCTGCCCGAGGCGCGCTACTCGGGTGCCCTGCTCGTGCTGAACGATCGCATGTTCTACGTGTCCGGCTCGAACGTCAGCGTCGAGCGCGACGTGTACACCTCGGCCGACGGCGTGACGTGGACCAAGGTCGGCGACGTCCCCGTCGGCGCGACGAGCTTTGGCAGCGTCGTGTGGCGCGGCAAGATGTGGATGGTCGGTGGAAACGGGAACGGGCGCGCGACGACGTGGAGCATCGACGGCGCGAGCTGGACGCGCGCCGGCGATCTTCCCGATGACAACCACGGCGGCTCGCTCGCCGTGCTGAGCGACCGGCTCGTCTACACGGGCGGGCACAACGGCGCGCTCTACGACTGGGTCGTGCGCTCCGACGACGGCCAGACATGGACCGAGATCGCGGCGCTGCCCGCCGGCCGCGAGTACCACCGCGCGATCACGATCGACGACACGATGGTCCTCGTCGGCGGACAGACGACCACGCCGACCGCGCTGCGCCTCGTGACCGCGACGACCGATGGCATGACGTTCCAGATGGAGCCCGATCTGCCGACGGGCCGCGCGAACGCGGGGCTCGCGTGGTTTCGCGGCGAGCTGTGGTCCGTCGGCGGCTCCGACGGCAACGGCGTGTACTCGGCGCCGATGGCCGGTCCGTGGACGTCCCGCACGACGAACTTCCCCGCGCCGCGCACGAGCGGCGGGCTCGTCGCGTTCACGCCGCTCTAACCCCAACACCCTGCGAGTTCGGTTGGTCGGATCGACACAACCGAACGCTGGGGTTAACGCTTCTTCTTCGTCGGCGGTAGATCGCGACGCGCGAGCTCCGCGCCGGTCAGCGTGTACGCGACGCCGCTCTTCTGCGGGTCCCACGGCAAGAGGATCGGATCCGCGTCCTCGGCGGGCATCTCGTTCCACGACTCCGCCGTCCACCCGATCGCGGGCTTGGACTCGACCCACAGCTCGGGGCCCTTCTTGCCCTTCACGATCCTCCAGCTCGCCTCGAGGACGTTCGCGCCGAGCTCCTTGCGGATCTCGATCTGCCCGAGCGGTTGCAGCTGCCCGGTCCACACCGTCCACAGCATGAGCAGCTCGCGACTGCCGCCGTTGCCGCTCTGCTTCACGGTCGCGGCGACCACGCGCGTACGCGGCCCGAGCGGTAGCAGCTCGACCTTCTTCACGTCGGCGGCCTTGGCGGCGGGCAGCGAGACGTACGCGTACTGATCGGTCAGCACGCCGATCACCGTGCCGCCCGCGACGATGCGCTCCTTGCCGCGGCGATCCGGATCGAGATCGTCGAGCTTGTCGAGCCGCACGTCGGAGCGCTCGAGCCGAACGGTGCGCAGGAAGTCGTCGAGGAGATCCTTGCGATCGCCGAGCTCGACGCTCGCCGACAGCTCGAGCGCGAACGTGTCGCCGCCGGTGGCCTTGTCCGCGTCGACGAACGCGATGTCGAGCGCGAGCGAGGGCGTGCTCGCGGTCAGGCCCGCGAGCGCCGACGCGGGAACACGCACCTCGACGGAGAACCCCTTCGGCTGCAGCGACTCGCCGACCGCGATCTTTGCGGGCTTGACGATCTTCGCCTTCGCGATCGCGTTGCCGGGATACACGTCGATGGCGACCGGCCGCCCACCGGCGCTGACCGAGACCTTCACGTGATCCTGCTCGCCGCGGCCGCTGCGGATGCGCACGACGCGGTCGTCGGAGAGATCGAGCGCGAGAGCGAACGCCTTCCCGTCCCACGAGCAGCGCAGCGCGAGCTGGCCGTCGCTCGCCATGCCGATCCGCGTGACGACCTCCTTGCCCCAATCGTCGAGCAGCCCGTCGACGGAGAGCTCGGCGGTCGATTGGTTATCGCAGCGGATCGGCGTGCGCTCGGCGCGTGCGGTGCCGGCGAGGCCGATCCAGACGACAGAGCAAAGCAGCGCACCGCGCATCGGGGCGAAACGTACCCGCGCGGTGTCACCGGATCCACAACAACTGCAACACGCGGCGATCGGCGGCATCGGCTCGGGAACTACCAGGGAGTGCTCATGTCACGGCTCGTCTTGTTTCTCGCGCTCGTCGCCGCCTGCGGTGGCTCGTCCGCCACACCCGATGCGTCCCTCTCGCCCGACGCGCCACCTCGCGACGGCGCCGTCGATCCGCCGCCCTATCGCTGCGATCTCGCCGAGTGCGAGGGCGGCTTTGCCCGGACCTGCGATCAGCAGCCGATGACGCTCGACTGCGCGTCGTTCGGCGCGGCGTGCGGCGCGTTCACCGACACGAACAGCGGCGAGGCGTTTCACTGGTGCTCGTGCGGCACCGTCGACGAAGGCGATGGCTTCTGCCTCGGCGGTCGCTACGGCGTGGCGTGCTTCGACGGGCTCGGGGGCCTGTCGGACTGCGGCCTCGGCTACACGTGCGTCGCGCGGCCGGCCGGGCCGTTCGGCATCGGTTGCGAGTGCAACAACCTGCCCGACGGCATCTGCCCCGGCATCAGCTGCTCCGCGGATCCGGACTGCGCCACCTGCACGCCGGCGTGCAACGGCAGGCAGTGCGGCGACAACGGGTGCGGCGGCGAGTGCGGCACGTGCGAGTTCGGCGAGTCGTGCACCGCGAGCGGCCAGTGCGAGGCGATCTGCGTCCCCGACTGCACGGGCAAGCAATGCGGCGACGATGGCTGCGGCGGGACCTGCGGCTCGTGCGGCGCCGGCGAGACGTGCTCGTCGAGCGGCACGTGCTCGGGGCCGTGCGTGCCGTCGTGCAAAGGCAAGACGTGCGGCAGCGATGGCTGCGGCGGCTCGTGCGGCTCGTGCAGCGGTGGCCTCGAGTGCGATGCGAGCGGCGCCTGCGCGTGCAACTTCTTCGAGCACGTCGAGTACACGTTCGCGCTGGCGCCGCAGAGCCAGTTCCCCGCGAGCTTCTCGTTCGTCAGCGTGAACGTGAAGCACATCAACATCGATGGCTCCGACGGCACGCCCGACGGGGCGGGCATGGGCTTTGGCGGGAGCCTCCAGCCGACGTTCACGTATCGCTCGTACGGCTGTCGCCCGAAGATCCGCATCAAGCGCGACTACGCGCTGAGCGGCAAGAGCTGCACGATCACCGAGACGATCGAGGGCCGCACGAGCTTCGTGATCCCGGCGCCGATCGTCAACGCGAGCGGCAACTGCACCGCGCCGCCGCTATAGCGGCATCCACCGGCTGAACACCGGCGACATCGCGTCGATGGGACACGCGAACTCGCCGCGCATGTCGACGGAGCTGCCCGACTGCGACGAGATGCGGCAGTCGAACGTCCCGTGGATGCCGCCATCGGTGGATGCGTCGACGTCGACGCTGCACGCGTCCTTCGCGTAGTGCAGCGGTGCGTCCTGGTTCGCGCGGTACTTGCCCTCGCCGCGATACGAGCCGGGTCCGGTGAACGGGGCGACGTAGACGAACAGGTCGCGATCGTGCCGCCGCGGATCGTTCGGGTTCACGACGAAGCTCGAGTGGCGCAGCTCGGTGAGCTGGATCTGGAGCCCGTCCTTCTCCTGGTTCGAGAAGTCCCACAGCTCGCAGCCGTAGACGAGCACGTTGTCGAGATCCCACACGGGCTGGTACGGCGTGTCGCGACTGTCGACCGTCGCGCCGCCGATCGTCGCCGTGACGAACGCACTCGCGCGGCCCTCGCTCGGCGCGCACGTCTCGGTGCACTGCGCGCCGGGCGTGGTGCAGTCGTAGCCGCACAGCCGCGGGACGCACGCCGCATCGCCGCACGCGCGGGCATCGTCGGACTTGCCGTCCGGGTTCGGGACCGCCTGCTCGTCGAGCGGGGAGAAGTCATCGGCCTCCTCGGTCGCGCAAGCGCCGAGCAAGACAAGGGAGATCATCGCGAAGTTCTTCATGCGCCCCCGATGCCGCCGATCGGCCAACGTTGCACTGAAGGTGCAATGCAACAACTCGATTTCGGCGGCATCGGATCTCGGCGCCGCCTCCCCGGTCGTCCTCGCCCTCCCACGCGCCCGCGGATTGTTACGTCGCGTTGCGCGAGACGATTGCCATTGAGCCCGCGAGTGCGCGATGACACGTCTTAGCGATGCCGTGTCTGGACGCGAACGACGTCGTGCGCTTCCTCGACGGCGGCGCCACCGCCGACGACGAGGATCACATCGACGCGTGCGAGGACTGTCGCGCGCTCGTGACCGAGATCGGTCGCTCGCTCGATCCCGTCACCGATGCCACTACCACGGACGACCTCGCCCGCGGCTCTCGCGATGACCTCGACGACATCCACGCGTGGGAGCTCGCCTCGGGCGCGGAGCTCGTCGCGCGCGGCGCGCGCGTCGGGCGCTATGTCGTGCTCGATCCGATCGGCGCCGGGGCGATGGGCGTCGTCTATCGCGCGTACGATCCCGAGCTCGACCGCGACGTCGCGCTCAAGCTGCTGCGCGTGCTCGGCGATGCATCGCGCGGAGAGCACGCCCGCGCGCGGCTGGTCCGCGAAGCGCAATCGCTCGCGCGCGTGGCGCACCCCAACGTCGTCGCCGTCTACGACGCGAGCACCTACGGCGAGCACGTCTACGTCGCGATGGAGCTCGTCGACGGCGCGGACGCGGACGCGTGGCTCTTGCGCGCGCCGCGTACGTGGCGCGAGATCGCGCGCGTGTTCCTCGCCGCTGCGCGCGGGCTCGCCGCCGCGCACGCCGCCGGCGTGATCCACCGCGACGTGAAGGCGGCCAACATCCTCGTCGGCGCCGACGACCGCGTGCGCATCACGGACTTCGGCCTCGCGATCGATAGCGAGGCCACCGACGACACGGTCGCCGGCACGCCCGCGTACATGAGCCCGGAGGTGCGCGCCGGCGCGCCCGCCGACGAGCGCAGCGATCAGTACAGCCTTGCCCTCGCGCTGCAGCAAGCGCTGCACGGGCAACGAAACGCGCGCGACGAGCGAGCCCGCGATCCACGTAGCGATGCGCCGAGCGATGGGCGCGACGAGCGAGCCCGCGATCCGCGTAGCGATGCGCCGAGCGATGTGCGCGACGAGCGAGCCCGCGATCCGCGTAGCGATGCGCGGACCGATGCGCCGATCGATGCGCCGATCGATGCGCCGATCGATGTGCGCGACGAGCGAGCCCGCGATCCGCGGATCCATGCGCGTATCGACGCGCCACGCGCGGTACGTCGCGTGCTCGCGCGCGCGCTCGCAGCGGCGCCGGGCAACCGCTACGCGTCGATGGCAGCACTGTGCGCGGATCTCGAGCGCGCGATCGCGCCTCGGTCGCGCGTGCCGCTCCTCGTCGCCGCCGGCGCGGCGGTGCTGGCGAGCGCGACCATCGCCGCGGTCGCGATGCGAGCGACCGAGGCGCCGGCGTGCTCCCTCGCGGCCGAGCGGCTCGCGGGTGTGTGGGATGCCCCGGCGAAGGCGCGGCTGCAGCGCGCGTTCCTCGCGACGGGCCACCCGCTCGCGGCGGAGACCTGGCCGCGCGTCGAGGCGACGTTGAACGACGTCGCCTCGGCGTGGTCGACGGTGTACGACGACGCGTGCGCGGCGACGCACGCGAGGCACGAGCAATCGGCGGAGCTGCTCGATCTGCGCATGGCGTGCCTGTCGACCGAGCTCGCGCGACTGCGCGCGGTCACCGATCAGCTCGCCGTCGCCGACAAGGCGTTCGTGCGTCGCGCGCTCGGCGCGGTGGACATCGGCGATCGCCTCGCGCGGTGCAGCGATGTGGTCGCGCTGCGCGCGTCGCCGCTGCCGCAGACACCGGCGGCGCGGGCGCGCGATGCGGCGGCCACGTCGGTGCTCGCGTACGCGGAGGCGATCAGCCTGCGGGCGAAGTTCGCGCCGGCGATCACGCTCGCGAACGCGGTCGCCGGCGAAGCGCGCGCCGTCGGCGATCGGCGGCTCGAGGCCGATGCGCTGCGGTCCGCGGGCGAATCGAAGTGGCGCGCGGGCGACTACGCGGGCGCGCTCGCGACGCTGCACGAGGCCGTCGACGCCGCGAAGCGCGCGACCGCGGCCGACCTCGAGGCGGGCGCGCTGCTCGATCTGGTCGCGGTGCTCGTCGAGCAAGGCACGTACGGCGAGGCGATGCAGGTCGCGCGGCTCGCGGAGTCGACGATCCGCGCGACGGGTGACGATCCGCGCCTCGCGAAGCTGCTCGGCAATCGCGGCGCGATCCACTACCTCCAGGGCGACTTCGCGTCCGCGCGCGCGGACTACGAGCAAGCGCTCGGGCTGTTCGAGAAGGCGTTCGGCCCGAGCGATCGGCGCGTGGGCCAGACGGTGATGAACCTCGCGATGCTCGCCGCGGAGACGGACTCACCCGAGGCGCTGCCGCTGTACGCGCGGGCCCTCGCGATCCACGAGCGCGCGCTCGGTCCGCGGCACCCCGAGGTCGCGCTGACGCTGGCCAATCGCGCGATCGCGCTCGCCAACGCCGCGCGCTTCGACGACGCGGACCGCGATCTCGAGCGCGCACTCGCGATCCGCACCGAGGTGCTCGGGCGCGATCATCGCGACACGATCGGCACGCTGCAGACGATGGCCCTGGTCGCCGAGGAGCGCGGCGACGTCACCCGCGCGCTCGCCGTGCAACGGCAGGTGCTCGAGCGGCTGGGTGCCTCGATCGCGGCCGATCACCCGATGCGCGCGAACACGCTGACCGCGATCGGGCGCGCGCTCGTCGCGCTCGACAAGCACGCGGACGCGATCGCGCCGCTCGAGCAAGCGATCGCGGCGTTCGACAAGGCCTCGGTCGCGGGAGCCGCACCCGCATCGGCGCGCTTCGCGCTCGCGCGCGCGATCTGGGAGACGCGCGGTGATCGCACGCGGGCGCGCACGCTCGCGACGGCGGCCCTCGCCGCACACGAGGACGCCGAACAGCGCGACGAGATTCGCGCCTGGCTCGCGACCCACGGTGGTGCGCGATGACCGCGACGAGCACACGAAGATGCGCGACGACCGCGACGAGCACATCGTGCGCGATGACCGCGACGAGCACACGAGGATGCGCGACGACCGCGACGAGCACATCGTGCGCGATGACCGCGACGAGCACATCGTGCGCGATCGCGAGCACACGAGGCGCGGTCGCGAGGACGACGCGATGACCGACGCGCGCGTCGACGAGCTCGCGCTGTGCGCCGCGTGCGCGCGCGGCGATGCGGCCGCGATCGCCGAGCTCGAGCGCCGGTACTTCGGCGAGATCGATCGCGCGGTGCGCCGTCTCGATCGTGATGGCGACCTCGTCACCGAGGTGACCCAGCGGATGCGCTACAAGCTGTTCGTCGCTGGCGAGGGTCCGCCCGGCATCGCCGCGTTCGAGGGGCGCGGGCCGCTCGGCCGCTGGCTCGCGGTGGTCGCCACGCGCGAGGCGCTCATGTTCCTGCGCGCGACCA
Source organism: uncultured Kofleriaceae bacterium (assembly GCA_964617845.1). Lineage (GTDB taxonomy): Bacteria > Myxococcota_A > Polyangia > Haliangiales > Haliangiaceae > JABFXX01. The sequence continues at coordinate 52,149 of CAZUAR010000019.1, read as the reverse complement.
AGCGCGAGCGCGCGCGGGCGCACGCGGCCTCCGAGCTGGCCGCGCGCGACTACGAGCTGCACGTCCTGCGGCGCGAGTATCGCGCCGAGTTCGAACGCGCCTTCGCTGATGCGCTCGCCGCGCTGCGGAGCAAGGATCGCAACCTACTCTACTACCACCTGGTCGGCGGGCTCGGGATCGACCGGATCGGCGCGCTGTACAAGGTCCACCGGGTGACCGCGTTTCGGTGGTTGCGCGACGCGCGCGAGGCGCTGGTGATGCGGACGCGGGAGCTGTTGGCCGAGCGGATGCACCTCGCCGCCGACGAGCTGGACAGCCTGCTGCGGTTGGTCCAGAGCCGGGCGTCCGTGAGCGTCGAGCGGCTGCTCCGGCAGGCCCGAACGGACTCGATTCCGGCCTAGGTATGCTATACGCCGGGACGTGCTGGAGATTCTCGGCAAAGGATTCAAGGCGGCGCGTCAGCGCCTCACGGGCGTCGCCGAGCTGACCGACGACGTCATCGAGGACGCGCTCCGCGACGTCCGGCTCTCGCTGCTCGAAGGCGACGTCGAGTTCAAGGTCGTGAAGCGCTTCCTCGACCGCGTGCGCGAGCAATCGCGCGGCAAGCAGGTCGAGCTCCGCGCGAAGAGCAAGGAGTACGGCACCAAGACCATCACGCCCGAGCAGGCGTTCATCGCGATCTGTCAGGAAGAGCTGACGAAGATGATGGGTCCGGTCAACACGGACCTGAACTTCGCCAAGAGCGGCCCGACGGGCATCATGTTCGTCGGCCTCCAGGGCTCCGGCAAGACCACGTCGGTCGGCAAGCTCGCGCGCTGGCTCGAGAAGAACCACGACAAGAAGCCGATGCTCGTCGCCGCGGACATCTATCGTCCCGCCGCCGTCGAGCAGCTCAAGACGCTCGGCCGCCAGCTGTCGATGCCCGTGTGGTCGATGGAGGGCAAGGACCCGGTCACGATCTGCAAAGAGGGCTACGCGCGCGCCGCGACCGAAGGCTGCGACGTCGTCATCTTCGATACCGCCGGTCGCCTCGCGATCGACGAGCCCCTGATGCAGGAGCTCGAGGACATCAACAAGGCGGTCAAGCCCGCGAACATCTTCCTCGTCCTCGACGCGATGACGGGCCAGGACGCGGTCAACGTCGCCGACACGTTCAACAAGCGCCTCGATATCGACGGCGTGATCATGACGAAGCTCGACGGCGACGCCCGCGGTGGCGCCGCGCTCTCCGTCAAGGAGATCACGGGCAAGCCGATCAAGTTCCTCGGCATGGGCGAGTCGCTCGACAAGCTCGAGGAGTTCCGTCCCGAGGGCCTCGCGTCGCGCATCCTCGGGATGGGCGACATCGTCGGCCTGGTCAAAGACTTCGAGCAAGTCGTCGATGCCGAGAAGGCGGAGGAAGACGCCCTCCGCATGCTCAAGGGCAAGTTCGACATGCAGGACTTCCTCGAGCAGATCCGGCTCATCCAGAAGATGGGCTCGCTCAAGGACCTGTTCGAGAAGCTGCCGTTCTTCAGCGGTGGCATGCCCGAGGGCGTGAACCTCGACGATCGCGAGCTCATCAAGATCGAAGCGATGATCTCGTCGATGACGAAGGAGGAGCGGCTCAACCCGCAGGTCTTCGTCGCGACCACGTGGGAAGAGTTCATGTCCACGTCGGGCCGCAACGCCAAGCGCCGCCGCGCCGACTTCGATCCGGGTCGCGTGAAGCGCGTGTCGAAGGGCTCGGGCCGCTCGGAGACCGAGGTCAAGGAGCTGCTCCAGAAGTTCGCCCAGATGCGCCAGATGATGGTGCAGCTCGGCGCGTCCACGGGCCTCATGGGCAAAATCCCCGGCTTCAAGCAGTTCAGCCAGATGAAGAAGCTGGCGAACATGGACATCAACGCGCTGATGGCCGCCGGTGGTGGCGACCTCGCGGGCGCGCTGCCCGGCGGCATGCCGAACATGCCGGCGATGCCGGGCGTCCCCGTCGGGAACGTGCCCGGCTTGCCGAAGGGCTACACGCCGCCCGGCAGCAAGGGCGTCGTCGGTCAGGTGCGCGCGTCCGACAAGCAGAAGGCGCGCGACAAGCGCAAGGCCGAGAAGGCCGCGCGCAAGAAGAACCGCCGCTAGGAGCGCGCTCCCAAGCTCGCGCTCGCGCGCTCAGTACGCCGCGCCCGGCAGATCGTCGTTGCCCGCGTCCCACGTCAGCGTCGGGCTCGGCATCTGCTTCGTCGCGCCGCCCGCGGCGATCGTGATCGTCATCGGATCGAACGACAGCGCGGCCGCGTCGACGCCGGTGAACCGGTTGTAGACCCAGTGCGCGTAGCAGTACTCGTAGTTCCCGACGCCCTCGTACAGCGACGGGTCGCACTGGAACTCGAGCGCACCGAGCACGCCGGTGAAGCGCTTGCCGTCGAGCACGGTGTCGGTGAGGCCCGCGGTGCCGTTCCACAGCTGCGAGAAGCCGTCCGCCGAGAGCATCACCTTGTACGCGACGCCGGCGCCGGCGGGCAGCGCGCACGTGATCGAGAACGCTCCGCTCGCGACGCAGCCGGTGACCTTCGTGTTCGTCGCCTCGTTCACGAGCGACAGCTTCCAGCGCGCCTGCGTGATCGCGCCGCTCGCCTGCGTCGCGCTCTTCGGCGGCGGTGCGGTGTTGCACTCGGGGAGGTCGAAGCGGAACACGCCGTTGGTCGCGCACGTCACCTGCGGTCCGATCGGCTGCGACGAGTTGCGCGTGGTGTCGGTCGCGATCGTTCGCGCGTAGACGCCGGTCGGCGCGGTGACGCTGATCGTGACGCTGATCGGGTCGGCGGTCGTGGTGACGATGCGCTGCTCGAGGATGTCGTAGCGCGCCTCGGCCGACGTCTCGCCGATGACGTTGCGAATCTCGGCGTTGGCGAACGACACCGCGAACAGCGAGCCGGGCGTCGACGCCGCCTGCGGCGTCTCGGTCAGGAACGGAAGCTCGGGCGGCGGAGGCGGCGCATCGGGCTCGGGAACGCCGGCGTCTTCCCCGAACGGACCGTCGGTCTTCGGATCGGCATCGATGTTCGGGTCGAAGTTGGCATCGCCCGCCGGGTCGGGCGTTTCGTCGGCGATGTTGCCGCAGGCGGAGAGGAGGAGGATGGACGCGAGGAGAGAGCTGGTTGCCTTCATGGAGGGCGCCTGTCGCGGCCACCTCGTCTCGGTTGCGGCCTTTTTTTTGCGCGCGGAAGCTCGCGGAATCGCTGCGCTCGGCCGTCCGGTGACGTAACGTGCGCCCTCGACGAGCTCGATCGCGAGCCTCGGACCACGACATGGCGCGCGACAAGAACTTCGATCTCCGCGCGGCGCTCGCCAAGCCGAGCTTCACGCCGGGGCAGCGCGATATCGCGGCGCTCGTCGAGCTGATCGCGTCCGACGAGGCGGCGTCGGTGCGCGCGTCGCCCGCGCTCGCGAAGCTCGGCGACGCCGCGCGCATGGCCATCGTCGCGCAGGTCGGGACCACCGCCGCGCAGGGCACGACGATCGACGACGGCGGCGCGGCGCGCCTGATCGCGACGCTCGGCCTGTTGGCGCGCGCGGGCGATCGCGATGCGCGCGCCGAGCTGATCGCGAGACTGGGAGACTCGCGTGTGCGGGTCCGTCGCGCTGCGATCGTCGCGCTCGGCAAGCTCGGCGCGACGCGCGCGACGCGCGCCGATCAGCGCGAGGTCGATCTGCGCGAAGGCGCGCGGCGCGAGAACGAGCGGCGCACCGACGAGAGCCCACCCTTGGTCGACCTGCGCGAAGCCGAGCGTCGAGGCGATGATCGGCGCGCGAGCGAGCCCGATGACGACGTGCGCGCGGCGCTGATCGCGCGGTGGGACGCGGCCGACGTGCCGCCCGACGAGCGACGCGCGCTCGCCGAAGCGCTCGGCAAGATCGGCGGCGCGGGCGTGCGCGAGCGACTCGAGGCGCTCGACGCGACGAGCGACAAGGAGCTCGCGCGCCGTCGCGATCGCGCGCTGCTCGTCACGGACCGCGAGCACAAGCGCGGCGAGGACAGCAGCGTGCTCACCGATCGCGCGCCGCCACGTCCACTGACCGTGCGACTCGGCTGCCGCCCTGCCCTCGCGGAGCTGCTGATCGCCGAGGCGCGCGCGGCCGGCTTCGATGGCAAGGCCGTGCGCGATGACGCGGTCGACGTCCCGCTCGACCGGCCGTGGAGCGCGCTGTTCGCGTCGCGGTTGTGGGCGACCGCGGCGATCCGCATCGAGGACCGCGCGCTGCGCGAGGCGAAGGGCGACCGCCAGAAGGTGACCGACGCGATCGTGCGCGCGGTCGTCTCCGACGACGTGCGCGGCCTGATGACCGCGTGGACGCGCGGGCCGATCCGCTGGCGCCTGTCGCTCGCGCGCGGGCACCAGCGCGCGGTCGTGTGGACCGTCGCGAACGAGGTGACGCGTCGCGCGCCCGAGCTCGTCAACGATCCGACGCAGACGACGTGGGACATCCGCGTCGACGACGAGGAGGGCGTGCTCGAGCTCGTGCCCCGGCGCGCCGAAGACCCGCGGTACGCCTACCGCGTCGCCGAGGTGCCGGCCGCATCGCACCCGAGCGTCGCCGCCGCCGTGGCCTGGCTCGCCAAGCTCGAGGGTGGCGAGCGCGTGTGGGATCCGTTCTGCGGCTCGGGGCTCGAGCTCGTCGAGGCCTCGCTCCGCGGCGCGAGCTCGCTCGTCGGCAGCGACCTCGACGACGACGCACTCGCGGCCGCGCGCGCGAACCTCGCGGCCGCGGGGATCGCGGCCGACGCGAAGCGCGCTACGGAGCTCGTGCGCGCCGATGCACGACGCTTCGCGCCGGGTCCCGTCGACGCGATCGTCACCAACCCGCCGCTGGGGAGTCGCGTGCACGTCGACGCCGGCGCGCTGCTGGCCGAGGCGCTGCCTCACTTCGCGAGGCAGCTGCGCGTGGGTGGACGCCTCGTGTGGATCACACCGCAATGGCGCAAGACGACGCCGGTGGCCGAGGCGCATGGTCTGGTGCTCGTGCGCTCGCTGTTCGTCGATCTCGGTGGCGTGCGCGGGCGCTTGGAGCGCTGGGACCGACAGCGGTAGGCTGCGCGCTCGTGACTCCGTTGGCCATCGTCGCGCGCGCTGCGCGGTACATCGCGCCGATCGCGGTCCTCTCGGCGATCGTGATGGCGCCGATCGCGTGGTTCGCGTTCGGTGTGCCACCGCCGGCGAATCCGAAGCAGGCGACGGTGGTGTTGCGCCTCGTGTGGGTGGTCGCGGCGAGCGGGATGCTCTCGCTCCTCGTGCTGGTAGCCGCGCTCGCGCCGATCGTGGCGAGCGAGCGAGTCTCGCAGCTCGCGGCGCTCGGGCGCGGCGTGCGCGGGCTCGTGCGCGCGATCGTGCCGGCGATGATCGTGCTGTGCGCGGTGGCGATGGGGCTGGTCGCGCTGGCGGTGCCGGGCGTGCTCCTGTTCGCGCTGTTCGTGTTCGCGCCCGCGAGCGACGCGGGGGGCATCGGTGCGAAGCTCGCCGACAGCGTCGCGATCGTGAAGGAGCGGTGGCGCGCGGTCGCGCTCGTGATCGGCGCGACGATGGTCGTGCTGGCCGCGGTCGTCGCCGTGCAGCAGATCATGCTGCCGATCCCGCTCGGCAAGACGCCGCCGCGGGCGCAGCTCGTGATGTTCCCGAACATGATGCGGCTCACCGCGATCGCGATCGTCGGGCTCGTGCCGATGGCAGCGGTCGCGCTCGCGGCGATCTTCGCGAGCACGCGGCGGCGCTAGAGAGCGCCCCACGCGACGAGGGCCGCGTGCGCTTCGGCAGCGTCGCGCGCGATCGCGATGCGCGGATCATCGACGGGCGACGCGTGCTTGCCGTACCAGATCGCGCGCCAGCCGGCGTTGATCGCGCCCTGGATGTCGGCGTTCCACAGATCGCCGATGTGGATCGGCGGCGCATCGGTGGAGACCTCGCCGGCGTCGAGGGCGGCGAGCGTGTGCGCGAAGATCCGCGGATCCGGCTTCTCGATGCCGAGGCGGCCCGAGTCGGTGATCGTCGCGAACGCGTCGGCGATCCCTATCTCGGCGAGCAGCTCCGCGAGGCGGCCCTCGGAGTTGGACAGCACGCCGACCCGGGCGCCGCGCGCGGCGAGCTCGCGGGCGAGGTCCACCATGGGTTGGATCGGCTTGCGCCAGAGGTTCTTCGCGGGCTGCTCGGTCCACAGCCACTCGACCAGCGGCTCGGGGTCGGCGATGCCGGCCCCTGCCAGCAGTGCGTGCATGAGCGCCTTCCACGGGTGGCGTGCGCCTTCACGCACCAGGGCCTCGTAGCGATCCCACGCCGCGGGGGCCGCCGCGTGGAGTGCGGCCGGGGCGACGGTGTGCCCTCGCTCGTCGAGGCGACGGCACAGGAAGTCAAGGTCCAGCTCCGCCAGGGTCTGCCCGACATCAAACGTCACGATGGTCGGTGAGCGAGCGATGGCTTGTTGTACCCCAAGGGGCGGTATACTGGCGCCATGGCCGACGGGGCGCCTGCCGCACAAACGCCCGTGCCTGGGGTGGTGGTCGTGTGGAGCGGCGCGGTGCCGTGCGTCCAGGCATTTCGCATTCCGGACGGCGGCCTCGTACTCGGCCGCGAGCTGCTCGAGAACACGACCGATGACCGCATCAGCCGCCAGCACGCGCGCGTGATGTGGCGCGACCGGCGGTTCATCGTGACCGATCTGGGCAGCCGCAACGGGACGTACGCGGGTGGGCACGCGCTCGTCGATCGCGAGGTCACGGTGACCGCGCCGAGCGTCGTGCGAACCGGGCGGACCGTGTGCGTGTTGCTCGAGGATATCCGGCGCTTCGAGGGGTCGGTGATCTCGAGCCAGCACGACGCGATCGTCGGCGCGAGCACGTCGCCGCTGTGGCGCGAGGTCGGCGATGCGGCCGAGCGCGGCGTGAATCTGTTGATCCTCGGCGAGCCCGGCAGCGGCAAGGGCCGCATGGCGCGCGGGTACGCGAAGATGCGGAATCGGCCCGAGGCGGTGTTCAACCCGACGATCCAGGCGGTGCCGCTCGAGCGCGTGGTCGGCCCGACGATCGAGACGCTGCTCCTCGAGCAGGTGGGCAAGCTCGGGAATCACAACCTCGCGACGCTGCGGAAGCTCCTCGAGACGAGGCCCGCGATGCGCGTGGTGACCACGGCGGTGATGGCGCTCGAGAACCTCGGCTTGCCGCCGGACGTGTGCGAGCGCCTCGCGACCAAGCGCATTCACCTGCCGCCGCTGCGCGATCGGCCCGACGAGATGGCGTTCCTCGTCCACGACGCGGTGCGCGGCGCCGAGCCGGGCGTGCAGATCCACTCGACGCTGATCGAGGCGTGCCTCTTGCGGCCGTGGCCGGGCAACGCGCGCGAGCTCGTCGCCGAGGTCAGCCGCACCGCGCACACCGTCGCGTCGCAGGGCAAGAACAACATCCGCGGCGAGGACCTCGACAACGACGCGGGTCACCTCATGGTCGGCGCGCCGACGCTGAACGCGGCCGTGCAACCGACCGCGGTCGGCAAGCAGCGTAAGAAGCGATCGTCGTCGCGGCCGAGCGGCCAGAGCGACTGACGCGCGCCTAGTCGACGAACGTGTGCTCGGCGGTCGAGAACTCGTCGAGCTCGCGCGGCAGCGTGCGCTGATTCTCGGTCGCGAAGCTCGGCGGCGGCGCATCGCTTCCGCGCGCGGAGCGCGTGCGCGGCATCGGTGGTGGCATGCGGCGCGGCGGCTCGAGGTGACGCGCGCGGGCCGACGGTGCGCTGACGCCGAGGCGTGGGGGCGTGGCTTCGGCGCGGGCCGGGGTGGTGACGGGAGCGATCGCGACGGCCTGCGCGGCCTTCGGCAGCGGCGGCGGCGTCGCCATCGGCGGCGGCGACGGAACCATCGGCGGCGGAAGCGGCGTGACCTGCGGCAGCGGCGGCGGCGACAGCGACTTCGCGCGGATGCGAACCTCGCGCACGGGCTCCTCGGCGGAGAAGTCCGTCGACAGCGAGTGCTTGATCGGCTCGAACGGCTCGGCGACCGGGGGTGGCGGCGGTGGCGGTGCGAACGAGAACCCGAGGGTCGGCGCCGAGAACGACGGCGCGGCCGAGCGCAGGCGCGGGAGGCTGGCGCGGGTCGGCCCGTACAGCATGAACAGGATGCCGATCACTCCGCACCCTGCCGCGATGCAGAGAAGAAGGAGGAACGTCGCCACCTGCCCACGAATTGCAACGGTCGGGCCGTCGGTCAGAACGTGCAACCCGCCGGGATCACGGCGAGAGCAACGCGACAAGCCTGGGGCGTGAGCGGTCCGAGATGGGGGGTCGTCGCCCGCCTCGTCAGGGATCGTCAGCGACGGCGGCGGCGCAGGCCGAGCAGCGCGAAGCCGAGGAGGACCGAGGTGCTCTGGCCGCCCGTGCTGCAGCCTCCGTCGCCGGCGGGGTCGGGCTCCTCGGTGCCGGGCTCCTCGCCGCCGGGCTCGGTCGTGTCGAGCCGGGTCACGCGGACCGAGTCGAATACGAGCTGCGTCTTGCTCGCGAGCGTCTCGCCGGTGTTGTCACCGAGGTGAACGTACTGGTCCGCGCCCTGGGCGAAGTCGATCTCGCCGAGCGTTTGCCAGCCATCGACCGCGGTCTGATCGAGGACGATCTCCTGCTCCGCACCGCTCGCGCGGATCGTGTAGCGAGCCTGCGTCGACTCGGCGAACGCGGCCGCCGTGTAGACCTCGACCTTGTAGCGACCCGCCTCGGCGAAGTCGAAGTTCCACTGCGCGAAGTTCGCCTCGGCCGTGTCCTCGGTCGTGTGCGTCCACACGAGGTCGCCGCCCTCGCCCGCCGTCGTCACCTGGCGCATCGATGCGGAGGGACCACCGCCGACGAAGCAGTCATCGCCGTCGTCGATCGTCCCGCCGGCCGCGTCGATCACGCCGCACGTCGCGGGCGGGTTGCCGCCGGTCCCGTTGCCGCCGCCGGGCGTCAGCGCCATCAGCTCGGCCATCGTGCCGTCGAAGCGGTTCACGTCGACGTTGCCCGCGATCCCGTCAGCGGAGCCCGACGACGTGAACTGCCAGAACGCCCACTCGGTCCACGGGGCGGAGATGTTGGGGCACGCGGCCGACGTGTACTGCGCGTGCCACAGCGGATGCTGCGCGCCGTACGCGGGCGCGCCGACCTGATCGCGCCAGAAGTAGAAGCCCGTGTAGATGATCGGCTTCACGCCGAGCGCGGCCTCGACGTGATCGATCCACTGCTTCGCCTTGGCGGCGACCTGCGCCGGCGTGAGGCCGCCCGCGGCTTCGATGTCGATCACCGGGGGCAGATCGTCGTCGGCGATCGTGTTGCCGAGCTTGTCGAGGAACAGCTCCGCCTGCGCGATCGGATCCTGGTTGGGGCGGAAGAACTGATACGCGCCGTGGATGATGCCGTTCGCGCGGCTCTGCGCCCAGTAGGTCTCGAACTTCGAGTCGATCGTGCCGAGCCCGTCGGAGACGCGGATGAACGCGTACTTCACGCCGTCGTTCTTCACGCGCGTCCAGTCGATGTTGCCCTGGTAGTAGGAGACGTCGATGCCCTTCACCGTCGGGCCGGAGCCGCAGACGGTGGTCGCCTGTTCGTACTCGCCGAGCTCGACGCTGTCGCGATCTCCGTCGGTCGGCACGCACGACGACAACAAGCACGCAGCAGCGAGCACCCTCATGCGCGCGCGAATCAGCAAAGAGAGGGCCACCAAGCGCGCGCGAAATTACAACGCCTTGGATCCGCACGCCTGCAAACGATCGTGCTCAATGCTCGTGACGATGTGCGACCTGCGCTTCTTTCCCTACATCTTCATGAGGGAGTGCGCAGGCATGCACCTCGATCGTCAGGTGCGCGAGCTGAACCGAGCCCAGTACCGCTTGCCGGTAGAACTCGACGTCGCGCGGCGTCGACGAGACGATCGAGACGATCGCGCTGCGCCGGCCGGGGCCGAGCTCCCAGACGTGGAGGTCCGCGACGCGAACGTCGTCGATCTGCTCGAGCCGCTGGCGCACGCGGCGCTCGTGCTTGGGCGAGCCGACGACGTCGAGCAGCTGACCGCTCGCCTGCCGGCACAGCGAGATCGCCCACCACACGATGACGACGCCGCCGATGATGCCCATCGTCGGATCGAGGAACCACCAGCCCTGCCACTTGCCGAGCGCGAGGGCGATGATCGCCATCACCGACGTCATCGCGTCGGCGAGCACGTGGATAAACGCCGCGCGCATGTTGAAGTCGAGCGTGCCCGCTTGCGGCTTGGTGCCCGCGTCGCCGCCGTGATCGTGCGTGCCGTGCGCGTGACCGTCGTGATCGTGATCGTGATCGTCGTGGCCGTGCGAGTGCGAGTGTCCGTGGCCGTGCCCGTAGTGATGGCCCTTGGAGAGCAGCAGCACGGACACGAGGTTCACGAAGAGCCCTAGCGCCGCCACGGCGAGCGCCTGGTCGTAGTGGATCTCCTCGGGGTGCATGAGGTGCTCGACGCTCTCGATACCCATCCACAGCGCGACGAGCGCTAACAGCACGCCGCTCGTGTAGCCCGCGAGCGCGTACACCTTGCCGGTGCCGAAGCTGAACGTGTCGGTGCCGGCGCGCGTGCGGGCGTACCAGTACGCGACGAGCGTGAGGCCGAGCGCGCCGACGTGCGTGCCCATGTGCCAGCCATCGGCGGTCAGCGCCATCGAGCCGGTGATCCAGCCGACCGTCAGCTCGCCGACCATCATCACGGCGGCGATCGCGACGACCCAACGCGTCCGGCGCTCGCCGGCCTTGTTGTGCTCGTCGTCGTCGGCGTCCTCGTGATGGACGTGCGCTGACAGCTCGTGCGCCTTCATGACGGTCGGGCGGTTATAGCCATAGAATCGGGCCGTGCCCAAGCACCCCGTGACGATGGCTGTCCGTGCCTTGCGCGCGGCCAACGTCGGGTTCGAGCCCCACCTGTACGTATGGGAGCCGCATGGCGGAACCGCTGCCTCCGCCGCCGCCCTCGGCGCCGACGAGCATCGCGTGATCAAGACGCTGATCTTCGAGGACGACACGAAGAAGCCGCTGTGCATCCTGATGCACGGTGATCGCGAGGTCTCGACGAAGAACCTCGCCCGCGCGATCGGGACCAAGTCGGTCGGCCCGTGCGCGCCCGACGTCGCCGATCGCCACTCGGGCTATCAGGTCGGCGGCACGTCGCCGTTCGGTCTGCGCCGCGCGATGCCCGTGTACATGCAGTCGTCGATCGCCGAGCTGCCGCGCATCTTCATCAACGGCGGTGCGCGCGGGTTCCTGGTCGAGCTCGCCACCGCGGACCTCGTCCGCGTGCTCGCGCCGACGCTCGTCGACGTGGCCGTGAAATAAACGACCCGGCGATGCGCGAAGCACCTGCCGGGTCTCATAGTCGAAAGCTAAGGATGTAAGCGGAGAGCTACTTCAGATCGCGGTCGCGCTGCGACGGGTGTCGCCCCGTGACCTGATTGCTCTCGTCGTCGTCTTCGAGCTCGTCGCCACCTACCTCGACCTCCTCGTCGTTCTCGATCACGCTGCCGGAGTCGGCATCGCCTTTGTCGCGGTTGCTGCTGCGATCGCGCTCGATGTCCTCGCCCGCGGGCTTGTTCATCGGGTCGCGCATCGGCTGCTCGGCCGGGCTCTTGTCCTGCTTCTGCTGCTGCTGGCGTCCGCCTGGGTTCTTTTGATTGGCCATGACCTTCTCCTCGATCGGGAGAGGTGCAACGCACACGCCACGACGGTGCGAGATCCGCACCGCCTGGTTCTCGCAAGATCGACGGTTCGACGTGCGCGAACAAAGACGCTGCGCGCCGGCGCACGAGCGTGAGAAAAAGCCCGAACGGCGTAGCGCCGCCGGCCGCGCAAACGTCGCCGTCAGCGACGAGCGCGCGCGCTCATTCCTTCGCGGTGTGGCAATGCACGCAACCAAAGCCCGTCGGGTTCTCCGGCGAGTACTCGGCTTCCTGGAGGAGCTTCGCCATGGTGGGCTTCACCTCGTTGCCCATCCACTCGAGGTCTTCCTTCTTGTGCTTCGACATATCCTTGAAATCGAGGACGGGAAGACCTGCGTTGGGCATCTCGAACTCGCCCTTCTCCGCGCCCGGACCGTGGCAGGTCTTGCAGCCGAACTCGGCGTACTTCGTCGCGTCGTGGTTCTGGAAGATCGGCTGCATCGTCGGCACGACCTTCGTTTTCATGAACTCGATCTGCTGATCGTGATCGAGCTTCTCGAACGGCACGTCCGGCAGCGTCGCGGTCGCGCTGCCCGAGCCTTCGTCACCGCCGCCGGTCGGCGTGGTGGTCGGCGGAGACTTCGAGCCGCACGCGGCGGCGAACACGAGGGACAAGGCAAGGAGCGTACGCATGGCGCGGATACTGGCGAACCACCCTCGCCATCGCAAGCAGACCCGCGACAACAGAATGTTGCTCGCGACGGGGATCGTCCCCTCCATGGCCAGCGGGCGGACAAATGCTGTTCAGTGGACGCCGAGGTAGGCCTTGCGGATCTGGTCGTCGCGCGCCAGCTCCTGGGCCGGCCCCGAGGTGACGAGGGAGCCGACCTCGAGCACGTGCGCGGTGTTCGCGACGCGCAGCGCCTGGTGAGCGTTCTGCTCGACGAGCAGGATCGTGGTGCCCTCGGCGGCGATCGCCTTCACGATCTTGAAGATCAGCTGCACGATCTGCGGTGCGAGGCCGAGCGACGGCTCGTCGAGGAGCAAGAGGCGCGGCTTGGCGACGAGCGCGCGTGCGATCGCGAGCATCTGCTGCTCGCCGCCCGAGAGCGTGCCCGCGTTCTGCGAGAGGCGCTCCTTGATGCGCGGGAAGTACGCGAGGGCGCGCGCGCGATCCTTGGCGACGCCGCTCGGGTCGTCGCGCAGGTACGCGCCCATCTGGAGGTTCTCCTCGACGGTGAGGTTCGCGAAGATGCCGCGGCCCTCGGGGGCGTGCGCGAGGCCGCGGGCGACGATGCGGTGCGGCGGGTGGTTCGTGATGTTGTTGCCGAGGAACGTGACGGTGCCGCCCGACGGTCTGACGAGGCCCGAGATCGCGCGCAGCGTGGTCGTCTTGCCCGCGCCGTTCGCGCCGATCAGCGTCACGATCTGGCCCTCCTCGACGGAGAACGACACGCCCTTGAGCGCGTGGATGCCGCCGTAGTGGACGTCGAGGTTCTTGACCTCGAGGAGCACCTTGCTCACGACAGGGCCTCCGCCTGGGCATCGGCCTCGTCCTCGGGCACGCCGAGGTACGCCGCGATGACCTTCGGGTCCTTCTGGATCGCCTCGGGCTTGCCGGCCGCGATCGTCTCGCCGTGATCGAGCACCGTGATGTGCTCGCAGATGTCCATCACGAGGCCCATGTCGTGCTCGATCAGCAGGATCGCGACGTCGAAGCGGCTGCGCAGGCTCTCGATCAGGCCCCGCATCTCCTGCTTCTCGAGCGTGTTCATGCCGGCGACGGGCTCGTCGAGGAGCAGCACCTTCGGCTCGGTCGCGAGCGCGCGCGCGATCTCGAGGCGGCGCTGATCGCCGTACGGCAAGCTCTTCGCCTGCTCGCCCGCGCGGTGCGCGATGCCGAGCACGTCGAGCAGATCGAGCGAGCGCTCGATCATCGCGGTCTCCTCCGCCACGTACAGCGGCGTGCGAAACAGCGAGCGGAACAGGCCGCTCTTCGCGCGCACGCCCGCGGCGGTTCGCACGTTGTCGAGCACGCTGAGCTCGCCGAACAGGCGGATGTTCTGGAACGTGCGCGCGAGCCCCGCCTGCGCGATCGCCGACGGTCGCAGTCCGTTCAAGCGTCGCTCGCCGAGGAGGATGTCGCCGTGGTCGGGCTGGTAGACGCCGGTCAGCAGGTTGAACGCCGTCGTCTTGCCGGCGCCGTTGGGGCCGATCAACCCGTACAGGCAGCGCGGCGGCAACGCGAGCGAGAGATCGTCGACCGCCTTGAGGCCGCCGAACGAGATCGAGAGGTGCTTGGCCTCGAGCGCGTAGCTCACGCGCCCTCCTTCGGGTCGGCGCCGGGCTTCGGCGAGTCCGCCGCGTGCGCGAGATCGGCGCCCGCCGCCTCGCTCGAGAACCTGCGCGCCTTGCGCTCGCCGAAGATCGCCGTCCACGCGAGCATCACGGCGAACAGCAGGGCACTGGCGAGGCCGAGGATCAGCGCGAGCGCGCCGATCGCGCTGAACGCGGTGAGCAGCGAGTCCGCCCACCCGATGCCCAGGTGGATCCAGCCGAGCACGAGCCACAGCACGAGCCCGATCGCGGAGGCGATCAGCGTCGCGACCAGGTACCGCTTGCGGGGCTGGAGCTCCCACAGCTCCTTGATCCCGAGGAGCCCCTGCGGGCGCACGATCATCACGATGATCAGCGCGAGCGCGTACACCGGCATGCGGTACTCGGCGAACTCGCGGAACAGCTCGGGGAGGATCGTGAGCACGGTCGCCGCGAGGACGACGCCCGTGATCGAGCCCATGCCGCCGAGGACGACCATGATCACGAGGTCGATCGACTTCTGGAACCCGAGCTCCTTCGGGTTCAGCGTGACGCCGACCTCGTGCGCGAACAGCGCGCCGCCGATGCCGGCGAAGAACGCGGCGGTGACGAACGCGACGACCTTCGCGCGCGCGGTGTCGACGCCCATCGCCTCGGCGGCGATCTCGTTCTCGCGGACCGCGAGGAGCGCGCGGCCCTTGCTCGACGACTTCAGGCGGTACGCGACGATCAGCACGATCGTCACGAACATGAACGCGAAGAAGATGCCCGCGTGTCCCGTCTGCTCGCCGGCGGCGTTCTCGAGCCACGGCGTCGGCGAGACGTACGTCGGCGTGCCGGTGAACCCGAGCGGACCGCCAATGTGCTTGGCCGCCTCGAACATCGACAGCTCGTTCGCGGCCTTCGGCTCGAGCACCTCGGAGGTCTGCTGCACGAGCACGCGCACGATCTCGCCGAAGCCGAGCGTCACGATCGCGAGGTAGTCGCCGCGCAGTCGCAGCGACGGCAACCCGACGACGAGGCCCGCGACCGCCGCGACGACGCCGCCGAAGATGCACGCGAAGATGAACAGCGCGTCGCCCGACCCGAGGAAGCCGCCGTGGACATCGACGCCGTACGCGTCGGGACCGACCCAGCCGAGCTTGATCGAGCCGTAGTACGTGATCATCGCGGCCGCGTAGCCGCCGACCATCATGAAGCCCGCGTGGCCGATCGAGAACTGGCCCGCGAAGCCGTTGACGATGTTGAGCGACGCCGCGAGCACGATCGCGATGCCGATGTCGAGGAGCAGCTTCGCGTAGAACGGGCCGATCATCGGGGCGACCGCGGCCTGCAGCACGAGGGCGATGATGAGGCCCACGACGAGCGGCCACAGGGAGCGCAGGACCGTCGCGATCGCGTTCGGCTTGTGCCGGCCGACGCGCGCCGCGAGCGGCTCGGTGGGATCGCGCCCGCTCATGTGCTCACTCGCAAGCTCGTACAACTCATACCTTCTCCACGACGGCCTTGCCGAACAGGCCGCTCGGCTTGACCAGCAGGACGACGATGAGGATCACGAACACGTAGAGGTCGCGCATGTGCGGCGAGAAGTACGCCGCGCCGAACATCTCGACGAACGCGATCAGCAGCGCGCCCGCGACGGCGCCGCGGACGTTACCGATGCCGCCGACGACCGCGGCGACGAACGCCTTGAGCCCGAGCAGCACCCACGTCGCGTCGGCGGACTGCTTGATGCTCTCGTACTTGAGCGCGAACAGAAGACCCGCCGCCGCGGCGAGCGCGCTGCCGATGCCGAACGTGATCGAGATGATCTTGTTGACGTCGATGCCCATCAGCGACGCGACGCGCTCGTCGAACGACACGGCGCGCATCGCGCGGCCGAGCTTGGTGCGATAGATCAGCGCCTCGAGCGCGAACAGGAGCAGCGCCGTGAGGATCACGACGGTGACGTCGACGAGGCGGATGTGCACGCCGGCGATCTCGACGAGCGAGCGATCCTCGATCAGCGGCGGCATGCGCTGCGGCTGCGTGCCCCACACGAACCTCAGCTGCCCGACGTTCTGCAGGAACAGCGAGACACCGATCGCGGTGATCAGCACGTTGAGCCGCGGCGCGCGGCGCAGCGGGCGATAGGCGAGCGTCTCGATCGCGACGCCGAGCGCGGCGCAGATGCCCATCGCGGCGAGCAGCACGAGCGGCATCGCGAACACCGGCGAGCCCGTGATGCCAAACCCGAGCGCGCCCGCGAGCGCGAACGAGGACCACGCGCCGACCGTGAACACGTCCGAGTGCGCGAAGTTGATGAAGCGCAGGACTCCATAGACGAGCGTGTAGCCGAGCGCCGTCAGCGCGTAGAGGCTGCCGAGCGCGAGGCTGTTGACCAGCGTCTGGAGGAGCTTGGTCACTGCTTACTTTGCAGAGCCGGCAGCGGCGGATCCAGAGCCAGCATCGTCGGTCTTCGCGGGCGCGCCCGGCTCGGGCCAGCCCTTGGGCACGACCGTCGCGACGTAGCGCGGCTTGCCGCCCTTCATCTGCACGACGACCGCCTGCTTCTGCGCGTCGCGGTTCGCGTCGAGCGTGATCTTGCCGGTGACGCCCGGGAAGTCTTTTGTCGCCGCGATCGTCGCCGCGAGGTCCTTGCCCTTGAGCGACGGCGAGCGCTCCATCGCGTCGAACAGCACGCGCGCCGCGTCGTAGCCGAGCGCCGCCAGGCCGTCGGGGATCTCGCCCCAGCGCTTCTGGTACTTCTCGACGAACTCCTTCACCGCGGGGCGATCCTCGTCGAACGAGTAGTGGTTCGAGTAGTAGCTACCTTCGATCGCCTCGCCGCCGATCTCGGCGAGCTTCGAGCTGTCCCAGCCGTCACCGCCCATGAACGGCACCTTGATGCCGAGCTTGCGGGCCTGACGAACGATGTTGCCGACGTCGGTGTAGTAGCCCGGGAGGTACACGGCCTGCGCGCCGCTCGTCTTGATCGACTGCAGCTGCGCGCTCACGTCGGGATCGCCGGCCGTGTACGCCTGCGACGTGGTGACCGTACCGCCGAGCGCCTCGAGCTCGGCCGAGAACGTCTCCGCGAGGCCCTTGGAGTACGGCGCCGACTGATCGAACAGCACGGCGACCTTGGTCAGCTTCTGATCCATCGCGAACTTCGCGCCGACGTAGCCCTGGAACTCGTCGAGGAAGCAGACGCGAGACACCATGTCGCGACCCTCGGTGACCTTCTTGTTCGTCGACGACGGCGAGATCATCGGCACCCCGAACTGCTGCGCGACCTTGCCGCCCGCGAGCGAGCTGCCCGACGCGACCTCGCCGATCAGCGCGACGACCTTGTCCTCGCTGATCAGGCGCTGCACGACGTTACCGGCCTCGGTCGACTTCGACGCGTCGTCGAGCGTCTTGAGCGCGATCTTGCGGCCCTTCACGCCGCCGGCCGCGTTGCGCTCCTCCATCGCGAGGATCACGCCGTGGTCCGTGGACACGCCGAACGTCGCCTCGGATCCGGTCAGCGACGCGTAGTGACCGACGAGGATCGGCCCGGTCTCGGCCGAGACGCCGGCCGATCCATTCGAGCCCGGATCGACCGTGCTCGAGCCCGTACCCTTCTTGCCGCCGCCGCCACCGAGCTTGTCGCAAGCGACACCACCGAGCAGGGCCATGGCGGCCATCAAGGTGACGGCCGAAATTCGGTTCCAAGGGCTCGGTTTCATGACGTTCTCCATGGTGAGGGGCAGCGATAGCCCGACGCGATTGGCGGTGTCAACACGTTGGACCCGATCGCGGGACGTGTTACCAGGGGTAAGGCCCTCCCGCCCGATCCGCCCTGTGTCTACTGCACCCCGAACGGATCAGACCGGCACGAACGACGCCAGCCACGTCGCACCGTCCGGCGGCCATCAGCACCACGGTCCGCACGGGCCGCACGCCCACCGCGGCCCGCAGACGAAGAAGGAGCTCGCGTGGGTCTCGCTCGGAGCGCTCGGCGTCGTCTACGGCGACATCGGCACGTCGCCGCTGTACGCGATGAAGGAGTGCTTCGGTCCGGTCAACCCGCACCGTGCGAACGCCGCTGATCCCCAGGCGGTGTTCGGTGTGCTCTCGCTGATCTTCTGGTCGCTCGTCATCGTCGTCGTCATCAAGTACCTCGCGGTCGTCCTCCGCGCCGACAACAAGGGCGAGGGCGGCACGATGTCGCTCGCGGCGCTCGTCCAGCAGAAGCTCGCCGCCAATCGCGGTCGCCTCGCGATCCCGATCCTGCTCGCGCTCGTCGGGACCGGACTCTTGTTCGGCGAGGGCCTGATCACGCCGGCGATCTCCGTCCTCTCCGCCGTCGAGGGTCTCGGCGAGCAGAGCACGAGCCTCGAGTACCTGATCATCCCGATCTCCGTCGGCATCCTGATCGGCCTGTTCTGGGTGCAGAAGTACGGCACCGGACGGATCGGCTCGGTCTTCGGCTGGATCATGCTGCTGTGGTTCGTCTCGATCGGCGCCGCCGGCGTCTCGGGCATCATCCGGCACCCGGCCGTGCTCCAGGCGCTGTCGCCGCACTACGCGGTCGGCTTCCTGATGCACCACGGCGTCGACGGCTTCTTGCTGCTCGGCTCGGTCTGCTTGTGCATCACGGGCTGCGAGGCCCTGTACGCGGACATGGGTCACTTCGGAAAGACGCCGATCCGCGTCGCGTGGTCGCTCGTCGTGTTCCCCGGCCTGATCCTGAACTACCTCGGCCAGGGCGCGCTCTACCTCGAGGAAGGCCTGACCGTGACGAACCCGTTCTACGGCCTCGTCGACGGTCCGATGCTGATCCCGATGATCATCCTCGCGACGATGGCCGCGATCATCGCGTCGCAGGCGCTGATCAGCGGCGCGTTCTCGCTCACGAACCAGGCGGTGCAGCTCGGCTTCCTCCCTCGCGTCACCGTCGTGCACACGTCGCGCGAGCACGCGGGGCAGATCTACATCCCCGAGCTCAACTGGGCGTTCATGGTCGGCTGCGTCGCGCTCGTGCTGGCATTCAAGTCGAGCTCGAACCTCGCGGCCGCGTACGGCATCGCCGTCACGGGCCTGATGATGATCACGTCCTACCTGATCTTCCTCGTGTGCCGCCGCAACTGGGGCTGGTCGCTCGGCGCATCGCTCGCGCTGTACATCCCGCTCGTCATCATCGACGGCGCGTTCTTCTCGTCGAACTTCGTCAAGATCGCGCACGGCGGGTGGTTCCCGCTCGTGGTCGCGGTCGGCATGTTCGCGGTGATGACGACGTGGTGGCGCGGCCGCGTCGAGCTGTCCAAGACGATGGAGATGGGCACCATCCCCGACGAGCTGTTCATGGCCGACCTCGCCGAGACGCACCTGCCGCGCGTGTCCGGCACCGCGGTGTTCATGACGTCGGGCACCGACGGCATCCCGAACGTGCTGCTCCACCACGTCAAGCACAACAAGGTGCTGCACAAGCAGGTCGTGCTGCTCTCGATCGTCACCGAGAACATCCCGTTCTCCGTCGGCAACTCGGCGATCCAGGTCAAGGAGATGGAGCACGGCTTCTATCGCGTGCTCGCGCGCGTCGGCTTCATGCAGCAGCCGAACGTGCCGCGCATCCTCGCGCGGTGCGCCAAGCGCGGCCTCGAGACCAACGACTCCGACACGACGTACTACCTCGGTCGCCAGACGCTCTTGACCACCGGCAAGTCGCGCGTCGCGCGCTGGCGCAAGCTGCTGTTCTCGTTCCTCGCGCGCAACTCGCGCCCGCCGAGCGCGTTCTTCAACCTGCCGCCGAACCGCGTCGTCGAGCTGGGCCTGCAGATCGAGCTGTAGCTGTCACATCCGGGACGGGGCTGGTCTACCGTTCATGCATCGCGCGATTCTTCTCGTGACCGTGCTCGCCGCGTGTGGCGACGACGGTGGTGTCCGCACGCTCGACGACGCACCTCCGTTCGACGCCGCTCCCGGCATGGCGACCGTCACGGTGCGCGCCGGACGTCACCTCCTCGCGAATCACACCGTCTACTTCCAGGCGCCCGACTCGTCCGAGATCGCGACGGTGCAGACCGACGCCGAGGGGCGAGCATCCGCGGTGGTTCCAGACGGCAGCTCGGTCACCACGCTCGTGCCCGGCAACGGGGCCACGAGCACCATCTACACGGTGATGGGGGTGAAGCCCCAAGACGCGCTGACGCTGACCGTCGCCACCAACTTCGAGCAGCCAGACGTCACGTTCACGTTCCCCGCGTACACGGGCGTCGCCACGGCCGTGTACGCGATCGACACGACCTGCGGCGGAGAGGGCGTCGGTGAGGGCACGACGCACGTCCTCGCGCAGGATCTGTGCAGCCCGCGGACCGACACGATGGTCCTCGCGCGCGACGTGACCGGCACCCAGCATGTCGCGTACCTCGCCAAGCTCGATCAGCCGTTCGCCGACACGATCGATCTCGCGGGCGAGACCTGGATGGAGATCGTTCCCTCGACCACGACGTACACCAACATTCCCGCGGAGACGGTTCGCACCACCGCGGCGCGGAACCTCGTCACCCCCCGAGGAGTCCTCGCCCGCTGCTATGGCGGCGCAGGCGCTCCGCCGACACACATCGCGGCGCTCTCGTGCGCGACGCTCACAGGGGCGACCATGCGCGACGTGTTCATGTACACCGACCATCAGCTCATCCATGACTTCTCGCAGGTCGCGACCGCGCCCTCCTCGACGATCGATCTCGCCAACGTCACGGTCCGCGGGGCGTCGGATGCTCCGATCGACGGTGCGACGCGCACGCTCTCGTGGACGGAGACGGCAGGCGCGGCGCCCGACTTCGTCTGGGTGCGTCTGATCGAGCAAGGCGCGACGCCGTACGACCGCTACGTCCTCGCGCCGTACGACTCGACGTCGATCACCCTACCGTCGCTGATCGGAGACGCGGCGGTGTTCGACCTCGAAGCGGGCGACGAGCCGTACATCGAGCTCCGCCTCGGGACCGCGACCGGCGGCTACGATGCGATCCGCCCGCACGGGCCGATGTACGAGGACAGCGTCTCGAACGAGATCGAGCGCATCGTCACCTCGCGCCCGTACGACGGCTGATCACTTCCGTGAGAAGGCGCGCACCGGTCACACGACCGATGCGTGGCGCGTGACGAACGGCGCGCGACCGTGCCGGCGACGCGTGTCGAGCTCGTCGAGCAGCTGGCGCCGCGCGGCGCGGAACGCGTCCGCGATGGCGACGTAGACGTCCTCGTGGCGCGCGAGGCGCGTCACGATCTCGGCGCCCGAGATGTCGAGCTTCAAGTGCACCTCGAACTCGCGATGCCGGCCATGGCGGTGTGGCACGGTGACCGTGGCGTGCGCGTGCAGGATGCGGTCGTGCACCTGTTCGAGGCGAGCGACCCAACGCTCGATCGCCGCCTCGGCGGCCGGGCTCGGATCGAGCTCGTGAAACGTGATCTCCGTCGGAATCGACATGCGAGGTCTCCTGGATCCGTGAGGTGCAGGCTACGCGCCACGCCTACCCGACTGCTCACCCGAATCCGAATGCGCAGTTCGCGAGATCGACGTGCGCACCGACGCCACGCGCGCCACCGCGCACACTCGACGAGCCGCCTGTCGTGCGGACTCCGATCGAGCGAGGGCACATGCGGTGATCTCCCGAGACGTCTCACGATGCCACCTACGTTCACCTGCTGAATCTCCCCGCGAGCGGGCCGGCTCGTGGCACCTGGCGCGACGTGCGGCATGGCCCCCCGAAAAACCCGGTCTTCTCGAATGCGAGCGTAACCGCCGTCGCATTTCGTGTGGGGCCGCGTGGGTCGGACCACGGAAACCCGAACGGCATTTTCACTGCATCGCTTCGCTCTCATGCCGTCGGACTTCCTCACGCTCGTGCATCGCGATCACGCCGATCTACAGCTCGAGCTCACGCAGCTGCTCGACCCGGAGGCCACGGCGATCGAGCTGCGCATGGCCCTCGACGGTGTCCGGCTCGGCCTCACGGCGCACGCCGAGGCCGAGGACATCGTCCTCGGGATGTTCGACGCGATCCCCAGGCTCGTCGGGCTGATCCGACAGGCGCGCGACGCGCACCTGGCGCAGGAGAGCGCGCTCTCGTCTCTCGTCAGCGCGCGGCCGCAGACGGCAGCGTGGCGCGAGCGCGCCGCTCACCTTCGCGATCTCGTCGCGAGCCACGCGCGCCAGGAGGAGCGGCACCTGCTCCCGGCGCTTCGCGAGTGCGCGCCCGATCAATATCGAGCGCTCGCCGGCAAGTTCGCGACGGAGCGCCTGCGCCAGCTGGCGATGCTCCAGCCCTCCGCGCCGATCGTCCTCCCCGCGTTCGCCTGCTAGCTCGAGCCTCGAAAGCTCGAGCGGACGCGTCGGCGGCGATCACTCGCCCGCGCTGAGCTCTGCAACGACGAGCTGCGCGATCTCGGTGGTGATGCCGTCCAGGTAGTTGGGGCCGAACCGGCGGATCGCGTCGTAGCCGCCGGTGGCGGTGCCGACCGTGAGGACGGGGAACAGGAGGTCCTCGGGTGCGAGGTCATGAGCGGCGCCTTCCCCGATCAAGCGCGGCAGCACGAGCCTGCTCTCCGTGTACGGAGCGAGCACGTGCCAGTCGATGTCGTCGCTCTCGATGTGCGCGCGCACGAACTCGGGCGTGATCCCGGTGGCGCTCTCCTCCCACGTGAGCGCTCGGGTGGCGATATCGAGCTCGAGGTTGCGGATCGGCGCCCGGAGCCGCGTGTTATCGTCGGCGCATCGCTCGTGATCAGGTGCGCGACCTCGTACAGCGTTCGGTCTTCCTGGTACGCCATCAGGTCGAGCATGATCGCCTCTGGAAACGACGGACACGAGATCTGCGACGTCCGCGTCGGCCCCGTCCCGACGAGCGGTGTCCTGCAGGTGTAGAGCGGTCCGCGCGGGCTCGTGAAGAACCGCCCCGACGAGACGCCGGCCACGTCCGGCACGTTCGTGTACGTGGTCTCCAGCGTCGGCGTCGGCGTCCATGTCTCGCCGGTGACGTCGATGTCCCCGAACGGCTGATCGGGCTTCGCGATGTAGTGCTCGACACCGCCGAGCCCGTCGGTGACCAGCAGGATCGCGTCGATGCGCTCGCCGCAGCGAGGCACCGGGAGCGTGCTCGAGAGCTGCATCCCCGCCTCGTTGTTGTTGCAGTTCGTGATGACTCCGTAGAGCGGCGGCGGCGTGCCGAAAGCGGGATACGAGAAGGTGAGGTTCGACGAGACGAGCCCCGCATCGCCGCGCAGGGTCAGCTCGTCCCCGGCTCGACGCCCATGACCGTGACGACGTTGCGCCCCGGCCGGTTGAAGCGAACGCGCAGGACGTCGAGGACCGTGATGGAGCTCCCCGGTGGCACGACCGCGGACGCTCGACCGCTGGCGTCCGTCTGCACGGTCGCGATCTCGGCGCCATCGGGGCCCTGGAAGTAGACCGTGCGGTCTGCGATGGGGACGCGTCCGATCAGGAGCGTGACGCTCGCCACTCCAGGCTCGGCGTCGAACGGGGGCGCGTCGTCGAGCGTGCGCACGCCTTGATCGTCCCCACACGCCGCGACGAGAGCCAGTGCGAGCCACGAGTGCTTCATGTCCAGGGCAGACCACGCTGTCTGCGGTTGTGACGGAGCAATCGAGCTTCGCACCGCCATGCAGGTGCTACGCGTCCGACCTCGGTTGGACGTCAATCGCCGTCGAGCGCGCGGTCTTCGCGGCGCTTGCCCTTCGCCGCCGGCTTCTTGCCCTTCTGGGCGTAGCCGAGGTCCGCGAGCTTCTTGCGGAGCGTGTTGCGGTTGAGGCCGAGGATCTCGGCCGCCTTGAGCTGGTTTCCGCCGGTGTGCGCGAGGACGAGATCGAACAGCGGGCGCTCCACGCGCGCGAGCACCTTGTCGTAGAGGTCGTGCACCGGATAGCCGTCGATGCGCGCGAGCAGGCCCGCGAGCTTGGACTTCACCATCTCCTCGAACGCCAGGTCCTCGAGCGGGACGCGCGACGCGACGACCGGCAGGATCTCGTCGACGTCGCCGGCTTCGATCTTCGCGCGCTGCACGCGCACCACGAGGCGGCGCGCGATCGACTTCAGCTCGCCGACGTTGCCCGGCCAGGGGTACGCCTTCAGGCGATCGATCGCGCGGGTCGACACCGTGGGCTTGGCGCGCCCGATCTCGAGCGAGTAGTGCTTCACCCATCGCTCGAAGAGCGTCGCGAGGTCGTCGAGGCGATCGCGCATCGGCGGCACCACGATCCGGCGCGGCTCGAACAGCGTGTAGAAGTCGCGAGAGACGATGTCGGCGTCGACGGCCTTCTCGATGTCGAGGTCGCTCGTGGCGACGACGTGGACGTCCATCGGCTCGGACTGCTCGATCTTGCGATCCTT
Source organism: uncultured Kofleriaceae bacterium (assembly GCA_964617845.1). Lineage (GTDB taxonomy): Bacteria > Myxococcota_A > Polyangia > Haliangiales > Haliangiaceae > JABFXX01. Next base: position 27,808 of record CAZUAR010000019.1, on the reverse strand, counting down.
GATCGCGCGCTTCAGCGTCTTCTGTGACGGGCGCGAGAGGTCGGAGACGTCCTTGACCAGCAGCGTCCCGCCCGAGGCGGAGCGCAGCGCGCGCCGCGCGCGATCACACGCGTCGTCGGTGGCCGCGCGGCCCGGGGCGTCCTCGAACGTCGGGCGCACGGCGACGAAGCGGCCGCCCGTGCGCGGCCCCTTCTGGTGGAGCACGCGCGCGACGAGCTCGCGTCCCGTGCCGTGCTCGCCACAGATCAGGACGGGCGCTTCGCCGTCGGCGTACGTCGCGAGCTGCGCGACGACCGCGCGCATCGAGGCGCTCTCCGCGACGAGGAAGTCATCGGCTTTCAGCGTACCGCGCAGCACTCAGGCGGCTCCCGCGGCGGGCTCGAAACCGGCATCGATCTCGTCGCGGCCGGGGGCCATCTCGGGTGCGAGACCGAGGCGCGATTGGCGCTCGATCAGCTGCGCGAAGTAGTCCTCGACGAGCGTGCGCGCGCTCGCGAGGTCCGGCGCTTCCCACACCCGCAGGCGCAGCGCGTTGCAGCCGTAGAGGCCGCGCGCGTACCACGCGCACGCCTTGCGCACCTCGTGGAGCGTGCGCGGTCCGGACTTGAGTGTCTCGATCAGGTTCACGTGGCGGCGATAGACGTGCAGGCGCTCGGCGAGCCCGGGCGGGCCCGGATCGGGGCGGCCCTGCGAGACCTCGCGAAGCCGCGCGAACAGCCACGGGTTGCCGAGCGCACCGCGTCCGATCATCACCGCGTCGCAACCGGTGTGCTCGCGCAGGCGAAGGTAGCCATCGACGTCGATCACGTCGCCGTTGCCGACGAGCGGGATGTGCGACGGCAGCGCGTCGCGAACGAGCTTGATGATATCGGGGTCGCTCTTGCCGGAGAAGCCCTGCGTGCGCGTGCGGCCGTGGACGGTGATCATCTTCGCGCCGGCCTCGACCATCGCGCAGGCGAACTCGGGAGCGTTGCGATGCGCCTGATCCCAGCCGGCGCGGTGCTTCACGGTGACGGGGATGTTCGCGGGCACCGCGCCAACGACCGCGCGTACGAGCTCCTGCGCGATCTGCGGCTCGCGCATCAGCGCGCTCCCGCACTCGCCGGCGACCACGCGCTTCGCCGGGCAGCCCATGTTGATGTCGACGAGCGAGGCGCCGATCGCGACGGCCATCTTCGCCGCCTTGTCCATCATCTCGGGCTCGCGGCCGAAGATCTGCACGCCGAACTGGCGGCCATCGAGCGACGCGGTGAGCTTGCCGGTCGTCTTCTTGTCGCCGCTCGACAGCGCGTGCGCGGAGAGGAACTCGGTGATCGTGAGCCCGACGCCGAACTCCTCGCACACCGTCCGGAACGGCAAGTCCGTCACCGCGGCCATCGGGGCGAGCAGCACGGGCACGTCGACTACGAGGTCACCGATCCGCATGAAGGGAGAAACTTGTACAGGATCTCGAAGCGCGAGCAAACACTGTTTGTAGTCCTGAAAAAACCGCATGATGCAGGCGTGGCGGCGCTCGACAAACTCCTCGAGCTTCTGGGGACGAATCGCACGCGGATGGAGTGGAAGCTCCGCGCGTGGCGCCGCGCGTGGGAGCGACAGGTCGGACGGTTCAAGAACCGCACGCAGACGCTCGCGTACCAGCATCAGACGTGTCCCGAGTGCAGCCATCCCGCGGACGCGGACGCGAAGGTGTGCACGCGTTGCGGTGTCGCACTCGGCGGTCGCACCGCGCATCGCGCGCGGCGGCTGCTCGGGCTCGTGTGGGCGGACGGCATGCCGGTCGCGGCGACGATCCTGACCACGGCGATCGCGGCGATGTACGTCGTGTCCTCGATGTGGGGCCCGAACCAGGGGCTCGGTGGGATCGGTCTCGCGCCGCACTACCTCGCGCTCGAGCGCTTCGGCGCGCTCGCGACGACCGAGGTGCAAGCCGGCGAGTGGTGGCGCATGTCGACGGCGACGTTCCTCCACGCGCACCTCCTCCACCTCGGCTTCAACCTGATGTCGCTGTGGACCGCATCGATCTATCTCGAGGAGATGATCGGCGCGAAGAAGACGCTCGCGCTGTACCTCGCGCTCGGCCTCACGGGCAGCGTCGCGAGCTTCGTGTGGCACACGCAGATGCCGCCGTACGTCGGCTCGAGCGTCGGTGCATCCGGCGCCGTGTGCGGACTGATCGGCGTCGCCCTCGGCTTCTCGCTGCGCAAGCGCAACGTCGCCCGTCACAACGTCGCGAACTACGCGGTGTGGGGCGCGTGGATCGTCATCATCGGGCTCTCGAGCTGGCAGATCGACAACGCGGCGCACGCGGGCGGCTTCGTGCCCGGCATCGTCGCGGGGCTCCTCGTGCGCCGGCGCCGGGACACGGCGCCGACGGCGTCGCGCGTGTGGACGTACGCGCTGCTCGCGCTCGCCGCGTTCACGATCGCGTGCTTCGTGATCGCGAGCGGCCATCACGTGCCCCCGGCATGGATCGAGGCCGCGCGATCGGCGAACGAGCTCGATTGATCCATGACGGCGTGCGGCGCAGCGCGCTCGCGATCAGAGGAGGTCGTCCGGCTCGTTGATGTTGTGCAGCGCGCGCAGATCGGGATCGCACGCGCGCGCGATCTCGTCGCTCACGTAGCTCGCGCCAAGCGCGTCGAGCAGGCGCGACGCCTTGAGGTCTCGCGCCGCGATCATGGATGCGACGATGGTGCGGGCGCGCGGCACGCGCACGACGCTGAACAGGGGCTCGGGGAGCCCGTCCTTCTTCACGCCGATCGCGTGCACGTTCTCCCAGGGCGCGCCCTCTCGTTCCGAGCGGCCCCCCGCCGCCTCGACGAGCTCGAGCATCGCACCGACGAGCGCGCTCGACAGGTACGGCATGTCGCCCGCGACGATGAACAGCCAGTGCGACGTGGCGGCGGCGAGCCCCGCGGCGATGCCCGCGAGCGGCCCGATGCCCTCGTGCTCGGGCGCGTCGCGCACCGTGCGAAAGCCATCGATGTCGGCGGGCGAGCTGACGAGGACATCGCCGACGCTCGCGCGCAGCACCGCGGCTTGCCGCGCGAGGATCGTCTCGCCCTGTACGACGATCGCGTGCTTCGCGACCCCGCCCATGCGCGTCGCTCGACCGCCCGCGAGGATCAGCGCGCTGATCGAGATGTCGGTGGGGACAGCCATCAACGCGCGAACAGGGCTTCGATCTCGTTCTGCGCCGGCGTCGTGATCTCCGGCCCACCCGGCGCGAAGAACACGCTGACCTCGGCGCGAACGCCGAACTGTCCGGGGAAGTACAGCCCCGGCCCGACGGTGAAGCCGGTGCCCGGCGTCAGGATGCGCGTGTCCTTGACCTCGAAGTTGTCGAGGTCGGCGCCACCCCCCTGGAAGTCGTTGTCGATCGAGTGGCCGGTGCGGTGGAGGATCTTGTCCTTGAAGCCCGCCTTCTCGAGGAAGCCGCGCGCGGCGTTGTCGACGTCGGCACCGGTCACGGGGCGGCGCTTCGCGTTGCGATCGGACACGAGCACGATCGCCTGATCGCGCGCGAGCGACGCGACGTCGAACGCCTTGGCATAGACGGCGGGCACCGCGACGTCGGCGACGGCGACCCACGTCTGCGCGGCCCAGATGCCCTCGGGCTTGTCGACCTTCGCCGCGAGCGAGATGACGATCAGATCGCCGCGCTTGATCACCGCGTTCTTCGCGGCGGACGGCACGTAGTACGGGTCGGCGGTGTTGACGCCGGCGGCGACCACCGGCGGCGCACCGACGAGGCCGCGCATCGTCATCGCGCGCGTGAGCCGTTGCTGGAGGTCGTACTCGGTCACCGTCGCGCCCGCGCCGAGCTGCCTCGCGGCGTACGCGAGCACGTCCTTGCGCATCTCGACGAGGTGGTGGACCGCGACGTAGTGCGCGGTGCGCCCGGCGTCGCCCCAGATCGCCTTGGTGAACTGCACGAGCGTCTCGCTCGAGCGGACCTGCACGCCGGCCGCCTTGATCAGCTCGACGGTGCCGGCATCGACGCGCGACACCGACGGCACGCTCGCCTTCGGCGAGTACTCGATCGCGAGGGTGCGCTGACCCTTGAGCAGCGTCTTGAGCTGGCCCGGGAGATCGCGATGGCCCTGATAGACGAGCTTCTTGCCCTTCACGTGGTCGAAGCTGCGCAGCTCCGCGGTGTGCACGAGCAGCGCGGGCTCGCCCTTGCTCGGCAAGAGATAGAACCACGGGCGCGTCGGGTGTCCGTCGGGGCTCACGAGGCGCGACGCGATCGGGTTCTCGCCGTCGCGATCGAACAGCAGCCAGCCGTCGAGGCGCTGCACCGCGAGGAGGCCCTGGATCGTGATCAGATCCTCGATGCCGACGCGCGCCGGAATCGCCACCGGCTTCGCGGGTGCCGGCTCGCCGTACGGATCGTCGGGCTGCTTCGGGAGCTTCTTCGCCGCCGGCGCCGCGTACGGATCGGCCGGCGCGGTCGTCTGCTTCGGCGTCTGCTTCGGCGAGATCGGAGGCGGTCGCTTCGTCGCGGTCGGTGGCGTGACGGGCTCCGCGTACGGATCGGCCGGCTTGGTCGGCACCGGCGCCTGCTCGGCCGGCCCCTTCTTCTTCTTGGTGACCGGCGGCGCCGGCGGCGGATCGCCGTACGGATCCGTCGGCTTCTCCGCGTACGGGTCCTCTGCCTCGGGCAGCTTCTTCGGCTGCGCGAACGCGGGAACCGCGAGCGACACCACGAGGACAACGATCGTCAGGCGCGTCATGAGTGCTCCATCACGTCGTCGGGCGGACCCGCCCCAGCTCGGCCACGAGCCCCTCATGAATAGCACCGTTCGTCGCGAGCACATCCTCGGCGTACAGGTCGAACGCCTCGCCCCGTGTGTTCGTCACGCGGCCGCCCGCCTCGCGCACGATCAGCGCGCCCGCCGCGACATCCCAGGCCTTCGTGGATCGCTCCCAGTACCCGTCGAACCAACCCGCGGCGACCATGCACAGGTCCAAGGCGGCCGAGCCCGCACGACGGCAAGCGCTGGCAACACGCTGCATGTGCGCCCACTCGGCAAAGTTATTGTCCGGGTTCGTCGCCATGTCGTACGGAAATCCCGTGGCGAGGAGTGCGCGATCGATCTGATCGATCGCGCTCACGCGAAGCGGCGCTCCGCTCGCGTCGAACGCGCCCTGCCCCGCCGCGGCTTCGAACCACCAGCCGAGCCTGGGCGCGTAGACAACGCCGACCTCGATGTCGTTGCCGTTCGCGAGCGCGATCGAGATGCACCAGATCGGCAGCCCGTGCGCGAAGTTCACGGTGCCGTCGATCGGATCCACGATCCAGCGACGCGTCGCCGTCGTTGCATCGGGACCACCCGCTTCCTCGCCGAGCACCGGGATGCCCGGCGTGCGCTCGGCGAGCACGGCGCGGATCGCCTCCTCGCTGCGCGTGTCCCACTCGGTGACGAGATCCTTCGGGTTGCCCTTCGCGCGGATCGCCTCGGGGCGCGCCTCGCGCAGCAGGTGCGCGGCCGTGCGCGCGGCCGCCGCTGCGATCGCGAGCAGCTCGCTCACGGGTTACAGGTCCAGGCGCATCGCGACGAGCGCCTCGGCCTTGCCGCGACCCGTGTCGTTGATGTTCGCGAACGTGCTGCTCGCCGCGACGGCCTTCGACAGCGTCGAGCGATCGACGACGCGGAAGCCGAACTTCGCCGCGAAGAAGTCGCTCGCGCTCTCGGTCAGCAGATAGATACGCCGCACGCCGCGCCAGCGCGCCTGGCTGACCGCCATATCGGCGAGCATCCAGCCGTAGCCGGCGCCGCGGTGCTGCTTGTCGACGGCGAGCGAGTGCAGGATCGCGTCGTCACCGTGGACCTCGAGCGCGACGCAGCCGGCGAGGCCGTTCTCGTTGCGCAGCGTGAAGAAGTCGCCCGCACGCTCGTCGGTCGCGGGCTGGACGAGGCCCGCTTCGGTGAGCAGCGTGCGAATGCCCTCGAGATCCGTTCGCTGCGCGGGTCGCATCGCGTCGCCGATCTCGTCGAGGAGCTTGTCGTGAATGCCGTCGAAGCTGCCCGACGACAGCACGCACACGACGTCGCCCGGCGCCGCGCTCTCCGCGAGCTGCTTCACGATCTGGTCGACCTCGGGCAGGTACGACGCCTTGGTGCCGCGCTGGTGCAGATCGAGCGCGAGGCGCTCCGGATCGAAGCGCTCCGCGGGCGGGATCTTCGACGGATCGTAGAGCTTGCCGACGATCACCTCGTCGGCGTACGCGAACGCCTCGGCGAACTCGCCCTGGAACGTCTTGCGCCGGCTCGTCGCGCTGCGCGGATCGTAGACCGCGATCAGCCGCCGCTTGGGGAACCGCTTGCGCAGCGCCTTGAGCGTCTCGCGGACGGCGGTCGGGTGGTGCGCGTAGTCATCGAGGACGGTGACGCCACCCGCGATGCCGCGCAGCTCCTGGCGCCGGCGAACGCCCGCGAAGCTCGACACGCCGCGCTGGATATCCTTGACCGGCACGCCCCGCGCGTGGAGCACCGCGATCGCGGCGAGGCAGTTCGCGACGTTGTGACGCCCGACGAGCAGCGTCTCGAAGCGATCGAGCTTCTCGGCCGACGCCGCCCCGCCTGGCATGGCGCGGTGCACGTCGAACGAGACGCGGCCGCTCTTGCCGACCTCGAGGTTGTCCGCCCACCACGCGCAGTTGGCGGGCGGGCCCGCGTCGCTCTCGCCGTCGAACGTGCTCGCATCCGCGGCGCCGAGGACGATGTACGGCTCGACCTTGCACGAGGCGAGCTTCGCGACCGCGAGAGCGTCCGGCGAGTCCGCGGCGACGACGAGCAAGCCGTCGTCGGGGATCGTGGCGACGAGCTTCTTGAACGTGTCGCGCACCGCCTCGAACGACGGGAAGATGTCGACGTGGTCGAGCTCGACCGACGTCAGAATCGCCGTGCGCGGGCGGTAGTGGAGGAACTTGGGGCCCTTGTCGAAGAACGCGGTGTCGTACTCGTCGCCCTCGACGACGAAGTCCTCGCCCTTGCCGAGCCGGTAGCCGTGCCCGAGGTCGATCGGCACGCCGCCGACGAACAGCGACGGATCGCGCCCCGCCTCGACGAGCACGTGCGCGATCAGCGAGGTCGTCGTGGTCTTGCCGTGCGTGCCGCACACGACGATCGCGTGCTTGTGATCGATCAGGCGCTCGCCGAGCACCGCCGGGAACGAGGTCAGCTGGATGCCGCTCTCCTGCGCGGCCTTGACCTCGACATGATCCTTGCCGTGCACGTTGCCGACGACGACGAGGTCGGGCTTCCACGCGAGGTTGTCCGCGCTGTAGGGCATCATCACCGGCACGCCGAGCGCCGCGAGCTGCTCGCTCATCGGCGGATACACGGCCTGATCGGATCCACGTACCTCGTGGCCAGCCTCCGCGAGGAGGCCGGCGACCGCACCCATCCCGGTGCCCCCGATGCCGATGAGGTGGACCTTCACCGGCGCGGAACCTATCCTCGTGTCCCCTCGGGAAACAAGCGATTAATCCGTCTTAACGCGGGCATCGGTCGACTCGAAGATCTTGTTGGCGCTCGTCGGGAGGAAGCCCTGAAACAGCTCTCCGGACGGCAGCGCGTACCGCTTCGCGAACTCGTAGTAGCAGGACGGGATCCGCACGGTGGCGTCCGCGAACGCCACGTCGATCGAGTCCGCCCTCGTCGACGATTGCTCGAGCAAGGTCGCGCGCGAGCCCTTGATCGCACCGCCCGCGTCGTTGAGGGTGAACCCGTGCTCGACGAGGTACGCGTCGAGCGCCGCCAGGTCCGGGAACGTCGAGAGCGCGTTCACGTCGACGGTGAAGTGGTTCACGCGGAACCCGAAGGCCGCGACCCACGCGGCGTACTGGCTCTCCGCGAGCAGCGCCTCGTACTCGCCGTGCGTGAGCTGCCACGGCCGTCCGGCCCACGGCAGATCGGGGCGCTCCGCGAAGCCCTCGGGTAGCTGCGCGACGAGCGCCGCCACGGAGGCCTGTAGCGCCGGTGACATCTCGGCGAGCACGAGCTCGCTGATGAACACCTTCGGGAGCGCCGGATCGGCGTGGCGCCAGTAGCGCGCGCGAAGGTGCTTCTTCTCGAACGTGTACTCGTCGGGCTGCGCGATCCAGCCGTGCTCCTCGAACACCCGCGCGATCGCGGCGATGCCGATGCCGGCCGCGTCGTACGTGCGAAGTGCGATGTGGTCGTTGCGGATCGTCTCGCCGCGCCCGGCGAGCAGCGCGTGGATGCGCTCGGCCTGCGGTGTCGAGGCGACGAAGTCGGCCCAGAGCGCCTCGAGCAACTCCTTCGTGGTCATACGATCACTTCGAGGTGTTGCACGCCTTCTTGTCGGGCGCGATGGGCATCGACGCGGGCTTGGCGATCACGACCTCGCCGGTGCAGGGCACGACCACGCGATAGCCTACGATGTCGAACGAGAGGCCGCTCTTGCCGGCCAGCGTCCACGGCTTCTTGTCCGGAGACTTCACGAGGAGATCCACGCGCGCCGCGGCGACCTTCTTCTTGAACGCGGCGTGCTCCGCGGCGGTCGCGAACGTCTGCGTGCCATCGTGCAGGGTCGCGGGCTTCACGGCGCCCTCGACCATGCGCGGCGCGCCGCCGAACACCATGTAGCTCTTCCCCTCGACGGCGATCGGGCTGCAGTACACGCACGCGGACAGCGAGACCGGCGCGGACTTCTTCGCGGCGTCGTACGCGCCGACGGTGAACGCGGTCGCGTCCCCCTCGACGAGGATCGTCTGCCCCGCGAGCTCCTTCTGGCGCGCGTCGCGCAGCTGGCGGCACTGCCGCTGCTGCGTGTCGTCGCCGTGATCCGCGCATGTCGCGGTCAGGGCCCACACGACATCCTCGACGCGCGAGACCTTGGTCGCCGTCGAGTACACGTCTCCCTCCGCGAGCGCGGGCGTCGCCGACGCGCAGAGCACGGCCAATGCGAGGTGCGCGCGCATTACTGGAGCTTGTGAGTGAGGTAGGCCTTGAGCCGCAGCTCGGCGTCCGTCGCGTCGTTGACGACGATCGGCACCGTGGCCTTCAGCTCGTCCTCGAGCTCGACGGCGAGCGACTTGCGCAGCGCCGCATCGTCGATCAGCTGCTGGGGCGTGCGTCCACGGACGGACACGTCCGAGAGCTTGGCGCAGTACGCCTTGAGCTTGTCGTACAGCGCGCCGCCGAGGAACGCGGTGATCTTGTCGGCTTCGTTCGCCATCCGCTCGAGCGCGGCCTCCGCCGACGCCGGCAGATCGCCGCGCTCGTGGCCCTGCGCGAGCTGCGCGCACACGCGGAGCACCATGACGTCGTCGATCACCCCGATGCCCTCGTTCCAGTCCGGGATCAGGTCCATCTTGCTGACCATGTAGAGGAGCGCCGCGCCTGCCAGCTTCTTCGAGTGAGAGTCCGCCTTGGCCGACTCGATCAGCGCCTTGTATGCGTCGATGTCCTGGCGGATCGTCTCCGCCCAGCTCTTGAACACGTCGATATGAGCCACGTGGCCTCCTCCCGCGACGGTACGCCCGGCGGTGATAGGATCACAAGATGCGGAACGCGTGGATGCTCGCCGCGATCATGACCATCGGCTGCGCCGGAGATGAGGTCGACCCGGGCGGACTGCCGCGATGCACGGGCGCCGTCTACGATACGTGCACCAACGAGCACGAGTGCATCTCGCAGGACTGCCGCGTCCTCGGCGAGGTGCAGATCTGCACGCAGTCGTGCAGCGAGACGGTCCCGTGTCCACCGCTCAATGGTGAGCCCGCGACGTGCAACGTCGGCGGTCTGTGCGAGCCCGCCGCGCCGCACGAGTGCCGCGTGCCCTGACGAGCGCTACTTCAGGAGGTCCTGGATGACCTTCGTCGGCTTGTCGGCGGTGATCTCGACGGCGATCGTCTTCTTGTGAGCCTTGTCGGGCGAGACGAGCGTGATCTTGTGCTTGCCCGCGGAGAGCGGGATCGCGCGCTGCGGGGTCATGAGGCCGGTCGAGTTTCCGTCGATCCAGATCTCGCACGGCGGCTTGCTCGAGATCATGAGCGTGCCCTCGCCGCCGGTCTTCGCGACGGCCTTCTCGGCCTTGGGCTCCGCGTCCACCTTCGCTGCCTTCTTCTCGGCGAGCTTGCGCTGGAGCGCGGCGGTGTCGTCCTCGGAGGAGGCGACGACCTTCGCCGCCTTCGTGGTCTTCTTCTCGGCCTTCGGCGCTTCGACCTTCGCGATGGCCTTCGCGGCCCCCCCGAGCGTCACCGCGAGGCGCGTCATCGTCTTCGGGTCGAGGTGCTCGATCTGCGGCGCCTTGTTCGAGTACGTGAAGATCACGTCGTAGCTGCGCGACGGATCGACCGATGCGTTGATCGGCGTCGTGCCGAGGAACGTCGTCTTGCCTCGATCGACGAGCGAGACATCGGCGCCGGACGGCGTCGAGTCGATGCGCACGTCGACGAACACCGGCCTCGCCGCCTTCGGCGTGGTGGTCACCGCGGGGAGCGAGTCGACCGCGCCGCCGAGGACGCTGTCGGTCTTCGCGGGCTCGGTGACCGCGAGCTTGACCGGCTCGGTGACGGACTCGCTGGCCGGCTCGGCGACGGGCTCCTGCGCCGGCTCCGCGACGGGCTCGGCCTTCGCGACGTCGGTCGTCGCCGGCGCGCCCGCGCTCGCGGGCTCGTCGGTCGTCGTCGGATCCGCGACCGCGGGGGCCGCGGCGGCGTTGTCGACCGGCGCGACCTCGCTCGACGGCGCCTGGTCGCGCTTCTTGCTGCCCTGGCCATCGAACACGATGTAGCCGCCGACGAACACGCCGAGGACGATCGCGACGCCCATCGGCAGCGCGAGCTTCTTCATCAGCGCGAGCGTGCCCGGCCGCTGCACCTGCGCGGTGCTCTCGGTCATCGAGTGGCTCGCGTCGGGGACCGACAGGCGCTCCACCGCGCGGCTGTCCTCGAACCACGGCGCGGCGCCCGTCATGTCCGGCGCTGCGTTGGGATGATCGCTGCGCTCGGCGCGCGGATACACCGGCTCGGGCGCGAGCGTCAGCGGCGCGATCGGCGCGACCGCGCGCGGTTGATGCGCGACCGGCGTCTTCAGCAGATCGGCCTCGTCGGCGTCGAGATCGACGTCATCGACATCATCGACGTCCACGTCGAGGGACACGGGCGGCGCCGCAGGCATGGCCGGCACGGCGGGCACCGCCGGCACCGCCGGCACCGCGATCTTTGCCGACGACGGGATCGGCGGGCGCGGCATCGTCGCCGACGAGCGCGGGGGCGGAAGCGCCGGGCGCACGCGTCCGGCTCCATCGAGCGGCGGGATCGAATTCGCGCGCGGCACCGCGGTGCTCACGCGGATCGGCGGGTTGATCGATGCGTTCTGCTGCGTGCCCGCCGGCGCGCGCGTGCGCGGCAGTGGCTCGACGGCACCCGCGCCCTTGAGCGGCGGAACGGTGCCCGTCATGCGCGCGCCTTTCTTCGGCGGCTCGGCGAACAAGTCGGCGCCCGGGTCCTTCACGCTCGGACCTTGCGTAGCCACGAGGTTGATGAGGTCGTTGACGGCGGTCGACTCTTTCTTCGCCATGTGGCCGGCGAGGATTGCGAACGAGCCTCATTCGATCAAGCGAATAGTTCTGGCGAGACCTGCTACCAGTGATGCCTGAACGCCTGATCTGGTGCGATCTCGGAGTACCTCTAACCTATCGATTTTTCATTGACAGTTCCGTGACCATATACCTAGTGTATGGCCATTCATGGGAGCGGCTGACTCGGTCTTTGGGGATCTGCGGCGTCTCGCCGATTGGTTCTCGACGAGCCCGCAGCGCGCCTCGGTCCATATCGAGCGCGTCGTCGATCGCCTCGGCGGCACCGCGATTCCGCTCCTCGGACGCGAGCTCCGTCACGCGGACGTGCGCCGCCGCGAAGCCGCGCGCACCGCACTCGCGCGCCTCGCGAACGATGTCCTCTATCGCGCGCGCGTCGTCACCGAGCTCCGCGCGGTCACCGAGGATCTCGCGATCGGCGACGAGGCCAAGGTCTGCGCGCTCGGTCTCCTGTCCGAGCTCGGCGAGCGCGCCGCCGCTCGCTTCACCGATCCGACCGCGATCCAGCAGCGCTCCGCACTCGCGCTCGCCGCGCAGCTCTCGACCGACGCCGATCTCGCGAGCGCCGCGGACCTGATGGTCCACCAGCTCGATCACGCCGACATCGTGCAGATGCTCGCCGTCATGATCGACGCCGCGCCCGCCGCCGCGCATCGCCTCGCGGGCGAGCTCTCGATTCGCCTCGATCTCCCCGCCGACGCGCGCGAGCAGATCGCCGCCGTCCTCGTCGGCCACACGCCCTCGTCGCCCTCGTCGCCCTCGTCGTCGTCGCCGTTGTCGTCGTCGCCCTCGTCTCCCTCCGCGACGCCCTTGCCAGCGCCATCCGACACCGCGCGCAAGCCCGCGCGCACCTCCGTCACGCGCGGCCGCGCCACGCAGGTCGCCGTCCTCGTCGACGCGAGCGCGCGTCTCGTCGTGGTCGCGTCGCGCCGCAATCGCCGCTGGGCGGTCCTCATCGGCGCCGCCGGCACCATCGACGACTGCCTGCACGATGACGACCTCGCCGCCGACACCGACGCGGCGCCGCTGATCGCCTCTCTCGTCGCCGACGGATACCGCGTCGCCTCGAGCGAGCTCGCGCACGCGCGCACCGTCGTCACCGCCGCGGCCCGCCTCACCGCGCTCACGCCGTCCGCCGACGGCAACAGCGCGCTCACCTCGGCCTACTACCTCGGCCGCGACCTGCTCGATCTCGGGGACGCACACATGGGCGCGATCACCTCCCGCGCGCGCCGCGCGGCCACCGCCAACCTCGCCCGCGCGCTCGAGTACATCGGCGACGGCGAGCTCGATCGCGGAGCGCAGCTCCTCGCGCACTCCGATGGCTCCCCGGACCTCGCGTCCGATCACCACGCGGCAACCGCGTACGTTCACCTCGCTCGCCGCGAGCCCGCGCTCGCGATCGAGGCGCTCGAACGCGCGCTCGCCGTCGAACCGGACTGGCCGCTGCATCACTGGAACCTCGCGTGCGCGCTGCGCATGCTCGGTGATGCGAGCGGTTGTTTTTGGGCGCTACGTCGCTTCGTGGCGACGAGCGCCGCGCCGACGGGCCTCTACGCGGATCCGGACCAGCCGGGCCGCGTCGGGCTCGCCGAGCGGATGATGGCGGAGCTCGAGCGCACCGCGCGCATCACGGGGACCTCGCTCCGGCGGCGGCGGCGGAAGAAGCCTTCTCCGTAGCTCGCGTCGTTCGTCGATCGTGCGTTCGTCGCTGGTCCGATGGTGTGTCTCCTGGCGGTGCGTTCGTCTGCGGTGCTGGATGCAGAAACACGACGCGGAGGAAGGGAGGAAGGGAGGAAGAAGGGGGGCGCTTCGCGAAGAAACGCTCCGAGTAGGCACGTGGTGCGTGCTGGAGCACGCTGCGTGCTGGACGCCGAAAACGCGACGGGAAGATCTTTTGTCGCTTCGCGACGAAAGGTTCTGTCTCCATTCCTCCCTTCCTCCGCGTCGTGTTTCTGCGTGGATGGGTTTTTCGTTTCATCGACGCAGCTACATCGACGCAGCCTCGTCGACGATCGCCCCACGGGCGATCGCCCCACCCACCGCACCGAGCGCCGTTACTTCTTGTCAGCGCGCGCCAGGTTGTAGCTCAGCTTGATCCGCGTCGCGCCGCGGCTGCCGCGCTTCGGCAGCTTCCACGTCTTCGCCGCCTCGGCGACACAGCCCGCCACGGCAGACATGTCCGCCACGCCGGCCTTGGGCTCGGTCGACGCGCCCTTGATGACGCCCGTCTCGTCGGACTCGATGTTGAGCACGAGCGTCCCGGCGAGCTTCGGGTTCGAGGACAGCGCCGTCTCGTAACAGGCCTGCACCTCCTGGTTGTGGCGCTGGAGGAGCGCGCCGATGGCGGCCTTGTCGTGCGTGCCGGTGCCCGCCTTCGTGTTCTTGAGCGTCGTCTCGAGGACCGCGATGTCCTTCTGGGCATCGGCGCGCAGCTGGTTGTCCATGATCTTGCCGACGGTCTCCGTGTAGATGTCGTGCGCCGGCTGGTAGTAACGGACGTCGTTGGCGGTCGCGTAGAGGACATGGAACAGGCGGCCCATGCCGTACGTGTTCTTGATCAGCTGCTGCTTGTCCTCTTCGGAGCACTTCGCGCCGCAGGCCGGCAGCGCTTCCATCATCTGCTTCGCGATCTTGGCGGACAGCTCGGGTTGATCGAGCGGGATCGAGAACTGCGCTTGCTGGTAGCGGAGGACGGGCTTCTCGTTCGGCATCACGGTGTCGCCGCCGACCTCGAACGCCTTGTCGATCGCGTTGACCGCGTCCTGCCAGCGGCCCGCGAACTGGTACGACTCGAGGCCGAGCTTGGCGAGGACCTGGAACTGCTGGCGCTTGTCCTTGGCACCCATGACGGTGAACAGCGGACCGGTCACCTCGGACAGCGCGACGTTCTTGGCGCGACCCGCGAACAGATAGAGATCGCGATCGATCGCCTCGCGGCCCGGGTTCGAGCCCCAGCCCTTGGAGGCGGTGACGAGCGCGGTCCACGCGCCGGCGTCATCGCCCGTGCGCCACTTCGCCCACGCGGCCGCGTAGGCGAGCTCGGGCTGCTTCTCGGACAGCGTCTCGTCCTTGACGACCGCGAGCGCTTCGCTGTTCTTGAACTGCTTGAGCAGCGAGAACGCCCACCACGCCTTGTTGTACTGGACCTCCTTGTTCTTCGGGTCCTTGTTGACGAGCGTCGCCCACGCCTTCTCGGCGGCGGCGAAGTCTTCGAGCAAGAGCTCGTAGCTGCCGAGGAGGCGCAGCGTGATCTCGTCGACCTTGTCGCCCGAGAGGCTCGCCGCGTCGCGCAGGGCCTTGCGCGCCTCGGTCAGGAGGTCCTTCTCGTTGGCCTTGTCGTCCTTGCTCTTCTGGTAGAGGAGCGTCGCGAGGATCGCGGCGTGGGCTTCCTTCTGGACCGGGTCCTTCGCGGACGCGAACACCTGGCGCTGCTTCTCGATCGTGGTCTTCTTCTTCGCGTCGACGAGCGGCATGCCCGGCCGGCCGAGCGCCTCGGGCTCGAACACGAGGCCGCGGATCTCGATCACCGGCACGTCGAACACCGCGTCTCCCGCCGCCGTCGGTTTGTTGCCGCCGCTGCCGCTGCCCGAGCCACTGGTGCCGGTCCCGGTGCTCTGTGCACCACCGCACGCTGCGAGGATCAACAACGAGACAAACGACACGCTCTTCATAGGCGCGTGTGTACAACGGATCCGCGCGGGGGTGGTGCGCGACTGAACACGGCCTGCGTGATATGGTGCGGCCCTTCGTGCGGTACTTACGTCACGCAGTCGTCATGGCGCTGTTGGCGCTCTCTGTCTCTGGTTGCGTGGTGGTTCGAGCGCACGAGCGCGGGAACCTCGCAAAGCGATCGATGACGAACGATCGCGATCCGGGCGAGGCGCGATTCAATCAGCACGCATCGGGATCGCGCGAAGGCGCGGACGGCGGTACGGGCGAGCCGGGCGGCGGATGCGGCTGCAACTAGTCACCGCGCTCGCGGTCGCGTGCGTCGCGAGCAGCGCCTCGGCCGACGGCACGCTGTCGATGCGCGGCGTCTACTACAAGGAGCGCGCGACGCGCGTGATCCAGCCGATGCTCGACGGCGCGTTCGACGTCGGCACCAAGGGCCTCGTCACCGGGCACTTCCTCGTCGACGCGATCACGTCGGCCTCCGCGTCGTCGGGCGCCGAGAACGCGACGCCGTTCACCGAGAACCGCGTCGAGGGCGGGCTCGGCTACACGCACGAGGTCGATCGGTTCCGCCTCGGCGCCGAGGCGAAGTACTCGACGGAGTCAGACTACCGCTCGGTGTTCGTCGGCGTGCGCGCCGAGGTCGATCTCGCGCAGAAGAACACCGTGCTCGGCATCGGCGGTGGCTTCGCGGCGGACCAGATCAGCGCGGCGAGCGATCAGGGCGGCCTCGCGCAGCCCACGATCATGTGCACGCCGACCGAGAGCGCGCAGGAGTGCTCGCTGAACACGATGATCGCGTTCGCGTCGGCGAGCCAGATCCTGTCGAGGAACCTCGTCGTCGGCGTGACGCTCGATGTCTCGCGCCTCGACGGCTACCAGGCAAACCCCTACCGCACCGCGATCACCGACATGGGCGAGGCCGCCGAGCGCCACCCGACGCTGCGCACGCGCGAGGCCGGCGCCATCTCGGTGCGCTACTTCGTTCCCAGCTCGCAGACGACGCTGATCGGCGCGTATCGCTACTACCGCGACACGTGGAAGGTGCACGCGCACACGCCCGAGGTCCGCATCGTCCAGCAGGTCGGCTTCTCGGCCGACGCGAGCGTGCGCTATCGCTATCACTCGCAGGACGGCGCGTTCTTCTATCGCGATCGCTACGCGACGAGCGACATCACCATGCAGCCGTACCTGACCGACGATGTGAAGCTCGACACGTTCACGGGCCACACGTTCGAGGCCAAGCTCGGCATCCTCGGTGACTCCTTTGGCATGGAAGGTCGCTGGGCAGGTGCGCGATTCGAAGGAATACTCTCGTACATCCTCCAGCACCCGAGGTTCGGCAATGCGATCACCGCTCAAGTCGCGCTCACGGTTCCCTTCGAGTACTAGCCTCGTCGCGCTCCTCGCGCTGGCGCTGACCGCCGCGTGCGCTGGCTGCGGCGACGATGGCGAGTGCGGGCCGATGGGCGCGCCGACGAGCGGCCTCAGTGTGTCGAGCGCGGACGTCACGCTCGTCTACGAGAACCTCACGTCGCTCGCCGGCAACGACTGCCCGGACCCGAACGCGCCCGAGGGCGTGATCTCGATCTCGATCGAGGGCCACCAGGTCGGCAATCCGACCGGCCTCCTCACGCTGTGCATTCCGCGCATGGACCTGTTCACGGCCAACACGCAGCACACGATCGGCACGTCGCAGTCGATGGCCGACATGCGCATCTTCGACATGTCCGGCGAGGACGAAGGCTGCACGTTCACGTTCGATTCGTCGCGCCCGCCGACCGGCACCGTCGTGGGCATCGGCGTCTGCGACAGCGGCGAGTCGGAGGCGGGCTTCGCGCTCGACATCGACGGCAACGTCTCGCTGCGCCGGACGTGCGGCTCGACGATCGACTCGGTCGCCGTCGCGTTCAGCGGCAAGGTCGCCGTCCTCCTTCGCGATTGATCGCTTACCCCAGGCGACCCCGAGCCGCGAGCGACGCGCTCCTACGATGTGCGCGTGCTTCGCGCATCGCTCGCTCTCCTGATCCTCGCCGCGTGCGGTGACGATGGCGGCGTTCGCCACCTGCCCGACGCGCGCCCGTTCGACGCGCCGCCCGGCATCTACGTCACGAACGGCAACGCCGTCCTCGTGTTCGACATCGCTGCGCGTGGCAACGCCGCACCGATCCGCGCGATCAGCGGCGCGTCGACCGGGCTCGACCTGCCGATCGGTATCGACCTCGACAGCGACGGCCTGCTCTACATCGCGAACCGCAACGCGGGCACCGTCACGATCTTCCCGAAGGACGGCAGCGGCAACCTCGCGCCGATGCGAACGATCACCGGCCTCGGCTCCGCCGAGGGCCTCGCGATCACGTCGAGCGACGATCTCTTCGTCTCGGGCTGCCCGAGCTGCGGCGGCTCCGGCGGCGGGACCGACACCGTCTATCACGTGCCGCACGGCGCGAGCGCGCCCGACTACACCATCGAGGGCGCGGCCACGACGATCACCGTCCCGTCCTCGCTCGCGATCGACAAGTCCGTCGACGAGCTCTACGTCGCGAACTCGTTCGGCGGCAACGTCAGCGTGTGGACGCTCGACCAGCGCGGCGACGTCGCGCCCGCGCGCTCGTTCGAGCCCAACGCATCCAACCTGCAGTCGATGACCTACTCGAACGGCACCGTGTTCATCGCGCAGCCGTCGAGCGGCATCCTGATGTTCGACGCCCACGCGACCGGCACGCCGGCGCCGATGATGATGCCGTTCGCCGCGCCGCTGACCGTCGGCTATCCCGGCGGCATGTTCCTCGATCCGAGCGGGCCCGATGGCCAGCCGGTGATCTACCTCGCCGACTACACGGGCAACGCGATCCACATCATCACCACGTCGGGCACCGCGCCGAACCTCGCGGTCGCGAGCGTCGAGACGATCCAGGGCAGCATGACCCAGCTCGCGTCGCCGCTCGGAATCCGCGTGGTGCCCTGAAGGGGACCGTCCCTTCGTCGCGCTGATGTGTCCAGCCGGACAAGCGCCGCGCCACGGATGTCATGGTTCGGCCGGGTGGCGTGATCTGCCTCGCGGTAAGCGGTGGATTCGGCTGCGAAACGCACGTGGCACCACCGTTGCTGATGACGACGCCATGCGCGCCGCTCTCGCTCTCGCCCTCGTGCTCGGCACCGCCTCGACCGCCGCCGCCGATGGCCTCTACTTCTCGGAGTCGTTCGGCGGCACGGACGTCAAGAACGAGCTCGGCCATCAGATGACCGACGTGTTCCGCATCCGGTTCGCGCTCGGCTATCGCTTGAGCAAGAGCTGGGCGGTCGAAGGCTTCGTCGCCGGGGACATCGGCACCACGAGTCACATCGGGGGTCCCTACGGCGACAACTACGCGGCGCGCTGCGACTGCGACAACTCGGGCGGCAACGACAGCGGGTACGACAACGACTACGGCCACGGGAGCTCGATGACGACCGCCGGCATCGACGTGAAGTACCTGCGCCCCATGTCCGAGCACGTCGAGCTCTATCTGCGAGGCAGCCTCGGCAAGGGCTGGCTCGACAACAGCGACTACGCGGGGCGGGGCTTTGGCATCGGTGCGGGCGCGCAGATCAAGGGCAAGGTCCGCGCGCTCGGCTTTCTGTTCTGGCCGCTGTTCTTCGTGCCGGTCGGCCCCAAGGTGACGGGCGCGCTGTTCGTCGACGCGGGCACGGACTTCTATCGCCTGCACCGCGACGGCGACCTCGGCAACCCGGACTCGCTCGACGCATCGACGAACCACATCACGATCGGCTGGGCGATCGGCTCCGACTTCTGATCCGTGCGAGGCGTTCTGATCCGCGTGCGTGCTAGCTTGCGCGCGTGAAGGCCGACGAGACGCGCACCTGGTATCGACTCGCCGTCGCGCGTCCCGGCAAGGGCGTCGCGCTCGTCGCGGCCGAGGGCGAGCACCTCGGCGTCGCCATCGCCGCCGCGCAGAAGTACATCGGCGACGACGCGCACGTGATCGCGTGCGACGTCGCGAAGGGCGACGACGTGCCGCTCGGCGAGTCCGTCGGCAAGCACCGCGTCGTCGAGCAGGGCGACGCGAGCGACACCTGCGGGCTGCGCTGGCCCGCCGGCGTGCTGCCGCAGATCGGGCAGACGGCGCAGCTCGCCGGCGCGAAGCGCGGCTGGACGCGCGTCGCCCACGACAAGCTGTTCGTGATGGAAGCGCAGACCAACCACGAGCACCTCGTCGACCTGTTCCTCGGGATGGTCGAGCGCCTGCCCTCCGCCGACAACCTCGAGATCCGCGTGCTCGATCACTTCGAGGACGCGGGCCGCACCGACGTGTGGCTGACGTCGCGCGTGAACGGCAAGAAGATCCTCGCCTTCCTCGACGACTACGACACCGAGCTGATCGACAACGGCCACATCGAGCTCAGCGTGTACGTCCGCGAGAAGCGGGCGACGCTGCGGCTGACCGAGCACAAGACCGTGGTCTGGCTCGCCGACGACGACTCGATGGCCGGCGACGTCAGCGCGTGGCTGCGCGCCCTCGAGGTCCCGCACGCGGACTCGCTCGTCAGGGTCGCCTCGGTCCCGCACTTCCACTGGCGCGGCGCCAAGACCCGCGGGCGCAAGAAGCTCGGGGACGAGCTGTTCAAGCAACGGCTCCGCCGCGTCGACAAGGTGGCGCTGGTTACCGGTCCTCGCGAACCCGATTAGCGCTACTCTGTCGGTCCATGTTCCGCGTCGTGGCGCTCGTCGCGCTGGTCACCCTCCCGGCCCCGGCGTTCGCCGACGAAGGCGTCTGCCACGTCGTCGACGTCCAGCTCCAGCCCCAGACGCGCACCGATCTGCGCCCCGGCATGCAGCAGCCTCCGCAGATCGTGATCTGGGTCGAGGATGCCGCCGGCAACTTCGTCGACACGGTCTTCATCACGCAGCAGACCGGCACGTACGGCATCGGCAACCGGCCCGGTCGCATGGACTTCAACAGCGCGCCGCTGTGGCCGTACGGCAAGCGCATCACGACGTTCCCCGTGTGGGCCGAGAAGAAGCCCGAGCGGTTCGACGCGATCCTGTTCCAGGATGGCGCGGAGAACAACCTCTCGCACCGCGTCGAGGAGAGCTCGCTCGATCCGCACTTCTGCCGTCCGATGCAGCCGACCGGCGGCGACGGCGTGAAGTTCGACGCGATGACGTGTGCGTCGCCGAACAGCACGCACACCGACAAGGGCGTCCGCTCCACGAACGTGAAGAGCAAGTATCCACCGCGGCAGGACATGGTCCGCGCCCCCGAGGACGATCCGGACCTCGACACGTTCGCCGACATGAACCCGTACGACTCGGTGTCCGGCGCGACGCCCGTCGTCGGCGAGGTCGCGAAGTTCAACTGGCCGATCCTCGATCGCGAGGCCGGTGACTACGTGATGTGGGTCGAGGTCTCGACGGAGTTCGATCACAACGCGACCTACTCGGTCGCCGCGCGCCCCGCACCGAACGTCTCGTACTCGGAGTACGGCGAGCCGTATCGCGGCCAGCCGTCCGTCGTGTTCAAGGTGCCGTTCACGATCACGAGCGAGGAGCGCATCGCGCAGACGACGGACTACGTCGGCTACGGCGACCCCGACGGCGTCGACGGCGTCATCCGCGCGCCGGACAGCACGATCACCACCGACAAGATCGGCTCGGGCCTGGGACGGCTCGCGATCGTCAGCGACGAGCACGGCGACTTTCGCGTGCGCGTCACCACGCGCCCCGAGTTCGACTTCGTGCTGCCGAACGCCCCGGCCGACCTCACCGCCGCGGTCCTGGAGTCGCGCAGCGTGACGCTGTCGTTCATCGCCCCCGGCGACGACGCGGTGATGGGCACCGTGCGCGGCTACGAGATCCGCTACCGCGTGGACTCGGAGATCACGCCGGAGAACTTCGACGCCCCGGACTCGATCGTGGTGCCGTCGTCGATCGCACCCGCCGCTGCCGGCACGATGCAGGAGATCGAGATCAACGGCCTGCTCCCCGAGACCCGCTACTCGGTCGGCATCCGCGCCTTCGACGATTGCCGCAGCACGAGCCCGATCGCGACGCTCGCGTTCACGACGCAGGCGCGCACGTCGGGCGAGGTCGACGCGTGCTTCATCGCGACCGCGGCGTACGGCTCCGCGCTCGCGGCCGACGTCGCGATGCTGCGCGGCGTCCGCGACTCGCTGCTGCGCAAGACGGTGCTCGGCGAGATCGCGGTGCAGGCGTACTACACGTTCGGACCGCCGGTCGCGGGCGTGATCGGCGAGAGCGAGCTCCTCCGCGCCACCGCGCGTGCGGCGCTTGGTCCCGTCGTCGATTTCGCCCGTCGCCATTCTCCGCATCGCTGATACAGTCCGCCGATGTTTCGGGCTGTGTTGTTCGCCTCGGTGATCGCCGCCGCGTCCCCCGTACACGCCGAGGTCGGCGTGTGTCACGCAGTCGACGTCGAGCTCCAACCCGAGGTGCGCACCGACATCCGCCCCGGCAACCGGCACGCACCGCAGATCGTCGTGTGGGTCGAGAAGGCGGACGGCACGTTCGTCGACACCGTGTTCATCACGCAGGCGACGGGCACGTACGGCATCGGCAATCGCCCCGGCCGCTTCGACTTCAACAGCGCACCGATGTGGCCGTACGGTCGCCGCATCACGACGTTCCCCGTGTGGGCGGACAAGAAGCCCGAGCGCTTCGACACGATCGTGTTCGACAACGGGCAGGACGGAAACCTCTCGCACCCGATCATGACGAGCTCCTCGGATTCGCACTTCTGCCGGCCGACCGGCCCCGACGAGCCCGCCTACGACGCGATGACGTGCGCGACGCCGAACGTCTACACGGAGAAGGGCAAGCGCGACCCCGCGCAGAGCAAGTACCCACCGCGGCAAGACATGACGCGCGATCCGCTACGCGATTCGCCCGCGGTCGACACGTATCGCGACATGAACCCGTACGACGCCATCTCCGCGGCGACGCCCGAGGTCGGTCAGGTCGCGCGCATCGGGTGGTCGCCGCCGTTCGAGTTGCCCGACGGCGACTACGTGATGTGGGTCGAGGCGTCGACGGAGTTCGATCACAACGCGACGTACTCGGTCGCCGCGTACCCGGCGCCCACGGGCATCCCGTGGATGGAGTTCGGCGAGCCGTACCGAGGACAGCCGTCGGTCGTCTACAAGGTGCCGTTCACCGTCGACGGCGCCGAGCACACCACGCTGACCACGACGTACGCGGGCTACGGCGATCCGGACGGCGTCGACGGCGCGATCCGCCCGCCGGACGCCACGATCACGACCGGCGTGCCCGGCTCGGGCGAAGGCCGGCTCGCGCTCGTCGCAGATCCGACGGGCGCGTATCGCGTGCGCGTGTCGTCGCGCCACGAGCTCGACTTCGTCGCGCCCAACGATCCGGCGCAGCTCGCGGTGGTCGCGTTGACCGGGCGCAGCGTGCTGCTCTCGTTCGTCGCGCCCGGTGACGACGCGGTGATGGGCACCGTGCGCGGCTACGAGGTGCGTTATCGCGTCGGCGCCGACAACCCGATCACCGCCGACAACTTCGACGCCGACGACTCGGTGCTCGTTCCGCCGTCGATCGTGCCGGTCGAGGCCGGCGGGATCCAGGAGGTCGAGCTGACGGGCCTCTTGCCGCAGACGAGCTACTCCGTCGGCATCCGCGCGTACGACGACTGCCACAACAAGAGCGCGGTCACCACGCTATCGTTCGTCACGACCGAGCGCACCACCGGCGAGGTCGACGCGTGCTTCGTCGCGACCGCGGCGTACGGCTCGTCGCTCGCCGCCGACGTCGCGAAGCTGCGCGCCGTGCGCGACGACCTCTTGCGCAAGACGGTGCTCGGCGAGCTGTTCGTGCAGGCGTACTACACGTTCGGCCCGCCGCTCGCCGGCGTCATCGGCGAGAGCGAGCTGCTCCGGTGGACCGCGCGCGTGGCGCTCGTACCGCTCGTGCGGTTCGCGCGATCGCTGCCGCTGGTGCCCTGACGCGCGCGACGCGCGGCCCGCTGACCGCGGGGTGATCGCGCCACCAGAAGCGCAGCGGCGCGCTCGCCCACTCGCCCGCGTAGTCGACCCCGATGCGCGGTCCGTTCGCGATCACCGGCGCCGCGTCGGTGTGCGCGACGAATAACGATCCCTTCGCGAGGTCGCGCCGGTCGTGGCGGCGATCGATGCCGAGCGCGATCGTCACCTTGCCCGGCCCGCGCCCGACCGACGCGTCGTCGGGCAATCCCACGAGCGGCGCGATCGCGCGGACGAGGATCGCCGACGGCTTCCCCGCGACGTTCGCGACGATGTTGAACATCTCGTGGATGCCGTAGCAGAGATAGACGTACGCGACGCCGCCCGGTCCGTACATCACGCTCGTGCGCTTGGTGCCCTGCCCCGTGCCCGCGAACCGCGCGTGGCTCGCGAGATCCTCGGGCCCGCGATACGCCTCGGTCTCGACGATGAGCCCGGCGCGCTTGCCATGCACGAGCGCGCAGCCGACGAGCTCCTTCGCGACGACGTCGACGTCGCGCTGAAACCACGCGGCGTCGACGCGGCGGGCGGCGAGATCGGCGAGCACGGTCACGCGGGTCACGCGGGCGGCGGCGGCGCGGACACGCCGAGCAAGTGCGCGGTGTTCATCCCCTCGAGCACCCCCGTGACCCGGCCGTCCGCGGTCAGCGCGTCGATCAGCTCCTGCGTGCGCGCGCGGTAGTCATCCGCGTCGAGCTGCCCCTGCAGCAAGCGGAAGCGCAGGAACAGCAGCGCGGTCTGCGCGACGTCGGTCAGGCAGTAGCGCTGGATCTCCTCGAGCTGCCCCGCGGCGTAGAGGCCCTCGACCTGCGATCCGTCGACGCCTGTCTTGCCGGGCAGCCCGATCAGCCGCGCGATCGCGTCGAGTGATCCGCTCCTCGTCGCGCCGTGATCCGCGAGCCAGTCGCACAGATCGAGGTGGCCCTGATCGCTGTAGCGATACCGCGTGCTGTGATCGCGGTAGTACCAGGGCAGCGCGACCCCGTGGCACAGCGAGCGCAGCGCGAGCACCGGCAGGTCGAAGCCGCGCCCGTTGTACGTCACCAGCACCGGGCGGTGCTTGCCGACAAAGCGCGAGAAGTCCTCGAGCAAGGCGCGCTCGCGCTCGTCCGCGGTCCCGCTCCCGCCCGCGCCATCCCCCACCACGCCGATGCGCTTCAGCGTGTAACCATGATCCAGCCACAGACATCCGATCACCACGATCCGATGCGCCCACGACGGAGGAAACGCACCACGGGGTGGCTCGGCCCCCTGTACGTCCGGCGGCTGCCAGCGCTCGGTGTCGGGGATCGTCTCGATATCCAAGACGAGGTATTCAGCGCTCGGCGCTCGTGCCACGGCCGAACCCTAGGACGGACCTGTGACATCGGCACCCATCGACGCCATCCCTGGTCGGGGACGGCGCTCTCGGCGCTCACCCTAGAGGCGCCAGGTCGCGAGGCGTCAGCGAGTCCCAACCATTGCGACTTGTTCGGACCCCAAAGGCCGCAATAATGGGGCTCATGGCGTCGTTCCGACTCGTCCTCGCCGGGAGCCTCGTCTCGCTCGGGGCGTCCACCGCCGACGCGGGCGAGTGCCACCTCGTCGACGTGCAGTTCCAGCCCGAGCGGCGCACGGACCTTCGCCCCGCGAAGTCGCAGCCGCCGCAGATCGTGATCTGGCTCGAGGACGCCGCGGGCAACTACAAGGACACGCTGTTCATCACGCAGCAGACCGGCACGTACGGCCTCGGCAACCGGCCCGGTCGCTGGGACTTCAACAGCGCCCCGCAGTGGCCGTACGGCCGCCGCCTCGGCGTGTTCCCGGTGTGGGCGCATCGAAAGACGCCGCGCGACTTCGACGAGATCGCGTTCCAGCTCAACTCGTCCAAGGACCTCGAGCCCGACGAGAACAACCTCTCGCACCCGTTCAACAAGAGCTCGCGCGAGCTCCACTACTGCCGGCCGATGCAGCCCGAGGAACCCGCGTACGACGCGCTCACGTGCGCCTCGCCGAACGTGGTCTTCACCGACAAGGGCGTGCGCAACGCGGCGACGCGCAATCCGTACCCTCCGCGCCAGGACGCGATCCGCGCGCCCGGCATGGATCACGCGGACGTCGATACGTACAACGACATGAACCCGTTCGACGCGGTCTCGCAGGCGACGCCGCTCACCGGGCAGCTCGCGACGATCAGCTGGCCGATCCCCGCCGGCTTCCCGATGGGCGACTACGTCGTGTGGATGGAGGTCTCGACGGAGTTCGATCACAACGACACGTACTCGACGACCGCGTATCCCGCGCCGACCGGCATCCCGTGGTCCGAGTACGGCGAGCCCTACCGCGGCCAACCGTCGCTCGTGTTCAAGGTGCCGTTCCGCTTCGGCCCCGTCGCGGATCTCGCGAACACCGCGACGTACGCGGGCTACGGCGACATCGACGGCGCGACCGGCACGCTGCACCCGCCCGACCAAACGATCACGCTCGACAAGATCGGCTCGGGCCTCGGCCGCCTCGCGCTCGTCACAGATCCCGACGGTGACTATCGCGCGCGCGTGAAGCTGCGGCTCGAGTTCGACTACGTCGCGCCCGCGAACCCCGCGCAGCTCGCGGTCGAGGCGACGAGCCGCACCGCGACCGTCCGCTTCCTCGCGCCGGGCGACGACAACACCACGGGCAAGGTGAAGGGCTACGAGATCCGCTATCGCGCCGGCGGCGAGGAGATCACCGCCGAGAACTGGGGCGAGGCGCTCGCCTACCCCGGCGCGCCGATGCCCCTCGATTCGGGCTCGCTCCAGAGCTTCGACATCACGGGCCTCTTGCCCGAGACCGAGTACACCGTCGGCATCCGCGCGCTCGACGACTGCCACAACCAGAGCGAGATCCGCTCGATCTCCTTCATCACGCCCGAGCGCGCGATCGGCGAGGTCGACGCGTGCTTCGTCGCGACCGCCGCCTACGGCTCGGCGCTCGCCGCCGACGTCACGATGCTGCGCCACGTGCGCGACTCGATGCTGCGCAAGACGGTCCTCGGCGAGCTCGCGGTGCAGACCTACTACACGTTCTCGCCCGCCGTCGCCGGCATGATCGGCGAGAGCGACCTCCTTCGCTGGACCGCGCGCGAGGTGCTGGTCCCCGTCGTCCGCTTCGTCCGCGAGCTACGGTTCTAGACGATGCCGGTCCGTTTGCGCGCCTCCTCGACACGTGCGCGTCTCTGATCGGCATTGCGGCTGACCGGGCTCGGCTCGCGATCGGCGCCGTCCACTTCGTAGTTTCGCGACGCGGTCGGACATCGCGATCACGCCCGTCGGCCCGGCGAACTCCGTCGCGGACGACGCTCACGTTCATGCTGCAGGCGAATCGCACGGCGATGGAGCTGCAGAACGTCTGCCTTCGCGGAATGCACTCCGGGCCGACTGTGGCGTCATCTCGCATGCTGGAGCTTCTTCGAACACTGCTCTGCCGAATCGAGCCGGCGTACTCGGTCGCGAAGCGAAAGGCTTCGTCGGCGGCGCTCGCAGCGGCATGTCGCGCGTGGTCCTGCGCGTTCTGCTCGAGCTCCTCGCGGACGCTGCGATCGCGGGCGTCCTGCTCTCACGATCGATCGCCGAGCCTCCCGAACACGAGCTTGGTCAGAGCACACCTCCGCTGTCGCGAGACGACCGCATCGCTTCGCGAAGCAACGTGCCCATCAATGAACCCACCGTGATGCTTCTACATGGTTCGTCGAGACGAGCGGCGGTGCGAAGGAGCGGCTTTCAACGCGTGATGACAAACACGCGACCGCGCGAGCCGCACGATGATCCGCGCGAAGCCACCTCCCAACCCCGGGTTGGCGCAGCCGGTGTGAGTTGCAGAATGTCTGATCTCTTCCCGCCGGAACTTCTGGCGACTCCCGAGCGACATATGCCGCCCTGGTGTCGAAAGACGCTGTCCAGTGAGCGCCGCGTGGAGAGGAATGATCGAGCCGGCTTGGTGAAGCCGGCCCGGGCCCGATCGCTCGTCACGAAACCGGTCGCGGCGATCCCCGCCGGCCAGCTAACGATCGCTCGCCGCGAAGCCGCCTCGGCGATCGCCGCCGCGCTCGCGATCGACCTCTCGGCGCAGCCGCAATCACCAGTTGCGTGACGGCGGATCCAATCGGCTTTGGATGTCGGGCTCGCGCGGGGTTCGACGAGCGGTTTGGGCGAGAGCGCAGGCACGAGCGTTCACTCGATTCGGCAGGGCTTCTCGACTGCGTCGCCCTCATCGGCGCGTGCGGGGCCCACCTCATCGAGCGCGTGCGGGGCCTACCTCATGGAGCGCGTGCGGGCCCGCGACGCGAGACGTCGTGTCGGCGAGGAGGTGCGACGATCGCGTTCGCCAGCGAATTCGGCTCCTCACCGACGAGTCACCCGCGAGCGTGATCGTCGTCGCTGTGGTAACAGCGAGCCCGGCACCGCACGAACGCTGATCTCGCCACCGCCGCGTCGCCAACCCACGCGCATCAACCATGTCTTGGGGATCGCGGATGGCAACCGCTCCCACCCGGGCAGCTCGTCGAGATCCGACCAGC
>CAZUAR010000018.1:23604-206255 GCA_964617845.1 uncultured Kofleriaceae bacterium | reverse complement strand
ACAACCTCCGCACTCCCTTCGGGAGTGCTACGCGTCCGACGTTCGTCGGACTTGTGATCCTGCTCGCTTCGCTTCCCCTGCTCACCGCCACTGCCTTCGCCCAGGAGCCCGCGCCGCGCGAGCGCGTGGGCCTCGAGCTTGGCATCGGACTCCAGGCCGGAAAGATCTACTGCGAGGCCGCGAACGGCTTCTGCAACAACTTCACGGAGGCCGGCGGCGCGAACCTCTCCGCCAGCTGGTTCTTCTCGCCCACGCTCGGCATCACGGGCGATCTCTGGGCCATGACCCACCGCGAAGACGACTTCACCTTCACGCACTACGTGAACACCATCGGCGTCAAGTGGCGCCCGGTCCCGATCCTGACGCTCACGCTCGGTGTCGGCGCGGCGCACGCGACGCTCGACTACCGCGGCGTGCTCATCGCCGGTCGCGCGACGAGCGAGGACGCCCCCGCGATCATGGGCGCTGCTTCGCTCGACCTCGTTCGCTCGCGTCGCTGGGCGCTCTCCGTCGAGGGACGCTTCGGCAACGGCTTCTACGGCGACGACGACGACAACGACGGCGAGGCCGACATCGTCGGTCGCAACGTCGGCCTCGGCGCCGCGCTCACGGTCTTTGGCTTCTAACGGTCGCTCACCCGCTGGTGGCGGGCCGCGCGAACGGAGGTAAGGTTCGCTCATGCAGGCCCTCCGAGTTTCCGTTGGCGATCATGTCTTCCTCGACCACGGCGAAGAAGAAGTCGGAGCTGTACGCCAGGTCGCGAAGGACCACCTGGTCGTCTATATCGAGAACGCGGGAGACTTCGTCGTCCGCGGCAACCAGGTGAAGTCCGCGCACGACGGCAAGGTGATCCTCGATCCCGAGGCCGTCGAGCCGCAGCTCATCGACGCGGCCAAGAAGGCGCACGAGAGCGAGGACCGTTAGCACGCGGTTGGTCGCGTCATTTCGGACCCGGCGACGTCACGGACACGGTCACCGCGAACGCGATGACGAGGATCAAGAAGCCGAGGATGATCGCCGCGATCCGCGCTTCGGGCACCCGGCGCGGCTCCCGTCTCGCCGACTCGATCGCCGCGATCGGCGTGACCGGTTCCGCGCACCGATGGGAACGAGCGAGCTCGAGTGCTCGGCGAGTGCCGTCGAGCTCGTCCCGCGTGCGGTCGAGCTCGCGTTGGAGAGCGTCTGCTCGATGATGTGCTGCCTCGGCATCGTCGCGATACATGGCGGCGCTCTGTCTGCCGCCGCGCGATCCGGTTGCGCTGTTTTTTTCAGGCGGCGGCGCGCGTCGCAGACGCGGCGAACGAGCCGGGCAGGGGCGTCACGTTCAGCAGGCGCTGCACGTCGACGAGGGGCGCGGCCCAATGGTCTTCCCACGGGAACACGACGAACGGGTTCGCCGCCCGGCCCGCCTTGAACGCGGCGATCACGGCGCGCGCCAGGCCGGGGCGCATCCGCCGGAAGTTCAGCGTGCCGGCCACGCTGAGCACGAGCGTGCTCGGTGCGCCGATCTGTCCGAACGTGAACGCCTGCAACGCGATCTCGCCGAACGGATCGGTCTCGTGGCCCGTCACGACGTGCCACAGATCGTGGGTCTGGCGCATGCGCTGGATGACGTACGCGGCCTCGGGATCGCTGACGCGCTCGGGCGGTCCGTCGAAGATCTCGGGCGTGATGCCGCGGGAGCGAAGGAACGTCGCGTACGCGTGGCCGAGCGTGCCTTCGCCCAGCGCGGCGAGTGCGTCGAGATCGATCGTGTGCGAGTCGATCGTGCGCTGCTCGTCGTAGAGCCGGCGTCCGCGCGGGTCGTCATAGAAGCGATGGAGCCGGCGGTGCATCGTGCCCGCGTTGGCGTACGTCGAGAACACGAGCACCTGATCGGTCCGATCGGGGTCGGCCATCACGGTGGCGAGCGCCTGGAGCGCGCGCTTCCAGCGCTCGAAGGGGGAGAGATCCGCGGCATCGACCTCGTCGTGCGCGGACGTGGACGCCGATGTCTCCGTCGAGGAGGTCGTGCGTGTCGAGGTCGAGGAGGAGGTGGGCGTGGACGTAGAGGGTGCGGGTGCCGAGATCGTGGACGTCTGATTCGTGTGCATGGAGGCTCCTTCGTGGTGCCTATTGTCACCATGACAATATCCCTGTCTCAGCTATTGTCAATGTGAAAATAACAGGCGCGCATGTATGCTCCTCACATGCGAGGCAAGGGGTTGATCTCTGGGCGCCGGCGCGAGAGGAGGCGGCGGCGGGCGCCCGACGTGGCGAAGCAAGAGCTGCTCGATGCGGCCGAGCATGTGTTCGCGACGCACCAGCCCGACCAGGTCGGCCTGAAGGACATCGCGCGCGAGGCAGGCACGAGCCACGCCCTGATCACGCACTACTTCGGCACCTACGCCGGTCTGATCGAAGCCACGCTCGAGCGGCGCATGCACGAGCTGCGCGAGACCATTCGCGAGCAGCTGCGCGACAGTCAGATCCTCACGAACCCCGAGAAGCTGATCGCCATTCTGTTTCGCGCGCTCGAGGATCCGGTGCACATGCGGCTCGTGCGGTGGCTACTGGCGAGCGAGCGGCCGTCCGCGGCGCACGCGTTCGGCTTGTCGGCGAACGGCATCCAGTTGATCGCGGCGCAGATCGCGAACGCGCTCGTGGCCGAGCCGACGCGCGAGGTGATCGAGAAGGTCGAGCTGGCGATGATGACGGCGGTCGCCGCGGCGTATGGCTATGCGATCGGCAAGTACGCGCTCACCGGATCGGCGGGCAAGCAGCCGTCGCGCGAGCTCGACGACAAGGTGCAAGCGACGCTCACGCAGATGGTGCACGCGCATATCCGGGCGCAGCTCGCCGAGCACGTGCGTCGCTGATCACCTCCGGTCGAACCGCCGCGCTACGACGGTGCGTCGAGGCGCACGCGCGATCGCGAGTCGCGGTACGCTGCGAGACCATGTCCGTACATCTCGAAGCTCGACCGGGAGAGATCGCGCCGATCGTGTTGTTGCCGGGCGATCCGCTCCGGGCGGAGTTCATCGCCGAGAAGTTCCTCCACGACGCCGTGTGCCACAACCGCGTGCGCAACGCGCTCGGCTTCACCGGCACGTACAAGGGGACGCGCGTCAGCGTGCAGAGCACCGGGATGGGCATGCCGTCGGCGGCGATCTACGTGCACGAGCTCCTCGACGCGTACGGGGTGCGCGTTCTCGTGCGCCTCGGCACGTGCGGATCGATCCGGCCCGACGTGAACACGCGCGACTTGATCCTCGCGCAAGCAGCGTCGACGACCTCGGCGATGTTCGCGCCGACGTTCGGCGGGGCGTCGTTCGCGGCGAGCGCGAGCTTCGATCTGTTGCGGCGCGCGCACGCGCTGGCGACGGAGTGGGGCAAGCCGGTGCACGTCGGCAGCGTGCTGACGAGCGATCGCTTCTATCCCGACGAGAGCGCCATCACGACGTGGTGGAACCCGTGGGCCGAGCACGGCGTGCTCGCGGCCGAGATGGAGACGGCGGCGGTGTACACGCTCGCGGCGCGGCGGCGGGCGAGGGCACTGTCGATCCTCACGGTGAGCGACAACCTCGTGACAGGCGAGCAGACGACGGCCGAGGAGCGGCAGACCGGCTTTGGCGACATGGCGCAGCTCGCGCTCGCCGTGGTCGCCGAGTAGTCGTCGAGCTCAGTGCGAGAACAGCATCGCGCCGACGGCGAGCACCGTCGCGGTGAGCGGCCAGAGGCCGATGGCGATGGCGATGGCGGTGCGCGCGCTGGCGAGGACCGTGCGAGCTCGAGGGGAGCTGCCAACCACGTACGCCTGAGGAATCGATGCCGTCGTCATGTTCGTCTCGCTTCTATGGAGACGGGTCGGCCGATTCGCGGATGCGGTTAGCGAGAATCTTGGACGCGCTACCTCGCCGTTGACCGACGGCGGCGGCCGAGGAACACCGCGAGGCCGATCATGAGGAGCGCGCTCCCCGCGCCACCGCCGAAGAACACGAATCCCATGGTCTTCGTGCCGCCCGGCGCGGAGGCCTTGGGCGCCGGCGCCTTCTTTCGCTTGTAACCGATCTCCCACAGGTCGCGATTGATCATCTCGGCGAGCGCGATCTTGCCGCGCGGAGCGAACGCGGTGCGACCGGCGGCGAGCGTCTGGTGGTACGCACCGTCGGGCGGACCGCCCCACACGCCGCGGCGCGGGTTCTTGCACTTCATGGGGCTGGTCCACCAGTAGCGGATCGCGTAGCGCGCCTGGAAGTTGTTCGTCGTCGACGGCGTGGCTCCGTACTCGATGCCCTGCCTGCTCCACTGTTCACGACCGCCGGTGACGGGCTTTGCCTCGCGGAAGCGAAGATCGTCCTTCATGTCGTCCTTGCCGTAGCGCGCGTGGAGGCGGGTCAGCGTGTAGTAGCCCTGCGCGAGGCGACCGCCGATGACGCTGGCACCGAGCGTCAGCGCGTCCGCGTCGGTCGGCAGCTCGGGCGGGCACGGGTCACACTTGAACGAGGGTTGCGTGTCCCACGCGTACTCGGTGACCACGGCGCGCGGGTTCGCTTCGATCGTCTTGTCGAACAGCGCCGCGTAGAACTCGCCGAAGCGCGTCTTGACCGCGCGCTTGACGTCGAAGTTCGTCGGGATGAACACGTTCTTGTAGTTCGCCACCTCGTAGCGGCGATCGGACAGGATGTTGATGATCAGGTCCTGCTTGCCGGACGAGTTCGCGAGGCCGAGGCGGATCGGCAACGAGAACTCCTCGCTGTCGTAGTGGAACTGCAGCGGCGACAGCGCAGCGCGACCCTTGACCATGTTGACCTTGGTCGGATCGACCTTCGCGACGAAGAACTTCGAGCCCGACTCGATGTACGGGCGAAGCAGCGCCTGCGCGTCGTTCGGGATCTTGTAGCCGTTGAGCTGGAGCCAGTCCTCGAGGCCGGTCGCTTCCTTCGCGGAGAGGATCACGATCTGGTACTCGGCGACGTCGAACTTCGCCTCGACCTTCACGACGTTCACGCGCGCCGTCTTCGTCGACTTACCCGCGGAGTTCGCGCACGTGATCTCGAACGTGGTGCTCTCGGTCAGCGTCACCGACGACGGGTTGCCGTTGTAGACGGTGCCGACGCCGTGATCGACGGTGCACGTGGGTTGTGGATACGGCGAGTTCGAGAAGCCGTAGCTCCACGTCACCTGCTGCGGCACGCCCGCGGTGATCGACGGTGGATACGCTGAGAACGACGACAGCACCGGCGGTACGTGCTTCGGCTCCTTCATCGGAGCCGTGTTGTAGTAGACGGCGCCGCCACCGCCACCGCCGTCGCCGTCGAGCGACATCGCGCGGGGCGCCATCGCCTTCATGCGCACCATGTCCTTGCGAGAGCGCTCGCGATAGGTGGGCGCGGGCGGGGGACACGGGTCTTGCTCCCAGTACTCGACGAGCCGCGGCGAGCCGAGCCGGTCGAGTCGATCGAACACGCCCTTGTCGAGGATCTTCACGTCGGTCGGCTGCAACACGACCGGCACCGGGACGACCATCGCGAAGTCTTCGAGCGGACCTCGATAGTCGTTCTGCATCGAGAGCACCGTGCGCGTGCCCTGTCGCATGAGCACGACTTGCGTCGCGTCGTTGAACATCTTCTCGCCCGAGCCCGCGACGTAGAAGCCGCAGAAGGCATGGGCTGCGATGGTGGTCGCGGCGAGCGTGCAGGTCGCGACGAGGACGTTGCCGATGGTTCGCATGTCACCCCCGGGTCGGGTTCAACGCACGCGCGCACCGTTCGATCTGCACGTCCGCGAATTTGTTGGCAGGGTGGGTGTCCGCGTACCTCGAATCCTCAGATCTTCGAGGGCTGAAATCGGCGAAGGGTCTGCGAGTGTCGGGCACTAGGTAGGCGAGGAGATGCCATGACGCGTTTTGCGAGCCGAGCCTTTCTGCTGGCCCTGGTCCTGGGTGCCGGCTGTACCGGTGGATCGTCACCCGAGCAGGTGCTGACGGGCCGAGTCAACACGAGCGGCGCGATCGCCGTCCGCGCCGTGTCGGGAACCACGGTCGTCACCGCGACCCAGGTGCGCAGCGATGGATCGTTCACGCTCGCGCTCCCGGCCGATGGTGTGCGCTATCGCCTGGAGGTGCTGACCACGAGCGGCGTCCGCCACGTGTTCGCGAACGCGAGCGGTCAGCTCGCGGATCTCTCGTTCCGCGTGTGCCAGCCGACCGACCCGTACGACATGGGCGGCATCGGTGGCGGCACCGATCCGGGCGGGATGGGCGGCGGGACGCCGGGCTGCGATCCGGCGACCGACATGAACTGCGTCCCTCCGTGGCCGGGTTGCTCCGATCCAGCGGATCCGGACTGCGAGCCGCCGCCGCCGTGGCCGTGCATGGATCCCGCGGATCCCAACTGCGGTGGCACGACGTGCAGCGATCCGATGGATCCGATGTGTCCGTGGCCGCAGCCGTGCGCCGACGGCGATCCGACGTGCACCGAGCCGTGCGCCGATCCGACGGATCCGAACTGCGGTGTCTGCAACAACCCGATGGATCCGACGTGCGGCCTGCCGCCGACGCCGGGCTGCAGCGACCCGAACGACCCGTACTGCTTCTGCGATGCGATGGGCAACTGCCCCGATCCGTGGTGCGGCTGGGGCGGCGGTGGCGATGGGACGGAGCCGAACACGGGCGTGCCCGAGACGATGTGTCCGCCGCCTCCGCCGGAGCCGTGCTTCGATCCGATGGATCCGACGACGTGCACGAACCCGTGCGAGAACGATCCGGCCGCGTGCGGCTGCGCGATGGAAGATCCGAACTGCTGGCCGATGCCGGTGCCGCCCGAGTGTGATGCGACGGGAACGTGCGAGCCCGGTGGTCCCGGAGGCATGACGCCCGAGAATCCGCCCGGCGACTTCGGCTGCGACGACAACGAGCCGCCGTCGATGGATGATCCGGTGAGCTCGCCGCCGTCGAGCGACGATCCACCGCCGGTGCCCGAGCCCGGGGAGCCGATGGGTCTGTGAAGCAACTCCTCGCGGCGCTCGCACTGCTCGCGTTGCTGTCTCCGACGACAGCGACGGCGGAGCCGTGCGCGCCGCGGGTCGAGCTGTCCGGTGATCGCGACGCGGTCGCGCGCGTGGCCGTCGAGCTCGCAGCGCTCGGCGTGATGCTCGGGCCGAGCCAGCGGGTCGAGCGTTCGTGCTCGGTGACCGCGATGGTCACCGACGAGGGCGAGAGCCTCTCGGTCGCCGTGCAGAACGCGGCGAAGCGTAGCGAGGGTCGCGTCGTCAGCGATCCCAAGACCGCGGCCGCGTGGATCGATTCGTGGCTGCGCGACGAGATCGAGGTCGCGTCCTGGACGGTCGCGATGCCCGCGCCGGTCGAGACCATCACGAGCGTCGCGACGCCGGTGCCCGAGACATCGCCGCTCGAGCGCTTCGGTCTGTCGGCCGCGCTCGAGCGCAGCTGGACCGACGACGAGACGACGTGGAACGGCTTCGATGTCACGGGGTGCATGCGCGTCGGCGCGGTCTGCCTCGGCGGCCGCGTTCGCGCGGTGTTCCAGGACAACGTCGTCTTCACGAACGCGACCGCGGATCGCTCCGACATCGTCGCGCTGGCGACGGCATCGGTCCCGCTGACGTTCGGCCAGGTCTCGATCGCACCCGAGCTCGGCATCGGCGTCGGTCGCATGCGCACCAGGCGCGTCGAAGCATGCACCGCACCGCCGCCGATGCCCGAGCCGAACACGCCGGGCTGTAGCGATCCGACGGATCCGATGTGCCAGATGACGCCCGACGATCCGGTCACCGGGAACGACAACCAGTGCATCGACGCGAACGGCGTCCCGACGATGGAGAGCTACGTCGGTGACAACTACGACAAGGTCACGTACCTCCCGCGCGTCACCGCCGGCGTTCGCTTCGCGTTCCCGATCGTGCGCCACGTGTGGCTCGATGCCGTCGCGGCGTTCACGCTGACGCCGATCACCGAGCGCTCGCGCTTCGACCCCGAGACGATGGTCGTCGATCCGACCGTCGCCATGCCTCCCGAACCGACGCACGGCTACCAGCTCGGCGTCGGCATTCGCGTGGGGATCCCATGACCGCCATGCGCCGCCCCGCACCGACGCCGCCGACCGGCGGCCAGATCGTCCCGCTGCGTCGCGATCGACGAACGCTCGACGAGCGCAAGGCGAACCTCTCGGAGATCTCCGATGAAGCGCTCCTCGCCTCGTGCGGCGTCGGCGACTCCGCCGCGCTCGGTGCACTGTTCGATCGCCACCACGAAGCCGTCTATCGCTTGATCTCGCGCCTGCTCCACGCCGAGCCCGCCGAGACCGACGACCTCGTGCAAATGACGTTTCTCGAAGCGTGGCGCGCCGCTCCCAGGTTCAGCGGCCGCGGCTCCGTGAAGTCGTTTCTCTACGGCATCGCCGCGAACACCGTGCGCCATCACTTCCGCTCGACGCGCCGCCGCCGCACCGCGCACGCCGCGATCCCCGAGCCCGCGCCGTCGCACCGTCCCGACGACACCGCGCTTCGCGCGCAACAGCTCGAGCGCCTGTCACGCGCGCTCGACGAGCTGCCCCACGATCTCCGCGCCGCCTACGTGCTGTGCGACCTCGAAGACCTGCCCGGTGTCGAAGCCGCGCAGGTCCTCGGCTGTCGCGCGGGCACGCTCTGGCGGCGCTTGCACGACGCCCGCCGCGCTCTGCGCGAGGCAATCGATGGAGGGACCGAATGAGCCGCCTCGACCACGACGAGCCGACGACCGGCATCGATCCACTGCAGGAGCTCGGCAAGCAGCTGCCGTGGGATCGCCCCGACGCCGCGCGACGCGAAGCCGTTCGCTCCTCGCTGCTCGTCGCCGCCGCCGATACGCCACCGCGCCGCTCGAGCCGCGCGCTCCTCGCCGGCGCGGGCTTCGTCGCCGGCGCGCTCGCCGCCGCGGCGGTCGCGCTCCTCCTCGTTCGCGCCCCGTCGTCGTCGTCGTCGTCGTCGTCGCCATCGACCGGCCGCCACGAGCGCTACGCGCAGATCGAGTCGTCCTCGGTCGCCGAGCTCGAGCACACGTCCACGGCCACCTCGACGGGCATCGACGAGGTCGTTCGCGTTCGCGCGGGCACGGTGCGCCTCGCCGTCCCCACGCTGCGCACCGGCGATCGCGTGCGCACCAAGACGGGCAACGCCGAGGTGGAGGGCACCGGCGCGTACGAGGTCGTCGTCGCGAACGACAAGCTGACCAAGGTCCACGTCGCGTCGGGCACCGCCAAGGTGATCGTCGATGGGCAGACCATCGTGCTCGCCTCGGGCGAGACGTGGAGCGCGCCGATCATCACGGCGGACCTGTCGCCGTCGGCCGAGAAGGCAGCCGCCAGCGACGAGAACGCCGCCCAGGTCTTCGACGCGACGACCGCGCACGTCGTCGACGAAACGGCGGCGGCGGTCGCCGGCGAGAAAGCGCCGGTGATCGGCGAGAAGACCGCGCACGTCGTCGACGAAACGGCGGCGGCGGTGATCGGCGAGAAAGCACCGGTCATCGGCGACAAGGCAGCGGTGGCCGTTGGCGAGAAACCACCCCTGGTGGTCGCGACGAAGACACCGCGTTCCGGCGTGAGATCACCGCAGGTCTCGTCGGCAGAAGATTCCTCGATGGGCCACGACAAAATGGGATCGTCACCGGTGCCGAACGATATCGGAGAAATCAACGCCGACGCGCTCCCGCGCGCGACGCCGTCGCAACCCGCGATCACGTCCACCCCGACCCCGTCGCTCGCGCCCACCACTGCCTCGTCGAGCGAACAACACTTCCAGACCGGCTGGGCACTGCTGCGCGACAACAAGTACAGCGCGGCGGCCGACGAGCTCGCGCTCGCGGCGGCCGGCACCGGTCCGCTCGCCTCCGACGCGCGCTACTTCCAGGCGGTCGCCCTCACCAAAGCCAACCGCACCAAGGAAGCCGAAACCGCCCTCGTCGCGTTCCTCGATCGCGCGCCCACCTCCGCGCGTCGCGGCCGCGCCGCCGTGATGCTCGGCCGCCTGATCGCAGCCCGCGGCGACACCACCTCCGCGCGCGCCTGGTTCACCTCCGCCCTCGATGATCCGGATGCCTCGGTCGCCGGCGCCGCCAGGGCCGAGCTCGCGAAGCTCGAATAGCCCCTGGCACATCCACCGCTGCGCCGTATCCTGTCGGGATGCTCGCCGATCGCATCCGCGTAGCCCTCACCATCGCGATCGCCGGCACCCTCGGCGCGTCGCTGTTCGCCGCCCGAACGCTCGCGAGCGACGAGTCGTCCTCGTCCAGCGCGCCGAAGCTGGTCCTGCCCGCCGCGAGCGAGCCGCTGGATGTCGACGTGAAGTTCGAGCAACGCCGGCACACGGGCATCGTCCCGGACTGGCGTGTGATCGATCGGATTCGATCGACGGTCTCCAGACACGTGCGACGCGGCGGCGTGTACGTCTGCTTCCGTCCCGCACCACGCGACTATCTGCAGCGCGAGATCGACGTGGACGTCGAGCTCGAAGAGATGCGCGCCCGTGCCCTCGAGGAGGAGCTTCGCGCGCGAGGATCCATTCCCGCGAACGAACGCGCTCCGCGGACCCTCGTGGATCTGTTCGAGCGATAGTCGATGCACCCGGCTGCATTAACCAATGGCCTTGGCGCCGCGCAGACGTAGAATCATCGGATGCTTGCGGATGGAGCGACCGGGCGTTGGATCGCGACGGGGATCCTGTTGTTCGCGACGGTGGTTGCATTCAGCGCACGTTCCGACAGCTCCCTCACGAGCGAGCGTGACTCGAAACCTGCGCGGGATCCGAAGCTCGAGGCGGGGGACACGATCGCGAACCGCGGCACGAGCCACCGCCGCACGGACGCGGCGCAGGTACCGAGCCGCGATCGTCTCTTCGTGATCCTTCGCGAAGAGCCGGAGTGGACTGGTGCCGACGAGGAATCGGACTGGTCCAAGAGCTCTCGAATGGTCTGGGACGGTCCGATTCAGACGTGGACCACGATGCGGCAGGTCCGCGTGCCCAGCCTGAATCATCGGATGATCGATTCGATCGAGCCCGTTCAGCCCCACACTCCGGAGATCTTCGTGATGGTGCGGGTCGTCGTTCCGGGCGATCTCGAGGCTGCGCTCGAATGGGTTCGGGCCAATCCAGAGGTGAGGTATGCAGATGTTCGCTAGTCGAGCTCGACGTCGCGGGTGGTTCGTCGCTCTCGGTCTGATCGCCACCGCGACGCTCGTCGCGGTCGGCGTGCGCTACGTCGGGAAGCGGTCCCAACCGCCGGCGTGGACGTGCGGCACGGGCGCGATGATCCCGCACACGCTGCACGTGAAGCTGCGGGCCGTCGCGGATGCGTCGATGATCAGCGCGCTCCAGGGTGCCTGGTGGGCGCAGGTCGAGCCGCTGTTCGAGACGCCTGCCACGGACGCGCGCGGGCGGTGGATCAAGGTCGACACGTATGACCTCGCCGCGTTCATGGCGCAGGTGCCGTACAACGCGAACATCGAGGAGGTCGTCGAGGTTCCCGAGACGAGCTTGCCTCGCATGCCGGTGGTCGGCGATCGCGTCGCGGTCCGCGAGGATGGCGAGAGCTGTCCGATCACCACGCCGAGCTTCGAGTCGTATCAGGGCTACCTCGGCCCGGCCCCGCACGGCATCGATGCACCGGCGGCGTGGCGGCGAGGTCAGCGCGGCGGCGGCGTGTGGTTCGCCGACATCGAGGGCGGGTGGAACGACAAGCACGAGGACCTGCCCGGCGAGCGCATCACGCACGCGGGCGGCAGGCCGATTCCCGACTGGAGCTGGCGGGCGCATGGCACGGCGGTGCTGGGCGAGGTGGTCGGCAAGGACAACGGCAAGGGCGTCGTCGGCATCGCGCCGGACGTCGAGCGCGTGTTCACGTCGTCGATCGGCGGCACGAGCGTGGCCAACGCGATCGATGTCGCGGCGCGCAGGCTGCGGCCGGGCGACGTGCTGCTGATCGAGCTACAGAGCAGCGGTCCGCGGGGTGCGTGGATCGCGGTCGAGTACTGGAACGACGTGTTCGATGCGATCAAGGCGGCGACCGATCGCGGCGTCGTGGTGATCGAGGCCGCGGGGAACGGCTACGAGGATCTGGACCATCGCGCGTACGGCGGGCGGTTCGATCGCAGCAAGCGGGACAGCGGCGCGATCGTCGTCGGCGCGGGCGCGCCGCCGCGCGCTGGGTTTGCGGATCGCGAGAAGCTCGACTTCTCGAACTACGGATCGC
Source organism: uncultured Kofleriaceae bacterium (assembly GCA_964617845.1). Taxonomy (GTDB): domain Bacteria; phylum Myxococcota_A; class Polyangia; order Haliangiales; family Haliangiaceae; genus JABFXX01. Next base: position 194,029 of record CAZUAR010000018.1, on the reverse strand, counting down.
GCGTCGACGTGCAGGGATGGGGACGCAAGGTCGCCACGCTGGACTACGGGGACCTGCAGGACTGCTCGACGACGAGCGAGGCAGACAGGCACTACACGGGCGAGTTCTCCGGCACCTCGAGCGCGTCGCCGATCGTGGCGGGAGCCGCGGTGATCCTCGAGGGTGTCGCGCGGAGCAAGGGCGGCATCATCACGCCGAAGAACCTGCGGGAGCTGCTGCGGCAGACCGGCACACCGCAAGCCGGCGACACGACCAAGCACATCGGACCGCGGCCGGATCTGGCACGCGCGCTACGCGAGCTGGATCGCTAGGCGGCGACCTCGAGGTAGTCGAGGTGGTCGTCGGTAGCGACCAGCGTGCCGTCGCTGCCGTGCGCGAGGAACGCGTCGAGACGCACGAAGCAGACGCGCGCGGGAGGACGGGCCACCTGGACCACGAGTCGACCCAGACGGTCGAGGGTCTCGATGTGCTCCAGCCTTGCCTCCGGTAAATCCTTCCTGCGACGTCCCATGGAGAAGGAGTCGGCCGATGGGGAGCGATTTCGAGCCGATTTCTCCGTGAGCGAGCGCCCACGCGAGACCATGCCCGTGGCAGGCACACCTACATCGGCGGCTCAGTTGTTCTGATAGAGGAACAGGTCCTCGCCGTCGGTCCGCGTGACGAGGAGGATCGTGTCCGCCTTCGCCGAGGCATCGAGGCCGTTCCACACGCCGACCAGCGTCTGCGCGGTCTGATCGTCGATCGCCTGGTACGCGAGGATCTGCTTCTCCCACGCGTCCGCGGCCGTCACGTTCGCGGACGACAGCTGGATGTCGTCGAGCTTGCGCGTGAGCAGCATCGTCGCTTGCTGCTCGCTGTACGGCTGGCCGATCGGGAACGCGAACGCGCGCGTGACGCTGACACCGATCTTGTGTCCGTCGAGCTCGACGAGGATGTCCGTCTTCTTCCCGCCGGCGTCCGTGTACACGATCTCGGTCTCTGTCTTCACCAGCGTCGCGCCCTCGCAGCGCGCGAGCTGCTCGAACGCGAACAGCTCGGACATCTCCGAGCTTCCGCCCGCGTTGGGCGTCTCGATCAGATGTACGCCGCCCGGCGTGAGGAGGTCGCGATCGTCGGGATCCACGAACGCGCGGTCGAACGTGAAGACGTCCTGCACGAGGTGCGGCGAGGCGTCGGTCAGCTCGGCGTCTGTGAGCACGCCGCACATGCCGGACAGTGCGCCGAAGTGCTCCGCCTCCGCATCGACGGGCCCTCCCTCGTCCTCACCGCCGCCGCCGTCGACGGGCGGGGTCCCGCCCCCCGAGTCACAGGCAGCGAGGAGCACCAGCGCGACGACTGCTTTCACCCCGCGAAGCTAGGCCTGGTACAGCCACACGCGCAACAGCGAAAGCAGCTGGTCGGCGTCGACGGGCTTCGTGATGTAGTCCGAGGCCCCGGCCTCGAGGCACTTCTCGCGATCGCCCTTCATCGCCTTCGCCGTGAGCGCGATCACCGGGAGGTTCTTCCACTCGGGGCGCTCGCGGATCTTTCGCAGCGCTTCGTAGCCGTCCATCTCGGGCATCATGATGTCCATCAGGACGACGTCGAAGTTCGGGTTCTCCTCGAGCTTCGTCAGCGCGCGGCGCCCGTTCTCGGCGTACTGCACGTGCATCTTGTGACCCTCGAGCAGCGAGGTCAGCGCGAAGATGTTGCGCAGATCGTCATCGACGACCAGCACGTTGCGCTCGGCGAGCGCCGGATCGCTCTTCGCCAGTCGCCGCAGCACGCGCTGCTTGCGCTCGGGGAGGTTGGCCTCCACGCGGTGCAAGAACAGCGCGGTCTCGTCGAGCAGACGCTCCATCGTGGTGACGTCCTTGATGATCACCGTCTGCGCGAGGCCGTGCAGGCGCGCCTTGTCCTCGTCGGTGAGCTCGCGCCCCGTGTAGACGATGACCGGCAGGCGGCGATGACGCGGATCGGCCTTGATGCGCTCGATCAGCTCGAAGCCCGACATGCCGGGCAGCCGCAGATCCATCACGACGCAGTCGAACGAGCCCTGCTGGAGAGATTCGAGGGCGCCTTCGCCCGACGAGACGCTCGTGGTCTGCACGTCGCCGTCGCCGATCAGCTCGGTGATCGCCTGGCTCTGGATCGGATCGTCCTCGACAACGAGCAGGCTCTTCACCCGCTTCTCGACGAACTCCTTCACCTCCGCGAGCCCCTCGACGAGCCGCTCGGCGGTCACCGGCTTCTGAAGGAAGCCGAGCGCGCCGTTCTGCAGCGAGCGCCGCTCCTCGTCGAGCCCCGAGATCACGTGGACGGGGATGTGCCGCGTCGACGGATCGTGCTTGAGCCGATCGAGCAGCACCCACCCGTCGATGTCGGGCAGTCGCAGATCGAGCGTGACGGCGTCCGGCTTCACCGTTCGCGCGAGCTCGAGTCCCTGCGCGCCGCTGGTCGCCACGACGCCCTTGAAGCCGCTCGACCTGCCCATCTCGAGCAGCGTCATCGCGAACGTCAGGTCGTCCTCGATCACGAGCAGCACGCGATCGCCCGGCTCGAGAGCGTCGTAGTCGTCCGGCACCGAGCGCGCGAGCGGGATCGGTGGCGCCGCGGTGATGGCGGGCGGCGGCTCGCTCTTCTTGATGATCGGTACGGGCTCCGCCGGCTGCGTCAGATCGATCACCTGCGGCTGCGTCGTCGCATGCGCGGTGCGCGGCACCACCTGGCGGTCGCGCGCGTCGCGCGACTGCGCGATGTACTGCACCGGCAGGAACAGCGTGAACGTCGAGCCCTGACCGACGACGGAGTCCACGCGCAGGTCGCCACCGAGCAGGCCGGCGATCTCGCGCGAGATCGTGAGGCCGAGGCCGGTGCCGCCGTACTTGCGGCTCGTCGAGCCGTCCGCTTGCTGGAACGACTCGAAGATCAGCTGCTGCTTGTCCTTCGGGATGCCGATGCCGGTATCGCTGACCGCGAACCCGATCACGTCGACCGCGGCGCGGTACATGCGGAGGTGCACGCGGCCGCGCTCGGTGAACTTCATCGCGTTGGACAACAGATTGCGGAGCACCTGGCGCAGGCGCATGTCGTCCGTCTCGATCGACGGCGGCAGCGACGGATCGAGCTCGAGCGTGAACGCGAGCCCCTTCTCCTCGGCGACCTGGCGGAACGTCTGATCGACATAGTCGCGCAGGTTGCCGAAGCGCACCGGCCCGACATCGACCGCCATCGTTCCGGACTCGATCTTCGCGAGATCGAGGATCTCGTTGATGAGGGTCATGAGGTCGGTGCCCGCCTGGCGGATCGTGTCCGCGTAGCGGATCTGCTTGTCGGTCAGGTTGCCCTCGACGTTGTCGGCGAGCTGGCGAGAGAGGATCAGCAGCGAGTTCAGCGGCGTGCGCAGCTCGTGAGACATGTTCGCGAGGAACTGGCTCTTGTACTTCGACGTGAGCGCGAGCTGTTCTGCCTTCTCCTCGAGCTCCTGGCGAGCGAGCTCGACCTGCTTGTTCTTCTTCTCGACCTCCGCCTTCTGATCGGAGAGCTGGACCGCCTTCTCCTCGAGCTCCTCGTTCGTCTGCTGCAGCTCTTCCTGCTGCGAGCGCAGCTCCTCGGTGAGCGACTGCGACTGGCGCAGCAGCTCGTCGGTGCGCATCGTCGCTTCGATCGTCGCGATCACGATGCCGAGTGACTCGAGCATCTGATCGAGGAACGCGAGCTGGATGCCCGAGTACTTGTCGAACGACGCGAGCTCGATCACACCCTTGACCTCGCCCTCGAACAGGATCGGGACGACGACGATCGCGTGCGGCGGTGCTTCGCCCAGCGCGCTCGAGATCTGGATGTAGTCGGCCGGCACCTTGGTGAGCACGATGCGCTTGCCTTCGAGCGCCGCCTGTCCGACGAGGCCCTGACCGAAGCGCCACGTGTTCGAGACCGCCTTGCGCTCCTGGTACGCGTACGACGCGAACAGCTTGAGGATCGGTCCCTCGTCGTCGGTCTCGGTCATGTAGAACGCGCCGTGGTGCGCGTTCACGAGCGGAGCGAGCTCGTTGAGGATCTGGCGGGCGACCGTCAAGAGATCGCGCTGGCCCTGCAGCATGCGGGTGAACCGCGCGACGTTCGTCTTGAGCCAGTCCTGCTCCTGGTTGACCTTCGTGGTCTCCGCGAGCGTGCGGATCATCTGGTTGACGGTGTCCTTGAGCTGCGCGATCTCACCGCGCGCATCGACCGTGATCGACCGCGTCAGGTCGCCCTGCGTCACGGCAGTCGCGACGTCGCGGATCGCGCGGACCTGACCGGTGAGGTTACCGGCGAGCTCGTTCACGTTGTTCGTCAGGTCGCGCCACACACCGGCGGCGCCCGGCACGTCGGCCTGACCGCCGAGGCGCCCGTCGACACCGACGTCACGCGCCACGCCCGTGACCTGCTCGGCGAACGTCGACAGCGTGTCGATCATGTTGTTGATCGTGTCGACCAGCGTCGCGATCTCGCCGCGCGCGGTCAGCGTCAGCTTTCGCTCGAGGTCGCCGTTCGCGACCGCGGTCACGACCGTCGCGATGCCGCGCACCTGCTCGGTGAGGTTGCGCGCCATGACGTTCACGTTGTCGGTCAGCTCGCGCCACGTGCCGCTGACGCCGCGCACCTCGGCCTGGCCGCCGAGGACACCGTCGAGGCCGACCTCGCGGGCGACGCGCGTCACCTCCGACGCGAACGAGCCGAGCTGATCGACCATCGTGTTGATCGTGTTCTTCAGCTGGAGTAGCTCGCCGCGAACCTCGACGGTGATCTTGCGGGTGAGATCGCCGTTCGCGACCGCGGTCGTCACCTCCGCGATGTCGCGCACCTGGATGGTCAGGTTCGACGCCATCTGGTTGACGTTGTCCGTCAGCTCCTTCCACGTACCCGCGACGCCGCGCACCGCCGCCTGTCCGCCGAGCTTGCCTTCGACACCGACGTCGCGCGCCACGCGCGTCACCTCGTCGGCGAACGAGCTCAGCGTGTCGACCATCGTGTTGATGACGTTCTTGAGATCGAGCAGCTCGCCGCGCACCTCGACCGCGACCTTGCGGGTCATGTCACCGCGCGCGATCGCCGTCGCGACCGCCGAGATGTCACGCACCTGGTTCGTCAGGTTCGACGCGAGCTGGTTGACGTTGTCCGTCAGCTCCTTCCACGTTCCGCGGACGCCTTCGACCGACGCCTGGCCACCGAGCTTTCCTTCGGTGCCGACCTCGCGCGCGACGCGCGTCACCTGATCGGCGAACGCGCTGAGCTGATCGACCATCGTGTTGATCGTCAGCTTCAGCTCGAGGATCTCTCCCTTCGCGTCGACGACGATCTTCTGTTGCAGATCGCCGTTCGCGATCGCCGTCGCGACCTTCGCGATGTTTCGCACCTGGTCGGTCAGGTTCGCGGCCATCGAGTTCACGGCGTCCGTCAGGTTGCGCCACGTGCCGAGTACGCCGCGCACGTCGGCCTGACCGCCGAGACGACCCTCCACGCCGACCTCGCGCGCGAGGCGCGTCACCTGGTCGGCGAAGCTCGAGAGCTGATCGACCATGATGTTGACGGTGTTCTTGAGCTCGAGGATCTCGCCCTTCGCGTCGACGGTGATCTTGCGGGTGAGGTCACCACGCGCGACCGACGTCGTCACCTCGGCGATGTCGCGCACCTGGTTGGTCAGGTTCGACGCCATGCCGTTGACGTTGTCGGTCAGTTCCTTCCACGTACCGCGCACGCCTTCGACGGACGCCTGACCGCCGAGGCGGCCTTCGGTACCGACCTCGCGAGCAACGCGCGTCACCTCCGACGCGAAGCTGTTCAGCTGATCGACCATCGTGTTCAGCGTCGCCTTGAGGTCGAGCACCTCGCCGCGCGCGTCGGCGGTGATCTTTCGCGACAGGTCGCCCGCGGCGACCGCGCGCGCGACGTCGGCGATGTTTCGCACCTGGTTGGTCAGGTTCGACGCCATCTGGTTCACGTTGTCGGTGAGCTCCTTCCAGATGCCGCTCACGTCGCGAACCTGCGCCTGGCCGCCGAGGACGCCTTCGGTGCCGACCTCGCGCGCGACGCGCGTCACCTCGGACGCGAACGCGTTGAGCTGATCGACCATCGTGTTGATCGTGTTCTTCAGCGTGACGAGCTCGCCGCGCGCCTCGACGGTGATCTTGCGCGTGAGGTCGCCGTTCGCGACCGCGGTGGTCACCTCGGCGATGTCACGCACCTGACCGGTCAGGTTCTTCGCCATCTGGTTGACGTTGTCGGTCAGCTCCTTCCAGATGCCGGACACGTCCTTGACGTCGGCGGTGACACCGAGCGTGCCTTCCGTACCGACGAGACGAGCGACGCGCGTCACCTCGGCGGAGAACCGGCCGAGCTTGTCCACGGTGCTGTTGATCGTGTTCTTCAGCGCGAGGATCTCGCCGCGCGCGTCGACGCCGATCTTGCGCGACAGGTCGCCGTTCGCGATCGCACCGACGACCTCGGCGATGTTGCGCACCTGCGACGTCAGGTTCGACGCCATGCCGTTCACGTTCTGCGTCAGCTCGCGCCACACGCCGCTGACGTCGGCGACCTCCGCCTGACCACCGAGGACGCCTTCCGTACCGACCTCGCGGGCGACACGCGTCACCTCGGCGGCGAACGCGGACAGCTGATCGACCATCGTGTTGAGCGTGTTCTTCAGCGAGAGGATCTCGCCCTTCGCTTCGACGGTGATCTTCTTCGACAGGTCACCCGCGGCGACGGCCGACGTCACCTCGGTGATGTTTCGCACCTGGAACGTCAGGTTGTTCGCCATCGAGTTCACCGACTCGGTGAGCTCGCGCCACACGCCGGAGACGCCGCGCACCGTCGCCTGTCCACCGAGGCGTCCCTCGGTACCGACCTCGCGAGACACGCGCGTCACCTCGTTCGCGAATGCGCGAAGCTGCTCGACGAGCGTGTTGATCGTGTTCTTCAGCTCGAGGATCTCGCCCTTGACGTCGATGGTGACGGTCTTCGTCAGGTCACCCTGGGCGACGGCCGTCGTCACGCGCGCGATCTCTCGCACCTGCGACGTCAGGTTCGACGCCATCAGGTTCACGGAGTCGGTCAGGTCCTTCCACACGCCGCTGACGCCTTGCACGCGCGCCTGCGCGCCGAGCTTTCCTTCGCCACCGACCTCGAGCGCGACACGGGTCACCTCGGAGCCGAACTGCGAGAGTCGGGCGACCATGCCGTTGACGATGCGCGCGTGGCGCAAGAACTCGCCGCGTCGCGTCCCTCGCGTGTCGTCGAGCTCCATCGTCTGCTCGAGGTCGCCGCGCGCCACGGCCGTGACGACGCGCGCGATCTCGTTCGCGTGACCGGTGAGGTCGGTGATGACCTCGTTGACCGCGCTGACGTACTGCGCCCAGCCGCCGCTCGCGTTCAGGCGCCGCATGCGCTTCTGCGCCTGGCCTTCCTTGCCGACGGAGGTGGAGACGTCGCTCGCTTCTTCCTTGATGGTGTTCACCATCTCGACGAGCTCGTTGAACGTCTCCGCGATCTGTCCGTCGACGCCGGACAGGTCCTCGCGCATGCGCACCGTGAAGTCGCCGCGCTTGAAGGCGCGCAGCGCCGAGAGGATCTGCCGATGATCGAGGTGAGGGACGTCCTGCTTCCCACCATGGCCATTCGTACCGACGGCCCCGTTACCGGAGCCGTTCTTCTTCGCGCCTTTGTACTTGGAAGCCTTGGGTGGTTCGAACGTGTTCATGGTTCCTCTCGGGTCCCGTACAAGGCACGCAGGATCTTGTCTGCGCTCGCAGGCTTGGTGATGTGGTCGTCGAATCCCGCCGCGAACGCCGACGCCCGATCGCTCGCCTGACCGTAGCCCGTCATCGCGATCAAGCGAGGACGATGCTCCGTCAGCGTGCTCCGGATCCGTCGAGCGACTTCATAGCCGTCCATGTCGGGGAGACCGATGTCGATCAGCGCGACATCCGGCTTCTCCCTGCAGATCAGAGAGACCGCCGTCGGTCCGTCCTCGACGACGGTGACGTCGTGTCCCCGCAGGCGCAACAGATCCGCGACCAGCTCGCGGAGATCCGGTGCGTCGTCGACGACCACAGCGCGCAGGGACTTGGTCTCGTTCTTCGTCATGACGTTCTTCTGTGAAGTGCGGATGCTCGCGGACACGAGCGGTAATCGCAGCTCGAACGTCGAGCCTTGTCCGGGGCCCGGACTCGTCGCGCGAACGGTGCCGCCGTGCAGCTCGACGAGCCGCTTGACGAGACCGAGGCCCAGTCCGAGCCCGCCTGCGCCGTCGGACGTGACGCGTTCCTGCACGAACATGTCGAACACCTTGGGCAGCACGTCCGAGGGAATTCCGCGGCCGTTGTCGGCGACGCGGATGAAGCCGTCGACGCCATCGTGTCCGAACTCGACGGCCAGCTTGCCGCCGGGCTCGGTGTACTTCGCCGCGTTGTTGAGCAGGTTGCACACGACCTGGATCAGGCGAACCGGATCGCCGTGGACGATCACCGGCTCCTCGGTGCCGTTGACCATCAGCTCGTGCTTGCGCGCATCGACCGCCTTCCGGCACGACGTCACCGCTTCCTCGATGACGTCCGCGAGGCTCGTCGGCTCGCGGCGCAGCTCGAGCTTGCCCGCGGTGAACCGCGCGACGTCGAGCAGGTCGTCGACGAGCCGCGCGATGTGATTCACCTGGCGCTGCACGATCGCGCGGATGCGAGCGGGGACCGGCTTGTCCGGATCGTGCTCGAGCACCTCGACGGCGGTCTGCAGCGGCTGGAGTGGGTTGCGAAGCTCGTGCGCGAGGATCGCGAGGAACTCGTCCTTGCGGCGATCCGTTTCGGCGAGCTGCGCGACCTGGCGCTCCATCACTTCGGCTTCGAAGCGCCGGCGCTGCGCGATCAGCTCGCGCTCGTGCGCGCGTGCCTGCGCTTCGCGGAGCTCGTCCGCCTTCTGCTTGAGCTCGAGCGTGCGTTCCTGCAGCTGGACGAACACGCTCGCCTTCGCGCGCAGGACCTCGGCGCGGATCGGCTTCATCAGGAAGTCGAACGCTCCGAGCTCGTACCCGCGGAGCACGGCATCGTCCTGCCAGGACAGGCCGGTGACGAAGATGATCGGCGTCGCACGGTTGCGATCGCGCGAGCGGACCATCTTCGCGGTCTCGAACCCGTCCATGCCGGGCATGGCGACGTCGAGGATGATCAGCGCGAAGTCCTGCTCGAGGAGCTTGCCGAGCGCTTCGATGCCGGAGTGCGCGAGGACCAGGGGGCGACCGAGTGGCTGGAGCGCCGCCTCGATCGCGATCAGGTTGGCCTGGTTGTCGTCGACGACGAGGATGTCCCGCCCGTAGCTCATCGCTAGGACATCGGACTCCTCCCCGTCATCAGTCCACGGCGTTGTCACAGCCTGCGCCGACACTGCACGAGATATGCCCGGAGATCGAGCACTTGCGCGTTCAGATCACAGCCACTTCCAGCGGTCGATCGAGCGCTCCCGCACCACCGAGCGGCAGCGCACAGTCCGCCGTTGCACGAGCGCTCAGGGGCCGACTACGTGCAAGGTGGGACAAGGTCCTTACCCAGGAAGAACTCGTTGATGAGAGCGTCCCAGGCGCGGGCGTTCTCGGGGGCCCCGCACTTGAACGCCGGCCGGGTCAGCTTGCCGCCGCGCATCATCTGGGACTGCTCGCGGAAGTACCGGACCGCGAGCTCTGCGGCGTACTCGTGGACGCCGTTGCCGTTGTTCGGCTGGAACGCGTAGTACGTGCCGGTCGCCCGGACCTTGGTCGTGTTCGGGGCGTACGGCGCGAGGCACTTCGCCTTCGTTCCGCACTTGCGGACGATCGCGTCGTAGTCCGCCTGCAACGTCTTCGCGGACCAGTCGCCGTGATCGAAGTCGTTCAGATGAAACATCTCGTGCACGATCGTCTCGAGCACGCCGGCCTGGCTCGTGAGCAGCGACCCGTTGACGTTGTAGGCGATGATCCAGTCGAACGCGTACGCGCTGGGCGTGCGCTTGCCCGGCGAGCGAACGAAGCGCAGCTGGAGACCGCGCCAGCGATAGCTCGGCCACTGCTGCGAGCTCGGATACAGCTGCGCGAAGAACTCGTCGATCGCCGCGAGGCTGGTCGCGGTCCAGTCGAGGTGCTTGCGGTAGTCACCGATCGGCAGCTGCGGGACGAGCTTGATCTTGCCGCGGTAGCCACCGTCCATGATCTCCTTGGGACCGACGCCCGCGACGTGCCCGAGATCGCGAAACAGCTCGAGCGCGATCTTTTTCGCGTCCTCGTCGGTCGCGTAGGCCTCGGTCAGCAGGCACTCGATCACGCTGTCCTTCACGTTGTCCTTCGCGTTGCCCTTGTCCACGCAGCTCGACGTGCCCTTCGGCGCGAGGAGCTTCACCGCATCGCGCACGGGCACGACCTCGGGCTCTCCTGCGAATGCGCTCGTTGCTACGAGCATCGTGGGCAGGATCCACCACCGTCGCATTCCGTCCAGTATGCGCCGCTGGTAGCGTGCGCGCCATGCGGTTCCCACTCCTCGCCCTCGCCGTCGTGTCCGCGTGCAAGTCATCGCCACCGCCCGCGGTGCCCGCTCCCGCGCCGAGCGAGCCGGTCGCACCCGCGCCGGCGCCGCCGCCCGAACAGCTGTCCTCGCCGGTCGCGCAGCCGACCAAGCACGACGCGATCGCGCGCATGGACTTCAATCGCTTCGCGGTGCGGCTGAACCTCCCGCTGTACTGGATCGAGGACAAGGACCGCGACAACGACCTCGATCCCGACGAGCTCGCGCCGTTGTTGTTCTATCCGCCGTCGCCCGCGTGGCTTGTCAACGGTTCGTTCACGCGCGACTTCGACGTCGCGTACGAGCTGATCGTGAAGGCGTCGAAGGCGCCGGGTGACCTCCTCACCGAGGACGGCAAGCGTCGCGAGCTCGTCGCGAAGGACCTCGACCAGGGCAGGCCGACGCTCGTGCTGACCACGCTCGACGACAGCGAGCGGCCGTTCGTGTCGACGATGATGAAGGTCGCCGGCGAGGTCGACAAGCTGTACGAGCTGATGAACGGCGCGCGCTCCGTCGCCGACAAGCTGCCCGCGGATCCCGAGAGCCGCAGCCTGTTCCGCCGCAATCGTGGCCCTGCGTGCGTCGGTCCGGCGACGGAGTCGAACAAGCTGTGCTCGGCGATCCCCGGCGCGCCGGAGCCGATCCTCGACATCTATCCCGCGGACCTGCAGGCCGACGAGAAGTTCTGCAAGACGCTCGAGGCGCACGCCGACGCGAAGACGCTGCTCGCGCCGTTCACCGTCGTCCGCGGCACGAAGGACAAGCTCACCGCCGTGCCGTACACCGAGGCGTACAAGGACGGCTTCGCGAAGATCTCGATCCTGCTCCTGCAGGCCGCGGCGCAGCTCGACCTTCGCAAGGAGGGCCCGCTCGTCGCGTACCTCAAGGCCGCGGCGCAGTCGTTCCAGACGAACGACTGGGCTCCCGCCGACGAAGCGTGGGCGAAGATGAACGTCGACAACTCCGCCTGGTACGTCCGCATCGCGCCCGACGAGGTGTACTGGGAGCCGTGCGCGTCGAAGGCAGGCTTGCACCTGACGTTCGCGCGGATCAACCAGGGCTCGCGCGCGTGGCAACAGAAGCTCGTGCCGGTGCAGCAGCAGATGGAGAACGCGGTCGCGAAGCTCGCGGGCGCACCCTACAAGGCGCATCCGGTGACGTTCCACTTGCCGGACTTCATCGACATCGTGATCAACGCCGGCGACGATCGCGATCCGCTCGGCGCGACGATCGGTCAGAGCCTGCCGAACTGGGGCGCGGTCGCCAACGAGGGTCGCGGTCGCACGATCGCGATGGTCAACCTGTGGACCGATCCGGACAGCGTCGAGGCGCGCCGCGCGCAGGCCGCGAGCATGCTCGATCCCGCCAGCATGCAGCCGTACACGGGGACGCCCGAGCCCGGTCTGCTCTCGACGATCCTGCACGAGGTCACGCACAACCTCGGACCCGCGCACGAGTACACCGTCGGCGGTAAGAAGGCGGGCGCGATCTTCGGCGGACCGCTCGCATCGGTGATGGAGGAGCTGAAGGCGCAGGCCGGCGCGCTCTACCTGCTCGAGTTCCTGCGCGAGAAGAAGCTGATCACCGACGAGCTCGCGCAGCAGAGCTACGCGGACTCCGTCGTGTGGGCGCTCGGCCATATCTCGCAGGGCATGTACGACGGCACCGGCAGTCGCAAGACGTACGGCAACGTCGCCGCGATGCAGATCGGCTACCTGATCGACAAGGGAGCGCTGGTCTGGGACAAGACCGCGACCGCGGCGAACGGCTCGGACAAGGGCGCGCTGAAGATCGTGTGGAAGAAGCTCGTGCCCGCGGCGAAGCAGATGATGAAGGACGTCGCCGGCATCAAGGCGCGCGGCGACAAGAAGGCGGCCGAGGCGATGGCGAAGAAGTACGTCGACGGCACGACCGTGCCGCACGCGATCATCCAGGAGCGCTTCCGTCGGCAGCCGAAGGGCAGCCTCGTCTACTCGATCGAGTGAGCGCGTTCGCGGGTTGCCGGCGCGCCTTAGGTGATCGCTAGCGCGGCGAGCACGTCGTCGGCTGCCTTCCAGGCCGCCCGAACATCGTCGGTGTTGTTCGCGAACGCGAGGACCGCCGGGATCAGATCGAGCAAGTCGCGGCGAGTCTCGACGCGCCGGAGCGCACCGTCGAGCAGCGCGATCGCGCGCTCCCTGTTATCTGCTTCGACGAGCGCCGGCACGTACAGGCCGATCGCACGGATCGAGAGCGAGCTGTCTCCGATGTACATCGCCGCGACGAGCGATTCGATCAGATCGAGATCGCCGAGCGCGACGCATGTCTCGACGATCTCGTCGAACATGCCGCAGCGCGCGAAGTCGGCGCCGTCCTCGTCGGTGAAGGGCGCGCGTGCGAGCTCGAACAGCTCGCGGGCGCGCTGGAGATCGCCGCGGCGAGCGTGGGCGGTCGCCGCCCGCAAGATCTTGCGACCCGCGCGACGATTGGCGATGCGAGCGCGCTGCGATGTCGCGGTGGACCAGTTGCCGATCGCGGTGGCGAGCTTGTCAGCGCCGGTGTCCTCGATCGGTAGCGGCTCGCCGGCCAGCATCGCGAGTGCTTCGTCGCGATACTCGGCGCGCGCGGCGGCGCATGCGTCGCCGGCAACGCGCGCGAGGAGGGCGCGGTCGTTCGTGCTCGCCGCGATGGCGATGCGGATGTCGCGGAGGTTGTCCGCCGACAGAATGCCCTCGTGATAGAGCAACGTGTGCTCGTCGGAGCGCGCGGCGATCTCCGAGATGCGCTCGCGGTCGTGCGTGATCCACGCGAGGTAGGCCTCGCATGCTTCTCCGTTCTGCTTCGCGAACGTACGCGCCGCGTCGTGCGCGTCGAGCTCGAGCAGACGATCGCAGATGCAGAGCGGCAGCTCGCTCTCGCCGGTCAGGTGGACATGCGGTGCGATCGCGAGGACATCGTCGGCCGTCGGGGCGCCTGCGATCGCCGCGCGGCGCGCCCACACATGAAACGAGGTCTGGAACTTGTCGACGACGGGATCGCGCAGCTCGGCGTCGCCCGCGCGCCACAAGCCCGCCGCGAGTGCGAGGACAGCGTCCTCCAGAGGAGACTGCTGCCGCCACGCCTCGAGCGCGCGTTCCTTTGCCGGCTCGAAGTCGGGGCGTCGCGCGAAGAGCCACGCGGCCGCGGCACCGCCGTGGGAATCGCGGCGCGCCTCGTCGACCTTGTCGCGCGCGATCGCGAACACGCGCGCATCGTCGAGCCCTGCTTCGACGAGGAGCTGCACGAACGTGCCGCGGCGATCCCACGGCGCGAGCTTCCACGCCGCGAGCAGGAGCTCGGGCGACCTCCGTTGCGCTGCGAGGCGCGCGCACGCGACCGCGCGATCGCCGTCGTCGAAGTGAGCGCGAGCCCATGCGAGCGCGGCGTCGGCGAGGCCTACCGCGTCGAGCGCGCGCGGCAGGTCGCGACCCGCGCGCGCTGCGGCCGACGACAGCGTCGCGCGCGGCAGGGCGTCGCACCACCACGCGATGCAGTCCTCGGCGGTGCGCGTCGCGTCGAGGACGATCGGCGGCTCCTTGCGTTTCCAGTCGAGCGCGAGCCGGATCGTCTTCGTCGGATCGCCGTCCCACGCGGGATCGAGGCCGCACGCGCGCAGCTCGTCGACGATGCGCCGTGCGATGTCGGCGTCGGGCGTTCCCGCGGTCCCGCCGTAGCGCAGATGCAGCACACCCGTGGTCACCGCGGAGTCGGTGTCCTGCTGGTGATAGAACACGTAGCCGTCGACGGTCTTCTTCGCCTCGCGAGCCTTCGCGATCTCGTCGCCGATCTCGTACACGCCGCAGCGCTGGCAGCACGCGAAGTTGTGACGCGCGAGGACGTTCACTTCCTCGAGCCCGATGAATGCTGCATCGAGCCGAAAGCAGTCGGTCCGATCGGGCCACGAGGCGGCGGCGGCGTCGCGCTCGGCGATCACGTCGTCGACGAGCGTGTCGATGATCGATTCGTCGACGTCCGGGTACATCTCCGTCACCCGCTCGTACACCGTCTGCGCGTCCTCGAAGCCACACGCGACGCGGTGACGGACGAGCGCGGCGAGCTCGAGATCCGGCGGCGAGTAGCTCATGCAGCGAAGCTACTGCGCGGCTTCGGTCCAGGCGATGCCGGGATCGAAGCCGATGCTCGACATGATGCCGTCGGTCTGGCTCACGAGCATCACGGGCCCCGTGTTGTGGAGCGCCCACAGCATGCCGCGATAGCCCGAGAGGCCGTACACCATCGAGCTCAGGTTGTAGCGGAACGGTGTCGCCGCGCCGGTCGTGTGATCGAGGCGCGCGAAGCAGCGCGGGTTACACGAGCCGCCTTGCAGCGTGATGAACAGACCGGCGCCGTTGACCCACGCGAGGTCCGTGTAGAAGTACATCCCGCCGCCGTAGTCGCCGATGCTCGTCGCCGCGCCGGTCGCCGGATCGATCTTCACGAGCTTCGCGCCCGCGGCACCTGCGAACACGACGGCGGTCGGTCCAGCTTCCCCCGCCGGAGCGACCGTCAACCCGTAGTACGTACTCGCGGGTGAGATCGCTCGGCGCGCCGTGACCGCCGCCGTGCTCGGATCGATGGTGAGGAGCTCCGAGCCATCGCTCGAGAGTCCGATCAGGTTCGTGCCGTCGAACGCGAGGCCACCGACGCGCACCGCCGTCGTGTCCATCACCGTGCCGACCGGGGTCGCCATCTTCGCGTCGACGTCGAGCGTGTACAGCATCGTCTCGCTGACCGCGTAGAGCTTGCGCTCGATCGGAGGCGCGTCGATCGGTGCGTCGTCGGAGGGTGGGCTATCGACGGCGGCATCGACATCGACATCGTCGCCGGCGGCGCCGTTGGTCGTGAGCTGAAAGCCGCAGCCGCTCGTGACGACCGCACTCAGAGCCCAACCGATGCCACGCACGTGAGCGACATAGCACTGGCGTGTCGGAGGATGGAAGCGAAAAACCTCCACGACATTCGGGTACGATGCAGTCATGCGGGCGCTCGCAGTCGTTGGACTGCTCGCGGCGTGTGGTGACAACCTCGCGCCTCGCGGGAGGTTCGAGATCGTGGGCCATCACGACCTCGGTGCGCTCGGCATGTGGTCGGCGATCGCCGCGGTCGACGACTATGTCTACGTCGGTTCGCGCAACGAACAGAAGGGGATCCAGATCGTCGACGTGTCCGATCCGTCGGCGCCTGTCATCGTCGGTGAGGTCGGACCACCGAACGCGGGGATCGCGGGCATGTCGACGCGCGAATTGCGCATCGTGCCGTCGCGGAATCTTTTGATCGTCCTGAACCTGCGCTGCTCGCCGGATCTCCACGGCTGCGGTGGACCGGGGGAGGGCGAGAACCTGCGCTTCTTCGACATCAGCGATCGCGAGGCGCCGGTGCTGCTGTCGACCTACGCGGTCAACGGGACGATGTTTCGCCCGCGCTCCCCGCACGAGTTCTTCGTGTGGGCCGACGACACGCGCGTGCTCGTGTACCTGACCGCGCCACCGGCGGCGCCGTCGTTCGAGGTGATCGACGCGACGGATCCGACGGCGCCGAAGCAGCTCGCGACGTGGGATCCCGGCGCCGCCGGCTTGATGAAGCATCCCGGCGGCGACGACATCTTGCACTCGGTCTCCGTCTCCAGGGACGGGACCCGCGCGTACCTCTCGCACCAGCAGAGCGGGCTCTTGATCGCCGACGTGTCCGCGCTGCCCGCCGTCACGCTCGTCACGCCACCGGACAAGGCGCTGACGTGGGAGCCGCCCCTGACGATGGGCCCGCATTCGGCCGTTCCGATGCAGGGCCGCGATCTGCTCGTTGTTACCGAAGAGATCTATCCGATGCCTTTCGGAACGGGCTGCCCGTGGGGCTCTGTTCACATCGTGGACTTCGCGGATCCCGCGGCGCTCGTCGAGGTGGGGCAGTACAAGCTGTCCGAGAACGATCCGTCGTACTGCAGCACGCCGCGGCCCAACATCACGTACACGGCGCACAACGTCACGACGACCGAGGATCTCGCACTCGTCACGTGGTACGCGGGCGGCCTGCAGGCGATCGATGTCTCCGATCCGACGAGCCCGAAGCAGCTCGCGGAGCTGCGGCCCGAGCCGCTTCCGGCGGTCGCGGTCGAGGATCCCGCGCTCGGCGGCGCGCCGATCGAGATGTGGAGCTACCCGATCATCAAGGACGGACTGATCTACGTCGTCGACGCGCGCAACGGACTCTACGTGCTGAGCTACCATGGTCGGTGGGCGGAGCAGATCGCCCACGTCACGTTCCGCGAGGGGAACAGCAATTTGTGATGCAGCCCTTCCTCATCCCGGATGACTTCCGCGACTTCATGAAGTCGGTCGTCGTGTACCTGGACACGCCGAACGACAACATGTTCCTCGACGCGGAGGACGCGCTCGATGCCGAGTGCGGTTACGGCGGGCGCATCGACGGCATCGACACGTACCGCTTCAAGTACATCACCGCGGACGGCGTGCGGCGCTGGGAGATCGTGCTCAAGGAAGCCCAGATCCGCGACATCGCGATCGGCATCCTGATCGAGGTCGACGCGGAGCCGTTCGAGATCGTGCGCACGACGCGCCGCGAGCCGGTCGGCGAGCCGCTGATGATCTGGGGCGAGTATGCCGAGGACGCGCTCCACGTTCGCAACGAGGTGGAGCTCGTCGGCGCGATCGACGCTCTGCACACGAGCTCGTTCGAGCGGCCGCGCATGTTGCGCGTGTGGTCCGCCGCCGACGACCAGCTCGTCGCCGCGATGTGGGGTGACCGCGTCGCGCTCTACGTCGTCGAGTCGCCCGATGGCTACGCGACGTCGATGGGCGATCAGACGCTGAACGAGTCGTTCGAGGTCACCGACCACGAGGGCAAGACGCTGACCGTTCCGCTCGCGGACTGCGTGTCGTGGGACTACGCGCGGCGCGCGCTCGTGCGGTTCGTCGAGCACTCCGACCTCGGTGATGTCCCCGTCGAGGGCCGCATCCCGAGCCTCTTGCTCATGATGGGCGATGTCGATCGCAAGGCCGCGCTCGCCGCGCGCGCCGAGGTCCCGCGCGAGCTCGTGCGCTCGAGCTTGCCGCGCATGATGACGCCGGTGCCGGTGCCCGAGCACGTCGAGGAGGCGGACGAGGTGACGTCGCCCGTCGAGGTCGAAGCGCCGCTCGGTCCCCTCGAGCTCTCGCAGTGGGCGCGGCGGTTGATCGACATGTTGAACGCGCGCGAGCTGATCGTGTTCGACAAGATGCCGAACCTCGACGAGATCAGCTACCAGCTCGGCAGCTTGCTCGGCACGCACGCGGTCGATGCGGAGCACTCGCTCGACACCGCCGAGTGGCTCGCGAACGAGATCGGTGCGGTGCGCGGCGTGTCGAAGCTGTTCGCGAGCGGCGGTGACTTGCAGATGCTGATCACGCGCACGCGCACGCGTCAGTCGATGTCGTAACGGTAGTTCGCGCCGAAGTCCGAGTCGTAGGCGTGGCAGCCCCAGCGGCTCGTCGCCTCGAACCACAACGAGAGCTCGCTGCCGTTCGGGACGGTGATCGTCGGATCGGACGGCACGAGGTCCGGACCGTTCGCGCGCGTGACGGACAGCGACTTCACGGTGCCGCCGTCGACCTGGTAGTAGCCGGTGACCGACCACTGCGCGGTTCCGCCGGACGAGCCGGCGCACTGCGAGAGGCGATCGGGATCGTAGTGGACGATGACCTTGCCGCCGCCGGCGACCGCGCCGGACTGGCTCTCGGTCCAGTCGGCATCGAACGCGAGCACCGCGGTATCGGAGCGCTGCTCGACCTCGAAGCTGTAGTTCGCGCTCTCGTTGGAGTCGTAGGCGATGCAGCCCCAGCGGTTCGAGCTCGAGAACCACAGATCGACGCTCGTCGCCGTCGATGGAACGTCGAGCTCGGCTTCGACCGCGACCACACGGCCACCGTCGACGCGCGAGACTGCGAACGTCTTGGGCTCGCCGCCGTCGAAGCTCGCGTAGCCGGTCGCGCCCCACACCTCGCTGCCGCCGGTCTCGCCGCGGCAGTCCTGCAGGCGATCGAGGTCGTAGGCGACGCGGATCGGAGAGCCCGCGACGATCGGCCCGTCGGCGGTCTCGCGCCACGAGTCATCGAACGTCAGGCGGGTCAGCGTGCCGTCGGCTTTTCCGCTCGTGCCCCCTTCGCCGGCGGGCGTCTCCGCACAGCCCGCGAACGCGGTGACCAGTCCAGTTGCCAGGAGAGCACCAAAGCGAATCATGCTGCGCCGCGTCTGCAGTCTCCGCGCCGGATCGCGCGTGTGTGATCTCGAAGAGCTGCGCGATCGAGAGCGATAGAAACGGCCACGACAGGAGCCAGCGGCACAGTCGCTGCAATCGGTTAGCGCATGTTGACGTTGCAACTGGCAACGCTCGTCGACGAGGCGCCCGAGGGCGATCAGTGGCTGCACGAGCAGAAGTTCGACGGCTACCGGATCCTCGCGACCAAGCGCGGCACGAAGGTCGAGCTCCGCAGCCGCCGCGACAAGGCGTGGACGAAGATGTTCCCGACGATCGTCGCGGCGATCGAGCGGCTCCCGCAGGATCGGCTGATCCTCGACGGCGAGATCGCTGCCGTGATGCCCGATGGACGCACGAGCTTTCAGGCGCTGCAGAACGCGCTGTCCGGATCGCAAGCCTCGCTCGTGTACTTCGTGTTCGACGTGCTCGCGATCGATGACGACAGCGTCGCGAAGCTCCCGCTCGAGGGGCGCAAGGCTCGCCTGCGAGACATCATCACGCCCGCGATCGAGAAGAAGCTGCCGCTGCGCTACAGCGATCACGTGATCGGCAACGGCGCTGCGTTCTTCGAGCTCGCGTGCAAGCGCGGCCTCGAGGGCATCGTCAGCAAGCGCCGCGATCAGCCGTACACCGGTGGGCGAGGGAAGGGCTGGCTCAAGACGAAGTGTCTCTTGCGACAGGAGCTCGTCGTCGGAGGCTTCACCGAAGGCGAAGGCTCGCGCAACGGCATCGGCTCCTTGCTCCTGGGTCACTACAAGAACGGCGCGCTGGTGTACGCGGGCAAGGTCGGCACGGGGTTCACGATGAAGTCCCTCGACGACGCGATCAAACGCCTCGCACCGCTCGAGCGGAAGACGAGCCCGTTCACACCCGTGCCGTCGCGCGCGCATACCGGACCGCGCGTGCACTGGGTGGCGCCAACGGTAGTCGCCGAAGTCGCGTTCAGCGAGTGGACGGACGATGGCCGACTGCGCCATCCGTCGTTTCAGGGGCTTCGCCTCGACAAGCCGGCGAACGAGGTCGTGCGCGAGGAGCCCGTTGTCGCAAAAACGAAACCCGAGCGCCGTCGCGCCTGAGCTAGGGTCCGCGGATGCGGACGATCGCCCTCGTGGCCCTCGCGGCGATCGGTTGCGGCCCCAACGATTCGCGGCCGTCCGACGCACCGGTCGACGAGACGTGCACCGCCGACGAGATCGAGGAGTGCGCGGAGCACTCGGGACAGCTGTGCGAGGAGCACGCGTGCGTCGACCCGTGGAGGTACGGATCGCCGGAGTGGTCGCGGTGCGAGAACGCGACGCGCGCGACGGCGGAGTCGCTCGCCGAGAAGGCCGCGCTCTACGACGCGCGCGTGACGTCGCTGCACATGCATCCGCAGATGCCGTGGGTCGTCGACGTCGTGCTGGAGCCGGGCGTGGATCCCGAGACGGCGACGTCGAGCGATGTCGCCGCGTGGTGGAGCGGCGAGAACGACGGATTGTTCAGCGGGCTCGTGTTCGCGGCGGAGGCGTATCGCTGGGGAGCGACGCGCGATCCGGCGGCGCTCGCCGCGCTCGAGCGCCTGATGGATGGCGAGGAGCAGCGCATGCGCATCACCGGCGTGCCGGGCCTGTTCGCGCGACAGATCATCCCGCCGAACATCGAGGGCCTCGCGTGTCCGACGGATCTCGCGGAGTACATGCCGGCGCCCGACAAGCGGGGCAATCGCTGGGTGCGGATCGGCGATGACGGCTGCGCGCAGATCATCGACACCGGCACGACGTCGTTTCGCTCGACCACGCACTGCGGCCTCGACGAGTTCGTGGGGTGGTGCTTCAAGGACAACCCGTCGCAGGACGAGTACGTCGGACACGCGCTCGCGCTCGATGCGTTGACGCGCGTGTTCTACGATCGAAACGCAACGGGCACGCTGACCGAGGCCGAGTCGAACCTGTGGATGCGCGCCTCCGCGCTGCGGCATCAGATCCACGCGCACCTCGCCGCGAACGACAACGTGTTCGTCGACTGGGACGGTCGCCAGACGCAGTGGGGCAAGCTGTATCCGGGCGCGCCCGGCGACACGCGCGGCTACCTCGCCGTCGTCGGGCTCGGCGTGCAAGCGACCGGCGTGTTCGATCCGACGCTCGACTACTCGCCGCCGTTCTGGCAGACGCGCCGCGATTGGGTCGTCGAGCTCGACGAGATCGATCAGTGGAACGGCCCGGACGGCTGCGAAGCGAACTGGAACAACCTCTCGATGCTCGTGGCGAGCTTCTACGAGACGATCCACTGGCCGCGCGCGCTCGCCGAGGCAGCGCCGTATCGAGACGCGTTCGCCGCGTCGCTGGTCACCACGACCGAGACGACCCGAAACATCGTCGCGCAGCACAACGCGTGGTGGAACATCCTGTGGGCGATCGGCAAGCCGCTCGGCCCCGGGACCGACGGTCCCGCGTATGCCGCCGTCGAGGACGCGATCTGTCAGCTCAAGCAGTTCCCGCGCTCGAACCATCAGGTCGCGAAGGACACCGCGGCGCTCGCACCCGGCGTCTGCACCGATCGCCTCGACAACTCGCTCGCCGCGCAGCCGTTCGAGATCGCGGATCGCTGCGCGGCGACGTTCGCGTACTGGGGCAATCCGTACGAGCGCTCGCAGTGTGACGACCGACACGAACTGGTGCGGCAGCCCGGTGGCTATCTTTTGCCATACTGGATGGGGCGCTACTTCGGATTGATCGCCGACGATCTGTGACAGGCTGTCGTCGGAGGGTGTCGATGTCCAGATCGCTTCTCGCTGCAACGCTCCTCGTCGCCATCGTGCCCGCATGCAGCACGGGCTACGTGCCTCGCAGAC
This sequence comes from uncultured Kofleriaceae bacterium, assembly GCA_964617845.1. Taxonomy (GTDB): domain Bacteria; phylum Myxococcota_A; class Polyangia; order Haliangiales; family Haliangiaceae; genus JABFXX01. The sequence continues at coordinate 172,389 of CAZUAR010000018.1, read as the reverse complement.
CGGGCCACATCGCCGTGACGATGGAGAGCGGTCGCTACCAGTACACGCGCGATGGCGTGAGACACGACCACGGCTTCCTCGGTGGCGGACTCGAGGACGCCGTGCGCGGCAATCCGCAAGCAGAGGCCGCCGCCGCCGAGTACACGGGGCGCATCAGGAATGGCCTCTTGCTCTCGCTCCTCGGGCTGACGGGAATGATCGTCGGTACGACGTATGGCATCGACCGGGCGGTGGCAGACGATGACGATACGGCGCAGAAGATGCTCGCGGTCTCGCTCATCTCGATGGGCGCGATGTTCGTCGGCGTGTTCTACGCGGCGTCCGCGGAGCCGTACCGCTGGGACGCGATCAACATCTTCAACGACGCACCGCCGCCACCGCCGGGCGCGCCTCGCTGGGGCGACGCTCAGGACGCGCTGCGATCGGTGACGCCGATCAGCTCGCGCGCCGCGGCCAACAAGTTGATGTCGGTCGTGCCGGCGCCGAGCTCGAGCAGCTTGGAGTCGCGCGCGAGCTTCTCCAAGCCCAGCTCCTCCATGTAGCCATAGCCGCCGTGGATCTGGATCGACGTCAGCGCGGCGTCGACGGCGAGCTGCGCCGCCATCGCCTTGCTCGCGTTGATGTAGGGCACATCGCGCACGTTGTTCTGCTGCATCCAGGCGAGGCGGAACACGATGTTCTCTACGGTGCGTAGCTTGAGATAGAGGTCGGTGATCTTGAGCTGCACGGCCTGGAACTCGCCGATCGGCCGGCCGAACTGCTTGCGCTCGCGCACGTAGGCGAGGCTGGCGTCGTAGCAGCGCTCGATGATCCCCCACGCCATCGACGGCACGCCGCTGCGCTCGTTGCCGAGGCTGTCCTTGGTGTCCGAGCGACCGCCGTAGCCCTTCTCGCGACCGCCGAGCAGGTGCTCGATGCCGAGCTTGACGTCGTCGAAGAACACCTCGCTCGTCGGCGAGTCGCGCATGCCCATCTTCTTGAACGGCGGGCCGACGGTGACGCCGGGCATGCCGCGCTCGACGATGAACGTGCCCATGCCGCGCGCGGCCTCGGGCTCGCCGCGATCGATCTTCGCGTAGACGAGGAAGATGTCCGCACCGGGGCCGTTGGTGATGAACGTCTTGCTGCCGCGCAGCGTGTAGCCGCCATCGCTCGTCGGCGTCGCGGTGGTGCGCATCGAGCCGAACGCATCGCTGCCGGCGTCGGGCTCGGTGAGACACCACGAGCCGATCGTCTGCATCGTCGAGATCGGCAGGCCGTACTTCTCGATCTGATCCGCGGTGCCCTTGGACACGATGGCGCCGCCGACGAGGCCGATCGACACGCCGAAGCCCATCGCGAAGCCGGGCGACACGCGCGACAGCTCCTTCACGACGACGTGCATCAGCATCGGGCTCCCCATCGACTTGCTCATCGACGCCTCCGCGGACTCGCCGGGCGGAACGTCGCCGCTGCGTAGCTTCGCGATGCGCTTCTTGACGGCGCCGCCGAGCATCGCGTCGAAGCCGAACGTCTTGGCCATCTTCTTCATCAGGTCGAACGGCATCTCGGTGCCTGCTTCGAGCGCTGGAATCTTCGGCACGAGCGTCGACTGACACCACTGCCGGATCACCTGACCGACCATCTGCGATTGCTCGTCGAGCTGGAACATCCGCAGAGCGTATCAGAAGCTATTCGAACACTCGCTCGTGCAGTACTGACTGCCGTTACAGCTCGGTATCCCGACGGTCGCGGCCGACGGCGATTCGGCCGTGGTCAGCCCGACGACCTTGACCTCGACCCGGAAGGGGTTGCCGTCGATCATGGAGGTCGCCGACGACGGACAGATCGCCACGTTGGCCAGGTCGGACAGGTCCGCGGGGTCCGGGGGGATCGCCCAGCCGTCGGACTTGCGATACAGCGTGACCGGACGTTGCTCCAGTCCGACGACGAGGTTCGTCGTCATGTCGCGCAGCGCGGCGCTGATCTGCACGCGGCAGCGGCTGGTCTTCGTCTTCATGCGCGGCGCGAGCATGGCGATGAAGCCGCCCTGCGGTGCCGCGATCAGCGGGAACTCGCCGTTCTCGTCGAGGACGTGGACGTTGAAGTCCTGGTCGGCGTAGACGACGCCGAGCTCGGTGGTCGCGTCGACCTCGCACGCTTCCGGATCGTCCTCGAACAGCGTGCAGCTCGCGAGCGGCAACAGGACGAGTGCGCGGGCTAGAAGCACGTGATGCTCTCCGTGACCTTCGGGTAGTAATAGAGGAACACGTTGCAGTGCTCGCTCGACTCGACGATCGGGCCGAACGTGTAGCAGCAGTCGTTCGCGTGCTGTGGATCCCGCGCGTCGACGGCGGCGCAGCCATCCGCCGGTTCCTTCCACTGGTAGTCGCACGTCCACCAGATGCCGCCGGGGTTCGGCAGCCCGCGATCGAGATCGATCTCCATGTCGGGCTCCGCCCAGCTCGAGGAGTCGTAGAACAGCGCGTCGCTGCCCGGCTGGTCCGTCGACACGCCGTCCCACTCGAAGATGCGGAAGCGCTTGCCGCGCGAGTGGAAGTGGCCGTTCGCCGCGGCGACCGTGTGGGCGCCCGAGGGCATGAGGCACGTGCCGGAGTAGCTCGGCGTCGGCGTCGAGCGACACACGCGAATGCTCTGCTGCGTGGCGAACAGCGTGCCGAGCTCCTGCGAGTCACCGTCGACGGAGCGGTAGAAGTTGATGCCGCCGCGCCCGACGAACGGCGTCACCTGATCCGTCGCGTTGACGAAGTGGATCTGCAGCATGAGCATCTCGCCCGGCGCCAGCCGCGTCGCGACATCGGCGGGCAGGTTCCAGTCGACGACGTGATCGCCGCTCGTGGACTGCTGCGAGTTCGCGACGAGCGGCCAGTCCGACCAGTTCGCCGACTTCCAGCACTCGGTGTTCGTGTCGGTGCCGTACACGACGGTGCCTTCCACGCCGCCGAGATCGATCGGCGCGCCCGCGGCCGGATCGAGGCCCTTGACCGTCTTCACGCGGAACACGTTCATGTGATGGCTGCCCGTGTTCAGCGCGAGCGAGATGCGATCGATCATCAGATCGGCGCCGTTCGCGACATCGGGGACCGCGAAGAAGTAGCAGTCCTGGATCTCGACGCCGGACGGCACCTCGAACTCCGGGGTGCGGATCGAGACGCCCTGCGCGGGCGTGAGATCCTCGAGGATCCACGGCTCGTAGTCCTCTTCGGGTTCGATGTTGTCACCGCACGCGACGAGAAGAAGACAGACCAGCACCCTGCGCATGGACGAGCCTTGTTAGCACGCGATGTGCCGTCCTAGGTGTGCGACCGCACACGGCGCACCCTCACAAAACTGAGGCTCAGAAGTCGATCTTGTAGATGCCGTCACCGAACGCGTAGGCGGTCGACGGATCGAACAGCGTGTAGCGCAGCGCCGGATCGGCGTCCGTGATGCGTACCAGGCCGTCGTCGGAGCCCTCGAGCACGTAGAGGGAGTCACCGGTGACGAGCATCGTGCCGTACGAAATCTGCACGATGCCCCGGCACGCCTCGTCATCGAAGTGATACGCCCGGTCGATGCCGGTGGCGCTGATCGCGACAATCGTGTCCGGACTTTCGGCGCTGCACACGAGCGCGTGCACCACGTCGCCGCGCACGACGAGCCCGCGCACGGTCGCCTCGCAGCCGAGCATCGCGCCGTCGCACGCGATCTCGGTGCGCGTGACCGCGATGCGATCGACCCACACGATGCCGGTGCCGGGAACCGACCACGCGAGGCTGTTGCCGCTCTCGGCGATCGCGAAGTGCGTCGCGCCCGCGCCGATCGGCCGCGTCATCGGCACCTCTTCCCACCGGCTCGTATCGGTGCGCCAGCTCCACACGGCGCCCGCGCCGTCGGGTTCCAGCTCGAGCGCGTAGATGCGGCCGAGGTCGTCGACGGCGAACGCCGTGTTCGCGGTCGTACCGAACGGGATCGCGGTGGTCGTCCACGCGAACCCACCGCCGCCCGCCGCGCGCTCCCAGCGATGCACCTGCGTCTCGCCGATCGCGAAGATGTCGGAGGCGCCGCGCAACAGCTTCGCGCTGGCATCGAACGCGGGCACGCCGTCCGCGCGGATCCAGCCGTCGCCGTCGGGCGTCTGCAGGTAGGCGAGTCCGAACTCGCTGGTGCCGCCGATCGCGATCGGCCGGCCATCGTCGAAGAACGTCAGCGCGCGCGTGGCGGGTGGCGAGCCGGGAAGCCTCGTGATCACCGCCTCGTCGCTGCACGCGACGAGCGCGACGAGGACCACCGCACAGCGCACGCGCCATCATCGCACGTCGCGCCGCGGCATCACGCGACAGCGTCGGCGATCGCGGCGACGACCTGCGCGACGCGCCGGCCGCTCGTCTCGACGGTGTGCTCGGCGCGGGCGTACAGCTTCTCGCGGGCGGTCATCAGCGCGCGGAGCTCGGCGAACGCGTGCGGGTTCTCGGCCATCGGTCGCTGATCGCCCTGCGCGACCACGCGGTTCCAGTGGTCCTCGGCCGTCGCGCGCAGCCACACCGTGCGACAGCGCGTGCGCAGCAGCGCGTAGTTCGTCGGGTCGTTGACGATCGAGCCGCCGGTCGCCAGCACCATGGGGCTCGGCGTCGCGAGGATGCGCGTCAGCACCTCGCGCTCGATGCGCCGGTAGTAGGCCTCGCCGTGCAGCGCGAACACCTCGGACAGCGGCAGGCCGGCGGCCTCCTCGATCTGTTGATCGAGCTCGACGAACGCGACGCCGAGCTTCTTCGCGAGCGCCTCGCCGACAGCGGACTTGCCGGCGCCGCGCACGCCGAGGAGCGCGATCGGCTTGTCCGCGGTCGGCGCATCCGCGGCCGCGAGCAGCACCGACGGCGTGGTCCCGAGCGCGTGCGCGACCTCGGCGAAGCGGCGGAGCGAGATGTTGCCGTCGCCGGTCTCGAGCTGCGCGAGGAACCGCTCGGACACGCCGCAGTGCGCGGCGAGCTCGCGGCGCGACCACCCGCGGCGCTCCCGATGGGACCGCACGGTCTGGCCGACGCTGGCGAGATAGCTCGACGACACGTTAGAAATATAGTGCATGCTGAAAGGTCGTGACAAGCAGTTTATTGCTTGGTACTCGATCCGCTATGGCAGGCAGCGACGCGGTCACCCGCACCGAGTTCGAGACGCATCCATCTCGCTACAAGCATTGGAAGCTCAGCTTCGACGGCGACACCGCGAAGCTCGTGATGGCCGTCGACAACGACCATCCGCACAAGCCGGGCTACGAGCTGAAGCTCAACTCGTACGACCTGTCGGTCGACATCGAGCTGGCGGATGCGATCCAGCGGATTCGCTTCGAGCACCCCGAGGTGAAGGCGCTCGTGATCACGGCCGACCTCGATCGCGTGTTCTGCTCGGGCGCGAACATCTACATGCTCGGGCTGTCGACCCACTCGTTCAAGGTGAACTTCTGCAAGTTCACGAACGAGACGCGCCTCTACCTCGAGGACGCGTCGGCCAGCTCGGGCCTCGCCTCGCTCGCCGCGTGCAAGGGCACCACGGCCGGCGGTGGCTACGAGCTCGCGCTCGCGTGTGACGAGACGCTGCTCGTCGACGACGGCAACTCCGCCGTGAGCTTCCCCGAGACGCCGCTGCTCGCGGTGCTGCCGGGCACGGGCGGCCTCACGCGCCTCGTCGACAAGCGCAAGGTGCGCCGCGATCGCGCCGACGTATTCTGCACGACGGCCGAGGGCATCAAGGGCAAGCGCGCCAAAGACTGGGGGCTCGTCGACGATGTCGTGTCGCGCTCGAAGTGGGACGAGACGGTGATCGCGCGGGCGAAGGCGCTCGCGGCGAAGCAGGTCGTGACGCGCGGTCCGGCGATCGAGCTGCGGCCGCTGAACCCCAAGGTGACCGACGACGCGATCACGTACGCGAGCGTGGAGCTCACGTTCGATCGCGCGGCGCGCACCGCGAACCTCGTGATGCGCGGCCCCGAGTCGGCCGAGGACTTCGACAAGGTCGCCGCGACGGGCACCGAGCCGTGGGCGCTGCGCGCGTTCCGCGAGCTCGACGACGCGCTGCTGCGCTTGCGCTTCGACAACCCCGACATCGGGATGATCACCGTCCGCACGAAGGGCGCGCCCGGCCTCGTGAAGGCGGCGGACGAGCAGCTCGCGAAGTCGACGAGCGGCCTGGCGCGCGAGGTGCGCCTGTTCCAGCGCCGCGTGCTCAAGCGCTACGACAACACGGCGCGCAGCTTCTACGCCGTCGCGGACAACGTCGACTCGAACTTCGAGGGCGTGCTGCTCGAGCTCGCGCTCGGCGCGGATCGCTTCTACGCGCTGATCGACGGCGACGAGAAGATCACCGTGCGCACCAGCGTGGCGAACGAGGGCTTCTTCACGATGTCGTCGGGGCTGTCGCGCCTCGGCGCGCGCTTCTACGGCGACAGCGCGCAGGTGCTCAAGGTGCTCGCGCGCGGCGCCGAGGGCCCGATCACGAGCGAGGAGGCCGAGAAGCTCGGCATCGTGACGATCGCGGCGGACGACATCGACTTCGAGGACGAGCTGCGCATCGCGGTCGAGGAGCGCGCGTCGCTCTCGCCGGACGCGCTGACGGGCATGGAGCAATCGCTGCGCTTCGTCGGACCCGAGACGCTCGAGACGAAGATCTTCGGGCGCCTGTCGGCCTGGCAGAACTGGATCTTCACGCGCGCGAACTCGACCGGCGAGCAGGGCGCGCTGACCTTGTACGGCCAACCCGAACGTCCGCAGTTCCAGTGGAAGCGTACGTAGGACTCGACAGGAGACGACCATGGGCAACGTAGTTACCGACGAGAAGATCCCGAACAACGTCAACCTCTCGAGCGACAAGCGCCTGCAGCGCGCGCTCGAAGCGTGGCAGCCGCAGTTCATCGACTGGTGGAAGCAGATGGGCCCGCTCGGCTGGCAGGAGAAGGACATCTACCTGCGCACCGCGGTCTCCGTCGAGACCGACGGCTGGGCACACTTCGATCACGTGAAGATGCCGGACTATCGCTGGGGCATCTTCCTCGAGCCGCAGAAGGAAGGCCGCACGCACGGGTTCGGTGACTTCTACGGCCAGCCCGTGTGGAACGAAGTGCCGGGCGAGTTCCGCAACCTGATGAAGCGGCTGATCGTCACGCAGGGCGACACCGAGCCCGCGAGCGTCGAGCAGCAGCGCGACCTCGGCGCGACCGCACCGTCGCTGTACGACCTGCGCAACCTGTTCCAGGTGAACGTCGAGGAAGGCCGCCACCTGTGGGCGATGGTCTATCTGCTCCACACGTACTTCGGCCGCGATGGGCGTGAGGAAGCGGAGGAGCTGCTCGCGCGCCGCTCGGGCGACGCCGACAAGCCGCGCATCCTCGGCGCGTTCAACGAGCCGACCTCGCACTGGCTGTCGTTCTACATGTTCACGATGTTCACGGACCGCGACGGCAAGTATCAGCTGAGCGCGCTCGCGGAGTCGGGCTTCGATCCGCTCGCGCGCACGTGCCGCTTCATGCTGACCGAGGAGGCGCACCACATGTTCGTCGGCGAGACCGGCGTGCAGCGCGTCGCGAAGCGCTCCTGCGAGCTGATGAAGCAGAGCGACGGCGATCCGCGCGCGCTCGGCGGCATCGACCTCCCGACGATCCAGAAGTACGCGAACCTCTGGTACTCGCTGTCGCTCGATCTATTCGGCGGCGAGGTGTCGTCGAACGCGGCCGATGCGTTCGCGGCCGGCATCAAGGGTCGCTACAAGGAAGACCGCTACGACGAGCACAAGCTGGTCGGCTCGCACTTCGCGATGGATGTCCTCGAGGGTGGCAAGGTCGTCCACAAGGACATCCCGATGCGCAACGCGCTCAACGAGGTGCTGCGCACCGAGTACATCAAGGACTGCCAGCGCGGCGTCGATCGCTGGAACAAGACGATCAAGGACGAGGGCATCGACTTCGAGCTGAAGCTCCCGTCGAACAAGTTCCACCGCCAGATCGGCATGTGGGCCGGCCACTATTTCACGCCCGACGGCCAGATGATCGATCAGGCGACGTTCGAGAAGCGCAAGGGCGAGTGGCTCCCCACGGCCGCCGACGAGGCGTACATCAAGAGCCTGATGAAGCCGGTCTACGAGCGCGGCAAGATGGCGAACTGGATCGCGCCGCCGATCAAGGGCATCAACGGACTGCCCGAAGACTTCGAGTACGTGCGCCTCTGATCAGTCGAAGCGCTTCGTCTTGGAAGACCATCGGTAGCGCGTGACCTTGCCGCGCTCGGGATGCATCTCGATCGCCTTGATGCGGTTCTTCGCATCGCGATCGATGATGACGTTCACGCCGCGATCGGGCTCGGGGTTGCAGGTGCCCTTGCTCGGTTCCTGCCACGAGCCCACGGCGAGGAGCGCGTCGCCATCGAAGCGATACACGGTACCGGTCTCCATGCAGCAACAGCTCTCTTGCAGCAGGAGCAAGTGCGTTCCGTCGACGGCGACCTCGGGCGACGGCGCGCAGGAGTAGCAGGTGTGCACCTCGACGAACTTCATGTTCCCGCGCTGGAGCATGACGTGCGTCTCCATCGTGCCGTCCTCGCCGGCGTACGTGCGATAGATGACGTCGTCCTTGTTGTCGCCGTCGAGGTCGAGCACGGCGTCGTAGCTCGCCGGCGCATACACGCTGCAATCGGGCCACACCGAGCCGAGGCCCGCGCTCCACGCGGTCACGAGATCATCGTCGGCGATCGTGACCGAGAGCGGCCACTTCGTACGACCGCCGTCCGCGCCGACGGCGACGAGCGCGAAGTCGAGCTTCTGTCCCGCAGCGCCCGCGACCGTCCAGGTGAACCTCGCGCCGGCGAGCTTCGCGCCGGGCGGCGGTGTCTCGAGCTCGTACGTGACCTTGCCCTTCGTCACCGGCTTCGCGGCGAGCGTGAACTTCATGACCTTGCCCTTGCGCATGACGAGCTTCATCGGCTCGCCGGCGTTCACGCGCGGAGGTGCCTTCCACGCCGACGGCTGATCGAGATAGTGCGTGCAGTTGTAGGCCTTGTCGGGGCCGGCGACCCACGTCGGTCCCGGTAACGGATCGGCCGCGACCACCCGCGCGGAGCACGCGATGATCACGATGAGGGCGACCTTCACACGCTCCATCATGCACGCAGTCCGACCTGGCGCATGGTCTCGACGAGTTGTGCGATCAACCACTGCTGCTCGTGGCTCGATGGGTGCGGCTCGTACGACGAGGCACTGATCGACCACACAGCTTCGTCGGGGGAAAGATCGAGCTGTAGGTGAAGCGGGCCCGCGTAGATCATCAGCTCGATGGAGCTCTCCAGTGCGACGAGCGACTCGACCTCCTGTAGATCGGGCTGCGGAAAGTCCGCTTCGTCACCGTCGATCGTCGACGACGTGTGGACGTCGAAGAAGTGTGCGCGTAGCCGCTCGATGAACTGGCCGGCGAGATCGTTGATCTGACGCAGCGACGCCCTCACGCGATCGCGCTCCCACGACAGCTCGCTACCCGAGGGAGGAGGCGCAGCCGCAGCCATCTCCTCCAGCGACATGCTGGCGAAGTCGGCCATCGAGCTCGGCGCGCCACCGTTGATGATGTTCAGCGCGTACGGCTGACCGCGGCTCGCCGCGACCTGCAGCCAGTGGTTGCCCTCGGCTGCTTCGCGTGGATCGGCGGACTCGCGCAGGAAGATCAGGTTCGCCATCGCGCCGACGTCGCCTGCCTCGGCGGCGCGCCGCCACCACATGATCGCTTGCGCCAGATCTTCTTCCACGAGGTTTCCTCGTGCGAAGCGATCGCCGAGCCTGCACAGCGCGCGGGGATGGCCCATCGATGCAGCCTGCTTCTCGAGCTCGAGCGCACGATCCTCGTCGGCGTCGAGCCCGCGCCAACCCTGTGCGACCATCTCCGAGAGGGCGAGCAGCACCTCTGGATTCTTGCTGGACCGCGCCGCGGCCTCGAGCTCCTTACCTGACATCACGTACAACGGCTTCGTGAGCATGAGCGATAGACCATCCTCGGCTCGATTGTGACTACTGGACGCCGAAGCCCTCGTACGCCGTGCCGGGCTTGACCCGCACGTCGTCGGTACCGCGCGGGACTTCGGTCCACGCGCCGCCGGTGCCGGGCTCCTCCGTGGTGTCGCCCGTCGCGCGATACATCCGCGGCTCGCTGCCGTGCACCACGACGTCGCCGGCGTGATACGTGACCGGCGTGTTACCGCCGTTGACGGTGACCGTCGCGGACCACCGCGTGAGGTGGTGCCCCGAGCTGGTCCACGGTCCGTCGACGAGCTCGATGGCGCCGGCGTCCTCGTGCACGTTGCCGGTCAGCGTGTAGTTGCCGCTCGCGCCATCGCCGCCCGCGATCATCTCGACGATGCGATCGGTGCCGAACCACTTGTTGTTCGTGAACGCCGTCGGCGCCATGAACGTTCCGTTCTTGCTCGCGATGACGTTCGGGTCGTTCGTATCGACGGGGCCGTACGCGAAGTCGAAGCCGCGAAACACGTTGTTCTCGAACGTGAAGCTCGAACCCGCGCCGCTCGTGCCGTTCAGGTACATGCCCAGGCTCGCGGCGTCGGAGAAGTAGTTGTCGCGGAACGTGACGTGGCGCTCGCCGTCACCGCTCTGCGGCGAGCTGAAGAAGCTGAGCAGCGTGCCCGCACCGTCGAGGAACACGTTGTGATGGAACTCGATCGTTCCCTCGCGCACGAGCACCTGCGTGTTCGAGTCCTGATAGCGGCCGAGGCCGTTGTCGAGCCAGTGCAGGCCACCCGAGATGAACGTGTTGTGGTGCACGCTCGATCCGTCGCCGAGGTCCTGGATCTGCAACGTCTCGTTGCCCGCGCGCAGGATGCGGTTGTTGTAGATCTGCAGGCCCGGCAGGAGATTGCTCGGTGGCGCGCCGGTCCACCCGAAGTAGAAGCCTTCGCCGTCGGTGTCGTGGATGTACGTGTCGTGCACGCGGACGTTGCGCATCGGCTGCGCCATCGTGTGGTCGTTGTACAGGCGGATGCCCGCGAAGCCGCTGCGCGTGACCTCGACGTACTCGATCTCGAAGTCGGTCGCGCCGCCACCGACGGAGATGCCCATGTGCAAGTACGGCGCGGACAGCGCGTACTCGTCGTCGGACATGATGCCGTACGCGCCGGCGCTGTCGGCGTAGTTGCCGCACGCGTGGCCGGGGAACGCGGCGTCGCCGGTCTTGGACACCTCGTCGTAGCGTCCGGTGAGGATCCAGTTCGCCCCGCCGCCGAACGTCCAGATGTAATTGCCGGTCGGGTTCTTGCCGACGAAGAACTGGCCGCCCTTGTTCGTGATCACGAGCGGGCGGTCCTTCGTTCGCACGGGCAGGTTGCCGAGATACACGCTCTTCCACTGGCCCGCCGGCAGATACAGACGGTCGAGCGTCATCCAGTCGACGTCCGGGAACGACGCCTGGACATCCTGGTAGTAGATGCCGTCGCCCGTCGCGGGCAGATCGAACATCGTCTCGGGCACGCCGAACTTCCCGGGCGGATCGCACGACGTGACCGGGCCGGTGTCGCTGACGCCGCCATCGCCGGGCGCGTCGTCCGCCGTCATCGACGCGTCGTCACCGCACGCGAACGCGACCGAGGCGATCGAGACAACAAGCCACCCGCGCATGGATCCATCGTGCGCCAACTCGATCGCGAGCGGTTGTCCTCGGCGCGCGGGGGCCAAAAGTATCGGCGCTTGTCCGCCGGCTGGACAACTGTCCAACACGCTGGACGAAAGTGGTGGATTCGACCACTTTCGAGACCGATTGGGGTCGGACCCCATTACATTTCGAAAGTGGTGGTTTTGACCACCGCAGTGAGTCCGATTTTCGGACGCGTGCGCGGTGGCTACTCGCCGCCGTCGCAGGGATCCGCGCCCATCTTCTGGGCGTCGTCCGGATCGTCGGGCTTGCTCTCGTCCTTGATGTCGCTGTCCGAGGGCGCGCCGCCCGGTGCGGCGCCGGAGTCGGGCGCGGCGTTCGCGGGAGCCGCGGGCGCCTTCTTCTTCCCGCACGCGGTGACGGTGGAGGCGAGGGCGAGGGCGAGCAGGAGCGTGCGGATCATTTCTTCTTCGCTTTCTGGAGGAGGTCTCCGAACGTACCGAGCTTCGCGCTCTGTGTCTGCGCCTGGACCTTCGCGACTTCGGCGACGTCCTCGGCGCTGCCGTCCTTGGAGGCGGCGAGCGAGAGCGAGAGGCGGCGGCGCTCGTGATCGACGCCGAGGATCGTGGCCTCGACCTCCTGGCCGACCGAGACGACCTCCTTGGGATGCTGGATGCGGCGACCGGCGCCGAGCTCGCTGATGTGGACGAGGCCCTCGACGGCGGGCGCGACCTCGATGAACGCGCCGAACGGCTGCAGGCGCGTGACCTTGCCCTTCACGCGCTGGCCTTCACGGAGGTGCGCGGTCGCGTCGTTCCATGGATCGTTGGCGAGCGCCTTGAGCGACAGCGAGATGCGCTCGCCCTTCTCGCCGGGCTCGATCTTGAGGATCGCGACGTCGATCTCCTGGCCGAGGCGCAGCACGTCCTCGGGCTTCTCGACGCGAGAGAAGCCGAGCTCGGAGATGTGCAGCATGCCCTCGAGGCCGCCGATGTCGACAAACGCGCCGAACGGCTTGAAGCCGACGACCTTGCCGCGGATGACGACGCCCGGCTCGAGCTTCTTGCGCGTGACGGCGGCGAGCTTCTCCTTCTCCTCCTCGACCAGCGCGCGGCGCGACAGGACGAGGTTGCGCGCCTCGTACTTGGTGATGCGGAACGTGAGCTTCTGGCCGACGTAGACCGAGAGGTCCTCGACGAAGCGCGCGTCGATCTGCGAGGCCGGGCAGAAGCCGCGCACGCCCGAGACATCGACCGAGACGCCGCCCTTGATCACCTCGGTGACCGTGCCCTCGACGGGAATGCCGAGCTCGAACGCTTGCTGGAGCTCCGCGCTCGCCTGCGGGCCGCGCGCGACCTTCATGCGGAGCTCGAGGACGCCGCCTTGATCGTTGGCGACGCGCGCTTCGACGACGTCCCCGATCTTGACGAGCAGCGCGCCGTCCTTGTCGGTCACCTGCTCGCGCGCGAGGACGCCTTCGGCCTTGCCGCCGAGGTCCACGAACACGGCTTCCTTGCTGACCGAGATGATCTTGCCCTTGACCATGTCGCCGACCTTGGGACGCTTCTGTCGCGGCGCGCCCTTCTCGGATTCAGCAAACATCGCGGCAAAGTCTTCGTCCTGGTCGGCCATGGCGCGCGCACTCTACTCGGTTGCCGTCGCGGCGTCAGGCGCGTCCCTCAGGGATTCGACATCTGCGCGAACGCGGCCTGGACCGTCGGCTCGTCGGCGCAGCGCTCCGAGAGCGCGGTCATCCGAGTCTCGAGATCCAGGTACCGGCCTTCGTTCTTCTCGATGAAGTCGGTCGCTTCTTCCAGCTTGGCCTTGTCCCTGTCGAGCGCCATCGCGTCGACGAACGCCTGGCGGCGCGCGACGAACTCGCGCTGCATCGCGGCACCGGCCTCGGCGCATGTCTTCGCGGCTTCACCGGCGGCGACGACCTCGGCGTGGGCTCGCCACGCTCGATCGGTGACCTCGGCAGGCGTCGGGGCGCGGTCCTTCTGGCAGCCAAGAACCAGCAGGATGAGGGGAGCGACCCGACGCATGCCGAGAAACTAGCAGACTAGTTCGCGCGAGCTTCGGGCTGCGGCGTGCGCGACGACGGGGTCACGGTCGCGGGCGCGTCGGTCACCTCGATCGGGCGGTGGACGCCGAGCGTCTTCGCGTCGAGGTTGGCGACCTTGCGGACCGCCCAGTCCCACACGCGCTGCGGGACGAGCGCCTTCATGAACATGACGACCTGGTTCGAGAAGAACGGCGCGACGTAGCGAGCGGCGGGGCGGCGCGCTTCGACCGCGCGCGCGATCGCCTTCGCGACGACGATCGGCTCCGACGCGAACTTGTCGGCCTGCTTGGACATCTGCTCGTAGCGCGCGATCGCGGGGGCGTACGGCGTCGTCGCGAACCGGTCGAGGTTGTCGACGGCGGTCGCTTCGAAGTTCGTGCGGATGACGCCGGGCTCGATCAGCGAGACATCGACGCCGAACGCGCGCAGCTCGTAGCGAAGCGCATCCGACAGCGACTCGATCGCGTACTTCGTCGAGTTGTACACGCCGAAGTAGGGCAGCGTGATTCGCCCGCCGAGGCTCGACACGTTGACGATGCGACCGGAGCGGCGCTCGCGCATCCTCGGGAGGAACGCGCGGGTGACGTTCATCAGGCCGAACACGTTCGTCTCGTACTGGCGCCGCATCTCGGCGTCGTCGATCTCGGACGTCGGACCGAGGATGCCGAAGCCGGCGTTGTTCACGAGCACGTCGACGCCGTGGCCGTTCGTGAGCTGATCGACCTCGAGCTGTGCGGCGGCGATCGACGTCTGCGAGGTGACGTCGAGGATCAGCGTGTCGAGCGTGGCCTTTGCGCCGTTCGGCAGCACGAGCGCGGCGCCCTCCTCGCGCAGCTTCGCGAGCTCGGCGGGCTTGCGACCGCTCGCGATGACGTGGTGTCCGCGCTTCGCGAGGTGGAGGGCGGTGAAGCGGCCGATGCCGGCGGTGGCACCCGTGATGAGGACGATCTTCGACGTGTTCGACATGGTCTTGGCTCCGTTAGGCGTTAGTGGAATGAACGTTCATTCCGGTACAAAGCGTTGAAAAGACGAGGGAGTACCTCGTGAAACCCAGATCGAGCCGCTCAGCAGCGGCGAACCGGAGACGCCGCGCTATGCACGGACGGCCTCCCACAGCACCTGCTCGGCGAGCACCCAGTCCGCCTGCTCGAGCGGTTGCTCGAACTCGACGCAGCTGCGGATCACGCCGACGAACGCGCCCATCACGATGCCCATGAGCAATCGCGGCGGGCCCGCCTTGAGCTCGCGGCGCGCCTGCGCGGCGACCACGACTCCGGTGAACAGATCGAGCATCCGCTGCTCCAGCGCGCGACTCTCGTCATCGAGATAGCGCTGGTGGTGGTGGAGCTCCATGAACACGAACGCCTGCGGATTCTCGGTGGCGAACTTCGCCATGCGCATCCACATCGTGCGGAACTGATCTCTCGTCGAGGAATTGGCCGGAAAGTCCGCGAGCACGACGCCGGCGAAGCTCTGCTTCTGCTGGCGATAGATCGCGTTGACCAGCGCTTCCTTCGATTCGAAGTAGCGATAGATCGTCCCCGCGCCGACCCCGGCCTTGTCCGCGATCTCGGGGACCGCGGTGCCGAAGAAGCCGCGCTCGACGAACAGCTCGAGGGCGGCATCGAGGATCGCCTCGCGCTTGTCGCCCTTCGCGCGGTGCTCGCCCTTCGCGGACGGCTCCGGCGTTGGCGTCGTCGCCCCCGCGTCGGGGGACTTCGACTTCGCGTCGTGCGCCTTGACCGCCTCCGACGCGACCTTCGCCAGGTCCCGCTTGCTCTCGCGAGCCGCGGTCTTCGAGGAGGTCGAGGTCGTCATTGGCGTGAGGGAATGAATATTCATTCCGCGAAACGCGCGCAATAGGAAAGTTCGACAAAAATCATAGTGTCCTGAAATCGTTGTCCTTGTACGTGTGTTTCCGTGCTCGGACAGCGGGCAGCCATGCGCTGCGCAGCTCGGCTCCGGCGCCGCGACGACACGCAGACGATCCACGCGGCGATGCCAGTCGAACGTCGCCGGCGCGATCGTCGCTCGAGCAACGCAATCCAGTCACGTCACGCGCCCTTCGCGACCTCGTCGAGCACCTGGCGGAACACGGCTTCGGGCTGTGCTCCCGAGACCGCGATCTTCTTGTCGAAGATGAAGAACGGCGCGCCGGTGATGCCGAGCTCGCGCGGGACGTCGTGCTCCTTCTTCGTGATGGCGAGCTCGGTCTCGTCGGCGATCAGCTCGGCGGCGCGCTCCCTGGTGAAGCCGTGCTGCGCGGCCAGCTCGACGAGCACCGCCGGGTCCGAGATGTTCTTCGCCTCGAGGAAGTACGTCTCGAACATCGCCTTCGCGAGCGCGCGCTGCGTGCCGAGCGCGATCGCGTGGCGCAGCAGCGTGTGCGCGCGAACCGTGTTGTAGGACATCGGTTGCTTCGCGGTCTCGAGCGGGATGTTCGACGTGCGCGCCTCGGCGTCGACGCGCGCGAACATCGGCGCGGGATCGCGGCCGTACCGGCGCCGGAGCAGCTCCGGGACGTTCTTGCCTTCCTCGGGCGTGTTCGGATCGAGGAGGAACGTCCGGTACGTGACGTCGGCGTCGATGCCCTTCTCCGCTAGAACCTGCTCGAGGCGACGCGTGCCGATGAAGCACCAGGGACACACGACGTCGCTGAAGATGTCGATCTGCACGGAGCCACCTTAGCGCTCGCGGTGCTCGGGCGCAGCTCGACGTTCGCCCAGAGCGCGAGGTGGTCGGAGATCGAGTCCGCATTCGACGTCGCGAACGCGTAGGTCGCGAACCCGCGCGTGTAGATCGCGTCGAGCTTCATGTTCATGAACCGCGACGTCGCGTCGACGGTGGCGACCGGCGTCTCGAGCCCGTACGAGCGAACCATGTCTTCGAGGTGATCGTCCTGCGTCCCGATCGGGATCGGGATCAACCCGCCGAGCCACGTGTACGGGCTCGTGTTGAAGTCACCGGCCATGATGATCGGCGTCGACTTCTGCTTCGCGTGCTCGAGGATCGGGCGCATCTGCCGCAGTCGCTCCTTCACGGTCAGCCGGTTCGTCAGGTGCACCGCGTAGACGGTGACGGGCGTGCCGTCGACGAGGATCGTCGACGCGAGCGCGACGCGGCGGCCGCTGTTGACGTGAACGTCGATGTCGGGGAGCTCGAGCACCTCGCTGTCGAGGATCGGCGCGTGGGAGAGGATCGCGACACCGTCGGTGCCGTCGCCCTGGACGTGACCCGGGGCGTAGTGCGTGTACATGTGCAGCTCCTTGCCGAGCGCGCACGCGGCGCTGCACGGATCCGCGGACGGCTCCACGCGATGCACTTCCTGCAGGATGATCAGATCGGCGTCGAGGAGCGTGCGATCCGAGCGAATGCCGCGGATGAGCACGTCCGGCGATTCGCGGTGGACGTTGAACGTCACCACGCGCAGCTGACGCGGCAGCGTGGTGGGCGCGCTCGCGAATGGAAGGGTTCGCTCGACGCTCTTGTCGGTGGGGCTCGCGCGGACCATGCAGGCGGCGAGCGTGGAGAGCGTCAGGGAGAGGACGACGAGGGCGTGACGGCGCATCGACGTGTTGTGACCGACGACGCGCGCCGCGGTTTGTCGTCGAGCAGGCCTTGCCGCTCGCTGCCGTGCTCTGCGGGAAACTCGCGCCTCCTCGAATGCGAGCCGCGAAGCGCGAGGTTCTGGCGCGCGCATCCGCACGCGTGAGATCGGGTGTGCGCGAGCGGCGATGGGACTCGGGCGGCACTACACCTCCTGCATCATCACAGGAGGAACATCATGTACGTCGACGGATTCCTGGTGCCGGTACCGAAGGCACGCATCGAGGAGTACAAGCAGTTCTCCAAGAAGGCGAGCGACATGTGGACCAAGCGCGGAGCGCTGAGCTACGTCGAGGCGGTCGCCGACGACGTCAAGCCCGGCGAGGTCACTGACTTTCAGCGCAGCGTCCAGCTGCACGACGACGAGGTCGTCGTGTTCGCGTGGATCACGTACAAGTCGCGCGAGGATCGCGACCGCATCAACAAGGAGGTCATGGACGATCCCGCCATGAAGGACGTGGACATGCCGTTCGATGGCAAGCGCATGATCTTCGGCGGCTTCAAGACGATCGTCGAGGCGTAGTCGTCTTCGGCGGCCGCGTCGTCTTCTTCGTGGGCGTCGATTTCGTCGGCTTCGCAGGCCTCGGCTTCGGCTTCACGGGCTTGCTGAGGCCCTGCCGCATCTCGGCCTTCTCTCGCGCCGACGACATCGCCCAGCAGCAGATCGGGCAGTCGGCGCGAACGTGACCCTTCGCGGGGCAGTAGCTGCGTCCGAAGTAGATCATCTGCAGATGCAGGTCGTGCCAGCGCTCGCGCGGGAACACGGCCTTCAGGTCCGCCTCGACCTCCTCGACGGTGCGCGCGCGCGACAGCTGCCAGCGCCCCGCGAGGCGATGGATGTGCGTGTCGACGGGAAACGCGGGCTCGCCGAACGCCTGCACCATCACGACGCTCGCGGTCTTGTGGCCGACGCCGGGCAGCTTCTCGAGCGCCGCCATGTCGCGCGGCACCTCGCCGCCGTGCTGCTTGACGAGCAGGCGGCTCGTCTTGGCGAGTGCCTTCGCCTTGCCGGGCGCGAGGCCGCACGTGCGGATGAACGGCATGATCTGCGCGGCGGTCATCCTCGCCATCGTCGCGGCGTCGGGTGCGCGCGCGAAGAGCTTCGGCGTCACCATGTTGACGCGCGCGTCGGTGCACTGCGCCGAGAGGATCACGGCGACGAGCAGCTGGAACGCGTCGCCGTGGTCGAGCGGGATCGACGGGGCGGGGATGTACTCGTCGAGGAGCTGGAGGATCAGGTCGGCGCGACCCTGGCGCGTGCGCGGCGCGTCGTCGGGCGAGAGCAACGGTGGATGGATCCGCGTGGGCGCGAGCGCGTTGTCGATGGCAGCGTCGATCGGCATCACTCGTTGTCCTTCGCGTCGTCGACCGCGTCGTCGATCGCGTCGTCGTTCGCGTCGTCGATCGGCATCACTCGTTGTCCTTCGCGTCGTCGTTCGCGTCGTCGTTCGCGTCGTCGCTGGCATCGTCGGTGCCGGGCTTGCCCTCCGGCGGCGGGCCTGGCTGCGCCGCGCCGGTGAGCGAGCTCAGGAACCGCTGCGCCTGCGGATGCGTGGGCTCGGCGTACGTCGCTTCCTTCGCCTTCGCGAGCGCCTCCTCGACGCGCCCCTCGAGCTTCAGCCACTGTGCTTCGGCGAGGTAGGCGCGTGCGCGCGCGGGCTCGAGGCGTTGCGCTTCGCGCAGCTCCGCGAGGCCGGCGGTGTCCTCGTCGCGTGCGAGGAGCAGCTTGCCGAGCTGGTAGTGACCCGCGGCGTTCTCGGGATCGATCTCGATCACCTTGCGGTACGCGTACTCCGAGGCGGCCGGATCGCCGAGGCGGCGGGAGTTGCCGCCCCAGAAGCGGTAGTAGTCGACGGCCGTCGACGATGCTCGATCGACGACGAGCCACACCACCATCGCGAACAGATGCGCGCGCGCGATGCCCGCTGCCGACGCGCGCTCGCGCGTGTAGCCGATGAACGCCGCGCACATCCCGGCGAGCCCGAGGCCCACCGCGGTCGCCGACGGCAGGCGCACGATCAGCGCGAGCGCGATGCCGATCGCGAGCGCGACGCCGGCGGCGATCCACGACGACAGCGCGCGGCCGATCGCGCGCGCGACGCCGCCGAACACGCGCGCGAGCCGCTCGCCGACCCACGCGAACGCGCGGTCGGGCATGACGAGCACGTAGAAGCCGAGCATCAGCACCGCGAACAACCCGATCTCGAGGCCGCTCGCGAGGATGCCCGCGTGGAACGCGACGCCGAGCGGCAACGCGATCACCCACGTGCGCTTCCACCAGATCGTGAGCGCCAGGATGATCTCGGCGAGCAGCGCGAACCGCGAGGCCGCCTTGATGCCGATCGTGTCGTCGATGATCGAGCGCATCGCGCCGGAGATCTGGAGATCGAGTGTGCGTCCGTCGAGCCACGCGGCGTCCATCTTCGATATCGCGGCCCACGCGTACATGATCCCGAGCTGCACGAGGATCAGCCGCAGCGCCCACGACCGCACGGGCGTGCGCGGCGTCGCCTCCGCGGGCCGCTCCCACGGGACGAAGCACGACAGCAGCAGCACGAGCGCGACGAGGTAGTGGTGCTGGTACGAATCGAGCTGACTGCCGAAGTACACCCACGCGTAGAGCGCGGTCGCGATCGGCAGCACGACGCGCGTGCGCACGCCGAGCGCCGCGAACGCCAGCATGTACGCGATCACGAGCTGCGCGATCGCGAAGCTCGCGCGCCCGGCGCCGAGGTCATCGAGCCCCGGCACGTGCGCGACGTTGAACCCGCCCGCGCCGTACCGCGGCGCGTGGCTGATCTGCAGCAGCGCATCGACCGCGAGCAAGCCGAAGATCACGAAGCGCGCGACGAGGAGCTTGGCCCACGCGATCTCGAAGCCGAACCAGAAGCTCTTGCTCGACGGGTCCTCGTCGCGCCCGGCCTTCGCGTGCTTCTGCTTCGCGTGCTTCGCGTGCTTCGCCGGCGTGGCCTTCTTCGCCGAGCCGATCGACGCGACGTGCTCGTCCTTCGCGGGCGTGCTCGCGGGCTTCGCGATCGACGGCTCGCCGCTCTTCCCACCCGATCGTTTCCGCTTCTTCGCCATCAGAGCTCGGGCACGTTGCAGATGTTGAAGCCGCCGTACGTCCGCGGCGCGCGATCGAGGTACGTGCAGTCCAGCGACACCCGGACTTCCTTGCCCGGATACTTCGCGCACAGCTTCTTCCCCATCGCCTCCACCACCACGAACCGCCCGCGCTTCGCGATCTCGACCCACGCCTCGTGAAACTCCGCGCTCAGCCGCGCCGGCGCGTCATCGATCGTCACCCGCGGCGAGCACGCCGCCATGCGGATCGGCGAGAACATCCGCCACGCGAACCGCTCGTCGTGCGGATCGCGATGCGCGATGTAGTAGCGCAACGGCAACAGCAGCTGCACGAGCAAGAACGCGACGATGAACCGTCCGCGCCAGGTCCTCAGCAGCTGCACGCCCGCAGTATGCGCGAATCGCCTTACAGTGGCAGCGCCGCTTGCGGCGCGATCTGCACCGGCCGCGGCGGCGGGTAATAGACGAGATCTTCGTCGACCCGCGCCCCCGGCGGCAGCGGCGCGCGCAGCACCAGCTGCCCGGCCTCCACGCTCGCGACCGCCTGGCCATCGAGGAACAGAACCGCGTTCCCCACCACCGCCGGCACGCGCGCGCCGGGCGTGAGGATCCCGACGAGGTTCAACGGATCCGTCGCCGCCACGCGCGTCACGCACGGATTGGGCGCGGGGTTCCGCACCGCCCGCAGCTCCTCGAGCGCCTCGGGCAGGGCGAACTGCTCGCCGACGAAGCCACCGACGAACCGCCCACCGCGAATCTCGCCGCGCGCCTCGAGGCGCCGCAGCGCCACGAGGATGTCTCGCCACGGCGGCAAGCTCGACTCGCGTTGCACGAGATCGCGGAACACGACGCCGTACCGCTGCAAGAGCTGCCGCGCGCTCGCCTCGGCATCCATCGCGCCGCTGTTCGCGACGGGCAACAGCGACCACCGCCCCGCCGCCGTCGGCAGCGATCGCAGCGCGTGCGTCGGCCGCCGGTGATCGCGCGTGCGGGCCTTCTTGATCGCCTCCTGCCACTTCCGGACGGGAGGCAAGCCCGCCTCGGCGAGCGCCTTCTGCGTGTCGCGCGCCTTGTCGAACAGGCTCTTCACCTCGCCGCGCTTTCGATCGACGAGCACGCGCAAGCTCGCGAAGCCATCCGCGGTCGCGACGCCGGCGCCGACGAGCTCCCACAGCGCGTCTTCGATCTCGGCGGGCGGTCGATCGAGGATGTTCGCCAGGTCTCCGAGGAAGCTCGCGCCATGCGAGGCGAGCGCATCGCGCACCTCGGCGGCGAGTGGGGACAGGGGCGGTGGTTCGCTGGCGTTGACCGCGGCGGCGGCGCGCAGCCAGTGCGAATCGGCTCGCAACATGAGGGCGAGCGGCGCCGATCGGCCCGGGGCGGTGCGCTTCGCGGGCTTGGTGACGAGGGACAGCGTGGGCGCGCGATCGCGTGCGTCGGCGCTGTCGAGCAGTGCGTCGGCCATCTCTGCGAACGACGGGTGGTCGGCTGGTTGTTGCTTCGCGACGGGATCCCGAACAGCGCCGTCTACGGGTGACATGCGTGAGAACGCAGCACGAGCCGCGCGGATCGCATTCCGCACATCATCATTGTCCTCGTCGATCTTCGACGAGCGAGCCGTGTCGGCAGCCTCGTCGTAGGCAGCGCGCTCGGACGCGCGCCGCATCAGCGCCGATGTCGTCACGAGCTGCACGATCACCTGCTCGCCGTAGCCCGGTGTGCGGCTCCCCGTGAGCGCGGCGGCGGCCGCGGCCGCGATCTCGTCGCGCGAGAGACCTTGCCGGCACGCGGCGTCGGCGGCGAGCTCGGCGATGTTGTACGGGTCCGTCGGATCGGCCGGCCTCGGCTTCTTGCGCGGAGGCGGCGAGACGTCGGGCTCGTCGGCAGCGTCGACGGTGGTCGTGCGCGGCGAGAGGCGCGCCCACACGACGTGGCCCGCGAGGCACAGCTGATCGAGCCACGACGGATCGTAGTTGCACAGGCGCGCGGGCAACACCTCGCGCTCCCACGCGCCGGCCGCCGTCTCGAAGCCCTGGAGCTGCTCGATCACGCGCGCGAGCCCGTCGGCGCCGATCACCTGCGTGTGCTTGGCGACCCGTTGCCAGCGGAGCAAGAAGCGCATGAGCGCCGCGGCGGAGACCGGCTCGATCTCGCGGCGCAGGCGCGCGAGCGTCAGGCGGTGAATGCGCGCGAGCACGCGCCGGTTGCACCACTCGAGCGCGTGCAGCGTCGACGAGTCGTTGGCGGAGGTGAGCGCCGCGCGCATCGACGTGCCGCCGCGCAGCGCGGACGCGGGCAGCGCGGCAGACGGGGCGGCGGGCGTGAACGACCCGCGCAGGATCGCGCCGTCGCCTTCGAGCGCGAGCAGCGCGCCGAGGATGTCGTCGACGGGGAGCCCGAGCTCGGCGGCGAGGGCGGGCCCGGTGACGGGGCCGCGATGATCGAGGTGCGCCGACGTGATGCGAAGGATCGCTTCCTCGCGCGGGGGGACCTTCGCCCACGAGGGCGTGGGGATCGCGGGCGTGCACTCGACGTCGGCGCCGAGGACGGCGCGGATCGCACCGAGGCGCTCGGTCGCGACCCACGCGACCGCGTCGATCGGCTCGCCGTGCGGAGACCGCCAGCGCAGGCGAGCGGCGCGGCCCTGCGCCGCGAGCGCCGAGAACCAATCGAGGGCGCCGGGTGCGAGGGCGAGCGCGCGCGGCTCCGGCACGAGCCAGAGCGCCATCAGGGCGTCGTGCAGCTCGTCGATATCGCGGACCGTGGGCGCGACCTCGTCGATGGCGGCGGCGATCGCTGCTTCGTCGAACGCGCCGACGTCGTCGGTGCCGGTGGTGGAGATGGTGGCGGGCAGGCCGCGGCGGAGGGTGACGGCGCGCGTGCGGCGCTCCTCGAGGGGCGCGTCGTCGAGGAACGCGTACGGGTTCGCGTTGAGGAGCTCGTGCGAGAGGGGCGAGGGCTCGACGGTGTCGCGCGCCATCACCGCGATCTCGCCGCGCTCGAGGCGCTCGATCATGGTGCGCAGGCCTTCGAGGTCCATCGCTTCGACGAGGCAGTCGCGGATCGTCTCGAACACGAGCGGGTGATCGGGGACCTCGCGCGGGCCGGAGATGTTCTCACCGCACGCGACGGCCTGCGGGAACACGACGGACAGCGTGTCGGCGGCGCGCATCTTCACGAGGTGCGGCGGCACCTTCTTGCCCGCCTTGCGGCGCAGCACGGTGAGCGAGCGCGTGACGTTCCAGCGCCAGCGGATCTCGAACATCGGGCGATCGAGCAGGGCCTGGACGAGCGTCTCCTCCGCCTGATGCGACGGGACGTAGCCGAACACCGTGTCGAGCGGGAAGCTGTGCGGCTGGCCGAGCGAGATCACGATGCCGTCGTCGGTGGCCGCGGCCTGCAGCTCGAAGTCGAACGTGACGCAGAACTTTTTGCGCAGCGCGAGGCCCCACGCGCGGTTGATGCGGCCGCCGAGCGGCGAGTGGAGGACGAGCTGCATGCCGCCGCCCTCGTCGAAGAAGCGCTCGGCGACGAGGAGGTCCTTGCGCGGCAGCGCGCCGAGCGCGATCCGCGATGCGGCGAGGTACGCGATCAGCTGCTGCGCGGCGCGCGCGGGCATCGTCGTCTCGGCGACGAGCCACGCCGCGATGTCGTCGAGCGCTTCGTCGCGCTCGAGCCGCAGGTCGATCTCCTTGCGCAGATCGCTGACCTCGTCGGACAGCTCGGCGGTGCGCGCGGGCGCTTCGCCGAACCAGAACGGGATCGTCGGCGGCAGGCCCTTCGCATCCTCGACGATGACCTTGCTCATCTCGATGCGCTTGATGCGCCACGAGGTGTTGCCGAGCTGGAATATGTCGCCGGCCGACGAGTCGATGGCGAAGTCTTCGTCGACCTCGCCGACCTTGATCTCCTCGGGGAACTGGACGACGGCGTAGTTGTTGTTGTCGGGGATCGCGCCGCCGCACGTGACCGCGGCGAGCCGCGCGCCGCGCCGGCCGCGCAGCACGCCGCCCACGCGATCGCGATGGATGTGCGCGCCGCCGCGACCGCGGCGATCGCTGACGCCCTCGGCGAGCATCTCGAGGATCTGCTCGAGCTTGTCGTCGCAGAGGTCGGCGTACGGCGTCGCGCCGCGCAGCAGCTCGCGCAGCTCGTCCTCGCGGATATCCTCGGCGGCGCACGTGGCGACGATCTGCTGCGCGAGGATGTCGAGCGGCGCATCGCGCAGCGCGATCTGATCGAGGTTGCCCTTGCGCACGCCACGCACGAGCGCCGCGCACTCGACGAGCTGGTCGCGCGTGACCGCGAACAAGCGGCCCTTCGGCGTGCCGCCGAGCGTGTGGCCCGAGCGGCCGACGCGCTGGAGTAGCGTCGCGATCGAGCGCGGCGAGCCCACCTGCACCACGAGGTCGACCGTGCCGACGTCGATGCCGAGCTCGAGCGACGCGGTCGCGACCGCGCACTTGACCTGGCCGAGCTTGAGCTTCTGCTCGGCGGCGAGGCGGAGCGTGCGCGACATCGAGCCGTGGTGCGCGACGACGTGCTCCTCGCCGAGCCGCTGCTCGAGCGCGGCGGCGACGCGCTCGACGAGGCTGCGCGTGTTGACGAACACGATCGTCGAGCGGTGCTGCTGCACGAGCTCCGCGATGCGATCGTAGACGCGCCCGAACTGCTCGTGCGACGCGACCGCGCCGAGCTCGTCGTCGGTGATCTCGATCGCGAGGTCGATCTCGCGCCGGTGCCCCGAGTCGACGATGTGCGGCAGCGGCCGGCGCGCGCCGACGAGCAGGCGACCGATGCGCTCGATCGGCTTCTGCGTCGCGGACAGTCCGACGCGCACGGGCGTGCGCCCGGTCGCCTGCCTCACGAGGCGATCGAGGCGCTCGAGCGAGATCGCGAGGTGCGCGCCGCGCTTGTCGCCCGCGATCGCGTGGATCTCGTCGACGATCACCGTCCGCAACTGCGACAGCGCCGCGCGCCCCGACACCGTCGTCAGCAGGATGTAGAGCGACTCCGGCGTCGTCACCAGGATGTGCGGCGGCCGCTTCGCCATCTTCGCGCGCTCGCCGGGCGGCGTGTCGCCCGTGCGCACCGCGACGCGAATGTCCGGCAGCTCGACGCCGCGCTGCTTCGCGTACTCGCGCAGCTCGGCGAGCGGCGCGTCGAGGTTGCGCTGCACGTCGTTCGACAGCGCCTTGAGCGGCGAGATGTAGAGGATGTCCGTGTGCGCGTCGAGTCCGCCGTCGTCGAGCCCGCGCCGCACGAGCGCATCCATGCACGCGAGGAACGCGGCGAGCGTCTTGCCCGAGCCCGTCGGTGCGGCGATCAGGACATCGTGGCCCGCGCCGATGCGGGGCCAGCCATCACGCTGCGGAGCCGTCGGCGCGCCGAACCGCTCGCGGAACCACCCCGCGACGAGCGGATGGAAAGCGTCGAGGGCATCGGCGACCACGGTAGGGCAGGGTACCTCAACGGTCTGAGAATTCGTTCAGGTGCCGATCCCGCCGCGCGTGTTTGCTGACATCGAGCTGTCAGGGGCAGACCGCGTTGCAGGCCGTGCCGCCGGCGGCGCTGCACACCTCGGCGGGGTCGAGTCGCCGCGCGAACAGCTGCACGTTGTCGATGCCGCCGATGAACTGGTCCGCGAACTCCGGCTCGAGGTCCGTCCCGCTGACGTTCGCCCCGATCGCGAGCCCGCTCGTACCGCCCATCGGGATCGGACGGTCCGCGGTGCCCTCGCAGTCGTGCAGGTGCCCGTCGACGTACACGCGGATCTCGTCGCGCGCGTACGTGCACGCGACATGGTGCCAGCTTCCATCCGCGAGGATCGGCGCCGAGTCGGCGTCCTCGCCGCCGATGCCGCAACGAATGACGCCGCCGACGCGCAGCTGCCCGAAGTACTGCGTGTTGTTGTCGAACAGCCACCGGCTGTTGACGTTCGAGATCGGCAAGCCACCGAGCTCGACGCTGATCCACATCGAGACGGTCAGGTTGTCGGGGATGTCGAGGTCCGTCGACTCGCCGACGTGCAGGTACGACTCGGTATCGACGGTGACCGCCGGCTCGCCCGTGTCGCGCTGCATCGGCATCAGGTTCTGGGCCCTGACCGCGTGGCCGAACTGATCGGTCTCGAGGTTCGCGGTGTCGTCGAAGTCGATGCACAGGCGCAGCGACGGATCGCTCGTCGAGCACATCCGAGCCGTGGTCTCGGGCCCGGCGTCCTCCTGCGTGTCGGGGCCATCGTCGCCGACGAGCGAGCCGCCCGTGTCGATCGAGAATCCACACCCCGAGACAGTCAGGGCAAGCAGGAGCCAACGCACGACGCTGGAGGCTGCAAGCGACAGGCCGCGCGCAACTCGCGCAAACGCGTGCGGTTCGCGCACTTTCGGCGGGGATTGGGGGCCCCGCTGGTGACCAGACTGGTGGTCAGCGTCGGGTAACGAAGCCGCTTCGCGGCCGCCGATCGCGCCGGCTACTCGCGCGCGGCGGGCCACGCGCTCGCGTAGTGAAAGCGGATCTGCTCGTCGGAGTAGCGATACGCGCGCAGCGAGCAGGCGTCCCTCACGGCGAGCCACGCGCGCCAGTCGCCGATGTGATCGCGCGCATGGGCGAGCGCGGCCTCGCAGGCGCCGGTGCACGCGCACGGCTTCGCGATCGGCGCCGCCGCGGGGATCGCGAACGAAGGCGCATCGAGCGTGATCACGGCGCGAAGCGCGAACCACGGACCGTAGGTCGGATGAACCGCGAGGCCGGCATCGCTCATCGCCGCCAGCCCGCACGCGATCGCGAGCGGCTGAAACGGTAAGAACGCGCCGTCGTAGCGCCGATGCGCGTACACCACGGTCGTCGCGCGAAATCCGGTCGCGGGCGCGCTCGTCGGGTCGGTCGCGGGCGCGCTCGTCGGGTCGGTCGCGAGCGCGACCTTCGCGGTCGACGTGGACGAGGCGATCGCGTGGTCGATCGTGCGCTCGACGTACGCATCGAGCGGATCGAGCTCGGGCAAGTTGTCGCGCGCGGCCACGAAGTGCGGCCACAACGCGCGCGTGTTGCCGACGAACAGCCCGAGTCGCGGACCGCCGGCGAGGTGCGTCCACCTCGCGAGCGGTCGATTCGTCTTCGTCGGGGCGATCGCTTCTCGCGCCTCGAGCTCCGCTTCCGCGCGTGCGAGCCGGCCGATCGCGTGGGCGTCGAACGGCTGCACGACATCGAGGCCCGCGGCCGCGAGCTGTTCGATCACGCGCGTCACGTCGATGCCCATCGCTCGCGAGTAAAGCACGGTGGTCGAGGTATGGTCGCGACATGTCCGCGCGCCTCCATCACGAACGCATCTCGCACAGCGAGAGCACCCCGGCGCAGTGGCTCCTGTTCACGCACGGCATCTATGGCTCGGGATCGAACTGGCGCGGCATCGCGCGCAAGATCGTCGACAAGCGCCGCGACTGGGGCGTCGTCCTCGTCGATCTGCGGGGCCACGGCAGGTCCGACGACGGCGATCCGCCGCACACGATCGACGCGTGCGCCGACGACGTCCGCGCGCTCGCCGACTCGCTCGACGTCGAGGTCGGAGCCCTCGCGGGGCACTCGTTCGGCGGCAAGGTGATGCTCGCGGCGCGCGCGCGCGTCGACGCCGCGCAGACGTGGATGCTCGACTCGAGCCCGAGCGAGCGGCCCGGCGCGATCGACGACGAGCGCGACAGCGTCGTTCGTGTGCTTCACATGCTCGAGCGCATGCCCGCGGAGTGGGCGTCCCGCGATGCGTTCGCGGGCGCGGTGGTGGGCGAGGGCTTCGATGACGGCCTGGCGCAGTGGCTCGCCATGAGCCTGGTCCCCGAGGGACCGCTGTTCCGCAAACGCCTCGATCCGAAGATCCTGCGCGCCCTCCTCACGAGCTACTACGCGACGGATCTGTGGGAGACCGCGGCCGACGCGTCGCGCGGGCGGCTCGAGGTCGTGATCGCGACGAGGTCCGAGGTGTGGGGCGACGACCGGGCGCGCCTCGACGGGGCCGGCGCGCATGTCCACGAGCTCGATGCGGGGCACTGGCTGCACGTCGACGCGCCGGGGCCCGTCGTGGATCTTTTCGTGACGGAACTGCCGGGCTCGCGGCACTAATGGTGCAGGCCTGGTCGCGGGCCTGATCTCGTGATGCGCAAGCCGTTACATGTCGCGCACCTGCGCGTCGTCGACGCCAACCGGGTTGGCGAGCAACGTCTCGTCGGGTCAGGTGTCGCCACACAGATGCGAGCGCTGGCGGTCGTGATGCTCGTCGCGGGGACCTCGATGGCCGAGCCGCGCGTCGCGCTGCGCGTCGAGGATCCGGGGTTTGCCTGGCGCGCGCCCGAGGCGTGTCCGGACGCCGAGAACGTCAAGGGGCGCGTGGAGCAGCGGCTCGGCGGCGCGATCGATGGATATCTGGCGCGGATCGAGATCGACATCACGCGCGAGCGGAACGGCTTCGTCGCGCGAATCGACGCTCGCGCCATCACGGTCGCGAACGATGTGCGAACTCTGCGCAGCCGGCGCTGCGATGCGCTCGCGGACGCGGTCGCCGTGGTGCTCGCGAGGCTCGCGAGCGAGGTTCGCATGTCGCGCGTCGGCACCGCGGCGGCGAGCGCGCCGATCGGCACCACGATCGCGATGGTCGCGCCGCCCGCGCAGAGCGCCGCGCTCGAGCCGATCGACAGCGTCGACGACATGAGCGCCCAGTACATCGCCGACGAGGAGCCGGTGCGAAAGCGACCCTCGCGATGGGGCGGCGGCGTGCAGCTGCTCGCGCTCTCGGGCGTCGGCGCGCTGCCGCAGATCAACCTCGGCGGCGAGCTGTCGGGCTACGTGCGTCGCGCCGACAAGTTCGTGTCGCTCGGCATCGGACGCTGGGTGCCGCAGAGCGCGCGGCTCGCGCCCGGCGCCCCCGGCGGCGTCGAGGTGAAGCTCGACACGCTCACGCTGCGCGGAGGCTGGGGCCCGTCGGCGCTGCCCCTGCGCGCGTGGCTGCTCGCCGAGGTCGGCAGCATCGCCGGGACGGGCGTCGGGCTCGAAGCCGAGCGCACCGCGGACTCGCGATGGACCGCGCTCGGCGCGGGGCTCGGCGTGGGCTGGCCGATGTCGGAGCACGCGCGGCTCGTCGGGACGTTCGAGATCGCGGTGCCGCTCGAGCGACCGCGGTTCATGCTCGAGCGCGGGGCGGACCTCTATCAGCCCGGCGCGGTGGCGGCGCGCTGCGCGCTGGGGCTCGAGGTCGGATGGCCATGAAGTGGTTCGATCTCCGGTTCCGGCGTGACGGATCCGCGGCGCTGGTGACACCAAGCCTGCAGATGCCAGCGGTCGCCCACGCCCTCGAGACGGCACCGACCGAACGGATCGAGCGGTTCGAGCGGGACGTGGAAGTACTGTCTTTCGACGATGTGTACACGGCGCACGTCGCGTACGTGTGGCGCGTCTTGCGCACGTTCGGCGTGAGCGAGGCGCAGATCGAGGACGCGGTGCAGGACACGTTCGTCGTCGTGCATCGCCGGTTGCCCGAGTGGGAAGGCCGCGCGCAGATCACGACGTGGCTGTTCGCGATCGCTCGCCGCGTGGCGAGCGCCTATCGTCGCAAGGGCGCGGGCGCGAAGCGCACCGAGACGCTCGAGCGCGAGCCCGAGGGCACCACGGACACGTTCGCGGCGATGTCGCGCGCGCAAGCCGCCGCGACCGTGGTGTCGATCCTCGAAGGCATGGATGAAGAGAAGCGCGTCGTGTTCGCGCTCGTCGAGCTCGAGCAGCTGTCGGTGCCCGAGGTCGCGCGCATGCTCGACATCAACCTCAACACGGCCTACTCGCGGCTGCGCCTCGCGCGCGCCGCGTTCGAAGCCGCCGTGAAAGCGAAGGCCCGATGACCGCGCCCGAGCTATCTCCCGCCGCCCGCGCGCTGCTCGACGCCGCGCGCGAGGGCATGTCCCCCGACGCCGCCGCGATCGCGCGCGTGCGCGGCAAGGTCGCCACCGCCGCCGGTGGTGCGGCTGCGAGCGCGCTCGTGATCAAGCTCGGGCTCGGCGCGGTGCTCGCCGCGGTCGCGATCGGCGCGATCGTGCACGACTCGCGCACCGAGTCGCCCGCGATGGCGCCGCACATCGCATCGCCGACGACG
This sequence comes from uncultured Kofleriaceae bacterium, assembly GCA_964617845.1. Lineage (GTDB taxonomy): Bacteria > Myxococcota_A > Polyangia > Haliangiales > Haliangiaceae > JABFXX01. The sequence continues at coordinate 141,900 of CAZUAR010000018.1, read as the reverse complement.
ACGGAGGTCGCGCCGCCTCCGAGCGTGCACGAAGTCACGCCGCCGCTCGCGTTCGTCGACGAGCCCGCACCGATCGAGATGGACGCGGAGCCGATGCGCCCCACGAACCTCGCGGCCCCGGCCCCGACCCCGACCGCGAGCGCGAGTGGCTCGAGCGCCACAGTCCCGAAGCTCACCGTTGACACCGAGCCCGCGGATCTCGCGCGCGAGGTCGAGCTGATCGATCGCGCGATGAAAGCGCTCGCGACCAACGATCCGCAGCGCGCCCTCGCCACGATCAAGCTGCACGTCGTCGAGACGCGCGGCAAAGGCCAGCTCGCCGAGGACGCGGCTGCGATCGAGATCGAAGCGCTCTGCCGCATGCACGCCGCCGCCGGCACGATCGCTGCAAAGCTCGACGCATTCGACGCGCGCTTTCCGCGCTCCGCGCAGCGCTCGCGTCTCTCGACCCACTGCCAGGACTAACCCCATGCGCAAGCTTCTTCTCGTAGCCCCACTCCTCGCGGGCGCCTGCAACGATCCGGGCGTCGTGATCGGCGAGCTGCACGACACGCTGATCCTCCCCGCCATCCCGAACCGCGATCTCGATCTGCTCTTCGTCATCGACGATTCGCCGTCGATGCTCGACAAGCAAGAGGCGCTCGCGGCCGCGTTCCCGCAGATGATGGACGTGCTCTCGCAGCTCGACGGCGGCTTGCCGAACCTGCACATCGGCGTCGTCACCTCCGACATGGGCACCAGCGCGAGCGAGTCGCCCCCCGGCCCCACCCTCGGCTCGGTCGGCCAGGGCGGGTGCTCGGGCAACGGCCTCGGCGGCGCGCTGCGCATCGCCGAGGGCTCCACGCTCGACAGCCTCCCGTTCCTCGTCGACGTCGAGCTTCCCGACGGCGGGCGCGAGCGCAACTACACGGGCGAGCTTCGCGACGCCTTCACCGCCAACGCGCGCGTCGGCGCCGGTGGCTGCGGCTTCGAGCAACACCTCTCCGCGATGGCTCACGCGTTCACCAACCCCGCGAACACCGGCTTCCTCCGCCCGGAGGCCAACCTCGCGGTCGTGATCCTCGCCGATGAAGACGACTGCTCGCTGCGCAACGCCTCGCTCCTCGGCCCCGAGTCCGCGGCGCTCGGCTCGCAGCAGTCGTTCCGCTGCTTCCGCTTCGGCGTCGTCTGCGACGAGAACACCAACGACATCGGCGAGAAGTCGAACTGCCACGCCGCCGAGGACAGCCAGTACGTCGACGGCGTGCAGGCGTACATCGACGAGCTGATCGCGGTCAAAGGCGACGAGCGCCGCGTGATGGTCGGCGTGATCGCCGGCAACACCGCGCCGACCGCCGTCGAGCTTCGTACCGCACCCGGCGGCGGCCAGACGCAGCCGGCGATCGCGCACTCGTGCACGATCGATTACCCGACGGGCCCCGCGGTCGCCGATCCCGCGATCCGGCTCAAGGAGTTCATCCAGGGCTTCCCCGATCGCGCGACGTTCACCTCGGTGTGCAGCCCGGATCTCTCCGCGCCGCTGCACGAGATCGGCTCGACGGCGAAGGTGATGATGGGCGATCCGTGCCTCGACTCGTCGCGACTCGCCGACATCTCGGCGGCGCCGGGCGTGCAGCCCTCCTGCGAGGTGCTCGACATCCCCGACAGCGCGCCGAGCCTCTCGACGTCGCTCGCCGAGTGCTCGTCGGGCGCGCCCGACTGCTACGAGATCGTGGCCGACTCGACGGCGTGTCCCGCCACCGAGGACCACCTGCGCGTCCGCTTGAATCGAGTGAGCGAGGTCTCGGACGACACGTGGACCTACGTGCGCTGCAAGCGCGCCGAGTAAACTGCGCGTATGCATCGCGCTGCGCTCCTCTCCCTGATCGCATGCGCGTGTCGCTCGGACGCTCCGATGCCGGATCCGACGATCGAAGTCGCCAGCTACGCGGCGGCTCCGTCGCGCCAGCTCGATATCCTCTTCCAGATCGATGGCACGAATGGCGGCGAGCTGTGGCAGCTCGGGCTCGCGGCATCGTTCCAGCGTCTCGTCGACTCGCTATCGACCCTTGACGGTGGATTGCCCGACCTGCACATCGGCATCGTCTCCTCGGACCTCGGCACGAGCGGCACGATGGGCGACCCAGCGCCGGCGATCGGTTCCGTCGGGCAGGGTGGCTGTGCGGGTCGAGGTGACGATGGTGCACTCCTCGTCATCAACAACGCGCCGGTGATGGGCACGTTTCTCATCGACGAGGACGACGGCGGTCTCCGGCGGCGCAACTACACTGGGTCCATCGCGGAAGCGTTCCGCCAGATGGTCCTGCTCGGCGCCGGTGACTGCGGCTTCGAGCAACCACTCGCCGCGACCATGCGCGCGTTCACGAACGACGCGAACGTTGGGTTCTCGCGCCCCGACGCAAACCTTCTCGTCGTGATCGCGACCGACGAGGACGATTGCTCGATTCGAGACCCGGCGATCGTCGGGCCGGAGTCCGCTTCGCTTGGCCCCCAGGAGTCGTTTCGGTGCACTCGCTTCGGACTTGTCTGCGACGAGCCACTCGACAGCCCGGGCATGAAAACGAACTGTCGAGCCCGCGAAGACTCGCCATACATCGAAGGCGTCGCTGCGTTCGTCGATCGGATGAAGACATTGCGAGGCGACCACGCGCGCGTCGCCGTTGCAGCGATCGCGGGGCCGCCGATCACGGGACCCCATCCATTCGACGCGCACCCGATACCGCGCGGCATCGAGATCGCGCTGCGCACGCCCACGGGCGACGACCCTCACCTCGCTCTCGAGCACGGCTGCCGACGGGAGGGGCAGACAGGGACCAACGTCGCTGACCCGGCGGTGCGGATCGCACAGGCGGTCGACGAGCTCGCACCGAACAGCTCGTTCGACTCGGTGTGCACGAACGATTTCGACGCGATCGTCGACAACATCGCGCGCACCACCCGCGGTCTCTATGGCATCACCTGTCTCGACTCATCGCGCGTTGGCGCAGCACCCGCGTGCAGTGTCATCGTCGAGAGCCCCGACGGCGAGACTCCGCTGTCGCTATGTCCCGCCGCCGGCGATTGCTTCGAGATCGTCGAAGACACCGCCGTATGCGGCGATCGCCCACGGCTCGTCGTGCACCTCGCTGCGCCGGCCGCAGATCAATTCGTCCGCGCTCGCTGTGTGCTCACCGACTGACGCGTGGCTGACCCGGTTCCGTCGTTGACCTTCCTGGGTACCACTCGTTCTCTCGGTCATTCATCCGGAGTCCAACGTAGACTTCCTGATCGTCGAGAACGATCGCGATCCGTGGCTGACCTGGAACCGCGAGGACAGTCGCTTCTCCGTCGAAAAGACGCCTGTGGTACGGCACGTCGACCATTCCCCGATCGAGCCCATCTGCCTCGCGCCATTCGACAATCAGACAGTTGCCGTTCGCCCTGCGATGATCGATCGAGGCTTTGAACGCTGGCGCATCTCGGACGAGGGCAGTGACCCACGGAAGCTCGCGGTTCACGCTTCCACGCGCGGCCAGCGCCGAAACCGCCAAGCAAGCCGTTATCCCGAGCCCGAGCAGAAGTACCCGCAACGTTGAAAGGTCCGTGCTGTAGAAGATCGTCAACGTGACGATCGCTCCGACGAGAAGCGCCGGAATCAACATCGCCAAGAAACGTGTGCGCGTGGCTCTCGCACTTCGAGTACGAGAGGCCGTAAGTCGCTCGACGGTTTCGCTGGACCGCGGAGTCCCCTCGTCGATCACGCGAGCTCTCATGTGTCACCTGTTCAAGCTGGATGAAACGCAAACGCCCTGCCAACTCAATCGCCAGATTCTGTTTCATCGCTGCCGGACGGCGAGATCGGACCGCGCGGACCCGGCAGCTCGCGCGGCGGTAACAGCTCCGGCTCGATGTCGACCGGCGCTGCCATGAAGATCGCGGCGTCGAGCTTCTTGAACGCGCGCTTCTTGTACCAGGCGAGTGCGCGCTCGTTGTTCTCGGCGACCTCGAGCACGAGGTGGTTCAAGCCGTGGACGCGCGCGAGGTGGTGCAGCTGTTCCATCGCGAACGAGCCCACGCCGCGCCCGTGCCAGTCGGGGTGCACCGCGAGCTCGTCGATGAACAGCGGCCGCATGTCGCGCTTCTCGAAGTAGCGCGGGTTGATCCAGTTGTCCGAGCCGGTGACCTCGTAGCTGCACTCGGCGTACGCGACAATGTCACCGTCGACCTCGAACAGGAGCTGCTCGATGCCTTCCTCTTCGTAGATCTCCTCGAAGCGGTGCTTCGAGCGCGGGCGCTGGTACTCGACGGTCTCGGCGTTCACGTCGCGAAAGCTGACCTTCAAGAAGTCCCACACGCGGTTGATGTCGCGGCGGTGCATGTGGCGCACGTTGATCAGCGGGCCCGCGACCTTCTTCTTGCGGCTCGGCTTCGGGATCACGCGTGGGCGCTCTGACGCCGCGACCGCGTCAGCGGGCGGAGTCGCTTTGGCCGAGGTGCGCTTGCGCGCCATGAGCCACGAGGAAACCGCGCGCCGGTCGGCGGGGCAAGGTTTGGACTCGGGAAACGCCCGAGCACCCGTCGCAGGCAGTCGCAGCGGGCTACGAACCGACGCGCGCGACCAGGGCGCTGATGCGTTCGACGAACGCCGCCTTGTGATGGCGATCGAACTCGGCCCACGTCGAGAACGTGGTCGGGTCGGCGCGATCTACGAAGATCTTGCCGTTCAGGTGATCGACCTCGTGCTGGTAGGTGCCGGCCTTGAGGCCGCGAACGGTCTCGTCGATCGCGTTGCCATGGCGATCCCATGCCTGGCACCGCACGGCGAGGTGGCGCTTCACCATTCCTCGTAGGTTCGGCACCGAGAGGCAGCCCTCGTTGTTCTCGAACTGCTCGTCGTCGACCGGGGTCAACGTCGGGTTCACGAGGATCGTGAGCGGGATGGGCGGTTTGTACGGATAGCGTGGGTTGTTGCGTACTTCGATCGCGCAGATGCGGATCGGCTCGTAGATCTGGATCGCGGCCAGACCGGCGCCGTCGGCGTCGCGCATGGTCTCGATCAGGTCGTCGATGAACGACTGCATCGCGGGGGAGGCCAGCTCTTCGCGACTTACATCACGTGCGGTTTGGCGCAGAACCGGGTGCCCGATCTGCGCGATCTTGCGGATGGCCATGGACCGACCTTAGCAGGCGCGAACATGGCGTTACATGGCGCGTAGGTTGGTGACAGCGCCGCGAAGTATTTCCACAGCGCCAACTTTGTGTATAACCGCCGCCATCAAGAGAGGGGTTCCGATGCGCACTATCCTGTTTGTCTCGATGGTCTTTGCTCTTTCCGCGTGTGGTGACGACGGTGGTTCCTCGGTCGACGCTGCTCCGATGGACATGGGCGGCGGCGATGGCAGCGGAAGCGGCAACCCGCCGGCCCAGGGCCTGGGCGCGGTCTGCAACCAGACCACGCCGTGCCCGACGACGCCGGCAGGTCTCGAGTGTATCGCCCTGTCCGCCACGGCGACGCAGGGCTTCTGCGGTCTGCCGTGCGGAACGTCGGCGAACGATCAGACGCCGCCGCAGGGTGGCCAGGCGATCTGCACCGGCTCGATGCCGGCGCCGGGTTCGGGTACGCCGCTCTGCGCGATCACCGGCGCCCCGGAAGGAACGCCTCCGATGACGCCGTGGTTCTGCGGTGTCGCGTGCGGCACGCTGCAGGGGATGGACCTGGGCACGTGCCCGGGCGGCCTCACCTGCACCGAGAACCTCTGCCAGTAAGCGCTATCCCGCTGCCGGCGTGATCTTCGCCGGCGGCGCGTCTGCACCGATCGCGTCGGCGATCGTGGCGTAGCCGTTGGCTCGCACGAGCTTCGCGAGGCCTCGATGGACGTCACGTGCCCACGACGGCCCGTGATAGATGAACGCCGAGTAGCCCTGCACGAGGGTCGCTCCGGCACGGATGCGATCCCACGCGTCGGCGGCGGTCGCGATGCCGCCAACGGCGACGAGCATGCACCGCGTGCCGACGCGCGCCCGTAGGCGGCGCAGCACGGCGAGCGAGCGCTCCTTGAGCGGCGCGCCCGACAGGCCACCCGCGCCGAGCGCTTCGACCTCGGCGGCGGGCGTCGCGAGGCCCGTGCGCGCGATCGTCGTGTTCGTCGCGATGATGCCGTCGAGCGAGAGCTCGAGCGCGAGGTCGGCGACCGCGTCGATGTCGGCGTCGGCGAGGTCGGGCGCGATCTTCACGAGCAGCGGGATTCGGCGCAGCGGCGAGACCTCGTCGCACGTCGCGCGGACGGCGGCGAGCAACGGGCGCAGCTTGTCGACGGCTTGCAGGTCGCGCAGGCCCGGCGTGTTCGGCGAGCTGACGTTGACGACCATGTAGTCCGCGAACGTCGCGAGGTGGCCCGCGCTCGTCGTGAAGTCGGCGATCGCGTCCGCTTCGGAGACGCGCTTGGTCTTGCCGATGTTGATGCCGACGACCGCGTCCGATGGGCGATGCACGAGGCGGCGGGCGGCGGCGGCGGCGCCGTCGTTGTTGAAGCCCATGCGGTTGACGAGCGCCTTGTCGCGCGGGAGGCGGAACAGGCGGGGCTTCGGGTTGCCGGGCTGCGCCTCGGCGGTGACGGTGCCGATCTCGATGAAGCCGAAACCGAGCGCGAGCATCTCGCGCACGTGCTGCGCGTCCTTGTCGAAGCCGGCCGCGAGACCGAGCGGGCCGGGGACTTCTTTGCCGAACACCTTGGTGCGCAGCACGGGATCGCGCGTCGAGAACCAGCGGCTCGCGAGCCAGCGCACGCCGGGGATGGCGAACGCGAGTTGCATGAGGCCGACCGAAAAGCGATGGGTCGGCTCCGCCGGGAGGCGCTGCAGCACGAGCCAGTAGAAGAAGCGATACATCGGTGGATCCGGGCGCGGGCACTATACGCGCGAGCGATCGCGATCGCAGGTCCGGCGCGTCAGGCGCGAGCGATCGCGATGCGGGGCGACGCGATCCGACCGGGGATCGAGTCGACGCGGTATCGTGCGGCGTGGCCGACTTCGCGTTCGCGACGTGCTTGCCGGGGATGGAGCCCGCGGTGAAGCGCGAGGTCGCGCGCACGCGGCCGGACCTGCGGTTCGCCTACTCGCGGCCGGGGCTCGTCACGTTCAAGGCGCCGGGGCCGCTCGCGCCCGAGGACACGCCGGGCTCGGTGTTCGCGCGCGTGTGGGGTCGCTCGGTCGGCGCCGCCGGTGATCGCGTGACGGCCGAGGCGCTCCTCGCGACGGTGCGCCCGGATCGCGTGCACGTGTTCGCGCGCGATCCAGAGGCGGACATCGCGCTGCTCGTTCCGTGGGCGCACCTCGCCGCGCCGACACAGGTGCACGCGAGCGATCCTTCGATCGGCGACGATGCGCGCGAGGGCGAGCTCGTCGCCGATGTCATCGTCGCGCCGACGCCCGACGAGCCCGCGTGGATCGGCGCGCATCGCCACGACGCGACGCGCGGCGCATCACCCGGTGGTGTCCGCGCGGCGAGCGTGCCCGAGGCATCGCCGTCGCGCGCGTACGCGAAGATCGAGGAGGCGATCGCGTGGGCGAAGCTGCCGGTCGCGGCCGGGCAGATCGCGCTCGAGATCGGCGCGGCGCCGGGCGGTGCCGTGATGGCCCTCGCGCAGCGCGGGCTCGAGGTGTACGCGGTCGACACCGGGGCGCTCGATGCGGGCGTCGCCGCGATGCCGGGCGTGCATCACGTGCCGAAGAAGGTCGGCGCGCTGCGCTGGGAGGAGCTGCCGGTGAACATCGCGTGGCTGCTCGTCGACGTGAACCTCGCGCCGCAGGTCGCGCTGCACGAGGTCGCGCGGCTGATGCCGCACCTGAAGAAGTCGCTCGCCGGCGCGGTGATCACGCTGAAGATGAACGACTGGCAGTTCGTCGACGAGCTGCCCGAGCTGGTGCGACGCATTCGCGAGATGGGCCTGCCCGACGTGCGCATGCGCCACTTGCCGTCGAATCGCCGCGAGGTCTGCGTCGTGGCTCGCCCGCGCTAGCCGTTCGTCAACCGCGTCCACGCGCGCAGCTGGTCGTCGGCGTGCTCGCTCCATCCGTCACGACTCGTCACGACTCATCATCTCCGTCAAGTCGCTCCAGGGCCACGATGTCTTCGAGGTCACGCGGGCGTCCCGCGCGGCGCTTTGAGCTCGATGAGATCCTGAATGGAAACGACGGGAATCGCGACCGACCCGATATCGGCGCGTACCGCGCGAGCTCGACGTGAGATCACGGCGGGGTCGGGTCGAGCAGCGCGGTGAAGTCGATGATGTTCGAGTGCAGATCGTTGTCGTCGATCGCCTGCGCGTGGATCACGGCGGTCTTGCCGCCGGCCGCGGCGGGGATCCTGTACGCCATGTGCACGAACGAGCGCGACGCGGGGACGAGCACGATGTCGGGGAGCGTCTCGCCCTCGACGGTGAGCGTGAAGTCCACGTCGACGACGTCGGTGTACTCGAGGCCGTCGTCGTCGATGCGACCCTGGTCCCAGTTGACCTCGATGTCGAACTCGTAGGCGAGGCCGTCGTCGTCGAGCTTCAGCTTGGCATCGGCGCCGGTCCGGTCGGTGATGAACCACCGGCCGTTCGTTCCGTCGAGGCTCACGTCGATCGTCGGGCCGACAGCGCTCGTCGGTGTCGGGCCGGCGCACGCGGCGACGAGCGACGCGATCGCGATCGGGCTCCAGATCCGCTTGGTCATCGGCGACCTCCCGCGAGCGTGATCCCGCGCAGCTTGGTGAACCTACCGAACACCTCGCCCGCCTTCACGCGTTGCGCGCCGGGACGACCATCTTCGCCCTGGTACGGACCGGGAGCGCCGGCGGGACCTCCCGCGCCGAACACCGCGTTCTCCTCTGCCTCGGAGGTGCCGCCGCTGCCTCCACCACCGGCACGGCCAGGTGGGCCACCGGCGCCGCCGCGCACGTCGGTGCGGATCAGCTTCGCGAGCTCGGGGAACCGGCTGTCATAGATCACCTCGACGCTGCCGCCGTCGCCACCGCGGCCGCCCGACGCGCCGTTGCCGCCCGCGCCGCCATTGCCCGCGCCGCCGACGCCGAACCACTTGTTGACCTTCGACTTCGAGTCCGGATCCCACACCTCGCGCGACTCGGTGGCCTGGTTGCCGCCGTTGCCGCCGTTGCCGCCATCGCCGCCGCTGCCACCCGGACCTCCAACCGCGCCAAACGTCAGTGGCGCGTCGGGCGGTGCGAGGAAGAAGACACCATTGGCGATCACCGCGAGCAGCTTCGGATGAAACTTCGTGCTCGCGAACGTGACGTACGCGATCACCCGACCGCCTCGTCCGGCGGGTCCACCGTTGGTGCCGTTGCCACCCGGACCGCCGTTCTGGCCCCAATCACCGCCGTCGCCGTTCGCGCCCGCGTAGCCGCCGTTGCCGGGTGCGCCGTTGTCCCAGAACCCGGTGAAGCACGAGTACTCGGGCGGGAGCTCGACGTCGAAGGAGAACTTCGGCAGCGGCGTGTACACGATCTTCGCGCGGAACCCGGTCTCCACCGACGCGAGCACATCGGAGCTCGGATGCAGGTGCGCCTCCTTGTCGCCTTTGACCAGCGGCCCGGTGACCTGGAACGACGTCGGCTGGAGCGAGTCGACATCGGCGCCGATGTTGCGCTTCACCGGCTCGGAGCCGGGCCATTGCACCATCGCGTCCGCGTACAGCTTGCCCTCCTTGCCGGGGCACAAGCCCGGCTGCTTGTAGAGGCCGACCTTCATGTCGAGGATCGTCGCCTCGGCGATGTTGCGGAGCTTCGGTGCCGGACGCTCGGTCGGAGGATCCGAGTAGCGGAAGCACGCGGTCAGCGCGAAGAGTGCGATCGGTGCGGTCTTCATCGACGACCTCCACGGGGGCGAGGAAAGCTCTTGTTCGGTTTGGTCCGCTTGATCGGTGGCGGGCGGAGCTCGCCGGGCGGGCGAGCCTCGCTCGGTGCGGATCGCGGCGCGGTCTTCTCGAGCTTTGCGTTGTAGTCCTCGACCGCGCGGCGAATGTACGCGGGCCGGTTCAACGCATCGGGCACCCGCCACGCCTGGTACGGTGGATCCTTGCGCGCGAAGATCAGCGCGTATACGGCCGCGGCACCGCCGCCGTAGAGCATCGCGCCGCCGAGGAAGTACATTCCGAGGTACCCACCGCCCTTGTTGCCCGTCTCGAGCATCTCGGGCGCGGTCGCGGTGGCGGCCGTGCGCGACTCCGACGTCAGGTTCGGCGCGATCGCGTAGGACACGATCATCCCGAGGACGATCGCGCCGATGCCCGCGGCCGTCATGATCGTGCCGCGGCGCCGGTTGCGTTTGCCCTCGCGCTCGAGCTGCGCGTTGTAGGCCTTCATCTGCTGGCGCCGCTGCTCGTACTCGACGTCGCCGCTCGCCTCGAGGGCTTGTTCGGAGCTGATCTTCTGCGCGCCCTCCGTGATGTCCCAATCGTTGCGGCTGTCCTTGACGAAGATCGCCTGACCGCTGCCCCGATACGGATCGCCGTAGCCGAGCACCGGCGGCGGGGGCACGGGCTTGAAGCAACCCGCGAGCAGCACCGCCAGCACCCCAGCGGCGAGCGAAGATGAATTCCGGCCGTTGACCACCACGGTCATAGGATACGCAGCCAGCGCTCCGCGCTTTTGACGCGGAGCACCTTTTCTTGTGGTCGGTTCTAGCGCGCGAAGCTCTGGATCGCGCTGGGTCGGTTGGGCCGGCGCTCGCGCTCGGCGTACGCGCGATCGAACTCTTCCTGCGTGTAGCGCGTGCCGAGCGGCGGCGGTGGATCGATCTGGATGAACGCGTTGTCTCGGATGCGCAGCGCGCGCACGCGGGCGAGGCAGGCTTCGGGATCCTCGAGCCCCTCGGTGCGGTTCAGGATCGCGACCGCGGCTTCGAGCGCGCGCGGCGAGACCGGGATACCGCTCTCGTCGTCCTTGCGGAACTCGCACGCGAGCAGCGCGGCGCGCGCGATGCCCCACGATGGCGAGGTGATCGCGGGCGCGAGGCTGTCGAAGTTGCCGGCTTCGAGGTCGCGCGAGGCCTGGCGCTCCATCGACTGTTCGGCGCTCGGCAGGATCGGCGGGTCTTGCTGCGCGACGATGCGATCCATCGTCTCGATCAGATCGGCCGCGAGCTCGCCGTTGGGCTGCAGCTCGGCGGCCGCCTTCGCGTATGGATGCGCGTCGACGTGGCGGCCCTGGCCCGCGAGCGCGCGCGCCATCGCGTGCAGGCCGTGCATGCGGTCGTCGCGGCTGCCGGCTTCGATCAGCTGGCGCGCGAGCTGCTCGCACTCGACGAACTCGCCGGTGCGATACAGCGCGGTCGCGAGCGCGGCCTGCAGCGCGGTGTCCTTCGCGCCGAGCGCGATCGCCTTGCGGCCCGCTTCGATCACGACGCCGTCGTTGTCGGAGCGCGCGGCGGCCATCGCGAGCGTCGACCAATCCTCCATCGTGCGGAAGCGGCGCGACGCGTAGCGCAGCACGATCACCGCGTCGACATCGCGCCCCGACTCGGCGAGCAGCTTGCCGATCAGGCGCGGCGCATCGCTGCGCTCGTGCTGCGAGAGCACGCGGATCGCCTCCGCGGGACGGCCCGTGCGCGCGAGCGCGACCGCGAGGCTCTGCGCGCGCTTCGCGTTGCCGGGCTCGCACGCGTTCGCCCAGCGCAGGTGCTGCACGGCGAGATCGAGCTTGCCCTCCGAGGCCGCGGCGACGCCGGCGTCGTACGCGCGCTCGCCGTCGAGCGGCGTCGAGACATTGGCGACCTTCCACTTCGGCGCGAGGTCGACGAGCGCGGGCCCGCGATCCTTGGAGGCCGCGAACGCGATGCCGCGGCACGCGGCGGTGAAGCCATCGAGCGGACGCGCGACGAGCAGGTTGTGGCCGAGGCGCAGCCACGGGGCCGACGCGGTCGAGTTCGCGAGCGCGGCGAGCCAGTGCACGTCGAGCTGCGCGGCGGGCGCGATGCCGGCGGCCGCGGCGGCCTGCGACCACGCGAGGTACACGCGGCCCGCCTCGACGGCGCGCGCGCAGCGAGCGAACAGCATCGCCGCGGGCTCGTACTGCGAGGGATCCACCGCGAGGTCGTGCGCGAGGCGCAGCTCCCAGCCGATGCGCTCGTCGCCGCGCAGGTAGCGCTGCACCGACGGCAAGCCGGCGATCATGCCCTCGAGGTACGCGCCGTGCTCGGCCTCGAGATCGAGCGCGCGCTCGATGCGCAGCATCCACGTGTCGAACAGCGCCTCGGGCGCCTTGCCGAGCGAGTCGACGAGCCGCAGCAGCGCCTGGATCGCGCCCGGATCGATCTGGTAGCGCGAGCGCCGCACGAGGTGCAGCGCCTCCGTCGCGATGTGGCGATACGCGCCCGCGATCGGCGTCGGCGGGCCCATTGCCGCCTCGAAGTAGTTCACGAGCGCGATACCGAGCGCGAGCACGGCGCCGCCGGCGTGCGCATCGCGATCGCGCGCGGGCGGGATCAGCGCGGTCCACCACTCGGCGGCGAGCGCATCCGCGGCGCGCAGCGTCGCTTCCTTGGGCCACGCGAGCCGGCCGACGACCGCGGCCGCCGACGACGCTGCTTGCGGCACCGCGCCGATCAGCTCGCTGATCCACATCGGATCGAGCGAGAGCTTGCCGCGCTCGCCGAGCGCGCTGCGAACGATCTCGGTGTCCATGTCGGGCACGAAGTCGGCGAGGTCGCGCGCCGCCATCTGCGCGAGCTGCAGCGCGCCCTTGTCGACGCGGCGCTCGATCACGCGCTCCCACTCGCTCGCCGGTCGCGACGCCGCGAAGCGCAGCACGCGGTTGATCTCGGCCTCGAGGCGGCTCTGCGATCGACGCAGCTGCACGATCTGGATCTGGTCGAGCGCTTCGTCGAGCTCGCCGTTCAGGATCAGCGCCTTCGCCGCGGACAGGCGCGCCTTGCCGTCGCCGAGCACGCCCGTGCCGTCGAGCCCGGCGCACTGCCAGTACGCGACGCTCGCTTGCTCGAACCGCCCGGTCGCGAGCAGCGCTTCGATCAGCATGCCGGCGTCTTCCTCGTCGGTGATGCGCCCCTTCGTCAGCCCCTGGATCACGCGACCCGGATCGCCGCGGTGGTGGCCTTCCCAGGCGAACGCGCGCGCGAGCAAGCCGGCGTCGCTCTTCCAGTGCGAGATGCGCTTCATCGCCCAGCCGAACGCTTCCTTCGTCGGCGCGTCGTCGGGCACGCGCGACATCGCTTCGTCGGCGAGCTCGATCGCCTCCTGGATGCGGCCGACATCGAGGTGCGCGAACGCGATCAAGAGCGCCGCGTGATGCGGCGATTGCCAGTCCGCCGCACTCATCTTACCCGCGCCCGCGCGGTCGAGGATCTCGCGGCAGCGATACTGCGCCTCGGCGAACGCCTGACCGGGGCGCCCCACCTGCCGCAGCCGCCGCACGCAATCGAGGTGCGCCGCGCCAAAGCCCGGCGACGCGACGGTCGCGCGATCCGCCCAGCGATAGCTCTCCTCGCGCCGGCCCTCCTCGGCGAGCTGCAGCGAGTAGTTGTGGCAGGCGAACGGATTGGCCGGCATCAGGCTCGCGGCGATGCCCTGGTGGCGCACGCCGACGCTCTCGAACGGACGGTCGCCCGCGAACGGCTCGCCCCAGATCGAGAGGTGCGGCTTCGCGTACATCGGCGCTTCGGCGACGAGCGGCAGGATCGCGCGGCGATCGGTGTCACCGGCGAGCAGCCCCGTGACGTACACGTTGCGCCGCGCGACCGCGTGCGTCGGATCGAGGTGCAGGATCGTCGCGTCGATCGACGCATCGCGCGACAGCTCGCCGAGCACGCGCAGGAACGGAATCGCGAGGCGCGGCGGCGGTTGCGCGAGCCCTCCCGGCAAGCTCGCGAGGTCGGCGCCTCCGTCGAGGAGCGCCGCGGCGCCCGCGAGCTTGTTCGCCGCCGCGAGCAAGTCCTCGGTCGTGAAGTCGGCGAGCGCGCCGACGAGCGGGAGCCGGCGCGCCGCGAGCCAGGCACCGAGGCACTGCGCGAGCTGCTGCGCCAACGTCTGCTGCGGGTTGGCCACCCACTCGTCGATCGTTCCGTACGGCTTGCGACAGCGCAAAAACGTCCGCTGCGGGCGCGCCGGATCGAGCGACAGATCGAACCACAGCACCTCGTGCCGGCGGCTCACCCGGAAGAACCAGTCGAGGCTGTCCTCTACGAGTGGGTGGTGCGCGTCGAGCAGCCGCCCGTTCTCGTCGACGAGGCGCTCGTCATCGTGGTCGCCGAGGGTGACGACGCGATGGCGAATCAGATGATCGAACACGATCAACGAGATCAACCGGGCGATGTACGGCGTCGCATCGTCGAGCTCCGCCGGGACGGCCAGCGTGCTCGCGAGAAACGTTGCCCGATGCGGGTACGGCAGCGGCCCCATGCCCGCTCGCGAATCTACGACATTGTGCGACCGTACCCCCAGCGCCCAACCTGCGAAAGCTTGTGATCGGCGTCCAAACGCCTGTGATAGCCTTTTGGGGCACCGTCAAACCCGTCGCAGTGGACAGAAAGATTCTAGGAGAGACCAGGCCGTGGGAACGAAGCTCTACGTGGGCAACCTGAACTACAACACGAACGAAGCGAGCCTCAGAGAAGCATTCGGTGCGAACGGTCGAGAGGTGACGAGTGTGTCCGTCATCATGGACCGCGAGACAGGTCGCTCGCGCGGCTTCGCTTTCGTCGAGTTCGCGACGGCTGAACAGGCGCAAGCTGCTCTCCAGGAGCTCGACGGGCAGGAGCTCGACGGCCGCATGCTTCGCATCAACGAGGCGCGCGAGCGTGAAGCGCGCGGCCCCGGCGGCGGCGGTGGTGGTTTCCGCGGCCCGCGGCCCGGTGGCCCGCCCGGCGGTGGCGGCTTTGGAGGCGGCGGTGGCCCGCCCGGTGGCGGAGGCTTCCGTCCTGGTGGCTTTGGCGGTGGCGGCGGAGCGCCGCGTCCGCCCGGTGCTGGAGGCTTCGGTGGTCGGCCGAGTGGTGGTGGCTTCGGCGGACCGCCCGGCGGCGGTGATCGTGGGCGGCGCGGACGTAGCGACAAGGATCGCGGGCGCGATCGCGACGAGGGCGACGGCGGCAAGAAGGGCCGTCGCGGTCGCAACATCGACGATGATGGTGACTGGTAGACCCCGCGCTGAAGCTCGTTAGGTACGTACGGGCGTGATATGGACGGTTCGTGTCGACCGAACCGTTTCCGCCGTGGATCGCCGCCCAGCTGCCAGCGGGATGGCGCACGTCGATGCACGCGACCGGTGATCAGCAGATGCATGTCCTCGAGTGGGGACCTCCGAGCGGACCGGCGATCGTGCTGCTGCACGGCAACCCCACGTGGGGCTTTCTGTGGCGCAAGGTCGTCGCCGCGATCCGCGCGCGGAAGGACGGCGACGAGCTGCGGCTGATCGTTCCGGATCTGATCGGCCTCGGCCTGTCGAGCAAGCCGGGGATGGAAGCGCACACGCTCGAGCATCACGGGCAGTGGCTCGGGAACGTGCTCGACGACATCGTGCCGGGCCCGCTCGTGCTGGTCGCGCAGGACTGGGGCGGCCCGATCGGGCTCCTCGCGATGGCGTCGCGACTGTCGCGGCTCAAGGGGCTCGTCCTCGCCAACACGGCGATCAGCCCGCCGCACCCGAAGTTCAAGCCGACGCTGTTTCATCGTCTCTCGCAGCTGCCGGTCGCGAGCGACCTGTTGTTCGTGCGGCTCGGCTTCCCGCTGCGGCAGCTGCATCTCTCGCAAGGCGATCGCAAGAGCATTCGCGGCGACGTCGCGAAGGCGTATCGCTGGCCGCTGTCCTCGCAGAAGGATCGCGCGGCGCCGCTCGCGCTGGCGCGCATGGTGCCGAATTCCGTCGACGATCATCCGTCGATCCCCGCGCTGCAGGTGACGGATCAGGTGTTCGAGAGCGTGAAGGTGCCGATCGCGCTCGTGTGGGGCACCAAGGATCCGATCCTCGGACGCGTGATCAATCACCTCGAGCGCAAGCGCCGCGACGCGAAGGTCGTGCGCACCGAGGCGGGACACTTCCTGCAGGAAGAGGTCCCCGAGCAGCTCGCCGACGCGATCTTCGACGTCGCGACGCGAGCCTGAGATGCCCAAAGAAACCTTCACCGTCTCCGCCGACGACGCGGGGCTGCGCCTCGATCAGGTGATCGCGAAGCGCTTGCCCGCGCTGTCGCGGCGCAAGGCGCGCGCGGTGATCGACGAGGGCGGCGTGTTCGTGGATCGCACGCGCACCAAGGTCGCGAGCCGCACGGTCAAGCCCGGCCAGGTGATCGAGATCAACGTCGGCGCCGCCGTCGAGCGCACCGAGGCGCCGCTCTCGCCGACCGTGGTGTTCAGCGATGCGCACGTGATCGTCGCCGACAAGCCGGCCGGCCTCGTCACCGCGCCCACCCCCGAGAGCGATCGCGGCGACATGCTCGATCAGCTCGCGCAGCAGTTCGGCGAGGTCTACCTCGTGCATCGCATCGATCTGCCGACGAGCGGGCTCCTCGTGTTCGCGCGCACGCGCGACGCGAACAAGAAGCTCGGCGACGCGTTCAAGGTGCACGACGTCGAGCGCGAGTACCGTGCGGTCGCGGTCGGCACCGTCGAGTCGCAAACGATCGATCGCCCCGTCGACGGCAAGCGCGCCGTCACGCACGTGCGCGCGATCGAGGCGCTCGCGGGCGCGACGCTCGTCGCGGCGCGCCTCGAGACGGGACGCCAGCACCAGATCCGGTTGCACCTCGCGGGCAACGGCACGCCGATCGCCGGCGACACGCAGCACGGCGGCGAGAAGAGCCGCACGTTCATCCCGCGTGCACCGCGCCTCGCGCTGCACGCGGCGGTGCTCGGCTTCACGCATCCCGCGACCGGCGAGCGCGTCGTGTTCGAATCCGCACTACCGCCCGAGCTCGAGGCGTGGATCGCGCGACTGCGTCCAACGATCTCCACGACATGAGCTCTGCGTGTAGAAACCTGCGACCTCCGACGCTGCCGCCACCACTAGAGAGACATGCGCGCGCTCGGGTTCTTCGTGCTCGTCGCCGGCTGTGGATTCGACTCGGGACCTCTGGGTGGTTCGTTGAACGTGAGGGGCGAGGTCGTCGACTTCGAATCGAACGCCGCGATCACCTCCACCGCCAGCATCTCGATCTCGGGTCTCAACCCGCCTCCAACGGTCACGACCCAAGGTCCTGCGTTCCGGATCGACGACATCCCCGAGAACTCCGCGTTCCAGGTGCTCGCGAGCTCGCCGCCCACGCATCGCGCGACCTATAGCGACACGATCATCCTCACGGACTCCGACGTCGATGGCGTGAAGGTCCCCGCGGTGAGCGAGGCGCTGCTCGCGAATCTCTCGACGGCGTTCGGTGTCACGCCGACCGCCGCGAAGGGCGTCTTGTTCGTGAAGTTCGTCGACGACACCGGCACCGCGAAGGCGAACGTCACCGCCGCCTCCGTGCTCGTGCCGGGAGGCGTGATCGGACCGAAGTTCCTCGGGGCCGATCTCTCGGCGATGCCCGCCGCGACCGCGAGCTCGCCGTCGGGCTGGGCCGTGTTCTTCGAGGTCCCGCCGGGCGTGGTCACGCTCGGGACGCCGCTCGAATCGACGGTGTCGGTCTCGATGCCGATCTCCGCGATCACGGCGAGCACGGTGACGATCGCGTCGGCCGTCGTCGGCGGCGAGCTGGTGCTGCCGACCAACGTCTCGTTCGAGAATCAGATCTTTCCGATCTTCGCCGCGCGCGGCTGCGTCGCCTGTCACTCGGGCGGCGGTGTGGGCAAGGACCTCGGCGGGCTCCACCTCGACGGCAGCGTGAACCTTTCCTACCGCGAGCTCACGACCGAACGCGTGGGGATTCGCGTCAACCTGACCATGCCCGAGAAGAGCTTGATCCTCACGAACCCGTCGCGCGAAGACCCGCCGGACGCGCACCCGAACGTGACGTGGACCGGGCCCACGGATCCGGACTACCTGAAGATCCTCGTCTGGATCCGCGAGGGCGCGAAGGACAACTGATCCTCGTCATCGGGCGCGTTCGACCGTTCGCACGCCGGGCGCCGCCCCCAAAGCGACTGGAGGGGCGTAATACACACCTGCCAGCGCCGGGCTGCCGTCGAGTGCACCGAAGTCCTCGAGGTGGTTCTGCGCGAAGACACCATCGCTGCTCTCGATGAACACGCGACCGTCCCGCTCGAACGCGTCGCGCACGCTGATCCGCGCGTGCGACACGTGGTGCAGCGTCCCGCGCGAAGACACGTGCAACAGCACCGTCATCGCCTGGTCCTCCGGCATGTACTGGAACGACAGCACGACCAGCCCCGCGCCTGGCAGCGCGCAGACCCGGTCGAACACGTGCACCGGCCATGTCGCGAGCACGCTGCCGTCGACGAGCAAGGTCATCCGCACGTCGACGGGACCATGACGCGACAGCACCAGCACGCGCTCCGCCGATAGCGCCGCAATGCTCGCCACCGGGAGGGACTGCGGTGCGATGAGGGAGGCCGTCGCCCGATCGCGATCGATCCACCACGCGCCCGACGGACCTGCGAACACCATGCGCCCGTCGCGAGCGATCGAGAACGCCGCGTGCTCGCCGACGATCGGCGGCTCGACAGCGCGCTCGTCGACGCGCATCTCCGCGCGATCTCCCTCGACGCGGATCAAGCGAAGCTGACCCCCACGGAGCAACACGAAGTCCTGGCAGCTGCTTCGGTCCCAAAGAAGATCGGCCTCGGTCAGCGCGAGCGCGCGCCGCGCCGCGCCTGGAATCGTTCGCTCGACGGGGGCGATGTCGACTCGCTCGAGATACATGCGCTGGTCACTGCACTCGACGAGAAACCGCCGCGGCGCCGGCACGTCGTGCTCGCGGTGTAACGACAGGGTCGCAACCTGATACGGACGCGCGGCCTGCCACGCCGCTTCGAGGCCGAACAGCTCCACCGACGGTCCCCACGCGTGATCGATCGAGCGGAGTGGGATCAGCGCGCCTTCCTTCACGGCGACGACGAGCGCGCGTCGCCAGCTGCTGATCACGAGCACCCGTCCGTCGAGCACTGTTTCGAGACGGAGCATGTCGCGCTCGTCGACGTCGATCCATCGCACGAGCCCCGGCTCGTCACCGATCCGGCACAGGCCGATGCCGTGCGCCGCCGCGAGCCGGATCGAATCGCCGGGCGGCATCTGCCGCATGCTCGACAGCGCCGCGACGTCGGGATCCGTGCGGTCGAGCGTGTGCTCCCCGCCGAAGCTCGCGAACACGACGAGATCGTCGGTGAGCGCCGCGACCGACACGATCCACGGTCCCTCCATCACGATACGCGTGGCGCCGCTCGCGACATGCACCTCTCGCAGGCGCGTGCGCGACGCGATGAGCCATCGCGTGCGATCGGGCGTCGGGCTACCGAGCGCGCGGTACGGCGCCGCGGACGGTAATACCACCTCGGTGCGCGTTCCGTCGGGTGCGACGCGAAACACGTGGTCGCGATCCGCTCCGCTGGTGATATCGATCTGCCAACCGTCCGCCGCGTCGCTACGCTCGTGGCGCGACGCGTATTCGTTGCCGTCGTCGTCGCCGCCCTGTTCGGTGGTGGGATGAACGATCCATCCGATCCACCCACGTTCGCCGAAGCGCCGGGCTCGGGCCTCCGAACGCGACGTCGCGCGTTCGAAGGATGCCGCCAGCGCGGCGCGCGACGCACGGACCGCGTTCTCGTCCACGATGCCTGCCAGCGCCATGCCCAAGGTGCCGGAGTCGTCGGCCGTGTGATGGACGCTGTCGGGCGACCAGATGCCCGGCCACCACCGCACCGATCGCGTCCGGCGGTTGTCCCGCTCGACCACCAACGTCCGCGATGGATCTCGCATGTCGTACGCGAGGACGAACGCCGGCGCCTGCGAGCGTCCACACGACGCGATCGCGTCTTTATCGAAGTACAGCGCATCGCCGACGGTTTCACCCTCGACGGCGTGCAGCGCGACCGTGTGCACGACGGCACGCACGTCATCCGAGAGCTCGCTCGCGGACTGCAGCGCCGATATGTCGATCTCCGCTCGTCGCGGGAACCGGCGTAGTGCCTCGAGCAGCGCCACCGTCTCGGGTGCCAGGTGGGCACCGTCGTAGGGGTACGTTCCCGTACCGACGAAGACCGGTTGTACGCGAGACCGCATCGGCACATCGGCGTGCTCGGGATGTGCTTCGCGAACGCGCGCGATGATCTCGAAGGCGAGGTCGCGCGCGTCGGTGATGGCCGCCGGTCCATGCGTCCCGAGCACGAGATCGATCTGCGTCCATCCCGCACGAACGTCGATCAGGTCGACCCGCCCGAATGGATCGTCCGCCGCGTAGCCCTCGAGTCCGCCTGCCGCCAGTTCGCGAACGGAACGCTCGATCCGTGCGCGCGCCTCGAAGATGCGGCCCGCGCGATGATCGAGATGAGAGAGCTGTACCTCGACGGGGACCGCGACGATGCGTGCGGCCGCCAGCGCGACCAGCTCGGCGCAACGAGCTCGATACGACGGACGCGCTGGGCCATCCATCTCGTCCCGTGGTGCGAGGTGGAGGTATACGGCGCCCGTCGACATGTGCATGCCGAGCAACACCATGCCTCGCGATCGTGCCTCCTCGCGGAGAGGCGCCTCGGCAGCAGCGACCTGATCCCGTACCGTTCGTTCGGCGTCTGCGGCAGAGCGGAGGCGTGCTTCGCGAACCTCGGGGGGGAGCGAGTCGATCAGCGCGTCGACACGCTGACGATCGACAGCGCTGTAGGTCTCGCGCCGTAGCGCGACCAGGAGTGACGCGGCAGCCTCGAGCTCGCCTAGCGCGATACGACAACGCGCTTCGGACTCATCGAGAATGCGGCGCTGGAGGCCATGCTCGTCGGACGGTGCGGTGAGAATGCGCAGCTCGTCCACCATCGCGAGCGCCTCGGAGAAGCGACCATCCGCTTCGAGGGCGAGCTCCGCTTCGTGCAGACAGTTCTCCGGCCATCGCGCACCGAAGGCCTTCTGTACGCGAAAGCCGTCGCGCAGCGTCGTCACGGCGTCGGCATACTTGCCGTGCTTTCGTTGCGCCCGGCCGAGCGTCTCGAGCGCGACGCCGAGGTCGACCGTGTCATCGCCACGGCGTCTCATGCGCGCCACCGCGTCGGCAAGAACGTCGATCGCCTCCACGCTTCCGGTGTCGTGCAGGGCCTGTCCGAGGCCGACAAGCGCACGAGTCGTCGCAGGATCATCCTCGGCGCTCACCGAGGCGACCGCGGCGACGCACGTGCGGTGGAACGCGATCGCGCGTGCAGAGTCGTGGTTCAGCTTGGCGTGCCGCCCGCGCAGGCCATGACACAGCGCACGGTGGACGGCATCGCCGGCGCGCTCGCACGCGAGCTCGAACGGCCGGAGCAACCGCTCGGCATAGTGCGCGTTCTGCTTCATTCCGTGGAGGCGGAGATCGATGTAGTCGAGCAGGAGGCGGCGCGCGTCGAATTCGGGTCGATCGAGGAGATCGACGAAGCCTGCGTCGATGTACAGCGGATCGCCAAGCTCGTCGAGCAGCGGAGTCTGCTGCATGCTCAGCCGCACCAGCCGATACGAAACGGTCGACCAGATGCGCGCCCACGTCACCGGCGGCGCGAGGTCATAGCCGGCGCGACGACCGTCCACGCGCATGCGCACGAGATAGGTGCCATCTGCCTGTCGCATCAGGACGACCAGCAGATCGCCCTCGACGATCGCATCCTCGATCGCCGTCAACGCTGCCACCGGATCTCGCTGGATCTCGATCGCGACGTAGCGATGCGCATGATCGGCCAGCGTCTTGACGATCGTCGCGATGTCGTCGACGCGCGTGCTCTTCACCGCCGAGTCTTGGAGGCCCGCGATCGATCGGGGGGGCCGGTGGCTGCCGTCGCCGGGCAGGGACGCGCGGCTGAACCTCGCGGTCGCGTGCTCGAGGTCCGGATCGGCGGTGGTCGAGAGCACGATCGCGCGATGTGGCAGCTGACGTGCGTCCGGCGCTACGAGGATCCACGCGAGAAGATCGCGCTCGAGCTCCACGACGGGCTCGACGGCTCTGCGCAGATCGTCGATGGCGACACCCGTAGGCACGTCTCCGACCAACTCCACCGCGCCGAGCAACGGCCGCACGAGCACGTGATCCGCGCCCGAGCGTGGCGCGGCGAGCGCGAGACCGTCGATCACGCCAACGACCCTTCCATCGGCGATCAGCACGCTCCGGCGTGGCGCGACGCGCACCCACGTCACGCGTCCCCCGAGCATCGGGCGTCGCGTCTCCTCGCTCGCAGGCACCGGCTCGTCACTGATCACCCCGCGCCGCAACCTCAGCACCCGGGCATGTTATCGCGAGCGCGGCGACGGCACCGCGCACCGGAGCCCGACTAATCCTCGTCGTCGGGTGCGATCGACGAGAACGTCCACGCCTTCACGACCGTCGCGCGCCCGGCGAGCTCGTCGAACACGCCGGTCATCGCCGGCTGCATCGCGAGCGCGTTCCACGCATCGAGCGACGCCGCGCTGATGACGATCGAGAGGTCCCACCGCGCCGCGCTGTCGTCCGCGGGCAACCCGACCACCGCATCCGCGCCCGCGGAGAGCAACTGCGCGCGGATCATCTCGGCCAGCTCGGCGCGCGTGCCGACCTCGTCATCGAGGAGCTTCACGAAGCAGAACCGCTGGATCACGCACCAGCGTGTAGCACGGCCGCGTGTCCGAAAATCGGACTCAGCGCGATGGTGGATTTGACCAAAGGTCCGCCTAACGGGGACGGACCCCATTACAATTCAAAAATGGTGGATTTGACCAGGTCGGGCAGGACGTACGTCGGCGTGATGGCGCCTCGCTCGGTCCAGCGCGAGACGCCGGCGAGGAGCGCCGCGTCGAGCCCCGCGCCGAGCGCACCGGCGATGTCGGTCTCGAGCTGATCGCCGATCATCACGATGCGCGGGGCACGCGCTGCATCGCGTGACTCGAGGAGCGCGGCGATCCGGCGCGCGCCCTCGTGGAACAGGTGAGGCTCGGGCTTGCCGAGGTGATCGAAGACGAGGTTGTCGTGCGGGAACCGCCGGGCGAGGGCGGTCTCGACGAGCAGCGCCATCGCGCCCGCCGTGAAGCCGTACTCGCGATCGCCCTTGGGGTACACGAGGTCGGGGTTGGGCACCACGAGCGCCGGTCGCCGGCCCGCATCGACCGCCCGCGCGATCGCCGAGAACGCGAGCTCGATGCCGTCGAGAAATGGCGTCCCGGCGTCATCGCAGATCGCGACCGCGTCGATCTCCATGCCGGCCGTGACCTCCACGGGGACGCCACCGCCCTCGACGACGAACGCGTACGAGTCGTCGGTGCCGAGGACACACGTGCGCGCGCCGGCGAGACCGCGCTCGCGGAAGTACGCGGGGAGCAGCGAGCCGGAGGTCACGATGCGGTCGCCGGGGATCGCGAGGCCAAAGCTCGCGAACCGAGCGACATAGGTGGCGACCGATCGCGAGGCATCGTTGGTGACGACGGCGTAGGGCTTCGCGCGGCGGTTCAGCTCGTCGATCAGCGCGGTCGCGCCGGGCAGGGGACCGCGCGCGTCGACGAGGACACCGTAGGCATCGAGCAGCACCCCGTCGTAGGCCTCGAGGAGGGCGGACATCGTCGTCGGGCGCGGGACCACGCGCACATCATAGGGCGCGCGTCGGCGATCGTCGCGGGACGGCGGAGGGATCGTGGTCGATCGCCGAGCGACAGGGGGCGATGCTACAAGGAGGCATGCGTCCGTACTTGGATCTCTTGCGTCAGGTGCTCGAGCAGGGCGAGCGCCGGACGGATCGCACGGGGACCGGGACCATCTCGCTGTTCGGCGCGCAGACTCGCTATGACCTGCGCGAGGGGTTTCCTCTCGTCACGACGAAGAAGGTGCTGTTCCCCGCGGTCGTGCGCGAGCTGCTGTGGTTCTTGCGCGGCTCGACCAACATCCACGATGACCTGCACCAGCACACGCCGATCTGGGACGCGTGGGCCGACGAGAACGGCGAGCTCGGGCCGATCTACGGGTTTCAGTGGCGCCACTGGCCGGACGGGTCGCCCGAGGGCATCGATCAGATCAAGGACGTCATCCAGCAGATCAAGACGAACCCGGCGTCACGCCGGTTGATCGTCAGTGCGTGGAACGTGGCGGACATCCCCCGGATGAAGCTGCCGCCGTGCCACGCGTTCTTCCAGTTCTACGTGCACCACGAGGAGAAGCGCGGCGAAGCGCCCGCGCAGGGCTGGCTCGACTGCCAGCTCTATCAGCGCTCCGCGGACCTCGCGCTCGGCGTGCCGTTCAACATCGCGAGCTACGCGCTCCTCATGTCGATGATCGCGCAGGAGTGCGGGCTCTCGCCGCGATACTTCGTGCACACGCTCGGCGACGCGCACATCTACCTCAACCACGTCGAGGGCGTGAAGATCCAGCTCGAGCGCCAGCCGCATCCACTGCCCAAGCTCGTCCTCGCGAACAAGCCCACGCTCGAGATGACGTTCGAGGACATCTCGCTCGAGGGCTATCAGCACCACCCGTTCATCAAGTACCCGGTCGCGGTCTGACGGCGAAGCCGCGCCACACCACGTAGCCGAGCAAGCCGACCGAGCCGAGGAACAGCGTCGCGATCACGAAGGGCCACGTCGCGATGCGCCGCGCGCGGGCGTCGTGGGTCATCCAGCCGATGCCGAAGGTGCAGGCGAGGACGAGGTCGAGCAGCAACTGCATCGCCCACGGCTCGCGCATCGCGAGCGAGAGAAAGCCGGTGTAGCCGAAGCCGAGCACGACCCACATCGAGTACGCGGTGAACACGGCGAGGATCGCGGCGGCGGCGAGCGCCTTGGATCGCAGCGAGGACGGTGCGGCGGTCGCGGTGAACGGGTTGGCGGACGTCGAGCTCGGCCGTGCGAGGGGCGAGGAGAGCGAAGCGGTGGTCGTCATGCGATCGGAGATAACGAGCGCGGCGCGGATCCACCATTACCTCGCAGGTAAGGCGCGCGGACCGAGCTGCACCTCGCCGGTAACACGCGCCCTGCCGTCATTACCTCCGAGGTAAGACGCGCCGGTCCGCGCTCCGTGTACCGTCGGTCATGGCCGAAACGTTTGGCGCGCAGCTCCGATCGTGGCGACTCGCGCGGCGCGTGAGTCAGGAGCAGCTCGCCGCGCGCGCGGGCGTGTCGGCGAAGCACCTGAGCTTCGTCGAGAACGGGCGATCGCAGCCGAGCCGCGAGATCGTGCTCGCGCTCGCGGGTGCGCTCGACGTTCCGCTGCGCGAGCGCAACACGCTGCTGACGGCGGCGGGCTTCGCGGCCGCGTATCGCGCGTCACCGCTCGACGGCGACGAGCTCGCGCATCTGCGCCGCGCGATCGACCACGTGCTCGCGCAGCAAGAGCCGTTCGGCGCGGTCGTCGTCGACGGTCACTGGGACGTGCTGCGCATGAATCGCGGCGCGGCGAAGCTGTTCGCGCACTTCGCGCCGTCGAGCGACGAGGGCATGGCGGCGGCGCGAAACCTGGTGCTCGGAACGCTGCATCCCGAGGCGCTGCGGCCGTACATCGTCAACTGGGCGGACGTCGCGGGGCACCTCGTCGCGCGGCTGCATCGCGAGATCGCCGCGCGCCCGGGCGACGACCCGCTGCAGCGCCTGCTCGCGCGCTCGCTCGCGCAGCCCGACGTGCCGCTCGAGTGGCGCGCGCCGGCACCGGGCAAGGTCGCCGCGCCGTTCATCACCGTGCACCTTCGCGCGCCGGCGCTCGAGGTGCGGCTGTTCACGATGCTCACCTCGATCGGCACGCCGCTCGACGTCACCGCCGAGGAGATCCACATCGAGACGTACTTCCCCGCCGACGACGCGAGCGAAGCCGCGCTGCGCGCGCTGGCGTAGTGCTCACTCGGGCATCGCGGGCAGGGTGGCCTGCTCGCGATCGACGATGTCGGTGCCGCGCGGCACGCCGGGCAGGCACACGAGGTCGCGATCGTTCTCGCCGAGCGTCGTGCACCACGCATCGACCTCCTCGCCGCGTCCCATCGCCGTCAGCACGTAGACCGCGACCTTCACGTGCAGCACCGAGTCCGAGTGCAGCTCGCGCCGCAGCGTGGGCACCGCGCGCCCGCCCATCTTGACCAGGTTCCACACCGTGCGCCGAAAGGTGCCCCTCTCGGAGGCGAGCTCCGCGATGTGCGCCTCGACCTCGTGGCATGCGCTGTCGCGCTGCCCGCACTCCACGCCGCCGCTCCAGCTGATCTTCTGCGTCGAGCCGCACGCCAGCCCACATCCGATCCCGAGGGTGACAACCAGCGCCTGGGCGTGCATGACCCAACCGGACACCTCGTCCGGCGCGAGGTTGCAGTGCTAGCTTCGGCCCGTGTTCGACTGCGTCGTCGCCGCGGATCTCGACTGGGGCATCGGTAAGGCCAATGCGCTCCCGTGGCCCAAGCTCAAGGGCGACATGGCTCACTTCAAGCGCATCACGTGCGAGGCGCGCGAAGGGATGCGCAACGCGGTGATCCAGGGACGCCGCACGTTCGACAGCGCCGAGGTCCAGGGCCGCGCGCTCCCGCGCCGCCTCAACATCATCGTCTCGCGCTCGTCGCCCGCGCTGCCCGAGGGCGTGCTCGCCGCTCGGTCGCTCGACGACGCGCTCGCGCTCGCGGACGCGCCCGACATCGATACGACGTTCGTGATCGGCGGCGCACAGATCTTCCGCGAGGCCTTCGAGCACCCCGCGCTGCGCTACATCTACTTCACGCGCGTGCTCGCGCGCTTCGACTGCGACGCGTTCCTGCCGAACCTCGACGAGCAGGGCTTCGTCCCGGTCGCGTGGTCCGGCGCCTTCGAGGGCGAGGACAACGGCGTTCGCTATCGCGTCGAGCGGCTCGCGCGCGGCGAGACCCATCCATCGAGCACGCCGCGATGACGTCGTCGTCGGGCTCCGCCGCGAAGGTCGCGGTCGTCACCGGCGCCGGACGCGGCCTCGGTCGCAAGATCGCCGAGCGCCTGGCGCGCCGCGGCTATCACGTCCTCGCGACCGACATCGACGAAGGGGCCGCGCTCGTCACCGCGGCCGTCGTCGACGGCACCGGCGCGCGCCACGACGCTCGCGATCCCGAGGCGCATCGCGCGATCGCGACGCTCGCGCGGTCGCTCGGCACCGTCACGCTGTGGGTCAACAACGCGGGCGTGCTGTCCGTCGGAGACTCGTGGACGATCGACGACGCCGCCGTGCGCCGACAGGTCGACGTGAACCTCCTCGGCGTGGTCTGGGGCTGTCACGCGGCGCTGTCGGTGATCGATCGCGGCACGATCCTCAACATCGGCTCGATGTCGGCTCTCTCGCCGACGCCGGGCCTCGCCGTCTACGGCGCCACCAAGCACGCGGTGCTCGGCTACTCGCTGTCCCTCGCGAGCGAGCTCCGCCAGGCAAAGCGTCCGATCCACGTCGGTGCGCTGCTCCCCGACGCGATCAAGGGCGACATGACCGACGCGGTCGCGCACGACGCCGCGGCGGGCCTGTTGTTCTCCAGCGCGAAGCTGCTCTCCCTCGACGAAGTCGCCGACGCCGCGATCGATCAGATCGAGCGCCCGCGCCTGGTCCGCGCGATCCCGGCGCTGCGCGCGGCGCTCGCGCACATCGCGCGACCGTTCCCGTCGCTCGGGCTGCCGATCCTCGAGCGCTTCGCGCGCGCCGGTCGCCGCCGCCAGCACTAGGGGGCTCGCTCGACCTGCGCGCCGGCTGACGGCTCCTGACAGGTTCGCTTCGCGAACCGTACGACTGTACGAATTTATCAGTACACTCGTTCGGTTTTTATGGTACGAGTGTACAGGTTTTCTGGAACCGCCTCGCGACGACTCGACCCGCCATGATCTCCCTCCGAAGTCAGACGCCCAAGGGCCAGCGCGCGCGCGCCTCGATCCTCGCCGCCGCCGAGGGCCTGCTCGTGACGCGCGGGTTTCACGGCACGAGCATGCGAGACATCGCGAAGGAAGCCGGCCTGCCGCTCGCGACCGTCGTCTATCACTTCACGAAGAAGGAGCGCCTGTACAGCGCGGTCCTGTTCGATATCGCCGACGAGCTGACGCAGGGGCTCGCCGGCGCGACCACCGCGGATGACATGGCGCGCGTGCTCGTGCGGTGGTCGGTGAACAGTCCGCGCCGCGTCGTGCTCCTGCTGCGCGAGCTGCTCGATAACCCGGCGCGCATCGCCAAGGCATCGAAGTTTCCGCTCGCTCCGTTCATGCTGCGCGCGTCCGAGCTGGCGCGCGAGGTCGGCGCACCGCAGCCCGAGCTCGCGGTCCTTCAGATCGTCGGCGCGGTCAGCTACGTGGTCGCGTCGAAGCCGACCGTCGATCGCATCGTCGGCCCCGCGCGCGCCAAGCAGATGGCGGCCGCGTACGAGGCGGACATGTTGCAGTTTGCCCGCCGTGTCCTCGGGATCGGCGAGAGGAAATCCAGATGAACATCGAGCTCCAATGCCAGCTGGTTCGCCGCGTGCTCGCACACCTCGATGCACGCACCACCGACTCCGACGCCTCGATGACGACGGTGCCGATCGAGGCGTACGCGGATGCAAAGCGCATCGATCGCGAGCGCGAGCGCCTGTTTCGCGACTATCCGCTGATCGTCGGCCACGTCTCGCAGGTGCCGAACCCGGGCGACTTCTTCACGCACGACGCGTCGGGCGTGCCGCTGATCATCACGCGCGGCAACGACCACAAGCTGCACGCGCTGATCAACGTGTGCCGGCACCGCGGCACGCGCGTCGAGAACCAGCCGTGCGGGACCAAGGCCGCGTTCGTGTGCCCGTATCACGCGTGGACGTACGGCCGCGATGGCGCGCTCCTCGGAGTCCCGCACGAGAAGGCGTTCGTCGCGAAGCCACAGCCCTCGTGCAGCGCGAACGGCACGCCGCCGAACGGCGTGGTCGCGATCGGCACCAAGACACCGACGGCGCACGACATCGCGGGCGCGCAGATGTTCGCGCGCGGGAGCTCGTCGACGGTCGATGGCCGCGCGTTGCCGCGCGAGGGACGCGGACTCGTCGAGGTGCCGATCGGCGTGGTCGCGGGCCTCATCTTCGTGCGGCCGACACCGCTGCGTGACGGCGAGAGCCGCAAGCTCGACGCGGGCGGCTGGATCGGCTCGGTCGGCGCGGAGCTCGACGGCTTCGGGCTCACGTCGTCGTTCGTGTACGCGCCGCTCTCTGTCGAGCGCGATCTATCGTGGAAGCTCGGCGTCGACGTGTTCCTCGAGACGTATCACCTGCGCTCGACGCACCGGGAGACGATCTACCGGATGTTCTTCGACAACGTCGGGCTCGTCGACACCGTCGGTCCGCACCTGCGGAACGTGTTCCCGAAGCGAACGATCCGCGAGCTGTCGGTCATGCCGGACGGCTGGGTGCTGCGGCACCACGCGAACGTGCTCTATCACCTGTTCCCGAACACGCTGATCCTGATCGAGCCGGATCACGCCGCCGTGCTGCACCTGTGGCCCATCGACGCCGGACGCACGCGGCTCGAGGCGTACATGCTCGTGCCCGAAGAGCCGGTCAGCGAGAAAGCGCGCGCGTACTGGGACGCGAACAACGAGATCCTCCTCGACGCGATCGACGAGGACTTCACGATGGGCGAGTCGATCCAGCGCGGCCTGTCATCGGGTGCGAACCGCCAGATCACGTTCGGTGCGTTCGAGCACGCGCTCGCGCACTTCCACGCGCAGATCGAGCGGCTATCCGCCTGAGCCCATCTCCGCCTCCGGCTGCGCGGGGGGCGCGGCCGGCGGCGCGATCGTCGTGGGCGGCAGCGTGAACACCGCGTCGTCGAACGCGAGCATGACGCGCGTGACCGCGCCGTTCGTCACCTCGAAGCGCACGCGCCCGCGGTGATCGGCCGTCTCGAACACGCCGTCGCCGATGTGCACGAGCGGGATCCGAGCGCCCAGCGCGTCGAGCGCGAGCTTGTCGCCATCGATCACGAACCTCGCCACGCCGATCGCGGGATCCTTCACCGCCACGACGTACGGCGCGAGCTGCGCGGGGGTGATCGGCACCGCGCGCGGCGGTGGGATGTTCAGGATGTCGAGCGCGAGCTCGTGCGCGACGTCGACGCTGCGATCGTTCGCGAGCGTGATGATGCGCAGCCTGTCCTCGGGAAAGTGCTCGAGGATCGCGCCGAAGCCCGGCACGCCGCCGGTGTGAACGATGCGGCGGTGGTTGCCGAGGCGCAGCTGCGCGAGGCCGAGGCCGTAGTGGATCGGCATGCCGTCCGCGGTCGTACCCGGCGTGGACGTCGCCTCGTAGGACGCGGCGCTGACGACCTTGCCCTCCTCGAGCGCGTGCTGCCACGCGAGGAGGTCGTGCGCCGTCGAGCAGATGCCGCCCGCGAGCCCGAACTGGGTGAGGTGCGACCACGGCGCGGGCGCCCAGCCGGTCTTGGTCCGCACGTACCCGCGCGCGCGATCGGCAATGAGCTCGTACGAGTCGCAGAACCGGGTGTGCGCGAGCCCCGCCCGATCGAACACGCGCGCCTTCATCAGCTGCGCGAGCGGTTCGCCGGTGATCGACTCCAGCACCTTGCCGATCAGCACGTAGTTCGAGCTCGAGTAGCTCCACTGCTGCCCCGGCTCGAACAGCGGCGGCAGATCGCGAAACGTCGCGATGACGTCGTCGGTCGTGCGCTCGAGGGCCATCGTCTCGGGCCACGTGCCCGAGTACTCGAAGTCGACGATTCCCGTCGTGTGCTGCAGCAGGTTGCGGATCGTGATCTTGTCGGCGCGCGGGAACGCCGGCAGCCACGTCGCGAGGACATCGTCGAGCGAGAGCTTGCCCTCCTCGACGAGCTGCATCACCGCGGCGGCGCCGAACTGCTTCGAGACCGATCCGATGCAGAACACCGAATCGCGCGTCACCGGCACGCGATGCTCGAGATCCGCGAACCCGTAGTTACCGTCGACGACGATCGTGCCGCCGCGCTCGATGATCACCTGCATCCCGGGCGCGCTCGCCGCGAGCTTCGCGGTCTTCGCGGCGAGCTCGTCGACGGGCGCGCGATCGCGGTGGCACGCGCCGAGCGTCGCGCTCACGGCGATGGCGATCGCGAACAATCGAGTCATCACACCGGCGCCGACCATCGCACGCCCGGCGCGTCTCGTCATGCGCGCGGATCGCGCGAGCTACGCGGCGCCGGTACTACGCGGCGCCGGTGCTACGTGGCGCCGGTGCTACGTGGCGCTACTTGGCGCCGGTGGGAACGGTTCCCGCGGCCGCGCTCATCAGGTCCCCGACGGGGCCGAGCGCCATGTTCGTCATCATGCCCAGCTCGACGCCGGGCTTGGTGCCCGTCGCGTTGCGATCGAGGCCCTGCGCCATGACCGAGTCGTTCTTCATGCCGGGGCCATGCACCGCACCGGCGGCGAATCCGCTTCCGAAGTTGCGAACAGCGTTGACGCCGCTGCCGACGGCGCTGCTGACGGTGTCCCAGGCGCCGCCGCCCGTTACCGCGTGGAGAGAATCGAGATCGATGGGCTGGAGGGTGTTCGTCATTGCTCCGCTGTCGTGCAGGGGCAATGCCGCGTCGAACTCGGTGAAATTGCTGGCGCGGACCCGTTCGTGGCGCCGAACGCGGTTGGCACTTCGTCGCTGTCGGGACGCAGCCGTCGTTCTTCGAGGCGCGCCACGCATCGTTCGACGCCGCAGCTCGTCTGGCGGCTGCCCGTTAGTTGAGCAGGGCTTCTTCTTTGGACTCGGTCTTCTTGGCCGAGTCGCTCTTGGTCGCGGCGGCTTCCTTCTTGGACGACTCGCTCGTGGTCGCCGCGGCGTCCTTCTTCGAGGAGTCGCTCTTGGTCGCGGCGGCTTCCTTCTTGGACGACTCGCTCTTGGTCGCGGCGGCTTCCTTCTTGGACGACTCGCTCTTGGTCGCGGCTTCCTTCGCGGCGTCCGCGATCGACACGAGCGAGAGGCGCGGGTTGGACGCCTCGGCGCGCGCCTCGGCCGCGGCCTGCGCGAGCCGCTTCGCGTTGCGCTCGAAGATGAACTGCGTGATGTACGGGAAGCCGACGTGGATGCCGTTGAGCTTGGGCGCGAGCGTCGCCTGCAGGCCGAACATGATCACCGCGGCGCGCTCGACGTAGAACCAGCCCTCGGGATAGGCGATCGACTTCATCAGCTCGCGAAGCTCTTCGCGCTTCATGTCCGGATCGGCGAGCTGGCTGCCGGCGGCGGCGTAGTCGATCTTGCCGAAGTCGGTGATGTTGAGGTTCAAGAGCTTCTCGAAGTACTTGCGCACGGTGCGCTCGAGCAGCTCGCGATCGCCTTCGGGGTCGACGAAGCCCATCGTGTTGATGCCCTGCACGACGAGGTTGTCGTTGCGGGTCATGAGGCCCGACAGGATGTCGAACATGCCGTCGGCGAGGTGATCGGGAAGGTCGGTCGCGCTGCCGAGATCGAGGATCACGATGCGCGGCTGGCCGTCGGGGCCGCGCTGCACGAAGAAGTTGCCGGGGTGCGGATCGGCGTGGAAGAAGCGATCGATGAACAGCTGCTTGTAGAAGACCTTGATCAGCTTCGTCGCGACGGCGTAGGGATCGAGATCGAGCTTTCGCAGCGCGTCCTTCTTCGTGATCTTCACGCCGTCCATGAAGGTCATCGTCATCACCGTCGACGACGTGTACTCGGGGTAGACCTTCGCGAACAGCACGTCGGGGTCGCCGTGGAAGTTCGCCGTCATGCGCTGGAGCATCTTGGCTTCGTTCAACAGATCGGTCTCGCGATGCAGCATGTCCGCGAGCTGCTCGTGCACGCGCGAGATCTGCTGGATCGGGACGAAGTTCTTGTACACGTCGAGCGCCCAGCCGAGGACCTTGAGGTCGACCTTGATGATCGTCGCGACGTTCGGATAGAGGATCTTCACCGCGAGGCGATCGCCATCGGCGTTGAATGCTTCGTGCACCTGACCGAGCGACGCGGCCGCGATCGGCTCCTCGGAGAACTTGGTGAACGCCGCGTGCGGCTCCTTCTTGAACGAGTCGACGAACGTCTTCTTGATCTTGCGGTACGGCTGGTGCGGGACGTCGTCCTGCAAGCCCTCGAGCTCTTCGGTGTACTCGCGCGGCAAGAACGTTCCCATCACGCTCAGGATCTGACCGAGCTTGATGTACACGCCGCGAAGGCGGACGAAGCCGTTGTACATGCGGCGCGCGTTACGGCGATTGATCTTCTTCCATCGCTCGCTCGTCGCGTAGCGCTTCGGCCACAGCCGAGCCCACGACACCTGCCACATATAACTGAGGAAGATGACGAGAAATACGCGCGTCGCGCGGAGTAGTCGAATCGCAGCCCACATCAGTCTAAGCGCCAGTCGCGCTGCTCCCGGATGGTAGCATTCCATTCGTGCTACCGGACGAGCTTCACTCTCTCTTCGAGCGCGCTTCGAAGTTCTTCGCGGATCTTCAGACCGACATCTGCACGGCGCTCGCCGATCTCGACGGCGGTGAGGGCTTCTCGCGGGACGCGTGGCAGCGCCCCGGAGGCGGTGGCGGGGTCGCGCGCGTCCTCGAGGGGGGCGTGGTCTTCGAGAAGGCCGGCGTCAACTGGTCCAGCGTCGACGGCGAGCTTCCTGCCGAGATGGCAGCCAGCATGCCGGGGCAGGGCGCCTCGTTCCGCGCGAGCGGTGTCTCGCTGGTGTTGCATCCGCGCTCACCCCTGGTGCCGACCACGCACGCCAACTTCCGTTGCCTCATCAAAGGGGACGTCTTGTGGTTCGGCGGTGGCGCGGACCTGACGCCGTATTACTTGTTCCGCGAGGACGCGGTTCACTTTCACCAGACGCTCGCGGACGCGTGCGACCGCCACGCGCCGATTGGCGACTATCCGCGGTTCAAGGCGTGGTGTGACGAATACTTCTTTCTGACCCATCGCAACGAGACCCGGGGCGTCGGCGGCGTGTTCTTCGACTACCTCGGCGTCAAAGGGGAGCCTCACCCTCCCGAGAAGATGTTCGAGTTCGTCCAGGACATCGGGCGCTCGTTCGTCTCCGCCTACGCGCCGATCGTGCAGCGCCGCAACGTCGAGCCGTACACGGACCTCGAGCGGAACTGGCAGCTCCAGCGTCGAGGACGCTACGTCGAGTTCAACCTGATCCTCGATCGCGGGACGCTGTTCGGTCTCAAGACCAACGGTCGCGTCGAGTCGATCCTGATGTCGCTGCCGCCGCTCGTCCGCTGGGACTACGACGTGATGCCGACCCCCGGCTCGCGCGAAGCAGAGCTCGTCTCTCACCTGCGTCCGATCGACTGGCTCCGCCGCGCTTGATCATGCCCGCGATCATTTTTGATCGTGAGTGATCTCCACGCCTTCGTCGATCAACCGCGCGAAATCGTGGGCTCGATGTCAGGGCCTCTTGGTATTTCTTTGCGCGTGATACGGGAGTCCAGGGCTAGTAGGACAGCCTTGACGTTGCACTACCCGTAGCGTAAGGAAAGAACATGGCCAAGAAGCAAACTCGACGGAGCATCAGTGTGAGCCGCACGACGTACGAGCGACTCAAAGCGTTCTGCGAGGCCAACAACATCTCCATGAGTCAGTTGGTCGAGACGCGCGTGAACGACTTCCTCGGCGAGGGCGCCGCCCCATCGCCCACGACCATCACTCCCTCCCAGGCTCCGCGCCCGACCGCGCCGGCTGCCCCGCGTCCGCTGCCGGTGCCGACGGCGCCCAAGCAGGACACGGCTCCGCCGGTTCGTCCGGCCCCCGCCGCTCCCGCGCCGATTCCGATGACGTCCGCGGCGGCGCGCTTCGCCGTCGACCCGCCGCCGCCGATCATCAAGCAGAAGCAGGACACGAACGCGCCCAAGCCCGCCGAGAAGCGCCCGGACCAGATCTTCACGTTCTAGTCGCTTCGATCTCGCCGTCGTACTGGCCGTCGCAAACGTCGCCGCTACCGATCTCACCTCGGTCCGGCGACGTTTCGCGTTTTCGGCGCTCGGACATTTCGCGCTTCGGCCTCTGCGTCGCCGTTTTCCGCGCTCGACGCGAATGTCGTCGACGACCTCGGACCCAAACCGACCCCGAAAAATAGGACGGGCCCGCAGGTGCCGGGCCCGTTTGCTCAATCACATTCCCGAACCCGGTTTTCCGGGCACGAGGTCAACCGGGGGTGGTGCTGAGACCACCCACGGTTCGTGCTGGGAGGCTATGAATGCCCCTCCATAGAGCTGGTACTTTTGCGTTTCATTCGTCAGTCCTCCCCTGGCATATGCCAGAGCCCAAAGCCCCGGCCCGCACACCCGCCGAGCCCGCAGAATTGCGGCTCGACTGCGACGGCAGCGGCTCCCGGAGCTGGGCCTTCGTACTGGGCACAGCGGCCCGTTTCGAAGCCACAGCGGATGTACCTCATGGTCATCTCGTCGTGTTCTCGGCGACGTGAGTCGCAAGACCAGTGTAGGGGAGAACATCGAGCCGCGCTAGAGGCGCCGATGGGGAGATGTGAGGACTGCCGCGTCGCGCCGTTCCTTGCAGACCTAACCCGTTGGCGGGTGCAGCGACGTGCGGCAGGGCTGCGTGCTAAGAGCCGGTCGTGACGACGCGGCCGACCAAGCAGCTAGAGACATTTCCGAATCCCAAGAAGGCGCGCGACTACCACATCGCGTTCTCGTGCCCGGAGTTCACCTGTCTGTGCCCGATGACCGGGCAGCCCGACTTCGCGACGATCGAGATCGACTACGTGCCCGACGAGCTGTGCGTCGAGCTCAAGAGCTTGAAGCTGTACCTGTGGAGCTATCGCAACGAGGGCGCGTTCCACGAGGCCGTGACCAACCAGATCTGCGATGACCTCGTCGCGGCGATCGCGCCGAGATCGATCACGGTGGTCGGCAAGTTCTGGGTGCGCGGCGGGATCACGACGAACGTGACCGTCACGCACGCGAAGTCGTGATCAGCCGCCGCCGCCGCCGCCGAACATGCCCATGAGGTTCTGGGCCATGCCGCCGAACTGGCCGACCATCTGCGAGGCCTGCCCGAAGGCGGCCTTCGCCTTGTCGTCGCCGAACTGATTCACCATCGAACCAGCCATGCCCATGGCTTGCTGGACGAACTGCATGAAACCGCCGGTCGTCGTCACCAGGTCGGCGTCGGAGAGAGTGGGGAGCTCGCTGGGGGCGTGGTGAGGCATGACCCGCCGTGGTGCAGCGCGTGTGCCCGG
Organism: uncultured Kofleriaceae bacterium; assembly: GCA_964617845.1. Lineage (GTDB taxonomy): Bacteria > Myxococcota_A > Polyangia > Haliangiales > Haliangiaceae > JABFXX01. Next base: position 105,695 of record CAZUAR010000018.1, on the reverse strand, counting down.
CGCGATTCGTGGAGTTCTCGCGAGTTGAGCGCGCGGAGGCTGTCGCCCGCGGATGGCACTCGCATCCTCGGCGATGCAGCTAACGCCGCAGGAGGAGCTGGTGATCGCCGAGGCTTCGCTCCTCGAACGCGGCCTCGCTGAACGCGAGGTACATGAGCCACGTGCGAACGAACGGCGCGTCGAAGCCGAGCGCGCGAACCGCGGGCAGCGCGGCGCAGAACCGGGTGCGCCACGATCGCAGCGTGGCCGGATAGCTCGCGCCGATGTCGAGCGCATCGGTCAGCGTGAAGCCCGCGCGCGCGGCCATCGCGCGCACGACCGCGACGCTCGGGATGCACGAGCCCGGGAACACGTACGTCTGCATCCAGTCGACGCGCCGCCGATACGCCGCGAAGCGATCGTCGGGCATCGTGATCGATTGCAGCGCGAGCGCGCCGCCGGGCCGCAGCACGCGCGCGCAGGTCGTGAAGAAGCTCGGCAAGAAGTCGTAGCCGACCGCTTCGAGCATCTCGATCGACACGATCTTGTCGAAGGTGCCGCCGAGCTCGCGATAGTCGCGATACTCGATGCGAACGCGGTCGGCGAGCCCCGCGGCGGCGACGCGCGCCGACGCCAGCTCGTGCTGCTCGCGCGACACGGTGATCGCCGTGACCTTGCACCCGCGCGTCGCCGCCGCGTGGATCGCCATGCCACCCCACCCGCAGCCGATCTCGAGCAGGTGATCGCGCGGCCCGAGGTCGAGGAGCGTGCACAGCCGCTCGAGCTTCGCGCGCTGCGCCTCGGTCTCGGTCGCGCCCGGCGTGTACAGCCCGCACGAGTACGCCATCGTCTCGGGATCGAGGAACAGCGAGTAGAACGCGTTGCCGAGATCGTAGTGCGCGTGGATGTTGCGCGCGCTCCCCTCGGGCGTGTTCTGCGCGCGTCGATGCCGCACGAGCGCCCCGACCTGCGCCACGCGCGTCAGCAAGGACTCCGCGCCGCGCGCGGCGGTCCCGCGGATGAACACGCGCAGCACCGCGACGAGGTCGTCGCTGTCCCACTCGCCGGCGACGAACGACTCGCCGCCGCCCATCTCGCCGCGCAACAGGAGGCGCAAGAACATCCGCTCGTCGCGCACGCGCGCGGTCGCCTCGGCCGGCCCCGGCCCGCCGAGGCGCTCGATCTCGCCCGAGGGCAGCACGAGGTCCAGTCGCCCACCGGCCCACATCGCGCGCAGCCGGGCGAGCAGCGCCCAGCGCACCGCGAAGGCCGCCGGCGGGACGAGCCGGGGCAACGGAACGATGAGGGGATGAGCGACTGCGGACACCCGGGGCACGACGTTACTGCAACTACGTCGATGCCGCTCGGCTCCCCCGGGTTACGCGCTCACATCACATGTCGAGCGGTCGATGGTCCGGCCCCGGTCGACGATACGGCTCCTTGTACAAGAAGCGGAGCTTCATCGCCTCGAGGTGAATGAGGCCGATCACCTGCGCGGTGTTGAACGGATAGCGGAGCGCTGCGCCGACGAGCGCCCGGTCGGTCAGCGATCGGCGCTTGGCCGCGAACGTCGCCGTGAAGATGCGCGCGCCCTCGGGGGTGTCGACGTGCATCGTGATCGCGAGCCACGCGGGATCGCGCTGCGCCGGGAACCACCACTCGTACACGCGCGGGCCATGGAGAAACGGCGAGACGAAGAAGTCGCGCGTGGTGCGAAAGCCGATGCGACGGCCTCGCGAGCCGATGCGGTTCGACGCGTCGAGCGTGTAGCAGTGGCGACCGCCGTAGGTGTTGTTCACCTCGGCGATCACGCTCACCAGCTCGTCGCCCGCGTATCGAAGGAAGAACGACACCGGGTTGAACGCGTAGCCCGCGAAGCGAAGGTTCGTCAGGAGCACGGTGCTCGTGATGTCGCGGGTGACCGCGTGGTCGCTCGGGTCGAGCGAGGTCGTGTAGTCGCGAGCGTGGAGCGAGAACACGTTCGAGCGATCGACGGAGAACAGACGGAGGTCGCGATCGAGGTCTCGAGCGTCGTCGAGATCGATCGCCGCCATGAACACCGGATAGCGAAACGTCCGGTGCACGTGATCGCGCCGCGTGTGGACGAGCGCGCCGCGATACAGCGCCGACCGGGTCATCGAGGTCTCGCGTCGTCGGCGATCGCGCGAGCGGCGGCGGCGAGACCCGATCGAAGTCCGTCCTCGTGGAAGCCGAAGCCGACGTGCGCTCCGGCGAAGTAGGTGCGGTTCGTCCCGCCGAGGCGCGCGAGGGATGCCTGGGCGGCGAGCGCCGCGCGATCGAACTGCGGGTGCGTGAGCTCGACCGCATGGATCGCCTGCGCGGGAGGCGTGCGCGGGTTGAGCGTGACGAGGTACGGCGGATCGTCGGGCAGCCCTTGCAGGCGTGACATCGAGTACGTGACCGCGACCTGCGCGGTGTCCGGATCCGCGACGTAGTTCCACGATGCGTGCGCGGCGCGGCGGCGAGGAAGGAATGACGGGTCGCGGTGAAGCACGGTGTGATTCGTCGAGTAGCGAAACGCGCCGAGCGCGGCACGCTCGCCGGGCGAGGGGGCGTCGAGCAGAGACAGCGCGGTGTCGGCGTGGGTCGCGAGGATCACGCGATCGTAGCGGTGTTCCCGGTCCGCGACGAGGGTGATGCCGCCGGCGTCGCGGGCGATGCGCATGACCGGTGTCGAGAGACGGAGCGCGTCTGGTGGCAGCTGCGCGACCAGGGCATCGACGTAGCGCCGCGAGCCTCCGACGATCGTTCGCCACGCGAGCGGGCGGACCGGGCGGAGCATCCCGTGCTGATCGAGGAAGCGCAGGTACGTCTCGGCGGGGAAGGCTCCGCAGTGATCGGGTGCGAGCGACCACAGCGCGGCGGCGAGCGGGATCACGAACTGCTCGCGCAGCTCCGCCCCGAAGCGGCGCAGCGCGAGGTACTCGTCGAGAGAGAGCGACGCGGTCGCGCCCGCATCGAGGTCGCGGCGCGCGGTGCGCAACATGCCGAGCACCGCGACGAGGAACCGCCAGTGGCGCCCCGAGACGAGCGTCCGGCGATCGGCGAACAGCGACGACAGCGACTCGCTGCCCCACTCGAGGTCGAGGTGGGGCAGGGACACCGAGAACGACATCGTCGTCGGACGAGTCTCGATGCCGAGCTCGGCGAGCAGGCGAAAGAACAGCGGGTAGCGCTCGCGATTGCACACGATGAACCCCATGTCGATCGCGAGCGAGTCGTGCGTGACGGTGTAGACGTGGCCGCCGGGCCGCGACGCGGCTTCGAAGATCGTCACCGCGTGCCCGGCGGACACCAGGGCGCGCGCGGCGCCGAGGCCTGCGATGCCGGAGCCGACGATCGCGATGTTCATGGCCATCTCGTTCAGCGCGGTAGATCGACGAGGACGGCGCCGCGAAACCGGATCGGTGTGGTGGGTGCGGTGCCGTGGCCGTCGCGGAGCTCGACGGAGAGCTCGATCGTCGCGTTGCGGATCGAGTCCGCGGCGACTTGCGTGAGCGGAACGAGCAGCTCGCCGCTCGCGGTGTCGCCCTTGGCGATGTGCCCGATGTAGAGCACGCGGCCGTCGATCGACTTGGTCGTCGAAGACGTGACCAGCCCGCGCACGGCCCATGCGTCGCCGGGTCCGTTGTTCTCGACAGGGAGGACGATGCGCATCGCGGGACCGTCGGCGGTTTGCGTGAGGCTCGCGCGCAGCGTACCCGCGACGAGCCCGGGCACGAGGCGCATCGGCTCGACCTTCATGTTCCGGTCGAGGCGCACGAGGAACGCGGGGGCGCGCGTCGCGAGCGCACCGCCTTCGACGAGCGCTTGCACCGTGCGAGGTCCGGCGGGCGTGTCGACGGTCGCCGTGATGTCCCACGTCGGGAGCATCTTCGTCTCGAGAGCGTCGACGAGCTGGTAGGGCGAGACGGAGAACGTGCCGTCCTTGCCGACGGTGCCGTAGACCTCGATGCCGCGGATCGCCAGCGTCGCCGCGGTGGCGGTGAGCCCGCGCTCGCCGCACGATTGGCTCGGACCGGGGCGGCGCTGCTCGGTCGTCTCGCCGTGGGGGACGCGCTCGGTGCGGTTGCCGAACCACGGGCCCATCGCGAACGGGGCGCCGACGGCGATGCCCGCGATCCCCGCGAACGTCAGCGGGCTGCTGGCGTCGTCGCTGGTGACGCCGCGGACGACGAGGATGCCGCCGACGGACGTCGCGATCACGCCGACGACGAACGTCGCGAGGTTCGGACCGATCTCGGTCTCGGTGATTGTCGAGGTCGTCACCTTCTCCTCGGACGGGCACTCGAGCGGCTCGATGAAGCGCAGCGTGCCGACGTCGGTGAGGACGAGCGCGGGCTTGCGGGGCTGCGCGCCCTCGTGGTGAACGATGCGCTCCGTCGCGAGCGGCTGGACGAGCTCGGACTGCCGCGTCACGTGACACGCCGCGAGCAGTGCGCACAGCGCGAGCACGCGACGATTCGATCTCACGCCGCCACGATAACAGAAGGCGATCCGCGTAGGCTCTGGGCGACCCATGAAGGATGTCCTTCTCGCATGGCGGTTGCTGTTCTGGCTCGTCGTCGTCGCGATCGTGATCATCCGCATGATCTGGGTCGCGCGCTCGAAGCGGATGCATCACGCGCTCGAGGATCGCGCGACGAACGATCTGATCGAACGCGCGCGCACGCTCGCCGCGGTGCCGATCGCGCAGATGCCGGAAGGGCAGGTCGCGCGCGTGCTCGGCCAGGTGCGCGCACTCGAGACGCTGGCCGCGCCACTCGACAAGCGCGCGTGCGTGTCGTGGCGCGTGATGATCTCGGTGTTGAGTCCCGCCGAGGGGGCGCACTGGGAGCTGATCTCGGAGCACACCGACGGCACGCCGTTCGTGCTCGCGGATGCGACGGGCGAGTGCTGCATCGATCCGGCCACCGCGGCGTTCGGGCTGCAAGGTGGACGCGCGCGTACGTTCAAGCGCGGGCAGGCGCTGCCGTCGGATGTCGCGTCGTACTGCGTCGATCGCGGCCTCTCGCTCGACGATCTGCGGAGCAAGAGCATCTATGTCGTCGAGCAGATCTTGCCGGTCGGCGCGAAGATCAGCGTCACCGGCATCGGCGAGCGCGTCACGCGCACGGTCGCGAACGAGCGCGACTATCGTGCGTCGGAGCCGACGTGGATCGTGATGACCGCGCGCTCGGTGGATCTCCTGATCAGCAACGCGAAGCCGCTCCTCGACGCGAAGGCGACGCGCAGCGGCGAGGCCGAGTGGTCCGGCCTGCGCCACGCGAAGGGCGAGTCGCCCGACGACGACTTCGAGCGCCGCATCCTCGCGAGCCGCAAGCGCATGCAGCGCGTGGTGACGATCGTCCCGCTGACGATCCTCGCCGGCATCGGCATCGCGATCTTCGCGAGCAGCTACTCGAAGACGAAGCCCGACGTGATGACGGACGTGCTGCGCGCGGAGCTCGAGGACGCGCTGGACAAGTACCGCATCGCCGCGTATCGCTCCGATGACGGTTGGCGCGCAGCGCTGTCGCGCCGGCACGGAGCGGCGAGCGTGGGAGACTGTCCCGAGCTGAAGGACGCCCCGGTCGCCACGCTGACCTCCGATGGCGAGCTGCCGCTGCAGAGCGGGCGCACCGACGTCGTGCTGCGACGGATCGGCGAGCTCGAAGCGGAGATCAAAGCGGCGAAGGGATCGCAGTACGCGTCGCTGCGCGAGCGGATCGCGGCGATGACGTTTCCGACCTTCGACGTACTGCTCGACGGCAGCGACGAGAGCGCACGCCGGTACGTCTACGATCACGCGAAGGGCGTCATCGTGTGCGTGGAGCCGGGTGCGGTGACCGGGCCGTGACGGAGTTTCTGATCGAGTGCCCCGACGATGCGCGCTGGATCTATCTGTTCGCGCACGGAGCCGGCGCGGGGATGCGCCACGAGTTCATGGAGAAGGCCGCGGCCGCGCTCGCCCGCGAGAAGGTCGCGACGGTTCGATGGGAGTTTCCGTACATGGCGGCGCGTCGATCGCGACCCGATCGCGCCGACGTCGCCGAGGATGCGGTTCGCCACGCGTGGGACCGGCTGCGCGACCACAGCCTCCCGGCGCTCCCGATGTTCGCCGGCGGCAAGTCGTTCGGCGGCCGGATGACATCGCGCGCCGCTGCGTGGACGCTCGGCGGCTTGCCCGATCTCGCGGGCATCGCGTTCATGGGGTTCCCGCTGTACGGCGCGGGCAAGCCACCGTCGACCGAGCGCGCGGATCACCTCGCGCGCGTGAACGTCCCGCTGTTGTTCGTGCAGGGCTCGCGCGACGAGCTCGCGGATCTCGCGACGCTGCGCCCCGTCGTCGAGAAGCTCGGGCCGCGCGCGACGCTGCACGTGATCGAGCGCGCCGATCACGGGTTCTCCAATCGCAACGCGTACGCAGAGATCGCGACGACGATCGCCGCCTGGATGGCTCGGGTCACGCGGTGATAAGGTGCAGCTGTGTGGACGAGCTACTCCGCGCGGCACGCTGCTCAGCTGATCGGGCTCCCCGAATCCGCCGTGCGCAGCTGCATCCGCGACGGCCTCGTCGGCACGCCGGGCACCGTGCCCGCGCAGCTGTCGTTTCGTGATCTCGCGGCGCTGCGCACGGTCAAGGCGCTCGTCGACGCCGGCGTGCCGCTCCCGCGCGTGCGCAAGGAGCTCGCGCGACTCCAGCGCTCGCTGCCGACCGGTGCCTCGCTCGCCGAGCTCACCGTCGAGGCGCGCGGCGGTGAGGTGCACGTGCGCGGTGCGATGCCGGCCGATGCGCCGGGCCAGCTCTCGCTCGCTCTCGAGCCGCGCGTCGAGCCGCCGCCCACGCCCGCCGGCGAGCTGCGCGAGCTGCCGCAGAAGCCCGACGCTCCCGAGCTCGAGCCCGTCGCGCCGGCGACGGCGGAGCAATGGATCCAGCGCGCGATGGAGCTCGAGGATCGCGATCCCGTCGCCGCGATCGACGCGTATCGCCGCGCGCTTCGCGTGCGTCCCGAAACCACGGAGGCGTGGATCAACCTCGGTCGGCTGTTCGCCGAGAGCGGTGACCCGGCGGCGGCGCAGGACTGCTTCCGCAGCGCGGTCGATCTCGATCCCGCCGATGCGACCGCGTACTACAACCTCGGCGTCCTCGCGCAGGACGCGGGCAAGGAGGAGGACGCGATCGCGCTGTATCGCCGCGCGCTCGAGCTCGACCCGCAGCTCGCGGAGGCGCACTACAACCTCGCGACCCTCTTCGATCAGTCAGGCGATTCTCGCTCGGCGATTCGACATATCAACGAGTATCGCAAGCTGACGCGGTAAGCTCCGCGCATATGGACACCTCTGCCTGGCTCGCCGAGCAGATCGAGGAGCACACGCCGGACAAGGATGCCGATCCATCCGCAGCGACCCGACTCGCGGAGGCGTACGCCGCGCTCGCGGGCGCGAACACGCAAGCATTCGGCATGACGGTCCCGCCGGATCTCGCCAACAAGGATCAGCTTCGCCATCGCGCGCTCGAGGTGCTCAAGTTGCACCTCGCGACCATGGATCACGAGCACAAGGAGAAGGTGAAGCTCCAGCTCGCCGGCTATGGCATCGGCTCGCCGCCGCCGCCTTCGCATGACGCACCGCCGGAGCCGAAGGAGAGCTGATGCGCATCGTCTGGCGCTGGCTTCTCGTCGGAGTCCTCGTGATGGTCGGCGCCACGTGGTTCACCACGCGCGCGATGATGGTGCTCGAGCTCGCGACGCGCGCCGACGCGTGGTTGTTCGTCGGCGCGTTCGGCGTCGGTGCGGTCGTCGCCGGCGCGGTGATCGCTCGGCACGCGAGCGTGCGTCCGTGGTGCGAGCCGGTGATCGCGTCCGGACTCGCGATCGCCTTCTTGATCGCCGTCGCGTGGTACGGGCGCGATGCGAACAACAGCCTGATCGGTCCACTCTCGATCATGTCGCCGGTGCAGACGTTCATCGCATCGGCGCTCGTCGTCGGTGGCGCGTACGGCGGTGCGCTCCTGGGACGGCGGTTCACCACCCCGCCGTCGGTGCCGGCGATCATCGTGCTCTCGGGGCTCGTCATGAACGGCGCCCTCATGGTCGCGATGGGGACGCTCGCGGCGATCGCCGGCCACCATCGCTTTGCCGGTGGGTTCGTCGTCGTGGTGATGGCGTCGGTCGCGGCCGCGGGCTTCGCGACGCAGGCGGTCGTCGCGACGAAGCGGCCGTGGACGTGCGCGTCGGGTGGCCTCCTCTTGATGCTGCTGTTCGTGCAAGAAGACCGAGGTTCGATCACGAACGGCATCTCGGCCGTCCTCGTCCTCACCCTGATCGGTTGGATCGGCGCGCGGATCGCGGTGCGTGTGTTCCGCGATCGCTGGACGACACCACCGATCTCCGTTCCCGCGGCGCGCGTCGAGAGCTAGGCCGGCGGCGATAGCTCGGCGAGACGGCGCTGCAGGAAGCGTCGCTCGGGCTCACTGCCGACGAGCGCGAGCGCGGATCGATACGCCGCGATCGCCTGCTTCGTCTTTCCGATACGGCGCAACAGGTCGGCGCGTGCGGCGTGGAACAGGTGGTACTCGCCGAGCTCGTTCGCCAGCGCGTCGATCATCGGCAAGCCGGCGTCGGGCCCGCGCGCCATCGCGATCGCGACCGCGTGGTTGAGCGCGATCACCGGCGTCGGCGCGCGGCGGTAGAGCTCGCCGAACAGCGCGGCGATCTGCGGCCAGTCGGTGTCGGCGGCGCGCGGGGCCTGCGCGTGCAGCGCGGCGATCGCCGCTTGCAGCGCGTATGGACCGGGACCGCCGCGCAGCGCGAGCGGGACGAGCGCGAGCGCTTCCTCGATCTGCGCGCGGTCCCAGGTCGAGCGGTCCTGCTCCTCGAGCAAGACGAGGTCGCCGTTCGCGTCGGTGCGCGCGTCGCGCCGCGAGTCGTGGAGCAGCATCAGCGCGAGCAGCCCCTTGGCCTCCGCGCCATCGGTCAGCTCGACGAGGATCCGCGCGAGCCGGATCGCCTCGCGGCACAGATCGCGGCGCAGCCACGAGTCCCCCGCGGTCGCCGCGTAGCCCTCGTTGAACACGAGGTACACGACCGACATCACCGCGCCGGTGCGCTCGGGCAGCTCCGACGCCTCGGGGACCTCGTACGGGATGCGCGCTTCCTTGATCTTCGACTTCGCGCGCACGAGGCGCTGCGCCATCGTCGTCGGAGACGCGAGGAACGCGCGCGCGATCTCCTCGGTCGTCAGGCCGCACAGCGTGCGCAGCGTCAGCGCGACCTGTGCCTCGCGCGCGAGCGCCGGATGGCAGCACGTGAAGATCAGCCGCAGCCGATCGTCGGTGACGGCGTTCGTGGCGAGGTCGATCGCCTGATCCTGCGGCTCTTCCGCCGCGACGATCTCGCGCAGCTTGATCCGCCGGCGGATCGTGTCGACGGCCTTGTTGCGCGCGACCTGCGTCAGCCACGCGCGCGGCTCGTCGGGCGTGCCCTCGACGGGCCAGCGCGCGAGCGCCGCCGCGAAGGCCTCTTGCACCATCTCCTCGGCGAGATCGAAGTCGCCGTTGGTGACGCGGATCGTCGTCGCGAGCACGCGCGCGCGTTCGGCGCGGAACACGGCTTCGATCGCGGCGACGCTCAGCACGCGCCGACTCTACAGCGCCGCTCGGCTCACATGCCGGGATAGACCTGGATCGGTCGCACTTCGATCGATCCGATCGTCGCGCTCGGGATCCGCGCGGCGATCTTCACCGCCTCGTCGAGATCCTTCGCCTCGATCAGGTAGTAGCCGCCGAGCTGCTCGCGAGTCTCGGCGAACGGGCCGTCGGTCGTCGTGATCTTGCCGTCGCGCACGCGCACGGTCGTGGCCGTGTGCACGGGCTGAAGTGCATCGCCGCCGCGGAGGTGACCCGACTCCTTCACCTCCTGCGTGAACTTCATGTACTTGCCGAGCATCGCGTCGCTCTGCTCCTTCGGCATCGCTTCCCAGATCTTCTCGTCGTCGTAGATCAGCAGCAGGTATTGCATCGGTCGTTCGCTCCTTGCGGGTTGGAATTTCACCCACGGGTCGAACGAGCGCGGCGCGGATCGACATCGATCTTTGGAAAATCGTAAGTCGCAGATGTCGCACGCGAATCAGGAGAAGCCGAGCAGCCGGCCGCCCTGGTACACGAGGAAGCTCATCACCCACGCGAGCACCGTCATGTAGCCGAACAGGAACGCGGGCCAGCGCCAGGTCCCGGTCTCGCGGCGCACGACCGCTAGCGTGCTCATGCACTGACACGCGAGCGCGAAGAAGATCATCAGCGCGAGCCCCATCAGCGGCGTGTACGCGCGGGTGCCGTCCGACTTCTTCGCGTCGCGGATCGCGTCGCGCAGCGGCTCCGGCTCCTCGTCCGCGTCGGCGAGCCCGAACACGATGCCGAGCGTCGAGACGAACACCTCGCGCGCGGCGAACGCGCCGACGATGCCGACGCCGATCTTCCAGTCGAACCCGAGCGGCGCGATCGCCGGCTCGATCGCGTGGCCGATCCGCCCGCCGTAGCTGTTCTCGAGCCGCAGCGCCGCCTCGCGCTCCTCGACGAGCTTCTTCGCCTCCTCGGTCGGCGCCTGCTCCGCCATCGCCGCGAAGTCCGGCGAGCCCGCGGGCAGCTCGCGCGGGAAGTACAAGAGCGCCCACAGCGCGATCGAGCACGCGAGGATCACCGTGCCCGCCTCGCGCAGGAACATCCACGACTTCGTTCGCATCGAGCGCACCACGTCGCGCACGCGCGGCAAGCGATAGGGCGGGAGCTCGATCAGGAACGGCAGCCGCTTCGCCTTGAGCGGCTTCACCGTCTTGGACATCACCCACGCCGCCGCGAGCGCCGTGATCACGCTGAACAGGTACATGCCGACCATGACCAGCGCTTGCACCAGCGCCGACCCCGGCAGCAGCGCTGCGATCACGAGCGTGTACACCGGCAGCCGCGCCGAGCACGTCATCAGCGGCACGACCATCATCGTCAGGATGCGATCGCGCCGGCGCTCCATCGTGCGCGTCGCCAGGATCGCGGGGATCGCGCACGCGAACCCGCTCAGCATCGGCACGAACGCACGGCCGTGGAGGTTCATCGATCGCATCACGCGATCCATGAGGTACGCGATGCGCGCGAGGTAGCCGCAGTCCTCGAGGAACCCGAGGAACAGGAACAGCAGCATGATCTGCGGCAAGAACACGATCACGCTGCCGACGCCGCCGATCACGCCGTCGACGATGAAGTCCGTGAAGATGCCGCTGCCCAGCTTGTCGCGCACGAGATCGCCGAGCGCGCCGAACGCCGCCTCGATCCAGCCGATCAGCGGATCGGCGCCCCAGAACAGCGACATGAACACGACGGTCATCACCGCCGCGAACACGCCGAACCCGGCCGCGCGATGCAGCAGCACGCGATCGATCCGCTGCGTGCGCCGGCGATCGACCGCGCGCTTGATCAGCGGTGGGACCTCGCGATCGAGGAATCGCCAGCGACCGAGCACGGCTTCGTCGTCGAAGCCGGGGCCGCCGGCGCCGTTTCCATCTCCGATGCCGCGGGCGATCACGGCCGATCTCAGCGCGTCGGGAACATCGAGCTCGTCATCATCGTCGCCGGTGCGCGGCTCGATACAGGTCAACGCCCACAGCGCGAGCGCGTTGTCGGGAGCCACGAAAGTCCCGTCCGCGGCGAGGCGGTTTCGCGTGGCGAAGGTCCACTCGGCAGGGAGCGCGGCGCGTGTTGCCTCGACGTGATCCGCGAGCACGCTCGAGGGGCGCCACCGCCAGATCGCGCGATGCGGTTTGCGCGACGCGCGATCGATCGCGGCGACGAGGTCCGCGAGGCCGTGCTTCGTGCGTGCCGTGACGCCGACGACCTCGCAGCCGAACAGGTCCGCGAGTGCACGCGGCTCGGGCGTCGCGGTCTTCGCCTCGTCGATCATCGTGAGCGCGACGACGCAGCGCGCGCCGAGCTCCTGCAGCTGCATCAGGAGGTACGCCGAGCGCGCGACGGAGGTCGCGTCGATGCAGACGACGACGACATCGGGGACCGGCGCGCCGTGCAGGCCGAGGATGCCGTCGATCGCGATCTGCTCCTCGGCCGAGCGCGCGTTGACGCTGTACGTGCCCGGGATGTCGTCGACGTCGGCGAACCGACCCTTGGTCAGCGCGAGCTCGCCGCGCCGGCGCTCGACCGTGATGCCGGGATAGTTCGAGACCTTCGCGGTCGAGCCGGTGAGCGCGTTGAACAGCGTCGTCTTGCCGACGTTCGGATTGCCGGCGAGGACGACGTGCAGCCGCTCGCGAGGGGTGGTCGAGAGCTCCGCGGTGGAGCTGATCGGCGTGGTCTCGGATCGCGAATCGATCGCCGCGTCATCGGGTGCATCACTCGATGCCGCCGAGCCGTTCGATGCCGCCGAGCCGGTCGATGCATCCGAACCACTCGATGGACTCGATGCGCTTGCTGCGCTCGATGACGTCGCATCGTCGATGGGAATCTGCGCTGCTTCCGCGCGGCGGATCGACCATTGACCTCCGCGCACCTCGATCTGGATCGGATCGCCGAGAGGAGCGATCGTGACGATCTTCACGTCCACGCTGGGCACGAGGCCCATCTCCATCAACCGACGGCGGAACGCGCGCGGTCCCAGCACCTCGCGTACCCGGGCCGAACGGCCGAGCGGGATCTCTGCGAGGCTGCGCATTTCAGACACCTAGCATTATTGAAAATCATTTTCAATCTGGCCAATACATCGCCACTTTCCATCGACCTGCTACATTCGGCAACGAGGGTTTCGATGGACACTGCGCAGACCCTGCTGCTCAATCAGGGTTTCGAACCGATCAAGGTGATTTCGTGGCAGCGCGCGATCACCCTGTTGTTCCTCGGCAAGGTGGAAGTGCTCGAGGAGTACAACCGCGACATCAAGTCCGTGAGCATCGTCATCAAGGTGCCCGCGGTCGTCCGGCTCCTGCGAGCGTTCCGCCGCCACGCCCGCCCCGTGAAGTTCTCGCGCGTGAACATCTATGCGCGCGACAACTACAAGTGCCAGTACTGCGCGAAGAAGGCCTCGATCAGCGAGCTGACCTACGACCACGTCGTGCCCCGCTCGCAGGGGGGCCTGACCGAATGGACGAACATCGTCACGTGCTGCTACCTGTGCAACCGCAAGAAGGGCGGGCGCACGCCGCGCGAGGCGGGGATGGCGTTGCTCGCCCAGCCGACGCAGCCCAACTGGGTGCCGGCGGTCGCGATCCGCATCTCGCTGCGATCGATTCCGGACGCGTGGCGCGACTATCTGTACTGGACCGGCGAGCTCGACGCCGAGCCCGCCGGCTGACCCCCGATCGTCTAGTCTCGGGGCCGTGCGGATCTGCTTTGTCTGTCTCGGCAACATCTGTCGGTCGCCGACCGCGGAGGGTGTCATGCGCGGGCTCGTCGAGCAGGCGGGCCTCGGTGATCGCGTGGTGCTCGATAGCGCGGGCACCGGCGCGTATCACGTCGGCGAAGCACCCGATCCGCGGACGCGAGATGCGGCGAGGCGGCGAGGCTACGTGCTGGAGCATCGCGCGTGGCAGTTCACCGCGAAGGACTTCGCGCGCTTCGATCTCGTGCTCGCGATGGATGCCCAGAACCTGCGCCACCTGAAGCTGCTCTCGCAGGGCAAGGGCCACGACATCCGCTTGTTCCGCAGCTTCGACCCGACCGCCGAGGACGGCGCCGAGGTTCCAGACCCGTGGTACGGCGGCGACGAGGGCTTTCACGAGGTGCTCGATCAGTGCGAGCGCGCGTGTGAAGGCTTGCTCGCTCACGTGCGAGAACGCATCGCATGAAGTGGCACCTCGAGCTGGAAGCGACGCTCGGCAAGATCGTCCGCACCGAGCCCGTGCACGGCGGGAGCATCAACGACGTCTGTCGCGTGACGTTCGCCGACAAGCGCATGGTGTTCGTGAAGACGCACGTGTCGCCACCGCCCGGCATGTACGCGGCCGAAGCGCACGGCCTCACGTGGCTACGCGGCGGACCGCTGCGGGTGCCGCGCGTGATCGCCGCCGCCGACTCGTACCTCGCGCTCGAGTGGATCGACATGACGGAGATCGGCGCGAGCATCGTGCCGTCGATGCAGGAGGAGCTCGGTCGCGGGCTCGCGGGGCTGCACGCGCTCGGCGCGCCTTCGTTCGGGCTCGAGCGCGACAACTTCCTCGCGACGCTGCCGCAGGACAACACGCCGGCGAAGGACATCGTCACGTTCTTCGTCGAGCGCCGCCTCGCGCCGGTGTTCGAGCAGATCCGGCTCGCCGAGGACATGCCCGATCTGCGGCGAAAGCTCGATCAGCTGCGGGCGCGCCCCGAGCTATTCGGACCGCCCGAGCCGCCGGCGCGTCTGCACGGCGATCTGTGGAGCGGGAACGTCGGACAGAGCGAAGGCGAGCCCGTGATCTTCGACCCCGCGGTCTACGGCGGTCATCGCGAGATCGATCTCGCCATGCTCGATCTGTTCGGCGGTCTGCGCGAGCGCACCGTCGCCGCGTATCACGAGGCCTTCCCGCTCGCCGACGGATGGCGCGAGCGGATCAAGCTGTGGTGGCTGTACCCACTCGCGTGTCACGCGGTCCTGTTCGGAGGCCAATACGTGAAGCGAACGGCCGTCACGCTCGACGAGGTCCTCGCGTCGCGATAAGCCTCGCGCATGGATCTCGCAGAGCGCGCTGTCGAGGCTGCCCGCAAGCTCACTCGCAACGGAGAGGCGATCGACGAGCACCAGGTCGTCGTCGAGCGCGTCGCATACGCGGCGACCGAGGCGCGCGTGATCGCCGAGCTCGCGAGCGCGCCCGCGCAGCAGGCGGACGCGGCGAAGGTCGCGATCGCCGAGCTGCGCGCGAGCATCGCGACGCGCCTCGCACCGGTCGCGGGAGCGCTCGGCATCGAGGTCGCGCACCCCGCGGTCGACGAGCTCGCGCCGGCGAACGTCGAGGCGATCGGCGCCGCCGTGATCGCGAGTGAAGGCCGCCTCGCGTGGCCGCTCGACGAGGTGCTCGAGGAGGTCCGCAGCAACGTGCGTGCGTTCGCCGAGCGCGAGGTCGTTCCGCACGCGGAGCGCATCCATCACCACGACGAGCTCGTCCCCGAGCGCTTCATCGAGGAGATGGCGAAGCTCGGCTACTTCGGTCTGTCCGTCCCCGAGAAGTACGGCGGCCACGAGCTCGGAAACCTCGCGATGATCCTCACGACCGAGGAGCTCTCGCGCGGATCGCTCGCCGCGGCCGGCTCGCTGATCACGCGCCCCGAGATCCTCGCGAAGGCGCTGCTCGCCGGTGGCACCGAGGAGCAGAAGCAAGCGTGGTTGCCGCGCCTCGCATCCGGCGAGATCATGGCCGCGATCTCCGTGACCGAGCCGAACGCCGGCTCGGACGTCGCGAGCGTGTCGTGCCGCGCCGAGAAGATCGACGGCGGCTTCGCGATCACCGGGGCCAAGGCGTGGTGCACGTTCGCCGGTCGCGCCGACGTGATCGCGCTCCTCGCGCGCACGGACGCCGATGCGAGCAAGGGCGCGCGCGGCCTCTCGCTGTTCATCGTCGACAAGCCGCGCTTCCTCGGCCACGAGTTCACCGCGACGCAGCCGGGCGGAGGCACGCTGACCGGCAAGGCCGATCGCACGCCCGGCTATCGCGGGATGCACTCGTTCACCCTGTCCTTCGATAAGTGGTTTGTCCCCGACGCCCAGCTCGTCGGCGGTCCGGAGGGGCTCGGCCGCGGGTTCGGCCTCCAGATGGCCGGCTTCGTCGCGGGCCGCCTCCAGACCGGCGGTCGCGCCTGTGGTGTGACCCAGGCCGCACTCGAGGCCACCGCGCGGTACGTCGCCGAGCGAAAGCAGTTCGGGAAGCCGATCGGAGAGTACGGCCTGACACGCTACCACCTCGGCCGGATGGCGAGCCGGCTCGTCGCCGCGCGCGCGATCACGTACGCGGCGGCCCAGGCGATGGACTCCGACGAGAAAACGGCAGGCCCACTGGCCGCGATGGCGAAGCTGTTCGCCTGCGATGTCGCCGTCGAGGTGACCCAGCTCGGCCAGCTGCTCCACGGCGGCTGGGGCTATGCCGAGGAGTATCCGATCAGCCGCTATGTGGCAGACGCGCAGGTCCTGCCGATCTTCGAGGGCGTGAAGCCCATCCTCGCGCTCAAGGTGATCGGGAGATCTCTTCTGGGTCGCTGACGCGACTACCCCAGCAGCTACCCCACGCGGAATTCCAATTGTCGTCGAGCCCTTCTAGAATGGCGGGCAATGACGAAGCTCTTCGCGTGGCTCGGGGCAGCCATGCTGATGGTGATGTTCGCGCACTCGACAGCGCGAGCGCAGGCCAGTGAACCACTCAAGCCGTATGTCGTGTTCGCGTTCGACACGTCCGGCTCGATGGCGACCGCGACCGGGTCCGGACCACCGTCGTGCGGCGGTACAGACACGCGCCTCAATCACGCGCGCTGCGCGCTGAACAAGATCGTCAACTCGTATGGCGACATGACGTTCGCGCTCGGTCACTTCCGCGCGACGAAGAGCGGCACCGTGTCCGGCACGTTCCCGAGCGGCTGCTGCTGGCGCGGCGCGGATGAAGGCGCGTCCGGCTCGTGCGCGGCGGGTCCGACGTGCAACGCGACGTCGGACATGTTCGAGCTCGTCACCGCGCTCGTCGAGGGACAGAACGTCCTCGCCGAGCGATGGACCAACTTCAGCGGCAACACCTGCATCAACACCGGCACCGATCCGGAGATCTGGCAGGCCGCCGGCAACACGCCGCTCGAGGGAACGCTGCGCGGCGCGAAGCAGTACTTCGTCGGCGGACAGGGCGCGACGCAGACGATCTGGCCCGCGGCCGCGGGCGCCGCCGGCGGGTACGATCCGATCCGCAACGATCCGACGAAGACGAGCTTCCTCCCGACCGGCTGCGATCCGTCGCCGACGTGCACGGTCAACTGCTGCGCGACGCAGTGCCGCCCGTACATCGTGATCCTCATGACCGACGGCGCCGAGACGTGCAGCGGCACGCCGGCGAACGGCGCTTCGTCGTTGCTCCAGACCGACGTCGACGGTCGCCGCTATCGCGTCGAGACGGTGCCGATCGGCTTTGGCATCGCGGAAGGCGACGGGCAGATCGAGAGCATCGCGCACGCGGGTGGCAAGCCCGACGTCAGCGGCATCGACGAGGGCTACTACGCGTCCGACGAGGCGGGCCTCCAGCTCGCGATCTCGCAGATCCTCGACGACGCGATCCGCACCGAGACGTGCAACAACCTCGACGACGATTGCGACATCACCGTCGACGAAGGCTTCAACAAGACCGGCACGTGCAGCAACGGCAAGCTCGGCAAGTGCCGCGTCAACGGCACGCCGGTGTGCCGCGCCGACGGAACGAACACCGAGTGCAACGCAGGCTTCGCCGCGTGCGTCGGTCGCACCGCAGGGCAGTCGTGCTCCGTCGTCAACGCGTCGAGCGCGACCGTGCCCGGCACGTGCCAGACCGTCGGCCCGTCGCTGTCGTGCGTTCCGACGGCCGCGCCGAGCGAGGTCCCGACGGGCTGCAACAACATCGACGACGACTGCGACGGCCTCATCGACGAAGGCGTCACCGGTTGTACGTGCGTCCCGACGACCGAGATCTGCGACGGCATCAACAACGACTGCGACGGCGCGACCGACGAAGGCACCGATGTTCCGTGCGGCACCGGCACGTGTACCGGCGTCCGCCCGTGCGCACCGAGCGCGGGCTGCGATCCGTCGCCGACGTGCACCACGGGCAACTGCTGCCTCGGCGCGTGCACCGCGCCGCCGTCGAACCCCGAGATCTGCGACGGCCTCGACAACAACTGCGACGGCAACGCCGACGGCTTCCAGGAAGCGTGCTCGAACATGTTCTGCCCGGGCGGCACCTGCACCGGCGGCATCGCGCCGGACGAGCGCACGTGCGTCGGTGGATCGCGCGCCGGAAAGCGATGCGACACGTTCACGCCGACCTTCAACCCGCAGAACAACCCGAAGGCAAAGCCGGGCTCCGGCTGCGCCGCGCTCGGCGCCGCGTGCGTGTGCAACCCCGGCTCGCGAAACTGCCCGCTCAACGGCGGCGGCGTGTACTCGGCGTGCACCGGCGAGGTCGAGCCGGGCATCGAGATCTGCAACAACCTCGACGACGACTGCGACGGTCGCATCGACGAGACACCGCCGGTGACGTGCACGAACGACGCGAACTGTCCGTCGATCACGCCGGACTGTGACAACCCGAGCGGCATGCCGAACATGGGCACGTGCCAGCCGGCGGACTGCTCGATCAACAGCTGCGGCGGTCAGCTCCTCTGCGTCAACGGCGTGCAGACCTGCACGCAGCAGGCGGGCGTCGACGACACGTGCAACGGCGTCGACGAGGACTGCGACATGATGGTCGACGAGGCCTGGGAGTGCACCGATCCCGACGGCGCCGACAACATCCCCGGCAACGCCGATGACTGCCCGTGCACCGCGGGCGGTCAGTGCAACGCGCACGAGTCCTGCCAGAACGGCTCCGTCGTGTGCATGGGCGATCCGGTCGCGCAGGAGAGCTGCAACTGTGCCGACGACGACTGCGACGGCATGACCGACGAGGGCTCGCTGTGCGGCGCCGGCGCCACGTGCACGAACTGCCAGTGCGCGTTCGCGTGCAGCCCGGGCGAGTTCCCGTGTCCGATGGGCAAGATCTGCCTCAACAACTTCTGCGTCGCGGATCCGTGCTTCGGCGTGACGTGCCCGCAGAACCCGAACGACCCGACGGACAAGCAGGTCTGCAAGCCGAACCCGAACAACCCGGCCGCGTTCGTCTGCCTCTCGGCGTGCGACCCGACGGTGATCACGTGTCCGTCGCCGCTGATCTGCTACAAGCCGACCGGCGAGTGCCGTCCCGACGACTGCACGACGTTCCCCGAGCGCTGCGCCGACAACGAGAGCTGCATCAACGGCACGTGCGTCGGTAACCCCTGCAACGGCGTCACCTGCCCCGCGGGCGAGTACTGCAACGCGGGCCAGTGCTACGGCAGCTGCGCCGCGGTGGATTGTCCCGACGGACAGCGCTGCCGGCTCGGCCAGTGCGAAGAGGATCCGTGCGAGCAAGCGTGTCCGTTCGGTCAAGCGTGCGACGACGCCTCCGGCCAGTGCGTGAACGATCAGTGCGGCTTCGTCGTCTGCCCGCAGGGCCAGTGGTGCAACCCGAACAACGGCGGTCAGTGCGAGGACGACCCGTGCGCGATCTTCGACATCACGTGCGCCGAAGGCGAGGTCTGCAAGGGCGGCACGTGCTTCGACAAGAATGACTTCCTGCCCGACGCCGGCATCGAGCAGCACGTGACCACCGGTGGTGGCGGCGGCTGCAGCACGAGCGGCGGCGAGAGCTCGCTGCTCCTCGGCCTCGGCCTCGTGTGGCTGCTCGGGCGAAGAAGGCGCGAGCGGCGCGAAGGAGGTGCCCTGTGAAGGCGCTCTTGACCAAGCTCGCGCTCCTCGCAGCGCTCGGCGCCGCGGCGACGGTGAACCTCTCGTGCGGCGTCAACGACTACTGCTTGAACTGCGCGCGCGGTGACGCGGGCGATGGCGACGGTGGCACCGACGACGGCGACATCGGCGACGGTGGCCCCGACGACGGCAACGGCGACGGCGGGTGCACCAACACCGGCCCCGAGGTCTGCGACGGCGACGACAACGATTGCGACGGCAACACCGACGAGGGGCAGCTGCCGACGATCGGCGACCTCTGCGATAACCAGATGGGCGAGTGCAACGGCGGCGTCAAGCAGTGCACGAACGGCGTGGTCACGTGCACCAAGCCGCCGATGCCCGAGGTCTGCGACCTCAAGGATAACGACTGCAACGGGCTCACCGACGAAGGTGATCCGGGTGGCGGTGCGGTGTGCGGCACCAACACGGGCGAGTGCGTCGCCGGCGTGAACCGCTGCATCAGCGGCTCGATCCAGTGCGTGGGCGCCGTCGGTCCCGCGCCGGGCGGCGAGACCTGCAACAACCGCGACGACGACTGCGACGGTAGCTTCGACGAGAACCTGGTGCTCGGCGCGTGCGTGCCGGGCGTCGATGGCCCCACGCAGGGCGACACCGGCGACTGCAACCTCGGCATGCGGCAGTGCCTCGGCGGCGTCACGACGTGCGTCGGCGCGGTGTTCCCGGTGTTCGAGCAGTGCGATCCGCCGATGGGCGGAAACCCCGCGCACGACTCCGACTGCGACGGACTCGATCACAACGGCTACGACACGATGACCGATCCGCAGAACTGCGGTGCGTGCGGCGCGGTGTGCAACCTCCCGAACGCGTTCGAGGGCTGCGCCGGCGGTATGTGCACCGTCGTCGCGTGCGCGCCGAACTTCTTCAACAACGACAACAACCCCGCGAACGGCTGCGAGTTCGACTGCGGTCATCCGTTCCTCGGCAACGAGGTGTGCAACGGCATCGACGACGACTGCGATGGTCTCGTCGACGCGATGGACCCCGATCTCGTCGCGCCCGTCGGCCTGTGCGACGCGGATGGCGCGTGCGCCACGCAGACGGTGCTCTCGTGCGACGCCGGCCTCGGCTGGCGCTGCCACTACAACAACCCCAACGTCCAGACGAGCGACGCGGCCCACACGCAGATCATTTCGGAGACGCTCTGTGACAGCGACATCGTCGCCGGCACGCAGGCAGACAACGACTGCGACGGACGCATCGACGAAGGCCAGGCCAACCTGACGCAGGCGTGCGACAACGGCCTCGCGGGCGACTGCCGCAACTCGGGCACGTTCGTGTGCAACACGGCCAACCGCACGGGACCGGCCGTCTGCAACTTCACGACGATGGGCCCCGGCATGACGGCGGAGACGTGCGATGGGCGCGACAACAACTGCAACAACCAGATCGATGAAGGCGCGAACACCGGCAACCTCCCCGGACAGAACTGGGTGACGATCCCCGGCGTCTCGCCGGCCGTGCAGATCATGAAGTACGAGGCGTCGCGCCCCGACGCGACGGCGACGCTCGGCGGCAACGTGCAGACGCATGCGTGCTCGCGAGCCGGAGCGCAGCCGTGGGCGAACATCACGCAGCCCGAGGCGGCGGCGGTGTGCGCGTCGGTCGGCGCGCGTCTGTGCACCGAGGCCGAGTGGCAGACGATGTGCGAAGCGCAGACGACCTATCCGGCGAACGGCGTCCCCGGCCCGGCCACGACCGCGGTCACGGACTTCACGTTCATCGAGGCGGAAGACGCGTTCGCGAACACGACGATCGGCGGCGCGACGCGCGCGTGGACGCGCATCGCCCCGGCGAACCTCAACGGCGTGACCGCGATGCAGGTCCCCGATCTCGGCTTTGGCGAGAGCAACGCGGGCAACGCGCTCGCCAACTCGTCGCGGCTCGACTACCGCCTCTCACTCACCGGCGGACAGAACTACCGCGTCTTCGTGCGCATGCGCTCTCCGAACCTGACGAGCGTCGCGGGAGTTGGGACGGCGCCGACCGCGACGCTCGCGCCGGTCTCCGACGCGTCGACACAGGTCGGCGACCTCGTCATCGTCGTGTCCTGGTCGCGCATCGGCAACGGTCCGCCGACGCACAACATCCAGAGCGGCTTCACCGAGATCCGCACGCAGGCGCTCGACAACGGCAACTCCGACGGTCGCCTCAGCGTCGCGTATCGCGTGGCGACGGTCGCCGGTGCGCAGACCTATCAGGCGTACGTGTCGCCCGACGCGACGAGCAGCTTGAGCGGCATCTTTGTCCTGCGCGCGGGCCGGTACAACCTCGCGCAGCTGCTTTCTGCCTCCGTGTCGTCGAACACTGACGACACGCCTCCGAATGCACCCGCGGCCGGGCCGGTCGCGGGCAACTCGATCGCGCTCGCGATCGGCGGCTGGCGCCTGAACAACGTGTTCACGATGAACACGTCGGCCCCGACCGGGTTCACCGAAGCGTGGGAAGCGGCCGGAACGCTGCCGGCGGATCTCTCGCTGGCCGCGGCCCTCGTGGCGAGCGGCGCGTCGGTGGATCCTTCGGCGTTCGGCGACAGCGGCGCCGGCGACGACGAGGTCACCGGCACCGCCGCGATGACGATCACGATCGGCCTCAACAACATCGCGAGTGACTCGATCTGGGTCGGCATGAACGCGGGTGGCACCGCCGGCGCCGCGAACGCCGCGAACATGGTCACGACCGGCGTCGATCGCTGGGAGTGGGTCATGTCCCCGCAGTTCACCGCGGCGGCCGGTGGTGGCCTGCACACGTTCAGCATCTACACGCGCGAGGACGGCGCGATCGTCGACACGATCGCGGTCGCACGCCACACCACGACGCCGACCTTCGACAACATCTGGGCCTACCAGAACACCCCGCGCACGGCGCAGCCACAGATCTGCAACGGCGACGAGCTGGATACCGACGCCGTCGCCGCCGGCGACCAGGACGGCATCCTCCCGACGGGCTCGATGCCGATGTGCTTCGCGAACCAGACCGGCGCCAACGACGCGTTCGACATGAGCGGCAACGTCAAGGAGTGGACGGCAGAGCGCACGGGGGGACAGAACCCGATCCGCGGCGGATCGTCGAACAACGTCGTCACGGGTCTGACCTGCCAGCTGAACTTCACGCTCGCCGACGACGACTTCTTCTTCCCGAACGTCGGCTTCAGATGTTGTAGATAGCGTCGTGGACCCCGGTCACGAACGCTGCCCGCGCTGCTTGTTCCAGCAGCGCGCGTGTCTGTGCGCGTCGATCCCGATCGTCGAGACGACGACGCGCGTCGTGATCATCCGCCATCACCTCGAGCGCCACCGGTCGTCCAACACCGCGCGGCTCGCGAGCTTCGCGCTGCCGAACAGCGAGATCATCGACCACGGCGGGCAGCTCGGTCCGGCCGTGATGCCGTCGTTCGAAGGGGCGTGGCTCGTCTACCCGGCGGGGGAGCCCACGAGCACGGTGCCCACGCCACCCCCGAAACAGCTCGTGTTCCTCGATGCGAGCTGGTCCCAGGCGCGTCGGATGTACCGAAAGCTCGGGGCCTTGCGAGGGCTGCCGATCCTGCGGTTGCCGGAGGCCCCGATGCCCGCGGCCCGCCTGCGGGAGTCACCCGAGCCCGGCCACGTGTCCACGATCGAGGCGATCGCCCGCGCGCTGCGGCTCTGCGAGGGCGACCACGTCGCCAGGCCGCTGGAGACGCTGTTCGAGGTGGCCGTTTCTCGTGCGGCGATGATGGGGCGGTCGTATTCGCGGTAGCGAGGTGTTGTAGTACGCTGGGCAAGCCGTGGGTGCGTCGCGTCAAGGCCGCGCAGGGCTTCCGATCTCGGTCAAGCTGGTCGCCGTCACCTCGATCGTGGTCGCGATCGCGGTGGGGACCGCCACGTGGTTTGGCCAGCGATCACTCGCGGAGCTGACCGAAACGCAGCTCACGAACCGGCGACAGACCGGAGAGCACTCGATCGTCCGCGAATCGGAGCTCGTGGTGCAGTCGGTCGCCTCGGCCGTGGCGACCCCGCTCGCGAACAGCGCGTACCAGGACATCGCTCCGCTGCTCGACGCGGCGATCGCGGAGGACAAGAAGAGCGGCGACAACCGCATCCAGTGGCTGGTCGTCACCGACGCCTCGCAGACGGTCGTCGGCAAGTCCGGCGCCGCTCCCGCAGAAGCGCGCCTGAAGGAGCTCGATCGGACCCTCCAGGACGGCATCAAGAACGGCGACATCGCGCACGCGAAGGCGGGCACGCAGACGGAGTGGGTCTACGGCGTGCCGGTCAAGCTCGGTGCCAGCGCGCTCGGAACGCTGCGCATGGGCGTGTCGACGGAGGGCCTCGAGAAGGAGCTCCAGACGTCGCTGTCGGAGTCCGAGGCGCGGGCCGCGAAGGCGCGCAACAAGATGCTGATGGTGTCGCTCGCCGTGCTCGCGATCGGCATCGTGCTCGCCGCGCTGTACGGCGTGGCCCTCGCCAAGCCGATCAAGGCGCTCACCGTGCAAGCGGGGCGCATCGCCGAGGGCGATCTCGGCAGCCGCGTCGACGAGAAGCGTGGCGACGAGCTCGGCGTCCTCGCGCGAACGTTCAACCTGATGGCCGGCGAGATCCGGCGATTGCTCGTCGAGCAGCGGCACAAGGCGTCGATGGAGAAGGAGCTCGAGCTCGCGCGCCAGGTGCAGCAAGCGATGCTGCCGCCGCACGCGCTCGATCAGCACGGCCACCTGAAGGTCGTCGGCTACTGCCAGCCCGCGTCGAGCTGCGGCGGCGACTGGTGGACGTACCGCAAGCTGTCGAACGGCAAGATGCTGCTCGTCGTGGGTGACGCGACGGGACACGGCATCCACTCGGCGATGATCGCGGCGACCGCGCGCGGTGCCGTCGAGGCGCTCTCTGGCATCGACGAGCGACTGCTCACGCCCGAGCAGGTGCTGCGCGCGATCGACTCGGCGATCAAGCAGGTCGGCGATCACAACGTGCTCATGACCGCGTTCGCCGCCGTGTTCGACTCCGTCAACGGCATCCTCCACTACGCGAACGCGGGGCAGAACTTCCCGTACGTGATCAAGCTCGGCCAGGATCGCGTGCTCGAGGATGCGAGCATCATCGCGGCGAGCGGCAACCCGCTCGGCGATCGCAACATCCAGATCGAGATTCGCCGCGGCTCCTTGCAGCTTCGGCCGGGCGACCTGTTCGTGTGCTTCACCGACGGCGTCGTCGAGCGCGCGAACAAGACCGGCAAGCTGTTCGGCGATCGCAGGCTCCGCAACACGCTCACCGGGCAGGCGCTTCGCGACGGCGCGTCGCTCTTGCAGCTTCGCGACCGGCTCGTGACCACGCTCGACGGATTCAGCGAGGGCCTCGCGGCTGAGGACGACATCACGTTCGTCCTGTGTCAGTTCGACCCGACGAGCGATCGCAGCTCGGGTCGCGCATCCGCACGCCAGGGAGCCGCGTGAAACCGAGCTGGCCCGTCGTCGCAGCCTTCCTCGTCCCCGCGATTGCCTCGGCGCAGAACGCCGCGGTCGACGTCGCCGATCTGCCGCCGTTGCCGCCCGCGTCGGAGGCGCCGTCGAGCTCGGCGACGGTGCTCGCCGCGGCCGCCGCCGACGAGGACGTGGTCGTCGGTGCCGCGAAGCGCGAGCAGACGCTCGGCAACGTGGCGTCGGCCGTCACCGTCATCACCGCCGATCGCATCCGTCGCTTCGGCTACCGCACGGTCGCGGAGGCGATCGCGGGCGTCGCCGGCATCTTCACGCAGGACAATCGCCTGACGACGCAGGTCGGCGTGCGCGGCGTCCAGATCGAGGGCGGGTTCAACAGCCGCATCCTCGTGCTCGTCGACGGCGCGACCATCAACGAGGCGTGGGGCGCCTTCGCCGGCGTCGGCATCGACGGCTTCGTCTCGATCGACGACATCGCGCGCATCGAGGTCATTCGCGGCCCGGTCGGCGCCGTCTACGGAACGAACGCGTTCTTCGCGATCCTGAACATCGTCACGCGCGGCGTCGCCGAGGGGCAGCGCGCGTGGGGGCGGCTCGGCGTCAACTCCGTGTTCGGTGCCGTCACCACCGCCGGCTTCGCCGCGGGCTCGGTGAACAAGCAGATCCGCGGCTCCGTGATGTTCAACGAGCGCTTCGGCGACACGACGTCGGTCCCCGAGATCGGCGACGGGCTCGACGCCGACGGCGGCCGCACGCTGATCGCGGCGCTCGTCGGCACCTACGAGGGATCGTTCGCCCAGCTCCGCGCGTATCGCGCGCGCCGCGACAATCCGTTCGGTCCCTACGACTCCGATCCCGGGCTCGATCCCGCCTACGCGCTCTACAACACGCAGGTCCTCCTCGAGGGCGGCCACACGCGCGAGCTGAACAAGCGGCTCGTCGGGTCGGTGCGCCTGTACGGCGGAGCGTATCGATTCTTCGACGAGATCAACTACGCCGCCGACGATCAGTTCGTCGACTACGGTGACGCGTTCACCGTCGGCGGCGAGGTGCGCGGCCGCTACGAGCTCGTCGACGAGAACCGGCTCGGCGCGACGCTCGGTGCGGAGGCGAACTACAACCGGACCGAGAGTCGCTCGTACACCGTCGGCGACGAGGCGAACGGCGCCGTGGTGCCACTCGACTTCAACGTGATCGGAACGTACGCCGAGCTCGACGGTGCGCCGACGAAGTGGCTCGGCTTCACGGCGGGCGTTCGCTACGATCGCAACTCGGTGATCGATCAGCGCGTGTCGCCGCGCGGCGCGCTCTTTTTCGCGAAGGAAGAGAAGCTCGGCCTGAAGCTCCTCTACGCCGAGGGCTTTCGCAACCCGAGCGCGTTCGAGGGCTTCTTCCAGGACGGCGTCGACTTCTCCGCGAACCCGAACATCAAGAGCGAGTCGATCCGCAGCTTCGAGGCGGTGCTGTGGGCGCGTCCGGTCGCCGGACTGTCGACGCGGCTCTCGGGCTTCTACTGGACGACGGACGCCGTCATCGAGCAGCGCGAGGATCCGGATAACGCCGCCCTCCTGCAGTTCCAGAACGTCGGCAACTACGTCACGCGCGGCGTCGAGGCGGAGCTCACGTACCGCAACAGCGCTGGCTGGTACGCGTTCGGCGGCCTCACCTATGCGGACGTGGGCTTTGGCGAGGAAGGCGATCCGATCGAGTTCGGCGACGTCCCGAACGCGCCGGCGATCACCGCGACGGGCGGCGTCTCGACGCCCAAGCTCGGCGGATACGCGCACGTGTCGGCGGAGGCGCAGTACCTCGGCGAGCGCGCCACGCGCGATCCGACGGTCAAGAGCCCCGGCTGGCTCGGGCTCAACGCCGCGGTTTATGTCCCCGACATCCGCAACTTCGATGTCACGATCGGTGCACGCAACTTGCTCGACAAGCGCGACCTCATGCCCGCACCCGGCGACTACGACTTGCACCCCGACGAGATGGACCCGACGATCACGACGGTGGTGCCGCGCATCCCCGGCGAGGGCCTCGAGCTCTACGTGAAGGTTGGCTACACGTACTGATGAAGACCACGCTTCGATACGCGCTCCTCGCGGCGACGATGATCGTCGCGACACCGGTGCTCGCGCAGCGCCCGAACCAGGGCGAGGACGAGAGCGCGGCGCTCGTGGCCGAGGGGCGCACGGCGCTCAAGCGCGGAAAGCTCGACGACGCGGCGTCGGCGCTCGATCAAGCGATCGCGCTCAACCCGCGCCGCGTCGAGGCCTACGTGCTGCGCTCGGCGGTCCACGCGGCGAAGAAGGAGTACAAGCTCGGCATCGCGCTGATGCGGCGCGCGCAGGCGCTGTCGCCGAACGATGAAGAGGTGCTCACGGCGCTCGGCTCGCAGCTCGTGCTGTCGGGCGACACCGCGGCGGGCGTGCCGATCCTCGAGGGCGTCACGCAGAAGAATCCGCGGCGCTACGACGCGCAGCTGTTGCTCGGCCATCACTTCCACACGACGGGGAAGTGGCCCGACGCGATCACCGCGTTCGAGGCGTACTTCCAGTCGCGGCCGAGCGAGCTGAAGGGGGAGGACGCGCGCCACAAGGTCGACCTCGCCGACAGCTACCTGCGGTATCGCCAGCCCGAGAAGGCGCTCGTCCTGTTCCGCGCCTCCGCCGACGAGCGCAAGGACGATCTGCGCGCGCGCATCGGCGTCGCGTGGGCGACGGCGGCGATCGACTGCAAGAAGGCGCGCGGGCTGCTCAAGGAGCTCGAGCCCGTCGCGGCCACGTTCCCCGAGGTGTGGCTCGTCGACGGACAGTGCGCGCTCGCGCTCGGCGACACGAACGGCGCGCTCGCGCTCGGGCGTCGCTACCTCGACAAGGCGCCGCAGGGAACCGCCGCGGGGCACGCGCTCGTCGGTGAAGCGCAGGCGACGCGCGGCAACCTCGCCGAGGCGCGCAAGGAGCTCGAGAGAGCGCGCGAGCTCGAGCCGACGCGGCGCCGGTGGACGGTGCGGTTCGCTCACGTGCTGCGCCGGGCGAACGAGCCGAAGGCCGCGCTCCTCGCACTCGAGAAGCTTGGCGCACCGGCGGCGCCCGGCATCGATCCCGATTGGTGGAGCGAGCTGGGCGAGGCGCTGCTCGCGAGCAACGACGCGAAGACCGCGGCGGAGCGGCTCGTGCCGGTGCTGCCCGAGATCCCCAACGACGCGAACGTGCGCACGGTCGCCGGCGCAGCGCAGCTGTCGAGCGGACAGGCGGAGGCCGCGATCAAGACGCTGTCGGACGCCGAAGCGATCGCGACGAGCGCGCGCTCGCGCAAGCTGCTCGTCGACGCGCTCGCGGTCGTCGCCGTCGCGAAGCTTCAGGCCAACGACGCCGCGGCCGCCGAGCAGCTGCTCGCGCGCGCGGACGCCGTCGAGGGCTCGCCGCTCGTGTGGCGCAACCTCGGCATCGCGCGGTTGGCGCTCGGAAAGCCCGCGGAGGCGATGGCGGTGCTCGACAAGGCCGTCAAGGCGGAGGCGAACGCGATCACGGTGCTGCTCGCCGCTCGCGCGCATGCAGGCGCCAACGACCTCGCCGGAGCGCGCGCACTGTACGAGCGAGCCGCGGGGCTCGAGCGCGATGGTGCGATCGCCGTCGAGATCGCGCTCGACTGGACGGCGACCGAGCTCGCGGGTGGTGATCCGAACCTCGCGGTGGCGGCGCTCGAGAAGGTCGCTTCGTCGGCGAAGGGGCCGCTCGCCGCGCGCCACAAGCAGGCGCTCGCGGTCGCGCGTCACGCGGCCGGTCTCGTCGCGCTGCGCGCGGGCAACGGAAGCAAGGCGGTCGAGCTGCTCAGGGCATCCGCGGCCGCGGATCCGCAGCTGTCGACGAAGTGCGATCTCGCGCTCGCGGCGGTCGTCGTCGGGGACGCGAAGCCGGCGCTGTCGGCGCTCAAGGCGGTGAGCGGGCAGAGCTGTCCGTTCCCGCCGCCCGCCGACACGCAGGCCGCGCCGATCCTGATCGCGTTCACCGAGGGGCGCAACGCGAGGCGCGCGGGCAAGGCGCTCGATCGCCTGACCGCGATGGCGGGCAAGTCGAGCGGACCGGCCGGCGTGCTACTCAACACGGCGATCCGCGTCGTCGCGCTCGAGGCGGCGCAGGATGCGTATCGCGGCGGGTCGACGGCGCAGGCGCGCAAGTACCTGAGCTCGGCGCGCAACGCGAATTCGCGCGTCGGCACCGACGAGCTCGCGCACAACCTCGCGGTGCTCGACATCGCCGACGGGCAGTACGATCAAGCGATCGCGCAGCTCGAGCGGCTGTCGGGACGGATTCCCGAGGCGCTCATCAACATCGGCATCGCGTACGAGCGCAAGGGCGATCCGCAGAAGGCGCTCGACGCGTGGCGCCGCGCGAAGCGAGCGAACGTGCGCTATGCGCCGCTCAACGACTGGATCGAGTCGAAGGAGCGCATCTACGGCGCGGGAGGCGACAAGTGAAGCTGTTGCTGACCGCCGCGATCCTGCTCGCGAGCGCGAGTGCGCACGCGGAGAACGTCACCGTCGGCCTGTTCGCGCCGAGCGCGCCGTTCCCGTCGACGGCGGCGCGCGTCGAGCTCGCGAACAAGCTCGGCGATCACCTCGGCAAGGCGCTCAAGGGCAGCGGCTCGGGGCGCAACTACGCGCGCGCCGGCGACTACTCGAGCGCGGTAAAGAAGGGCGACATCACGGTCGCCGTCGTCGACGCCTCGTACCTCGCGGTCGCGGGCGGCAACTACACGGTGCTCGCGGCAGCGGTGCGCAACGGCGACACCTCGCCGGCATGGCAGCTCGTCGCGCGCGGCGCGGACTCGTTCGCCGCGCTCGAGGGCAAGCGCGTGCTCGTCCCGAGCCTCGGCGGTCGCGAGACCGACTTCGTGATCAACGTGTTGTTCGGCGGCGATGTCGGGAAGGGCTACTTCGGGAAGATCGAAGCGGCGCCCGATACGGCGTCCGCGCTCGCCGCGCTCGGTCTCGGCAAAGCGGACGCGGCCGTCGTCCCCGCCGGCGTGACGTTGCCCGGTGGCAGCAAGGTCGTCGTCGCGCTCCCCGCGCTGACCGGGCCGGTGCTCGTCGCGTACGGCAACGTCGGCGCGCAGCAGAAGCAGGCGCTCGCCGCCGCGGCCGCGAGCTTCTCGGGCGACCAGACGATCAGCGGGTTCAAGGGCGCCGATGCCGATGCGGTTCGCAGCGTCGCGCGACGGTTCACGATTCCCACCAAGCGTGGACCGCACGTGACTCCCAACGTGCGGCTCGTCGTCGGTGATCTCGTCGAGGGTCGCACGTTCTCGATCGAACGGACGCCGGTGACTCAGTTTGCCTCTGCTCCCACGGTGCCCAAGTGAGCTTTGCATCCAGCTATCCCGCACACATCGCACATCTTCAGAAGGGCTACGAAGCGGCGATGGCCGCGCACGGCTTCGACGCGATCGTCCTGTGTAGCGGCGGCGCGCACCTGAAGAACCGCTTCGACGATCAGCACTGGCCGCTGTCGCCGACACCCGCGTTCTCGCACTGGTGCCCGCTCGTCGAGGCCGACGCGTTCGTGGTGGTGCGACCGGCGACCAAGCCGATGCTCGTGCGTACGGTCACCGATGACTTCTGGGAGACGCCGTCGCTGCCCGAGAGCGATCACTTCTGGTCGGCGTTCGATCTCGTCGAGGTCAAGCCCGGCCTCGCGGGGGATGCACTGCCCGGCGGGCGCGTCGCGGTCATCACGCGCGATCAGGGAACGTCGCCACCGGGGTCGGTCAATCCGCCCACGCTGATCGCCGCGCTCGACCTGCTCCGCACGAAGAAGACGGCGTACGAGATCGAGTGCCTCGTCGTCGCGAGTCAGCGCGCGGCGAAGGGCCACAAGCACGTCGCGTCGGTGTTCCAGTCGGGAACGCCGTCGGAGCTCGAGCTGCACCTCGCGTATCTCCAGGCATCGGAGCAGGACGACGCGGCAGCGCCGTACAAGAACATCGTCGCGCTCGGCGAGCACGCGGCGGTGTTGCACTACGTCGCGTA
Source organism: uncultured Kofleriaceae bacterium (assembly GCA_964617845.1). Classification (GTDB taxonomy): domain Bacteria; phylum Myxococcota_A; class Polyangia; order Haliangiales; family Haliangiaceae; genus JABFXX01. Next base: position 74,740 of record CAZUAR010000018.1, on the reverse strand, counting down.
CGAGCGGGTCCGCGTCGACGCCGAGACGTCGTTTCTGATCGACGCGGGCGCGAAGGTGCTCGGCTACGGCAGCGACATCACGCGCACCTATGTTCGCGGCAAGGGCACCGCGGCGCGGCGGTTCGGCGAGCTGCTGAAGCACATGGAGGCGCTGCAGCAGCAGATCTGCCGCGCGGTCCGCCCGCATCTGTCGTACGAGGATCTCCACGACGAGGCGCACCGGATGCTCGCGAACGCGCTGCGCGAGACGGGCATCGGCCGCGGCGGCGCCGACGAGCTCGTCGACCGCGGCATCACGCGCGCGCTGTTCCCGCACGGGCTCGGGCACTCGCTCGGCATCACGGTGCACGACGCCGGCATGAAGCCGCGGCCGCCGCGCCCCGAGAACAAGTTCCTGCGGAATACATCGGTGATCGAGCCCGGTCAGGTGTTCACGATCGAACCGGGTATCTACATCATCGATGGACTGCTCGGTCCTCTCCAGGCCGACGACCGCCGCGAGCTCCTCGATTGGTCCGCGATCGCCGACCTGCGCCAGTTCGGTGGGATTCGCATCGAGGACAACGTCCTCGTCGAGACGAGCGGGATCCGGAACCTGACTCGCGAAGCGTTCGCGACGTAGTAGAGTGCGCGCGATGCGCCTCGTTGTACTCGCCTGCGTCGTCGCTGCATTCGGCTGTCAGCGCAGCGACGAGCGGAAGATCACGAATGCGGCGGTCACCGAGACGCCGAAGCCGAAACCCGAAGAGCCCGTCGCGGCACCGACGACGCCGCAGGTCGAGCAGATCGCGCCGCCGCTCGACATCAAGAATCCGCCGGCCGATGCGATCAAGACGTCGTCGGGGCTCGTCTACAAGAAGCTGCCGTCACAACCCACGGGCGATGCGCCGAAGCGCAACGACACCGTGATGATCATCTACACGGGCTGGCGACAGACGAACGGTCAGACGTTCTTCTCGAATCGCGGTCGCCAGCCGATGCCACTGCCCCTCGCGAACACCGCGGTCGGGTTCACCGAGGCGATGCAGCTGCTCAAGAAGGGCGAGAAGGCGATGCTCTGGCTGCCGCCGGAGATCGGGTACAAGGGCGGGCCGCCGCCGGGCTCGCCGCCGGAGACGCTCGTCTACGAGGTCGAGATCGTCGACATCCAGTCGGCGCCGCCGGTGCCGATCGATCTCGCGGGCCCCGTCGGTGCGAGCACGAAGCTCAAGAACGGGATCGAGTACGTGGTCGTGAAAGCGGGCACCGGCAAGGAGAGGCCGCGTCCGTGGGACACCGTCACGTTCAACTACTCGGCGTGGGACAAGGACGGGCGCATGTTCGACTCGACGGAGATGCGCAAGCGTCCCGCGACGGTGCCGCCGTATCGCCAGTCGCCGGCGATGGAGTCGATGCTGACGTCGATGCTCCCCGGATCGCGCGTGCGGTTCTGGGTGCCGTCGGAGATGATGCAGGCGGGCAAGCCGATCGCCGGGATGCCCGACGGACTGCTCGTGTACGAGGTCGAGCTGTTGACGATCGCGAAGGGCAAGCAGCCGCCACCGACGCCATCCGATGTCGAGGCGCCGCCGGCGAGCGCGCAGAAGACGCCCAAGGGCGTGTTCTATCGCTACCTCGCGAAAGGGAAGGGCGGGCCCAAACCGACGGCGAAGGACACGGTGAAGGTGAACTACTCGGGCTGGACGACCGAGGGACGTCTGATCGACTCCTCGCTGATCAAAGGCCAGCCCGCCGAGTTCAACCTGCAGGGCGTGATGAGCGGCTGGACCGACGGCATCCAGGTGATGTCGGTCGGCGACAAGGTTCGGTTCTGGATCCCCGAGCAGCTCGCCTATGCGAGCTCGCCCGGCAAGCCACAGGGGATGCTCGTGTTCGATGTCGAGCTGCTCGATATCAAGTCCGTCGTCGTCGAGAACGACGATCACGCAGACCCACATGGCGAGATGCCGGACGTCGCGCCCGACGTGAACACCCCGTGAGCCTCCACGCCGCGCAGGTGCCCGACGCCGTGCGCGCCGCGTACGGGTGGACCGGCGCGGAGATCGAGCCGCTCTCCGGCGGCCTCATCAACGCGACGTTCCGGGTCTCCCTCGGCGGCAAGCCGTTCGCCGTCGTGCAGCGCCTGCACCCCGTGTTCGGCGCGCGCGTCAATGAAGACCTCGACGCGGTTACCTCGCACCTCGCCGACAAGGGCCTGCCGACGCCGCGCCTGATTCGCACGCTCGACGACGCGCGCTGGGTCGACTCCGACGGGACGTGGCGAGCGCTCACCTGGGTCGAAGGCACGACGGTGCATCGCGTGCCCGACCTCGCGTGGGCCGAAGCGGGGGGCGAGCTCGTCGGCCGCTTTCACCGCGCGGTCGCGGACCTCTCGCACGACTACGCGTTCGCGCGCGCAGGCGTGCACGACACCGCCGCGCACCTCGCGCGCCTCGCGACGCACGCGAGCGGCGAGGGCGACGCCGCGTGGATCGATCTCGCGCGCGAGATCCTCGACGGCGCACGCGCGCTACCGGCGCTGCCCGACACGCCGCGCCGCCACTGCCACGGCGATCTCAAGATCTCGAACCTGCTCTTCCACGAGCGTCCGCTCGCCGGACACTGCCTCCTCGATCTCGACACGCTCGGCCTCGGCACGATGGCGTTCGAGCTCGGCGACGCGATGCGCTCGTGGTGCAACCCGCGCGGCGAGGACGCGGGCTCCGTGACGTTCGACCTCGCGATCTTTCGCGCCGCGATGCGCGGCGTGCGCGCGACGGCCGGCGACCTCATCTCCGAGGCGGAGTGGCGCTCGGTCGTCATCGGCCTCGAGACGGTGTGCTTCGAGCTCGCCGCGCGCTTCTGCGTCGACGTGTTCGCCGATGCGTACTTCGGCTGGGACCCGACGCGCTTCGCCTCGCGCCGCGAGCACAACCTCGTGCGCGCGCGCGGACAGCTCGCCCTCGGCACCGCCGTGCGCGCCGCTCGCAGCGATGCGCTCGACGCAGTTCTCGGTGGATAGACCGTCGGTTAACGGCTGGTGAGGTACCCCAACGTAACCTCATACCCGTTACCCGACGGCCGACTTCCTCTACATGACGCTCGAGAACCGCGATGTCGAACGCTTGGCGCGATGCCTCAACGGCGTACCCGTCCTCGGGTGCTCGTGGGGTAGCGTCGCCGCGATGATCGGCCTCGAGCGTGGGGATGTCGTGGTGGCGGTCAACGGCGTGAAGACGCCGGACGAGATGGCCTTCAACTACGCGCGCTCCCTGCGCGACGATCAGCTGGAGCTCGAAGTGGTCCGCGATGGCGAGACGCTTCACTTCTACATCGGGCGCGAGCGCCTGCGCGGCTTCGATCCGATGTTCGTTCTCGACGAGGTCGTGGCGATGCGCTTCGACGTCGCGTTCCCGTAGCGCGGACGTCGCGTCGATCGTCGCGTTGTCGCGGCGTCGTCGGAGTATCGGATCAGTGCTCGGCGCGGAGGATGCGCGCGGCTTCCACCATCGCGCGCAGCTTCGCGCCGGCGACGTCGCGCGGGAGGTACTTCATGCCGCAGTCCGGCGCGAGGATGATCGCCTCCGCGGGGACGTGGGCGAGCGCGCGGCGGACGCGCTCGACGACGATCGCGGGCGTCTCGACGGTGGGATCGCTGAGATCGAGGCAGCCGACCATGATCTGCTTCAATGCGAGCTGCGCGAGGACGGAGGTGTCGAGCTTGCTTTGCGCGGTCTCGACGGAGATCTGCGTGCACCTGCACGCTGCGAGCTCGGGCAGGAACGAGTAGCCGCTCGGGCGCTCGTGGATGATCGCGGCGTAGCCGAAGCAGATGTGCACGGCGGTCGTGCCGGTGACTCCATCGAGCGCGCGCTCGAGGACGCGCAGCCCGAAGGCGCGTGCCTTGTCGGGCCGCGCTTGCATGTACGGCTCGTCGATCTGCACGATGTCCGCGCCGGCGGCGAACAGATCGCGGATCTCCTCGTTGACCGCGGCGGCGTAGTCCATCGCGGCCGCCTCGTCGGACGGGTAGAAGTCGTTCTGTGCCTGCTGCGCCATCGTGAACGGGCCGGGCACGGTGATCTTCGTGCGGCGCGTGGTGTGCGCCTTGAGGAAGCGGAGGTCGTCGACCTCGACGGCGTGGCGGCGGCGGATCGGCCCCGTGATGCGCGGGACCGGGTTCGGGTGGCCCGAGCGATCGAGCGCGGTGCCGGGGTTATCGAGATCGACGCCGTCGAGCGCGGTGGCGAAGCGGTTCGAGTAGCTCTCGCGCCGGATCTCGCCGTCGGTGATGATGTCGAGGCCCGCCTCTTCCTGCGCGCGGATCGCGAGGATCGTCGCGTCGTCCTGCGCCTCGGCGAGGAAGGGCTCGGGGATCCTCCACAGCTCGCGGGCGCGAACTCGAGGCGGAAAGCGGCTGGCGAGCTTGGCCCGATCGATGAGCCACTCGGGCTGTGGCATCGAACCGACGACCGTGGTCGGGAACAGCATGAGACGGTTCTATCGCGGTTACGCGAGCTTGCGAGCGTTCACGTGTGGCTGGGCGACTCCCGGCGCTGTGCGGTCGCAAGGACTCGCATTCCCAGCAATCCGGTTAGCGCAGACGATCGTAAACGCTTCGCCACGCCCGCCGGATGCGCTCTAATCCCCCCATGTCGTTTCGTCGGTCGGCCGTGGTGGCCGGCAGCTTGGTGGCGCTGACCGCGACCGCGTCCGCCGTCGTCCCGCGCCCATCGTCCGCGGTGCGTCCCGCTGCCGAGCACCTCACCGCGATGCCGACCGCGAACCTCGGCAAGCCGCTGCGCAGCTCCGTCGGCATCCGGTTTCAGCCGCACGTCACCGCGGCGTGGACCGCCTTCGAGGCGCGCGCGGGTGGCCGGTGGAACGCCATGTGGGATCGCGCGACCGGCGTGCCGTCTCGCATCTGGGGCTCGGGGATCGCGGCGCCCGGAACGATCGCGTCGGCGCAGATCGCCGAACAGACCGCGCGGCAGCTGCTCGCGGATCATCTCGCGCTGCTCGCGCCGGGCGCATCACCCGCCGACTTCGTGCTGGCGAGCAATCACCTCGCGAACGGCGTGCGCTCCGTCGGCTTCGTGCAGCGCGCGGGCGGCGTCGCCGTCGTCGGCGGACAGGTCAGCTTTCGCTTCAAGAACGATCGCGTGATCGCGATCGGCAGCGAGGCGTTGCCGAACGTCACGTACCCCAAGCCGCGCGCTCGCATGGCCCGCGCGAAGCTCACCGCGCAGGTCGGGCCCGCGCTCCGCGCCGCGCTCGCGATGCCGGCCGCCCCCGTGAGCGAAGCGGGTGACGAGGTCGTGTTGCCGCTCGTCGCCGACGACGCGGTGCTCGGATATCGGCTCGCGCGACCGGTCACCATCGACGGTGGCGTCGACGGTCGCTACCTCGGCTACGCGGACAGCGCGACGGGCGAGCTGCTCGCCGTGAAGCAGATGAACGCGTACGCGACGGGCACGCTCCTCTACAAGACCGTCGATCGCCATCCGGGCAACCCGCGCGTCGATCGGCCGGCGCCGCGCGCGCACGTGACGATCGCGGGCGCCGCCGTCACGACGACGATGTCGGGCGGCGTCTCGTGGTCACCGGACACGCAGGAGACGCTGACCACCGCCGTCGAGGGCGACCTCGTTCGCGTCGTCAACAAGGTCAGCTCGACGGCCGATTCGGCGGTGACGACGCTCGCGATCACGCCGAACGGCACCACCGTGTGGGACGCCACCGCGGCGCCCGAGGACGACGCGCAGATCAACGTCTACGTCGCGATCAACATCGTCAAGGACTTCGTCGAGCGCGAGATCGATGCCGACATGCCGCTGCTCGACATGCAGCTCGTCGCCAACGTCAACATCGGCAACGCGTGCAACGCGTTCTGGGACGGCAAGACCGTCAACTTCCTCCAGTCGTCGGAGAACTGCCAGAACACCGGCCTCGTGCAAGACGTCGTCTTCCACGAGTTCGGCCACGCACTTCACCAGCACCAGGTGATCGATGGCGTCGGCCAGTTCGACGGCGCGATGTCCGAAGGCGCCTCCGACTTCCTCGCCGCGATCATCACGAACGACTCCGGCATGGGCCGTGGCTTCCGCTACAGCAACAACCCGCTGCGCGAGATCGACCCGCCCGACATGGAGTACCGCTGGCCCGAGGACGTCAAGGAGATCCACTACACCGGCCAGATCTACGCGGGCGCGCTGTGGGATCTGCGCAAGGATCTCGTCGCCACGTACGGCGAAGCGGAAGGCCACGCGATCATCAACAAGCTCTACCTCGCCACGCTCCGCCGCGCGACCAACATCCCGAGCTCGCTCGTCGAGGTGCTCGTCGAAGACGACGACGACGGCAACCTCGATAACGGCACGCCCCACGAGTGCGCCATTCGCTCCGCGTTCGGCAGGCACGGGCTCCGCACGGTGGCGGGCGCCGTCATCGCTCCCGGGGCTCTCGACAACCGCGCACTCTCGACGCTCGTCAAGGTCGATGTCACGGGGCTGTCCACGCGCTGCAACTCCGACGAGATCGAGTCGGTCATCGTCGACTGGCGGCCCTCGAACCAGCCCACGCCGGCCGCCGGAAGCGACACCGCGCACCAGACATCGCCGGGGCACTTCTGGGTGCAGCTCCCTCTCGCGATCGACGGCAAGGTCCTCTACCGCGCGCGCGTCAAGTTCAAGGACGGCTCGACGTTCACGCTCGCCGACAACCTCGCCGATCCGTACTACGAGCTCTATCAGGGCGAGACCATCCCGCTCTACTGCACGAGCTTCGAGACCGAGGACCCGTTCCAGACCGGCTGGACGACGGGCGCCTCCGAGGACGCGTCGTCGACATGGGAGTGGGGCGAGGAGCGCGGCGGCGCGAGCGATCCGCCCACCGCGTACTCGGGCCAACGTCTCCTCGGCCAGAACCTCGGCGGTGACTACGAGGCGGGCGTCCGCACCTGGATCAAGATGCCGGCGATCGACGTCGGCCGCTGGACCGACGTGCACCTGCAATATCGGCGCTGGCTCGCCGTCGAGGACTCGCACTTCGATCAGGCCCGGATCACCGTCAACGACAAGCAGGTGTGGATGAACTTCACCGCGAACGACGGCGACGGCTCTGCCTCGCACCACGTCGATCGCGAGTGGCGCTTCCACGACGTGCTCCTCTCCGGCTGGTCTCCGTCGCGCAAGCTGCAGGTCGGCTGGGAGCTCAGCGCCGATCAAGGTCTGCACCTCGGCGGCTGGCAGCTCGACGACGTCTGCATCGTCGCCAACGTCAACTCTGTCTGCGGCGACGGCGTTCGTACGCCGACCGAAGGCTGCGACCTCGGCGCGGGGAACTCCGACGAGCCCGACAGCGAGTGCCGCACGTTCTGTCTGAGGCCCACCTGCGGCGATGCGATCGTCGACTCGGACGAAGAGTGCGATCACGGCGCCGCCGACAACACGTGCGACGCACAGTGCAAGTACGTCGAGCTGCCCACGCTCGGCGGCTGCTGCTCCACGGGCGGTGGCTCGGGCGGCTCGCTGGCGCTCTCGGCGCTCGTGGGCGCGCTCGTCTTCCGTCGGCGCCGATGCCCTCGATGAGAGTGGTGGCCCTGCTCGTGTTCGCGCTCGCAGCGTGCAAGGCGCGCAGCCAGCTGCCGATCGGCGAGGAGTGCGAAGACGACAAGATGTGCGCCGAGGGTCTCTACTGCAGCGCCGGCCTCGGCAAGGGCAAGAAGTGCCTCAAGTCGTGCGGCCCGACGGCGATCGAGGCCCAGCGCGACGAGCCCGTCGACACGTCGTGCCCGACGGGCTGGTCGTGCAGTGCGACGCTCGTCAACACGTACAAGGACAAGAACGGAGACGAGCACTCCTCGTTCAACGGGTGGATGGATCGCGCGATGTGCGTCCCCGACGGGTGGACGGCCGAGCCGCGCGCACCGGAACCGCGATGATCGAATCCGCTACGGCGGGTCCTTGTCGTACGCGACGCAGCCGGCCGGCAGCGTGACCCATGCGTGGCGACGACAGTCGTAGACGGAGTCCTGTGGTGCGGGGAACGTTGGATCGCGGAAGCAGCCGACCGCGACCGAGACGCCTCCGGTGACCCCCTCCTCGGTGTGAAACACCGTCGAGCCGCAGATCGGACAGAACCGGAAGCGGAACTTCGCGCCGGCATCGCCGGTGTGCACGTACTCGGTCGCGCGACCGTGGACCTCGTACGGCTCGGCGAAGCCCGCGAGGAACGCGAAGGCGCTGCCGGTGCGAGCCTGGCAGTTGAGGCAATGACAAACACCGGCGCCGCGCGTGTCGCCGTGCACGGTGATGGAGAGCTGGCCGCACGAGCAGGAGGCGGTGCGAGAGGACATGGCCGACGGTAGCGCGACGCTCGAGCCGGTACGAGGTGCGCCGATCGGTGTGCTGCTGCGTGCGCGGCGCGTCTGTGCGGGCGTCGCGCGTGCGCCGCGTGATACCGCAGAGGCATGCAGATCGTCGGTCGGCGGAGCTCGCTGTTCACGCGCGTGCCGCTCGTCTTCGCGCACGAGGTGGGCGTGCCCGTCGAGATCGTCGTCGTGAAGGACATGACGGCGATGGATGCCGGCGCGTACGGCGGCAATCCGGCGCTCAAGCTGCCGGCGCTCGTGCGCGAGGATGGCGGGCGCGTGTTCGGTGCGATGAACATCGCGCGCGTGATCGCGGAGGGCAGGCCCGTCGTGTGGCCCGAGGACCTGCGGAGCGACCGCGGACGCAACGCGCACGAGATGCTGGCGCATGCGATGGCCGCGCAGATCCAGATCATCATCGGGACGATCGTCGGCAAGCTCGATGCGAACAGCGTGGTGTTCGCGAAGGCGCGCCGCGGGCTGGAGGGCGCGCTCCGCTGGCTCGACGAGAATGTCGACGCGGTGATCGGCGAGATGCCGCTGCGCGAGGCGAGCTGGTTCGAGCACGCGCTGGGCTGCACCATCGAGCACTTCGCGTTTCGCGGGACGCTCGACGCCGCGCCGTATCCAGCGCTCGTGCGCTTCGCCGAGGCGTGGGGCGCACGCGACGCGGCGAAGGCGACCGCGTATCGCTTCGATTAGCCCGCGGTCTTGGACGCGATCGAGCCGTTGAGCGTCGTCGCGAAGGCGAGCCACGCGAGGTATGGCGCGACGACGGCGGCCGCGCGCTTGTCGACCTTGGTGGCGGCGGCGGCGTAGGCGGTCGCGGTGGCGTCGAGAGCGACGATGTCGACGAGCGCGATGCGCGGCTTGTGGGCGCCGAAGAAGATCGGCGTCCAGGCGCCGTTGAGCGCGAGCTGCGCGGACCACAGCGCGAGAGCACGCGTGCGCTCGGAGGATCTCGGTGCGCGCCAGGTGCGGTAGCCGGAGTAGGCGATCGCGCCGTAGAGCACGGTCCACACGGGTCCGAAGATCCACGAGGGTGGCTGGTAGGAAGGCTTTGGAAGCGAGCGATACCAGAGACCGTCCGCCGGGCCGCGCTTCTTCATGACCAGGGCACCGATGGCGGAGACTCCGTAGGACAGGGCTCCGAACGCGAGGGCTGCGAGCTTGGACGAATTGCGCATACCAGCGGTGCTGCAAGTTCGGGGCGAGAGCAAGCGCGTGCAAGCCGGGCGGTGTGCGGGCGTGGCAAGCTCGCGCGCATGCCGGAGGTTGTCGCTCATGATTGGTCCGAGGCGATCGCGCACCTGACGAAGGCGGATCAGAAGCTCGTACCGCTGATCGAGAAGCACGGACATCCGACGATCGCGCCGGGCCGCGATCCGGTGCACTCGCTCGCGCGCGCGATCGTGAGTCAGCAGCTCTCGGGAAAGGCGGCGGACACGATCTGGGGGCGGTTCGTCGCGCTGTATCCGAGGAAGGCGTTTCCGGCGCCGGCGAAGATCCTCGCGACGCCCGACGATCAGCTGCGCGCGGTCGGCCTCTCGGGGGCGAAGGCGGCGGCGATCAAGGATCTCGCGCGGCACGTCGTCGAGAAGAAGCTCGTGCCGTCGAAGCTCACCGGGCTCACGGACGCGGAGATCTCGGCGGCGCTGTTGCCCGTGCGGGGCATCGGCCCGTGGTCGGTGGACATGTTCTTGATGTTCACGCTGGCGCGCCCGGACGTGCTCCCCGTCGGGGACCTGGGCATCCGGAAGGGAATGCAGAAGCACTTTCGGTTACGAAAGTTGCCGGAGGCGAAGAAGATGATCGCGCTGGCGGCACCGTGGAAGCCGTATCGGACGATCGGGTCCTGGTACATGTGGCGGCTGCTCGAAACGTGACGATGGGTGTGTGATAGTCGACGGGAATGGAGCTCTCGCCGGGGTACCGCGACAGCCCGACGACGGCGGTGAACCACGGCGACGTCGTCGCAGAGATGTACGTCGTGCGCGACGAGGTCGCGCGGACGGACACGGGCGTCGTGTTCGAGGCGCGCGACATGATGCTCGACCGTCTGGTCGCGCTCAAGCTCGCGTGGCGCGACCCGGACGTGCCGTCGATGATCCTCGAGGCGCGGCGCTGCGCCCTGGTCAAGGATCCGAGCTCGGTCGCGATCTACGCGATGGGGCGCCACGACGGCCTCGAGTTCGTCGTCGGGGAGCGCGTGAACGGAACGCTCCTGCAGGAGTACCTCGAGGCGAGCCCGCCGCTCGCGGTGGAGAGCTACCTGTCGAAGCTGCGGACCGTGTACGCGGCGGTGACGCGCGCGCACGACTGCGGGATCGCGATCGGCGAGATCAGCGGCGCGACGATGCTCGTGACGGCGGATGATCGGCTGGTGATGGGCCGGCTCTCGCTGAGCCAGGTGCCCGCGTTCGGTCCGCTCGGACAGCTGCGGGCGCCCGAGGTGGTGCGCGGCGATGTCGAGGGGACGGATCCCACGGCCGCGGAGGCGATCGATCTGTACGGCATGGGCTGCATCGCGATCGAGCTCGCGCGCGGCACGCCGCCGTTCGCGGACAGTGATCCGCAGGCCGAGCTGAAGGGCCACGCGCACCAGCCGCCGCCGCGGCTCGCGGATCTGCGGCCGGACTTGCCGGTGGATCTGTCGGACCTCGTCGAGTGGCTGCTCGCGAAGCACCCGGTGCAGCGACCGCCGAGCGCGGCGGAGGTGCTGCTGCAGCTCGACGCGATCATCGACCGCCACGGCACGCACTCGCGCACGGTGCGCGTCCTGATCGTCGACGACGATACGGCCCGCGCGCGATGGATGTGGAGCCTCGCGCGCCGCGCGTACTCGGCGGCGCACGTCGAGATCGCGAGCGAAGGCACCGACGCCGCGCACAAGCTCAACCGCGACCACCCGGACCTCGTGTTCGTCGATGCGCAGCTGCGCGGGGTCATGAACGCGCTCGAGCTGTGCATGTACGCGCGCGGCCTCGAGAGCGAGCCGGGCCTCATGATCGTCGTCGGCGAGGTGAGCGCGCGCGACCGCGCGATGTTCGCCGAGAGCATCCAGTTCATCCCCGAGGACGGCCAGCTCGCGGCGACGATCCTCGACCGCGTGCGCGATGTCGCGACGCAGCCGCCGCGGCGCCGGCGCACGCGCATCACCGTCTCGGGCTAGGTTACAGTCGGGGTATGCGACGCCTGCTCGTCCTCGTGATGCTCGTCGGCGCGTGCGGCGATGACGGTGCTCCGAGCAAGACGGCGTACTTCGATCTCGACGGAGAGCTCGCCGGCAAGGAGTCGTACTGGAACCTGCCGTTTCCGTCGGACCAGCGGCTGCGCGCCGACAAGAGCCCGGACCTCGACGGGTTTCCGAACCCGCGCAACGTTCCGATCCTGACCGCGCTCGTCTCCGTCGCGAACGAGCGTCGCGGGTGGCCGACGATGCCGGTCGCGTTCGTGCGCTTCACGGCGCCGGTGCCGCCGCGCGTGATCACCGACGTCATCCCCGCCGACGACGAGGCGGTCACGCTGATCGACATCGATCCGACGTCGCCCGAGCTCGGCACGAGGTATCCGATCGTCGCGCAGACGCTCGCCGAGGATCCGTACGTCGCGACCGACGTCGTCGCGCTCGCGCCGCGGCCGGGCATCGTGCTGCGCGCGAACACGCGCTACGCCTACGTGATCCGCTCGGCGTTCGCGCCGGGGTTCTCGCCGGCGCCCGCGTTCGCGGCGCTCGACGACGAACCGCTGTGGTCCGCGCTCGACGGCGCGGGCATCGCCAAGGACGACGCGATCGTCGCGGCGGTGTTCACGACCGGCGACGAGGTCGCACGACTGCGCGCGCGCTCGGAGGCGGTGCGGATGGCCGAGCATCCGGTGATCGAGAACCTGATGCTCGTCGGCCCGAGCAGCGGCACCGGCTACGAGGGCTTCTGCGCGCTCACCGGCACGATCGTGATGCCGCAGTATCAGAAGGGCACCGCGCCGTTCGATACCGACGGCCGGTTCGTCCTCGACGCGAACGACGCGCCGATCAAGCAGGGCGAGGTCGAGATCCCGATCTCGATCACGATCCCGAAGGGCACGATGCCCGACGCCGGCTGGCCGCTCTATCAATGGATCCACGGCTCCGGCGGCGACTCGCTGCAGCTCATCGATCGCGGTCGCGTCGCGTCGGCGGGAGGCACGCCGGAGCTCGGCAAGGGCCCCGGCTACGTCGTCGCGCAGTACGGCATCGCCGGTGTTTCGTCCGCGATGCCCGTCAACCCGCAGCGCGTGTTCGGCGCGAACGACTACGCGTATCTCAACATCAACAACCTGTCCGCGTTCCCGTACACGTTCCAGCAGGGCGCGATCGAGCAGCGCTTGCTCCTCGACGCGATGGCCTCTCTCCAGATCCCGCAGGCCACGCTCGGCGCATGCGGCGCGACCGCGACCGGTGGCGTGCACCGCTTCGACGAGACCAAGGTCGCCGCGGGCGGACAGTCGATGGGCGGCATGTACACGAACATGACCGCCGCCGTCGAGTCGCGTTGGACCGCGCTCGTCCCGACGGGCGCGGGCGGCTTCTGGAACTTCATGATCCTCGAGACCGAGCTCGTCCCCGGCGCGCGCCAGATCCTCGGCACCGCGCTCGGCATCGACGACGAGAAGATGGTGTTCGCGCACCCGGCGCTCGCGATGCTCGGCCTCGCGTGGGAGTCCGCGGAGCCGATCGCGTACATGAATCGCATCAACGCGCGGCGCCTGCCCTCGATCGGCCCGCGCGACATCTATCAAGCGATCCCGAAGGGCGACGAGAACTTCACGACGTCGGTGTACGACGCCGCGGTGCTCGCCTCGCACAACCAGCAGGCGGGCACGGTCGTGTGGCCCGAGCTCCAGCCCGCGCTCGCGCTCGAAGGCCTCGACGGTCTCGCGACCTACCCGGTCAAGGGCAACCTCGACGGCGCCACGCGCGTCGCCGTGCAGTTCGAGGGCGACGGCATCGTCGATCCGCACTACATCTTCCAGCAGCTCGACGAGGTGAAGCACCAGTACGCGTGCTTCCTGTTCACGCACGTGCGCGATGGCGTCGCGACGGTCCCCGCGCCCGGCGCTCTGACCGATCCGTGCGAGTGACTACTGCAGCGTGTGCATCGGGTCGTCGCTCGGCGCCACGCCGACGGTGAGCTTCACGAACGCCGTCGCGCGCACCTGAGCGTTCTGCACGACGACCGTCCTCAGCGTCGTCGCGAGGCACTTCTCGACGCCGGCCGAGTCGACCGCGAGCTCGAGCTTGGTCACCTTGCCGCGCCAGTCGGTGACCATCCACGCGAACGCGGTGCTCTGCCACTTCGCCGCCTCGGCGCATTTGAGGAGCTCGGGCTCGACCCTCGTGATCGCCGCGCGCACGAACGGCGCGGTCATCATGCCGCTCGGATCGAGGACCTCGATCACCGGCATGTTCACGCGCACGCGCTTCTGGGGCTTCGGCGGCGGCGCGGGATCCACGGGCTTCACCGGCGCGGGCGTCGGATCGACCGGCTTCACCGGCGGCGGCGTTTGCTTCGGCTTGGGTTGCGCCGCCACCGTGGAGGCCATCGCGCACAGGACGAGTCCGACCTTGATCTGCACGCGATGATCGTAAACGAGTCACTCGCGATTGCACGCCCGTTATGGCGTCGCAGGCGCTGGCGTCGTCGACGCGGCGGGTGTTGGCGCGGGTGCCGGCTCGACGGGCGCGGCCGGTGCCGGCGCGGTCTTGCTGGTGCACGTCATGCCGTCCTCCTGCGAGGCCTGGCACGTGTACTGCGCGCGGCACTGGCTCACGGCGGCGTCGCTGATCTTCACCTTCGTCGGCAAGACGGGGTTGGCTCCGTCGTCGCCGATCACGTGGTTGTAGACGCCCTCGATCGCCGCGCAGTGATCGGCGGTGAGCTTCCCGCTCGTCACCTCGTAGCCCGCGCCGGCGAAGTCGAACATCGTCGCGGCCGCGATGTGGAGGTTGCGCCTGGTGGTCGCGTCGAGCGTCGCGCTGTTCGACGCGAGGAAGCTCGTGATGCCGGCGCCTGCCTTGCGGCACACCTGCGGCTGCTGCGAGAAGTCCGACGTGTTCGCCGCGTTCACCGTCGCCTGTGCGCACGCGATGTAGAGCACCTTCGGCGCGTCGGGCAGCGTGTCGACGACCTTGCAGTCCGCGGGCGCGGCGTCGCCGAGACAGATGTTGCCGGACAGCGCCGTGTTCGCGGGCGCGGGGTCGGGCGTCGTCGTCGTCTTGCGCGCTGCCTTCGGTGTCTGCATGCCGAACGTGATCGTCACGCCGAGGCCGACGCGGGTCGTGGTCATCGATCGCGTGAGGGCCCACTCGCGCGCGATCTCGGCGGTGCCGCCGATCATCACGCCGATCTTCTCGGTCGAGAATGGACGCCATCCGACCTCGAGCTCCGCGGACGGGTGGAACACGTTGCCGCCGACGAGCGCGCCGATCAGCGGGCTGATGAAACCGACCGAGATGCGTCCCGTCGCCACGAGGTTCGGCGTGACGATGTACGTCGTCGACGCGCCCGCGGTGAGATCGAGGGAGAACAGATCGAGCTCGCGATCGACGTTGCCGTCGGGGCTCGTGATCTGGCCGGCGAGCATCCCGAGGAACAGCGACGACACCATCGGCAATCTCTTGATCGGGCGGAAGGTATAGAACTCGGGCCGCAGGTCGGCCTCCCACCACGTGAGGCCTCCGGTGGCCATGGAGCCCTCGGGGAGGGAGAGCTCGGTGTCGCCGAGGCCGAACCGGAAGCGCAGATCGGTCAGCAAGCCGGACAGGATCGGCATCGGGTCGTAGTGCACCTCGACGGTGACCGTGCCGTCCTGGTTCGGCGTCTGGTACTTGGCCTTCTCGATCGCTTCGTCACGCGCTGCCTGCGCCTTGCCGGCGTTGACGAGCGCGGCGAGGAGGAGGCCCGTCGAGTCGATGATGCGGAGCTCGTGGTAGTAGCCGCTCACCTTCGACGCGCTGTTCTCGTACGTCAGGTTCGAGTCCTGGTCTCCGACCCCGACCGATCGGGACTTGTGCCCGACGCCGTACCCCACAGCACACCCAACCGACGACCATGCGATGAGAGAAACACCGATTGCTTCTAGTACTGTCTTCGTCACGTTGATCGAGCACGCTAGCTGTTCCGTCTCGGCGTGGACATCCCATGGTCGTGGGGAGTAACAAGGAGCGTGTCGTCTCGTCTGCGCGTCCTGATCGTCGAGGACGAACCGTGGGTGCGTCGCGGGGCTGAAGAGATGCTGCGCGCCGCGAACGTCGAGGTCGTCGCACTCGGGCGCGGACGCGATGCGATGGCAGCCGCGCGCCCAGCGGCGTTCGATGCGGCGCTCGTCGATCTCGGACTGCCGGACGTGTCGGGCATCGAGGTGATCGCGGAGTTGCGCCAGCTCGGCGCGTGCACGCCGGTCGCGTTCACCGTGTTCGACGACGCGCCGACGATCCTCGCGGCGCTGCGCGCGGGAGCGCGTGGCTACGTGTTGAAGAGCACGCCGTCGGAGCGCATCGTGCCGCTGCTTCGCGAGGCGATCGCGGGCGGCATGCCGCTGTCTCCGGCGGTGGCGAGCCTGGTCGTCGAGACGATGCTCGGGCAGGACGCGAACAAGCCGAGCGCCGCGCTCACCGATCGCGAGACCGAGCTCCTCGCGCTCCTCGCGCGCGGGGCGACGTACGCGCAGTGCGCCGATGCACTCGGCATCGGTGTCGGCACCGTGCAGAGCTACGTGAAGAGCATCTACACCAAGCTCGACGTCGGATCGAAGGCCGAGGCTGCCGTGGTCGCCGTACGCCTGGGTCTCGTGACGTGAGCCAGGAGCGGCAAGCGGCGGCACACGACTCCGAGATCCGCTCGTGGTTCAGCGTGGCGCTCTCGCTCGTGATCGCGGGCGCCATCTGCCTGCTGCCGCTGATCCCCGCCGTGCGCGGCGTGCTGCATGTCGACGTCATCGACGTCATGCTCGCGATGGGCATCTTCGCCGTCCTGATGGTCGCGGGCGCGTTCATCGCACCACGCTACCCGCGCGGGACGGGCACGTTCCGCGTGTTCGACAGCGCCGAGACGGTGCTCGTCCAGGGCGCGGTGCTCTCGCTCGTGTATGCATCTGGCCGCGGGGACAGCTTCTTCTGGATCCTGTGGCTCGTCCACGCGATGCTCGTCGGCACCTCGGGCTCGCGCGTGACGTTCAACACCGCCGCGTTCGCGGTGATGCCGGCGCTGACCGCGCTCGCGTTCCTCGTCGGCCACGGCAACAGCAGCGCCGCCGCGCTTGCGCTCGCGATCGGCGGTCTCGGTAGCTACGTGCACTGGCTCGCCGCGAGCGTCGCGCGCCGTCTCGCCGCCGCCGATGCAGAGCGCGCGCGCCTCGCCGCCGAGCTCGCCGACGTGCGAGTGCGCGAGGAGCGCCAGCGCATCGCGCGCGACATCCACGACGGCCTCGGCGCCGACCTCGCCGCGCTCGACTGGCGCCTGCGCAGCCTCCGCACCGAGTCCGGCCTTCGCCACGAGGTCGACGAGCTCGTCGAACGACTCGGTCACGGCACGTCGGAGCTGCGCGCGATCGTGTGGGCGCTGCGCACGCCGTCGCGATCGTGGAGCGAGCTCGTCGCGTATCTGCGCCAGCGGAGCGCGGAGCTGTGCGGCGACGCGATCTCGCTCGAGCTCCGCGACGACGGCGATCCCGCGCGCACGCGGCCGGGCGAGCTCTCGATCGACTTCCTGCGCGCCGTGCTCGAGCTCGTGCACAACGCCGTTCGCCACGCGGGCGCGAGGACGCTGGCCGTCCACGTGTCCTCCACCGACGACGCGCTGTCGGCCACGATCACCGACGACGGCCGCGGCTTGCCCCCGAACGTCCTCGATCGCGACGAGGGCGGGCTCGCGAACCTGCGCTCGCGCCTCGCTCGCGCCAAGGGCTCGCTCGCGCTGGAGCCGGTACCGCGCGGTACGCGGATCGCGATCCGGTTCCCGCTCGTCGACGTCGCGCACCAGGCTAGAGCGACATCAGCGTAGCACCCGCGGCGACGAGCGCGGCGCCGACCATCTCCGAGTGTCGCGGCCTCTCGCCGATCGTCCACGCGAGCCCCGCCGCGAACAGCACCGACGTGTTGCGCAGCGTGAGCACGTAGCCCGAGCCGCCGCGCGCGAGGGCCTCCATCAGGATCAAGAACGAGCCGCCGCACACGAGGCCCATGAGCGCGACGCGGGACCAGCGCGTGCGGATCACCGTCGCGAGCGTGCGCCGTCCGGCGCCCCCGATGCGCACGATGCTGATCAACGCCGACAGCGACAGCGAGACGGCAAATGACGCCGACGGATTGCCGCCCGCGAGCAGCGCGGCCTTGTACGCGAGGTGATATCCCGCGATCGACGCCGCGCACGCCGCGGCCCACATGATGCCGGCGCGGTGATCGCGGTTGCCGCCCGCCGTGGAGCCGACGCTCGACAGCGCGAGGCCCGCGAGCACGGTGAGCGAGCCGAGCGTCGACGGCACGGTCGCGACCTCGGCGAACCAGACGATCGAGAGCGGCCACACGACGAGGATCGCGCCACCGCGCGAGACCGTGTACACGGCGCCGAGGCGACCCAGCTCGAGCGCACGCGCGAGCGTCATGAAGTAGACGGCCTCGAACGCACCTGCGAGCAGCGTGTACACGACGCTCTCGGTGGTCACGAACGGCACCTCGCCGAGCGCCCAGCGCACGCCGGCGATCACGCAGGCGAACAGCGACGCGAACGTGATCGCCCCGATGAGGCCGCGGTCCTTGTCGGGCTCGACGCGCAGCAGCGCGTTCCACGCGGCGTGCAGGAACGCGGACACCAGGACGAGCGTGACGATCAACGCGGCCAGTCTACGCTACGATCCGGTGATGTCGCGCTGGCTCGCCGCCGTCCTCGCCTGTGCGAGCGCGTGCGGCTCGACGCCGCCACCGTCGAGCCCCGACTACGTCGTGGGCCCGGGGTCGATCACGGGCGAGAGCGCGATCGCGGTGCCCGAGCCGCTGCTGCGCATCTCGCTGATGATCCGCGACGTCGAGGGGCTGTACCTGTTCGACGACGAACAGCTCGAGGCGGCGAACATCGTCGCGGCGTGGGCGAAGACGACGAACCTCGCCGTCGAGGATCCGGTGCGCACGCGCGAGATCATGCGACGCGCCGCCAACGGTCAGGACGCGCGGACCCAAAAGGCGTGCGGTGGCCCGCTGTGGACGCTCGCGGCGCTCGAGCGCTGGCGTGACGAGCTGGTGGCCGAGGGGCGCATCGAAGCGAGCGTCGCCTGCCTCCCGCAGTGCGTGCTGATGGTCAAGGTGTCCGAGGGGCTCGACGCGGCCGCGCGCGATGCAGGGCGCACGGCGATGTGGATGGCGGCGTTCGATCCTTCGAAGCCGTGGCGCGAGGAGCTCGCGCGGCGCCTGAAGGAGCTGTCGCCGCAGCCGCTGCTGCCCGATGCGCCGGCGAAGGCCGCGGGTGCGCAGCCTCGACCCGCGCAGGTCGATCCCGCGTTCGCCTCCGTCGACGAGGAGCTGCTACCCGCGGTGATCGCGACGCGCGCGCAGGCGTGCCTCGGCGATGTCGGCGCGATCGGTCTCTTGCTCGAGACAGACGCGAGCGGACGCGCCACGCGCTGCGAAGGCTACGCGCACCGCATCGTCGCGAACGGGCCGGTCGCGAGCTGCGCGTGCAAGGCGATCGGTGACGCTGCGATCGGCGGCGGCGCGCGACGCCTCGCGACGACGGTCACGCTCCCACCCGGAGCGTCGGTCGTGAGGACGAAGGCGGGCAAGCTGCTCGATGCGCATGTGCAGCCGCTGCTCAAGCGAGACGCGGGCACCGGGCTCTACCTGCCGATCGTGACCGATCGATCGGTGCGCGACTGGGAGCCGCCGATGCCGTGGACGATCGCGGCGTGCTTCACGGACCTCGCGCCGACGGCACCGGCGATCGAGGCGCAGCTCGCGATCCTCGTCGACGGCGCGACCGCCGCCGCGTCGGTCGGCGAGACCAAGATGATCTCGGGCGCGCTGACGCCCGCGCAGGCGACGTGCCTCGGCGAGGCCGTCGCGCGCGCGACCAACGTCCCGTGTCCGGAGCCGGGGACACAGGCGCTGTCGGCCGTCCTCGTCGTGAAGCAGCGCGAACCTTAGTCGCGCTGCGCCCAGAACGTCGACATCGCGGGCCACAGCTTCGTCGCCGCCTTGCGCGACACCACGGCGCCGACGTGACCGCCGCGATCGACGAGGATCTGCTTGTCGCGCCCGCCCGCGAGATCGATCAGCGGCTTCGCACTCGGCACGGGCACGATGTGATCGTCGGCGAACGCGATCGCGAGCACGGGGCACGTGATCGACGACAGGCGGGCAGGGCGGCCGAGCAGCGTGAACGTGCCCGCGACCAGCTTGTTGCCGCGATACAGCTCCTCGATGTACCGCGCGTAGCACTCGCCGGGGAACGACACGTTGTCGTGGCCCCAGTGCTCGGTCGCGAGGAATCCGTCGAGGAACTCGTCGTCCCACGCGCGATCGAGCACGGTGACCGCCTTCGCCGCGCGCAGCGTAGGCCGCAGCATGTTGAACGAGGCCTGCATCAGCTGCCAAGGCACGTTGCCGAACGCGTCGATGATCGCGCGCACGTCGAACGTCGGCGTGCGGGTCCACGTCGACATGATGCCGGCGTGCTCGAAGTCGATCGGCGCGGCGAGCGCGAGCAGCGACTTCACCTGCTCGGGGAACGCGGCCGCGTACGACACGGCGAGCGTGCCGCCGAGGCAGTAGCCGAGGACGTGGACCTTCGGCACGTCCGAGATCCGCGCCGCGGTGCGCACCGCGCGGCCGACGTAGCGACCCGCGATGTCGTCCCACGTGAGGAAGCGATCCTCGTCGCCGGGCGTGCCCCAGTCGATGCAGTACACCTCGTGGCCCTGCGCGACGAGCCACTCGATCAGCGAGCGCTCGCGACCGAGGTCGAGCACGTACCAGCGGTTGATCAGCGACGGCACCATCACGATCGGCGTCGCGAAGCGCCGAACGCCGGGACCCGAAGGTGCGAACCGGAGCAGGCGCCACTTGTTCTCGGTCCACACGACGGAGTGCGGCGTCTGGCCGACCGCGGGCGTGAAGCCGCGCGTCGTCTGCCGCTTCCACAGCGCGCCGAGCGACGCCAGCGGACCGGGTGGCACGAGCTTCGGGGGCGGCATCATGCGTACAGTGCCTCGAAGCGATCACGAAGTCGCTCGTAGACCGCCTTGCGGCGCAGCTTGAGCGACGACGTAAGCAGGCCGTTGTCGACGGTGAGCGGCACCTCGGCGATGAAGTGGCGCTTGATGCTCTCGTAGCGCGCGAGCTCGGCGTTGATCGTCTCGAGCCGCGCGGCGACCGCTCGCTGGCGCTCGTCGACTGGAGCGTCGGACAGCGCGTCGGGCCGCACCCACACGGCCGCGACGAGGTACGGACGGGCATCGCCGTACACCACGACGCGCTCGATCACAGGATCGTCGACGAACCGCGCCTCGATGTTCGCGGGCGGGATGTTCTTGCCGCCGGCGGTGACGAGGATGTCCTTCTTGCGATCGATGATCTGCAGGAAGCCATCCTCGGTGAACCGGCCGACGTCGCCCGTGCGGAACCAGCCGTCCTCGGTGAAGGCGGCGGCCGTCGCGCCCGGATCCTTGAAGTAGCCGCTGAACACGCTCTCGCCGCGCGCGAGGATCTCGCCGTCGACGTCGAGCTTGATCTCGACGGACGGCACGACCTTGCCGACCGTGTCGAAGCGGAACGCGTCCGCGCGATTGAGCGTGAGCGTCGGCGACGTCTCGGTCAGCCCGTAGCCTTCGATGACCAAAAGGCCCGCGGAGTGGAGCAGCTCCTTGATCTCGACCTTGAGCCCCGCGCCGCCCGACAAGCAGAACGAGAGCCGTCCGCCGGTCACGCGCTTCAGCGCCTCCTTCCGCGCTTCGGCGCTGTCGGGGCCCGCTTGCATCGCGCGCGCGATCTTCTCCCAGTACGCGGGGACGCTGAAGAACACCTGCGGCGCGACCTCCGGCAGCACGTCGAGCACCTCGGCGGGCGACGACAGGTACGTCTCCCAGCCGAGCGCGTTGCCGACGCAGAGCTCGCCGAAGCCGAAGATGTGGCTCATCGGCAGCCACAAGAGGTCGCGATAGCCCTCCTCGAGCAGCGGCGCGTTGCACACGAGCCAATCGCGTCCGTTGACGCCGACGTTGCGATGCGTGAGCGGGACGCCCTTCGGGTTCCCCGAAGTGCCGCTCGTGTACAGCATCTGCGCGGGGGCGTCGAGCTCGAGCGCGCCGAGCCGCGAATCGACGAGCGTCGGCGCCGCAGCATCGCGTGCGCTCGCGGCGCGGATCGATCCATCGTGTGCGATCGGCGCGTCCGGCGACCACGCGGCGCCTTCGAGCGAGACGACCTCGATCGCGCGCGTCAGCAACGCTCGGGCCTTCTCCATGCGCGACAGGCATGCCGCTCCGGCGACGAACACGAACTTCGCCTCGCAGTGATCGAGGATGTACGCCACTTGCTCCGGTGTGCTCGCCGGATAGATCGGCACGAACACGGCGCCTGCCGTCTGCGCACCGAGCGCGACCGAGGCCCACGCGACCGAGCTGTCGCCGTAGATCGCGATGCGATCGCCGACCTCGATCTCGTGCTCCATCAACCAGCGCGCGACGCCGCGGATCTGCGCGGCGAACTGGCCCCACGTCACGGGCTCCCACGCCGCTCCCTTGCGGACCTGAAAGCGGACGCGATGCCGGTGCGTCGGCAGGCGGTCGAAGACTGCGCGCGGAGCAGGGCGTACGTCGAGGAGCGGCGTGACGTCCATGGCTACACCTTGGTGCTCGTCGCGTTGCGCGCGCGCTCGATGGCGAGCTGTTCCTCGAGATCGTACAGCCGGCTCTCGAGCTGGTTCAGCTTGTGGAGCGAGCGCTCCTGATCGCGGCGCGTCGGCAGGCCGATCGTCGACCACCACGCGGACATCATCTTGTCCGTGGCGGACTTCGTCTTCATGAACGCGGTGAGCATCGCGCCCGCGGAGCCGAGCACCGCGGTGTTCGACATCACCTTCTCCATGTACTGCGAGGTCGCTTGCTCCCACGCGTTGAATCCTTGCTTCCACATGTCCCAGATCATGGTGTGACTCCTAGTGCGAAACGCCTGAGATAGGCAGCGGTCGTGAACTCTGCGCTCGGCTCGTCGGTGCGGCTCTCCGCACGCGCGATCTCACCGAAGCACTCGAACAAGAAGATGACATTGCGGCGCGTGACGACGGGCGTCCCCGTCGACGGCGTGCGCGTGACCAGCGTGCGCACGCGCATCACCGGCGAGAACCGCACGTAGGGCACGTCGAGCCGGCCATCGCCCGTGACCTCGACCTCGACCTTGTCCGTGCCGACGAACGGCAACCCGTTGACGACACCGTCGACGATCGTGCCGGTCGCCTCGAACGCATCGCCGTCCTCGATCGGAAATCGCAGCACGGGCAGCGGCTGCGCGTAGCGGACGAGCGTCTTGCCACCGCTCGGCGCTTCGTCGTGCGACGCGGTGCCATCGAGCCACAAGCCCTGCGCGTCCTGGTGATAGATGCCGTCGAGCCCACCACCGGCATCGACCGCGAACTGCGCGCTCGCGAAGCTCGCCGCGTACCACTGGTCCTTGATCTTCGTCGGGCCGAGCTCGATCACGACGTCGTCCGGATACTCCTGGTCGAGCACCCACGCCGTCCCACCGGTCGCGATCGTTCGCGACACGCCCGCCGGCGACGCGTAGTACGTGGCCTCCGCGCCGAACGCGATCGGCAGCTCGTCCTCGGTGATCACGCCATCGCGATCCGGGACGCAGGTCGGAAGCTCGGGCGCGGGCTCCGGCTGCGGCGTCTGATTGACACCGCACGCCGCCAAGACGATCAACGCCACGCTCCGCATCAGAAGACGAACCACAGCCGCGCACGCACCGCGTACGCCGGCTTGGCCTCCAGCATGGTGTTATCGAACGCGGGCCCGGGCAGGAACACCGCCGGCGTGATCGCCGCGGCGAACCCCTCGCGCGTCGCGTAGCGCAGCTCGGGATCGATCTCGACGCCGAGGCCGCTCTCGCCGCTCGGCGTGCTCGCGCTCTTCACCGCCCAGCTCGCGATCACCGCCGCGCTCGCCTCGAGCCGTCCCTTGCCGACGCGCATCACTGTCGCCGTCGCGCTCGGCCGCACGTAGATCGCGTCCGTCACGGTCCCGATGATCTCCCGGAACAGGATCTGATCGATCCGGTAGTCCGGGTGAAACCGAAAGTTGTCGACGGTGCGATCGCTCGGCAGGTTCGCCTGCGGTCCATCGAACGCGCCGGGCATCGGCGCTGCTTCTCCGAGCGCCGGGAACGCGCCGAACCCGGGTGCATCGTCGCCACTCGCGAAGCCCACATCGAGCTCGAGCGCGCCGACGTCATTTCGCAGCTCGAGCTCGGCGGCCGCGCCGAGCTGCCTCGACGACACCGGCACCATGATCTCGGTGCCCGGCACTAGCGACGGCTGCTCGATGTCCGCCCTCGCGTGCGTGACCTCGGCCTCGAATCGCAGTCCGCGCCGCGTCACGCGCAACCATCCGCCCGTCGTGAGCGCGCTGAACCCGCGCGCCACGAGGTCGTTGCTCGTGAACGTCGTGACCGGCGTCGCGACCGGCAGGTAACTCGCGGGCACATCTCGCTCCTGCGACCGCATCGCCACGTACGCGCCGTACTCGACGCTCGTCCGGCCCGCATCCGCGCGCCGCGCCAGCGCCCCCGGCGAGTGCATCTTGAGCAGCGCGAACGTGAGCCCGCTCGCGCTGTCCGTCGTCTCGAGCGCGATCGGGTGTCCGCCATCCCGCGACTGCGTGAACGGTCCGCGCGCAGCCACATCCCACGCGACCGCGAGGAAGTGCCCGGCGATCGGCGACACGAACGCGATCCGATCCGCGGCGTCGCCCTTGTCGCAGTCATCGCAGTCACCGCCGTTCGCGGTGATGCCCAGACCGAAGTGCGCGCCCATGCGCCCCGCTGCCAGCACGCCGAACGGCGTGAGCACCTCACCCCACGCCCTCTTCACGACGACGACCGTCGGTCGCTGGCCCGGGCTCGTCGCGGGCGAGCCATTCGAGAGATCGGGCTGTCCGCCGAGCGCGACGTTGTCGAGCCAATCGATGCGCGCCTTCACGGCCACGCCGACCCCGGGGGCATAGAGCGCGACATCGGTGCGCGCGCGGAGATCCGCGGCCTCGAGCATCTGCCCGCCGCCGAGCGGCACCGGATACACGGGCTGTCCGCGCGAGTCCAAGCCGCGATCGAGATCGAGGTTGAACAGGCCCTGCTCGCGCAAGCGAAAGCTGCCGTGGATGACCGCGCCGCCCTTCTCGCGCGGCGCTGCGTACCGCCGCGGCGTCAGCTCGGCGCCGAGCGCGGCGAGATCCGCACCGACGGGAAGATCGATCTCCTTCGGCTCGGGTCGCGTGGGAGCGCTCGCGAGGATCGCGGCTTCGACCGCAGCGTCGAGCTCGGGTGCGCCGCCACCAGCGCCGCCACCGGTATCGCCGCCGCCGCCGCCACCGGCATCGCTGCCGCCGCCGTCATCTGCTCGCGCCGAAGACCTGGGAGTCGACGATGCGAGGGGCTCGTGCAGTGACGATGGCACTATCGAGGTGAGGGAGCGATCCTCCGCGTCGAGTCCGGGAGCAAACCGTGCGGACGGTTCGGAAGCGGTCGGAGCGGGAGCCGGCTCGACGGGAGCAGGTTCGACGGCAGGAGCGTGATCACGCGAGAGAAACATCGCGAGCTCGCGCGTCGACGGGTTGTGCGCCTCGACCATCGGGATGTGCCCACAGCGCGGGAACCGAACGAGCCGCGCGTTCGGCAGCTCGGCAGCGAGGCGCTCGCCGTACTGGATCGGCGTCACCTCGTCGTTCTCGCCCCAGAGCAGGAGCACGGGGCGCGAGAAGCCACGCAGCTTCGCGTGCAGGTCGGCGAAGTGGTGCTCGCGCGCGACGGCGAGCGCGGCCGCGACCGTTCCGTCGCGCGACAGCTCGTCCTCGACGCGTTCGACGCGTGCCTGCGTGACCCAGCGCTCGTCGTAGTACGCGAGCGGCGCGCGGTCTTCGATGCGCTGGCGGTAGAACAGCGTGAACAGCGCCTCGCCGATGCCCGGCTTCTCGGCCCAGCGGAAGAACGACGGGACCTGCTCGTCGTAGACGTACGCCGAGTACAGGGCGACGCGGCGGACGCGCACGGGATGGGTGACCGCCATCGACAGCGCGACCGAGGAGCCCCACGAGTGGCCGACGATGGCGACGTCGGTGACGCCGAGCTTGTCGAGCACGTGCCAGACGAGCTGGGCCTGGGCGGCGGGCGAGTAGTCGCCGTCGGGGCGCGAGGTCCAGCCGAAGCCCTTGAGGTCGATCGCGATGACGCGGTGGTGGACGGCGAGGGCCGGGATGACCGGCGCCCAGTGATCGGCGGAGGCGCCGTAGCCGTGGATCAGGACGACCGCGGGGCCGGTGCCGGCTTCGCGGTAGCGGACGGAGATGCCATCGACGTCGACGAACGTCGCGTCGGCGGGCGTGCCGGGCAGCTTGCCGGCGTGGAAGGACGCGCAGCCGGTGCACGCGATCGCGACGACGAGCACGGCGGCGATCGACGAGGCGGTGTGCGCGGCCTTCACGGGGCGAGCCTCCGGACCTCCGCCGGATCATCGAACTCCGACGACGACTCGAAGTCCTGGGAGGTCACGTTGGCGACGGAGCCGAAGCACTCCGCGAGCCACGCGAAGGACCGCTTGCCGCCGAACGGCGTGACGATCTGGAGCTGCTCCATGTCGGTCGCGACGCGCATGACGGGGAACTCGCCGTAGGGCGTCTTCATCGTGCCGACGCTGTCGACGTTCGACTCGTAGTTCTCGGTGTAGTTGACGAAGCCGCCGTTGAGCGTGCCGCTGACCGTGCTCGACGAGGACCACTGCGCGTTCGGGGTGACGGGGAGCTTCAGGATGATCGCGGGCGGGTCGTACGTGACGTTCGTGCCGAACGCGCCGGCGGTGGGAGAGACGACGCCGAGGAGCGTGACGGCGCTGGCGTCGACGTGAAACACGCCGAGGAGATCGGAGGTCGACGACAGCTGCACCGCGTAGCTCGCGCTCGGGAAGTCGGCGGCCCAGTACGCGCCCGCGGAGGACGCGAGCACGATCTCGGTGTCCGCGTCGCCCGTGAGCGCGCCCGACAGATCCCACGTGCGCATGCCGCCGCCGGCCGACGCGCCGGCGGTGTTGAACGTGGCGTCCGTCGCGATGCGGAAGTTCGCCATCTTGCCGGCGCGGAGCGGCAGCTCGGCCTGGCCGATCGAGTCATCGTGGTTCGGCGTGCACAGCTCGGACGTCATGTCGGGCGGCATCGAGTCGCTGCCCACGCCGCCATCGTCTTGCGCCTCGCCGCACGTGCCGTCCGCACGGCAGAAGTTGGAGTTGCAGTCCTCGTCCCGCACGCATTCGGTGCCGCTCCCGCCACTGCAGCCCAGCACGTTCATGCTGCAGAGCAACAAAGCGAGCGCCGAGAACCGCCGGAACATGGGCGCACGCTACGACCCAGCCTCCGCGAAGTCAACAGCTCTTTTGCACCGCAGCAAAAGATGCGCTTGCAGTGCAGCATGCCCCGGCGTAGGGTCCGCACACGTGCCACCTGTCGTCATCAAGAAGTACGGAAACCGTCGGCTGTATGACACCGGTGACTCCAGGTACGTGACGCTCGACGAGCTCGCCACCAAGATCCGGTCGGGAGTGGACGTGCGCGTGGTCGGTGCGGAGACGGGCGAGGACCTGACCCAGGCCACGCTGACGCAGATCGTCCTCGAGACGGGCAATGCAGCGAAGTTCTTGCCCGTGCAGCTGCTCACCCAGATGATCCGCCTGTCGGACGACGCGCTGGCCGAGTTCTTCTCGCGCTACGTGACGGGCGCGCTCGACCTGTACCTGCAGGCGAAGCGCGGCGTGCAGACGATCGCGCAGTACAACCCGCTCACGCAGATCCCGGTCGCGGCGACGGATGCGCTCGCGCGGATGTGGATGGGCGGCGGCTTCCCGTCGCCGTTCGGACAGCAGTATCCGCAGCAGGGCTACCAGCCGAGCGCGAGCTTCGTGCCCGCGCCGCCGCCGCCGCCGCCGCCGTCCGACGACGAGGAGCCGCCGACGGATCGCAAGTCCGCGGCGGATCGGAAGTCCGATCGCGCGATCGATCGCAACGCTCGCGCCGAGCGCGAGCGCAATGACGATGTCGCCGCGATGCGCCGCGAGCTCGACGAACTGAAGCAAGCGATCCGCGAGGGTCTCGCGGCCAAGGCTGCTCCGACGAAGAAGCGCAAGCGCACCGAGCCTTCCGAGTAGCGTTAGCTCCCGGTGATCAGGAGGTCCAGCGCGCCGACGAGCTCGGACCGGCTGGCGGCGATGGAACCCACGCGCGTACCGAGCTCGGATGCCTCGATCGCGGCGAGCAGGTGCATCAGGACGACGTACGAGGTGTTCTTTATCGTGACGAGAGGATGTAGCCGAGCAGCAACCTTCTCGTCGTAGCGGTTCACGGGAACGAGGGGGGCCACGATACGCGTGTCGAGTCGCGCGAGGAGATCAGTCTGCAGATCCACCAGCAGCGAATGCGGACCGCCGCGCGCGTGCTTGTAGACGTCGAACTGCGCCATCAGAACTTCCGCAACCCATCACTCCAGAGCCCGTGCTTGCGGAGCCAACGGTTCGCGCCATCGATCGCCTCGCGGTTCTCCTCGAGCCATGCTGCTCGCTCGGCTTCCTTGATCGCTCGCTCGAGAGCCTCGTCGACGAGCTCGGAGATGTTCAGGCCAAGCTCCTTGGCCCGCTTCACGAGGTCCACTCGCACGGACAGGTTGGTCGGCGCTTTGCGCGCACGCGCAGTCGGCATGCGCATAGAGTATGCGCATGCTCCTGCAGTCGCAACCTTCACCTACCGAGGTCGGCCGCCACGAAGGGTCGGCTGCCTCGGGGTGAAGCCATGGATGGAGCTACGCGAGGCGCGGCGCGAGCCACTTGATCAGGCCCGGATACATCGTCGACGCAGCCTTCGATCCGACGACGGCGCCGACGTGACCACCGGGCACCGACAGCTCCTGTGTGTCCTTCGAGCCGACGAGCGACAGGAGCGCGGTCGCCGCGGGCGGCGGGCAGATCTGATCGCGCGTCGCCGTGATCGCGAGCGTCGGACACGTGATCGCCGACAGCGTCGCGGGCTTGCCGTTCGCGACGTGCGTGCCGGCGGCTAGCTCGTTGCGCTGGTACATCTCGGTGATGTAGCGGCGGTACGCCTCGCCCGGGAACGGGATGTTGTCCGAGGCCCACGCTTCGAGCGCGAGGAAGCCTTCGCGCGCGACCGGGTCGGCCGCGAGGTCGGGCTGCGACATCATCTTCGCGAGGTCGAGCGTGGGGCGCAGCGCGGTGAAGCCCGCCTGCATCTGCGACGGAGCGACGTTGCCCGCGTCAGCGATCGCGTCTGCGTCGAACCAGCGAGGGTCGACCATCTGGCGCAGCATCCCGCCGCGCGAGAAGTCGATCGGCGCGGCGAGCGTCACGAACGCCGCGAGCGTGTCGGCGTGCTGCGCGGCGTGGATCGCGGTGAGCGTTCCGCCCATGCAGTAGCCGAACAGACCGATCCGGGCGTGCTTCGTCTCGCGCGAGACGCGGCGTGCGGCGCGCCCGAGGCGACGGAGCACGCTGTCCCAGTCGAGGTAGCGATCCTCGGGCTCGGGCGTCCCCCAGTCGAGGAGCCACACGTCGAACCCGGCGCCGACCAGCGCCTCGACGAGGCTCGCACGCGGGCGAAGATCGAGCACGTACCAGCGGTTGATCAGCGAGGGTACGAGCAGGATCGGCTTCGCGATGCTCGCGGCGTTCCTGAAGTGAAGGAGACGCGCGCCGCCCTCGAGCGGGAGCTCGTCGCGTGGCGTCTGGGCCAGCAGCGGCGCGGAGGGCAGGGGGATCCCCGCGATCGCGGCGGCGGCCTCGGTCCATGCGGTCGCGATGGCTCGCGAGGAGCCGATCAGCTCGTCGGCGATCACGCGTTGATGCCCAGCTTCTTCGCGGTGTCGAGCGACAGCTTGCGCGCCTCCGCCGAGAGCTGCACGCCGTAGGCGATCGCGTCCTTCGCGAGCTGCGCCCAGTTGGTGACCGCGGCTTGCGCGTGAGAGGACACCTGTTGCTCGATCTGCGCATACTGATCGGCGAACGACTGCCAGCGCGCGGTCGCGTCCGACATCATCTTCTGCATCTGCGCCTGGCTCTGCGCCCACAGCTGCATCGGGTCGAAGGCGGCGAAGCTCGGGAAGGGAGCCTCGGTGTTCGGGGTCTTCGGGGGAGTGGACTTGGCTTCGTTGGACATGGCCGCACCCTAAGGACCGCTCTGCTGCATGTCAACCGAAAATTGTTGCGATGCAACAAAACGAACGGAAGATAGGCGAACGTTTCCTGTTGCGTCGCAATAGCGACTCGCGATATCGCAACATCCATCATGACGAAGGCACCCGAGGTCTCCATGAGCGAACAGGTCGGCACGATCCACGAGCCCGCGCCCACCAAGCGCTATCGCTACTACGTGCTGGCGATCCTCGTTCTCGTCTACACGATGAACTTCCTCGATCGGCAGATCCTGGGAATCCTCGCGGGGCCGATCAAGAAGGAGCTCGGGCTTACCGACGGGCAGCTCGGTCTGATGGGCGGGCTCGCGTTCGCGCTCCTGTACTCCACGCTCGGCGTGCCGATCGCCTACCTCGCGGATCGCTCGAGCCGCCGACGGATCATGGCGTGGGCGCTCGGCATCTGGTCGGGCTTCACGGCGCTGTGCGGTCTCGCCGGGAACTTCTGGCAGCTGTTCTTGTGCCGCGTCGGCGTCGGCGTCGGCGAAGCAGGCGGCGTCGCGCCCGCGTACTCGATGATCTCGGACTACTTCCCGAAGGAGCAGCGCGCGCGTGCGCTCTCGGTCTACTCGCTCGGCATCCCCGTCGGCAGCGCGTGCGGCATCCTGTTCGGCGGCCTGATCGCCGCGTCGATCGACTGGCGCGCCGCGTTCATCATCGTCGGCCTCGCCGGCATGGTGCTCGCGCCGATCTTCCGCTACACGGTTCGCGATCCGAAGCGCGGCGGCTACGACGCGGCCCCGACGGCAGAGAAGCCCGGCCTCGCCCCCGCCACGTCGGCGCCGGCACGCTTCGGCGAGGTGTTCCGCATCGTGTCGCGCAAGCCGACGTTCTATCTGCTCGCGTTCGGCGCCGCGATGTCGTCGGTGTGCGGCTACGGCATCGCGTTCTGGCTGCCGTCGTTCTTCTCGCGCAGCTACTCGCTCACGCTGAAGGAGACGGCGATCTTCTACGCGATCATCACGTTCATCGGCGGCTGCCTCGGCATCCTCGGCGGCGGCTTCATCGCGGACCGCGTCGGCAAGAAGAGCAAGGCGTACTACCCGCTGATCCCGGCCGTCGCGTTCACGATCGCGCTGCCCTGCTTCTTCTTCGCGGTGAACACGACGTCCCTCGCCGTCGCGTTCCCGCTGTTCCTGATCCCGACGGCGCTGAACCTCATGTGGCTCGGACCGATCCTCGCGAGCGTGCAGCACCTCGTCCCGGGGCACATGCGCACGACGGCGTCGGCGATGTTCCTGCTGATCAACAACCTGCTCGGGATCGCCGTCGGCTACTACTACTTCGGCGCCGTCTCCGACGCGCTTCGCCCGGCGTACGGCGACGAGTCGCTGCGCTACGCGATCTACTCGGGCCTCGGCTTCTACGTCCTCGCGGCCACGCTGTTCGTGATCGCGTCGCGCAAGATCAAGAAGGACTGGGTCGACTGATCGCGCGCTCGCTGCGCTACGCTGGGCGCGTGCGAACCCTGTTGCTGATCGCCGCCGCCGCGTGCGGCTCGTCGTCGCCACCGCCCGCGGATCCGGCGGTTCCGTTGCCGCCCGTGAACGCGGCAGCGGCGGGGAGGGGCGAGGAGACGACCGAGGAGTGCGTGCCGAGCGGGACGTACAAGGTGCAGTGGGACTTCGCGAACGCGAAGATCACGGGGGCCGGCGGTCTCGACGACGACTTCTGTCGCCCGATGTCCGAGGGGCTCGCGACGCAAGGCCTCGCCGAGATGACGATCGACCACCCGAACGGGCTGACGATCGCGTGGCCGGGTCCGCAGACGGTGGTCGAGAAGGGCAAGTGCGCCTTCGAGATCACGTCGAAGTCGCCGGCGGTCGCGACGGTCACGTTCAGCGGCGGCACCGGCAACGGGACCGCGAGCTTCTCGATCGAGACGAAGAATCATCCTGGCGAGCGCTGCGACGTCGAGAACGCGACGTTCATGCTGTCCAGGCCCGAGTAGCGCTCACGCGGCGAACAGGTCCTGCATCGTCACGCACTCGAGGCCCTGCGCCGCCAGCGCGCTCACGATGTGCGGCAGCGCCGCCAGCGTCCATGGCTGTCCCTCGTGAAACAGCAGCACGTCGCCCGCGGATACGTTCTGCGTGCAGCGCGCGACGATCGACTCGACGTCCTGGTCGCTGTGATCGCGCGAATCGATCGACCACAGCGCCACGGTGTAGCCCGCCGCGAGCAACGACAGCACGTTGCCGGGATCGAGCGAGCCATGCGGTGGCCGCACCCACGAGCGCCCGGTGCTCTGACCGCCCAGCGCGTCGTCCGTGCGCTCGCACTGCTCGAGCAGCTGCGCGCGCGAGAGGTTCGTGAACCGCGTGTGATCGTATCCGTGACCCGCGATCTGGTGGCCACGACGGATGTACTCGCGCAGGAGGTCCGGCCGTTGCTCGACGCGGTTACCGCACAGAAAGAACGTCGCGGGAACCCCGAGCTTGTCGAGGAGCGCGAGGTACTGCTCGGTCATGTGATCGGGACCATCGTCGAACGTGAGCGAGACTCGCGGCGCCGTCGACGGGCCGCGCCGCAGCAGGCCGGGGATGCGATCGAACAGCGCCGTCTTGAGCAACGAACGGAGCGAGGGCGCCATATGCGCGGTTCTGGTGCACGCCACGTACCCGCGCGCGAGCGTGAGAGCGTCTCACGCGAGAACGAGCGGAAGCCGCACGGTGAACGTCGATCCCGAGTGGACTCCTCGCGTGCTGGCGCGACCCAGCCAACGACCGACAGGCCGTGCCCGACGCCGTGCGCGCGCGGTGTGGCACGGCGGAACGGTCAGGTGAAGAAGTTGCGGTGGGTCTCCCGCAGCTCGGTCTTCTTGAACTTGCCCGCACTGGTCCGCGGGATCGCCTCCGAGAACACGACCGCATCGGGGATCCAGTACTTGGGAAATCTCTCGCCCACGTAGGCCTTGAGCTCCTCGCTCGTCGCTTCGAGCCCCGGCTTGAGCACGACGATCGCGATCGGACGCTCGCTCCACTTCGGGTGCGGGACGCCGACGACCGCGGCTTCCTTCACCGAGGGGTGCCCCATCAGCACGTTCTCGATCTCCTGCGACGCGATCCACTCGCCGCCGGACTTGATCAGATCCGCGACGCGATCGGTCAGCTGCACGAAGCCGTGCGCGTCGACCTTCGCGACGTCGCCGGTGCGGAACCAGCCATCGCTCGTCCAGCGCTCCGGCGTGGCGCCGCCCTTGTACGCGCCGGCGATCCACGGCCCGCGCACCATCAGCTCGCCGCTCGTGCGGTCATCGGGGGGAACGTCGCCCGCGTCGTTGCGCACGATCACGTCGACGAGCGGCGGCGGGACGCCCTGCTTCGCGCGCAGCTTGTAGCGCGTCTTCTCGTCGAGGGATTGGAGGTGCGGTGGGATGCGCGAGACGAGACCGATCGGCGACGTCTCCGTCATGCCCCACGCGTGCAGCAGGCGAAGCCCGAGGCGATCGAAGTCGCGGATCAGCTGCTCGGGCGCCGCGGCGCCGCCGATCACCATCGTCACGTCCGGCTGCAGCTTCCACTTGCCGGGGTTCGCGTCGAGCGCCTCGCGGATCCCGATCCAGATCGTCGGCACGCCCGCGCCGATCGTCACCTTCTCGCTCGCGAACAGATCGAGCAGGCTCGGCGGATCGAGGTGCGGCCCCGGGAACACGAGCTTGGCGCCGACCAGCGCGCACGCGAACGGCAAGCCCCAGGCGTTGACGTGGAACATCGGCACGACGGGCAGCAGCGTGTCGGCGCGCGACAGGTTCAGCGAGTCGGGCAGCGCCTCGACGATCGCGTGCAGCACCGTCGAGCGATGGCTGTACACGACGCCCTTCGGCTTGCCGGTGGTGCCGCTCGTGTAGCAGACGCCCAGCGCGTCGCTCTCGGCAAGCTTCGGTAGCGGCGTGTCCGCCTTCGCCGTGTCGAGGAACGCCTCGTAGTCGCCGTTGGGACCGACCACGATGATCTTCTCGAACTTCCCACCGGCGGCCTGCAGCTTGTCGCACATGACCGTCAGGCTCTCGTCGACGATTAGGAATCGATCGCCCGCGTCGTTCGCGATGAACGCGACGTCCTCCACGGAGAGCCGCAGGTTCAGCGTGTGCAGCACGGCGCCCGCGAGCGGGATCCCGAAGTACGCCTCGAGGTGCTCCGCGTGGTTCCACATCAGCGTGGCGACGCGATCGCCGGGCTTGATGCCCGCGCCGATCAGCGCGCGCGCGAGGCGCTTCGCTCGCTCGATCACCTTGCCGTACGTCGTCCTCGCGATGCTCTTGTCGGCCCGGCGGGACACGACCTCGACATCGCCCATCCACTTCGCCGCCCGATCGACCACGAGGTCGATCGTCAGCGGCACGTCCATCATCGTCGCCATGAGGGTCATGCCGAGACGTTCTCACAGGGCCTTTACCGACCGTTCCCTCGGGTTTGCGAATCGCATCCGGCAGGTAACGTTCGTCGAGCGCTCCCCCCGCGTAAGTCCGCGATGCGCCTCGTGTGCATCCAGGTACGCCGACTGCAATGTCGCCTGATGGGCCGATAACCCGGACGCGTCGTCCGCCTCGGACCCATGGAGCATTGACATGTCGATCACGAAGCTGAAGCCGGTCGGAGGCTGGGCGACGGTCCAGTATTCCGAACCGCATCTCGTAGGGTCGTACGTACGCGCGCAGGGCACGCCGCTTCCGACGAAGGCACCGAGGATCCTGATCGGGCTTCTCACCGGTGGCGACGATCCGGTTCCGCCGACGTACGTAGCTCGGCAGAACCGCAACAACGACGTGAAGCCGCAAGAAGTACACATCTCACGCAGGGGCTAACGCCCACGCGTTGATCCGATCAACGCACGACGAGGAGCCATCGTAGGGGTACGGTGGCTTTCGCGTTTTCGGTCACGGTGGCAAGGACGTCGCGACGAGCGAGACCGTGCCGGTAGGCAGGTGCTCGCCCGCCGACCACCACCAGAAGATGTCGCGATCGAGTAGCTCCACGGCGCCCGCGTAGTCGAAGTCGGACAGGCTCGCCAGCACGATGCGCGACGCGCCCCACGAGCTCTGCGGCGTGGGCGAGAGGTGCGCGAGCTCGGCCGGCAACACGGGGTACTTCACCTGCGTCGCGCCCGCCGGCCCGAAGGCGTTCCAGTGGACGACGGCGGCGCCGATCGTGATGTCGGTCGATGCCCAGTACGCATCTGCGTCGGCGGCGGCGCCGGCCGTCCATTGCACCTGCGAGATCGCGCGATCGACCGACCAACCGGGAGGTGGCGGCGGCAGCGTCGATGCGTCGATCTCGAACGTTCCCGGCCAGGAGTCGATGCTCTGGTACAGGACGCGAACGCCGGTCGGCGACTCGAACGCGTGAATGATTGCCATGCCGGGGATGGACGGAGGGATCTCGAAGCCGAGGCCGACGAAGCGACTCGCGTTTGGCACATCGCTGTTCTCGCCCAACGGGATTCGATCACCGGTGGCCGTCGGCAGCGCGAGCAACGCGTACGTGTCGGTGACCTCGGCGGGCACGTTGATGTAGTCGATGCCGACCTTCCTCAGATCGACCCACGCACTCGCGGTGCGATCGATCGCCGTGCCGTCCGTCAGCGTGACGCTGCCGATCGGAACGTGGATGTCCCACGCGAGCGCGTAGAGCTCGACGGTCTCGCCCTCGCACCGGGGATCGTAGAGCAGCGGCACCGAGGTCGACATCGCCCACCCGGGCTGGGCGATGCACCTCGTCGGCCCCGTGACCCATGCCTCGTCGTAGCCCATCGGGAACGGCGGGAGCTCCACGGTCACGCCGCGCGCCGTCGAGGTCGCCTGCGGTGGATGTCCACCGACGATCATGTACGCCCCGTCGTCGAGCGCGCGGAACGAGGACAGCGCCCACGCTCCGTTCGCGAGCGGACGCGCGACGTGGAGCGCGGTGTTGCCGTCGATCTCGATCTCCGCGGTGCCGTCGTCGCCCGTGCGCACGGTCGTGCTCGCGCCGTCCTGCTCGATCGCGACGACGTACGCACCGCTCACGGGTTGCCCGGCGTTCGCCTCGCCGTCCTCGCCGATCACGAGCACGCGCGCGATGCCAGGTACAGGAGGGGTAGTGATGACGTCATCGCCGCCTCCCGACCCCGACAGCTCGTCAAAACCGAACCGACATGCGGTCAGTCCTACCGAGATGCACGCGATCCACATCGTCGCTCGCATGCGACCAGCATACGCGCGTCGCGTAATCGCGGTCACCGAAACACGACGGCCGATCTCGATTCGTCGTCGAGACCGGCCGTGTGTGCGTGTCGCGACGACAGCTACTTCTTCGAGGCTTCTTCCTTGGCCTTCTTCGCCTTCGCGAGCAGCTCCTCGCCGATGTTCGCGGGGACGTCCGCGTACTTCGCGAACTCCATGGTGAACTCGGACTTGCCCTGCGTCGCCGAGCGAAGCGGTGTGCTGAAACCGAACATGTCGGCGAGCGGCACCTCCGCGTCCACGCGCGCCTGGCCGTCCTCTTCCGTCGAGCCGATGACGATGCCGCGGCGCTGCATGATCAGCGACAGCATGTTGCCGCTGAACTCGGCCGGACCTTCGAGCGAGACCTTCATGATCGGCTCGAGGATGCGCGGCTTCGCGCGCGGGAAGAAGTCGCGGAACGCGCCGCGCGCGGCTTCCTGGAACGCGTTGTCGCTCGAGTCGACGGCGTGCGACTGACCATCGTTGATCACGACGCGGATGCCGACGCACGGCACGCCGAGGCGCGGGCTCTTCGGGATCATCGACTTGAAGCCCTTCTCGCACGACGGGATGAACTCGCGCGGAATCGAGCCGCCCTTGATCTCGTCGACGAACTCGAACTCGCCATCGAACGGCTCGCAGTAACCGGCGACGCGGCCGTACTGACCGGAGCCACCCGTCTGCTTCTTGTGCGTGTAGTTGAACTCGGTCTTCGCGCCGATCGTCTCTCGATACGCGACCTGCGGCGGGCTCGTGACGACCTCCGCCTTGTACTCGCGCTTCATGCGCTCGATGTAGACGTCGAGGTGGAGCTCGCCCATGCCGGCGATGATCGTCTCGTTCGACTCGGGATCGACGTAGCACTGGA
Source organism: uncultured Kofleriaceae bacterium (assembly GCA_964617845.1). Classification (GTDB taxonomy): domain Bacteria; phylum Myxococcota_A; class Polyangia; order Haliangiales; family Haliangiaceae; genus JABFXX01. The sequence continues at coordinate 37,836 of CAZUAR010000018.1, read as the reverse complement.
ACGTCGGATCCTCCTTGGTGAACCGGTTCAGCGCCTTCGACATGTTGATCTCGGCGCCGCTGTCCTTGGGCTTGATCGCGACGGAGATGACCGGCTTGGGCACGAACATCGACGTCATCGCGAGGTTCACGGTGCCGTCGGTGAACGTGTCACCCGAGTTGCAGTCGACGCCGAACAGCGCGCAGATGTCGCCGGCGCCGGCCTCGGTGATGTCTTCCTTGTCGTCCGAGTGCATGCGCACGAGGCGGCCGACCTTGACCTTCTTGCCGTTGCGCGAGTTGACGATGAAGTCGTCCTTGCGCACGGTGCCCTGGTAGACGCGGATGTACGTCAGCTGGCCGTAGCGACCATCCTCGAGCTTGAACGCGAGCATGACGAGCGGCTTGGTCGGATCGCTCGAGAGAACGACCGGCGCCTCTTCCTTGTCGAGATCGAGCGCGACGTTCTCGACGTCGCGCGGCTCCGGCAGGAAGTTGCAGACGCCGTCGAGCAAGAGCTGCACGCCCTTGTTGCCGAGCGCCGAGCCGCACATGACCGGCGTGCACTTGAGGGCGACCGTCGAGTCGCGGAGGCACTTGCGGAGGAGCTCCGGCGTGACCTTGTCCTCGAGCATCGCCTCGGTGAGCTCGTCGTTCACCATGGAGAGGTTGTCGAGCATCTCCTCGCGCATCTTCTCGCACAGCTCCTTGAGCGTGCCGCCGTGGCCGTGCGACGCGAGCGGGTGCAGCGCCTCCGTCGGGATCGGGCCGCGCTCGATCTGCTCGCCGTTGTCGCCGTGGAACGTGTACGCGACCATCTCGATCAGGTCGACGACGCCCTCGAGCTTGTCCTCGAGGCCGATCGGGCACTGGATCATGACGGGGTGGAGCTTCAGCTTCTCGCGCAGCTGATCGCGGACCTTGAACGGGTTCGCGCCGGTGCGGTCGAGCTTGTTGACGAACGCGATGCGCGGAACCTTGTAGCGGCGCATCTGGCGATCGACGGTGTACGACTGCGACTGCACGCCGGCGACGCCGCAGAGCACCATGATCGCGCCGTCGAGGACGCGCAGCGAGCGCTCGACCTCGACGGTGAAGTCGACGTGTCCCGGGGTGTCGATGATGTTGATGTGGTGCTGGCTCTTGATCGGCGAGCCGGGCACGGCCATCACCGCCTTCGCCTTGGGGTCGGGCGGCCACTGGCAGAACGTCGCCGCCGACTGGATCGTGATGCCGCGCTCGCGCTCGAGCTCCATCGAGTCCATCTTGGCGCCGACGCCGTCCTTGCCCTTGACCTCGTGAATCGCGTGGATGCGGGCGGTGTAGAAAAGGATGCGCTCGGTCAGCGTGGTCTTGCCGCTGTCGATGTGGGCGCTAATCCCGATGTTCCGGACTTTCGAGAGGTCAGTCAGCATAAAGGCGCGGGATTGCTACCTTGTCCACGCGGCCAATGCAAGTGCCGTCTGGGTAGCTGTGTCCCTACCTGCGAGGCATCGTGGTGTCACAGCATTTCAAAGGTTTGCGCGGCCGTCGAACGCCGCCCGGGCTACCCTTGGTCGTTCCCGTGGAATGCCTCGACGATAACGTGGTCAGCGAATTCGTCTCCGGGTCGCTCGCGGCGACCGTTCTGGCCAAGGTGGAGGGCCACCTCGCCGGCTGTCGCGACTGCCGGACGCTGGTCGCCGCGATGGCGCAAGACGCGGCCGCGGACTCGAACATCGAGACGGTCCCGCACGAGAAGCTGTCGCCCTCGCAGGTCACGCACCTGCCCAAGCGCACGTACTCGGTCGGCGACAAGGTCGGCCGCTACCTCGTGCTGTCGACGCTCGGCACGGGCGGCATGGGCGTCGTGCTCGCCGCGTACGATCCGCACCTCGATCGCAAGGTCGCGCTGAAGCTCCTGCGCTCGGGCCTCCAGCTCGCGACCAAGGACGCGCAGAAGCGCCTGCGGCGCGAGGCGCAGGCGATCGCCCAGCTGTCGCATCCGAACGTCGTCGCGGTCTACGACGTCGGCGCGACCGAGGACGATGACCTCTACATCGCGATGGAGTTCGTCGAGGGCGACACGCTAACGACGTGGCTCAAGAAGTACCCGCGCACGTGGCGCGAGATCGTCGACGTGTTCCTGCAGGCGGGCAAGGGCCTCGTCGCCGCGCACAGCACGGGCCTCTTGCATCGCGACTTCAAGCCGGACAACGTCCTCGTCGGCGGCGACGGGCGCGTGCGCGTGACGGACTTCGGTCTCGCGCGCTCGTTCATGGTCGATCCCGAGTCCGGCCGCGGCCCGACGCCGATCCTCGCGAACACGCTGTCGTCGTCGCTGACCGCGACCGGCACCGTGCTCGGCACGCCGCGCTACATGCCGCCCGAGCAGCTGACGGGGCCCGACATCGACGCGCGCGCGGATCAGTTCAGCTTCTGCGTCGCGCTGTACGAGGCGCTGTACGGCGTGCACCCGCTGCCCGGCGCGACGAGCGTCTCGATGCACGAGAAGGGCGACAAGGCCCTCCCGCCGCCCGAGGGCATCAAGATCCCGGTGACGATCGGCCGCGCGGTGCTGCGCGGGCTCGAGCGCGATCGCGTCAAGCGCTGGCCGACGATGGCGCTGTTGATGTCGGAGCTCGTGCCGCCGGCGCCGAAGTTCTCGACGAGGTGGGTCGCCGCCGCGCTCGGTGCGGTCGTCGTGGCTGGCGTCGCGACCGCCGCGGTGGTCGGACGTCGCGAGGAGCCGGTGGAAGCGGCGCCCGACGATCGCGACCAGCTGTTCGAGGAGATCAACAAGCTGCGCTCGGAGATTCGCGCGCTCAACAAGGAGCGCGAGAAGCTGCTCTCCGAGATCCCCAACGCCGAGAACATCGCCGTGCTCAAGGAGAAGCTCGAGGCGAAGTCGCTCGAGGTGATCGAGAAGGACAAGCAGATCCAGCAGCTCGTCGCGAACATCCAGCAGCTGAGGAATCCGGCCGCCGCGAAGCGACCGCCGAATCAGTCGGCGCTGGTGAACGCTGCGGTCGCGGACGTCAGCCTCGATGGTTGCTTCATGGAGTGGGGCGAGCGGGCCGACGACGATGGCATCCCGCACACCGAGGCACGCCTGCTCACGAGGATGGAGATCTCTCCCGATGGTGTCGCGTCGGGGCTCCAGACGACCGGCGAGAGCTCGGTGTCGCTCAAGACCTGTATCAACGCCGCGATGGCACGGCAGCGGTTCCCGCGCGGGCCGGAGATCCTCGGCGTCGAGGTCATCATCGAGTGGACGCCGCAGATGCTGAACCGCTCGACGAAGGTCGTCTCGCATCGCCAGCCCGGTGGGCTGCTCGACCTGTGACCTTCATCGCGTGATCGCCGCCCGAACGCAGGTGCTAAGCTCGGTCCCCATGCTTCGCAGTCTCGTGCTGGTGCTCCTCGTGGCGAGCACCGCCCATGCGGAGCCGAAGCGCCGCGTGATCGTCGATGCGCCCGCGCAGGCCGCGGACGCGGCGATCTCGAACGTCCTCTACCTCGAGCGCTGCGCCGGCGGCTGCGTGATCACGAAGGGCTCGGGCACCGACGCGCGCAACAACAGCTCGTCGATCCCCGCGGGCCCGACGAGCACGCTGTCGGAGTTCGTCGGCGCGAGCGGCGTGGCCGGCGCTGCCTCCGACGAGGAGTGGAACGCGGTCGTCGAGTGCGTCCGCGAGGTCTACTCGCCGTATCAGGTCACCGTCACCGACCAGCGCCCGGCGCAGGGCGCGTATCACATGGCGATCCTCGCGGGGCTGCCGTCGGAGGTCGGGCTCGGCAACGACATCCTCGGGATCTCGCCGCTCGCGTCGGACTGCAGCCCGATCGACAACGCGATCTCGTTCTCGTTCGCGAACCACCACAGCCGCGCCGATCCGCAGCGCGTGTACACGCTGTGCTGGACCGTCGCGCAGGAGAGCGCGCACGCGTTCGGTCTCGATCACACCTTCGAGTTCGCCGACGGAACGTCGACGTGCAGCGATCCGATGACATATCGGTCCGACTGCGGCGGCCAGCGCTTCTTCCGGAACTTCCGCGCGAAGTGCGGCGAGAACCAGGTGCGCGCGTGCCGCTGCGGCCAGTTCCAGAACTCGCACGAGAAGCTCGTCGAGGTGTTCGGCGCCGCGACGGCGACGACGCCCGCGCCGGCGATCAACCTCACGCTGCCGCAGGCGAACGTCGCGCTGAGCGCGGTCGGCGCGGCGCAGGCGGGATCGAAGCGCGGCGTCGCGCGGGTCGATCTGTACCTCAACGGATCGAAGTGGTCCGAGGTGCCCGGCGCGAGCTACGGCGTCAACGGCCAGCCACCGATGGCCTCGTACACGATCCCGATCCCCACCAACGTCCCGGGGCCGAGCAAGTACGACGTATTCGCACGCGCGTGTGACGACATCGGCAACTGCACCGACTCGAACGTCGTGCCGTCGTTCAAGGGAGACGCGGCCGGCTGCGCGTCCAGCGAGGACTGCGCCGACGAGCAGACGTGCGAGGACGGTTACTGCCGATGGCCCGCCGCGTCGGGCGCGATCGGCGACGAGTGTAACTACGCGCAATTCTGCGTCAGCAACGTTTGCGCGGGCACGACCGACCTCACCATCTGTACACGAGGTTGCACGACGCTCGACGACGACTGCCCGAACGGACTGGTTTGCGTGGCCAACGGCGGGACCGACGGCGTGTGCTTCGTCGAGGACACGGGAGGCTGCTGTAACGTCGGGCGCGCCGACGGGTCGCGACCCTGGGTCTATGTCGGGTTCTCAGTCTTGTTGTTCGCGGTGATCACGCGTCGGTCCCGGCGCGGGAAAACAGCGTGACGGTTCCTGCGACCCTGTAGTAAGACGCACCCACGATGCGTCTTGCGTGGTGTGTTGCATTGATCACGGCCAGTTCCGTCGGTTCCGCCTCGGCGGAGCCCACCCGAGTGGGGCATCCGATGGGCGTGCGAGGCGGGACCTGCGGCACGGTCGTCGAGCCGGGTCCGGCGCTCGAGCCAGGCGAGCTCGCGCACCATCACATCTCGAAGGTGCTGTTCGTCAATCGCTGCCCGGGCGGCTGCAACATCTCCGCGGCGGATCAGCAGAACGCGCCGATGGACATCACCGCGGTGCCCGGCATCCCGCGAGGCCAGCAGTACACGGTGCCCGAGTTCAAGAACTCGCAGGGCATGACCGGCGCCGCGGCGGACGCCGAGTGGGCGCAGATCGTCGCGTGCGTCGCCGAGACGTACAGCTACTTCGACGTGCAGGTCACCGACCAGCGGCCGGCGAGCGGCAGCTACCACATGGCGATCGTCGGCGGGACGCAGTCCGACATCGGACTCCAGATCGACGGCCTCCTCGGCATCTCGCAGCTGTCGTGCGCGAGCGCGCTCGATAACGTCATCTCGTTCACGCTCGCCGACTCGCATCGGTTCGCCGGCATCAGCTCCGCGAACTACGTGCGCGATCTCTGCACCACGATCACGCACGAGGTCGGCCACGCGTTCGGCCTCCAGCACGAGTTCCGCTTCATCGTCGACAACTCGTCGGCGTGCTCCGATCCGATGTCGTACGACACCGGCACGTGCAACCCGGACCAGCGCTACTTCCGCAACAAGATCGCCGCGTGCGGTCGCTTCGAGGAAGAGCCGTGCAACTGCCCGAACAACCCGCCCAACTCGCACCAGCTGCTGACGCAGGTGTTCGGCATGGGCACGCCGACGGTGCCCCCGCCGTCGGTGACGTTCACGACGCCCGCGGCGTCCGGTGGATCGATCAATAACCTCGTCGCGGTGACGGCCGGCAGCAAGCGCGGCGTCGAGCGCGTCGAGCTGTACTTGAACGGCTGGAAGTGGATGAGCGTGCAGGGCGCGAAGTTCGCGACGGGCGGCGGTCAGCCGAACCCCTCGCCGTACGCGTTCCAGCTGCCGGCGAACGTGCCGAACAGCCTCTACGACATCGAGGTGCGCGCGTACGACGACGTCGGCGCGATGACGTCGGTGACAACGCAGGCGGTCAAAGGCGCGCCGTGCACGTCGGCCGACACCTGCAACAAGGGACAGAAGTGCGAGGCCGGCAAGTGCTTCTGGGATCCGCCCGCGGGCGCGCTCGGCGACGAGTGCACGTTCAACGAGTTCTGCCTGACCGGCGTGTGCGCGGGAACGGCCGAGCAAACGATCTGCACGCAGAACTGCATCCCCGGCGTCGGCGATAGCTGCCCCGAGGGCTCGGGCCTCTCGTGCGTCGGCGAGGGCGCCAACGGCGTGTGCTTCTTCGCGGAAGAGGGCGGTTGCTGCAGCGTGAACGGCGGCGACCCCGCGACGCCGCTGGCTCCGATCGCCCTCGGCGTCGGCCTGTTCGGCTTCATCGTGCTACGCAGGAGGTCTCGGTAATGCGCGCAGTCCTCGCGTCGATCTTCGTCTCGGGCGTCGTCGCCGGCACCGTCGCTCCGGCGGCGGCACAGGTCGGCAACGTCTCCAAGATCATCTACCTCGAGCGCTGCTCCGGCGGTTGCACGGTGACCAAGGGCACCGACGACGCGCGCGCGTACACGTCCTCGATTCCAAACGACCCGGGCCAGTACACGCTCGGCGAGTGGCAGAACTCGCAGGGCCAGGTCGGCGCGGCCGCCGACGAGGAATGGGCGATGCTCGTCCAGTGCGTGAAGGAGGTGTACTCGCCGTTCGACGTCGAGATCACCGACGTCAAGCCGACGAGCCCGACGTATCACATGAACATCGTCGCGGGCCTCCCCCGAGACGTCCAGCTCTCGAACGGCGTCGGCGGCATCTCGCCCGGCGTCGGTTGTACGCCCGTCGATAACCGCATCACGTACACGTTCGCGAACAGCTATCGCAGCACCAACGTCGTCTACCGCACGAACACGCTGTGTCAGGTCGTGGCGCAGGAGACCGCGCACACCTACGGCCTCGATCACTCGTTCAGCTTCGGCTCGGGCAACCTCACGCGCTCCGCGTGCAACGACCCGATGACGTACCGCACCGACTGCGGTGGCCAGCGCTTCTTCCGCAACGAGCCCGCGACATGTGGTGAGTACTCGCCGATGCCGTGCGCGTGCGGCGCGAACCAGAACGCGCACCTCGCGCTCCTCAACGTCTTCGGCCCGGGCAACCCGATCACGCGCGCGCCCGAGCTCACGGTGAAGGCGCCCGCGAGCGGCGCGACCGTGGTTGACAACTTCGAGGTGCTCGCGAACGCGAGCGCGCAGCGCGGCATCTTCGCGATGGAGCTGTGGATCAACGGCTACATGTGGAAGAGCATCGGCGGCGCGGCGTGGGGCGTGAACGGCCAGCCCGCCACCGACTACGGCATCCGCATCCCGCCCGAGGTCCCCGACGGCGTGCTCGACATCGTCGTCAAGGCGAAGGACGACATCGACAAGACGACCGAGTCGCCGGTGATCACAGTGACCAAGGGCGCGCCGTGCACGTCCGCCGACTCGTGCCTCGAGGGTCAGAAGTGCGAAGCGGGCAAGTGCTTCTGGGATCCGCCGGCGGGTCAGTTCGGCGACGCCTGCGAGTACCCGCAGTTCTGCTCGACGGGAACGACCTGCTCGGGCCGCTCCGCCGACGACACGATCTGCACGCGCACCTGCGTGCTCGGTGTCGACGACTCGTGCGACCCCGGTTACGAGTGCGTCGAGAGCTCCGACAACGCGCCGATCTGCTGGCCGGCCGGCAAGGGCGGAGAGGGCGGCATCTGCTCCGTGTCGTCGAGCAACGAAGGCGCGATCGTCTCGCTGTCGCTCTCGCTGCTCGGCCTCGTCGTCGTGGTGCGCCGCAAGCGGCGCCGCTAGTTCAGTTAGCCGCGCGAGATCGTGAAGCCGGTGACGCAGCGGTACTGCTTGCCCTTGTACTCGCTGAGCACGTACTCGATCGCGACCTGATACTCCGAGCGAAACGCAGCGAAGAGCAGCTGCACGCTCGTGTCGCTGAGCTCGCGGCCCTTGCACTGCAAGCCGCCCCAGCGATAGTTCGTGGTCTGCTTGTCGTGATCGAGCCACACGGCTCCGTGGAACAGCTTGTAGCTCGCATCGCCGGGCTCGAGCACCATCAGCTGCGAGACCGCCGTCGACACGGTGGTCTCCGCGTGTGCCACACCGGCGGTAGCGAGCCCCAACGCGACCATCAAGGATAACGAGCGACGCATTGCGACCATCCTAACCTAGTTCGCCGATCCGCTGTCCGCGCTGCCGGTCTCCTCCGCGGGCGCAGCCGGCGGAGGCGCGGCACCCGGCACGATGCGCTCGGGCGTGATCGTGTCGCGCGCCGCGATCGCGCACTTGCGGATCATCTCGTTGTCGACGTTGCTCGGCCCGCCCTTCACCTGGAGGATGCACTTCGTGTCCGCGTCGAAGAAGCGGAACACGAACACGTCATCGGCGCCGACCGCGACGACCTGCTTGCAGGCATAGCTGCCCATCGTCTCGTCGTCCTGGTCCTTCTTCTGCTTGCACTTCTCCTTGAAGCGCTCGGGATCCTCGATCGTCCAGCAGAACGCGGTCACGTTGCAGAGCTCGTCGCCCGCCATCACGCCGAGCCGGCCTTCCTTCTTCAGGATCGCCTTCTGCTCCGCCTCGGTCGGTCGCTTGCCGCCGCGCGTGAGCCCGCACGAGCTCGCGGCCTCGGGCTCGTTCTTGCGCGTGTCCTTGAGCGAGAGCGGCTCGACCTCGCCCATCGCTTCCTGGAACTTCGGCAGATCGATCAGTGTCTCGCACGCGACGGTCTGCTGCCCCGGGACCGGCGGGCGGATCTTCACGGCCGACTGGCCGCTGGCTTCTTTCGCCTTCTGCTCGGCCTCGGCCTGCTTCCGAGCTTCCTCGGCTCCGGCGTTCTCACTCTTGCTGCAGGCGGTCAGGGTCGCCACGGCCAACACGACGTTCGCGATTCGGGCGCGCATGCGGCGAAAGCTAACACGAGCTAGACTGCGGCTCCCAACCGGCACCCATAGCTCAGTTGGATTAGAGCATCCGGCTTCTACCCGGACGGCCGCAGGTTCGAGTCCTGCTGGGTGCACCCTGGCACATCCGCTGCTCTTGGTAGTGGGGTGGCCACGCAGACGATACCCCCGACGCACCGTTCGCCAGATGCGCCCGCGCGCATGCGCACGCTGCATCGCTGGCGCGCGCGGCTCCCGAAGCTGACGTTCTTGCGCCGCCTGATCAACGGCATCGTCGAGCACGACGTCCCGGATCTCGGCGCGATGATGGCCTACTACGCGGTCCTCTCGCTCTTCCCGATGCTCGTGTTCATCGTCACGGTGGCGCTCCTCGTGATCGACCCCGCGACGATCCACGAGGGCGTCCTGATCGCGACGCGCACGCTGCCCGAGAGCGCACGGGGGCTGATCTCGGAGCAGGTCACGAACTTCATCAACGCGGCGGGCGCCGGGTTCGCGATCGGATCGCTCGCGTTCGCGCTGTGGGGTGCGAGTCGCGGCGCGGCATCGCTCGGTGGTGCCCTCGATCGGATCACGCGACATCCGGAGACGCGGCCGTGGTGGAAGCGACAGCTGACGGCGATCGCGGTCACGGTCGGCGTCGCGCTGCTGATCGTGGCCGCGCTCGGCCTGCTGGTGCTCGGCCCTCCGCTCGGACACTACGTCGCGGATCGGTTCGGGCTCGGCGGCGCGTTCGATATGGTCTGGGAGATCGGACGCTGGGTCGGAGCGGGTCTCCTGGTGCTGTTCGTGTGGGCCGTCGCGTATCACTTCTTGCCCGACACGGACGCGCCGTTCCGGATGTTCACGACGGGCGGCCTCGTCGGCATCGCGATGTGGATCGCGATCAGCCTCGGCTTCAACTTCTACCTGACGAGGTTTGGCAGCTACGAGACCACGTACGGGACGCTCGGCGGCGCGATCGTGTTCCTCACCTGGTTGTGGCTCAGCAACATCGCGCTGCTGGTGGGGGCCGAGATCAACGACGTCCTCGCGACGATGCGCAAGGAAAAGGCCGAGGCGTTCCTCGCCGATGAAACAGTGCGTTCGCTGGACGCACAGGCGGATGGACCGAGGTCGGATACGTAGAGAGGCAACGGGCGTAGGCCGCGCTACGAACGAAACGCGCACCACGTGACGCGATCGACAGTCGGGGAAAAACAGCGTGCCCGATTCCGTGACGGATCGTGAGACATGCCTATACTCCGTTCACTTACGTTACTAACGGAGAATTGCATGCACATCCAATGGCGCTGGTTGGTCGTACCCAGCCTGCTGATCGCCGCGAGCGGCTGTCCCGACGTGAAGGTGGACAACGACGAGATCGGATCGGGCGGGCCCGTGGTCGAGTTCGATCCAGGGAACCGGATCATTCCGTTCCCCAATAACCTCCTCCTCGATCCCATGACGGGGAAGGTCAACGTGCCGGCGTCGTGTGGCGAGGGAGCTGCGTCGATGGCGACGCGCGTCGGCGTCGTCAACAAGCTCGACGGGTTCGGGACGTACGAGACCGTGATGACGGCGACGTTCTCCGACGACTTCGATCCCGCGTCGTTCATGGACGGACCGGCGAGCCGCGTGGTGCTGTACAAGCGCGCGAGCGGCGGCGCCGCGGTCGATCCCGCGATGGCCAATCCGGTCCCGGTCGTGTTCGTGCCGAGCATGACGGCGCGCTTCGACGCGGACTGCATGATGACGGGCGTGGTCCCGCAGATGATCATGGTGGCGGCGCGACCGCTCGAGCAGAAGTCGACGTACACCGCCGCGATCTTGAAGGGCATCAAGGCGGACAGCGGCGCCGAGTTCGGCCCGTCGTTCACGTGGTCGCTCGTCCGCCAGGCGGAGAGCCCGGTCACGCTCGACGCGCAGGGCAACGTCACGGCGAACAACACGCCGCTCGACCCGAAAAACGACGAGGACCTCGCGACGCTGCAGGGCCTCGACCTTCTGTGGAAGGCCCACGCGCAGGCGCTGGCGTTCCTCGAGTCGAAGACGCACGCGCGCGAGGACATCCTCCTCGCGTGGGACTTCAACACGCAGACCACGACGGATCCGCTCGACCCCGCAGTGACGGACTCGCCGGCCGCGATGGTGTCGAACGCGCTGCCGCTCCAGGTCGGCTCGCTGACGGCGAACCTCGATCGCGCGAACCCGCCGTACGTCCTGTGCGACGCGGCCGGCGGTGGCCCGGGCACGGACAACAACGTGCAGTGCTTCCTGAAGATCGCGCTCGGCTCCGCCGCGTGCACGCAGCCCGCGTGTCCGACGTCGCAGATCTACGCGACCGGCAACGCGACGTGCGCGTCCGTTGGCTGCGCTGCGGTCGGCGATGTCCTCGGCGGTGCGTTCAACTCCCGCCAGTACATGACCGAGACGCCGAACGCGTTCGACGCGAACAAGCCCATCCCCGGTCCGTGGAGCGATCCGCTGAAGCCGGACTTCGTGAAGAACGAGATCATCAGCTTCATCGCGATCGTGCCCGCGTCGCCGGCGCCCACGGACGGCTATCCGGTGGTCGTGTTCGGTCACGGCCTCGGCAGCTCGAAGACGACGGTGTTCGCGATCGGACCGCAGCTGTCCGCGCCGCAGGCCGCGCTCAGCTTCGCCAGCGGCTTCATCACCGTGGCGATCGACTTCGTGGCGCACGACAGCCGCGCGGTCCGCATCTCCGACGACGCCGCGCTCGGCTGCGACGGGACGCGGAGCGCGACGTCGAGCCCGCAGTGCTTCGCGCCGTTCCTCTCGACGAACCTCGGGACCACGCGTGACGGTATCCGCCAGAGCGTCCTCGACCTGCACGGCCTCGTCGAGACGCTCAAGGCGTGCGGCAACACGACGTGCGCGACGAACTTCGCCACGCTCGGCGCGGGCAACTTCCACATCGACCCGGCGCACATCAACTACCTCGGCATCTCGCTCGGCGGCATCATCGGCTCGACCGCGGTCGCGTCGAAGCCCGACTTCAAGTCGGCCGTGCTCAACGTCCCCGGCGTCGGCTGGGTCGACATCCTCGAGAAGACGTCGACGCTCGCGATCAAGTGTCCGCTCGTCAACGGCCTCATCGATGCCGGCATCCTGATGGGCGAGAAGTCGAACGCGACGCTCACCACGGGCCTGTGCACCACCGACGACTGGCAGATGCAGGCGGGCTACCGCCAGTTCGCGACGATCGGCCGCTGGGTGCTCGACCCGGCGGACCCGGCGAACTTCACGCAGAAGCTCGCGCCGAAGCGCTTCATGATCCAGAAGGTGGAGGGCGACGCGGTCGTCCCGAACTACGCGACGGACGCCGAGGCCGCGCTGACCGGCGTCGCCGCGAACGGCTTCAACGGCGCGTGCGCACCGCAGGCGGGCACGTTCGGTCCGACGCCGTCGGTCGCCGTTCCGGGCTCGAACAAGTTCGCGACCTACGTGCCGCTCATGGCGACCGCGACGTGCCCGGATGCAACGGGCACGAACCAGGCGTCCGCGGGCACCGTGTTCTCGCACTCGTCGCTGTTGCGCCCGGTGCCGGGCACGTGCTCGACCGCGGGTCACACCTGCACGTCGACCACGCAGGCCGTCGGCGACGCGCAGTGCACCGCCCAGAACGGTGGCACGGCCAGCACCTGTGACATCGCGTCCGTCGCGCGCGGTCAGCTCGGCACGCGCCGCATGCAGACCGACGCCATCACCTTCCTCATTCTCAACCGCTAGCTTCGACGAGGAACCATCTAATGAAGACAACAACTACTTCGTTGCTTCTCGTCGCAGGACTCGGCGGCGTAGCGTACGGCAACGCGTTCAACATCAACGAGCACGACGCGAAGGTCACCGGCCGCGGTGGCGCCGCGGCGGCATCGGACACCGATGCGTCGTCGGTCGTGTTCAACCCGGGCGGCATTCCCGTCGCCGAGGGCACGCAGGTCTCGATCAACGGCTCGCTGTACATCGCGCAGGGCTCGTACGAGCCGCAGGGCGGTGGCGCGAAGGTCAAGACGGACTCCGATCCGTCGGTCGTGCCGTCGGTCTACGTGACGTCGCGCGTGCACGAGATGGTCGGTGTCGGCGTCGCGCTGCACCTGCCGTTCGGCCTCGCGGTGTCGTGGCCGGATCGCCACCCGCAGCAGGCGGTCATCCAGGACCAGTCGCTGCGCACGTACTTCATCACCGCGGCGGTCGGCATCAACCTCGACAAGCAGGTACCGGGCCTCTCGTTCGGCGGCGGCGTGGACATCGTCCCCGCGACCGTCCAGCTCGAGCGCGCCGTCGTGTTCGGTGACACGCAGGGCACGGCCGTCCTCGGCGGAGATGCCCTCGGCGTCGGTGGACGCGCGGGCATCATGTATCACCCAGCCGCGGTCAAGCAGCTCAAGCTCGGCGTGATGTGGCGCAGCCAGATCAAGCTCGACTTCGAGGGCGACGGCGACTTCGACATCGATCAGCCGTATCGCGATCAGCTGCCGCCCGACGGCCCGATCTCGACGTCGATCACGCTGCCGATGTCGTTCGCAGGTGGCGTCGCCTACTCGCCGATCCCGGCGCTCGAGATCGAAGCGAACGTCGTGTGGATCAACTGGTCCAAGTTCCAGGAGCTGCGCATCAACCTCCCGGCCGATCAGGTCACGGTGGCGGCGCAGGACTACAAGAACACGACGACGTTCCGCCTCGGCGGCGAGTACGCGATCAACAAGGCCGCCTCGGTCCGCGCGGGCTTCATCTATGACCCGACGCCGATCCCCGACACCACGCAGACGGCGCAGCTGCCCGACGTGAACCGCATCAACGTCACGCTCGGCGGTACCTACAAGTTCGGCGACTACGCCGCGTCGCTCGGCTTCCTCTGGGTCACGCCGGGCGAGCGCGACACGAGCGACGAGATGTACATGCCCGCCTACAAGGGCACGTACGGCGTGCAGGCGTTCGTGACGGCGCTGACGCTGTCGGGCACGTTCGGCGGCAAGACCGCGCCGGCGGACCCCGAGCCGATGGTCGCGAAGAAGTAGACCGTACTCGTACTCGCACCCTCGCCGCTTCGCTCGCTCGAAGCGGCGTTTTTGCTTTCGGCGCCTGATCACCGCGCCCGAGTACTCGCAGACACACGACGCGGAGGAATGGAGTAATGGAGGAAGAACCTTTTCGTCGCGAAGCGACCAAAAGACTCTGCTCCCCTTCTTCCCTTCTCCGCGTCTTGTTCTCCGGCGTCGAGCGCGCAGCCGCACGCGCCCAGCATGTCGAATACTCGCAGACACACGACGGTGCTTCGCGAACACCAACTCCATCCGATCACCGCGCCCGAGTACTCGCAGACACACGACGCGGAGGAATGGAGTAATGGA
>CAZUAR010000018.1:0-23504 GCA_964617845.1 uncultured Kofleriaceae bacterium | reverse complement strand
TTTTCGTCGCGAAGCGACCAAAAGACTCTGCTCCCCTTCTTCCCTTCTCCGCGTCGTGTTTCCGGGTCCAGTACGCAGCCGCACGCGTCCACACTCGGTACGTAGCGTTTCTTCGCGAAGCGAAAAAACGTTCTTCCTCCCTTCCTCCCTTCCTCCGCGTCGTGTTCTCCGGCGTCGAGCACGCAGCCGCACGTGCCCAGCGTGTGTTCGCGAGCGTCGATTCCTCCGCGTCGTGTTCTCCGGCGTCCAGCGCACAATGCGTGTCGTCGCGAAGGAGTACGAGGACTAGGTGTCGTCGGGGCGGTGGTCGGCCCACTCGACGCGGAAGTCATAGTCGGGATCGGGTGGCTCCGGCGGCGGCCGTTCTGCGTCCGGAACGTTCACGAGGTTGATGCGGATGCGGTACCAGGCGGTCGCGCGCCCGCGGTTCGTGTCGACGAGGACGTGCTCGGGCGCGAGCTTCGCGGCGACGTCGGGATAGCGCGCCTTCCACTTCTCGAGGCCCGCGAGCGCGTCGGCCTTCTGCTTGGCCTGCGCGATCGTGATCACCGGCAGCTTCGGGCGCGGCGGCTTCTTCGCCCGCGCCGAGCGGGACGGCGCGACGCGCGGTGCCTCGCCGTCGGCCTTGGGGAAGAACGGCGGGTGCGGCGCATCGACGGCGCCCGCGTGCTCCTGGCGATCCGCGAGCTCGAGCAGCGGCTCGAGGCGACCGACCGCGGCGTCGATGCCGGCGTGCGCGTCGCCCTGCGCGGCGAACCGCGGCGGCACGGTGCGCAGCGTGAAGTCGCGCGGATCGCAGACGAGGAACTCGTCCCAGGGGAGCGGCATCGACACGCGCGCGTCGGGCAGCGGGCGCACCGAGTACGCCGACGCCGTCGTGCGATCGCGCGCGTTCTGGTTGTAGTCGAGGAACACGCCGTGGCGCTCCTCCTTCCACCACTTCGCGGTGGCGATCGCGGGGGCGCGCGCCTCGACCTCGCGCGCGAACGCGAGGGCGGCGCGGCGCACGGTCGCGAACGGCCACTCGGGCGCGATGCGGACCCAGACGTGCGCACCGCGCGACCCGCTCGTCTTGACCCAGCCGACGAGGCCGACCTCCGCGAGTACGTCGCGCACGACGCGGGCGACCTCGCGGATCTGCGGCCACTCGACGCCGGGGACGGGATCGAGATCGATGCGCAGCTCGTCGGGGCGATCCATGTCCTCGGCGCGCACCGCGTGCGGGTTCAGATCCACGCAGCCGAGGTTGACCACGTACGCGAGGCCGGCGCGGTTGTCGATCGCGATCTCGTCGGCGTGCCGGCCCGACGGGAACGTGAACGTCGCGATGCCGAGCCACGGCGGTCGCTTGACGGGCGCGCGCTTCTGGTAGAACGCCTCCTGTTCGACGCCGTTGACGAAGCGCTTGAGGATCATCGGGCGCCGCGCGACACCGCGCAGCGCGCCGTCCGCGACCGAGAGGTAGTACTGCACGAGCTCGAGCTTCGTGATGTTCGCCTTCGGGAAGTAGACCTTCTCCGGGTTGGAGATCGTGACCTCGTGCCCGTCGAGCACCAGTACCTCCTTGGTCGCTTTCGCCACGCGCGGATCCTTGCACGACTGGACCGTGTCCTTCATGGTGTGCGGCCCATGCCGTCCGCGAGCCCGCTTCGTACGCTGCTCGCGCTCGCGTTCCCGATGGTGCTCGCGCGCGCGACTCAGTCCGTCATGGGCTTCGCCGATGCGTACATGGTCGAGCACCTCGGCAAGGAGGAGATCGTCGCGTCCGCGACCGGCGGGCTCAACACGTACATCTTCATGATGCTGCCGACGGGCATCGTGTTCATCGTGCAGAGCTTCGTCGCGCAGCTGGTCGGCGCGGGCGATCGCGACGCGACGCCGCGCTACGCGTGGTACGGCCTCGGCATCGCGCTGATGTCGGGCGTCGCGGCGATCGCGGCGTTCCCGCTGATCGATCCGGCGCTGAACGCGTTCGGCTACTCGCCCGTGGTCGAGCAGCAGATGTCGTCGTACATGAAGATCCGGTTGTTCTCGATCACCGCCGTCGTCGGGGTCGAGGTGATGAACAACTGGTACGGCGGGCTCGGCAACACGTGGATGGCGATGATCGCGAGCGTCATCACCATGTGCATCGACCTGTTCCTCAACTACACGCTGATCGACGGCAACTTCGGGTTCCCGCAGATGGGCGTCGACGGCGCCGCGCTCTCGACGACGATCGGCAGCTGCGCGGGCCTCGCGTTCCTGTTGTTCGCGTACTGGCGGCGCTGGGGCATGGCGATCGGCGGACCCGCGCCGCGCCGCCGTCGCGATGGAAATCCATTGAACCTGTCGTGGCGCGAGCTTCGCCGCGTCGTGCGCTTCGGCTTGCCCAACGGGCTCAACTGGGTCGCGGAGTTCGGCGCGTTCCAGCTGTTCGTCAACGTCGTGTTCGGCAGCCTCGGCGCCGAGACGCTCGCGGCGTTCAACGTCGTGCTCGCGCTCAACTCCGTCGGATTCATGCCGGCGTTCGGACTCGCGTCCGCCGGCGCGATCCTCGCGGGCCAGTCGATCGGCGCGAACGAGAAGGACAAGGTGTGGCCGACGGTGCGGCTGACGCTCGCGTGCACCGGCGCGTGGATGGGCCTCATGGGCGTGCTGTACCTGGTCTTCCCCGAGCGACTGCTCGGCCTGTTCGACAGCGAGGGCTCGAGCGGCGACGCGTTCGTCGCCGTCGGCGCGACGATGCTCCTGATCAGCGCCGCGTGGCAGCTGTTCGACGCGATCGGCATCACGCTGTCCGAGACGCTGCGCGCCGCGGGCGACACCACGTGGACCGCCGCGGCGCGGATCGTCCTCGCGTGGGGCGTGTTCTTCCCCGTCGCGTACGTCGTCTCGCGGTACGCGAACGGCGGCGCGGTTGGCGCGATGCTGTGCCTCGTCGGTTACTTGATGCTGCTCGCGGGCCTGTTCGCGTATCGGTTCCGCTCGGGACGCTGGCGGTCGATCGAGCTGATCGAGCCCAAGCTCGTGTAGGATCTACCAATGCGCGGTCTCGTCGTGGTCGTGTTGCTCGCGAGCAGCGTGGCGTTCGCGCAGCCCGACAAGATCAAGGCCGAGGCAGCAGCGCGCGACGGGCAACAGCGCTACGAGGCCGGCGAGTTCCAGCTCGCGGCCGAGCGCTTCGAGCTCGCGTACACGCTCGACCCCGATCCGGCGTACCTGTTCAACCTCGCGCAGTCGTATCGGCTTGGAAACCGGTGCGCGAAGGCGGCGGCCGCGTATCGCAAGCTGCTCGGCATCGTGACCTCCGGTCCGAATGTCGCGAAGGTCGAGCAGTACGTGCAGCAGATGGACGCCTGCGCGAAGACCCAGGAGCCCGTCGCGCCGCCGACGCCGCTGGTCGGAGAGCGTGTCGAACCGAGACCGCCGCCACCCGAGCCTCTTCACAACTCGGGCAACCCGGCGCTTCGCTACGCCGGTGTCGGCGTGGCGGTGTTCGGTGCGGTCGGCATCGTGGTCGGTGGCCTGGCGATGCGCAAGGTGGCGGACCTCGAGGAGCAGCGCGAGGGCCTGTGCAGCGGGGGCTGCACGTGGGTCGACGTCAAGTCGCGCGCGGACGCGCTCGACGCCGATGGACAGCGCTATCAACGGCGGATGCTGATCGGCTACATCGGCGGAGGCATCGCGGTCGCCGGCGGGATCGTGATGTACGTGCTCGGACGCGAACGAACCGTGGAGACCGGGACGATGGCGTCGATCGTCCCCACCGACGGCGGAGCGATGGCGTTCGGCACGTTTACCTTCTGACCCACGTGTAGGCAACGGCCTGCCGCCGACGGTCGGGCACGAGCTCGATGGCCCACGTATACTGATCCGACGTGGATCCGACGACGCCCAAGAAGCCTCGGTCGATGCCACCCGCGGGCGAGAACGACGACACGTCCGTGACGAACGCGGTCGCTCCGTGGGACCCCGCCGGCGAACCGAGCGGCCCCGGCGAGGGCGGGCCCGACACGGCGTCCGGTCTCGAGCGGATCACGCAACAGACCAGCGCCATCGCGCTACGAGACTACGACATCGGCCCGGGCACGAAGCTCGGCGAGTACCAGCTCGAGCACAAGCTCGGGCAGGGTGGCATGGGCGTGGTCTATGAAGCCGTGCATCCGCTGATCGGCAAGCGCGCGGCGATCAAGATCCTCAAGAAGGAGCTGTGCGCGGACCCCGGCTCGCTCGAGCGCTTCGTGGACGAGGCGCGCGTGGTCAACCAGATCGGCCACCCGAACATTGTCGACGTGTTCGCGTTCGGCGAGATGCCGGACGGTCGCAGCTACTTCGTGATGGAGCTCTTGAAGGGCGAGACGCTCCGCGCGCGCATCGCCCGCTCGAAGCTCTCGCTCGACGAGGTTCGCAACATCATCAAGCCGCTCGCGCGCGCGCTCCAGGCCGCGCACGACAAGGGTGTCATCCACCGCGATCTCAAGCCCGACAACGTGTTCCTCGTCGAGGTCCCCGACGAGCAGCCGACCGCGAAGCTCCTCGACTTCGGCATCGCGAAGCTCGCGAAGAACGACCATCGCGTCGAGAAGACGGCGACCGGTGCGATCGTCGGCACGCCGCAGTACATCGCACCCGAGCAGGCGAAGGGCTACGCGATCGATCACCGCGCCGACATCTACGGGCTCGGCGCGATCCTGTTCGAGCTGCTCACGGGGCGGCCGCCGTTCGTCGCCGACAACGCGATGGAGATGGTCGCGAAGCACCTGATGGAAGCGCCGGTCCGGCCGTCGACCCTCGCGCCGGCGATCACCGCCGAGCTCGACGACCTCGTGCTGCGCATGCTCGCGAAGACACCCGACGGTCGCCCCTCGCTCGGCGAGGTGATCGCGGTGATCGAGCGCTCGCGCACGAGCTCGGCGACGCTGCCGTTCGATCGACCCACGCCGCCTCCTACCAAGAGCGATCCGGCGACGCCGGTCCCGACGGCGAGCGCGGCCCTCGCCGACAGGTCCGCGCCGCTCCCCGCGTTCGACGCGGTGCCGTCCCCCGAGACATGGGTGCCGGCGCGCCGCCCGAGGTGGGTCGTGCCCGCGCTCGTCGGCGTGCCGCTCGTCGCGGTACTCGCGTTCGTGATCGTGTCGAGGCTTGGGGCGAGTGATCCGACGACGCCGCCTCCCGCGGCGTCGATCGACGACGAGCCCCCGCCCGCGAAGGTCGAGACGAAGGCGGGCGAGAGCGAGCCCGCGACGCCGACGCCGACTCCGATCGATAAGACGGTGGTGCCCGAGCGACCGGCCGCGAAGGCCCAGGCGACGAAGGAACCGTCGAAGAAGGATCCGCCGCCGAGGAAGAATCCCCCGAAGAAGGATGTCCCGAGGAAGGATCCCGCGAAGAAGGTGCCACCGAGGAAGGACCCATCCGCAAAGGATCCGCCCGCGAAGAAGGATCCGCCGCGCGGCTTCACCATCCCCGACGGGGACGGCCTCGCGACGCCCACCAAGAGCTGATCACGTCGTGCCGAAGATCTCGCGGATCAGATACGCGGGAGTCTCCTCGAGCTGATCGTAGCGACAGTCCGCGGGCGGCTTGTCCGGGCGCCAGCGCTGCACGTGCGCGCCGTGGCGAAACCGATCGCCCTGCATGTGATCGAACGAGACCTCGACGACGAGCTCGATGCGCAGCGGCTCCCACGACAGGTCCTTGCCGCGGTTCCACCGGCTCGTCGCGCCCGGCTTGCGCTGCATCGTCTCCTCCGCCTGGAAGTCGGCCCAGTCCTTCCACGGATGATCGACCATCGCGTTCTCTCGGTATGGCTCGAGCTTCTTCGCGAGCTCGCCGCGCTCGGTCTGCTTGAACCCCGCCGCGACGCCGACGTGGTGCAGCTTGCCCTCGGCGTCGTAGAGCCCGAGCAGCAGCGAGCCGACGAGCGTGCCCTTGCCGCCCTTGTACCAGCGGAAGCCGGCGACGACGCAGTCCGCGGTGCGCTGGTGCTTGATCTTCAGCATCGCGCGCTTGCCGGGCATGTACGCCAGCGTGTCGGGCTTGGCCATCACGCCGTCGAGGCCCGCGCCTTCGAACTTCTCGAACCACAGCTGCGCGGTCGCGCGATCGCGCGTCGCCGGCGTGACGTGCACCGGCGGCTTGGCGTTGGCGAGCGCGGCGACGAGGCGCTCGCGGCGCTCGGCCTGCGGCAGCGCGCGCAGATCCTCGTCGCCGAGCGCGAGCAGGTCCCACGCGACGTACGACGACGGCTTCTCGTCGGCGAGCATCTTCACGCGCGACGCGGCGGGGTGGATGCGCAAGAGGAGCGCATCGAAGTCGAGGTGATCGCCGGTCGCGATCACGATCTCGCCGTCGAGCACGCAGCGATCGGGCAGCTCGCGCTTGAGCGAGATCTCGAGCTCGGGGAAGTAGCGACCGAGCGGCTTCTCGTCGCGGCTCTGGATGTAGAGCTCGTCCCCGCTCTTGAACACGATCGCGCGGAAGCCGTCCCACTTCGGCTCGTAGATCCACGTATCTCCCTCGGGAAGCTCGCTCGAGAGCTTCGCGAGCATCACGGGGTAGGGCGGCTTGAACGGCAGCTGCAACGCCACGTGCGCAGGCTACACTCATGTTCATGCGTGCGCTCGCGATCGCGATGCTGTTATCGACGGCGACCGCGCACGCCGACGACACGCTCGGCCGCGAGATGTGCACGAGCGGCACGCGCTATCGCGGCGCGGCCCTCGACCTCGATGTCAAGGACGCCGACATCCGCGACGTGCTCCGCCTGCTCGCCGACGTCGGGAGGGCCAACATGGTCGTCGCCGACGAGGTCAGCGGCCGCGTCACGATGCGGCTGAAGAAGGTGCCGTGGGATCAGATCCTCTGCACCATCGCCGCCGTCCACAAGCTGCGCGTCACCGTCGATCGGTCGATCGTGATGGTGACGCGCAGGTCGCCGTCGAAGTGATCACGCGCTCGGTTGCAGGATCCCGAGCACCGCGCCCTGCGGGTCGGCGAAGATCGCGAAGCGTCCGACGTTCGGGATGTCCGTCGGCGGCACGATCAGGTGCGCGCCGAGGCGCTTGGCCTTGTCCGCCGTCTGGTCGGCACTCGTGACCTGCACGTACGGCGTCCACGCGTGCGGCGCCTCCGCCATCGGCGCCTTCATGATGCCGGCGATCATCGTGTCGCCGGTCTTGAGCAGGTGGTACGCGCCCATCTCCGGCCCCATGTCCATCGAGTCCGTCGAGAAGCCGCCGAGCGCCTGGTAGAACGCGACCGACGCCGCGGGGTCCTTCGAGGTCAGCTCGTTCCAGCAGAAACGACCCGTCGCCGCCGGCGTCGACGTCTCGTTCGGATCCGTCGGCTGCCACAGGGCGAGGACGCCGCCATGCGGATCCGCGACGACGGCCTTCGTGCCGACCGAGCCGAGCTTCTCGGCGTCCATCAGGATCTTTCCGCCGAGCGCCTTCACCTTCTGCGCGGCCGCCTTCGCATCGTCGACGCGCAGGTGCGAGAGCCACGTGGCCTGCTTCGACACGCCCTCGGGCGTCGGCAGGTAGCCGCCGATCGTCGCGTCGCCCTGCGCGATCATCGTGTACTCCATGCCGGACAGCGGCACCTTCTTGGTGCCCCAGCCGAACAGCTCGCCGTAGAAGCCCTGCGCCTTGGGCGCGTCGGTGGACACGTACTCGAACCAAACGAACTTGCTCATCGTCATATCTCCTTTGCGCGTTGGTCGAACGGCGCGGAGCGAGATCGACAAGCTCGTGTCGAATTTTCTAACTGATGGGGATCACACCGACATCACGAGCGCAGCGGCAGCGGCTGCCCGTCGTCGACGAACTCCATCGACACCGAGTTCAGGCAGTAGCGGAGCCCGGTCGGGCGGGGCCCGTCGTCGAACACGTGGCCCAGGTGCGCGTCGCAGCGCTTGCAGCGGATCTCGACGCGCCGCATGCCGTGCGAATCATCGACGAGCTCGCGGATGTGCTCGGGATCGAACGGCTGAAAGAACGATGGCCAGCCGGTGCCCGAGTCGAATTTCGCGTTCGACTGGAACAGCGGCAGGCCACACAGCCGGCACGTGTACGTGCCCTTCTTCTTGTTGTCGAGGAACACGCCGCAGAACGGCCGCTCCGTGCCCTGGTTCAGGATCACGTGGCGCTCTTCCGGCGAGAACTTCTCCGCGAGCACCTGGATGCGGTCGTTGGGAAGCGGCGAGAGATCGAAACCACTCCGGGACGTCGTCATAGGCTAGGCATACGACGAATCGCGTCCCGGAGTTACCAAGGCTGGACGATCAGCTAGTAGCCGTCGCCGTAGCCGTCGTAGTTCGCGTCGACCTCGTAGTGGCCGTTGATCCAGATCCACTCGTAGCCGTTCCAGTTCCAGTTACCCGCGACCCACACGTAGCCCGGCACCGGATCGTAGTTCTCGACGATGATCGCGGGGCGCTGGTAGTAGTTCCGATAGCGATACCGGATCACGGGGCGGTGATAGACACGCGAGTGTCCGCCGCTGAAGTAGAACGTGTTGTTCCGGAACGTCGGACGCGAGCGATGCACGCGAACGCCACCGCTCCAGCGGCTGCGATCGACGCGCTGATTGCCACGGTTCCAACGGGCGCGGTCCTGGCGATCGTGGCGGTGATTGTCGCGACGCTCCCAGCGATTGTCGCGGCGCTCCTGCCGATCGTGGCGGTCACCACCACGATGGCGATCAGCAAGAGCGACTCCGCCAGTCAGCGTGAGAGCCGCGAGGGTCATGATGATGATTCGCTTCATGCCCCTAGCTCCAGCATCCGCCGTGCCGGTTCGTGCCTGCCTTATTTCAAGACATTACAGTGGCTTGGAGCTGCGGATTCCGCAGGGTGTGAACGGCCGTTTCTGCGGCTTTGGCAGGGTGTGCTCTGTTGCGAAGTCTTGCGCGCGTAAGCGCTCGATTGCGTGTTCCGCTTAATCCGCCTCCGCAACGCCGTACTTCTTCAATCGATCGTAGAGCGTTCGTTCGCCGATCCCGAGGAGCTCGGCGGCGCGGCGGCGATTGCCACCGACGACCTCGAGCGCGTGCAGGATCGCTTCCTTCTCGAGCTCCGCGAGCGGACGCACCTCGGTGCCGGTCGCGGTCGGTGCACCGGCCGGCGCTTTTGCCGCGGAGCCACCTTCGATCCAGATGTGGCTGTCATCGATCACGTCACCCTCCGCGAGGATCGCGGCGCGCTCGAGCGTGTTCGCGAGCTCGCGCACGTTGCCGCGCCACTGGCTCGAGGCGATCCGGCGCTCCGCGCTCGCCGAGAGCCGCGGCACGCTGCGCTTGAGATCGCGCGCGGCACGCTCGAGCAGGAGCTTCGCGAGCGGGATGATGTCTTCCTTGCGCTCGCGCAGCGGCGGCAGCTTGATCGGGAACACCGCGAGGCGATGATAGAGATCCTCGCGGAACGTGCCCTCGTCGATCATCGCGCGCAGGTCGCGGTTGGTCGCCGCGATCCAGCGAACGTCGCACTCGAGCGTGCGCGTGCCGCCGACGCGCTCGAAGCGCCGCTCCTGGAGCACGCGCAGCAGCTTGGCCTGCAGCTCGGGCTTGAGCTCGCCGACCTCGTCGAGGAAGAACGTGCCGCCGTCGGACAGCTCCAGGCGACCGCGCTTGCGCTCGGTGGCGCCGGTGAACGCGCCCTTCTCGTGGCCGAACAGCTCGCTCTCGAGGAGCGTCTCGCTGAGCGCGGCGCAGTTGATCGCCATGAACGGCTTGGTCGCGCGCGGCGACTTGTTGTGGATCGAGCGCGCCGCGACCTCCTTGCCGGTGCCGCTCTCGCCGAGCAGGAGCACGGTCGCGTTGGTGCGAGCGACCTTGTCGATCGCCTCGACGACGGGCTGCATCGTCGGATCGCCGTACGTGAGCGGCGGGCCGGAGAGGTCGTGATGCGAACGATCAGCGCGCTCGTTCCGATCGTGTGCGTCGACGCGGTCCTTGAGACCGCGGTGCTCGAGGGCGCGCTGCACGAGCAAGCGCAGCTCGTCGGGGCCCGACAGCGGCTTCTGGAGGAACTCGAACGCGCCGAGCTTCATCGCCTCGACGGCGTTGTCGACCGAGCCGTGCGCGGTCATCACGATCACCTCGACCTCGGGCTGCTCCGCTCGCATCTTGCGCAAGAGCGACATGCCATCGAGGCCGGGCATCTTGAGGTCCGTGATCAGCAGATCGAAGCCGCGCTCGTCGAGGAGCTTGGCCGCCTCCTTGCCGTCCTTCGCGGCGACAACCGTGTGCTCGTCGAGCTCGAGGCTATCGGTGATGAACTCGCGCAGACCAGCTTCGTCGTCGGCAACCAGGATGCGGGACATGATCAGGACTCCGGAATCTCGGCGCGGAACAGGGCGCCACCGTGCGGGGATTCGTGAACCGCGAGCGTACCCTCATGCAGCTCGACGACGCGACGGGCGACGGCCAATCCGAGGCCCGTACCTTGCGTCTTTCCGCTGTGGAACGGCTCGAAGATCTTGTCGCGATCGGCCTCGGGGACGCCCGGGCCGCGGTCCTCGACCTCGATCACGAGGTGCTTGTCGCGCTGGCCGACGCGCACGTCGACCGGCGGCCCCGCAACGATCGCGTTGTCGACGAGGTTGATGACGACCTCGCGGATACGCGCGGCATCGAGCGACCACGCCTTCGGCGCGCCGTCGGCGACCACGGTCACCGCGGGCGGCTCGCCGTCCGTCGACGCGACGGTGATCACGCTCGCGACCGCCTCGCGCACGATCGCCGTGGGGTCGACCGACTCGCGCTGGATCCCGCCCGTCTTCACGAACCGCAGCAGGTCGTTCGTCAGCTTCTCGAGGCGCATCGTCTCCTCGACGACGCGCTCGGCCTTCGCGCGCGGCTTGTCGCCCTCGGGCAACGACTTCGCGAGCATCTGCGAGAGGAGCTGCGCGTTGCCCTTGAGCGACGCGAGCGGGTTCTTGATCTCGTGCGCGAGCACGGCGGACATCTCGCCCAATGTCGCGAGGCGCCGCTCGTGCTCGCGGGCGCGCTCCTCGCGAGCGCGGCGTGCCTCGCGGCGCAGCAGCACGATGGCCACGCCGAGGAGGCTCGCGGCGGCGAGCGCGCCGATCCCGAGCGTGATCGTCGAGCTCTCGCGCAGCGCGTTCGCCTGCGACGGCTCGACCTCGATCACGATGCGGGGAGTGCGACCACCCGACTTCATCTTGCGGGGCGCACGGAGAGTGAGACGGATACGCCCTTCGACGACTCGCAATCGCCGGGGCCCCGGTGCGGGCGCTTCATCACTCGCGCCGGAGCTCACGGGCGTACCCGCGGCGGCGACCACCACCTGCCCGCGATTCTCGAGCATCGCGATGTACCGGAGTCCCTCATCTGCATGCGCATTCAGGATATCGGTGAGGTTCTCCTGCGACGGGACGTCTTCGAGATAGGCGATGTCGGTGCGAACGGCCTGCTCGATGGCGATCGCTTGACCACCACCGACGGCTTCGGACGCATCGATCACCGCCGACCTCGTCGACCAGACCGTCGCGAACAACGCGATGCCGATCAGCACGAAGATCGCGACGGAGCTCCACCCAGCCAGCGGGGCCGTGGCGAAGCGACCGCCTCGATTCGGTGCCATCGCGGGCAGCATAGCCCAGCCTTACAGCCCCTTCATGCCACCGCGGTGACCGCGATGCCCACGATGGTGCCCGCGACCGAAGCCGCGAGCCTGCTTGCCGGCGGCGAACTCGGCCTTGCTGAGGACGCCGTCGCCGTTCGCGTCGAGCTTCTCGAACCTCTTCGCAGACCGCTCGGCGTGAATCGCTTCCTTCTCGTTGTCGTCGAGCGAGCCGTTCTTGTTGAAGTCGTACTTCAACAGCATCGCTTCCTTCTTTGCCTTCCACTTCTCCTTCATGGCAGCGCGATCGCCGCCATCGTCATGGTCTCCCTGGGCTGCGGCGATTCCGACCACGGAACCGACGAGCACCAAGGAGGTCGCGAACATCAGCTTCAACTTCTTGCTCAACATGGGATGACCCTCCATAGGTCAAACCGTGACCATCGCAACGTACGTGCCGCGCCAACCACGCGATTCCTCGTCGATCGCGCTGCAGGATGCGCAGCAGCGCCGCGAGATTCGCAGCAGAATCGCGCTTGCTCTCACGTGACGTGAGGGTCCTAGGGTGCGTTTCGAGGACAAACCAATGGCCATGACAGTCGGCGAGCTCTCTCGCATCAGCGGAGTCACCGTGCGGACGCTGCACCACTACGACGAGATCGGACTCGTGGTGCCCTCGCAGCGAACGAACGCGAACTACCGGCTCTACTCGGACGAGGACGTGCTGCGGTTGCAGCAGGTGCTCGTGTTCCGCGAGCTCGGCATGCCGCTCGACGAGATCGCCGGCGTGCTCGACGATGCGACCAACGCGAACCGCGCGGAGCTGCTCCGCCGGCATCGCGAGGCGCTCGTCGAGAAGCGCGGCAAGCTCGACGCGATGCTCGTCGCCGTCGACCACGCCATCGACGTCCTCGAGAAAGGAACACCGATGATGACGTCAGATGATTTCAAGAAGATGTTCGATGGATTCGATCCCGCCGAGTACGAGCAGGAGGCCGAGCAGCGCTGGGGCAACACCGACGCGTACAAGGAGTCGCAGCGCCGCGTGAAGTCGTACGGCAAGGCCGAGTGGGAGCAGATCGGCAAGGAGGCGGCCGCGATCAACACGCGGTTCCTCGAGCTGATGCGCGAGGGCGCCGCGCCGACGGACCCACGCGTGCAAGCGGTCGTCGAGGACCACCGCGCGCACATCTCCCGATGGTTCTACGAGTGCAGCAAGCAGATCCACAAGGGGCTCGGCCAGTTGTACGTCGGCGATCCGCGGTTCACGAAGAACATCGACAAGGCCGGCCCGGGCCTCGCGCAGTTCATGAGCGACGCGATCGCAGCGAGCTGAGCTCGACCTCGAGCGCGGCGATCCTCGCGTCGCGCTCGGCGATCACGGCGGCGACGTCGCGTGCGTCGACGAGCTGCGGGATGTGCTGCTGGCAGTTCGCGTCCCACGCGGACACGGTGAGCTCGATCGCGTGCTCGATCTTGCCGGGATAGCCCGGCACGGCGAGCGACGCGGCGAACGCGGCGTCGTGGATCACGCGCGCGGTCCCCCACACCTTGATCCGCGCGCGGTGGGCGTAGTCGATCAGGAACAGGCACACGCGCGGGTTCTCCGACAGGTTGCCGGTGGTGACGTACTGGCGGTTGCCGCGGAAGTCCGCCCAGCCGATGCGATGCTCGTCGAGCACGCGCAGGAAGCCAGGCGGGCCTCCGCGGTGCTGGATGTACGGCTGGCCGTCCGCCGACGCGCTCGCGAAAAAGCACGTCGTCTGCTCGGCGAGGAACGCGGCGAGGTCCTCGTCGATCGTCGTCGGCCACTCGTTGCCGGGGCGCTCGGCCCGCGCGTAGATCGCGCGCGAGCCACGTGCGGCCTGGACGGCTTTGACGGCGGGCGAGAAGGCGACATCGCTGGGCGCAGTCATGGTCCGTGCGTACGAGACCCGATCGCGTCCGGTAACGGATGTGGAACGGGAAACACTGTTCGGGCGCGTCGCCGCGCTATCCTCCCAACGTGGCGAACTCCGAGGACGAGCTGGCGCGAACCGCGACCGCTCACGACGGAGCGCCTACACCGGATCCCGCCCGGCCGATCGGCGAGATGATCGGCCGCTACCGCCTCGAGCGCGAGCTCGGCGCGGGCGGCATGGGCGTCGTGTACGTCGCGTTCGATCCCGACCTCGAGCGGCGGGTCGCGCTGAAGGTCCTGCGCACCACCACGTCGAGCGAGGCCGCGCAGCGCTTGCAGCGCGAGGCGCGCGCGATGGCGCGGTTGAACCATCCCAACGTCGTGACGGTGCACGAGGTCGGCACCGCGAACGGGCGCGACTACGTGGCGATGGAGATGATCGAGGGCGAGACGCTCGCCGAGTGGCTGCGCACGCAGCGACGACCGGAGCTCGAGATCGTCGACGCGTTCGTGCAAGCGGGGCGCGGGCTCGCGGCCGCCCACGCCGCGGGCATCGTTCATCGCGACTTCAAGCCGCACAACGTGCTGCGCGCGCACTCGGGGCGCATCGAGGTGACGGACTTCGGGTTGGCGCGTGAAGCGCACGCCGAGGCGATCGCCGCGGATCCGCTGGTCGCGACGCTGCCCGTCGACGCCGCCACGGCCGTGAAGACTCCGAGCTCGCTGTCGGGGTTGACCGTGACGGGCTCGCTGCTCGGAACGCCGGCGTACATGGCGCCGGAGCAGTGGACCGGCGGCGTCGTGTCGCCCGCGACGGATCAGTTCGCGTTCAGCGTCGCGCTGTGGGAAGCGCTCGCGGGCGAGCGCCCGTATCGCGAGCCGACCGTCGAGGGACTGCGCGCGCAGATCCTCGAAGGGCCGTCGCAGCTCGATGCGTCGAAGCTGCCGCGGCGGTTGCGCAAGGTGTTGCTGCGCGGTCTCGATCCGGATCCGAAGCGCCGGTGGCCGAGCATGGCGGCGATGCTCGCGGTCCTCGAGAAGCGCGGGCGGGTGGGATCGCTCGCGCTCGCGGCAGGTGGCGCCGTGGTCGTCGCCGGCGGCGCGATCGCGATCGCGATGAGCATGCGCGGCGCGGACGAGCCCGCGTGTGCGGCGCCGGCGCTCGCACCGTCGACGGTGTGGTCGGAGAGGGCGCGCGCGGTGCTGCTCGACGCGGGGCACACGGCGGCGGTGAAGCTGCTCGACGCCGACTTCCAGCGGTGGACCGCGGCGCGATCGCTCGCGTGCGCCGCGCCGATCGAGCGTCGAGCGCCCGCGCTGTCGTGCCTCGACAGCGTGCTCCAGCAGATGAACGCCGCGGTGCGCGCCGCCGAGCAGCTCCGCGACGTGCCGCCGATCGAGATCGGCGCCGTGCTCACCGATCCGAACGTGTGCGGCGGCGAACGGCCACCGCGGCTGTTGCCGCCGTCGCCGCAGATGCGCGAGGTGATCGAGGCGCGGTTGCGCGAGGAGGCCGTGCCGGGGCCCGCGGATCCGGCGGCGGTCCAGTCGCTCGTCGATCGCGTCGCGTCCGATCCGTGCGCGAGCAGCTACGCGCACGCGATGCAGGCGTTCACGATCCGTGACAGCGCGAAGAGCCGCGCCACGACGGAGCTCGCGGAAGCAGAAGGCGAGCGGTGCGAGGACGAGCGCGTTCGAGCCGAGGCGGCGCTGCACGGTGTGATGGCGGCGATGCGCAACGACTTCGTGACCGCGATGATCCCGAAGAAGCTGCGCCACGCCGAGGTTGCCGTCCAGCGCGTGTCGCAGCCGGATCTCGTGGCGATGCTCGACGTCGCGCGCATGAACCTCGCGGCCCGCGCCGACAACATCGCGACCGCGCTCGAGCGATGGGATGCCGCGCTCGCGGGCTTCGCGGTCCGCGCGCGGATCGCGACGATGGTCGACGTGGGTCTCGCGGGGCTCGCGATTTTGCAGACGCGCGCGACACCCGCCGACGTCGCCGAGATCGCGCGCCGGATCGCGACGTGGCGAGATACGGCCAGCAAGCAGCTCGGTCCGGCGCACGACGTGCTGCGGCGGCTCGAGCAAGTCGACGCGTGGTGGTCGTTCCTCCTCGGCGACGTCGCCGGAGCGCATGCGCGGCTCGCGGCGGCGCGGCGCGAGGAGCCGATCGAGAATCCGATCGCGGTGCGCGGTCGCGTGGTCGACGCTGCCGGCAAGCCCGTCGCCGGCGCGACGGTAGTCAGCGGGCGCCGTCTGATCGGCGACAGCGTCTCGATCGCGATCGCGCAGCCCGATGACTCCGGCTCGATGCGCACGACCACCACCGCCGCCGACGGCACGTTCTCGATCGCGGACGTTCCCGAGGACGGCATCGTCGTCGCGCAGCTCGGCGACCGCCGCTCGCTCGCGTACGCACCCGCGCCGGAGCTCTCGCTCGCGCTGCGTCCGACGAGCCACGTCGAAGGCAAGGTCGCGCTGCACGGGCTGCCGCCGCAGCGCGTCTTCGTCACGATCGTCTCGCAGGAGCAGCCGCGCGTGCTGCGCTACGGCACCGCGGCGCCCGTCCACGCGGATGGCACGTACTCGGTCGATGGCATTCCGCGCGGCGAGGTCCGCATCTACACGCAGGTCACCGGCATCACCGGCTCCACGTCGTCGGTGATCGAGCGCGAGGTCACGTCCGCCTCCGTGAAGGATCTCGCGCTGTCCGCACCCAACGCGAACCGCGTGGTCCACGTGATCGTCCGCAGCACCATCAGCATGCCGGTGCCGAACGCGCAGGTGATCATCCGGCCGGGCACGTTCTCGACGACGAACGCCAAGGGACTCCAGGAGCGGATCGGCGCGACGACCGCGCGGCTCGCGCGGCCGATCATCGGCGAAGCGGCTCCGCAGGAAGTGCGCGAGGTCGCGCGTCCGGACGATCTGTTCGCGACCATGACCGAGGTCCCCGACGGCGTCGCCACCGCGTGCGGTGTCGGGCTGCCGGCGGATCTGGCCGCGCCCGATCTCCAGTCGCAGATCGACAACAACCTCGAGAAGATCGAGGTCCGCTGCGTTCCGATCCATCCCGACGACACGGTCGTCACCGTCGAGGTGCCGCCGTGGCCGCGCTTCGACTGACTCAGCGCAGCTCGGCGCCGTCGGCGATCTTGTTCGCGTCGGCCGCTTCGCCGAGGCGGATCAGCGCGGACGCGAGGACATCCGGTGTGGTCGAGCGATACCGGTCGCGGACCTTGCGCCCGCCGAACAGCCCGACGACCGCGAGCACGCCGTCACCGACGACGCCCGCCGCCTTCTCGCCGAACCTCGACTCGTCGCGCTCGCCGGTGATGATCGACGGCCGCGCGATCACCCACGGCAGGCCCGAGTCCTTGACGGCGTCCTCGGCCTTGCCGCGCCACGCGAGGTACGCGGACCGCGCATCGCGATCCGCGCCGACGCTCGACAGGTACACGAGGCGCGGCTGCACCTCGCTCGCCCTGGCCGCCTCGACGGTCAGCGCGGTCAGGCCGTAGTCGACCTTCTCGTAGATGTTGCCGTCGATCGCGTCGGCCTTCGCCTTCTGTCGGGTCGTGCCGATGCAGATGTAGATCTGCGCGGGCCTGGTCTCGCGAAAGCGCGCCGCGAGCGCCGGGGCCTCCCACGGCGTCGTGTCGACGGTCGCGCCGAGCTCGCCGAAGCGCGCTTGCCACTCGGCGAGCTGCTTCGAGTCCGGACGGACGTGCGCGATCGTGCTCGTGCCGCGAACGCAGAGCTGCCGCACGACCTCGCGGCCGACGAACCCTGTCGCGCCGAGGACGAAGGCAGTCACGAGCCGTACTTCGCGAGGCCCGCCTGCATGCGCGCCTTGAGCGGTGCGACGACGGCTTCGTCCTTGATGTTGATGACCGGCTCGGTGTCGTACTGCTCGTAGAACACGCTGTCCTTGGTCTCGGGCGGGACGCCGAGCGCCTCGCGGATGCGCTTGAAGTCGGGCACGAAGCCGCGATCGAGCAGCGGGATGATCGTGCCGGTGATCGTGCCGGTGAGACCGCAGATGTAGATGACGACGTTCTTCGGGTTGAAGCCGCCGGGCGCGAGGCCGAGGCGACGCTCGAGATCCTCGAGCCGCGCGCCGTCAAAAAATGCCTCGACGCGGCCGGTGTCGCCCTTCCAGTCCGGCGCCTCCTTGGGGCGCGAGACCGTGCCCCAGTACTTGAGGCCATGCTCGGTGACGAGGCGCATCAGCTCGTCGCGGTAGCCGAGGTCGGCGGGATACGACGCGCCGTGGAGGAGCACCCACTTGGACAGATCGGCCTTCGGGTTGCGGCGCAGCTCGCTGCGCACCATCGACACGAACGGCGCCGAGCCGGTGCCGGCGGCGACCATCACGCGGATCCGAGGATCGTCGAGGCCGATCGTGTCCTTGATGGTGAACACGCCCGCCGCGACGGGACGCATGTACATGCGGTCGCCGTTCTTCAGCTTCCACAACAGGTGCGTGAGCGGGTTCTCCGACTCGGGCTTCGACACGAAGCGGACGTAGAACTCCACGGGACCGTCGTCCTCCGGCGCGGAGGCGATGGACATCGAGCGCCGCACCGATCCGAGCTCGGGCTTCTCGGTGTTGTTCATGCCGAGCACGCAGTACTGGCCGGGCGTGAACCACGGCCTCTCTGCGGGCGGCTGATCGGGCTGCACCCGAAACAACGTGAGCGCGTCGGTGACATCGACGCGCTCGACCAGGGTCGCGTTGTACTCCAGTGGCTTGGCCATCGGTCGCGACGCTAACACGTCACGGCCGGGCCGAGCCGGGAGCCTTCGGATTAGCGCATCGACGTGTCGAGGTGCGACGCGTCGTCGAGGGCTTCCCAGGCATCCTCGCGGGCGTCCTCGAGGCGACTCATCGCGTTCGAGGCATCGCGGTCGCGCGGCTCCCAGTTGTTCGCGTTGACCGACTCGAGGCCCTGGATCACGTTTGCGCTCTCGTCGAGGCGCATCTGAACGAGGTGGACCTTCTCGTTGATCTTCGCGCGATCCGCGTCGGACATCGCGTACGAGCTCGCGATCGCATTGATCAACATCGGCTGCGTCGCCGTGATGGCGTGCACCGCGCGGAGCGTCTGGACGCGGACGAGGCGCTGGTACTCGAACTCCTTCTGCGCGTCACGCGTCTCGACGGATTGCTTCGCCAGCTCCTTTGCCTCGTCGTGGACGTCCTCGACGGTGTCCTTCGCGAGGTCCGCGCGATCCTCGGCGACCTCACCGACGTCCCTGGTCGTTTCGGTGATGCCATTTCGACCGACGCCGGTCGTCTCGAGGTCACGATCGCGGAGCTCCTCGGCCTGGTCCTTCGCGACCTCCTTCAGATCGGCGGCTTCGTCCTGCAGATCGCCGGTCTGGTCGCGAACTTCCTCGGCCGCGTTCTCCGCGCTTTCACGCGTCTCGTTCTTGCTGCAGCCCGCTGTCGCGAGACCGAGAGCAAGGGCGAGATAACTAAGCTTTGACATGGCTAGTCTCCTGTCGACGCCACGGAAGCAGGCTTCGATCTCGAGCGATCGCTGACCACGACCAACGTGGCGTAGCCGGCGGTCTTCCACTCGAGATCGATCACCTTCTTCACGCGGCGCATCAGCTCGCCGGTCGCGGGGTCGCGCGTGATCACGGTGTGATCGCGCGGATCGATCGCGACGGCGACTTCGTAGTGGTTCAGGTTGTTATTTCGATCGTACGGAAGCACGAGGCCCAGCACGACGGGACGTCCCGCGCGGAGCTCGGTCTCGAGATCCGCAAACGTCCCCTTCACTGCATAGGCCTCGAGTCCGCGCTCGCGCGCGTAGTCTCGCAGGCGCTTGAGCTTCACGCCGTTCTTCGACGGCGGGAGCTTGCGAGCGAGATCATCGACCGACCAGCTGTGACCCCATGCGCCGGCCACCATCGCCAGCGCAGCGAGCCCGCAGTCGGCTTGCGTCTTCTGCTTCACGACCGGGGTCGGAGAAGCAACCAGCAAGTTCTCGTTCGAGGACAGCTCCGCCGAGCCCACGGTGGTGGCGCCTCCTTTGTAGGAGAGACGACACGCCGAGAGCCCGGCGAGGCAGACCACGAGCGTGAGTACGCGCGTGATGTTCATGTGATTAGAGGATCAGGAGGAGGAGCAGCAGCACGACGAGCGCGCCACCCGAGATACCGATGACGACGGTGTTGCCACCCTCGTACTCGCCGACCTGCTTGTCGGCAGCCTCGCGGTCCGCGTAGGACGTCGAGTCAGACGGGGCCGGGGCCGGCGCCTTCTCCGCCTTCACGGTCTGGGTCACGGCGTGGGTGGGAGCGGCGATAGCAACAGCGGGCGCCGCACCGAGAGCAAGAGCAGAAGCAAGAGCAAGATTGCGAGAGAGCGACATAGTTAACCTCCGTAATGCACGGAGGTAGTGCACGCCGCGGACCACGATCGAACCACGTGTGTCTTCGATACGTTCGCGGCGCGGATGGTGGAACCCTGGGCGCGGCGACGGCGCGTGCACGCGCGGGGTGAGCGCGTGCGCGCGAATTATGCGTGCGGGAAACGATCAGCGCCTTGAATTCGTGCGGGACGAGGCCCATGAGCCGGTCTTCGATCTTGTCCCAGCGCAACTCACCGATCGTCGAGAGATCGAGCTTGTCGCCAACGGTGTGCGCCAGCAGCGCGGGCGTGTATCCGATCTTCGGGAGATCGACGCCGACATCCGAGGCAAGCGCGCGCAGTGCGCGGAAGTGGCTCCGCGTGGTGGCCAGACCCATCTGCGTGCGATCGAAGTCGAGGAGATCGATCACGAACTCGATCGTGGCCTCGTGGCCCGCGCCGCGCGCGGCTTGCTCCAGCTGGCCGAAGTGCGTCGACAGCTCCGGGTGGTCGAGGTGCGTCGACAGCTTGGGCCACGCCGCGCGATCGCCGAACTCGGTGATGACGGCGGTGCCCTTGGGCGCGAGCCAGTTCCCGATCTTCTCGATCAGATCGAACGCCCCCGTCATCAAGTAGAAGGGATCGGGCGCGTCATCGAGGTTGACCCCGCGATCGGCCGCGATGCGCGAGAACGTGCGCACCTTGTCGCGGTCGGCATTTCCTGACTCGGGCGATAGGCCGATGTCCGCGCGCGACAGCTGCAGCGCGGGAAGATCGCCGACCATCTCGTTCGCGAGGATCAGATCGAAGCTGTCGTTCGGCAGCGTCGCGTGCAGGATGTCGCCCATCACCCACGTCGCGGCATCCTTGCCGATGCGCTCTTGCTGCGCCGTGGCGAGCGCGGGAGCGAGCTCGGCGATCGTGTACTCGAACGTGTGGCCCTTCTCGGTGAGACGCGCCATCACGTCCTTCGCGACGTAGCCGAGCCCCGCGCCGATCTCGAGGATCCGCACCTTGCCCTCGGGGACGACGCCCTTCGCGAGCAGCGCGTCGACGAGCGCCTGTCCGTACGTGCGGCCATTCAGCGCCGGATGCGGCACGCGCAAGAGATGAGAGAGCGTCGTCTCCTGATGATCGAACTGCGCGTCGGCGTCCGCGACGTCGTGCTTGTAGTACTCGGTCGGCGAGATCATCTCCATGCTCGCGCGCGGGTCGCCTTCGCCGGCGGGCCGCTGCCCGGGCACGCGCGTCCCCGGCGTCCACTTCTCGTACGGCATCGTCGACGTGAGGTACGGCGGCGCGGACGCGGGACGCTTCGCGTAGACCGACCACGGCATCATCGAGAGCTTGAGCGCCTGCACGTCCGAGTGGACGAGCTTCGTCACCAGCGCTTCCATCTTCTTGTTGTCGTGATGGTGGCGCAGCTCGATCAGGCGCTTGTTGCCGTCGAACGCATCCCACATCTTGGTCTCGTCCTCGTCGAGGAAGATCGTCTGGATCGGTCGATCGCCCCACGCGGTCCACAGCGTGAGCCGGTCGTCGCGGCGGCGCCACACGTTCCACTTGCCGTGCATCGGCACCGACGCCCAGATGCCCTCGATCTCGTCCTCCTTGGGATCGACGAGCACGGCGTGCGCGGTGAGGATCTCGACGAATGCCTGCGGATCGCCGTCGCCCAGCTTGCCCTTGTAATACTCGACGGTCTCCTTGGTATCGACGCCGTCGCTGAAGCTCTCGATCATCATGGCGATGTCCGGGCTCATCTCCATCAGGTAGCCGTACAGGTCGTGGAACAGATAGACGGCACCCATGTGACCGAACCACGAGATGTAACGTGACCGACGGAGGCGTTCGGGCACGAGCGGAGCAGTAGCCATGCCTGTTGGTAACACGCGGCGCTATGCTCTCGCGGGCCATGCCCTACCTGTTCGAGACCGAAGAGCACGCGGCGATTCGCGCGAGCGCGCGGCGATTCGCGCAGACCCACATCGCACCGCACGGCGCCGACTGGGAGGAGGCCGAGGAGTTTCCCGTCGAGCTGTACAAGCTCGCGGCGGACTCGGGGGTCACGGGCATCGGATATCCCGAGGCGCTGGGAGGGCAGGGCGGTGACCTCTCGCACGTGCTCGCGGCGAGCGACGAGATGGTGCTCGCGGGGCGCTCCGTCGGAACGCTCGTCGGCCTCGGCAGCCACGGCATCGCGCTGCCTCCGATCGTGCGGTTCGGAACTCCCGAGCAGCACGCGCGCTTCGTCCGGCCATGCATCACCGAGGGCGCGATCAGCGCGCTCGCGATCACCGAGCCCGGCGGTGGCAGCGATGTCGCGTCGCTCGCGACGAAGGCGGAGCGCGACGGCGACTTCTACGTGGTGAGCGGCGCGAAGACGTTCATCACCTCGGGGTCGCGCGCCGACTTCGTGACGACCGCGGTGCGAACCGGCGGCGCGGGCCACGCCGGCGTGTCGTTGCTCGTGATCGAGAAGGGGACGCCGGGGTTCTCGGTCTCGAAGAAGCTGCGCAAGACCGGTTGGTGGGCGAGCGACACCGCGGAGCTGCACTTCGACGCGTGCCGCGTGCCGATCGCGAATCGCATCGGCCCCGAGAACGGCGCATTCCCGATGATCATGATGAACTTCGCGAGCGAGCGACTCATGCTCGCGGCCCAGTGCGTCGCGATCGCCGAGCTCGCGTATCGCGAGACGCTCGCCTACGCGAGAGAGCGGCAGGCGTTCGGCAAGGCGCTCACGGGCTTTCAGGTCACGCGCCACAAGCTCGCCGACATGGCGACGCGGCTCGCGGCGGCGCGCGCGCTCGTCGGCGAGTGTGTCGTGCGCGTCCTGCGTCCCGGCGGTGAGCTCCAGGCGGCGGGGCTCGCGGCGATGGCGAAGAACACGGCGACGGACATGTGCAGCTTCGTGTGCGATCAGGCGGTGCAGCTCCACGGCGGATACGGCTACATGCGCGAGACGCTCGTCGAGCGGCTCTACCGCGACGCGCGGCTGTACCCGATCGGCGGCGGTACACGCGAGATCATGAACGAGGTGATCGCGAAGACGGAAGGCTACTGAGGAGCGTGACCGTGCCGACGCCCCGCGAGTCGTGAGCTACTGTCTTCAGATGCGGGTACTGTCGCTGGCGCTGGTCCTCGGGTGTGGCGGTGCTTCGAGGCCAGCGCCGGAGCTGGTCGCGAACAAGACACCACCCGCGGCGACGGTGCCGGTCGTCTCGAAGACCGATGCGCTCGGCACCTTCACGACGCGCACGCGACCACAGGTCGCCGCCTCGGGCACGGGCGCGGTCGCCGGCAAGCTCACGTTCACGACCGGCGATCCGATGATCGGCGCGACTGTCGTGTTCGAGAGCGCGAAGCTGCTGGGCGAGCGCGTCCAGATCACCGACGAGAAGGGAGAGTTCGTCCTCGACGGCTTCCCCGCCGGGCGCTACCGCATCACCGTCTACTACAGCGACCAGACGGTACGGCGCACGTTCGAGATCGAAGTGGATCGCGTCACCGACCTCGTGCTCGCGAACTGGGACGAGACGTTTCGCGCGCGGCCGGAGCCGACGGTGGAGCCCGCGCTACCCGAACCACCGGCACCGTGATGCTAGTGTGAGCACATGGAGCGTCGTGACGACGACAGACACCCCGCCGAGGATCACGGCGAGAACCTG
>CAZUAR010000017.1:0-216810 GCA_964617845.1 uncultured Kofleriaceae bacterium | reverse complement strand
CCACGACGCGCCACGACGCGCCACGACGCGCCACGACGCGCCACGACGCGCCACGACGCGTCGGCGAGGAGTTTTATCGATGAATCGTTCCCGAGCGCGATCGCCGTCGCTGTTGGAGCAACGAGCCCGGCACCGCGCGAACGCTGATCTCGCCACCGCCGCGTCGCCAACCGACGCGCAGCAACCATGTCTTGGGGATCGCGGATGGCAATCGCTCCCACCCGGGCAGCTCGTCGAGATCCGACCAGCCATCGAACGCCCACGCCGT
Source organism: uncultured Kofleriaceae bacterium (assembly GCA_964617845.1). Taxonomy (GTDB): domain Bacteria; phylum Myxococcota_A; class Polyangia; order Haliangiales; family Haliangiaceae; genus JABFXX01. The sequence goes on along the minus strand of CAZUAR010000017.1, from coordinate 216,542 downwards.
CGAGTATGGATCGAGCAGCTCGTTCTCCGCGCCCACCGTCGTCACGTCCTCGCGATGGCGGCGCCAGTTGTTCAGCACGTAGGCCAGCGCGCAGCGCATCTGTCGTGGCGTCGTGATGTCGACGCGGTGGTAGCGATACGCGAACACCTTGCCCTTGCGGCCGAGCACCTTGTTGAGCGCCCGCGCCGCCATGCTCTGGAAGCGCTGCATGCCGCGCGCGATCGCCTCGGCATCCTCCGCCTCGATCAAGAGGTGGAGGTGGTTGCTCTGGATGGACACGTGCACGACGCGAAACGTGTCTCTCTCTCCCGCGCGCAGCGCGACCGACTTGAACACCTTCCACAGCGTTCGCCGGCGAAGGCGTCCGACCTCCGGAACCACGCGCGTCGAGATGTGCGATGGATGTCGCGCGACGTGCACGGGTCTCGTCGCGTGCTCGGGATCGTGCACCAGCGAGCGCGGTCGCCCCGCCCCCGGTCGATAGCCACCCCACCGCATGACCGGCTTCGGCTTCGCGAGCTTCATCTCGCACTGCGCGCTCGTATTCCTGACCCGCATCGTCGTCGGTGATAGCACCCACGTCTGACAATTCTTCGACGAGAAACGCGCATCGATCTCCCGGAGTGCGCACACGGTTGTCCGAGATCCGGACACCACGCTTCTCTCGACCACGCTTCTGTCAACCGATCCTCCGCACCGCCGCTCGTCTCGACGACCCAGGTAGAAGCATCACTGTGGGGTCATACGTGCATCGTTGCTTCGCGACGCTATGCGGTCGTCTCGCGACAGCGGAGGTGTGCTCTGACCACGGTCGTGTTCGGGAGGCTCGGCGGTCGGTCATGAGAGCACGACGCCCGCGGTCGCAGCGTCCGCGAGGAGCTCGGGCAGAACGCGCACGACGCGGGCGGCGACGACGAGCCCACGCAGGACGGCGACGACGAGCCCACGCAGGACAGGCCGCTGCGCGCACCGACGACCAACCCATCTGTCACGGACGCGACAGCGCACGCCGTCTCGATTCGGCAGAGCTCTCGAAAGGCGTGCTGCGAGGTCACAGGCTCCGGCGGGCTGCGTCGAGAAGCCGCGATTCGGACACGTCGCCGAAGCCTCTCGACACCGGTTCGACGAGCGCTTTGGGCGCGAGCGCGGGCACGAGCGTCCGTTCGATTCGGCTGAGCGGTGCACGAGGCGGGCGGCTGCGCGCCGCCGGTTTCTCGGGTGCGGCTTCGCAAACGTGGCCTCGGCAAGGTGGCCGTCGTGCGGTGGCTTCGCGGCGGATTCACCGTGCGGCTCGCGGTCGCGCGTCCGTCATGAGCGTTGAAAGCCGATTCTCCGCACCGCCGCTCGTCTCGACGATCCAGGTAGAAACCTCACTGTGGGGTCATACGTGCATCGTTGCTTCGCGACGCTATGCGGTCGCCTCGCGACAGCCGAGGTGTGCTCTGACCACGGTCGTGTTCGGGAGGTTCGGCGGTCGGTCGTGGAAGCACGACGCTCGCGGTCGCAGCGTCCGCGAGGAGCTCGAGCAGAACGCGCACGAGAGGCGTAGTCGGTGGAGCGTGGGGAGGACCCGCCTAGAACCAGCGCGGCGTCCGGATCGCGCCGCGCGCGACGACGATCGGCGGACCGGCGGGCAGCGGATACGCGACGAGCTCGGCGTCGGGGCTCGCGTGATCGTGCTCCCCGCTCGGCGGCGCCGCGCCGGCGCGCGTGCGAACGAGCACGAGCCACTTGCCGTCGGGCGAGAATGCGACCTCGGAGTCGCTCGCGTCCGGCGGTGTCAGCACCTTCTCGGTCGCGCCGACGAGCGCGATCTGCTCGCGGCCGTCACGCCTCTGCGTGTACGCGAACGCGCGCGACGACGGCGACCACACGACGAGGCCTTCCTCGATCGCCGGGTCGGCCTGCTCGGTCATGCGGCGAAGGCCCGTGCCGTCGGGCGCGACCGCGAAGATGCGCGGCACCTTCTGCTCGCGATCGCTCGTGAACGCGAGCTGCGTGCCGCTCGCGTCGATCGCGGGCTCGAAGTCGTCGCGATGGAACGCGGTCAACCGTTGAACACCCGTGCCGTCGACGTTCATCCGGTAGATCTCCGAGTCGCCGTCGCGCGACGACACGAAGGCGATCGCGTCCTTGCTGATCGCGATCGGCGCGAAGTTGCCCTCGCGGTTCGTGGTCAGCGGCTTCGATGCGCCCGATGCGAGCTCGATCAGCACGAGGTTCGTGATGCCCTCGGTCTGCACGGCGGCGACGATCCACGTGCCGTCGGGCGAGAGCGTCGGGTCGCGCACCTGCATCGCGCGCGGGCCGATCGTCGTGATCGATCCGCGCTCGCCGACGAGGACGAGCGTCTCGCCGTCGGGGCGACCATCACCGTGCGAGGCGATCGCGAGCGTGCGGCCGTCCGGGAGGCGATGCGGTGTCGGGTAGAGCGCGCCGAACACCTCGTCGCTGCCCTTGCCGACGACGCGCGCCTTGCCGTGCGAGAGCGCGAGGACGCGTCGTGGCGAGCCGTCGTCGATGAACCACAGCTCGCCGGGCAGCTTCGCGGCGGCGGGCTGGATCGTCGCGCCGCGATCGACGGGCGCGACCACGGGCTTGGGCGAGGGCTCCTGCTTCGCCGGCTTGTCCTTGCATGCGGGGACGGCGAAGAAGACCAGCAGCGCCGCGCGGATCACTTCACGCGAACCGCGTCGGCGACGACGTTGGATCCCGACGTCCAGCGCGAGAGCACGATCGTGTTCCAGCCCGGCGTGAAGTTCCACGTGCCGAGCGTAACCCACTGGCTCCCGTTGGTTCGCTGGTTCACGAGCTTGCGGCCGACCTCGGTGCCCGACGCGTTGAACGCGATGAACGGCGCCTCCGTCGAGCGCGTCGAGGCCGCGGGCCACCACGCTTCGATCGTGCGCGGGCCGGCGGCCGACACGTAGAACGAGAACGTCGCGGGGGCGGACGTCTGCGCGGTGTTCGCTTGCCAGTAGCCCGAGCCGTAGTAGCCGGAGGTGCTCGTCATCGACGTCCACGTCCCGGACAGCGTGATCTTGGCGACGCTCGCGTCGTTGTTCGCCTGGTTCGAGTCGATGATGATCGGCGTGAAGCCCGACGACGGCGGCGGCGTGGGCATGTTCGGGTCGTCCGCGGGCGGCGGCGTCGTACCGCCGTCGTTGCAGTACGACTTCACGCGATCGATGTAGTGCGCCCACGGCCAGTTCGGGCCCGGGTCGCGGCGGTTGTTCGGCTGGAGCTGGCCGTGACCGACGATGTGATTGCGGTCGCGCGGGATGTTGTGGTTCTTCGTGATCGCGCACGTCAGCTTCGCCGACGCTTCGATCTGCCCGGCCGGGAACATCGTCTGCGACTCGAACCCGCCGTGCTCGATGCCGACGGAGAAGTTGTTCGTCGAGACGCCGTTCCTGTTCGAGAGGATGCCGCCGTTGAGCGACGACTTGTACGTGGCCGCGATGTGCCACGCCTTCTCGCTCTCCTTCACGAGCTGCGTGATCTCGGAGCCGTTCTCCTTCACGACGTAGTGCGCGCTGACGCCGGACGCGGTGTTCTTGAGCCAGCCCCAGCAGCCGGCGTACGCGCCTTCGCACGTGTGAATGATGACGAGGTTGACCGCGCTGCCGTTGCGGCTCGACTTGTTCGGCGACGGGCGCCACACCGCGCCGGGATAGTCGGCGCCCGCGGCGCGCGGCGTGCCCGAGTGCGGCGCGCCGACCTCGGGATGCGGTGGGATCTTCGCGACGATCGATCCGTCCTCGGCGATGTACTCCGCGCCGGTCGCGAGCACGTCGAACACGTCGTTCGCGTACGCTTGGCGCACCTCGGGATCGTCGGACTGCGCGTACACCTCGAGCACGGGCGTCCACGCGAGCAGGTCGTCTCCGCTCACGCCGAGGTCGGACGCGATGTCGGCCATGCGCGCGACGGCGGCGATGATGTTCGGCGTGGTGCGCAGGCGCGCCGACTCGGTGTCGAGGCCGGCGGCGGCGGCGCCCGCGGACAGGTTCTCGCCCCACAGGGCGAACAGGCCCGCGCCCGCGGGGCGTCCCTCGTGCTCCTCGGAGCCGACGACCATGTGCCAGTGCGTCTCGACGTACGAGACGGCCTTCACGAGATCCGCGGGAACGCCGTAGTCGCGCGCCGCGGATTCGAAGTCGTCATCGAGCTCGGTCGTCTGCGACGAGTTGGTCTCGACGAGAACATCCGTCGTGCATGCCGTGACCGAGAGGAGCGTCGTTGCGCAAATCGCGCAGATTTTCGAGGCTTGCATCGCGGCGGCACGAAGCACCGAGCGAGCCAACTACGTCGGAACACGATGTGTGCAGATGAATGCCGAGCGTGATCGTGCTCTTGTGTCGCACGCTTCGCGATCGCACCCACTGCGATCGATCGCGTGCACATCATCGTGTGCAGTCCAACAGCGCGAGCTGTTTACGAACGAGTGCAGGCTCACATGTGCTCTAACGCGAAGCAGCTCGCGCCTGACAGCGATGACATCTTCGTCGACGAATCCGCGTCGTGATCGTCGATGCACAACACGCGCATCGCGCGAACCTGTCGACGAAGATCGACGGAGAGGACTCTCCCTCGCACGTGGTTCGCTCGCTCCCACGCGTGAACGCAACTCGTGCGGTCCGCGTTACAAGCGCGGTTCACAACCCGGAGGGACCGCGCGCCTTGATCGCACGCGACCAGCCGGGTCCGCGTCGCTTGTCCTTGAGCGCGCGCACCGTCACCTCGAAGCCGCTGCTCGCGCGCGCACGCAATGCTTCCGCGCGCAGCGACACCAGCGATCCGAGCGATGTCGAGTCCTGCGTCTTCTCGGTCAAGCACACGATCGCTGCATCGTTGGCCTGCGCGAGCGAGACCAGGCGCCCGAGCATCGCGTCCGAGAGGCGCGTTGCTTCGAGGTTGGCGGAGCCGAGATCGATCACGACCAACCCGAACGCACCCGATCGCAACAGCCGCTCCGCGGCACGCCCTGCAGCGACCACCGATGGCGCGCGCACGACCACGAGCGCCGAGAGATCGATGCCACTGTCCGCCGCGTCGGGCGGATAGAACGTCCCCGGCGTCGTCGATCCGTCGAGAGGCCACGGAACGATCCACGCGACGGGCTCGCCTTCGGTCTGTGCTTCGAGCACCAAGCTCGCCGCCGTGGTCAGCGTCGCCGATGCACCGCGCGCGCTCAGCTCGACGAGCCGGCCGCGCAGCGCGGACAAGCCCCAGGGCTGCTCGTCGCGCTCGGTTCGCGCGAGCTCGTCGAGGCGGATGACCTTGGCCGTTGCCGCGCTGCCGCGGGCTCGCGCGAGGAACTCTCGAAGGTCGTCGCTCATGAACATATGTCCAGTAGCAGACGCCCCTGACAACGACGAGGTCCTCACCGAGCCCCGCGGCGATCTCCTCGGCACTCCCGCAGCGATTACTTCGTGATCGAGTACCGGAGCGTGATCGGACTTCCGCGCCGGATGACGCTCGCCTCGAGCGAGCTCTCGTTCTTCGCGCGCTCGAACTCGTCGGCGAGGTTCGTCATCAGGATCGGCCGGCTGTTCACCGACACGATCGTGTCTCCGTTCTTGAGACCGAGCGCGGCCCACACCGATCCGGGACGGATCGAGTACACCTTCACGCCCTCGACGAGCCCGCTGCGAATCGCGGCAACCGGGCGCACGCCGAGCGACACACCCGACTGCACGTTCGTCGCGATCTGCAGCATCGTCGTGCGCGGCAGCTCGAACTCGAAGTCGGTCACGCGCTTGATCGTGTCGCCGAGCGGGTCCGGTGCGAGCGGCGTCGGTGGCAAGCGTGTCCTCCGCCCGACCGCGCCCGTTCGCGCCTCGCGCAGATCGCCCTCGAGCTCCCACTTCACGAGCAGCGGCTTGCCGCCGCGCACGAGCTCGACGTACAGCGCCGTCGCGTTCGCGAGCCCCGCGCCCGCGAGCGCGTCGTTGACATCGAACTGCCTGCGCACCGTCTTGCCCGAGATCGCGGTGATGACGTCCGTCGACTCCAGCCGCAGCTTCGCGAGCAGCTCGGGATCGTTGATCCGCACGCCGACCACCCCGCTGCGATCGGTGACCGGATCCACCGTGCCGCGATCCATGCGCACGACGTCGACCGCATCCACCACGACGATCTCCGGTCCGTCCGCCACGATCGGCGCGCGCGTCGCCGGCGCCGCGGCCGTCGTGCTCGGCCCGCGCGTGACGACCACGATCACCGCGATCATCACGACGACCACGGCGGCGACCGCGAGTGCGATCGCCACCTTCGCCGTGGTGGTGGGTCCAGGCGCGTCCCCCGCGTCAGCCATTCTCGGAGCATGCCATCACCGCGCTCCGCGGGCACGCGTGCTGCACTCCTCGGCCCCATGCCCACCGACCCAGATGGCAACGATCGTGACGTCGTGACGGAAGCCAGCATGGACTCGTTCCCCGCGAGCGATCCGCCCGGCTGGATCCGCTCCAAGGCCGCGACCTGCGATACCGATGTTCCCTCCGTCGACGTCGTCGATATCAGTGACCTCCCGTCGGACCTCCGCCCGACCTCGACGAGCGGCCCGCACCTGCGCCGCCTCAAGCGCATCGCGCTCGTGAGCGGCATCGCGCTCGCCGCCGGCGGCATCGCGGCCTTCTTCATCGCGCGCTCCCGCCGCCGCGCCATCCTCTAGCGTCCCGAGCGATTGTCTCGCGACCGCTCGCACGTGCGCCTGCGCGCGGCGATAGGATCGCGCCATGTCCTACGACGAGGCGGCCGCCGCACTGTTCCAGGTGCCGCACGGCGAGTTCGTCGCGGAACGCAAGCGCCTCGCCGCCGAGCTCAAGGCCGCGGGCGACAAGATGGCGGCGTCGCGCCTCTCGCGCCTGCAGCGACCGCCGGTCACCGCGTGGGCCGTGAACCAGCTCTACTGGCACGCGCGCGACGCGGTCGACGCGCTGTTCGAGCTCGCGGCTCGCCTGCGCGCCGGCGATCTGTCCGCGACCACCGCGCATCGCGAAGCGCTCGCGAAGCTCCGCAAGCGCGCCGAAGCGATGCTCTCCGACGCGGGCCACGGCACCAACGAGGCCACGCTTCGCCGCATCGCGCTGACGCTCTCGGCCGTCGCCGCCGCCGGCACGTGGATGCCGGACGCGCCCGGCATGCTGTCCGCCGATCGCGATCCGCCCGGCTTCGACGCCGTCGGCGTGATCAACGCGCCCGCCGCCCCGCTGCCGCCGAAGGTCGAGCCCGTGAAGTACGACTTCGACGCGCCGATCTCGCCGATCGTCGTCGCGACCGCGCCATCTCCCGCCCCCGCGCCCGCGCCGAAGCGCAACGCGATCGCCGAGCTCGCCGCGAAGCGCAAGGAGATGGCGGAAGAGGAGAAGCGGCGCAAGGCGGCCGAGCGCCGCGGCGAGGAGTACGTGCCGCCGCCCGCGCCTGCGCCCGCACCCACGCCGCCCACCGTCGAGCCCGACGAGCCCGAGGAGCCCGACGAGCCCGACGAGCCCGACGAGGACCACGACGAGGCCGACGAGGTCATCGAAGCGCCGCGCCCGCGCACGCTGTCGATCGTCCCGCCGCTACCGCCCGACGACTCTTCGGAAGACGAGCCCGAGGCCGACGAGGACGAGGACGAGGACGAGGACGACGAGGCTCCGACACCGCCCCCGCCCGCACCGGAGGCTCCGAAGCCAAGCGCCCTCGAGCAGCTTCGCGCTCGCAAGAAGCAGCTGGCGGAGGAAGCCGAGGAGGAGCGCCGCCGCAAGTTCATCGAGGACGGCGGCACGCGCGAGAAGGTGATCGCGAAGCGAATGATGGAGGCGCAAGAGCGCAACCGCGACGCGAGCGATGCCAAGCGCGAGCGCGTCGAAGCCGCCGTGCGCGCGAAGCTCGATGCGCAGCGCGACTCCGAGGAGGCGAAGCGCGTCACCGGCTCGGGCGACTCCGGCGACACCGAGGACGAGGACGAGGACGACACCGACGAAGAGGACGCTGCACCGCCGGCGCTCACCGTGGAGCGCGGTGGCCGCCTCGAGGGACCGTCGAAGGGGCCGCCGCAGGCGACCGATCTCGTCAACGCGCTCGCCGCCAAGCTCGGCGTCACGCCGAAGCCCACGAGCGATGCGCAGACCACCGGGGGGGCACCCGCGCGACCGAACCTCTCGCCGGGTGCATCGCCCGCGCGAGGGACGCCCGCGAGCCTCTCGACCGGCGCCCCCGCACGAACGGGCAACGAGTCGCCACGACCTGCCACACCGAAGCTCTCGACCGGTGCCTCTCCCGCTCGCCACGTGTCCGAGAGCACGAAGCCACCCGGCACGTTCCCGCGACCGCGCATCCCTTCCGCCGAGGCGCTCGCGTCGAGTACGCCGAGCTCGACGAGCGCGAAGCCCGCGGCGATGACCGACGCCGAGCGCCGCAAGATCGACGCGCGCGCGAAGCTCAAGGCCGAGCTCGAAGGTCGACTGCGCGCCGCGAACGCCGATGTGATCGCGGCCGAGCAGCGCGTCGAGAAGCTCACCGCCGAGCTGGCGGAGGCCGACGATGCGCTCGAAGCCGCGCGCGCGGTCGTCGAGGACCTGCGCGACAAGCTCGACGCGCTCGATTGATGTCCGGCCCTGTCCGGCACTCGTGCATGCGTGTCCGAGTTTCGGAATTCCCGGACACGACCAGGTGAGAGATCACGCGGTTGCGATGGCGCTGGACTTGCTCGACGGGCGGCGTACCCTGAGAAAGGCTCGTCATGGCAGACAACGACCTGACCATCGTCATCTTGCGCAACATCCAAGCGGAGCTCGCCACCCACCGTGAAAGGTTCGACGCGATCGACAAGCGCTTCGACGCGGTCGACGGCAATTTTGCCGTCGTGAACCATCGCATCGATTCGCTCCGCGACCAGATGATGCATCAGTTCGCGCACCTCGACAGTCGGATCTCGACGGTGGAGGACATCGCGATCAAGACGGCGACCTCGCTCGGCATCGAGGCATAGTCGTCGCGTCATCGCTCGATGCGCAACGAAGGCGAAATCGCGGAGCTGAAGGTCCGTGTGTCGGCGCTAGAAGAAATCGTCAAGGGCAAACCGACGCTCTAGAAGTCGATCACCTCTGCTCGCGAGGGCGGCGGCGCTGGCGGCGGCGGGATCAGCGCCGGCTCGAGCGCCAGCGGGGCGGGCGCGCTCGTTCGTGGCAGCGCGTCGCGGTCGAGCGCCAGCTCGCGCTCGCAGATCGTGCGCCACGTATCGCCGCCGCGGGACACGCGACCTTCGGCGACGCACGCCTCGAGGTGCTTCGTCCGCGCGGCGTCGTCCCCCGCGTGACGCGCGAGCGCGGCGAGGCGCGCGTGAGCCGCGAGGCGCACGTCGGGATCCGATGACTGCGTGAGGTGCTCGTAGTCGGCCGACAGGTTCGCCGTCGGTGCGCGGCTCGCGAGGATCTGCTCGAGCGCGAGGTCGGCGACGAGCAGCGTCGCGCCGTCGCTGGGGTTCGCGAGGCGCGCCAGCTCGCGGCGCGCGGTCGCCATCAGCGCCGCATCGCGCGGCCGGGTGCACAGACCGTCGACGGTGGGGATCGGGCACGCCGCGGTGGCGTAGGTGCGGGCGATCGCGACGCGCGCCGGACCGTCGCTGTTGGTCATGCGCGAGAGCGGCGGTGGACGCGCGAGGATGCGCAGCGCGATCGCGCGACGGCGCGTGTACTCGGCGGCCGGCCGGGTGCGCGCGTCGTCGAGGATGCTGGCCGCGAGCGTGACGGCCACCGCGGCGCGCCGCTCGGTGAGCAGCGGGACGCGCTTCGCGCGCGAGGTGTAGTCGTCGAGGACGCGCACGGCGATGTCGAGCGAGCCGAGCGCGACGAGCCAGCGCACGGTGTCTTCGAGCACGTCGGCCGCGTCGCGCTCGAGCGGGTTCGTGCGCAGCCATCGCGCGCCGGCGGTCGCGGCGTCGTCGAAGCGGCCGGTCGCGGCGAGCAGGCTGATCGAGCGCAGCTCGGCGCGCCTGGCGAGCTGCGAGTCGGGGAACTTCGTGGTGAGCTCGCGCAGCGTGGTGAGCGCGCGCTCGATGTTGCCCGCGAGCTCGAAGCAGGTCATCGCGTTGTGGAGGACCTCGTCGCCGTTTCGCTGTCGGTCGGCGCCGTCGAGGATCGCGAGGTATGCCTCGGCGCACGTCTCGTAGAGCCTGCGATCGCCGGTCTCGCTCGCGCGCTTCGCCGCGTCGCGCGCGATGGTGCTCTGCGCGGCGGCGTAGACGAGCTCGACCGTGTGTGCGAAGTCGGCCCTGCCCGCGAGGAACTTCTTGTCGCGACGAAGCTTGCTCGCCAGCGCGACGAGCTCGTCGTAGCGCTGCGCCCGGTTGTAGCTGTCGAGCAATAGATTCGCGCTGTACACGGCGACGTCGCTCCGCGGGTACTTCTCGATGATCTCGAGATAGATCGGGCTCGCCTTGTCGTGGTGCTCGTAGCGGCGCCACAGGTTCGCGCGGAAGAACGCGATGCCAGCGACCTCGTCGGGCCTCGTCTCGTAGCGCCCCGCGACGTCGAGCAGGTGCATCATGCGCTGATCGCGCGAGGACAGCTCGCGCGGCGCGGGGTCGGACTTGTCGTCACGCGCGTCGACGTCGCGCTTCACGACGCGCGGGTCGACGTGCAGCGCGTTCTTGAACGCGAGCAACGCTGCACGCGCAGCCTCGGCGAGCTCGGCCTTCGGCAGCGTGCCCGCGTCGACGACGGCCACGAACGCACGACCAGCGCACGCATAGCGCTGGGACAACGCGCGCCGCGTTTGGTTGCGCGCTACGGGCGGGAGCGCGGCGCGCCGAACACGGCATCGACCTTCGACGTCTTGCCGCCGCGCACGAACGTGATCGTCGTCTTCTCCCCCGGCTTCGCCGCCTGGAGCACGTACATCAGGTCGTTCACGTTTCCGATCTCCGTCGTGCCGATCGCGATGATCAGGTCACCGCCCTTGAGCCCCGCGGCTTGCGCGGCGCCGCCCGGTGTCACGTCCGTGAGCAGCACGCCCTTGGGTTGGTTCGGATCCTCGGAGTACGACGGTACGGTGCCCAGCGATGCTCCGCGCCGGCGCATGTCGCCACCGCGCAGCATCTCCGGCGGCGACTTCACGTACGTCAGCGACGGTTGCTTGGTCGTCGCGAGCGCGACGTCGGCGACGATCTGCGAGACCTTCGCCGCACCGATCGCGTTGATGCGTTCGACGTCATCCTTCGCGGTGTGATAGTCGAGGTGGTTGCCGGTGAAGAAGAACAGCACCGGGATGCCCGCGACGTAGAACGGCATGTGATCGGACGGGCCGTACCCCGAGCCGCTGACGGTGCAGCTCACCTTCGCCGCCTCGCACGCGGGCGCGACGATCGACTTCCACTCCTTCGCCGAGTCGCCGCCGTTGACGTGCAGCTGCGACATGCGCATGCGGCCGACCATGTCCATGTTCATCATCGCGACGATCGCGTCCTTCGTCGGCGGGTTCTTCACGTAGTGGAACGAGCCGAGGTCGCCCATCTCCTCGGCGGAGAAGCCGACGATGTACACGTCGCGCGCGAGCTCCGACTTCTTCTCGACGAGCGCGCGCGCCACCTCGACGAGCGCCGCGGCGCCCGAGGCGTTGTCGTCGGCGCCGTTGTGCACGTCGTTGACCTGCGGATCGAGCGCGCCCGGGCCGCCCATGCCCAGGTGATCGACGTGCGCGCCGATCACGACGACGCCCGGCTGCTTCTGCGCCGCACCCGCGCGGATCACGCCGACGACGTTCGCCGTCTTCGTGCGCACCGGCTCGAGCGCGACCGTCAGCGCCGCCTTGTGCGCGCCCTTCAGCAGCGCCTGGCCCGCCTTGCGCGTGATGACGATGATCGGGATCAGCGACTCGCTCTCCGCCGCCGCGAGCACCGGAAGCTTCGCCTCCTCCTGCGACAGGTCGCCCGCGTCGACGATGATCAGCGCCTTCGCCCCCGCGTTCTTCGCGACGAACGCCTTGTTGCGCAGATCGCCGAGCCGCGCCTGCGTCGACGCGTCGAGCTTCGATCGCGGGTCCTTCGCGTCCGTCGGCATGAACCGGAACGCGAGCGCGATCTTGCCCTTCACGTTCTTGCCCTTGTAGTCGTCGATCTTCGCCGCCGCGTCCTTCACGCCGTAGCCGACCGGCACGATCGGCGCGGTCACGGTCCCCGAGCCGCTCGCCGCGATCGGCGTGAAGTCCTCCGCGGCGACCGGCTTGCCGTCGATCGACAGCGTGGTCTTCGCGCCGCGCGCGACCGCCGTCGTCACCTCGAACGGCTGCTGCCACGCGTTCCCCGGCATCCCCGGCTCGACGCCGACCGACGCGAGGTCCGCCTGGATGCGGGCGAGCGACGCCTCGAGCCCCTTGGTCCCGACACCGCGGCCCTCGCGCGCATCCGCCGCGAGGAACTCGATGCGCTCGCGCAGCCGGTTCGCCGCGTCCGTCGGGCCGTCGATGTACTTCGGCGGCGCATCGACCCAGTCGACGAGGAACACGTTCGTGTCGCGCTCGCCCGCGGGCGTGCCCGTCATGCGGTACTTCCCGTCGACCACATCGCGCCGGTTGGACGAGAATGCGAGCGTCTTGCCGTCGGGCGAGAACATCGGGAACCCGTCGAAGCCCGGGCTGAACGTGATCTGCTCGAGGCCCGTGCCGTCGATGTTGATCGCGAACAGATCGAACTCGCCGCTGCGCGGGTTCTGCCAGTTCGACGAGAACATGATCCGCTTGCCATCGGGATAGAAGAACGGCGCGAACGCGGCGCCCGGCAGGTACGTCACCTGCCGCGCGTCCGTCCCGTCGGCGTTCGCCACGTAGAGGTCCATCTTCGTCGGCTTGACGAGATCCTTCGCGAGCAGCGCCTTGTACTCCTCGAGGTCCTTGCCGGTCGGCCGCGACGAGCGCCACACGATCTTCGAGCAGTCGGCGCTGTAGAACGCACCGCCGTCGTAGCCGGGCTGATCCGTCAGCTGCTTCAGGTTCTTCCCGTCGGCGTCCATCCGCCACAGCTCGAGGTCACCCGAGCGATCCGACGTGAACAGGATGCTTCCGTCCTTCGCGCACACCGTCGCCTCGGCGTCGTAGCCCTTGGTGTTCGGCGTCAGGTTGACCAGGTTCGAGCCATCCGCGTTCGCCTTGTAGATGTCGTACTCGAACAGGCCCCACATATAGCCCCTCGAGTTGTCGGGCGGCGTCGGGCACACGGGCGAGTCCTCGTGCGTCGAGCCGAACACGATCTCCTTGTCGCCCTTCAAGAAGTACGCGCACGTCGTGCGGCCCTTCCCCGTCGACACGAGCTTCGTGGTGCCCGTCTTCGCGTCGAGCACCTCGATCTGATCGCACTGATACGGCTTCTTGTTGGTCTGGTAGATCAGCCGGTCACCGCCGAACGCCCAGTACGCCTCGGCGTTATCGCCGCCGAACGTCAACTGCCGCACGTTCTTGAAGTGCGTCTCCGACGGCAGCGCGAGCTCCTTCTGCGCGGGCTTGAGATCCTCGGCCGGCATCGTGATCTGCGTGGTCGCCGGCTTCGGCGGACAGCAGGTCGCGAGCGCTAACAGCAACAGCGGCGCACCCTTCATGGCGTCGAGAGTAACAGGGTATGGTGCAGCGTGCTCTCCGTCGCAGACGCCACGCAACGCGTGATCGATCGCGTGCCGCGCCTCTCGGCGGAGCTCGTCCCGCTCGACGCGTCGATCGGCCGCATCCTCGCCGCGGACATCGTCGCCGCTCGCGCCCTCCCCGGCTTCGACAACTCCGCGATGGACGGCTACGCGGTCCGCTCCTCCGAGGTGCCCGCCTCGCTCCCCGTCGTCGGCGAAGTTGCCGCCGGCGCGGTGCGCACCGAGCCGGTGCCACTACGATCGTGCGTGCGCATCTTCACCGGCGCGCCACTCCCCGCCGACCTCGACACCGTCGTGATGCAGGAGGACGTCACCGTCGACAACGGCATCGTGACGTTCCCCGCCGCACGGCGCGGAGACAACGTGCGGCGCACCGGAGAAGATGTCGCGATCGGCGAGGTGGTCCTCGCCGCCGGCACGCGCATCACGCCGTGGCACATCGGCCTGCTCGCCGCGCTCGGCGTCGCGCACGTGCCGGTGTCGCGGAGGCCGCGCGTCGCGATCATCGCGACGGGCGACGAGCTCGTGCCCGTCGATGTCGCGCCCGGCGCGGGCCAGCTCGTGGCGTCGTCGACGCACGCGCTCCTCGCGCTGATCGCGGAGTGCGGAGGAGAAGGCGTGGCGCTCGGTATCGCGCCCGACGACGTCGAGGCGACGCGCGCGATGATCGCTCGCGCGCTCGGCGATACCTCGCGTGGATCGAGCTCCCACACGGGCGTCTCGCACGCGAGTAGCTCGAGCTCGCCCCCGCACGCGAGCAGCTCGAGCTCGTCACCGCACGCGAGCACCTCGAGTGCCCACGCGAGCAGTTCGGGCTCACCCCCGCACGCGAGCACCTCAAGTGCCCACGCGAGCAGTTCGGGCTCGCCCCCGCACGCGAGCACCTCGAGTGCCCACGTGGGCAGTTCCATGTTGGACTTGCCGGCGAGCACTTCCGCCCGCGTAACCGCTTCGACCTCGGAGTTCGATGCGGTGATCACCACCGGTGGTGTCTCCGTCGGTGATCGCGATCATGTCCACACCGCGCTCGCCGCGGCAGGCGTGACGCGCGAGCTCTACAAGGTCGCGATGAAGCCCGGGAAGCCATTCGCGTTCGGGATGTATTCTCGCCGGGACAGCACGCTCACCACCGGCGGTTCACCGGTTGTCGATACACCCGTGTTCGGTCTCCCGGGCAACCCGGTGTCGACGGTGGTCGCGTTCGAGCTGTTCGTGCGACCCGCGCTGCTCGCGATGCAAGGTGCATCGATGGTCGAGCGCCCGCGCGTGTGCGTGCAGCTCGCCGAGGCGTATCGCAAGCAAGCCGGGCGCGCGCACTTCCTCCGCGCGTGGATCGCGCAGGATGGAGACCGAATGGTCGCGCACGCGCACCCCAAGCAGGGCTCGGCGATGCTCTCGTCCCTCGTCGGAACCACCGCGCTCGTCGAGATTCCGGCCGAAGCGACCGAGGTCGCGGCCGGCGGTATCGTCCGCGCGCTGCTCGTCGGTGTATGACTCCCCCGCGGTACCTATGACCACCGAATCGACACCTCCTGCGGCCACGATCACCGCCAGCGAATCCGGCCGCGTCGACAAGGCGATCGCGCGCGAGTACCCCGATGCCGGGCGCACGCGCATCGCCGAGCTGTTCGATGAAGGCGCCGTGCGCGTCAAAGGCAAGCGCGCGAAGAAGGGCGACTTCGTCGAAGCGGGCGACCTCATCGAGCTGGCGAAGGCACCCGAAGCACCGGGCGCGGCGCGGCCGCAGCCGGATCCGTCGTTCGCGCGTCGCAACGTGGGTGAGGCTGCGGGCGAGCACGACCTCGTCGTGCTGCTCGAGCGGCCCGACATCGTCGTCGTGGACAAGCCCGCGGGCATTCCCTCGCAGCCGTTGCGCGCAAACGAGCTCGGCACGATCGCGAATGCGCTCGCGCATCACTTCCCCGAGTGCGCCGCGCTCGGCGATGACCCCCGCGATGGCGGCCTCGTCCACCGGCTCGACATCGGCACGTCGGGCGTGCTCGTCGCCGCGCGGACCGAGGCGGCGTATCGCGCGCTGCGCGACGCGTTCGGCGACAAGCTCGTCGAGAAGACGTACCTCGCGATCACCGAGGGCCGGCCCGTCTCGCGCGACACCGACGCGCCGCTCGCACAGCGCGGCAAGAAGGTCGTCGTCGATCAGACGGATGGCCTCCCCGCGTTCACGGCGTTCGCGGTCGAGCGGACCGCGTCCGTCACGCTCGACGAGCGGCCGGTCGAGCTCGCCCTCGTCCGGTGCACCGCGCGCACGGGGCGCATGCACCAGGTCCGCGCGCACCTGGCGCACCTCGCGGCGCCGATCCTCGGCGACACGCTGTACGGCGGAAGCCCGCACGGCGACGGCTTCTTCCTGCACGCCGCGTCGATCGCGTTCACGCTCGACGGCGAGCGCATCGAGGTGACGAGCCCGATGCCCGCGCGATTCGACGCCGTCCTACACGCGCGCACCTGACGAATCCCGAGGCGGCCCTCATCAACCGCGCGCGTTGGCCGAACCAACGGGCATGCCCGCCGCGAAGCTCAACTGCACGGTGTGTCGCCGGTCGAACAACCCCTGGCGCAAGTTCTGCGGTGGATGTGGCACCGCGTTCCCGAACGCCTGCAAGTGCGGCTTCGTGAACACGGCCGACGATCACTTCTGCGGCGGTTGCGGCGGCGTGGTCCGCGCGACGTATCGGATGACGCCGCCCGACAACGAGAACGTCACGATGAAGATCGCGATCGACGAGCTGATACCCGCCGAGAAGTAGCGACCATCGCGATCGACGAGCGGATGCCCGTACGCCCGTCAGTCGCAGTGGCACGGACAGGGCATCATCCCGCCCTCGGCGTCGGCGCAGTCAGTGTACCTGTTTCGCTTGTTGCACTCCTCGAGGCACGCCGCGCGCGACTTCGTTCGAGGCTTCTTCTTCGTCGCGGGCGGCGCGTCGATGGGGACGGCGTCGACGAGCGCTGCATCGACGACCGCGTCCGCGATCGCTGCATCCGCGATCGCCGCGTCCGCGATCGCCGCGTCCGCGATCGCCGCGTCCGCGATCGCCGCGTCCGCGATCCGCGGGGTCGCCGGCACCGAAGTCTCTTCGCGCGTGGTGCTCTTGCACGCGACCACGGCGACGAGAACGAGCGCCCAGCGCACTACGCGGGCCGCGCGAGGTCGCACGCTTCGAGCAAGCACAGCATGCGGCCGATCTTGAGCCGCTCGGTGCGATCGGGTTGCGCCTCGACGAGGTCGACGTTCGACTTCTTGCCGTCGAGCTGCTCGCACAGCTGGACGAGGCCCTTCACCTCGAAGCGCTCGGGGCCGACGCGGCGAGTGCGCGACGCGCGCAGCTTCATCGAGCCGTGCTTCGCGATCCAGCTCTCGATGTGATCGTCCGACAGCGCCATCGCGCCCGCGCCGAGGATCTCGAACGCGTTGAAGTCGAGCGGGAACGCCTCGCGCGGGTTCTCGCGACCGGCGTACCAGCCGAAGCTGCCCTTGTTCCACGTGCAGACGTCGATGATCTTCGAGCGCACCTGGCGCGTGAGGTGGCGGAACACCTCGAGCGGCTTGAGCAGGCCGAGACCGACGAGCGTGTCACCGAGCTTGCCGCCGTAGTGCGGCATCATCGCGAGCGCCATCGCGAGCTCGCCGTCGCTCAGCACGCCCTTGCTGACGAGGTAGTTGCCGAACAGCTCGCTCGCGACGTTCGACGAGACGTACTCGGGCTGGCCGTCGCGGACGTAGATCTCCTTCTTGATACCGCCGACGGCGACGACGAGCAGGCCCGTCGCGCGCGCGGTCATCAAGCGGAACAGGACGCGCAGAGGTGACGTGATGTGGAACTCGCCCGCGTCGTCGGGCGGCTCGGGAATGTCGGCGAGCGCGGGCGGCGTCGGCGGCCGCTTGCGCGCGAGCTCCTCGGGCGCCGGCAGCTTGATGTTCGAGCGCGACTGCAACCCGGGATCCTCGGTGAGGTCGTCGAACGACCGCATCTGCGAGTCCTCGAGGCGCTGCTGCTGTCCGTCGTCGGACAGGTCGACGTCGATGCCGCCGTCGTCGGGCAGCGTGATCGCCTCGACCGCGGCGCTGATCGTGTCCGCGATCGGCACCTCGATGACCGCCGGCTCGAGCTCGAGCTTCACCTCGACCGCGTGGCGCGGCGCACTCCCCGTCGCCGTGCGCGCGGGCGCGGGCAGCACGGTCTGCACCGGCGGCACCTGCACCGGCTTTGCCTGCGGGCGCCCCGCCACCGTCTCCGCGCGCTTCGACACCGGCGGCGTCGACGCGGACGCGGCGAGCTCGCTCACCGAGACCGGCCGCTGGCTCGGCTTGGGCTCCTCGATCGGCTCGTAGCTCATCTGGATGTGCGGCATCGAGGGCCCGTCCTCGACGATGATCATCGGCGCCGCGTCCTCGCTCGGCGCGCGACCGACGAGCACGTCGTCACCGGCCTGCGCGGGTGCGGCGGTCGTCGTCTTCTGCCGGCGCTCGACGACGGCGGCGTGCAGCTCCCTCACCACGTCGGCGACGTGCTTTGGCTGCATGCGATGGCGATGCTCGAACAGCCACTCCGCGAGCGCATCGCGGAACTGCGCCGCGCTCTGGTAGCGCTCGTCGACCGGCTTCTTCAGCGACTTGCGCACGATGTCGGACAGCGACGGATCGATGTCCGCGCCGTACTTGTCGTAGCGCTGCAGCTTGGCATCGCGCACCATGAGCAGGACGTCGAGCTCGTTCGCGGCGGCGAACAACCGCCGTCCCGTGAGCAGCTCGGCGAGCACCACGCCGACGGAGAACACGTCGCTGCGCGCGTCGAGCGGCTGCTCGATCACCTGCTCGGGCGACATGTAGCCGTACTTGCCCTTGAGCGTGCCGGTCTTGCTCTTGTGTGCGCGGTCTGGATCCTTCGCGCGCGCGATCCCGAAGTCGACGAGCTTCACGTCGCCGCGGACGCTCAGCAGCACGTTCGACGGCGAGATGTCGCGGTGGACGATTCCCATCGGGGTGCCGTCCTCGGACTTCAGGTTGTGCGAGTAGTCGAGCGCATCGAGCGTCTCGTGCGCGATCCACGCCGCGAGCTGCGGGTCGACCCGCCGCCGCCGCGATGCAAACTCGCGAAGCAATGCGAGCACATCGATGCCATCGACGTACTCCATCGCGATGAACAGACAGTCATCGACTTTGCCGAGCTCGAACGTCTGGGCGATCTTGGGGTGGACCAGGCGCGCCGTCAGCTTCGCCTCGTCGATGAACATCGCGTTGTAGGTCTCGTCGGCGACGAGGTGCGGCAAGAGCCGCTTGATCACGACCTTCTTCTGGAACCCGTGCTCTCCCGGCGCCGTGGCGATGAACAGCTCCGCCATGCCACCCACAGCAAGGCGTTCGACGAGCTGATACCGGCCGAAGCCGATCGGAAAGTCGCCCACGGAGGACGTGATCGTATCACAGGCCCTCGAAACGCCTGCATTCGCCGGCCGAAGCGTCGGGTAGCGGTCAGCTACGCCGCATCAATAAGTGACCACCGCGCTCGACCGCGTGTGCGACGGCGCTATCGAGTCGATCGAAGTGCTGGAACGCGAGGCCGACCTGCGAAGTCATCGTAGAGGCGCGCTCGCGCAAGGTCCGTCGTGCACGCGACAGCAGCACCTGGAGCGCGCTGCCCTCGGCTTGCTCGAGGAACCCCTTGTAGCCCGCATCGAACGCGTGCTCCGCACTCTCCGCGAGACCGTTCACGTCGACGATCAGGCACGGCGCTCCTGTACCGACCGCGAGCATCCACGCCCGCGAGAGCAGCCCGTCGATGACTCCGCCGTTGGGCGAGCCCACGAGGAACACCGCCGGCACTTTCGGGAGCAGCTCGACGACCGGCGTGCCGACCTCGAGCTGATCGTTGACGCGCTCGCGCAGGCTCTGTAGCCCCGACGCGGCGAACGTGTCGAGCGCCACGACCGTGAGCCACTCGAACAAGCGGGTCAGCGCCGCGGCCTCCTCGGCCGACACCATGCCGCCGACGACATCGCGTAGCTCGAGCAACAGCGCCGCGATATCGAAGCCCGTCGCGCCCTCGCTCGCGAACTGCGCCCCGAGGAACGCGGCCGAGCGCTCGAGCTCGCGCGTCGCGTCGCTACCCGGCCGGAGCTCGGAGCTGGTCTTGGCCGCCACGACGAGCGCCTCGACGAGGTTCGACACCTGCGACGCATACGTCGCGGCCTTCGTCGCGCGGCGGAAGCGCAGCGACGACCGCTCGAAGCGCACGATCCACGCGGCGAGGATCTCGCTCGACCTCTCGCGGATCACTTCCACGAGTGACTGTCCCTCGCTCACAAAGCAGATCGTAGCAAGCGAGGGGACAAGTCGCCATGATAGGGTGGACTTCGAGTGAAGCTGGCATCGGTGGCGCGTAGCGACGTCGGGAGGAAGCGTCAGATCAACGAGGACGCCTTCTTTCGCGACGACGAGCGAGGGTTCTACGTCGTCGCCGACGGTGTAGGCGGTCACAACAAGGGCGAGATCGCGAGCCGCGAGGCCGTCGAGCAGCTCACGATGTGGATCTACGGCGCCTCGCGCGATCTCGACCGCCTGGTCGAGCGGGTAGTCGCGGGTGATGCGGAGTGCGTGTGGGAGATCCGCCGACTCCTGGAATCCGGCGTGAAGAACGCCTGCTACATGGTGTTCGGCATGGCCGAGCTCGACCCCGAGAAGAAGGGCATGTCGACCACGCTGTCGGCGATGCTCGTACGCGCGGGCCTCGCGTTCGCCGTCCACGTCGGCGACTCGCGCGTGTATCGCGTGCGCAAGAACAACGTCCTCCAGCTGACCGAGGACCACACGCTGATCAACTACAAGGTCAAGCACGGCATGATGACGAAGGCCGAGGCCGAGAAGGCCGCCGGCAAGAACGTGATCACGCGCGCGGTGGGCCACAAAGACTACGTGCAGGTCGACACCGCCGACATCGACGTCGCGCCGGGAGATCGGTTCCTGCTGTGCAGCGACGGACTGCACGGCTACTTCACGAGCGACAAGGAGGTCTCGGATCTCTGCGCCGATGGCTCGCTCGAGGAGTGCGCCGAAGCCGCGATCTCGCTCGCGAACCAGCGCGGCGGCAAGGACAACATCACCGCCGTCGTGATCGAAGCGTCGTAGTCAGTCGAAGCTCGCGTAGAGCTGCGATGCGATTCCGACGATCACGCCATCCGACGTGGCGAGCCGGTGCACGGTGTTGATGAACGCGAGCTCGAGCCCCAGCGCGAAACCGCCGCGCCGCACGATGTCGACGCCGACGGCGCCGTTGAGGCCGATGCCGCGGCGCTGATAGTCGATCGGCACCGGGTTCGTCTCCTCGGCGGGATCCACGCACTGCTTGCAGCGATATCCCCCGAAGCCGGCCGTGCCGCGCACGTGAACCGCGCCGTTGCCGGGCCACCACTGAAGTCCGATGCCGATCGACGTGTAGTCGTTGATGTGGAGCTTGTCCATCACCTCGTGGCCCTGCCCACTCGCGGTGGTCGCGAGGACCATCACGAGCTCGCGCGTCATCACCGCACCGAACACCAGCGACAGCGTCCCGCCGGTTCCGGTCCCGCCTCCGACGGTGATCGAGGCCCCGCCACCGAGGTGAAAGAAGAACCCGCGGCGACTGTGTTGTGGCTCGAGGTTCGCCTCCTCGCCGGAATGATCGATGTTGCCGTCGGTCGGCTGCTTCACCGGCGTCTCGTGCACCGGCGCATCGACCACGATGCCCGGCTTCGGTGTCACGTCGTCGGCGAAGGCGAGCGCCGGCGCGCACAGCGTCGCGAGGAGCGCGAGCTTCACTCGGACACCTTCTCGCTCGTGACCTCGAGCACGGGCAGCTTGTCCTTCGGGAGCTGCGGCTGATCCGGTAGCAACAGCCGCGTCACGATCTCGCCGCCGATCAGGTGCTTCTCGACGATCTCCTGGACGTCCGCGACGGTGACATGGCCGTACCAGACCTGCTCCGGGTACACGACGATGGTGATGCCCTGCTCGCACTGGTCGAGGCATCCCGCGTTGTTGGCTCGAATAATCTTCGAGATGCCGCGTTTCTTCAGCTCTGCTTTCAGGGCATCTCGCACCTCGGGGCTGCCCTTCAGCTTGCAGCTACCGCGCGGGTGATCGGGCGCCCGCTCGTTGGTGCAGACGAAGACGTGGCGCTGGAAGAACGGCATCCACGACGGAAACTAGCATATGCTTCACACGTCGATGCTCGGCGAGGTCCTCGGCAACTACCGTGTAGTCGAGCCGCTGGATTCGGGTGGCATGGGGAGCGTGTATCGCGCGGAGCACACGCACCTCGGCAAGCCGGCCGCGATCAAGCTGCTGCACCCCGAGCTCACGACCAACGACGAGATCGTGAAGCGCTTCTTCAACGAAGCGAAGGCCGCGACGGCGATCCGGCACCCTGGGATCATCGAGGTGTACGACTTCGGCTACACGCGCGAAGGCCAGGCGTACTTCGTCATGGAGCTGCTCGATGGCGAGCCGCTCGGCAAGCGCCTCAAGGCGCAGATGCGGCTCAGCGAGCTCGAGGCCGCGACGATCGCGAAGGGCATCGCCAACGTCCTCAAGGCGGCGCACGGCAAGGGCATCGTTCATCGCGACCTCAAGCCCGACAACATCTTCTTGATCCCCGGTGACGACGGCGATCGCGTGAAGGTGCTCGACTTCGGCGTCGCGAAGCTCGCCGACGTGTTCCCCGCCGAGACGCGCCACACGCAGACGGGCGCGCTGATGGGCACGCCGCTGTACATGGCGCCCGAGCAGGCGCGCAGCGCGGCGGCGATCGATCACCGCGCCGACCTCTACTCGCTCGGCTGCATCCTCTACGAGCTGATCGCGGGCGTGCCGCCGTTCAACGGCGAGGGCGCGGGCGAGATCATCGCGCTGCAGATGTTCTCGCCGCCGCAGCCGCTGCGCGATCGGTTGGCGAGCGTCTCGCCGGAGCTCGAGGAGATCGTGATGAAGCTCCTCGAGAAGGAGCCGCCCGATCGCTACCAGAGCGCGGCGGAGGTCGTCGCGGCGCTGTCGAACGCGACGAGCAAGCTCGCGACGCGCCTCTCGGCGGAGCTGCCGAACGCCGGCCTGTCATCGCCGCGGTTCACGTACACGCCCGGATCCAAGCAGCTCACCGTACCCGCGCGCGGGCAGCTCAAGGGCACGCTCGAGGACGAGCGCCCGACGCAGATCGCCCCGGCAAAGAAGTCGTCGATGCCGCTGATCGCGGGCGTGGTCACCGTCGCGCTCGCCGGTGGCGCGGCGATCATCGCGCTGACGCGATCGAGCGACGACACGGCGCCGGCCGCGCAATCGGACGCAGCCGTCGTCGCGCCCGCGCCGGACGCGAAGCCCGACAAGAAGCCCGCGAAGACTCCCGACAAGGCGCCCGACAAGACGCCCGACAAGACCGCCGACAAGACGGTCGACAAGAAGCCCGATCCGCCGAAGCCGGCGACGGTCGAGAAGAAGCCGGCCACGTCGCCCGACGTCGTCGCGGCGCCGGTCACCACGACCGTGAAGAAGCCGAAGTCGAGCGGCACGAAGAAGAAGCCCGACGACGAGCCCGCCGGCGTTCCCGTCACGCGCCCCGACGGCGTCGAGCCGCTGAAGGCGCCCGATCCGATGGGTCCGACGACGTCGCCCGACGTTCGTACCCCGCTGACGCAGAAACCTCTCGAGACGCAGCTCGACGACGAAAAGAAGACGCCGTGATCCGCCACCTACTCTTCTGCGGACTGTCCCTCGTCCCCGCGGTCGCGTTCGCGCAAGCCGCGCCGCCGCCCGCCGCTCCGATCGACGGCACCGCGCCGCTCGCCAAGCTCAAGGACGAGAAGCAGCTCGCGGAGGCGATCGCGCAGATCACGTCGGATCCATCGATCCCGATCACCGATCCGAAGGCGAAGGCGCTCGCGCAGGCATTGATGACCGAGGGCGTGAGGCAGCTGCTCGAGAAGCAGTTCGATCAGGCGCTCGCGAACTTCCTCGAGGCGTACAGCAGGTTCCCGAGCCCCAAGATCCTCCTCAACGTCGCCGGGACGCTCTCGGACATGGGCCGCACCGCCGACGCGGCGAACACGTACCAGCGCTACTTGCTCGATCCGGCGACCGGGCCCGAGCGCGCGGCCGAGGTGAAGCAGATCCTCAACACCCTCGACGCCGAGCTCACGATCCTGACCGTGAAGGTCAATCCGCGCGGCTCGGAGATCTCGATCGACGGCGGACCGTTCATCGCCGTCGGCGTGTCGCTGATGACGCGCGTGCGCGCGGGCATTCACCTCGTGCGCATCCGCAAGGGCGACGCGACCGCCGAGCAGACGGTCAACGGCTTCGAGGGCGAGAACAAGGAGGTCAACATGGTGGTCGCGGAGCCGCCGCCACCCGCGTTGCCTCCCGGCCCCGGACCGACGCCGGTGCCCGATCCAAAGGCGATGCCCGAGCCGCCCGACGAGGTGTCGCCGTGGCTCACCAACGGCACGCTCTACGGCGGCGACGCGACGTCGAACGAGCGCACGACGCGCACCACGTTCGGCGGCAACGATGTCGACGCGGTGATCCCCGACTACGAGCTGACCGAGACCGGGCAGATCCGCATCAAGGCGCCCGAGAAGGACGTGATCTCGTCGGGCCTGATCGCGGTGATGCGAATCGACGGTGAGGGCCGAGGCTTCGCGGGCGGCTTCGGCATCGCGGTCTCGCGCGGGCGCCTCGAGGCCGAGCTCATGGTGCTGCGGTCCGAGCTGAACGGCGGGTTCATCGGACTTCGCTACCGGCTGCTCACCGGCTTCTTCCGTCCATACGTGGCGGCCGGCGTGCCCGGCTTCGTGTTCACTCCGCCGATGGAGACGTCGAGTCAGGTCGGGGTCGGCATCCGCGGCGCGGCCGGCGTCGAGCTCAAGATCAACGGTCACCTCAGCATCCAGGGCGACATCGGGTACGAGCACTTCTTCGTCGACGAGGAAGAGACGCTGTTCGACGCGAACGTTCTCGTACCGACGCTCGGAGTGATCGGACGGCTGTGAAGCCGAGGGTGATCGCCGCCGGCGTTGTCGTCGCGGCCGTCGGCGTCGCGATCGCCGCCGTTCCGGATCCTCCGGCCCTGCGCGCGAACCCGCCGATCCGCGTGATCCACGCGATCGGCCCCGGCATGTCGACGAGCACGATCACGCTCGCGAACCAGACGTCCGCGCCGGTGACGATCGCGTCGATCACCCGCGATCCGTCGTGCGATCCCGAGGTCACCCACGCGCTGACGCTGCCGGCGACGATCGCCGGCAACGGGTCCGCGCAGGTCACGATCCAGTGCGCGGGGACGATCACGGCGGGCCTGCGGCGGTGCATGTTCCACGCGAACCCCGCGGCCGGTCCCGCGTTCGTCGACTTCGAAGGAGTCTGCGAGGGCGGCAACCAGACCAGCGTGAGCGCATCGCCGATCGACCTCGACTTCGGCAACGTCATGATCGGAAGCGGCGCGAGCGCCACGGTGATGCTGACGAACACGGGCGCCACTCCCATCACCGCACTCTCACTGCACACGACGGAGATCGAGAGCACGTTCGAGCTCGCCGCGCCGTGCAACCCCGATGCGCGCGAGTGCGACGCGTCGATCGCGACGATCATGACCGGCGAGTCGACGCCGATCACCGTGTGGTGTCGCCCGAAACGCGTGGGCATGCAGAACGCCGAGCTTCACGTCGCCACCAGCACCGGCCAGTACCAGTCGCCGCCGATCACGCTCGCGTGCAACGGCACGGCGGCACCGACGCCCGCGCTCGCTCTCACGGGCGACCCCGTCGACGGAGGTGCGGTCGACGTGATCGGCGGGACCGCATCGCCGACGCCGCTGCGCCTGCGCAATGCGGGCTCGGGGCTCCTGCAGATCACGAAGATCCAGATCTTCGACGGTGGCAACGGCGCCGCCGCCGATTGGTCCTATGTCGCGTCGGGCGAGTGCGATGGCGCGGTGCCGCCGCTGTGCGAGCTCGAACCCGACGAGGTGCTCACGCTCGCGCTCGCCTTCGATCCGAGCGCGCTCGGTGCGCGCGACGCGACGCTCGTCATCGAGTACATCGACACGGCCCGGCGCTCGCGCTCGATCCCGCTCGACGGCGACGGCCTCGGCGCGACGCTGTCGCTCGTCGGCGGACCACTCGTCGCCGATTTCGGCACGGTGCCGATCAACATCACATCCGACCTCTCGTTCCAGCTCTCGAACCAGGGCAATCGCTCGATCACGGCGATGCTGTCGGTGACGCCGACGCCGCCGTTCACGCTCGCACCCGCGGCGTCGATCAATGTCGCACCCGGAATGCCCGCGACGGTGCTCGCCTCCTGCCGGCCGACCGCCGTCGGTGAGGTGACGACCACGATCCACGCGATGGCCTCCGACGCGTTCATGTCGGGCTCCGGCGCGATCGCGATCCCCGGCCGCTGCGAGGGGACCACCAGCACGCTGTACACGGAGCCGTCGAGCCTGATCCTCGGCGAGGTGCGGCAGGGCGACACGACCGTCACCGTGCCGCTCCAGGTCCTTGTCTCGTCGGGCGCGCAGCTGCAGATCGTCTCCGCGGCGTTCGCATCGCCATCGACGAAGCTCGGCGTCGGAACGCCGCTGCCGGTGACGACGCCGACGACGATCCAGTTGACGATCGATCCGACGACCGAGGGCGAGCTCGACAACGAGCTGGTGCTCGTCGCGTCGAGCGGCGCGACCGTGCGGGTGCCGGTGTCGGGCAGCGTCGCCACCGCCGACTACGAGGAGCCGCTCGAGCGATCGCTCGGCACGTTCTGCGTGAACCAGCCGACGACGTCCGACACGCTCGTGTTCCGCTCGACGGGTACGGCGACGCTGCAGCTCGACGCGCCCCAGATGGCGCTCGGCCCGATGTCGCCGTTCGACTTGCAGCCGCAGTCGCCTCCCACCTATCCCGTGCTGCTTCCGCCTGCGGGCGCGGCGGCGATCGAGGTCACGCCGCGCCGTCAGGGCTCGGCCGGCGTACAGCAAGACGACGTGGTGTGGACGACGGATCTCGACGGATCGCCCACGGCGTACACGCGGATCAGCGCCCGCTTCGTCGACGACGGCGGCGCGGTCGCGCCCGACGCCCTCACGTTCGGGCCGAGCACGATCCACCTCGACCAGAACAACGCGCAGAAGATCACGCTGCAGAACTGCGATACGCAGACGATCGTGTTCGCGGATCCGACGGTGCCCGCGCCGTTCCGCATCGACAGCCAGAACTTCCCCGACGAGCTCGCGCCCAACGAGAGCGCGACGTTCACGATCGGGTTCCATCCGACGCGGGTCGGGATCTTCGACGAGCTGCTCGTCATCCAGTCCGAGCAGCTCGATCCCGAGCAGCCGCTGACCGTCCGGCTCACCGGGGAAGGCGCGCGCCCACAGCTGCCGCCGGACGCGGGCATCACCACGCCGGGGATCGACGAGCAGAGCTTCTACGGGTGCAGCGGCTGCTCGACGCGAGGACGCGGCGGCGGCCTGCTCGTCGTCCTCGCATTCGGACTGTCGCTTCGTCGAAGGAGACGCGCATGAGTCGAAAGAAGGCACGGTTGGTAGCGTGCACGGCCGTCGGAGTGACGGCGCTGTTCGCCGCGCTCGCCTGGGGCGACTACACGACGACGAGCAATCCGGCCGACGCGGACAACGTCCCGATCGGTCAGTCCGCGCGGGCCGTCGTCTCGATCCGAAACTCCGGCACGGCGTCTCGCACGATCACCGGCATCTCGAAGACGAACCCGATCCCGACGACGTGCGTCTCCTCGATCGTCCCGTCGACGCTGAGCGGAACGATGTTCCCCGTGACGCTCGCACCGAACGCGCAGCTACAGATCCTCGTGCAGGGCCAGTTCACCGGCTCCGAGCTGTCGATGGGACCGCTCGGCTGCACGTTCCGGATCGACGACACGTCCGGACTCCCACCCGAGACGTTCTCGGTCACGTTCGCAAACACGGGCGGGAGCGCGTGGGAGCTCCAGCCACGCGTGATGAACTTCGGAACGCAGAGCGGCTTCGAGGTGCAGACCGCGCTCGCGCAGAACCACGCCACGTCGAGCGCGACGTACATGCAGGCCATGATCATGGATCCCTCGGGGACGTTCACGTTCCAGAGCCCGTGCTTCGGCATGCAGTCATGCGCGGGGACGATGATCTCGGCGGGAAGCGCGCAGCAGCTCCAGATCAAGTGCGATCCGACGATGAGCGGCACGCACACCGCGACCCTCGGCCTCTACGGCGGCATGGGCTACGGCAGCGG
Organism: uncultured Kofleriaceae bacterium; assembly: GCA_964617845.1. Taxonomy (GTDB): domain Bacteria; phylum Myxococcota_A; class Polyangia; order Haliangiales; family Haliangiaceae; genus JABFXX01. The sequence goes on along the minus strand of CAZUAR010000017.1, from coordinate 188,637 downwards.
TAGCGGCAGCGCGCTCGCCACGATGACCTTGATGTGCTCCGGCACCGGCAGCGGCAGCGGCAGCGGTAGCGCGATGATCGACATCGTCCCGACGCTGGTCGACGTGAGCGGGCCGGAAGGCACACCGACGATGGTCCCCGTCGCGATCACGTACTCCGGCAGCGCGGGGAGCTGGCGCATGACCGGCGCGAACATCAACAGCGATCCGGGCAACGTGTTCAGCTTCGTCGGCGGCGGCTGCTCGGCGCACACGTGCGCGTTCTCGCCGCCCGATCTCGCGCTGCCGACGTCGATCGACATCACGTGCACACCGGACTCGGTGACGCACACGGCGACGCTCGTCGCACAGGGCGAGGGCGGCGCGAACGACTTCGACATGGCGACGCTGCGCTGTCTCAGCGGCAGCGGTGGCCCGTCGCTGCAGGCCACGCCGAACCCGGTGATCGCGGGCTCGTACTCGGTCGGGATGAGCTCGCCCGCGCAACAGCTCGTGCTGACGAACACCGGCAGCGGAACGCTGACGGCGCAGATCGCGCCGCCGGGCGGTGGAGAGTGGACGGCGAGCAACTGCGTCGCGTCGGCGTGCACGCTGAACGGCGCCGGATCGTCGACCACGGTGAACGTCGTGTTCACGCCGGCGACGCATGGCGATCGCAGCAGCAACTTCGTGATCACCAACAATGGCACGCAGAACCCGGTGAACGTCGGGCTCGTCGGCAGCGGTAGTGGCGCGACCCTCGCGGTGACCGCACCGCCATCTCCCGCGTACACGATCGACTTCGGCACGATCCCGCGCGGATCGAGCCCGCAGCGCCCGCTGACGATGCTGACGACCGGCAACATCCCGATCACCGTGAACGTGAACGCGGCGACGTCGCCGTTCTCCGTCACGAGCGGACAGTTCACGCTGTCGCCGGGCATCCCGGGTGGCACCACCGTGGGCTGCTCGAGCCCGGTCGCCGGTGGGCCGTTCACGCAGACGATCTCGTTCAGCTCGAATGCCTACGCCATGGACACGATGTCCGTGACCGCGCGCTGCCAGATCGCGGACACGGATCTCGAGGTCGCCCCGACTCCGTTCGACTTCGGTGAAGTGCGCGTCGGCGAGCCGGCGGCCGAGCTCGCGTTCACGCTGCGCAATCCATCGTCGACGACGCCGCTCGTGATCCACTCGATGCGCCTGTCGAGCTCGTCGGCCGGCCTCTCGCTCGACGCGCCGATCAACACGAACACCACGCTCGCGCCGGGCGAGGTCCGCAGCGCGAAGCTGGTGCTCGATCCCCAGACCGAGGTCGACCTCGCCGGGCGCACGCTCGACATCTCCGTCGACAGCTCGATGCTGAGCTTCCCGATCACGGGCAAGGTGGTGCGCGCGCGCGTGCGCGTCGTTCCCGAGGAGCTCGATCTCGGCACCGCGTGCGTCGACTCGCAGGTGATCGGCCAGGTGCTGATGATCAACGACGGCACCGCGACGCTCACGATGCAGCGGCCGACGATGACGAACTCGTTCGCCGCCGTGCTGCAGGATCCGACGGACTACCCTGCCCCGCTGCTCGCGAACCGCACCGCGATGGTCGGCGTCACGCCGTCCGCGTCGACGTCGGGCCTCCTCGAGGGCTCGATGACGTGGGAGGTCGACGCCGACGGCTCGCCGTTCGACATCCCGATCCGTCTCGAGTACATCGCGGACGGCGCGGCCGTGTCCCCGGGGCGCCTGCCGTTCGGCGTGGTTCCCGTCGAGACTCGCTCCGAGCGCAAGAACATCAAGCTCGAGAACTGCGGCGCCGCGCCGGTCACGCTCGAGCTCGGCGGTGTCTCGTCGCGCACCGGCGGCACCAAGGTGTGGGACGTGCAGCCGAGCCGCGGGACGATCGTGCTGCCGCCCGACGGCGTGCAGATGATCGGCGTCGAGTTCTCGCCGTACCGCCGCGGCAGCTACGCGGCGACGATCGAGCTCGACATCGACGGCGTTCCACATCCGATCGAGATCTTCGGCGACGCCACCGGCCCGATCCTCGAACCGACGAGCTTCTACGCCTGTTCGTGCTCGGGCCCCTCCGCGCCGTCTCGCGGATGGCCCGTGCTGCTCGCGCTGATCGCGATCAGCCGCCGGCGCCGGAGCGGATCTTCTTCAGCTCGCTGAAGAACGCGTCGATCTCCGACGACTTCGTGTAGAAGTGCGGCGCGATGCGAATGCCCGCCGTCGGACGGTGATCGCAGAAGAACTTCCGGCGGTTGAGCTCGCGGCACACGTCGGCCGCGCCGACGAAGTCGAACACCACCGAGCCGCCGCGCGTCTCGGCCGAGCGCGGGCTGTTGAGCTTCATGCCGAGCTCGTCGACCCAGTCGATGCACTTCTGGGTCATCACGAGGCTCTTCTCGCGAATCTTGCGCACGCCGATGTCGCCGATGATCTTCTGCCCCGCGCGCGACTGATACAGCGCCGCCACCGCGGGCGTGCCGCCCATGTAGCGCCACACCGTCTCCGAATAGGACTGGTCGGGCATCGTGAACGCGAACGGCGCTTCGTTGCCGAACCACCCGGTCACGCGCGGCGCGAACTTCTCGATCAGATCCGGCCGCACGTACAGCCACGCGGCGCCCGGGCCGCCGCACACGTACTTCACCGAGCCGCCGCACGCGAACGACACGCCGAGCTCGGCGACGTCGAGCGGCACCGTGCCGATCGATTGATAGCAGTCGAGGATCACGTGCGCGCCGACCTCCTTGGCCCGCGCGCAGATCTTCTTCACGTCCTGGATGTACGCGCTCGAGAACACGACGTGCGAGATCGGGACGACGAGCGTCTTCTCGTCGATCGCGGCGCACATCGCGTCGGTGTCGATCGTCGTGCCGTCCTTGCTCTCGACGAGCACGCACTCCGCACCGCGGCGCTTCTCCGCCTGCCACACGTAGCTCACCGTCGGGAACTGCAGCGCCTCGTACACGACCTTGTTGCGGTCGGGCGTGTACTCGAGGCACGACGCGAGCACCGCCATCACGGTCGAGACGTTCTGGTGCATGATCACGGAGCCGTTCGGCGCCGAGATGATCTTCGCGATCCGCTCCGCCGCGCGATCGACCTCGGGCAACCAGTCGCTCCACGCGGTGATCGACTTGGTCTGCCACAGCTCGAAGAACTCGCCGAGGTCTTCCTTCGCTTGCGCGGGCACGCACCCGAGCGAGTGCGAGATCAGATGGACGCAGCTCTCGAGCGCGGGGAACAGCTTGCGATATTCGAGCAGGCTCTCGGCGACGGGGTCAGCCATGTGGGTGGCTTATCACGGCGGCGGTGGATCCTGCGGCGCCGGATCCGCCGGCGGCACTGTCACCGGCTGATCGAGCGTCGGATCCTGCGGGACATCCGGAGGCGGCGGATCGTCGGGATCCGGCCCCAGCACCGTGTTGCCGTCGCCACCGATGGCGATCGCGAGGGCGACGATGCCGCCGAGCGCCAGGCCGATGCCGCCGGAGATGCCCGCGCACGTCAGGTGCTCGCCGCCCGCCCCGAGCTCGCACGTGCCCTCGGCGATCACCGCGGCCACGATGCCGATCGTCGGCGCGGGGTACTTCACCGCGAGCCCGCAGCCCGCGAGCGACGCGACGAGCGCGATGACCGCGGCCGCCTTCATCCGTGGTAGCCGGTCTCTTTGCCCTTCGCCGCCTGCTCCGCCGTCCAGTCGCCGAACACCTCGTCGCGCACGTCCCACAGCGCCGGGAAGAACCGCGTGGTCATCCCCTTCGCGAGCAGGTCGGAGTGCTTGCCCTTCAGCGACGGCGTGCCCGTGCCGATGATCCGATACACGAGCATCAGGTGACGCGAGCGCCAGGTCTGCAGCAGCTGATCGTAGTCGACGAGCCCCTCGCACAGCTGGAACAGCTGGTGATGGTCGTGCGGCTGATCGTAGATCTGGCGGAGCGTGACGCCCGTCTTCTCGAGGAAGGCGCTGAACGCCGGCCACACGAGCTCGCCCGGCAGCCTCAGCATCGTGCGGAAGCCCGGTGACTCCTGCCCGGACCCGCGGCCGAGGCCGGTGCGGATCGTCATGTAGTCGGTCGGCGCCATCGTGTCGAGAAGCTCGACCGAGTGGAGCAGCACGTGCTGGGTCAGCGAGACGCGATGGAGATGCGTGATCGCACGCGGGACCTGCTCCTCTGCCAGCAGCTTGCAGACGAAGCGCAGCTCGTGCTCGATCAGCTTCATGTACAGCTCGTGCGCCTGATGCACGACCTGGAACTGGAGCTCGTCGTGACACGTCAGTGCCTCCGGCGATTTCTGCAATGAAAGCAGCTCCTCGGTGCGGATGTACTTCTCGTAGTCGGTGAGCCCCACGTGCGCTTCCTACCACGGGATGAGGCACAATGAGACGATGCGTTTCGTCGCGGGGTGCACAACCTGTGCAATCGCGTTGGTCGCGTGCACGCCGGCATCGTGGACGCGCGCGAAGCTACGTCCGCCGAAGGCCGGCGTCCCGATCGACCTCTACTGTGCAACAGACGACCAGTGCAAGGGGACCGCGCGCGGAGTCGTCACGGTGCGGGGCGGTGACAGCGTCGACTGGTACTCGGTGACGATTCCCGACGCGGGTTGCACCGACCACCTCGCGCTCGAGCTGCGCTGGGAGATCCCGCGCGAGAACTCGCAGCTCGCGCTGAGCATCTGGGCAGACCGGGGTCGCGTGATCAAGACGATGCGCGACCAGGAGTCGGACGACGAAGAATCCGCAGAGGAGAGGGATGACGACGACGACAGACCTGTCGACGTCAACTTCGACGACGAGACCGGCGAGCTGCAGGGCGGGCGCACGGGCCGCATCACCATGGACTCTCGCGTCGAGCCCGGTACGTACATGATCGGCGTCCACGCGCGCGGATACACCGGCGCCGGTGCATACACGCTCGAGGTCCGCGATCAGATCGAGGTGTGCAACCCCGTGTGGACGATGGGCGGGTGGCAGAACGCCCGCGACGTGATCCTGCCGCGCCCAGAAAACCTCGCGGCGCCGGCGACGACCGAGCCGCTCGTCGCCGTCACGTCGGCGGGCATGTCGCGACAAGATCGCGACGGCGTCCGCGCGAACCAGCCGACGCTCGTGCTCGACGCATCGGATCCGCGCATCGTCGTCGGTGCGCGCGGCGTCATCGTCGACGATCGCGGGCGTCGCGTGCGCAACGGCACGTTCACGATCACGAGCACGTGGTCACCCGAGGGCAGCACCGCGCGCTTCGCGACCGCGCGCTTCGTCGCCTCGAGCTGGTTCCGTCGAAAGATGGAGCTCGGATGGGATTACTGGTTCGCCGCGCTCGATCACCCCATCGCGAGGTACTCTCGATAGACCGCTCAGTGACAGCTGAGGTGCAACACGCTCAGCGAGTCGCCGCCGGAGTTCGCCACCGCGAGGTCGGGCTTCGCATCGCCGTCGACATCGGCGACGACGACACCCGACGGCCCCTTGCCCGTCCCGTAGTCGATCTTCGGATGGAACGTGCCGTCGCCCTTTCCGCGAAGCACCGCGACGGTGTTGCCCGACGAGATCGGCACCGCGACGTCCGCCTTGCCATCGCCGTCGATGTCACCGATCGCGATGTTCGCGGAGCTGTGCACCGTTCCGATCTTGTAGGTGACGGGGCTGGCGAACGAGCCGGTGCCGTTACCGAGCATGACGTTGAGATCCTCGCCGGAGTACGGGGTGACCACGACGTCGAGCTTGCCGTCGCCGTTGAGGTCGCCCGTCGCGACCTGGCGCGGCTGGATCGTCGGGTACGAGTCCATGCGCGCCTGGAACGTTCCGTTGCCGTTGCCCGAGTGAACGCTGACGACCTGGTTGTAGTAGCTCGCGGTGACGAGATCGAGCTGGCCGTTGCCGGTGACGTCCGCGACCGCGAGCGTCGCCGCGTACTGGCTCGTCGTGATGTCGGTCTTCGGCATGAACGTGCCGTCGCCGTTGCCGAGGAAGAGGCTGAACGACGCGTTGCTCGAGTAGTTCTGGGTGACGAGGTCGATCTTGCCGTCGGCGTTCATGTCGCCGGCGCCGATCTTCATCGGCTTCGACGCCGCCGGGTAGTCGGTCTTCGTCATCATCGTGCCGTTGCCGTTGCCGCGCATCACGCTGATGGTGTTGTCGCCGGAGTTCGCGACCGCGAGGTCGAGCTTGCCGTCGCCGTCGAAGTCGGCCGCGACGAGCGCTTGCGGGCTCGGGCCCGTGCCGCCGTCGCGCTTCGGTTGATACGTGCCGTCGCCGTTGCCGATCAGGATGCTCGTCGTGTTCGCCGTCGCGTCGACAGCCGCGAGGTCGGGGAGCTGATCGCCGTTGAAGTCACCCGCGATCACCGCGGCGGGCCCCGGCGCCGTCGCGAAGTCCTGGCGCTCCTTGAACAGCGTGCTGCCTTGACCGAGCAGCACGGTCGCCGTGTCGCTCGCGTAGTTCGGGAGGATCAGATCGAACTTGCCGTCGTTCGACGCGTCCGCGACGACCACGGTCTGCGGCTGCGCGCCGGTCGTGTACGTGACCTTCGGCATGAACGTGCCGTCGCCGATGCCCTTCAGCACGTTGACCGTGTTCGTGTTCGCGCTCGAGACGATCAGATCGATCTTCGTGTCGCTGTCGATGTCGCGTAGCGCGACGCCGTACAGCTGGCCGACACCGATCATCAGATCGACCTTCGCCTGGAAGGTGCCGTTGCCATTGCCGAGGAGGATCGCGAGCGGATCGGACGATCCACCGACGGCGAGATCGGGCTTGCCGTCGCCGTTGATGTCCGCGACCGCGAGGCCGCGCGGGCTCGAGCCCGTCGTGTAGTCGAGCTTGCTCGCGAGCGTTCCATCGCCGTTGCCGAGCAGCACGCTGACGCTCGACGAGGACATGTTCGCGACGAGCACGTCGAGCTTGGTGTCGTTGTTCACGTCGGCGAGGACGACCGTGCGCGGCGAGGTCGCGGTCGCGAAGTCGGTCTTGGTGAACGTCGCATCACCGTTGCCGAGGAGCACGCTGACCGTGCTGCTCGACGAGTTCGCGGTGACGAAGTCCTTGTTGCCGTCGCCGTCGAGGTCGCCGGTCGCGATGCCGTACGGCGAGCTGCCGACGGAGATGTCGCGCTTGGTCTGCAGCGTGCCGTCGTCGTTGCCGAGGAACACGCTCGCGGTGCTGCTGCCCGAGTTCGCCACGACGACGTCGGGCTTGTTGTCACCGTTGAAGTCGGCGACCGCGACGCCCCACGGCTGCGAGTACGCCGGGTAGTCCGCCTTCTGCGCGAACAAGCCGTCGCCGGTGCCGAGCATCACGCTGACGTTGTTGGACGCGGAGTTCGTCGTCACGAGGTCGGCCCGCGAGTCGCCGTTCAGATCGGCGACCGCGACGTTGTTCGGCGAGTCGCCGGTCGTCGGCCACGGGACCGCGGGGTACCCCGCGCCGCCGCACGCGCCCATCATCGGCGCATCGGGCATCGCGCCATCCCCGGTCGGGTCGGTGCCCGCGTCGCCCATGGGATCGTCGTCGCCCCCGCCTCCCATCATCGGCGAGGCCTTGCCGCAGGCAGCAACGAGGAGGACAGCGAAGACCCAGGATCCGTCACGGCGCATGCTCATCCAGACGTGGAGGTGCCCGGATCAGTCGCACACACCCCTGGAATAGAAATTCTAAATATTCAAGATGACAGAACTAATCAGGTATTTGTTAGCACTCACCGCAGGGGGTTGCCAACGCTCGGCGCGGTGTCTATAGAGGCGCTCACCAACACATTTTCAGAGGTGAGGGATTCATGAAGATTCGTCCGTTGCACGACCGCGTTCTCGTCAAGCGTCTCGATGAAGAGAGCAAGACCTCCGGTGGCCTGTTCATCCCGGACTCCGCGAAGGAGAAGCCGATCCAGGCCAAGGTGATCGCGGTCGGTGCAGGCAAGCACGACAAGAACGGGAAGCTCATCCCGCTCGACGTCAAGGAGGGGGACAAGGTCCTCTTCAGCAAGTACTCCGGCTCCGAGATCAAGATCGACGGAGAAGAGCACCTCATCCTGCGCGAGGACGACCTCCTCGCCGTCCTCGACTGATCCACCCCTTCACACATTTCGCACCCGTAAGGAACTCAGCACATGGCTGCCAAAGAAATCATTTTCTCGTCGTCGGCTCGCAGCGAAATCGCGAAGGGCCTCAACCTCCTCGCCAACGCGGTCAAGGTCACCCTCGGACCCCGCGGTCGTAACGTCGTGATCGAGAAGTCGTGGGGCTCGCCCACGGTCACCAAGGACGGCGTCACCGTCGCGAAGGAAGTAGAGATCGAAAACAAGTTCCAGAACATGGGCGCGCAGATGGTCAAGGAAGTCGCTTCCAAGACCTCCGACGTCGCCGGTGATGGAACCACCACCGCCACGGTGCTCGCGCAGGCGATCTACAACGAGGGCGCGAAGCTCGTCGCCGCCGGCCTGAACCCGATGGACCTCAAGCGCGGCATCGACGCCGCGGTTGCGTCGGTCGTCGAGCAGATCAAGGCGATGGCCGTCCCGACCAAGGGCAAGGACGACATCGCGCAGGTCGGCACGATCAGCGCGAACGGCGATGCCGAGATCGGCAACATGATCGCCGAGGCGATGAAGAAGGTCGGCAAGGAAGGCGTCATCACCGTCGAAGAGGCGAAGACGATGACCTCCGAGCTCGACGTCGTCGAGGGTATGCAGTTCGACCGCGGCTACCTCTCGCCGTACTTCGTCACGGACAGCGAGCGCATGGAGGTCGTCCTCAACGACGCCTACATCCTCGCGCACGAGAAGAAGATCTCGAACATGAAGGAGCTCCTCCCGGTGCTCGAGCAGGTTGCCAAGCAGGGCAAGCCGCTGCTCATCATCGCGGAAGACGTCGACGGTGAGGCCCTCGCCACGCTCGTCGTGAACAAGCTCCGCGGCACGCTGCAGATCTGCGCCGTCAAGGCGCCGGGCTTCGGCGACCGTCGCAAGGCGATGCTGCAGGACATCGCGGCGCTCACCGGCGGCCAGGCGATCACGGAAGACCTCGGCCTCAAGCTCGAGAACGTGACGCTGCAGGACCTCGGCCGCGCGAAGCGCATCACCGTCGACAAGGACAACTCGACGATCATCGAGGGCGCCGGCGCGAAGGACGCGATCGACGCACGCGTGAAGACGATCCGCCGCGAGATCGAGGAGACCACGTCCGACTACGATCGCGAGAAGCTCCAGGAGCGCCTCGCGAAGCTCGTCGGCGGCGTCGCGGTGATCCGCGTCGGCGCGGCGACCGAGGTCGAGATGAAGGAGAAGAAGGCGCGCGTGGAAGACGCGATGTACGCGACGCGCGCGGCTGTCGAAGAGGGCATCGTCCCCGGCGGCGGTGTCGCGCTCGTCCGCTCGATCGCGGCGCTCGACAAGCTCACGTTCGACGATGACCGCCGCTACGGCGTCAACATCATCCGCCGCGCGCTCGAGGAGCCGCTGCGCCAGATCGCGGGCAACTCCGGCGTCGACGGCTCGATCGTCGCGGCGAAGGTCAAGGAGGGCAAGGACTCGTTCGGCTTCAACGCCGCGACCCTGCAGTACGAGGACCTCGTCAAGGCGGGCGTGATCGACCCGGCCAAGGTCGTCCGCACGGCGATCCAGAACGCGGCGTCGGTGTCGGGCCTCATGCTCACCACCGAGACGCTGATCGCCGAGAAGCCGAAGAAGGAAGAGAAGGGTGGACACGAGGGTCACGGCCACGGCCACGACTTCGAGTAATCACCTGCGACGGCTGCGCGAGTAGCGCACGCTGAACGGAAGGCCGGCCTCGTGTCGGCCTTCTGCTTTTTCGGCAGGCATCTGCGAGATCCGCAGGCAGACCTGTGGCGCTCGTGCGTCAGGTCCGCGAGCGTTCGACGCTAGACACACGCGATCATTCACGCGCGCTCCGCGCGATCATCGGCACACTCGATGCTCTGCGCGATCGCATGCGCTCGTCCATCATCGCCGCTGCACTCGTGCTCCTCACATCCACCGCAATCGCCGGCTCGCGTGGAGGAGGTGGCTCCGGCGGAGGTCGCCTCGGGCGTGTCAGCAAAGGAGTCGGCGATGCCGTCGGCGGCGATCGCGGTGGTGGCGGCGGTGGCGGTGGCGGTGGCGGTGACGATCGACGAGACGATCCGCCACCGCGACCGGTCTACGACGACCCCGATTATCACCGCGACTGGCGGCGCGAGGAGCGCGGGCGGTACATCGTGCTGGTCGACGGCGACGGCTACGTGCGCGAGCGCTTTCACAAGCCGGCGGTGCCCGAGGTCAACCGCGTCCCCGCGCGCTTCGATCTGTTCCTCGGTCTGCAGAAGGTCGTCGAGTCCGACACGTCATTCTCCGCGACCGCGGCGGTCAGCGACGATTGGTTCCGCCTCGCCGCGTACGGCTCGCGCTACTGGGAAGACCGGATGGACGGAGACGGCAAGCTGACGATGACCATGGGCGGCGGGACGTTCGGCTTTCCGGTCCAGGTCGGCGGTCGCTCCCTCGCGTACCTCGAGGGCGGCGTCGTGCTGCTGAAGACGGCGAACAACATGGACCCGGCCGACGATGCGTCGATCACCGGCGGCAAGGTCGGGTTCCACCTCGAGCAGGGACTGCGCAAGGTGACGATCATCGGCGACGCGCACGCGCTGCTGTTCGAGGCAGACGTGCGCGCGTACGAAGCGCGCGTCGCGGTGCGCTACGGCCACTTCGAAGGCGCGCTGCGCGTGCTCGACTTCAACGTCGGACCGGCGCTCTTCGGCCCCGAAGTCGGCCTCGCGTTCTGACGAGCAGCGCGAGCGCGAACCACAGCGGCCACAGCGAGCCGGCGCGCGTCGCCGAGCATCCGGGATCGCCGTCGCCGTTGGTGTCGGGCGGCGGTGGATCGAACATGCCCGCGTCGCGATCGAGATCGCGCAGCCACTGCACCTCGAGGCGCGTGACGCGACCGAACGCCATCGGACCGTCCATGTCGCGGATCTCGTCGACGGTGTACGGGTCGCTCGTTCCGATCAGGTTGTTGCCGAGCATCGACGGCACCGCCGGGCACACCGGATCGTCGTCGTCCTCCCACACCTCGAAGCGGATCGGCTTGCCCGTGACGTCGCGCGTATCGAGCGCATAGCCCGCGGGATTGATCCACAGCGACGTGATCGGATAGTCGATGTCGGATGCGTCGACGACCGCGAGCCCTTGCCGGCTTCCGGAACAGCCGAGCAGGTCGCCGGTCCGATCGTCGAACGCGTACACCTCGATCTCCAGCGTTCCGGACTCGTCGACCTCGCCGGTGACCTCGATGTCGGTGACCTTCAGGACATCGTCGACCCACAGCGAGCGTGTCTCGTGCGTGACGTTGTCGTTCGCGTCGATCAGCACGAGCTCGATCTCGTGCGTGCCGATGTCCGCGTCGACCGTGTCCCACAGCATCTCCGCGCCGCAGCGATTCGCGCCGCACGGGATCCGGCGCTTGCCGATCTCGAAGCCATCGACCAGCAGGTGCACGGTCACGTCACTGTCGTCGCTGAACACGACCTGGATCGGCACCACGCGCACGCCGCGAATCTCGGAGCCCGCCTCCGGTGTCAGGTCGATGACCTCGGGCGGCGACATGTCACAACCGGCTGCGAGAGCGACGATCGCGAGCACGAGGAAGGTGCGCATGTCTCGATTGTCGAGCGGTTTCGGGCCGCCGTCTCGCCCTGTTTCGGCCCTCTCACCCGGTCTGCCGTGGCTTGGCTTGTACTTGCCTCCGCTTACCGCTTCCCGTCGGATTATTGGTTAGTATCGATTCCATGGGCGAGACCGGGACTTTCCCCCGCACCGAGCGCCTGCTCGCGATCATCGAGCTGCAGAACGCGATCGCAGCCGCCGGCATGAACGGCGACGAGGTCATGCGGTTCGTGGCCGAGCGCGCGTCGCCGATGATCGGCGCCCAGAACGCGACGGTCGAGCTGGTCGAAGGCGACGACATGGTGACGCGCGCGGCGACCAACAAGCAGCAGCTCGGCCGCCGGCTGTCGCTCAAGTCGAGCCTCTCGGGCCGCGGCGTCGAGGCGCGCAAGCCCCTTCGCGCCGACGACGACTCCGCGGTCGTCGTTCCGCTGATGCACGGCGAGTACGCGGTCGGAACGCTCGGAGTGTCGGGCGGGACGTTCACCGACGAGGACGGAAAGACGCTCGAGCTGCTCGCGCCGATCATCTCGATCGCGCTGCACCGCACGCGCAGCTACCCGCGTCCGCCCAAGGACACGACGCACGACGCGCTCACGGGCCTGCTCAACCGCCGCGCGTTCGAGGAGCGCGCCGAGGTCGAGCTCGCGCGGCGCACGCGCTACGGCCAGTCGTTCAGCCTCGCGCTCCTCGATCTCGACGGCTTCAACGTGGCCAACGATCGCTTCGGCGAGGCCGCCGGCGACGAGCTACTGCGCAACATCGCGACGATCCTGAACACGCACACGCGCGTCATGGACGCCGCGTTCCGCCTCGGCGGTGACGAGTTCGCGATCCTGATGCCGGGCACCGCGCTCGACGGCGCGAAGACGTTCACCGAGCGCTGCCGCCAATACATCAAGGAAGCGAAGCTGTGCGACGGCACGGTCACGGCGAGCTTCGGCGTCGTCGAGGCCGGCGAGAAGGAGACGCTCGCGGTGCTCACCGAGCGCGCGGACGCCGCCCTTCGCGACGACAAGAAGCTGCACAGACCGGCGACGTGACGAACCCCAGCGCCACACGCTAAGACGGCGCGAACGCGTCGCTGTTCACGACTCCCGCTTCTTCGATCCTCGTGCCCCATTCGCTCGCGGCGAGTGGCGCGGGTTCTATACCCTCGACGAAGGAGGGAATGGATGAAAGCGACCGAAGCTACGAACCGGAACTTCGCGCGAGCCGCGCGCTTGCTCGGCCTCAGCTCGATGGTGGAGCGCCAGCTCACGACGCCGTTTCGCGAGATCAAGGTGGAGCTGACGCTCGAGCGAGACGACGGCTCTCTGTCGACCTTCACCGGGTTTCGCGTGCAGCACGACAACGCTCGCGGTCCGATGAAGGGCGGGATCCGCTACCACCCCGAGGTGGATCCCGACGAGGTCGGCGCGCTCGCGTCGCTGATGACGTGGAAGACCGCCGTGGTGAACTTGCCGTACGGCGGCGCGAAGGGCGGCATCAACTGCGACCCGCGCCAGCTCTCGGCGGGTGAGCTGCAGCGGCTCACGCGACAGTTCACGCAGAAGATCGCGGACTGCATCGGCGTGCAGATCGACATTCCGGCGCCCGACATGGGCACCAACGCGCAAACGATGGCGTGGATCGTCGACGAGTACTCCAAGTTCAACGGCTGGTCGCCGGGCGTGGTCACGGGCAAGCCGATCGAGCTCGGTGGCTCGCTCGGACGCGAGGCCGCGACCGGACGCGGCGTGATGTTCGCGGCCGAGGCCCTGTTCGAGGATCGCGGGAGCTCGATCAAGGACCACACGTTCGTCGTGCAGGGATTCGGCAACGTCGGCTCGTGGGCCGCTCGGCTGATCGCGGCGGCCGGCGGCAAGATCATCGCCGTCTCCGACATCGACAGCGCGGTCGCCAACAAGAACGGGCTCGACTGCGAGGCGCTCGCCGCGTGGTTCCAGCAGCACCGCACGCTGCGCGGCTTCCCCGGCGGGGAGGCGACGCCGCACGCGACGATCCTCGCGTACGACTGCGACGTGCTCGTCCCCGCCGCGCTCGGCGGCGTGATCACCAAGGAGGTCGCGTCGGAGATCCGCGCGAAGTACATCGTCGAAGGCGCGAACCACCCGAGCGATCCGGACGCCGACGAGGTGCTCGCGAGCCGCGGCATCACCGTGCTGCCGGACATCTACGCGAACGCGGGCGGCGTCACCGTCAGCTACTTCGAGTGGGTCCAGAACATCCAGATGTATCACTGGGAGGAAGAGCGCGTGAACGGCGAGCTGCGCCGCGTGATGCGAAAGGCGTGGGCCGATCTGCGCGCGACCGCGACGCAGCACAACTGCGACTTCCGCACCGCGGCGTTCGCGCTGGCGATCTCTCGCGTCGCGCGCGCCACCGGCCTGCGCGGCGTCTAGCGCGTCCGGGCTCCACCGCGGTAGGTTGCGCGCGTGGCAACGGTCGAGCTCACGCGACACCTCGTGCAGTTCTTTCCGCAGCTCGCGAACGACCTGACCGTCGACGGCGCGACCGTCGCCGACGTCGTCGCCGCCGTCGAGAAGGTCGCTCCCGGCTTCGCGTTCTACGTGTGCGACGAGCGCGGCCGGCTGCGGCGGCACGTGAACGTCTTCGTCGACGGTCTCAGCGTCGGCGATCGCAACAAGCTCAGCGATCCGGTGACGCCGACGTCACAGGTGTTGATCATGCAAGCGCTCAGTGGAGGTTGATATGACGCGAATCGCACTCGGCACACGCAAGGGAACCTTCTTCGTCGACAAGGTCGGCGGCCGGTGGCGGCCGCGCCTCGCAGGACACGGTGGTGCGGGCTCGAACTTCGTCGCGCGCGATCCGTACACGAAGACCTGGTGGGCCGCGCTCGGTCACGGCCACTGGGGCGCGAAGCTGTCTCGCTCCACCGACGATGGCGCGACGTGGACCGATGCCTCGCAGATCAAGTACCCCGAGAACGCGCGCTACCTCGCGCCGCCGGATCCGACCGAGGAGGGCGTCGGACCGGGCGAGGCCACGCTGCGCGACGCCACGCTGCTCAAGCTCTGGTGCTTCGCCTTCGCCCCGAACGGAGGCATGTACGTCGGCACGATCCCGGGCGGCCTGTTCGCGAGCTCCGACGGCGGCGAGACGTTCGCGCTCAACCGCCCGCTGTGGGACCACGACTCGCGCGGCGGCGATCACTCGGAGGGCAAGGGCGGCAAGGTCACCCACTGGTACGGCACGCCTGCCGCGGAGGGCGAGTTCGCGCCGGGCATTCACTCGATCGTCGTCGATCCGCGCGACCCCAAGCGCATCCTGATCGCGATCTCGACGGCGGGCGTCCTCGAGACCACGGACGGCGGCGCGACGTGGCGCGGGCGCAACAAGGGCATGCTCAACGACTACCTGCCGGATCCCGCGGCCGAGTGGGGACACGATCCGCACTTCGTGACGCTGTCGAAGGGGCAGCCCGACCACGTGTGGCAGCAGAACCACTCGGGCGTGTTCTACAGCTCGAACGGCGCCGAGACGTGGACCAAGGTCAGCAAGCCCGAGCAAGGCGTCCACTTCGGCTTCCCGGTCTGCGTCGACGCACAACACGGCGAGACGGCGTGGCTCGTCCCCGGCAAGTCGGACATGAACCGCGCCGCGATCGACGGCGCCCTGTTCGTCGCGCGCACCGAGGACGGCGGCGAGTCGTGGCGCGACCTGCGCGAAGGGCTGCCGCAGGAGAACGCGTACGACGTCGTCTATCGCCACGCGCTCGACAACCACGACGACCTCATCGCGTTCGGCAGCACGACCGGCAACCTCTACGTCAGCGAGAATCGCGGCGACAGCTGGGTCGGCGTCGCGCACAACCTGCCGCCGATCTACAGCGTCCGCTTTGGCTAATCAGGGAGTGAACGCGAACGAGTCGACGAACGCCTCGGCCTCGGCCTGGCGCGCCTTGTCCTCGGTCGACACCCCGCGCACCTGATACAGCTTGTGGCCCTTGCCGAGCAGCTTGCTGCGCGCGCGCAACGTGTCGTCGCCTTGATCGATCACGTACCAGATGTCGCGGCCCGTGACCTCGCCGCCCTCGAGCATGTCCTCGTGGATCATCGCCTGCGTCTGCGCCGCGATGCGCATGCGCATGTTGCCGAGCTCCATCCCGACGTCTTCGCTCTCGGGCAACTCGGTGATCTCGACCACGTACGACTCGAGGTCGGCCTTGTGGAACGTGTAGCGATCGAATGCGCGATCGCCGTCGGCGGCGGCGACCTTTTCGATCGTGGCCGCGCCGGGTGCTTTGACGGTGAAGCCCGGGCCGGTCTGTGTAGCCCAGTTGGTCGAGTCGCTCACGCGCTTGTCTCCTGTAGGTTTCGCGGTTCCCGACGAGTCCGACGACGCCGTCGAGCCCGACGAGCCCGCCGGTGGATCAGCCTCGGCGGCGCTGTCTTTCTTCTTGCACGCCGCGAGCACGAGCAGCGAGACGAGCACCACGCGGATCATGTGATCGAGGCTAACACCTTCACGAGCGCGGCCGGCTGCTCGAGCAGCGGATCGTGACCCGCGTGATCGATCACGTGGAGCGGCGCGCCGAGCGATCGCGCGATCGCGACGTACTTCGTGTCGTCTGCTCCGACGACGAGCGTGCACGCGGCCCGACCATCGTGCTCGCGAGCAAGAGCCGCATCGATGGTGGGACGATAGTCCGGCATCTCGGCGAGCCCCATCGCCTCCAGGCTCCTCGCCATCTGCTCGGGATCGAGCGCGAGCCTGCGGGCTCGACGCGCTTCGAGCCGTCGCGCCTCCACGCGCAACTGTGTTGCAAATAGAGGCTGTGCTTCCCACGCGTCCAAGACCTCGCCGAGAGGCTCGGTTCGAAACCGCGTCGCCCACGCGCGATCACTCGCGCGTCGAGCATCGCGCGATTTCTCGTCGATGCCCGGGTTCACGCTGATCAGGACCACGCGTGGGACCGCGCCCATCGCGAGCAGGCCGAGCGCGACGCGCGCGCCGAGCGAGTAGCCGATCGCGACGTCGCAGCCGCGCACGCGCTGCGCGATCGCGTCGAGGTTCTGCGCCCACGTCGGCGCGACGGGGTCACCACCGATGTGCCCCGGCAGCGCGACGAGAATGTCGCCGGTGCGCGCCGCAGTCGGATCGCCCGCGATGATGCCGGTCCACACCGACGGATCACCGAGGAAGCCGTGCAAGAGCGCGCGCTTCACACGAGCGTGGTCGGCGGTGCCACGACGAGCTTGATGAACTCCTCGCGCGTCGCGAGCTCGAGAAACACACCGCGAACACCGCTGGTCACGAGCCGCGCCTCGTGGGCGCCGACGCCGCGCGCGGCCATGCACATGTGGAGGCCCTCGATGTAGACGGCGCTGCCTTGGCTCGCGAGGTGCTCGTGCAGGATGTCGGCGAGCTCGTGCGTGAGGTCCTCTTGCAGGCGCGGGCCGCGCGCGATCAGACGCGCGAGGCGCGAGAGCTTCGAGAGGCCGAGGACCTTCTCGGTCGGGATGTACGCCATCGAGATGCGATAGATGACCGGCAGCAGGTGGTGCGGGCAGACGCCGAAGCACGTGTTGTGCTTCGAGATGACCATCTCGGTGTACTTGGCGGGAAACGTCTTCGCGAGGAGGGCGTCGACCTCGGCGCGCACTTGCTTCTGATCGTGGATCAGCTCGTGGAGCCCTTTCGCCGCGCGCGCCGCGGTGCCGACGAAGTTTTCGTCCTGGACCTCGAAGCCGAGGATCCGGATCCCTTCGAGGATCTTGTCGTAGCCCTGTTCGAAGAGGGCGAGGGCCTTGGGGTCGAGCTCCATGGAGTGTCCTGGTACTTCGTGAGGATCGCGGTGGTGGCCGCGGCCACCCCGAGGTTCAACGCGCCGGCGATCGGTACGCGTCTGAGGGCGTCGTAGCTCGGATCGAGCGGCGCGTCCAGACGTGTCGGCATCGCTCCGCGGATCACGGTGACGCGGAGTCGGCGATGGGACAGCGTCTGGTCGTGATGCGCGACCGGCGTCTCGTCGACTGTAACCCCGAGCGCGCTCGCGATCTCCAAGGGCGGCAGCTCCCACAGCCCGCCGAACAACCCGTCGGGCGCGCGACGCGCGAGGAGGATCGAGTCGCCCTCGCAGATCCACACGAGGGTGCGCGCGAGGATCGGCAGCTCGCTCTCCTTCTTGCGCGCGGGCACGACGGGCAGCTCGGACTGGCGACCTTCGCGTGCGGCGATGCAGTGCGCGGCGAGCGGACAGACGAGGCAGCGCGGATCGGTCGGCGAGCACAGGGTCGCGCCGAGCTCCATGAGGCCCTGGTTGAGATCGCCGGGTGCGGTGCCGTCGGGGAGCGCAGTCATGAGGTCGCCCGCGCGCGCCCACAAGGCTTTCGTGCCCGCGGCCGACTTGATGTCGTCGGTGATGCCGAACACGCGCGACAGCACGCGCGCGACATTGCCGTCGACGAGGGGCGCGCGCTCGCCGAACGCGATGCTCGCGATCGCGCCCGCGGTGTAGGGACCGATGCCGGGCACCTCGCGCAGCTCGGAGGCGCGGCGCGGCAGCGCGCCGGCCCACTTCGCGGCGATCGCCTGCGCGCCCTTCACGAGGTTTCGCGCGCGCGAGTAGTAGCCGAGGCCAGCCCACGCGGCGAGGACGTCGTCGAGCGGTGCGGTTGCGAGCGCCGACACCGTCGGGAACTTCGCCATCCAGCGCTCCCAGTACGGGATCACCGTCGCGACGCGAGTCTGCTGCAGCATGATCTCGCTGACCCAGATCGCGTACGGATCGCGCGTGCGCCGCCACGGCAGATCACGCTTGGCAGCGCGGTAGTGCGCTACGACCGCCGTCGCGATTCGTTCCGCGGTCACCTCGCGGTTATACAGCCGCGCTAGTTGAAGATGTGAATCATCACCGAGATCGTCGGATTCCACACGGCGCCGACGGTCGTCGTCGTCGTGCTCGCGTCGCCGATCGGCGCCATCATCTCTTCGGTCTGCTTGGTCAGGCTGAAGATCGGGTTGGTCGCTGAGAACGACACGTTCCAGTGCTCCGTGATCCACCAGTCGACGGCGGCGCCCCAACCGACGGCGAACGTCGTCGCGGTCGTGTTGTTGTCGGCGCCGTCGGGATCCGTGGTCGCGATGCCGAACGATGCCGCGCCGAGGAGCAGCAGCTCGAACTTCCCGCGCTGGGTCATCGGATACCGGATCAGGCTCGCGACGTTGAGGTTGCGCTGCGAGCTCGAGACGTCGGAGGTGTCGGTCTCCATCGAGATGCTCGTGTTCTGCACGGTCAACCGCGGCTCGAGCGTGAGCCCCGAGCCGAACCGGACGCGCGCGCTCGTCGTGTTCGGCGTCTGCACGCTCGTCGGCAGCGAGTAGCCCGCGCCGATGCCGATCGCCGTGCCGACCGGGCGCCCCGTCGAGGTCTCGGTCGACGTCGCGACGACGGCCGGCGGTTGCGGCGGTTGCGGCGGCACGACGGGCGGCCCCGGATCCGGCGGTGGTGGATCGCTCGGCGGAACATTCGGCGGGACATTGGGCGGCGGCTCGTCCGCACCGATCGGAGCTTGCGCCGCGGCGGCTTTCGCCATCGCCATGCCGAGGGCAAACGCCCAGGTGATCTTCCTCATCTCGATCTCCTCGTTACGGTCCAGGGTCCGGAATCTCGGGCTGGCAAACGCCACCGTTCATGACGGCCTCGAGGATCAGCCCGCAGTCCTGCGCGTTCGTCGTCGCGAAGTCGAAGCACTCCTGACTCACCGGCGCGAGCGCTTGCAGGCACTGCTGCTGATCTATTTGGGGGAAGCAGGCGACGACCTTCTGACAAGAGATGTCGTCGAGAACTTCCTGCGGCGTTTCGAAGCATCCGGCGACGAGGCCGAGCGCCACCACGATCCACGCGTTCCCCCGCATCGAAAAATTGTCCCGTCCGCGATCACGGCGCGGCAAGTTTTCGTCTCGCGCGAATCGGTCACGGCCGAGCGAATGCCGTTTCGCGTGAACGATTCCGCCTGCGCTGGGGACTCAGGCCATGCCTGAACCGACAGCTGTCGGATCTCCATGCAAGAGACCGAGCCTAACTACGCGGGCAGAGACGAAGTGCCGGGGCACGGTGGTTGCTACCCTGCCGACGACCATGCGGCTGTTTCAGCGTGCGTTCTTCGTGGCGGCCCTCGGCGGCGGTGTCGCACACGCCCAGGAGCCCGCTCCCGAGCAACCGGCGCCGGACGTGCCCGCACCGACGGATGCGCCCGCACCGACGGATGCGCCCCCCGCGCCGACGGACACGCCCGCGGGCGAGGAGATCGTGGTCGTCGGTCGCGTGATCGACGTCCTCGGCAAGCCGGTCCGCGGCGCGACGATCACGCTCGAGGGCGCGACCGAGCCGCTCGCGAAGACGGATCGCCTCGGCCGCTTCACCGTGCGCGCGCCGATGGGCGCCACGCTCGTCGTGGAGTCGAAGGCGTTCGGCATCGGCATCGCGACCGTCACCGGACGCGCGATGGACGACATCGTGCTGCTCACCGAGAAGCAGCTCGGCGAGACGATCACCGTCGAGAGCGAAGCACCCGCCGCCGCGCCGGGCGCCGCGCAGCTCGATCGCAAGGAGCTCCAGCGCGTCCCGGGCACCGGCGGCGATGTCGTTCGCGCGCTCACGGTGATGCCGGGCGTCGTGAACCTCCAGGTGCCGCTCGGCTACTCCGGCGTCGTCGTGCGCGGCTCGAGCCCGCAGGACTCGAAGGTCTTCGTCGACGACTTCGACGTGCCGGTCCTCTATCACAACATCGGCTTCCGAGCGATCGTGCCCGCGGAGACGATCGAGTCGCTCGACTTCGTGCCCGGCGGCTTCGATGTCGCGTACGGCCGCGCCTCGAGCGGCATCGTGCTGCTGAAGACGCGCGCTGGCTCCGACAAGCGATCGACGCAGGCGGAGCTCAGCGTGATCGACGGCGGCTTGCTCGCGCAGGGACCGATCGACAAGAAGTCGCGCTACATGTTCGCGCTCCGCCGCTCGACGATCGACTTCGTGCTGCCGTCGGTGATTCCGGACAGCGTCGATCTGTCGCTCACCACGGTGCCGCGCTACTGGGACGGCCAGCTGCGCCTCGATCGCGAGCTGTCGGAGCGCTGGCGCGGCACGCTCTCCGTCGTCGGCACCGACGACACGTTCGAGCTCGTCGGCAGCAAGCAAGAGGACGCCGACTCCAAGCGCTTCTTCAACCGCACGCGGTTCGTGCGCGCGACCGCGGCGCTGCGCTTCAAGGAAGGACCGTGGACGGGCAACATCGCGCTGTCCGCCCTGCTGCCGCAGTTCATCTTCGAGATCGGTCAGTACCAGTACATCCGCACCTCGCAGCCGACGGTGACGCCGCGGTTCGAGGTCGCGCGCACCGAAGCAGAAGCGATCGGCCTCAAGAACGTCGAGTGGCGCGTCGGTGCCGAGGCGCCGATCGCGCAGAGCAACGCCGAGCTCGCGCTGCCTCGCGAGCCGCGCGAGGGCGAAGGCAACACGATGATGTTCGACCCGCGCGACGTGACGACCAAGGTCAACACGACGGTGTGGCTCCCGGACTTCGCCGCGTGGACCGCGCTCGCCGCGGACTTCCATCCGCGCGTTCGCGTGTCGGCGGGCGTGCGCGCCGAGGCGTTCGTTCGCCCCGAAGAGTTCGGCGTCTCTCCGCGCGGCGAGGTGCAGGTGAAGCTCACCTCCGACGGAGACTGGAAGCTGCGCCTGTCCGCCGGCGCGTTCCGCCGCCCACCGGAGTTCCAGTCCGAGCTGCTGTCGGAGACGGCGAACAGCGAGCGCAGCAAGCAGACGATCCTCGGCCTGCAGTGGGAGCCCGAGGAGGGCATCCGCGTGCAAGCGTCGACGTACTACAACGATCGCAGCCACCTCCTCCGCGCCGACGAGATGGGGAACCTGACCAACACCGGTCGCGGCAAGACCTACGGCGGCGAGCTCCTCGGCACGTATCGCCAGGGGCCGTGGTTCGCGTGGCTCAGCTACTCGTACTCGAAGTCGACGCGCGTCGACGCGCCCGGCGCCGAGGAGCGGCTGTTCGACTTCGATCAGCCGCACAGCATGAACGCGGCCGGCAGCTACAAGATCGGCAACTGGATCCTCGGTGCGCGCTTCCAGCTGTACTCGGGTCTCCCGTACACGCCGGTGCTCGGCGGCGTGTTCGACAGCGATCGCAATATCTACTTGCCGATCAACGACGACATCAACTCGGGCCGCGCGCCCATCCACCACCAGCTCGACGTGCGCGTCGACTACAACTGGAAGTGGGGCCCGATCGACTTGACGGCGTTCCTCGACGTGCAGAACGTCTACATGAACGAGAGTATCGTGACGTACTTCTACAGCTACGACTTTTCCCAGCGAGTCGCTTTCACCTCGATCCCGATCATCCCGTCGATCGGCCTGCGAGGAGTGTTCTGATGCGTACTGCAATCATCCTCGCCCTCGCGATCCTCGCGGGTGCATGCAACAGCGACGTCGACGAGCCG
The DNA here is from genome assembly GCA_964617845.1 of uncultured Kofleriaceae bacterium. Taxonomy (GTDB): domain Bacteria; phylum Myxococcota_A; class Polyangia; order Haliangiales; family Haliangiaceae; genus JABFXX01. Next base: position 166,509 of record CAZUAR010000017.1, on the reverse strand, counting down.
TGGTTCCTCGATCACGATCGCATCATCGCGGTCCGCGCCTCCAAGCCCGGACTGCTCGCCGGCGAACAGGCGCAGCTCGACGCGCTGATCGGCCGCAAGGGCGCCTCGCCCGCCGAGGAAGTTCCGCCCGCCGCGATGGTCATCTCGCCCGAGAGCCTCGCGAGCGCGCTCCGCTTCGACGCGGGGCAGTGGATCGTGACCGCACCCGACGATGCGACGCTCGCCCAGGTGCGCACCGAGCTCGGCCTCGAGGCGGACAAGCCGGTGCCGCTCGTCGTCGGCACGGCGTGGCCCGCGGAAGCGTTCCCGATGGACATGAACGGCAACCCGTTCACCGCGCTCAAGACGGTGTATCTCGGAGTCAGCGCCGAGAACCCGGTCCTCGACGACATGACGGTCAACGGCATCGACGCCGGCGCCACGAGCGAGCTGGTCGTCGGCAAGCTCGTCGATGTTCCGCTCTCGGTCGCTGCGACCGACGACGACATCGTCAACTGGCTGACCTCGTGCGGCACGATGCACGACTTCGATCTCCCGCAGGCCTATCTCCGCGTCGAGAAAGAGGACATGACCGAGGGCGACCTCGCCGTCGTGGTTCGCACGCAGTTCGGCGGCGTCGCGTGGAAGGTCTGGCCGATCCGCGCCGAGTGACGAGAGAAAATCTCCGACGCTAAGCGCGCCTCACCGACGAGAAACCGCCTTGATCGCGCGCTACGGGCCGCGAACAATGGCGACCGGGTGAGACGGCTGTCCTGCGTCATGGCGCTGCTCGCGGCGAGGTCTGCGGCGGCGGATCCACGGGCGCACGGCCGCATCATCGACGCGCTCGGCACGCCGATCCGCGGCGCGACCGTGTCGTGCGGTGAAGCCTCCGCGACGACGAACGCGCACGGCGAGTACTCGCTGCCCTGCCCCGCCGGCGGCGACCTCGTGATCCTCGCGGACGGCTACGGCGCGGGCATCGGCACCGCGAGCGCGAACACCGAGGACATCGTGCTGCTGTCCGAAGCGCAGGTGACCGAGACGATCGAGGTCAAAGGCGAAGCGCCTGTCGCCGCGCCCGGCGCCGCGCGCGTCTCGCGCGAAGAGCTCCAGCGCATCCCCGGCACCGGCAACGACGTCATGCGCTCGCTGCAAGCGATGCCCGGCGTCGCGAGCTACCCGCTGCCGCTCGGCGCATCCGGTGTCGTGATCCGCGGCTCGAGCCCGCAGGACTCGAAGATCCTCGTCGACGACTTCGAGGTGCCGTCGCTCTATCACGACATCGGCTTCAAGAGCATCGTACCCGCCGAGGCGATCGACACGCTCGAGTACATCCCGGGCGGCTTCGACGTCGCGTACGGGCGCGCGGCATCGGGCATCGTCAACCTCACGACGCGCGCGGGCGGCGCCACCGCGCAGCAAGCAGAGCTGTCGGGCAACGACATGAGCCTGCTCGCGCAAGGCACGCAAGGCCGCGCGCGCTACATGGTCGCGGTCCGCCGCTCGGTGATCGACTTCCTGTTGCCGGCGCTGCTCCCCGACGATCTCGACCTCGCGCTCACGACCGTGCCGCGCTTCTACGACGAGCAGCTCCGCATCGACTACGCGCTGTCGCAGAAGTGGACGCTGCGCGTGTCGAGCCTCGGCTCCGACGACGCACTCGAGCTCTACGCGTCGCGCGACAAGAACGCCGACAAGCGCTTCCTCGATCGCACGCGCTTCCTCCGCCTCACCACCGCCGCGCACTACCACGACGGTCCGTGGACCGCGAACCTCGCGGTCAGCGCCATCGCGCAGGAGCACGTGATGGAGCGCGGCGTCGCGCAGCACTACAACGTGCAATCGCCCACCGTCACCGCGCGCGCCGAGGTGCTGCGCACCGCCGACACCTGGGCCGGCCTGACCGACGTCGCGTGGCGCAACGGCGCCGAGGCGCAGCTCGCACGTCACGAGCTCGACATCGCGATGGGGCAGGAGTCGCGCGAGGGCTCGCCCACCGTCGACGATCCGATGGACACGTCGACGCGCTTCCTCGGCACCGTGCACTCCCCCTCGCTCGCCGCGTGGAGCGCGCTGTCGGCGAACCTCGACGAACGCATCCGCTTCACCGCGGGCCTGCGCGCCGACTCGTGGAGCCGCAACCGCGACTGGGCGATCCAGCCGCGCGGCGATCTGCAGATCAAGCTGACGAAGATGCTCACCGCGCGCGTCGCGGCCGGCGTCTACACGCGACCGCCCGAGCACCAGACCGAGCTCCTCGACGACTCGCTGAAGGCCGAGCACTCGACGCAGCTGATCGGCAGCCTCCAGCTCGATCCCGCCGAGGGCGTGCGCGTGCAGACCTCGCTCTACTACTCCGACCGCACGCAGCTGATCGCGCGCTCCGCGATGGACGGCTCGCTCGCGAACACCGGCCGCGGCACGACCTACGGCGCCGAGATCCTCGCCTCGCTCGCGCGCGGCCCGTGGTTCGGGTGGCTCTCGTACGCGTACTCGCACTCGACGCGCATCGACGCGCCGGGCAGCGAGCCGCGGCTGTTCGACTACGATCAGCCGCACTCGGCCACGGTCGCGGCGTCGTATCGCTGGCGCTCGTGGCAGATCGGCGCGCGCTTCCGCATTCACTCGGGCCTGCCGTCGACGCCCGTCGAGAACGCGATCTTCGACAGCGACGCGAACGCCTACCAACCGCTGTTCGGCGACATCAACTCGGTCCGCGCTCCGTTCCACCACCAGCTCGACATCCGCATCGATCGCTACTGGAACTGGGGCCCGGTCAAGATGAGCAAGTTCATCGACGTGCAGAACGTCTACTTGAACGACTCGGTTGTCGGCTACCTCTACGGCTTCGACTACACGCAACGCGCGGCCTTCCGCACGCTGCCGATCCTCCCCACCGCCGGTCTTCGAGGAGAGTTCTGATGCGTCTCGTTCTCGTCGCGCTGTTCGTTCTCGGAGGGTGCATCGACGCGATCGATCCGCGCTGGACGCTCGACCACGATCACGTCGTCGCGATGCGCACCTCCAAGCCCGGCCTCCTCCCCGGCGAGTCCGCGTTGATCGACGCGCTCGTCGCGCACGAGGACGGCCCCGCCACCATCGAGGAGCCGATCGAAGCCGCGGGCGTCACGACCGCCCCCACCCTCGAGGGCGCGATCTACACCGACGGCGGTCGCTGGTACGTGTACGGCCCCTCCGAAGCCACGCTCGCGATCGTGCGCACCGAGCTCGGCCTCGCGCCGGGCGAGCCCGTGCCCCTCGACATCTACGCCGCCTTCCCGCACGCCGACGGCGAACCGATGATCGCGAAGAAGCGCGTCTGGCTCGGCAGGGACCTCCACAACCCCGCCCCACCGGTCGCGTCGATGGACGGCTCCGAGATGCCGGCGGTCGTCACCGAAGGCCCGCGCGCCGGGCTCGCGCCCGAGATCGTGGTGCCCGCGAACACCGACGTCTACTTCGCCACCACGGTCAACCCCGCGTGGCGCGTGAACTGGCTGTCCTCCTGCGGCACGCTGTTCCAGGACGACGTCGCGACCTCGTTCCTGCGCGTGCTCGACGAGGACTCGCACGAAGGCGAGCTCGCCGTCGTCGTCCGCGATCCGGACGGCGGCGTCGCGTGGCGCGTGTGGCCGCTTCGCACCGAGTAACGCCCAACAATCGCCAGCGGCGGATCACGGAGTCGCGAGCATCGCGATCTCCTCGCTCGACAGGGCGACGTTGTAGACGCGAACGTCGTCGATGAAGCCGGAGAACTGTGCGACTGGTGCGCCGAGGTCGATGTCTCCACCGACCAAGATCGGCGCATCGTCATGCGCGAGCGGCAGCTGGTCCTGTGCGCTCATCACTCCGTCGATGAAGACGCGCCCGATGTCCCCGTCATACGTCAGCGCCACGTGGTGCCACACGCTGGCCTGCAACAGACCCGTTTCCAAGCAGCCCATGTTCGGCGGGGGTGACTCCAGGCACGGGCGCGAGCGTCGACTCATACGGGATCTCGAGCATCGCGGTGCCGTCGAATCGATACGCGCCGGCGCCGCGCGCGAGGATCGCTGACGGACACACCGAGCACCCCGCATGATGCTGGTACTCGCTCGAGTCCTCCGCGCCGTCGGCAGGATCATCGTCCATCTGCAGGTGAACGATCAGCGAGCCCGACGGTGCTGCATCCGCTTCCGGCGACGAGAACCCGTGCCGCCCGCACGCAGCGAGCGATGCCAGCACCGAGAGGAAGAGCAGCGCGCGCACGACGAAGAATAGCTTCGAATGCCCGATCACCAGGGTGCGAGGCTCGTTCGGCACAGATAGATTCGGTCGTGTCGGTCGTCTCGGGCGCGCGCAACTCTTGCGCGTTCGTGCACGCGAGCTTCACCAGGCCCACGTCACTTGCTCCGCGGCTGTGGCCGTCGCGCGTAGCCAGCTCGCGTGTCGTCGGGCGCTGGCTCACGCGTGGGCTCGCTCGTCGCGGGCTGCGGGGTGCTCGGCCTGGTGGCGAGGAAGAACGAGTGATCGTGCGCGGCGGTCATGCGATTCGTGCGTTCAGATCTACGCGAACGCGCCGGCGAGGTCAGCTCGCGCCCAGGATGTGACTCAAGCGTCGACAATCGTTCGCGAAGCGCGTGCCCGCTCGGTAGAGTGCTCGAACCGCATGGCGACCGGAACGATCGTTGTCCTCAACGGACCGTCGAGCGCAGGCAAGACGACGCTCGCTCACGCGGTGCGAGCGCGCATGGGCCCAGCCGTCGCCGCGGTGTCGATCGATCAGTTCTTCCCGTTCGTGCACGCCGACGCGAGGCATGACTGGGCGCTGTTCTCGACGCTGACCGAGGCCACGCTCGCGACAGCGGTCGCTCTCGCGAATGGCGGCCTCCACGTCATCGTGGACACCGTCTTCGAGCGCATCGACTCGCTGCACGCCCTCGGGCGCGTGCTCGCCTCGCACACGCATCACCTCGTCGCCGTCACCTGCCAGCTCGAGGCGCTCGAAGCGCGCGAAGCTCGGCGTGGCGATCGACGGATCGGCCAGGCACGCGACCAGCACGCGCGCGTGTTTCACGACGCGAGCTACGCGCTGCGCCTCGATACATCGCGAATGTCACTCGACGAGTGCGTCGATGTCATCGTGGCGTTGCTCCACCCGCCTTGAAGGGCGATGCCTGCCTGCTCCTGTGACCCGGCGCAATCGCGAACCGGGTGCATCGAGGGCTTCACGGATGCGCCGGCGAGCCGTCTATGCTCGCTCGTGCTCGAACATGCGCGCGGTCGGAAGCTCGGAGCACGGTACGAGGCCGTGTTTGCGCCAGCCGACTCGCAAGAGCCACGTGCGCGGCTCGATGACGGTGAGCGGCACGTAGCCCTCCGGGACATGCCATCGGTCGAGGCCGAGCTCGACGAGATCCTTCCACCCGGTGAACAGAACACCCGTCGAGAACGGGTCGACGCGCCACTTGCTCGACGTGACGGTGCGGTCGCGCTCGTGCTTGCGCCAGTTGTTCAGCACGTACGACAGCGCGCGACGCGTCTGCAGCGGGCTCTTGATGATCTCGGAGTGATACCGATCCGAGAACACGCTGCCGGTGCGAGGACGCTTGCGACGCTTGCCGATCGCTTTGTTGAGCCACTTCGCCGCGCTGATCTGGAAGCTCTGCATACCGAGCGAGAGAGCGCTGCGATCCGAGGCCTCGACGAGGAGATGGACGTGGTTTGATTGGATCGAGAGGTGGATGATCCGGAACCACTTCCCGTCCTCCATGCTCTGCCCGTACTTGGCCGCGGCCATCGTGGCCTTCTGGAAGGCGGGATAGATGTCGAAGTCGCGCAGCGTGTCGACGATGGGAAGGACACGCAGGGTGACGTGCAGCGGGTAGGACGAGGCAAAGGTGGGGCGCTCGGAGTGCGGCATGCCGGCGCGAACGCCGTTGTTCGGTTTGCGGCCAGCGCCTTTGCGCTTGCCACCGCGTCGATCGCGGACCTTCTTCCCGGCCTTGTCGAGGAAGTCTTGCTGGATGTGTCGCCGACGCCGCGCCATTTCATTCCTGTAGCAAGCGAGATAGCGATTCGCAACTTTGATTTCGCAGAAATGATCGTCGTCGACAATTGACGATCTCCCCACTTGATCAGATCAGACCATGATCATGATCAGATCAGATCACTGGACGCGCCCTCATGCCTGCGCTCTTCGCGCATGCTTCTTGCGCGTCCTTGTCGGGATCGACGACATCCGCCTTGAACGTCCCGTGTAGAGCTCGCGTTCTCGTCACGCGACTCGTGAGCCGGCGCATCCGTGAAGCGCACGACACGAACCACAGCGCGATGGCGCCGGGTCACGGAAGCAATCGCGCAGCGTCGGGACGCACAGCATGCGCGGACGTGGAACGAGACGCGTGGGCACGCGTTGATGCGGATCGACAGGCGCTGCTGGAAGTCGATGTTTAGGAGCCGATGTGGATCCACAGGAGAGCGGGACCGTCGCGCCGAACTTGAAGTCCGAGCCATTCGACCGCGAGGTCTTCGAGTCGATGGTACGCGGTGCCGAAGCGACTCTCGACGTGCGTGTTGTATCGAACTGGTGACTCGCCGAACGTCGCGTCCTGGCACATCGCGGAGTAGACGCGCACGAGTTGCGCGTGGAGGTCACGGCGTGTGAAGCCGCGTGGATCGGGTGCGTCGACCATGACCGACCACTTGCCGCTGAACGGATACCCGACGCTCAGCGCGACGCGCGGATGCGGGATGCAGATCGTGTCGGCGTCATCGAGATCGGGGGCCGGGCCGGCCAATCGAGGCGACAGCCACTCGACCGCGAAGCATCGTGCGAACGGATCGAGCTCGAGGCCGGCGTTGTGGGCTGCGAGCTCCTCCGCATACGTCGGGTTCGGAATGCGATGCTCGCGACGTCGCGCTGCACTTCGAACGATTCGACGACCGTCAGGTCGGCATGGGGCGGCGCTCGTGCAGGCCGAACGCGAGACCAGCGGGATCGAGGAGCACGGCCATCACGTCACCGTCGGGGAGCACGGAGCGCGGCACGATCACGCGGGCGCCGAGGGCGGTCGCGGCGTCGAGCGTGGCCGTGATGTCGTCGACCTCGACGAAGAGCTGCACCATGTCGGGCCCTTCGCCTTGCGAGGGCCACACGCCGCCGTCGGTGCCGCCGGTGGTGAGCTGGCGGTAGCCGAGGGCGTTGGAGGCGTCGATGCGCCAGCCGAACAGCGTCGAGTAGAAGCGAGCGGTCGCGGCCGGATCGCGCGCGATGATCTGCCAGCGAGTCACGGGGTTCATGCGTCGCATGGTAGCGGCGGGCGTTAGCGCGCCGGCGTGTGGGCGATCGAAACTGGTGCAAACCCCGGTGTAGGCTCGGGCCATGCTTCGACGTTGGTTGCGCGAGGAGCTCGAGCGGAGGCGAGCGCGGAATCGACGCTATTCTCTGCGAGCGTTCGCGCGTGATCTCGCGATCGATCACACGCGGCTCTCGCGGATCTTGCGCGGGCAGCGCATCACGAAGGCGGCGCTGGCTCGGCTGGCAGTGCCACGCGAGGTCGCGGTGGCCACCTTGCGCGGCGATGCGGAGACGGCGGTGGTGGACGCGGTGGCGCGCGATGGGTTCCGGCCGGACTCGCGATGGATCGCGACGCGCACCGGCGTCAGCGTCGACGACGTGAACGCGGCGCTTCATCGCCTGCTGCGCGCGGGTCGCTTGGCCATGGTCAGCGCGAATCGGTGGGTCGTCACATGATGTCCATCGATGCGTGGCGCGAGGCGGGCACGTTCATCGAGATCGGTGGGCACCGGATGTTCTATCGGCGCGAGGGCACGGGCACGCCGCTCGTGCTCGTGCATGGCTACCCGACGTCGAGCTGGGATTGGGTGCACGTGTGGGGCGATCTCTCCGCGCGGTACGACGTGATCGCGATGGACATGCTCGGCTTTGGCGAGTCGGCGAAGCCGAGGCGGCACCGGTACACGATCGCCGAGCAAGCGAACCTCCATACCGCGCTGCTCGCCAAGCTCGGCGTGCAGCGGTTTCACGCGATCGTGCATGACTACGGCGTGACCGTCGGGCAGGAGCTCCTCGCGCGCGACGCGCCGATCGACTCGATCGCGTTCCTCAACGGCGGGCTGTTTCCCGAGACGCACCGCGCGCGGCTGATCCAGCGCGTTCTCGCGTCGCCGGCGGGGCCGTTGCTCGCGAGGCTCACGAACGAGCGCGCGTTCGCGAGGTCGCTCGCGGCGGTGTTCGCGCGCAAGCCGTCGAGCGAACAGATGCACGCGTTCTGGGTGCTCGCCTCGAAGAACGATGGCATGCGCGCGCTGGCCGGGCTGATCAGCTACATGGCCGAGCGGCGCGAGCACCGCGAGCGGTGGGTCGATGCGCTCGTGCAGGCGACGCTGCCGCTCGTGGTGATCAACGGGTCGCTCGATCCGGTGAGTGGCGCGCACATGATCGAGCGGCTGCTCGAGCTGCGCCCGGCGACGAACGTCGTCCGGTTGGCGGACGTCGGGCACTATCCGCAGATCGAGGCGCCGCGCGAGGTGCTCGCAGCGTACGCGGCGTTTCGCGGCGCGTGATCAGCGGTCCTTCTGCAGCGCGAACAGGATCGCCGTGACGCGGTCGGGATCGATCGGCTTGAAGATGTGATCGTCGAAGCCGAGCGATTGATAGGACAGGTTCTCGTCGGGCGTCATCCACGAGATCGCGATCAGCTTCGGGCGCTCGGCGAGGTGAGCCGCATGCACGCGTCGCACGATCTCGATGACGTCCATGCCCGGAACGTTCACGTCGATGAAGCCCAGCTTCGCGTCACCGACGATCAGCGCCGCGTATCCCTGTTCGCCCGTGACCGCCTCGATCGGGTCGAGCTTGAACCCGCGTGCGACCTGGACGATCGCGCGGCGCACGACGTCGTCCTCGACACAGACCAGGATGCGTCGAGGAAACTCCATCAGGCCCGGTGCTAGTGGGCCCGCGGTCGCGAAAGGTCACGGATTTCGGCGGCTGCTCAGACGAACAGCCCGCGCAGCTCGTCGGGGATGCGCACCGGACGCCCCGACGCGAGCGAGATGAATGCCCACGTCGTGGCCGCGCGCGCGACGACCTTGCCGTCGCGGAGCAGCTCGGTCTTGCGGATGCAGGACGCTTGCTTCCAGTCATCGACCCACGTCTCGGCGCTGATGGTCTGCCCGGCGGTGACCTGCGCGACGTAGTCGATCTCGTGACGCCGCACGACAAAGACCGAACCGAGCGTGCGGTACGCCGCATGGTCCCAGCCGAGCGAGCGCGAGTGCGCCATGGCGACCTCGAGCACCCAGCGCAGATAGACGAGGTTCGAGACGTGGCCGAGCTCGTCGATGTCCGCGTCCGCGGCGGTGATCGGCAGGATGAAGCGGGACGGCGGTGTCGACACGCGGTCGCTCTATACACCGGGCTCGGGCCGCGGTGTACCGTCGGGGGATGATCGACGAGACGAGTGCCAGGACGTTGCGGGGGAGACTCGAGCACGGACAGGCCGCGCCTGCCGAGGCGGCGCAGACGTTGGCGATCGCGGCGCTCGAAGCGCCGACGCGAACGGCGCGGCTCGAGGCGTGCCGGTTGCTCGGTGATCTCGCGGGCCGCGCGCTCGGCGCGGACTGGGACGTGGCGGAGCGCTGCGCGTTCGCGCTGCTCGAGGCCGCGCGCGTCGCGGACACGGCAGCCGATCGGCGCGGCGTGCTGACGGCGATGGGCCGCGGCTTCCGCAACATCTGGCTGCTCCCGTTCGTGCACCGGAGGCTCTCGGATCGCGATCCATCGATCGCGGCGGCGGCGCTGCAAGCCGCGGGCGGGTTGGGCTTCCCGGCGCTCGAGGAGTCGGTCGCGGCGTTCCTCGGCGAGGGCGTGCCGCCGCAGCTGCGGCGCGCGGCGATCACGGCGCTCGGCCGCATGGGGGCGATGAGCGCGGTCGATCGGATCGTGCCGCTGATCCTGGGCGATCCGTCGGAGGCGGCGGCGGCGCTGACGGCGCTCACCGAGATTCGCTCGGCCGCGGGCCGCGACTCGGCGCTGCTCGTGCTCGATCAGGACCTCGAGCCCGAGGTGCAGATCGCGGCGGTCCGCTACCTGTCGGAGCTCGGCGCGCTCGAGGTGCTCGCGACGCTGCGTCGCCTCGCGCGCCACGACGATGCCGAGATCCGCATCGCGTCGAGCATGGCCTCGCGCGCGCTCAAGGCGGAGCGTGCAAAGGACGCATCCGATCGCTTCCTGATCGCGCTGTCCGAGCCGGACCGCGCTGTGCGTGCGGTGCTCGCGCGCCGGCTGCGCACGTTGCCCGTCGCCGACGTCCTCGAGCAAGCGCAGCTGTTGCTCACCGACGAGGCCGCGGGCGTCGTGCAGATCCTCGGCGAGCTGCGCGACGAGGAGATCACGCGCTACCTGCTCGCCGTCGCCGAGCGCACGGACCTGCCCGTCGACGTTCGCGCGCGTGCGGTCGGCGCGATCGAAGCGGATCAAGGGTGGGAGCGCGAAGCACTCGCCAAGCTCGCGCACCGCGAGGACGCCGACGAGGCGATCCGCGCCGCCGCCGTGCAGGCGATGGGCGCCTTCGCGACGAGCACCGAGCTCATGGACCGCATCGGCGGCCTCGCGATATCGGCGTCCGCACAGATCCGCGGCGCGCTGCTGTGGGCGCTCCAGCTCGCGAACCGAAAGCCGGAGGACATGCCCGCGATCGCGCGGCTCGTCGCGCCGATGCTCGACGACGAGAACCCGATGGTGCGCCGCCGCTCCGTCTATGTCGTCGGCAACCTCGGCCTCGCGGGCCTCGCGCCGCAGCTCGTGAAGCGCTGCGTGCATTCGGAGCCCGCCGACATGCGCCTCGCCGCCTACGTCGCGCTCGGCGAGCTGGGCATGCCGGGCGTCGCGGGCGACGTCGTGGCGACGATCAAGCGCGAGGAGGATCCGCGCGTGCTCGGCGCTGCGTCGAACGCGCTCGTCGCATCGCTGCCAGACCCGACGGCGATCAACGGCCTCGCCCCGCGCGCGCAGCAGCTGCTCGCGTCCCCCGAGCCGCGCCTGCGTGAAGCGGGCGCCGAGATCGCAGGCCTCCTCGGCGGCGCCGTTGCCGCCTCGGCGATCGCGCCGCTCGCGAACGATGACGCGCCCGCCGTCCGCGGCGCCGCCGTGTGGGCGCTCGGCAAGCTCGCCGATCCGTCGACGGAGAAGGCGCTCCTCGCCGCGTTCAAGGATGATGACCCAGCAGTCCACGAGCGCGCCGCGGCCGGCCTCTTGCGGCTCGGCACGCCGGCGGCGCTCGCGCAGGCGATCAAGTTCGTCGCCGGCGACGGCGATCCGACCGCGCGCGGCACGCTCGCCGCCGCGATCACGATCTCGCGCCCGCACGCCGCCGACCTCGCACCGACGATCGACGAAGCGCTCGAGAAGATCGACGCCGACGATCCCGCGTTCGAGCCGCTGCTCCGCATGAAGATCGCGACCGCGGCGCAGTCCGACGAGTCCGCGCCCGCGATCGACGTCGACGGCGAGATCACGAAGCTGTTCCCGAGCTTCGGCGCGATGACGAAGCTGTCCGGCTTCGACACCATGATCCGCAGCTTGCGCACCGCCGAGTCGCTGTTCCTCTCGACGGGCCAGGCGAAGGACGCGGACCTCTCGCCGCCGATCACGCTGTGGATGAAGGTGCTCGAGAACTACGTGCACGCGTGGCTCGGCCCGCGCATGGCCGGCCTGCAACGCGAGCCCGGCGTGCTGTTCGACTACGTCGATCGTGTGATCGGCGGCAGCTGGCAAGGCTTCGCGCGCTGGCTCGAGCCGAAGTGGCGCGACCCCGCCGACGTCGGCGGCGCGCGCGTCGAGATCCCGCTGCGCGCGGTGCCGAACTGCGTGCGCGATCTCCAGGAGCATCGCCGCAAGCGCCTCGACTCGCCGCTGTCGGTCACCGAGTGGGCGCGCCTCATGGTGCTGTTCGCCGTCGATCACCCGACCGGCTTCAAGAACATGTTCAAGCTCGGCGGCAAGGAGCAGAAGACCACCGCCGAGCGCACGGTGTCCCTCGCCCACCGACTCCACACGCTCGCCGCCGTACGCAACCTCGTCACGCATCGCGCGAGCGCGGGCGCGCAGACGCTCGCCGCCTTTCGCCGCAGCTACTACTCGGCGTTCGAAGACCTCGTCACGCTCGCGTAGCGATCAGGGCGCGGTGAACACGTCTTCGAGATCGTTGAAGAACGCGTCCATCGCCTGCGTGTCCGAGTCTTCGAGCCGGCGCTCGTTGTTCGCCACGCGCATCGCGGCCCAGTCCACCTTCGCGAACGCCGCATCGAGCCCGACGACGACCGGGATCCGCTCCGACTCCGCGACACCGAGCTCGACGTTGTAGCCGGTGATCTCGAGATCGAGCTTCTGCGTGCTCGTGACCCGGAACATCTCCGTCGATCCATTCGCGGTCGTCGTGCCGACGATCTCGACCGAGGGCGAGCTCGCGCCTCCATTGTCGAGGTTGATGCGCACCTTCGAGTAGATCGCAGGTGGTGCAGACGGGAACGAGATCGGAGGCGGGCTCGCCGCGATGTTCCACACCAGATCGACGTTCTCGCCGGTCGTCTCCGGGATCGACCCTGCATCGCCGAGGACCTCGACCTTCTTCACGTGGAACTTCACGGTCATCACCGTGACCGTCGACGAGATCGCACCGGGCAGCGACGGGATGTCCGCCCACTCGAGCTCGAGTCCCTGTTGTGCCGGAGCACCGTCACTCGACGCCGCGGCATCCAGCGCCCCGGACGCATCCGGAAGGTACGGGCCGCCGCTATCGCCCGCGTCACCGCACGCGGCGACAGCGACGAGCAACACCGACATCAGCCTCTGCATGGCACGAGTCTTGGTGCAACGCGGGGACCATCCACCGTCCGATGATAACGCTGTGAATTTCCGCATTGCGAGGCTGCGCAGATGCAGATGAGTGTGCACGATTCGTACAAACTGATGGGTACCGACCTCCAAACTCTGGCGGGCGTCACCGAAATGGCCGTACCGACAGGGCCGCGGGCGACCCTGGTCATCCATCTCGGCGACGACAACGGCTCCCGTGTCATCGACCTCCCCGACGGGATCGACATCACATTCGGCCGCTCGCGCGGTGCCACGATCACGCTCGATCACGAGAAGGTCTCGCGCATGCACGCGCGCATCAAGCGCTCGGGCGACTCGATCATCGTCGAGGACCTCGGCTCGCGCAACGGCACGCGCGTCAACGGCACCAGGATCGAAGCCATCACGCGCATCGTCCACGGCGACGAGGTCTCCGTCGGCCCGATCATCGCGATCGTCAACATCACGAGCGGCCTGCGTCGCTCGACGCCGATCGCCGACGCCGAAGCCGGCGAGCTCCGCCTCGCCGCCGAGGTCGATCGCTCCGTTCGCTATCACCGCCCGCTCACGCTCGCGCTCCTGCGCATCCCGAGCGACGCCGTCGTCGAGCAGATCGCGGCCACGCTCCGCCCGATGGACCTCATCGCCGAGGACGCGGGCGATGACTACCTCGTCATCCTCCCGGAGCTCTCGCGTGCCGAGGGCACCGCCGCCGTCGAGCGCGCGGTCGAGATGGCGCGCGCCCACAGCATCGCGATCGCCGTCGCCACCGCGCAGTGCCCCGACGACGGCACCAGCGTCGAGCGCCTCGTCGGTCAGCTGCGCACGGGCCTCCGCACCGGCCGCCCACCGCGCGCCGAGACCGAGGTCCCGCGCTCGCCGCTCGTCCACGACCCCGCGATGCAGCGCGTGTACACGCTCGTCGATCGCATCGCCGACAGCGCGATGACCGCGCTCATCCTCGGCGAGACCGGCGTCGGCAAGGAGATCATCTGCGAGGCGATCCACGCGCGCTCCTCGCGCCGCGACCGCCCGTTGATCAAGCTCAACTGCGCCGCTCTCCCCGAGACGCTCCTCGAGAGCGAGCTGTTCGGTCACGAGCGCGGCGCCTTCACCGGCGCCGATCGCCGCAAGGTCGGCTTCTTCGAGGCAGCCGACGGCGGCACGCTGTTCCTCGACGAGATCGGCGACATGCCGCTCTCCCTCCAGGCCAAGCTGTTGCGCGTCCTCGAGCGCAAGGTGATCACGCGCGTCGGCGGCACCACCGAGGTCGCCACCGACGCGCGCGTGATCGCCGCGACCCACCGCGATCTCGACGCCGACGTGCGCGCCGGTCGCTTCCGCCAGGACCTCCTCTTCCGCATCGGCGGCTTCACCATCGTCGTCCCACCGCTGCGCGATCGCCCCGAGGAGATCCTGCCGCTCGCGGAGCACTTCATTCGCACCGGCGCCGACCCCGCCCGCGCCACGCCGCAGCTCACCGCCGAAGCGCGCGACGCGATGGTCGGCTACGCGTGGCCCGGCAACGTGCGCGAGCTGAAGAACGCGATCGAGCGCGCGCTCGTCCTGTGCGAGGACCAGATCACCGCCGCCGACCTCCCCGAGCGCATGCTCGATGCCTCCAAGCGCACGCGCCCGATCGGCGCGACGCTCAACACCGGCGCGCGCGACGTGCGCGGCCAGCTCGCCGAGGTCGAGCGCGCGGCGATCATCGCGGCCCTCGAGGCCGACGGGCAGAACCAGACGCGCGCGGCGCGCCGCCTGGGCCTCTCGCGCCGCGCGCTGATCTACAAGATGGAGAAGTACGGCCTCAAGGCCGCGCCGACCCGCGGAGAAGGCTAGTCATGCGCCTCCTGTTGGCGCTGCTGCCGGTGCTCGCCGGCTGCGACCTCTTCGATCCCTGCGCGGGCCCCGACTACGTGAACTTCTCGGTCGTCCGCCACGGCATGCTGCCAAATGGATCGCCGACGTACGCGAGCACCGCACCGCTGTGGGGTGCGAGCGAGACGATGGCTCCCACGGACGAGATCGAGATCATCTACGAGGAGGACGCCTCGCTGCCGGCGGATGTCCTCGAGCTCGTCGACGCGAACGGAGCGACCATCGCATTCTCCGGCGAGGACTCGTTCGTGCCGACGAACGGCGAAGCGTGCGACCACAACGAGCGCCACTACTCGCTCGCGAGCCTCGCCGTCGGCGACTACACGCTCGTGCACCGCAAGAAGAACGGCACCGGCGATCCGCTGAACTGCATCGACCCGGACTGCCCGTGGACGGTGTTCGACGGCTCGACGGCCGTCACGCTGACGCTCGCGATTCGCTGACCACGGACGTGATGGTCGCGGGCGTCGTCTGCCTGCTGCCACTCGAACGGGAGCTTCCGAGCATTCGAGAAAACCAAAGTCTTCGCTCGGAAGTTTGAAAGTGCGCCGCGCGAGGTCGCGCCTTACGGGTGCTCCCATGCCGTTGTTGCTCTCGTTCTCCTTCGTGTCGCGCCAGCGCGCCCCCAGGCGGTACGCCGACCGCGATCCATACCTGGTGGTCGCCTCCGCGATCGTGCCCCTCCTCGTCCTCGCCGTGTTCGGCGTGGCCTCGCTCTTCTGATCCCGGAGGTTCCCATGGACTTCGACTTTCCCTCTCGGCGCTACTCGCGTGGCCGCGGCTCCTCGTGGCGGCGGCGCCATCGCCACATGTTCTCGTGGGTCGTGCTCGGCGGTGGTGTGATCCTCGTGGGCCTCCTCCTGATCGGGCTCCTGAACGCGCTCGGTGTGTTCGGCCTCGTGTCGGGCGCGTACTTTGCCGCCGCGCTCGCGGTCCTGCCGTCCTCGTGGCACGAGCCGTTCCAGGCCCTGCCCGGCATCGTCCACGTCCTGATCGTGCTGGGTGTGCTCGGCATCGGTGCCGCGATCGCCGGCGAGCTCGTCGACTGAGGTCGACGGCCCATACGAGCTGGTCGGCCGGCTAGGAGCTGGGTTCGGGCTCGGCGCGTCCCGACGACGGTCCGTCGAGTCGCGCTAGGCTTGCACCAGCGATGTCACGCAAGTCGCTGCCTCGCGACGTCGTCCTCCTCGGATGGGTGTCGTTCTTCAACGACGTCTCGAGCGAGATGATCTATCCGCTCTTGCCGCTGTTCATGGTCGCCGTCCTCGGTGCGAGCGCGACCTCGCTCGGCTGGGTCGAGGGCGTCGCGACCGCCGCGGTGGCGCTGCTCACGGCGTGGGCCGGATGGCGCAGCGATCGGTTTCGGAAGCGCGTGCCGTACGTGCGCCTCGGCTACGGGTTGCCCGTGCTCGGCAAGGGCATCCTGATCGGCGCGGTCGCGTGGCCGCTCGTGCTGCTCGGGCGCACGGTCGATCGCGTCGGCAAGGGCATTCGCTCGAGCCCGCGCGATGCGCTGATCGCGGACTGCACCGATACCGCGGATCGCGGGCGCGCGTTCGGCCTGCATCGCGCGATGGACAGCGCGGGCGCCGTCGTCGGTGTCGTGCTGTCGGCGGTGTTGCTGTGGTGGCTGACCGGAACGCCCGTCGAGGGCGGCACGCTCGCGCAGCAGGAGCACGTCGAGACCGGGTTCCGCATCGTGTTCGCCGTCGCCGCCGTGCTCGGCTTCGCGGCGGTCGGCTTCACGTTCGCGTTGCGGGAAGCTCCGCACGAGGAGCAAGCGGCCGCGCCCACCGTCATCGGCGTCGGTGGCCTGTCGAGGGCGTACTGGAAGGTCTTCGCGCTGCTCGTCGTGTTCGCGCTCGCGAACAGCAGCGACGCGTTCTTGCTGCTCCGCGCCGCGCAGGTCGGCCTCGAGCCGTGGGAGGTCGTGCTCGCGTACGCGCTGTTCAGCCTGGTCTACACGGTGGTGTCGTATCCGGCGGGCGTGCTCAGCGACCGGTTCGGACGCTGGCGCATGATCGCGATCGGCTGGGGCATCTATGCGCTCGTCTACATCGGCCTCGCGAACACGACCGCGGTGACGATCTGGCCACTCCTCGCGGTGTACGGCGTGTACATCGCCCTGACGGACGGCGTCGGCAAGGCGCTGCTCGCCGATCACGTGCCGCGCGAGCGCCGCGGCTTCGCGATCGGCCTGTTCTACATGGCGACCGGCCTCGTGACGCTGGTGTCGAGCGTGATCGCAGGTGCGCTCTGGGATCGGGTCGGTCCCGAGGCGCCGTTCTGGTTCGGCGGTGCGGCGGCGGTGGCGGCGCTCGCGCTGCTCGTCGTGACCCGGCCATGGCGGCAGCCTGCGTGAATGGAGATGTCGATCCGCGCGCGGGTCCGGCGAGGATACGTTCGTGCCGACGAATGGCGAAGCGTGCGACCACACCGAGCGCCATTACGCGCTCGCGACGCTCGCGGTTGTCCGTGGACGATGTTCGACGGCTCGAAGGCCGTCACGCTGACGCTCGCGATTCGCTGATCGCGCGGTTCACGCCAGCGCCGCCAGCCGCGCCTTGATCCGTCGCTTGAGGCTCTCGAAGCGTTTGCGCAGCGCTGCCTCGCGCCGCGTGCGGGCGGTCGCGTCGTCGCTCGCACCTTCATCGCGTACGATCTCCTCGATCTCCTTCCACGCGAGCTGGCGATCCACGCGGAGGTGAAGCAGCTCGCGATCCTCGTGGGCAAGCTCTTCTCGCACCTGCGCGAGGCGGTCCTTCATCGCGGTGCGCAGATAATCCGCGGTCTGCGTGCGCGCCGTGGCCGCGAGGTCCTCGGGCAATGCGCCGAGCTCGAGGCGGCGCGTGCGTCGTTGCTGATCGCGTGCGACGCGCGCGGCGGCGTTGCGCGCGATCGTGTAGACCCAGGTCCGCACCGACGATGCGAATTGGAAGCTCGCGATGCCCTTCAGCACGTGCTCGCACCACAGCGAGAACGCCTCGTCGAGTCGCTCCGGCACGCCACGCGTCAGCGATCCCAGGTAGGTCACGATCTCCGCCATGTGCGCGCGCACGACCAGCTCGGCCGCGCCGGTCAGATCGCCGCGATCGAGCGCGGCGCGGACCTGCACGTCGACGGTCATGGCCGACTCCACTTCTCGCGGTCGGCGCGCAGCTGCGCGACATCCGCGCTCGCGCCCTGCGCTGCCTCGACCACGGCGATCGCGTGGTCGAACAGCGTGCGTGCGCCGCGCGGATCGTTGCGTCCGAGCGCGAGCGCCTCGTTCCACAGCGCGTAGCCGCGCAGCACCGCGTTCGGCGGGAGGCTCGCGTCGGCGATCTCTCGCGCCCGCCTCAGCGTGACGAGTGCATCGGCCGGGCGGCCGAGATCGAGCTCGCCGAGCCCGACGTTGAACAGATCGTTGATCAGCAGTGGATGGGCGGGGCCGTAGAGCTTCTCGAGAGCGGCGACGAGCTCGCGCGCGATCGCGAGCGACTCCTCGAGCCGACGCGCCTCGGCAAGGAAGATCGACTGCGAGCTACGGATCGAATGCACCGTCAGGACGGTGCGCGGATCCTCGCTGTCGTCGAGACTGCGCGCCGCGGCTTCCGCTGCGGTGAACGCACCATCGTGGTCGCCGCGCAACGAGAGGAGGCGCGCCGCGATCAGCTCGAGGATGGCGCGGTTGGAGGGCGAGACGGTGACGCGCTGTGCCTCCGCGCGTGCGTGCGCGAGCCACTCCTCGGCGAGAGCGAGCTCCCCAGCCTGCGAGTACGCGTCCACGAGCCGCAGCGCCGGATCGAACGCCTGGGGCGAGCCCGCGACGCGATACGCGAAGAACGCCGTGCGCGTCGGTGCGGCCGATTCGGCGAGACCGACCTGCGCGAGGAGCAGCTCGCCGAGCAGCGAGTTGGCCATCGCGAGCGCGAGCGGCGGCGCATCACGAGGCAACGACGCGACGAGTGCTTTCGCGCGCCCGAGCGCCTCCGCTCCGTGGCCGCGATCGCGCAGCATCGCGATCGCGCGGTACTCGCGCTCGACGGGTTCGATCGACGCTGTTCGTGCATGGGACTCGAGGCGGTTGACATCGGCGCAGCTCGACGGTGCATCGAGCGCGACCACGTGGCCGACGAGCTCCGCGGAGTCCAGGTCGCGCAGCGAGCGCAAGAGGCGCAGATCGTCTCGACGCGCCAGCAGACATGCGCGCCCCGCATCGCCGATCGCGAGCGACCAGGACGGCTCGGTGGGAAGCGTCTTGCACAGCCGCAGGCGCGCCTCTCTCCACTCGCGGACGAAGTAGCCGAGCTCGTCGGCGAACAGCGCGACCGCGCCGCTGCCACGCGGATGCGCGGCGATCACCTCCGCGCGCGTCGCGGGAGTCCATTCGCCGTCGATGTCGACGGGGAGACCGTCGCAGCGCGCCGGCTGGATGCTGGTGAGATCCTCGTTGTCCGCACCGCTCGTTCGCCACGGCGCGAACGCGATCACCACCGCGGTTCCGAGGACGGCGGTCGCGAGCGCGGGAACCAGCCAGCGACGCCGTGGCGGTTGGAGCTGCGCGATCAGCGTGGCGACATCGGGCCAGCGAGCCTCGGGATCCGCGCGCAGCGCGCGGGCGATCGCGGCGGAGATCCGACGTGGCACGGGAAGCTGCGTGGACGGGCCGCTCTCGATCTGTTTGCGTCGCTCGTCGGCATCGCGCGAGAACGGCTCGGTGCCAGCGAGCGCTTCGAACATCGCGACCGCGAATGCGAACTGGTCGGAGCGCGCTGTCGGCGGGCCGTGCGCGAGCTCGGGCGCCATGTAGCGCGGAGTGCCCGCGGCCTTCAGGCGCTCGCCGTCACCATCGTTGTCGGTGTGCGTGGCGCGTGCGAGACCGAAGTCCGCGAGGCGAGGTCGGCCGTCATCGCCGAGCAAGATGTTGTCGGGCTTGATGTCGCCGTGGACGATCCCCGCGGCGTGCGCGGCCGCGAGTCCGTCGCCGACGGAGCGAAACCGCTCGACGATCGTGCGCCACGGCCGCGGAGTCTCGAGCCACGCGCGCAGCGTTCCGCCGTTGCATAGCTCCATCGCGACGAACGGAGCACCATCGTGCTCTCCGATCTCGTAGATCGTCACGACGTTTGGATGCGCGAGGCTCGCGAGCACCGACGCCTCGCGTTGGATGCGCGCGACATCCGTGCCACGCAGTCCGAGCTTGATCGCGACGCGCCGGCCAAGCTGGCGATCCTTGGCCCGATACACCGCACCCATGCCACCGTGGCCGAGGAGCGCTTCCACTTCGAAGTGCTCGGCGACGAGCGTCCCCGCGGCGAGGTACGGCACCGATCCACCTGCGATCGCGCGGAGATCATCGGCCACGGAGCCGAGATCAGCAGCGACCGAGGTTCGGAGCGGTGTGTCCGTCATCGACAGAGACCATGACCATCACATCCTGTGGCCGGAGTCTACCCACCGTTTTCGAATCGCCGGCCGCTCACATTCCCTGCGACCGGTATCTACCCGTCCGTGAGCCACGCGCAAGCAACCCAGATCACCTGTTCCAGTTGTCATCAGCTCACGTGGGCGTATCCCGGCGTGTCGATGCCGTGCATGTCGTGCCAGCAGCCCGTCCTATTACCGGCACAGCCGGCACCCGCCGCTGCTCCTGCCGCGCCCGCGGGGTCATCCCCGCCCAAGGGAACGATCAAGGTCGGCGGCGTGAACATCCCCACGGGCAGCTCGCAGAAGAAGATCATCGGCGGCGCACTCCTGGCCGTCGTACTCGGACTTGGCGGGTGGTACCTGAAGGACAGGTTCCTGCCGAAGAAGGGCGTCGTCTCCTACAGCAGCCTCGGCGTCGATGGCAGCAAGCCGCAGGCGGACGATCTGTACAAGGCGCTGTCCAAGGACGCGCGCAAGTGGAAGAGCGACGCGACGTTCTGGTCGCTCAACCTCTTCGCCGTGCGCCCGGATGGAACCGTCGACACGAGTCAGCCCGTCAGCATCGCGTACGTGTCACCGAGCAACTCGGCCTCGTCGCTCAAGAAGACGCGCTCCAACTCGATGCGCAAGTACAACTCCATGAACCGCGGCATGAAGGCCTCCGCGTGGGGATGGAACTCGCCCGTCAAGGACATCGAGCCGCATCCGGTGCCCGCATGCTCGATCAAGCAGCTCGTCGGAAAGCTCGCCGCCGAGAAGGTGATCACCGGCCCGGTTCGCGTGACGTTCGAGCCGAAGTTTGCGGACTTCTATGCGTGGACGGTGTATTTCGCCGATGGAAGCCACCGCGACTACAGCTGGGAGAACTGCCAACCGATCAAGTGACGCTCGCACGCGCGATTCGGTGACGATTTCGACCTGCTCGCCAACTTCGAGGAGAATCCGGCCGAGCTACTCGCGGATGCGACCTCGTCATCGCTCGCGCGCATGACTTGCGGGCATTTCGGCTCGCACGCGCGGGGACGACATCGTGGTCCGGCGAGACGTGCACGACCGGCTGCCACGGAAATGCCGTCTGGGGCGCCGCGAAGCCGACGCCGACGTGGACGCTCGTCGACGGATCGCAATCGCAGTGCGGATCGTGTCACGGCGCGCCTCCGCCACCTCCCCACCCCACCGAGACCAACTGCGCGTCGTGTCATCCGACGATGGAGGAGAGCTCGCTCGTGTTCCGCGATCCCGAGAGTCATATCGACGGAAAGATCGATCTATTCGACGCGGCGGCGACCGGAGGCTGTACCGGCGTGTGTCACGGCTCGACGAACGCTGCGCCGCCTCGCGATCTACTGGGTAGCGTCACCTCGGCGAAGGTCGGCGCGCATCAGCAGCACCTCGCGACATCGACGTGGCGACGCGCGATGCCGTGCTCGTCGTGTCACGTCGTGCCCACCACCGTCGATGCGGCGGGCCATCGCGACGGCGACAACATCGCCGAGGTGCACTTCGACACGATGAACGTCGCCGGCACCTTCAGCGCGGGGACGTGCGCGAACAACTACTGTCACGGTAACGGTCGCGGGCCGACCGGCTCGATCGCGTGGACGGCGACCGGACCGCTCGTGTGTACGAGCTGCCACCAGACGAACGGCACCGGCATGTCCGGCGATCACCGCAGGCACATCGGCGAGGAGAACATGGAGTGCAGCGAGTGCCACGGCACCGTCGTCAACGCGGCGATGGTGATCACGGCACCCGCTCTGCACGTCAACGGGGTGCACGAGGTGAAGATGGCCGCCGGCACGTTCAACCCCGCGACGAGGGTGTGCTCGAACACCGGCTGTCACGGCAACGAGACCTGGTGACTACAGCCGGTAGTGCACCTGTGCGAGCGCGTAGCCGCCCGTCGATCCGCTGCCGAGGAGCTCGAGGCGCATCGTCACCAGCGCCTCGAGGTGTGACGTGACGAACCAGTGCACGTTCGCGTCGATCGAGTCGCGGTAGTTGCCGTCGACCTTGGTGTCCTGCGTGTAGTGCCCGACGCCCACGTCGAGGAGCCAGGCTTCCACGATCGGTCGCGACGCGAGCACGTACCCGACGAGCTGGTTGTACGTGCGCATCGTCGAGGCGACCTCCTGGTGGACGAGCTCGGCCTCGCCCTGGATGAGCAGATCCGCGCCGGGGATGTAGACCTTGCCCGTCACGCCTGCATACGTGCGCGTCAGATCGTCGTCGGCTGCGTACTTGCCCTCGGCACCGAGCGCGACGTGTTCACCGAGGCGAGCCTCGACGTAGCCTGCCGCGCCGTCGCCGTGCTCGACGGCGCTCGCGATCGGATCGTGGATGAAGCCCGTCGCGTGCGCCTCGAAGCGCGGCGAGACGTACTCGATCGCGGCACCGTATGTCTCGCCGTAGAGTGGATAGCCGCCGAACCGCTGCGTGTACGCCACGTGCTCCGCGAGCCGCAGGCCGTAGACCGGCATGAAGCGGCCCGCGCGAACGTACATCCCGCTCACCTCGCCCGGATTCTGCTGCCACATGAGGTAGTGCTCGCGAGACCACGCGACGTGCGCCGCGCTCCCGTCCTCTTGCGGACGTCGCAGGCCGCCGGTCGCGTTGATCGTGAAGCCGCGCCCACCGGCGGACGCGTACACCTCGGCCTGCATCGGATAGGCGGCGCCCCCGAGCGCTCCGTTGCTGACCGCGCCCGCCGCGCCGCGGATGTCGCCGCCCATCTGCAACCAATCCGGCAGCGACGCGCCGTAGAAGAACGTGGGATCGGTGCCCTTCCACGACTCGGCCTCCGCGACGCCGAGACCGTTCTCGTTGAGTAGCCCCCCACCGGCCGGCGAGAGGTGACAGCCCGTGCATGTTGCATCGCGAGCGAGCTGATACTGTGGATACGCGTGCGCGCGTGGTGGGTCGATCATCCCCGCGCCGAGCGCGAGCGCCACGGTGACGACGATGTGGATGGTCTTCATAGGCCCGTTGCTCCCGCGTCGATCCACGCCTCGATGAGGTGGATGTCGTTCTCGAACATGGGCGAATCCGGCGGCATCTCGTTCTCGAGGATGACCTCGAGGAGCTCGCCGCCATCGCCCGCGCGAACGTCGAGTCGGCGCATCGACGCCTTCGCCTCGTCGAGCGTGTCGAAGGCAAGACCCTCGAGACGCGTGGTCGTCGAGTGGCACTGTACCGCCCCACAGCTCGGCGCCAGGATCTCCAGGGAGACCACCTCGACCGTCGCGGGCCGATCATCGGTGGTCCCGCAAGCCATCATGACGATGCACGAAAAACCAAGAAGTGCTCGCATGCGCCTGCGACGTTGCATGCAGAGTGCCCGGCCACTCCGGTCGAGATCGCGCAAACGGTGCGCTCCGCGTGCGCTCGCGATTCGCCGACCGTCTGTGATAACGCTCCGCCATGCGCAACATGGTCAGCATGGTGGTGATGGTCGGGCTCTGGTCGGCACTGGCGACAACGCCGGTGATGGCGGCGCCCGATCCGACGACGACATGGCCCGAGGCCAAGCTCGGCGAGGGTGAACGGTTCGCGGGGCAAACGACGAAGCCGGTCATGGATGCACCGCCGCAGCGCTGGATCAGCCCGAGCGGTCACGCGGTCCTCGTCGCCGTGGTGTGGACGAAGGACCGCGTCGTCCTCCGGGCGTACTGGAACGATCCGAAGCCACGCACGCAGGACGTCGTGACGATTCCGGGGCCCGTTGCATCCACGTCGGAGCCGTTCTTGACGGATCACAAGGACGGTCAGCTCGCGGTCGCGATCACCGGCAACATCGGAGGACCGGACAAGGGCTTCGCGTACCGGCTCAAGTTCGATCCGAAGAAGGGCTTCTCGATCGCGAAGAAGGCCACGTACGTCTACGGCTACAACAACAACAAGAGCCCCGAGTGGCTCCAGGGCAAGTTCGAGATCAACGACACGTGGCGCGCGCAGAGCCTCGCGAGCTCGTTTCGTTTCCAGCGGCACATGAAGGACGACTCGTATCGCAACCTGAAGGTGGTGACCCGGGGGAAGGGCAAGGACGCGAAGTCGACCGAGGAGACGCTCTCGTCGAGCGATCTCGTCGCGAAGTGGGATGCCGCCGGTCGACGGCCGGCCGTCGGATTCGGGATCAAGTGCACCGAGAAGGACCACTGCTGCACGTTCGACACGAAGAAGCTGTCCGCGTGGCTTCACCTCGAGAAGGTGTGCTTCGTCGACAACAAGCCCGGGGCGCTGTACCTCGTCGCGCCCGAGTAGCGATCGGCGCGGCCCGGTCGTCGAGCCGGCGATCTTGGAGTATCAAGTGCACATGCCGATCGTCCGCGACGTCATGCAGCGAGATGTCCTCACGATCCCCGCAGCGATGCCGTTCGCGGAGATCCTCCGCGTGATGGTCGTTGCCGCGGTGCACGGCGCTCCGGTGATCGACGAGAACGGGAAGGTCGTCGGAATGCTCTCGGCGATGGATCTGCTGCGTGCGACGGAGCAGGCCTACGACGACGAGCGCGACGAGGGTGAAGGCGCGGATCCGCTCGCGCAGCTGCGCCAGGCGACGGCGCGCCAGCTCGCGAGCCCGGAACCCGCGTGGGTGCGTCCGGACGCTTCGCTCGCCGACGTCGCGCGGCTCTACCGCGTTCGACCTCGCGGTCTCGTCGCACTGAACGTCCGGGTTGACTTGCGCGGAACACGGCCCACCCTGGCGTGTCCGCCATGAAGCTCGCGATCACACCCAAGCAGACGGATCACCTCGTCCCGACGCCGATCGTCCATCAGACGGCGTTCTGGGGACGCGTGCATCGCAGGCTCGGGTTCGGCGCGCACGCCTTCGATGTCACGGTGCCGAGCGCGAGCGATCGCGACGGTGACTTCCTCGTGCTGCGGTCGCAGCTCACGGCGGACGCGGACTACGCGTACGTTCCGTTCGGGCCCGAGCTCGCGCCCGGCGTCGAGGACATGGGCGCGTTCCTCGAGCGGCTCTCGCTCGAGCTGCAGCCGCTGCTCGGATCGCGCTGCGCGTTCATCCGGTGGGACCTGCCGTGGGAGGCGGTGCACGCCCGTGACACCGAGCGCTTCGCCGCGTCCGGCGAGTGGCAAGGGCCGCCGGCGCGAGAGCTGCGCGAGCTGCGCATGAACATGGGTACCGACGAGCGGAACCTGTGGAAGGCGTCGCGCGACCTGTTGCCGCCCGATACGATCCTGATCGATCTCCTCGACTCCGAGGAGACGATCCTCTCGCGCATGCACGCGAAGACTCGCTACAACGTCCGGCTCGCGGAGCGGCGCGGTGTCGTCGTGACCGAGGGCAGCGTCGCGGATCTCCGCGAGTGGTACGAGATGTACCTCGAGACCACGGCGCGCCACTCGCTCGAGCCGATGTCGTTCGCGCACGCCGAAGCGATGCTGCAGGAGCGCGCGGAAGACGCAGCATCCCCGGTGACGACGAAGCTGCTGCTCGCTCGACACGACGGGCGCTTGCTCGCGGGCATGCTGCTCGCGCTGGCTCCCGCGCGCGCGACGTATCTCTACGGTGCATCGACGCGAACGCACCGCGAGCTCATGGGCTCGTATGCGTTGCAGTGGGCGGCGATTCGCACCGCGAAGGCGCACGGCTGTCGCGACTACGATCTGCTCGGCGCCGCGCCGCGTGCGGGATCGGAACATCCGCTCGCCGGCGTTCATCGCTTCAAGAACGGCTTCGGCGGGAGATTGCTGCATCGCGAAGGATGCTGGGACTTCCCGTTCGACGACTCGCTGTACCGAGGCTGGCGCTCGCACGAGGACTCCGTGATCGCGCTGCGCGCTGTCGGTCGGACCTGACGCACCAACATACCGTTCTATCGCGACGTCTTGACCCGTCCGGTTCGAGCACCACGTTCCGACCATGGAGACGGACGCCGATACGCAAGTGGACAACCTCGCCGAGGAGCGTGCCCGGCTCGCGAGCGCGCTGCAGAACCTCGAAGCCGCGAAGGCTCGCGTGGAGCGCGATGCGAAGACCGTTTTCGAAGAAACACGAATGAAGCTCGTGGCCGAGATGCTGCCGGTACTCGATGACTTCGATCGCGCGATCGCCGCCGCCGCGTCGACCGGCGATGCCACGGGGATCCTCGAGGGCGTGCGCATGGTCCGGCATCACCTCGAGAAGGTGCTGCGCGGGTACGGCCTCGAGCGCTTCGATGCCGTCGGTGCTGTCTTCGACCCCACGGTCCACGAGGCGCTGACCATGATCCCCGTCCCCGATCCGGCGCAGGACCGGCGCGTCGTCGAGCAACTCCAGGCCGGGTACATGTTCGGCGATCGCCTGCTGCGCGCCGCCAAGGTCGTCGTGGGCAAGCACGCATGATCCTCGATTCTCGAAACGAGACCAACAGCTCTCATTTTGAGAGTCACTATTCCTGAACGCAACGTGATTGCGACGGGTTACGGCAGGCACGGTTGCTGCTCTATCTCGGGTCATGAAGAACAACATCACCCATTACGACCTCGACACGTCCCACTCGACGATCGAGTTTTCCATCCGCCACCTCGTCATCGCCAAGGTACGCGGTCGCTTCACCAACTTCGCGGGCGTGATCGATCTCGATCCCGATGACGTCACGAAGTCGAAAGTCGCTGTCGACATCGACGCCGCGAGCATCTCGACGAACGAGGCGAAACGCGATGCCCATCTGCGCTCGGAGGACTTCTTCGACGTGGAGAAGTATCCGCGGATCGAGTTCCGCAGCACCCGCGTCGAACAGGACGGGCACGATCTGCGCGTCGCCGGCACGCTGACCATGCACGGCGTGACGAACGAAGTCGTGCTGCGCGTGGAGCCGCTCGGCTCGATCACCGACCCGTATGGCAAGGGACGCCTCGCGTTCTCCGCATCGACGACGATCGATCGCAAGGCATTCGGCCTTCAGTGGAACCAACTGCTCGAGACCGGCGGCGTCATGGTCGGCGACAAGGTCGAGATCGCTCTCGACATACAAGCCGTGCGCGCCGAAGTCCAAGCCGCCGCCTGAGCGCGTCAGAAGTCTTTCCCCTTCACATCGAGGTGTGTCATGTCGAAACGTTTGAACGACAGAGTCGCGATCGTCACGGGCGCTGGTTCCGGGATCGGTCAAGAAGTCGCGTACGAGCTCGCGCGAGAAGGTGCGAAGATCGTCGTCTCGGACATCGCAGAAGCTGCAGGTATCGGGACGATCGAGAAGATCCGCAAGAGCAACGGCGCCGCCATCTTCGTGAAGGCCGATGCGGGGAGTGCCGCGGACCACGAGGCACTCGTCGCGGCGACGATGAACGAGTATGGCCGCCTCGACATCGCGGTGAACAACGCCGGCATCGGCGGTCCGTCGGCGCCGATCGGGGAGTATCCGGTCGACGGCTGGGACAAGGTCATCGGAGTGAACCTCTCCGGCGTGTTCTACGGCATGCGCTATCAGATTCCGGCAATGCTGAAGTCCGGTGGCGGATCGATCGTCAACATCGCATCCGTGCTCGGCCAGGTAGGTTTCCGGGACTCGACGGCGTACGTCGCCTCGAAGCACGGCGTGGTCGGTCTGACAAAGAGCGCTGCACTCGAGTACGGCCCGAAGAAGGTTCGCATCAACGCGGTCGGTCCAGGCTTCATCTACACG
Source organism: uncultured Kofleriaceae bacterium (assembly GCA_964617845.1). Classification (GTDB taxonomy): domain Bacteria; phylum Myxococcota_A; class Polyangia; order Haliangiales; family Haliangiaceae; genus JABFXX01. The sequence continues at coordinate 138,750 of CAZUAR010000017.1, read as the reverse complement.
CCGCTGCTCGAGAAGAACCTGAGCCCCGAGGCGCTGAAGTTCCTCGAGGGACAGCACGCGATGGGTCGTCTCGGACAACCGGCAGAGGTCGCCGCTCTCGTCAGGTGGCTCGCATCGGATGAGTCCTCGTTCGTCACCGGTGGCTACTACGCTGTCGACGGCGGGTATCTCGCGCAGTGACGTCAGTCGTCGCCGGTGACGCCGTACGTCGCGAGCTTGCGATAGAGCGTCGCCGGCGCGATGGCGAGCTGCGTGGCGGTCTTCTTCCGATTGCCAGCGTTCGCTTCGAGCATGGCGAGGATGTAGTCCCTCTCGACCTGCGCGAGCGTGCGCTCGTCTCCAGGTGTCCACGACGTCGCGACCGCGCCGGCGATCTCCGGCGGCAGATCAGCGACGTCGATGCGTGTGCCGCGCGCCATGACCGCTGCTCGCTCGAGCGCGTTCTCGAGCTCGCGGACGTTGCCCGGCCAGGTATAGCGCTGTAGCTGGTCCACCGCGGCGGTGGTGAACGAGGTCGCCTTCGATCTCGTTCGCGCCGCCGCATCGGCGAGGAGCTCGCGCGCGAGCGGGAGGATGTCCTCGCGACGCTCGCGCAGAGGCGGGACCACGAGCTCGATCACGCGGAGCCGGTAGTAGAGGTCTTGACGGAAGCGCCCTTCTTTCACCTCTTGTGCAAGGTTGCGGTTCGTCGCTGCGATCACGCGCGTGTCGATCGATCGATTCTTGTTTTCACCGACGCGCCGGATCTCTTGCTCCTGAAGTGCGCGTAGCAGCCTCACTTGCAGCGCCGGTGTCACCTCGCCGATCTCGTCGAGAAACAGCGTGCCGCCGCTCGCCTCCTCGAACAAGCCCGCGCGGTCCTGCGTGGCCCCCGTGAACGAGCCCTTCGCATGGCCGAACAACTCGCTCTCGAGCAACGTCTCGGGCAATGCGCCACAATTGATCGCGACCATCTCGCGCGAGGAACGGGCCGAACGTTCGTGAATCATGCGGGCGATTCGTTCCTTGCCGACGCCGCTCTCGCCCGTCACCAACACCGTGGAGTCGACCTGCGCCACTCGCGCGACCAGCTCGAGCAGCTTGCGCATCGCAGGACTCTTCGTCGCGTCGGGCTCCGTGCGAAACGCCGCGAGCTGCTGTCGTCGCGATCGCAGCTGTTTCTCGGCCGCTCGCAACTTCTTGGTGACCTCCTCGAGCGTGGCGTCGAGCCGCGGCATCTCGAAGTAGGCGAGCTGCGCCTCGTAGTCGCGCCCCCACTCCTCACGCGTGCGGCACACCATGTGACAGACCGCATCGCCGCGCCCACGACGGGGTCTCGATGCAGTAGATCTCGCGTTGGTTGGCATAGCTCAAGTAGCCGCTCGCAAAGCCGCACTGACTCCAGCACACCGGCTCCTTCGAGCGCCCCACGTGCATCAAGTGCTGCTCGGCTTCGTACGAGTCGTGCCACACGTTCTCGACGAATGGCGCCGGCCCGCGCGCGCGTGACGATTCCACCGGCGCGGGCACCACGAGGCCTTGAAGCTTGTGAAGTCGCCCGCCCGCGATGCGCCAGTCCTCATCGCTGTCCCAACGCACCGCGGTCCTCATCGTCTCGGCGCTTCGCCGCCCGTGTACGTATCCGAAGCGCGTGATGAGACCGCGAGCCGCATCGTGCCCGAGCGTTTCGATCAGCGTCTTGCGCAAGAGGCCCATCGCGACGGCATCGACGATCAATGCGCGCTCGCCGGCGAAGTGCATCACGCCGCCGGAGGGGTCAAAGGCGAACAGCTCGCGCAGGTCCAGGTCATCGAGGCGCATTGCAGAATGAGAGTGCCATATCTCAAAACGAGAACTGCGCTCGGGCAACCGGCTGTTTTCTCGACGTGTATCGACGGCACCGATCGTGCTCCTGGAGGGGGCAAGGAGAACGTATGAAGACCAAGAAGCTTAGCGCCAGAAGAAGCTCGCGCGTGCGAACCTCGTGAAGGCGTTCAACACGCAGTTTGCCGAGCACATGGATACCGGACGCTTGAACGATCAACGCTTGACCGTGTTCGTCGCGGGCGACGATGCCGCGGCCAAGAGCACGACGCTCGAGATCGCGAGAGCGATCGACTTCGATCCGATCGACGCTGGACCGCTCGCCAACGCACGACTCATCGAGCCGCTCGGATATCTGAACATCCAGCTCGACTACGTACTGAACCTCGGAACGCACACCGGACTCGAGCTGCTGAGGAACCACTGAAGGGAGGCGACATGAAGATCCAACGCCACGCTCTCGCGCGAGATATCGATCGTTGGCTCAACGAGGGCGGACGCGACGTCGAGGAACCGCGAGAAGAAGAAGAAGAAGAAGAGGAAGCGTCGACAGCGAGAGCACCGTCCCGCGGTCGCTCGACACGTTCCAGCTGCTAGAGTCGCGCCGCGATGAGCGTGTTCCTCCTGCTGCTGCTTCCGTTCGCCGGCAGCATCGTGACCGCGCTCCTCCCGACGCGAGCACGTACGGTGCTCGCCGGATCGGCCGGATTGGTCTCCGCGGTGGCCGCCGGGTGGGTCATCAGCTTGTTTCCGCGCGTGCGTGATGGCGGCGTGATCCGCGAGACCGTGTCGTGGGTCCCGTCGCTCGGGCTCGAGCTCACGTTTCGCATGGACGGCTTCGCGTGGATGTTCGCGGTGCTCGTCACCGTGATCGGCGCCCTCGTTTCGCTCTACGCGCGCTACTACATGTCCCCCGAGGATCCGGTCGCCCGCTTCTATGCGTTCTTCCTCGCGTTCATGGGCGCGATGCTCGGTGTCGTCGTCTCCGGCAACCTCCTCCAGCTGGTCCTGTTCTGGGAGCTCACGAGCTTCGTCTCGTTCCTCTTGATCGGCTACTGGTACCACCGGACCGACGCACAACGCGGCGCGCGCATGGCGCTGATCGTGACCGGCGGGGGCGGACTCGCGCTCCTCGGTGGAGTCATCCTCCTCGGCCGCATCGTCGGCAGCTACGACCTCGACGTCGTCCTCGCGGCGGGCGACACGGTCCGCGCGCATCCGCATTATCCCGTCGCGCTCGTGCTGATCCTCCTCGGCGCGCTGACCAAGAGCGCTCAGTTTCCGTTCCACTTCTGGCTCCCGCAGGCGATGGCCGCGCCGACGCCCGTCTCGGCGTACCTCCACTCCGCGACCATGGTGAAGGCCGGCGTGTTCCTGCTCGCGCGCCTGTGGCCTGTGCTGTCCGGAACCGACCTCTGGTTCTGGCTCGTCAGCGGCGTCGGGATCACGACGCTCGTGCTCGGTGCTTACTTCGCGATGTTCCAGACCGACCTCAAGCGCGTGCTCGCGTACTCGACGGTGAGCCACCTCGGGTTGATCACCCTGCTATTCGGACTGAACAGCCCGCTCGCCGCGGTCGCCGGCGTGTTCCACATCATGAACCACGCGACGTTCAAAGCGTCGCTGTTCATGGCCGCGGGCGTCGTCGATCACGAGACGGGCACGCGCGACATCCGCCGGCTGAGCGGGCTCATTCGATCCATGCCCCGCACCGGCGTGCTCGCGCTGGTGGCGAGCGCGGCAATGGCCGGCGTGCCGTTGCTCAACGGCTTCTTGTCGAAGGAGATGTTCTTCGCGGAGACGGTCTTCTTGTCATCGCATCCATCCGTCGAGGTGGCACTCCCGGTGCTCGCGACGCTCGCGGCGATCTTCGCCGTCGTCTACTCGCTGCGTTTCGGCTACGACGTCTTTTTTGGTCCCCCGTCTACTGACGTTCCGCGTGCGCCCGAGGAAGCGCCGCGCTGGATGCGCACGCCGATCGCGATCCTCGTGCTCGCGTGTGTCATCGTCGGCGTCGCTCCGGCGATCTCGATCGGTTCCTCCCTCGAGGTCGCGGCGCGTCCCGTCGTCGGCGGCGTGCTTCCCGACTACAGCCTCGCGGTGTGGCACGGCTTCAATACGCCGCTCGTGATGAGCGTCGTGGCGATCGTGTTCGGCATCGCGGGTTATCTGTGGCTGCGCAGGCACCAGCGTCGCGGGTTCCTCCAGGTGGAGCCTCTCGGCCGGCTCTTCGATGGCCGGCGGATGTTCGAGAGTGCGCTCGTCGGGGTCACGCGCTGCGCGCGCCGCATCCTTCGCGTGCTCCAGACGCAGCGGTTGCAGACGCAGGTCTTCTCGATCATCGTCGTCGCGCTCGTCCTCGGCATCATCGCCGCACGCGAGGTCCCGCTCGAGTGGGGAGAGCGCGAGCGGCTTTCGGCATCACCCGCATTCGTCCTGCTGTGGGTGATCGGCGCTGTGTGTGCGATCGGCGCGGCCGTGATGGCGAAGTTTCACCGGCTCGTCGCGATCACGCTGATGGGCGGCGCCGGTCTCGTCACGTGCGTGACGTTCGCGTGGTTCTCGGCGCCGGACCTCGCGCTCACGCAGATCGTCGTCGAGGTCGTGACCACGACGCTGTTCCTGCTCGGTCTCCGATGGCTCCCCATGCGCATCGAGACCCTGCCGTGGAAGATCACGTTTCGCGATCGATTCCGGCGCTCGCGCGATCTGATCCTCGCGCTCGGGGCGGGCGGAGGGCTCGCCGCGCTGTCCTACGCCATGCTGACGCGCCCGGCACCGCAGAGCATCTCGCCGTTCTTCCTCGATCGCGCACTTCCCGACGGAGGAGGAGCCAACGTCGTCAACGTCATGCTCGTCGACTTTCGCTCGCTCGACACGCTCGGCGAGATCACCGTGGTCGGTACGGTCGCCCTCGTCGTCTACGCGCTCCTTCGTCGGTTCCGTCCGCCGATCGAGAGCGTCGCGCAGCCGCCCCAGCAGAACGTCCCCGAGCACGACACCGATCTCGTCAAGCCGCCGACGTCCGACGACGGCGCCCGCGGATACCTGATGGTGCCGTCGATCATCGCGCGTCTCCTCCTCCCGGTGTCCCTCGTCGTCGCCGCGCACTTCTTGCTCCGCGGGCACAACGAGCCGGGCGGCGGCTTCGTCGCTGGCATCGTCGTCTCGATCGCGTTGCTCGCGCAGTACATGGTGAACGGGACGCGGTGGACCGAGCGAAACGCACGCGTGAGCCCGCCGCGATGGATCGCGGTGGGCCTGCTACTCGCCGCGGCAACAGGCCTCGGCGCGCTCGCGTTCGGCTTCCCGTTCCTCACCACGCGAACCGTGCACGCCACCCTGCCGGTCCTCGGCGAGGTGCACCTGCCGAGCGCGACCTTCTTCGATCTCGGAGTGTTCGCGGTCGTGATCGGAGGGACGCTGCTCATCCTCACCGCGCTCGCGCACCAATCCACGCGCGCGCACCGCACGAGGGTGCAGCGATGAACATGGAAGCCGTCCTCGCGTGCGTGATCGGCGTGCTCGGCGGAGCCGGCGTCTGGCTGTTGCTCCGGCCCCGCACGTTTCAGGTGGTCATGGGGCTCACGCTGCTCTCCTACGCGGTGACCCTGTTCATCTTCAGCATGGGCAGCCTGTCCATCGACGAGCCGCCGATCGTCAAGCCGGGGCTCCCGGCCGACCTCGACCACTACACCGATCCGCTACCCCAATCGCTCGTGCTGACCGCGATCGTGATCGGTTTCGCGACCACCGCGCTGTTCCTCGTCGTGCTCCTCGCCTCGCGCGGCCTCAGCGGCACCGACCACGTGGACGGCACCAAGGAAGAGGACGGTTGAACGCGTGGCCCACCTGATCCTCGCCCCCATCTTGCTACCGCTCGTGTCGGCGGCCGTGCTCCTGCTCCTCGGGGAGCAACGCCGGCGCCTCCGGTCGGCGCTCGGGATCCTCGCGAGCCTCGCGGGCCTCGTCGTCTCGATCATCATCCTGTGGCGCGTCGACCAGACCGGCCGCATCGCCGTGTATCTCGCGTCGAACTGGGAAGCGCCGATCGGGATCGTTCTCGTCGCGGATCGCCTGTCCGCACTGATGCTGGTGCTGACGAGCATCGTCGGCGTGTGTGCGGCGCTCCACGCGCAGGCCGCGTGGTCGCGGGTGGGCGTGTACTTCCACCCGCTGTTTCAGGTCCAGCTGATGGGCCTCAGCGGCGCGTTCCTCACCGGCGACCTGTTCAACCTGTTCGTGTTCTTCGAGGTGATGCTCGCGGCGTCGTACGGCCTGCAGCTGCACGGCTCGGGCTTGCCGCGCGTTCGCTCGGGGCTGCACTACATCGCCGTCAACCTGCTCGCGTCGGCGCTGTTCCTCATCGGTCTCGCGGTCCTCTACGGCGTGCTCGGCACGCTCAACATGGCCGACATCGCCGCGAAGCTACCGCTCGTTCCCACACAGGACCGCGGGCTCCTGCACGCTGGCGTCGCGATCCTCGCCGTCGCGTTTCTCATCAAGGCCGCGATCTGGCCGCTCAACGCGTGGCTCGTGCCGGCGTACACGGCGGCCACCGCGCCCGTCGCGGCGCTGTTCGCGGTGATGACCAAGGTCGGCATCTATACGTTGCTCAGGTTGTGGACGCTGTTCTTCTCGGGAGACATCGGCCCGTCGGCGCACTTCGGGCAATCGTTCCTCCTCTACGGCGGACTCGCGACGATCATGGTCGGCGCGATCGGGATGCTGACGACCCTGCGCATCGATCGGATCGCGAGCTACGCGATCATGGTGTCGTCGGGGACGCTGCTCGCCGCGATCGGTATGGGGACGATCGCGGTGACCTCGGCAGCGCTCTTCTACATGCTGTCCGCGACGGTGGCCGTCAGCGCGCTCTTCCTGCTCGTCGAGCTGATCGAGCGCATCGGATCGAACCCGACATCGACAGCGTCCGCACTCGATCTCTTGCCGGGCGAAGACACCAACCTCGACGACGAGCAAGCGCCGCTCGTCGGTCGCGTGTTCCCAGTATCGATCGCGGTGCTCGCGCTCGCGTTCATGGTCTGCGCGCTGCTCGTCGCGGGCCTTCCACCGCTCTCCGGCTTCCTCGCGAAGCTCTCGCTCCTGACCTCCGTACTCGACGAGAACGTGCCGGCGACAGGCTGGGTCTTCTTCGGCGTCCTCCTCGTCGCCGGCTTCGCCGCGACCGTGTCGTTCGCGAGAGCGGGCATTCGCAACCTGTGGGCGACCGGCCGGCGTTCGGCACCTCCCTTGAACGCCGCCGAGGCCGGTGCCGTGGTCGCTCTCCTCGCCACGTGCCTCCTGCTCACGGTCTTCGCGGAGCCCGTGCTGCGCTACACGCGCGCGACCGCCGAGCAGCTTCACGGTCCGCAGTCGTACGTCGAGTCCGTGCTGTCCACCGATGCTCGTCCCCGACCCTCCTCCGACCAGGAGACGGGGCGATGATGCTGCTCCACAAGATCGTCCCCGCACCGCTCCTCTCCGCGGCACTGTTCGCGCTGTGGCTCCTGCTGGCGCGGTCGACGAGCGCGGGTACGCTCGCACTCGCGCTCGCCTTCGCGATCGTCGTGCCGATCGTGACATCGAAGCTTCGCCCCCGATCTCGTGTGCGGCGGCCGTGGGTCGTCGTGCGCTTCATCGTCATGGTCGGCTACGACGTGATCGCGTCGAGCCTGGAGGTCGCCTGGGGAGTCCTTCGCTGGTGGCGCACGCCGAACTCTCGGTTCGTCGTCATTCCGCTCGAGCTTCGCGCCCCTGTCGCACTCACAGCGCTGTCGATGGTGACCACGGTCGTCCCGGGAACCGTGTGGTCCGAGCTCGCCGTCGATCGAAGCTCGCTCCTCTTGCACGTGTGGGACGTCACCGAAGAGCAGGCGTTCGTCGCGCGCTACAAGCGCCGCTACGAGAAGCCACTCCAGGAGATCTTCGAGTGAGCGCGCTGCTCTCCGGTGCGATCGCCTTCGCGCTCGGCTGCTACGCGCTCGCGTCGATCCTCGTGCTCGTGCGCCTCCTGCGTGGCCCTCGAGCGCAGGACCGCGTGTTCGCGCTCGACCTGCTCTATCTGCACGCAATGCTCGTGATGCTCGTCCTCGGCATCCAGCACCAGAGCCACATCTACTTCGACGGTGCGCTGCTGATCGCGCTGTTCAGCTTCGTTAGCTCGTTCGCGATGGCGAAGTTCATCCTCCGCGGCGAGGTGATCGAATGAGCGGGGCTCCGTTCTGGGTGGAGTCGATCGTCGCGACGCTCCTCGTGGCCAGCGGGATCTTCGTCGTGATCTCCGCTGTCGGCTTCGTTCGCCTTCGCGACTTCTTCCTGCGCATGCACCCGCCGGCGCTCGCGTACACGTTCGGGAGCTGGACCGTCGCGCTCGCCGGAATCGTGTACTTCTCGGCGAGCGAATCGCGCGTCGTGCTGTATCCGTGGCTCATCGTCGTCATCCTCTCGATCACGGTGCCCGTGACCACCGTGCTGCTCTCGCGCGTCGCGCTGTTTCGCCGCCGTCTCGCCGCAGAGCCCGGCACTCCACCGCCGCTCGGTGCATCGAGTCGCGAGAGCTCCTTCGAGTCGTCATTTGTGGGTTTTCGTGTAGCCTCCGAAGATGGCGCTGCACGAACGAATCCTCCTCGCGACTGATCTCAACGCGCGCAGCGATCGCGCCCTCGATCGCGCCGTCATGATCGCGAAGCGCGAGGATGCGTCGCTCGTGGTTCTCCATGTCGTCGAGCCGATCCCGGGCAACCCTCTCCACGAACAGAGGCAGCTCGCCACGACGCACGCCGCGATCGTGCGCGCGCAGCTCGAACAGGATCTCGGCGAGTGCGCGAAGCGGACGACGGTGCGGATCGAGATGGGCGATCCGGCGGAGGTCATCGACCGCGTGGCCAAAGACGAGCAGAGCACGCTCCTCGTCGTCGGAGTCTCGCGCGTGGAGCGGTTCGGGAGGTTCGTGCTGGGCCAGACCGTCGAGCGCCTCGTGCGCGGCGTCGAGGTCCCGCTCCTGATCGTAACGGACCGGCCGCGTCGCCCGTACGAACGCGTCGGAGTCGCCGCAGACTTCTCGCCGGTGTCGCGCCAATCGCTCGAGCTCGCGCTGCACCTGTTTCCGGACCAGCGGATCACGGTGTTCCATGCGTCGCAGCCCCTCGCGACCTATGGAGCGTCCGATCCGGCGGCCTATCGCGAACAGTTCCGCGCGGTCTCGAGGAGCGAATTCGACAGCTGGCTGGCCAAGACAGACCTCGGAGCCGAGGCGCGCGAGCGCGTCGACGTGAGGATCGAGACGGGTGATCCGGCGCGGGCGCTTCGCGAAGCCGTCGAGCAAGGAGCCTTCGATCTGGTCGTGATCGGAACGAAGGGGCGCGGGCGCATCTTCGAGTTCCTGCTCGGCAGCGTCGCGAAGGACCTGCTCGCGCAGCTCCCGTGCGATGCGTTGTTCGTACGCGAATCGCAGCTCCCCGGCGCGATGGCGACGACGACCGCCGCGACATGAAACAGACTGATGCACTTCGTCGCAGGTGGCGCGGTTGACAATGCGTCCCAGCGGCCTACCTTGCCCTCATGTCATGCCTCGCCTTCGATACGCGTAGCGCGTTCTCGCGCGCTGCGACTTCGTGCGCGATGGCGATCCTGGGCTGAGTGCAAGCACGCACCGCCCACCGACCCGCCGGCCGACCCGCGGGTCGCCGGTCTCGACGTGGAGACTCTCATGCTGAACCACCAACACGACCTCATCATCACGAACCGCGACTTCGCTCGTCTGCGGCCTCTGCTCGATCAGCACGAGACGCCCGCGTCGGAGCTGCTCGAGCTCGAGCTCCAGCGCGCGCGCATCGTCCCGACGATGGTCGTGCCTCCGGACGTCGTGACGATGAACAGCGAGGTCGTCTACGAGGACTGCGACACGTTCGCGAAGCGCACGGTGCGCATCGTCTACCCGAAGGACGCCGATGCGGCCAACGGACGCGTGTCGGTGCTCGCACCGATCGGGAGTGCGCTCCTCGGCCTGCGGATCGGCCAGACGATCACGTGGGAGGTCCCGAACGGTCGCAAGCGAATCCGTGTCGTCGAGATTCGCTATCAGCCCGAGGCCTGTGGCGACTACCAGCTCTGAGCGGCGACCATGACGGACGTGCTTCGACCGATCACCGGGTTCCATCAGGACGACGATCTCGATTGGGTCGCCGAGCTCAGCTGCGGCCACGGCCAGCACGTGCGGCACAAGCCGCCGTTCTGGACGCGGCCGTGGGTCCTCACCGCGGAAGGTCGCGCCGAGAAGATCGGCACGTCCCTTCCGTGTGTGCTCTGCGAGCGGTTCGAGCTGCCGAAGGGGATGGTCGCGTACAAGCGCACCGCGGACTTCACGGCACGCACGATCCCCGCGGCGCTGACCGCGAACCACTCGACGAAGCCCGGCGTGTGGGGGCTGCTCCACGTCGTCGAAGGCGAGGTCCGCTACATCGTCGAGCCGCCGCTCGCGCGCGAGGTCGTGGTGACGCCCGAGCAGCCCGCCGTCATCGTCCCCGAGGTGCTGCACCGGGTCGTTCCTGGAGACACCGCGCGGTTCTTCGTCGAGTTTCATCGCCGCGAGCCGCGATGATCCGGATCAGGCGCTGACGCTCGGAGGATCTCCGACGCGGGGTGCAGCACCTTGCGGCATTCGCAACCACGTCGGCGTTTGCTAGCGTGAGGGCCATGGGTGACCACGAAGCGCGTGGGTCGACGTCGACCACGACCGCGAGTGAACGCAGCGACCGCGATGAGTGGAACGACGACGTGATCACGGTGGTCGAGAAGCGAGTCGAGCGGTCGACGAGTCGAGGCGTGCCTCCGCTCGAGCGGCCGCCGGCGAGCAAGCGCGACGCTTGACCGCATCCGGACCTCCCTGATCGGGGGATGTCCGCCCGCCGGCGATGATTACGGTCACCATCGTGACCCAGCGACTCACCGACGCCAGCGCGATCGAGCAGCGACTGCTCGACCTGGCGTACACCACCGATGCGAAGTTGACGGCGCCCGCGCTCGCCTACTTCGCGCCGTGCTCTCTCGACGACGCCGAGCGCGTGCTCGAGGCGCTCGCGAGCCGCGACCGGCTCTCGATGGAGGTCGATGACGACGGGACGATCGTCTACGAGCTTCGCGGACGTCAAAAGCTCGCGGCCCGTCCGCAGCCGACCGCGCTCGTGCCGATGGTGCGCCCGATGACGTCGAGTCCGACCGTGGCCGCCGTACTCAGCCTGTTCATTCCCGGCGCGGGGCATCTCTACGCCGGGCGCATGGCCGCAGCGGTGCTGTGGTTCCTCGTCGTCAGCGCCGGGTACGTGCTGCTGCTCCCGGGCCTCGTGCTGCACCTGTTCAGCATGGTGTCGGCGGCGGGCGCTGCCGCACGGCGAAACCTCGAGGGTCAGCGACTGCTCGTCGCCGGCTGAGGTCGGGCTACAGCCGGATCGGGCGCGGCAGGTGCTGCGCGAACATGCGCTCGCGATGCGCGAGGAGCGCGGGCGGAACGAGCGCGCCGAACGCGTCGAACGCCGCCGTGAACGCGTTGCGGAACATCGCGTGCATGTCCGGGCACTCCTCGACGGTGATCGGTCCCGCGAGCGGCGTCAGGAACGTGGCCGCGAACACGTCGATCGCATCCGGAGCGGCACCACCGAAGTAGTCGCCGCTCAGCTCGCCGGCGAGGAACGCGAGCTGGCCGGCGATCCGCTCGCGCGCGATCGCCACCGCCTCGGGCGAGTAGCCGTAGCGCTTCGCGAGGAACTTCGCGACGGGCAGCGGGAAGCCGCGCTCGCCGTTCGTGGTGATCGCGGCGTCGATCATCGCGAGCCGCCCGTTCCAGCCGATGCCGTCCTCGCCCGCGATCTCGTGCAACACGCCGATCGCCGCGCGCCGCTGCGCCGGATCGAGCGGCAACAGCGCCGGGCCACCCGCCGCGCGTGCGAGGCGATCCACGAGCGTGACGATCGCGATCCAGCTCGACCGCACGGGCTGCCGGTCGTGGATCACGGCCGGGACGTTGTCGATGCCGGTCCACGCGTCGATCGCGGCGGTATCCATGCCGCGCGAGACGACGAGCACGGGAACGCCAGCGACGCGAAAGCAGCCCTTCGCTGCCTCCGACCACGGGCTCGGCACGAGAGCGTTCGTGACCATGCGCGTACCGCGCGCCGCTTTCGCCGTCTCGACATCGACGTACTCCAGGCTCATGCGGCCATCTTAGTGTGCCGCCTCTCGCCGCGCAGGGCCGCGACCATCACAGGATCGGCGGCGCCGGTACGCATCAGCTCGCGGTGCGCCCACGTCGCCGGCGTGAGAGCATGCCGCCGGCCATGAAGAGCAACGGTCAAGCATCCGGCAAGGCGGCGTCCGATCTGATCGACCAGCGCATTCGCGACCTCGGCGACTGGCGCGGCGACACGCTGGCGCGCATGCGCGCGCTGATCCTCGAGGCAGATCCGGACATGATCGAGGAGTGGAAGTGGATGGGCACGCCGGTGTGGTCGCATCACGGTATCGTGTGCACCGGCGAGTCGTACAAGAAGCTCGTCAAGCTCACGTTCGCGAAGGGCGCGTTCCTCCCCGATCCCGCGAAGCTGTTCAACGCGAGCCTCGAGGGCAACATGCGGCGCGCGATCGATATCCCCGAGGGCGCGACCGTCGACGCGACCGCGTTCAAGGCGCTGATCCGCGCGGCGGTGGAGCACAACCATCCGTCCACGACGCCGAAGAAGCCGGCCGCAAAGAAGTTGGTGCCGAAGAAGCCGGCCGCAAAAAAGCCGGCTCCGAAGAAGCCGGCGACGAAGAAGACGGCCAAGAAGCCGGCCCGGAAGAAGCGCTAACCGAGCCACAGAAACGCGTCGTCGAGCGTCGCGCTGCGTGCCGCAGGCCGTCGCGCCGGCTCGAACGCGATGGGCATGCGCGGATACAGCTCGCGGAGGAAGGACAGGAGCGTCTCGTTATCCGCGTAGTCTCCGGCGAGCACGACCTCCGACACGGTCTTGTCGGTCTCGAGCACCAGGATCAAGTCCAGTGGTGTGTGCACCACGATGGCTCCGTCGACCGACTCGCAGCGTGCACCTGGCTCGCTGGAGATGACGACGCTCGTGAACGTGTGCCAGTTACCGGTCCCCGCAGCAAAGGTTCTGGTGCGCATGTGCCCCCCGGCGAGAAATGAATGCAATGACGACACCACGATCATGCTCGCTTCAGAGAACGTCAGCCCGACAACGGAGTGGAGTGACAGACGTGGCCCTCCTCACGATCGAAAACCGAGGTGCGGGTGCTTCTCACCGAGCGAGGTAGCGCGCCGAGCGGGATTGCCTCGGCCAACTCGCTCGGGTTCATTCGACGCGACGGTGATTTTGCACCCCGTCGTCGGGAAATCCCCCGAGTCGTCCGGCGACGGGGAACGCGTAGGTGGTTCGTCAACTTCCCTCCCGTCATGGTGGCCCCGTAGACAGCCATGAATCTGGATGACGGCGCGCTCGCGTTGGCGCTCGCCATCCTGATCGGCGTGGTCGCGCAGGCGGTGGGGCGGCACGCGCGCGTGCCCGGCATCGTCCTGCTGCTGCTGGCCGGCATCGGGCTCGGCCCCGACGGCGCGAACCTGATCCGTCCGAGCGCGATGGGCACGGGACTCTCGGCATTGGTCGGCTTCGCCGTGGCCGTGATCCTGTTCGAGGGCGGTCTGGGTCTGCAGATTCCGGTCTTGCGAGCGCAGGCCAAGCCGATCCGGCGCCTCGTGACCATCGGCGCCCTGATCACGGCCGTCTTCGGCGCTCTCACCTGCAAGCTCCTCATGCAGTGGGACTGGCAGCTCTCGATTCTCTTCGGGACGCTGGTCATCGTCACGGGGCCGACCGTCGTCACCCCGCTCGTGCGCCGCCTCCGGCTGTCCGAGAAGCTGACCTCGATCCTGATCGCCGAGGGAATCTTCATCGACGCCATCGGTGCCACGATCGCCGTGGTCGCACTCGAGATCGCGCTCGCGCCCACGCGCAGCGATGCGGCAGCCGGCGCGCTCTCGATCGTGCTTCGGTTCGGAGTCGGCGCGGCGATCGGAGTGGCCGGAGGGATGTTCCTCGTACTCCTGCTCCGCACACGACGCCTCGTCCCCCACGGGCTCGAGAACATTCTCGCGCTGGCCGTGGCGCTCGTGGCCTTCCATCTGAGCTCGGCGATCGTCGGGGAGAGCGGGATCACGGCGGCGATCGTCGCCGGCATCGTCGTCGGAAATGGACGCATTCGACTTCGCGAGAGGATCATCGACTTCAGCGAACAGCTCACCGTGCTCTTCGTCGCCGCGCTGTTCGTGCTGCTCTCCGCCGACGTACGGCTCGACGACGTGGCGAGCCTGGGTTGGCGCGGCGCGCTGGTCGTCGCTGTCTTGATGCTGGTCGTTCGGCCGATGACCGTCTTCGCGAGCACCGTCCGAACCGAGCTCTCGTTTCGCGAGAAGCTCTACCTCTCGTGGATCGCACCGCGCGGGATCGTCGCCGCGGCCGTGGCCTCGCTGTTCGCCATCGAGCTCGCACATCATGGAGTCGAAGGCGGAGTAGAGATGCGCGCCTTGGTGTTCGTCGTGATCGCGACCACGGTCACGGTCCAGGGGCTCTCGGCATCGGTGGTGGGACGCCTTCTCGGCGTACGGCAACCGGAGCGTCTCGGCTTTCTCGTCCTCGGAGGCCATGCGCTCTCGAGGCTGCTGTGCCGAGTGCTGATGGACGCCGGCCAGCGAGTCACGATGATCGAACGGGCCGACGACGTGTGCATGGCTGCGCGGCGCGAAGGGTTCCACGTGGTGCAGGGCGACGGCCTCGACCCCAAGATCCTCGAGACGGCAGGCGTCCACTCGGTCGCGCACGTGGTCGGGATGACCACCAACGAGCACGTGAACTATCTCTTCCTCCAGATGGTCGGCGAGGACTATCGCGGGCCGGAGCTGTACGTCGTGCTCGAACGAACGGACGCCGGCGTGACACCGGCGATGGCGCGGCGCCACGACATGCACCTGCTGTTTGCCTCCGAGCACGATCTGCTGCTCTGGCTGGATCGGGCTCGACGAGGCTGGCTGCTCGTCCAGAAATGGAAGCTGGACGGCCAGGAGGACACCGCGTTCGCGGAGATGCCCGACGAGTACATTCTCCCTCTCGCGATCGTCGGCACTCGCGTCGCGCTGATCACCACCGGGACGCAGGTTCGATCCGGCGACGTGATGGCAGTCGCGATCTCTGCCTCGCGAGAAGCCGACGCGACCGCCTGGCTGTCCGCGCGCGGCTGGTCACGCTGCCCGTAGGGAACGTCTCATCGACGGCCCGCGGGCGGCGGGTTGTATCGCTCCGCATGAAGCTCCTCGGAGCCGCCGCTGACGAACACGGTGCCGTCGCACAGGATCGCGGCCTGATGGTTCGCGCGCGCGGATGCGAGCTTGTCGGTCGGACCGATGTCGAGCGTGCCGGTGCCCGGATCGAGACGCAGCACGTACGCGACATCGGTCGGTGCGCCGCTCGGATTGCCGTCCGGGTAGCCGCCCGCGATCAGCAGGCGTCCATCCGGCAGTTGCGTGACCGACATGCCGATCACGCCGACGGAGCTGTCGAGCGCGACCGCGCCCGACCCGGAATCGACGACGTCGATGAAGCCCTCGTCGATCGTGAAGCGCTCGAGGTCGCGCACCGGAGCGCCCGCCGCGTCGACACCGCCGATGAACAGCACGCTGCCGTCGGGCATGCGCGCCGCGTGATGTCCCGTGCGCGGATGCTTCATCGCCGGCGAGAACATCGGCGAGAGCGTGCGCGAGAGCGGGCGAAACAGCTCGCCGGTCAACACGGTCGCGCCGACATCGTCGACGCCGCCGGCGATCAGCACGGGTGCACCGAGGTCATCGCCGAGGCGCGTGGCGGTGTGGCCTCGCCGAGGGTGCGCCAGCACGGCATCGAGCTCGCGGATGTCGGCGCCCGTGCCCGCCGGCTCGATCTCGGTGATCTTGCCGACCGTGCCCTCGCTCGGCGAGGAGCCACCGACCGCGATCACGCGGCCATCGGCGAGCGACGTCGCGGTCATGCCCTCGCGGCCCATTCGCGGCTCGGCGATGGTGTCGACGCCCTCGAGCGGATCGAACAGCTCGACGACGCGCGCTCCCGCGCCGCCGACGAGCACGATGCGCGGGTTCGAGGCACCGAGCAGCGCGCCGACCGCACCGGTGCGCGCCGCGAGCATCTCGGGCTGCGTGACGAGCTCGCCCGAGAACGGATCGAAGCGCTCGATCACCTGCGTGCCGCCGCCGACGAGGACCACGCCTCCCTCGAAGGCGAACGCCTGCCCGCCGGTGCGGTCGGTGGTGATGATGTCCGTCGTCGCGAACTTTCGGCTCGCGGAGAAGAACAGGTGAGGCGACACGGACTCGCTGCTCGGCGACACGGTGAACGCGCACGTGCGCCCGTAGCCGACCTGCGTGGTGCCCGAGAGTCCGGTCATGTGCATGACGAGGTTCGATCCGAACGGCGTGTCGGGGAGCTCGAGCGTGCCGCCGGCCTGGAAGCGCTTCGTGATCTCGTCGCCTTCGTT
Organism: uncultured Kofleriaceae bacterium; assembly: GCA_964617845.1. Classification (GTDB taxonomy): domain Bacteria; phylum Myxococcota_A; class Polyangia; order Haliangiales; family Haliangiaceae; genus JABFXX01. The sequence continues at coordinate 122,376 of CAZUAR010000017.1, read as the reverse complement.
GCCCTCGCGCGCGATCGACACGACGAGCTCGTCGATCACGGCGAACGCCTCGGCATCGGGATCGTTCGCCGGGAGATCGATCACCGGCGTCAGCACGACCTGGGTGCAACCGCACAGCGCGACCGCGAGCACGGCGCGCTTCATCGGCCGAGCTCCGGTACGTCGATCTTCGTCGAGAACGTCGTGTCGTTCCCGCTCGACAGCGCGATCGGCAGCGCGATGCCCGCGCCGATCACGGCGCCGACGCCGGCCCAGAACCACGGCGAGCGATACCAGCGACGCTCGACGACGTCGACGGCGCCCTTGTCCGCGAGCAGGGACTTCAGCGCCGATGCGACCGGCGCGAGATCGCGATCGACGCGAACCGCGCGGCGATCGAGCTCGCGACCATCGCTCGACACGAGCCGTAGCTGCGCGACGCCGCCCTGCACGCGCACGCCGACGAACGCGCGTGCCGCGACCGCGCGCGCTTGCACGAGCAGCTCCTCGTCGGTCGGCGCGGCGATCGCGTCGTTCTTCGCGTCGATGCGCGTATCCGCGGCGACCAGCTCGACGCGCGTGCCCCACGGCTCGCGATCCGGGCACGTGACGTTCACCCAGTGCGGGCCGATCACGTACGGCGTCTGCGTCGCGGGCGCACCGTCGATCATCACGCGGCACCCCGACGGCGCGCCGACGGCCAGCCCCGCCTTCGGCCGGCTCGCGACGGCGACGCGCGCGCGCTCGAGCTCCGCGCGCACGCTCGGCGAGATGCGCCCCGGATCGACGACGCGCGTCGGGGCCACGATCATCGCCGTGGTGAACGCATCCCACGCGGCCGCCGTATCGCCGCGCTCGCTCGCCACCCGCGCGCGATAGAGGAACAGATCGCTCAGCACGCTCTGCCGCAGATCGCGCGCACCCGTCCGATCGATCTCGGCCTTCGCTTCGTCGAGCAGCCGCGCGGCCTCGTCGGTGTGGAGCGCATCGAACTCGGCGATGCCGCGCGCGATCGTCGCGGCGGTCTCGAGCGCCGCGCGCGCCGCGGGCGAGCGATCGATCACCGCGACGCCCACGTCACGCGCCGCCGCCTCGATCGGCGCCACCTTCGCGCCCGGCGCCCACACGATCACGACATCGGCCGCCGGCTTCGCGCTCGCCACCGCCGACGCCGCGACCAGCGTCGCTCCGACGGTGACTAACATCACGCGCAACACCGACGACGAGTATACTGCCGCCAATGAGCCGCGCGCTCGGCCGCTACGAGCTGCTTCGACCCCTCGCGCGCGGCGGCATGGCCGAGGTGTTCCTCGCCCGCCGGCGCGCCGCGGGCGTCGAGAAGTGGCTGGTGGTCAAGCGCATCCGCGCCGAGCGCGCCAACGACGTCCAGTTCCTCGACCTCTTCGTCCGCGAAGCGCGCCTCTCGATGAGCCTCGCGCACCAGAACATCGTCCCGGTCTTCGACTTCGGCCGCATCGACGACCAGGTCTTCCTCGCGATGGAGCGCGTCGAGGGTCGCGACCTCGCCTCGTGCCTCACCCGCGCGCAAGCGGTGGGCGCCCCGCTCTCCCCGCTCCTCGCCGCGTTCATCGCCGCCGAGTGCTGCCAGGCGCTCGACTACGCCCACCGCCGCAAGTCGCCCGAGGGGACCGCCCTCGGCATCGTCCATCGCGACGTCACGCCGCGCAACGTGCTGCTCTCGTGGTCGGGCGAGGTGAAGCTCACCGACTTCGGCATCGCGGCGCTCGCGGGCGACGCGACCACCGCGCTCCTCGGCACCCCGGCGTACATGGCGCCCGAGCAAGCGCGCAAGGAGACGCTCGACGCGCGCACCGACGTCTACGCGGTCGGCCTCGTCCTCCGCGAGATGCTCACCGGCGAGCGCGCACGCGCCGGCGTCGATCGCGACTCGCTCGTCGGCGCCGCGCGCGCGGGCGAGCTGCGGCCGTGGCCGGCGCACGCTCTCCCGGCAACGCTCGTCGCGATCGTCGACAAGGCGACCGCCACGTCACCGAGCGATCGCCACACCGACGCCCGCGCGCTCCTCGCCGAGCTCGACGAGTTCCTCGTCACCGAGCGCGCCGCGAAGAAGGCGGACTCGCCGACGCGCCAGCTCGCCTCGTGGCTCGACAAGGTGTGGGGCGCGGAGCGCGACGAGGAGTCCGCGTCGAGCGGCGAGATCGACGCGGACCACATGGTGTCGTTCCTCGACGACGGCGCGCTCGACGTGCTCGGCACGGGGACGCAGCGCTCGATGCTCGCGACCGCCGGCGACGAGCCCGCGTCGATCAGCCCGTACGACGACACGCTCGCCGCCGCCGCGAAGCGCGACTCCAAGCCGCTCGCGGTCCCGACCATCGACAAGCCGCCCGACGAAGCGCGCGCCGTCGAGAAGCCGGCGACCATCGTCGAGCGGGCGACTGGAAGCAGGCGCTCGTCGCCCGCGGGTGCGTGGCGCTGGCTCGTCCTCGCGCTCGCCGCGCTGATCGCGATCGGCGCCGTCGTGTTCGTGATGACCCGCGGCGACGATCGAGCCGCGGCCATCGACGCCGCGGTCACCACGCCGGCGATCGATGCGAGCACCGTCGTCGAGGCACCGGCCGACGCGAGCGCCCCGATCGACGAGGCGGAGCCGGACGCCCCCGTGGTGCAGCTCGTCGACGCGAGCGTACCGATCGACGCTGCTCGTGCGACGCGAGACGCCTCGATCGCCGTCGTGCGAGATGCTCCGTCACCGCCGCTCGTCGACGCCGCCGTCGCCGCGACGCGGCGCGTGACGATCAACGTCACGCCGTGGGCCTACTTCACGGTCGACAACGACCCGAAGCAGTACGAGACACCGAGGTCCTTGCAGCTCGCTCCGGGACGCCACGTGATTCACATCCAGAACCCCGAGCTGAACATCACCAAGGACATCACGCTCGACGTGCCCGCCGATCGAGATATCGAGCACGTCGAGAACCTACGCTGACGCGTCGTCGTCGTCGTCGAGCCCGACGAGCTCGTTGATCCGGATCTCGATCGCGTCGAACGGTTCGGCACGTATCGTTTCACCCGCACTCGCGCGCTGGACAACGACGGAACCATCACCAGACCAGCGATGAACCAGCAACATCCGCTCTTCAGGGTAGAGCAACCAGTAGTGTGGGACCGCCGCCGCGTGAAGGACGCGAGGCTTGACCACCTGATCGTGTCGCCCGTGGCCCGGTGACGCGATCTCGCAGACCCAGTCGGGACGGAGGCGAACCGGCCACTCCTTCGGCATCGCGGCCACGCGATCTCGTCGCCAACCAGCCGCGTCGTGACAGTAGAGCTCGCCGGATGTGTACTCGACATGGATCTCGACGCCGAGCCACCAACCGCCCGGCCCCTTGGGGCCCGGCTTTCGATTGAACGGATCGATCAGGGCGCTCAAGCGCGACTCGGCGTGGGAGTGGTCCCACGAGGGCGCCGCCTTCTCGACGAGCTCGCCACCGACGATCTCGAGTCGATCCCGATCACCGCGGGCGATCAGATCATCGAGCGTCGCGGGCTTCCGCGATGGGGCGACCATCCCCTGATTCTAGCGCGATCGCCTGTGCGGACGCGGGCAATGAAACCGTGCCGTCGGGCCCGATCGTTCGCAGCGCGGGGAGCGCACCGACCTCGCCCGTGATCAGGCGCGCACCGCGCTTGAACGTCAGCCACGACCACGCCCAGTGGAACATCACGAGCACGCGGTTCCGGAACCCGACGAGGAAGAAGATGTGCACGGCCCACCACATGAGCCACGCGAACAGGCCGTGGATCGCGACGCGCTTGGTGGCGACGACGGCGGATGCGCGGCCGATGGTCGCCATGTTGCCCTTGTCCCAGTACTCGAACGCCTTGCGTGGCGCGCCCGGTCTGCGGACGTCGGCGGCGATCAGCTTCGCGACGTGCTCGCCGCCCTGGAGAGCGCCTTGCGCGACGCCGGGCACCTGCGTGCCGTCCTTGTTCAGCATGCGCGCGAGATCGCCGATGACGAACACGTTGGCGTGCCCGGGGATCGAGAGATCGGGCTCCACCACGACACGCCCCGCGCGATCGAGCGGCGCGCCGAGCGACTTCGCGAGTGGAGATGCTTGCACGCCCGCGGCCCACAGGACGGTGCGCGCGCCGATGCGCTCCTCCTTGCCGTTGCTCGTGACGGTGACGCCGTGGTCGTCGATCGCGGTGACGAGCGTGTTCAGGCGCACCTCGACCTGGCGCTTCTCGAGCGAGCGCTTCGCCGCGGCGCCGAGCTTGGGCGGATACGCGCCGAGCACGCGATCGTTGCCCTCGAAGAGCAGCACCTTCACGCGCGTGGGATCGATGCTGCGGAAGTCGTGCGCGAGCGTGTGCAGGCCGATCTCGCCGAGCGCGCCCGCGAGCTCGACGCCGGTCGGGCCCGCGCCGACGACGGCGAACGTGAGCCACTCTTCCTGACGCGCGGGATCCGCTTCGCGCTCGGCGGCCTCGTACGCGAGGAAGATCCGGCGGCGCATCTCGAGCGCGTCCTCGATGGACTTGAGGCCCGGTGCGAGCTCGCTCCAGTCCTTGCCGAAGTACGAGTGGGTCGCGCCGGTGGCGACGATCAGGTAGTCGTACGAGAGCTCGCCGTTCTCGATGATGACCTTGTGGTTCGGGACATCGATCGACGAGACCTCCGCCAGCAGCACGCGCGCGTTCTTCTGCTTCGCGAGCGCCGCGCGGATCGGATACGCGATGTCACTCGGGTTCAGCGCCGCCGTCGCGACCTGGTAGAGCAGCGGCTGGAACAGATGGTGATTGCGGCGATCGAGCAGGGTGACGTTGACCGGCGCCTTCGCGAGACCGCGCGCCGCCGCGAGTCCACCGAACCCGCCTCCGATGATGACCACGTGGGGTCGACGTTCCATGCCCCTTGGATGCTGCCATCAATGGACCGGCTCCGGAGGCAAGCTGCGGTCATCCGGGTTTTTATCGTTGGCGAAGGGGTCGTCCTGATTCGCGTTATCGAGTGGGGCGCACTGGCACACCTGGCAGCCGCGCTTCTGGTCGAAGCTGCACTGCTCCCCGGTCACGCAGTTGCCGGCCGTGTTGCCCGCGCACTGGTTCTTGACCTTGGGGCCGCAGGCACCGAGGACGAACGTCGCGACCAGACTGAATAGCGCTCCGCGCATGAGGTGAACCTATCATTGCTCGTGGAGGGCGAGCAGCGCGGCGAGCTGCTGCACGATGTCTGGACGGGATGCCGCGCGATCGCTGAGCTCTCTCGGGTCCAGTTGGACGTCGTAGAGCTCGCGACGGTTGCCCGACACGATCAGCTTCCACTTCCCGCGGACGATCGCGGACACCCCGCCGGGGTTCGAGCGGTCCTTGATCATCGCGGCGTACGCGACGCCGTCGTCCGCGGGTGCGCGTGCACCGGTCGCGAGCGGCGCGAGCGAGCGCCCGTCGGCCGGTGGCGGCGCGAACCCGGCGAGCTCGAGCACCGTCGGCGCCAGGTCGGTGAGGCTGACGGTCTCGGGGATGCGCGCGGTGGTGATGCCCGGCCCCGCGATCACAAGCGGCACGTGGATCTGCGAGTTGTAGAGATCCGTCGAGTGGAACGGCTCGCCGTGATCGCCGAGCGCTTCGCCGTGATCCGCGGTGACGATGACGATCGGAGCGTGCGCCGGATCTCGGTTGCGGAACGCACCGACGACATCGGCGATCATCTTGTCCGCGGCGGTCAACGTCCGGTCGTACATGCGCAGGCGGATCGCGAGATCGAGCGGCGGATCGCCGGAGCCGGCCCAGTTGTGCGGATCGAGCACGTGCATGTACACGAACAGCGGTTTGCTCGTTCGCTTCACCTCGCGCTCCTCGAGCCAGACCTTCGCGAGCTGCGCGAGCCGCGCGCCGTTCTTCTCGATCACGAGGTGGTCGAGCCCGCGCGACAGACCGGTGTGCGATTCCTCGCCGTAGAAGCCGCCGCAGCAAACGAAGCCCGCGGTGTCGTAGCCTGCCGCGGCCATGCGCTCGCCGAGCACGACGTGGCGCGGATCGATGCGCAGCGCCCATCCGACGACGCGCCCGCGCACGCGGTTCGGTGACAGCCCGGTCAACATCGACGGGATCGAGCGCCGCGTGACGTTGCTCGGCGAGAACGCGTGATCGAACACGGCGCCGCGCTTGCCGAGCTCGGCGAGGAACGGCATCGCCGCGGGGCCGCCGTAGAGCTCCGTGCGATCGGCGCGCATCGTGTCGATGACGATGACGACGACGTCGGGATGCGCCGCGTCGGGACGCGCGACCGGACGGAACGCGTCGAGCGCGATGCGATCGCGAATCCGCTCGAGGTCGAACGCCTTGTCGATGACGTAGCCGGCGATCGGCAGCTCGCCCCACGCCTCGAGCGTCAGCGCGGGCTGCGTGCGCCACGCGATCAGCGCGCTCGCGATCGCCGCCGCGGCGAGGCCGCTCGCGATCCTGGCGGTCCACACGCGCACGCGGTCCCAGCGCGCGAGCACGACGTGCGCGCCGCCGAGCGCCGCGATCCCGACCGCCGGCGCGACGAGCGGCGAGAGATCGAGCGGACCGATCCGCGGCCGCACCCACAGCCACGCGCCGCCCGCGAGCAGCACCGCGATCAGCGCGAGCGTCACCGCGATCCGGCGCGGACGGAACGCGGCGCCCTTTCGCGCGAACAGCCGCGCGAGCGCACCCGCGAGCGGCCGCGACGCGAGGAACAGCACGATGGCGATCGCGACGCCGAACGCGGGCTGCGCGTAGCCGACGACGAGCGGCCGGAACTGCGTGGTCTTCGCGAGCAGCACCGTCACGCCGAACGTGCCGGCCGCGAGCGCGACGAGTGCGGCGCCGATGTACACGAGCCACGCCGCGAGCGCGGGCGCACCTCCATGCGGCTCGACGAACCCGCGCACGACCGGCGCCCACACGCGCCACAGACCGCGCGCGACCATCGACGCCGCGAACAACAGCGGTAGCGCCGCGAGCATCACGAAGCCCGCGCCCGCCGCGATGCCGAACGGAGCGCGCATCGCCACGCTCTCGACGAGACCCGCCGCGAGCGCGCCCGCGCACGCGCACGCCCAGCTCTCGATGACCCAGCGCACGGCTATCTGCGGCGGCGCCGGCGCATGACGAGCAGCGCGAGCGCGATCGGCAAGCCGCCGGCACCACCGGCGCTGCAAGTGTAGTAGGTGGTCTTCTCGCCGCCCTCGTCGGTGTCGATCCCGAAGCCATTGCCATCGAGGTCGGTCTCGGCGACACCGCCCTCGTACTCGACGACGAGCTTCGCGAGCTTCGTGCCCGTCGTGACGGGGTTCATGACGACGAGGAACTCGAGCTCGCCCATCGTCGGGATGCTCTGCAGCGGATCCTCGGGGCCGACGATCGTGAACTCGCTCGCGGTCGGGCCCTCGATGCGCGCGCCCGTGATCTGCAGCGCGCTGCTGCCGCAGTTGGAGATCGTGATCTTCTTCGCCGTCGTCGGCGAGCCGATGCGCCCGGGCCCGAAGTGCACGAGGTTCGGCGTCGGGGTCACGCCCGCGGGCAACGCGACGCCCTGCAGCTGCACCTCGTGCATCGCCGCCGCACCGGGCAGGTTCGTGTTCAGCGTGAACGAATCGCCGAGCTCTCCCGCCGCCTGCGCGGTCACGCGCGCCGTCAGCGAGATGATGTTGCCGTGGTTCGGCTCGAGCAGCCCGCCGGTGCCGCTGATCGAGAACGGCGCGCCCGGCTGCGTGATGCTCGTCAGGTTCACCGGGCCCGACGCGGTCGCGTACACCATGAGGTCCGCGGTCTTCTCGCTGCCGGGGCACACCGGACCGAAATCGACGAGCGCCGGCGTGACGCCGATCTCGCCGACGAGCGCCTCCGCGTTGATCGCCACCGTTCGCGTACCGCCGGGGGTGTGCGTGATGACGAGGTTGTCGATGCGGCCGAGCTCGCGCTCCGTCTCGGCCGTGTAGTGCAGCACGATCGTCGTCTGCGCACCGTTGGCGAGCGGTGACGTCGGCTGCTGCGTGATCGTCACCTCGCCACCCGACATCAGGTGCACGTCCGTGAATGCCGTCGATGCACCGTTGTTGGTGATCTGGATCGCGAGGTCCTGCGGCTGACCGACGAGCGTGCTGCGCGGAAAGCTCGCCGGGTTCGGATCGATCACGAGATCCGACGTGATGCCGTTGCAGTTGAGGTTGACGGTGCGCGTGATGTTTCCCTGCGCCTGGCTCGTCCGGAACGTGATCGTCCCCGTGTACTGCTGCGCGGCGGTCGGCGCGCACGAGACCTCGTAGCTCGCCGATTGCCCCATCGCCAGGGTCTGGCTCGTGAAGCTCGCGCCCGCCAGCGCCGTGAGCGGGAACGCCGCCATGTTGGAGTGCGCGCCCATCGCGGTGATCGACGACGTGCCGGTGTTCGTGATCGTGATCTTCTGCGGCGTGCTCGCGCTGTTGATCGGGATGTCCGTGAACTGCAGCGTCGAGTTGTTCGGCGGGCTCATCGACAGCGCGTAGGCCGGCGCGACGCCGGTGCCGTTGAGGGTGATCAGCAGCGTCTGGATGGTGCCCGATCCGGAGCCGCTGCCCGAGCCGGAGCCGCCGCCCGTATTCGACGTGTACGTGACCGTGACGGGGCAGCTGCTCGACCCCGGCCCCGTCGGTGTGAACGTCGCGGTGAACGAATACGTGTACGGAACGCAGCTGCCGCTGCCGTAGCCGCTGCCGCCGACCTCGGCGCTGATCGCGTCGCAATACACGTCGGCCGGCAGCGGTTTCAGGTTCAACGCCCAGTTCCCGCAGTTCTCGGTGACCGACATGATCGTGTCGTTGTCGAGCTCGGTCGCGGGAGAGAACACGATCGCGGGCGTCGTCCCCGACTGCCCGACCATGACGCTGCCCGCGCTCGCCGACGTCGGATACGACATCGCGCGCTGCTCGCTCTCCGAGAGGGTCAAGTGGCCGACACAGGCCACGATCACCGCTGCGCCGACGACGCCGACGGCCAGCAGCCGGTTGTTTGCCCTCACATCGACAGGATCGCCGTCGACGCCGAGAAAATCAATTACCTAGGTCACGACGAGCGGTCGCGATCTGGGCGCCGAGTGCGGCATCCCACATCAGCGGCGAGCCGTCGGGGAACGGCTGCATGGCCACGGCGCGGCGCAACGCATCGCGCGCATCCGCGATGCCGTCGCCGTCATTGGGCAACGACTTCACGGTCATGTCGAGGCCGTCGCCGAGATCGGGTGCGCTATCGAGCGACTTGGCCCGCAGCAGGGGAAACGCCGAGACCGTGCCCTTCGTCGCGAGCTCGATGATCGCGTTCGAGTCGTTGCACACACCGACGAAGCCGTACCCGTCGGCCGGCATCCCCTGCGCAACGGTCGTGCGCTCGACGCGCGTGCGGCGCAGGTACGTCGCCGCGGCGTCGAGCGTCGCGAGCAGATACTGCGTGTCGCCGCCGCTCGCGACGGTGACGTCGGACTGCGTGGTCATCCCCGACCACGCAGGGCGCTGCGACGATTGGCCGAAGAAGCCCGCGCCGTCGACGCCCAGATAGAACATCACGCGCGTGTTCACGTTCGGTCCGCTGATCTGCCACGCGTGGTGGCTGTGACCGACGGGCACCGTGAAGCTCGAGCCGTCCGACAGGCGGATGCCGGTGTCGATCCACACGGGCCAGATGAGGTCCGCGTTGTCGCCGATCGTCGCCGACAGGAAGTTGGCGTACATGCGCTCGTTGCGGACGCGGATCGTGTGACCGCTCTCGATCAGCGCCGCGAACAGCTCGCGCGGCGTCGCGATCGTCTTGCCCTTGAAGGTCACCGACGAGCCGTTGCCCGCGGCGAGCGACGTCAACACGCCGGCGAGCTTGTCCGCGTGCGCGTACTGGCACGGCGACAGCTCGCGGCTCGGGAAGTGACCGTAGCCGACGCCGGGCAGGCGCGCGTCCAGCGGCGCCGGCATCGCGCGCACCGCCTTGCAGTCGCCGAGCAGCGTCGCGAGATCACCCGTGATCACCTTGTCGGGCTCGGGCGCCTCGGTCGGAATCTGTCCGAGCGCCGGACGAATCAGCGGCAGCTGGGCGAGCGGGATCGTCGGGAACCGCTCGAGTCCCGCGAGATCCGGATCGCGCAGGATCGCGTCGAGCTGCGCACCGAGCGCCGCCGCCGCCGCCGGCTCGTGCACGAGCGCGGCGAGCTCGGCCTTTGCCATCTCGGCGAACGCGCCGCCCGACTGCTGCTGCAAGCCGCGCACGAACGTCTTCTGATCGATGCCGGGACGGGTGCACTTCGCGGAGCACGCGACGCCGAGCTCGATCTCGCCGGTCGCGGGATCGCCGACACCGAGCGAATCGAACGTGCCGGCGATGACGCGATACACGCCCGGCTTGGCGAGCGTGACCTCGAGCTTCGCGTTGCGTCCGTAGCCCGCGTCGTCGTCCTCCGCGAGCACGTCTCCGGCGCCGACCGCGAGGCGATCGCCGTTGTCGGGGAGCGGACCCTCGACGATCACGTACGCGTCGGTGTCGCCCTTGCCCTTCACGTCGATCGACAGCTTCATGTCGCCATACGACTCGACGCGATACGCAGGCACGCGCGACGCGAGCGCGATGTCGATCGTTCCGCCGACGGGCGCCGGTCCCGCTTCGACGAGCTCGAAGGCACCGTCGCCCTTGCCGGGCGTCCACTCGCCGGGAGCCTTGTCGTCCTCGTGCGTGCAGGCGCAAAGAACCGTCAAGAGTGCGAGGCTGATTCGGCGCAGGCGCATGGTCCCGCGAGGTTGCAGCGCTCGTGCCCGATCGGCAGCGAGTTGTGACGCGGCCTTATCCCGGCGCGCAACTCGACTAGCCAGCGGATCCGTTCGTCACGCGCCGTGTCAGGTGACGCCCGACCCGATGTGCGATGTCCGAACGACCAACTAGATCGTGAAGATCGCGGCGCCCCAGGTGAAGCCGGCGCCGAACACGCTCGAGAGCACGCGGTCGCCTTTCTTCACCCTGCCCTGCTGACGCCAGTGATCGATCGTGAGCGGCACCGTCGCCGCCGTCGTGTTGCCGTAGAGCTCGATCGAGTTCAGCACCTTCTCGACGGGGATCTTCGCGACGTCGACGACCTTCTCGTTGATGCGGAGGTTTGCCTGGTGCGGCACGAACCACTGGATGTCGTCCCACGTCATCCCGGTCTTCGCGAGCGCCGTGTTCGTCGACATCACCATGCCGCGCACGGCGTTGAGGAAGACGCGCTTCCCGTCCATCTGCGGATACTTGATGATGTTCTCTTCGAAATTGCGCGCGTCGTAGTCGATGTACGGCGCCTTGTCGATCTCGAAGATCTTGAGGTAGAGGCTCATCGCGCCGTTACCGTCCGCGTGCGCGCTCGTGTACACGATGCCCGCCTTCGGATCGTCGGTCTCCATCGGCCCGAGGATCATCGCGCCCGCGCCGTCACCGAACAGCACCATCACGTCGCGGCCGCGCGTCGAGTAGTCGAGCGAGTGGCTGTGCACCTCGGCACCGACGAGCAGGATGCGCTTGTACATGCCGGTGCGAATGAACGCGTCCGCCATCTGCATGCCGTAGATGAAGCCGCTGCACTGCTGGCGGATGTCGAAGCACGCACAGTTGCCGCGGTCGGCGATCCCGAGCTTCTGCTGCAGGAACACGGCGGTCCCCGGGAAGTGAATGTCCGGCGACAGTGTCCCGAGGATGATGCAGTCGATCTCGTGCGGCTCCATGTTCGCGTCCGCCAGCGCGCGCTTCGCCGCCTGCAACGCGAGATCGCTGGTCGCCGTCCCCTCCGTCACGTAGCGGCGCTCCTTGATGCCGGTCCGCCGCTGGATCCACTCGTCGCTCGTCTCGCTCTGCTGCGTTTCCTGACGAACGTGCTTGTCGTTAAGGAACGGAATCTCTTCGTTCTTGACGACGCGGTCGGGAACGAAGCTTCCGAGCCCCAAGACTTTCGTGCGGATCATCTGACGTGGATATGTCATGCCCCCCCTTGACGACAAGGGCCGAACGCACCTGGTTCACGGCCCTGGCGTTACGAAATGCGATGCGGCAGCCTCCGGCAGTGCTGGGCGTGAAGATCTTCGTCGTGACGGCCGGTGTTATCGCCGTTGCGGCGTGGACGTGGCCCGCGGCCCAACCTTCGCCGCGGGCGCTGCCTGGCTGGTCGCTCTACGATCGACTGTGCGTCGCGTGTCACGGCGCCGACGGTGATGGCCTCGGCCCCGCCGCGCCGTACACGTGGGGCCGGCCCCGGAGTTTCTCGCTCGGCGATTACAAGTGGCGGTCGACGCCGATCGGCGAACCACCGACGGACGAAGACCTACGCACGACGATCCGCTTCGGCGCGCCGAGCACGTCGATGCACGCGTTCGATCTCGCGCCGGCGCAGCTCGACGAGCTCGTCGCCGTCGTGAAGTCCTTCGCGCCCGCGCAGCTCCGCTCGACATCGACGCGGGTCTCGCTCGGCGCACCGCCCGCGGTCGATGCCGAGGAGGGCGCCGTGTTGTGGAGACGGTACGGCTGCGTCTCGTGCCACGGGGACGACGGCAAGGGTCAGGGCCCGGCCGCGATCAACGCGCCATCGAGCACGCCAGCCTCCACCTCGTCGCCGAAGACCTCGCTCGCGTCGATGCCTCCGTACGATCTCACGCGGACTCCCGTTCGCCGACCGCGTGCGACCGATACCCCCGCCGCGCGGCGCGAGGCGATCGCGATGTCGATCGCGACGGGGCTGTCGGGGACGTCGATGCCCGGATACGCGGGCACGCTGACCGACGCGCAGATCTGGGCGCTCGCGGATCACGTGCTCGCGATCGGCGATCGCGGCGGCGCGTATGACGCGCGGGGGCGGCGCGATCGCAGCGCGCTCGACGCGGCGTCGATCGAGCTGGATCGCGCCGCGCGGATCATGGCCGGCACGTGGCCGGGGCGCGGGCCGGAGGCCGTCGTGTTCGGCCAGCCCGTCGCACCGCAGGGGCCGCCTCCGTCGACGTTGGCTCCCGCGCAGGCCTCGTTGTCGGCGAAGCAGTGCGGGCGCTGCCACGCGAAGCAGGTGACCGAGTGGACGGGATCGATCCACTCGCTCGCGGCGGGGCCTGGCCTCCTCGGGCAGATCGATCACGCGCTGCCTCCGAACGAAGCCGCGTCGTGCCGGCGCTGTCACGCGCCGCTCGCGGAGCAGGCGACCGACCTCGCGCTGCGCAGCGAGGGCATCCAGTGCGCGGGCTGTCACGTGCGGCAGTGGACGCGGCACGGACCGCCGAACGTCTCGCCGAGCCTTCTGCCGCTGCCGGGCTATCCGCTGCAGACGCTGGAGCTCTACGAGCGCGGCGACTTCTGCATGACGTGTCACCAGCTGCCGCCGCGGACCGCGGTCAACGGCAAGCCGCTGCTCAACACGTACAAGGAGTGGCTCGAAGGGCCGTACATGAAGCGCGGCGTGCAGTGCCAGCACTGCCACATGCCGAACCGCGAGCACACGTTCAAGGGCATCCACGATCGCGAGACGTTCCGTCAGGGCTTCGAACTCTTCGCGCATGCTGTCCGCAAAGCGGACACCACGACGGTGCTCGCCGAGATCGTCAACGTCGGCGCGGGGCACTACCTGCCGACGACGCCGACGCCCGCGGTGCACGTGACCATCGAGCTCCTCGACGCGAAGGGCGCGCTCGTCGCGAGCAGCACGTACGCGATCAAGCGCGGCATCTACTTCGACGGCAAGGCGTGGCACGAGACGAGCGACACGCGCATTCCGCCGGGCGAGACGCGATCGATCGCCCGCGCGTGGAAGAACACCCGCCGCGCGACGCAGGCGCGCGTGACCGTCGAGGTGCACCCGGACGCGTTCTACGAGGTCATCTACGCGCAGCGGTTGAAGGGCAAGCTCAACGCGGCGCAGGTCGCGCTGTACCAGCAGGCGCTGGCGACCGCGGTCGGGCGGCGCTACGTGGCCGAGACGCGCACGTTCTCGATCCAGGACCGCTGACACGCGCGGCGAGGGCCGCCTTGGGTCCTCGCGAGGCGCGGATCAGCGCGTTGTCGACGAGAAGCACCGTTGCATGCCGTGCGAGGCGACCTCATCATGGACCGACATGATTCTCGCGTGCACCGGCTGCGATAGTCGTTACGACGTCACGGGTCACAAGGCGGGCCAGCAGTTCCGCTGCCGCTGCGGCACGGTGCTCGTGCTCGAGGCGCGGATGGTTGCCGCCGCGGCGAGTCAGGCCGGGTTGCTCACGTGCCCCCACTGCGGCGCCGGTGTCGCCCCGACGGCGAAGTCATGCGACCACTGCGCGAGCCACCTGCTCCTGAAGGCGTGTCCGCGCTGCTTGTCGCGCGTGTTTCACGGGCACAAGCACTGCCCCGAGTGCGGCACGGAGCTCGGCATCGCGGCGGTCGGAGCGACCACGGAGCGGATCTGTCCGCGCTGCCCGCTCACGCCGATGCACGGGCGGCGCGTCGACGACATGGTGATCGACGAGTGCCCGAGCTGTCACGGCATCTTCCTCGATCACGTCGCCGTGCAGCGCGTCGTGACCGATCGCCAGCAGGCTCGGGCGGAGGCGATCATGGGCGCGCTGCCGACGCAGGCCGCGACGTCGCCGGTCCCGGGCGCGGGCCAGAGGATGTACGTGAAGTGTCCGATCTGCTCGACGATCATGAACCGCCGCCTGTTCAGCGCCGGCTCGGGCGTGATCATCGACGTGTGCCGCGCGCACGGCGCGTTCTTCGACACGGGCGAGCTCCCGCGCGTGATCGACTTCGTGATGAAGGGCGGCCTCGAGCAGGCGCAGAAGAAGGAGCTCGCGAAGATGAAGGAGGATGCGAAGCGCGAGCAGCAGAACGCGCAGTTCGCCGCGATGATGGCGTCGCGCTCCTCGACGTCGGCGTTCGAGAACAGCGGCCGCGGGTACAACTCGTCGGGCGGCGCGCTCGTCGATCTCCTGTTCAATCTGTTCGGCTGATCGCCACCACCTCTCAGCGGCATCGCTAGCCTGAACGTCACGCGAGCGTCACCGGGGCGCGCTAGTGTCGAGGAGTGACCCGGCTCCTCGCGCTCGTGATGACGTTGCTCGCCGCGTGTCCGCGCGCGACGCCGACACCGCCGGCGCCGCCCGTCGAGCCGAGCGCCGGCGTGAAGCCGCCGTACGCGGGGCCGAAGAAGCTCGTCGTGCTGCTGATCATCGATCAGCTGCCGCAGTGGGCGTTCGCGCAGAAGGCGCCCGCGATGACGCAGGGCTTCGATCGCTTGCTGCGCGAGGGCGACTGGCACGTCGGCCTCTACCCGACGCCGGCGACGCTGACCTCGCCCGGCCACGCGCTGCTCGGCACCGGCGAGCCGCCGTATCACTCCGGCATCGTCGCGAACGAGTGGTTCGATCGCACGACGAGCAAGATGGTCCCGAGCGTCGATGGCGATCAGCCGACGGCGAAGCGGCTCCGCGTGCCGGGGCTCGGCGACGCGATCGCCGCGGCGGGCACGGGCGCGAAGGCGGTCGCGGTCTCGCTCAAGTCGCGCGCCGCGCTGTTGCCGCTCGGGCACGCGGGCACCGCGATCTGGTACGACAAGAAGAGCGTCGCGTTCACGTCGAACCAGTCGCTGCCGTGGTTGGCCACCTACAACAAGGCGAACCCGATCGCGCCGCACCTGCGGGACGTGTGGACGCCGCTCGACGCCGCGAAGCTCGCGCATCTCTCGGGGACCGTCGACGCTCAGGTCGGCGAGGTCGGCGAGAAGAACTTCGGGCCGACGTTCCCGCACTCGCTCGCGACGAACAAGGACCCCGCCGATGCGGTCTACGCGGTGCCGCTCGGCAACCAGCTCGTGCTCGACACGGCGCTCGCCGCGATCGATGGCGAACAGCTCGGCGCCGACGCGACGCCGGACCTGCTGATCGTCTCGCTGTCCGCGCACGACTACGTCGGGCACGGCTGGGGGCACGAGTCGTGGGAGAGCTGGGACATGTGGCTCCGCCTCGACGCCGCGATCGGTGCGTTCCTCGCGCAGCTCGATGCCAAGGTCGGCGCGGAGCAGTGGGCGATGCTGGTCACGAGCGATCACGGCGCGAGCCCGCTGCCCGAGCGCATCAAGGGCGGGCGCATGACACCCGAGTCCCTCGAGAAGATCGCGAATGCCGCGGCGGCGACCGAGATCGGCAGCGGCGCGTGGGTGGCGAGCGCGAAGTATCCGTTCGTGTTCCTCACGCCGGCGCTGTTCGCGAAGCCGCCCAAGGACCGGGCGAAGGCCGTGCACAAGATCCTGCTCGCGCTGCGCGCGCAGCCCGGAATCGCGATGGCGGATCGTGTCGAGACGTTCATCGGCAACTGCGACCAGCGCACCGGCGATGCCTTCGCGATCTGCGCGATGCTCGATCCCGAGCGCGCCGGCGATCTGTTCTACCTGCCGGCGCCGGGCTGGATCATGACCGACCCCGACGAGCCCGTCGCGACCTCGCATGGCTCGTGGAACCTCTACGACCGTGAGGTCCCGGTGATCATGCTGCCGTTCGGCCGCGCTCCGCATGCCCGTGCGACGGGTGCGACGACGACGACGATTCAGATGGTCCGGATCGCCACGGTGCTCGCCGGATGGCTCGATGTGACTCCGCCGACGAACCTGCCGCGCGATTCGCGGTAAGGTCGATTCGTGCTCCGGTCGGTTCGTGCCGCATTGCTGGTCGTGCTCGGTGGGTGCGGTTTCTCGCTGAGCACGGGCACGAGCATCGATGCCACGGGCAGCGATGGCAGCGGTAGCGGCTCGGACGGCGACATCGGAGCGGACGACATGACGCTGATCGATGCCCCGATGACCGACGGCTCTTCGGTGACGACGTGGATGCCGCCGCAGGTCCTCGGCTTCATCGGCGCCGAAGATCCGACGCTGACCGGCGACATGCTGCAGATCTGGTTCGAGCAGAACGGCGAGATCTTCCACGCGTCGCGCCCGAGCACCGGCGTCGCGTTCGGCCCGGCCGAAGAGGTCGTCGAGCTCTCGCCAAACACGAGCGCCGAGACGACGCCCGAGGTCACGAGCGACGGCCTGACGATGACGTTCGGCCGGCTGATCGGCAACAACGACATCTATCTGTCCGCGTGGGACTCATCGGGCATGACGTGGACCGCGCCCGACGACTTCGGCGCGATCAACACGACGGATCACGATCAGGCGGCGGCCATGTCCGACGATCGCACCATGGTCTACTTCACGCGCGCCCCGCTCGCCGGCGCATCGGACATCTACGTCAGCAAGCGGCCGAGTCCGTCGTCGGCGGCGTGGTCGAATCC
This sequence comes from uncultured Kofleriaceae bacterium, assembly GCA_964617845.1. Lineage (GTDB taxonomy): Bacteria > Myxococcota_A > Polyangia > Haliangiales > Haliangiaceae > JABFXX01. Next base: position 105,114 of record CAZUAR010000017.1, on the reverse strand, counting down.
GAGCCCCGCGATCGAGCTCAACTCCATCGAGAACGATGGCGACGTGTTCCTGAGCGGCAACAAGCTGACCGTCTGCTTCGCCTCGAACCGGTCCGGAAGCGCCGGGGTCGATATCTACTGCGCGACGCGCGCCTCGGCGACCGTGCCGTTCGACGCGCCCGTTCGCGTGCCCGACATCAACTCGCCGCAGACCGATCAGGACCCGTGGCTATCGCCCGACGGCAAGGTGATGATCTTCTGGTCGGATCGCGACGGCACCGGCAAGCTCTGGTACGCGGTCCGCAGCTAGACCTCGTGCGGCATCGGGCGGCGCGGCGCGCGGAAGTAGCGCAACGGCGAGTACGGCCCGAAGTTCGACACGCGCGACGTGTAGAGGTCCGCGTAGTCGTTCACCTGCTCGCCGAACCGCGAGTTCTCGTTGCCCTCGCGCAGGCACGAGCCCCAGTGCGAGTTGTACGCGCGATCGATGCGCGCCTCGAGCGAGTCGACCTCGGCGTCCATGAGGCCCGCGCGATCGCGAAGTGACTCGACGCTCGCGCGCGTCACGCGTCGCTCTTCCTCGAGGCGCGCGCGCAGGCTGGCCGCCGTGCTCTCGTCGTCGAGCAGGCGCTGGATCTTCTTGAGGCGCAGCGACTGGTAGTCGATCTCGCTCTCGAGGTTGCGATGGCGTCGATCGAGCAGCTCGAGATCCTGGATCTGCGCTTCGAGGCGATCGCTGACGCTGATCTCGCGCTCGAGCTCCTGCAGCACCATCGCGGTGCGCCACATGTGCTGCTTGCGCAGCCGCAGGATGTCGCCGTAGATGTGGTCACCGATGTAGAGGACCTGTTCGCCGCGGACGCCGGTCATCTGCTCGAACGCCACGACGTTGCCGCCCTGGTAGATCTTGTCGCGCGAGAGATGCTTGATCTCGCCGTTCTGCATCGGCTGCATCGTCTGCTGATCGACCTGCACGAAGGGGCGCAGCTCGTTGAAGAACGCCGGCTTCGCGCCGCCGACGATCACGATGTCGAAGTAGTTGCGCCACGACGGATACGCCTTGCGCTCGCCGTCGAGCAAGTAGCTCATGACGACGGTCGTGTAGTCGAACAGCGAGTTGGTCAGCAGGAACAGCTTCTTGCCGGAGCTGCGGAACTTGTGCAGTGTCTCGCCGAGCAGCGGATCCTTGACGATGTAGCTCGGCAGGTCCGACTTGATGACGGACTTCAGCGTGTCGTCGCGGTGCGCCTCGTCGATCGCGGTGCGGATGTCGCCGAACAGCTTGTCGTAGTCGACGGTGCCGGTCCGCTTGTCGGCCCAGTTGACCATCGTCGTGAACATGACGGCCTCGGGCAGACCGAACAGCGTGTCGATCCACTCCCAGCGATCGTCGGACAGGTTCGGCTTCTCGTTGCGATAGATCGCCTTGCGCTCGTCGTGCGTGAGCTCGCGGAAGCCGTGGTAGCAGCGACCGACGTGGCTGTGGCGGTCGAGCTTGAAGACGTTGCCGAGCTTGCGGTCGACCATCACGCCGCGGATCGCCCACTTCGGATCGTAGGTCAGCTTCCGGATGTCCTCGGAGTAGCCGTGCTTCTCGATCAGCTTTCGCAGCGTTAGCTCGATCGACAGCTGCTCGAGCTTGTCCTGGTGGTACAGCGCGAGCGTGTAGTCCATGTCGAACCCGATCATCTCGATCGTGTCCATACGGAGGTTCCGATTGCAGAACACCCGGTTCTTCCGCGGGACGTCGATCTCCGTCGTCGTCTCACCCAACAGCTGACCGAGCTGCGAGTCGAGATCGGGCACCACAGCGACCATTCGCGATCATTGTACCTGATAGACTGGAGTCATGGCCGCGTCGCCACCTCCCTGGAACCGAACGACTGACCCGTTTGCCGAGCTGATCAGCGCGGACGCGATTGCCACGCGTGTCGCAGAGCTGGGTGCGCAGATCACCGCGGAGTACGCACCGCTGTTGGCGGGCGCACCCTCCGGCGCCGACGTGGTGCTGATCGGCGTCCTGAAGGGCTCGGTGATCTTCCTGGCCGACCTGGCGCGTCATGTCGCGCTGCCGATCTACATGGACTTCATCGGGATCAGCTCGTACGGGAACGCGACGGTGTCGTCCGGCGTCGTCCAGATCACGCAGGACCTCTCGCGGCCGATCGAGGGCAAGCACGTCATCGTCGTCGAGGACATCGTGGACACCGGGCACACGGTGCACTACCTGCTCGAGAACCTCGCGACGCGGCGGCCCGCGAGCATCAAGCTCGCCTCCCTGCTGCACAAGCCGGAGCGCAGCGAGCGCGAGGTGAAGATCGACTACCTCGGCTTCACGATCCCGAACAAGTTCGTCGTCGGGTACGGTCTCGACATCGCGCAGCAATACCGGAATCTGCCGTTCATCGGATTCGTCCAAGGAGCCTAGTGGGCCTCACCACCGACGCGCTGGAGAAGCTCCCCGCTGCGCTGTTCGAGATCGGAAAGCTGATCGGCTCCGATCTCGATCCGGGGATCCTTCTGTCGCGCATCGCGGAGCTGATCTGTCAGCTGATCGACGCGAAGGCGTGCTCGGTGATGCTGCTCGACGCGGACCGCAAGCGCCTGCTCGCCAAGGCCGCGTACGGCCTGCGCACGGAGCGCATGCACACGCTGTCCTTCGCCGTCGGCGAGGGCGTCGCGGGCTGGGTCGTCGAGCGCGGCACGTCGGCGCTGATCGACGACGTCACGAAGGACGCGCGGTTCGTCGTGCTCCCCGCGAACCAGACGCCGATCGCGTCGATGATCTGCGTGCCGCTGATCGCGCGCGGCGAGCGGGTCGGCGTGGTGACCGCGACGAGCGAGAAGCCGAGCGCGTTCGACTCGACGCACCTCGAGCTCGTGCGGTTCATCTCGACGACGATCGCGCTCGACATCGAGAACGTGCGTCTGCACCGCGTCGCCGTGACCGACCCGCTGACCGGCGCGTTCAACCGCGAGTTCCTGATGCAGCGGTTGCCGCAAGAGATCGAGGCGGCGATCGATCGCGACCGCACGCTCAGCGTCGCGATGGTCGACGTCGACCACTTCAAGGCGGTCAACGATCAGTACGGCCACGGCGTGGGTGACGTCGTGCTCGCCGAGGTCGCGCGCCGCCTGCGCAGCGCGATCCGCACCGGCGACCTGCTCGTGCGCTACGGCGGCGAGGAGTTCCTCGTCGTGCTGCCCAAGGCCGACGCGGGCCGCGCGTGGGAGGTCGGCGAGCGCATGCGCCAGCGCGTGTGCGAGCGCGCGTTCGACATCGGCGACGGGCTCGCGCTGATCCTGCGCATCTCCGTCGGCATCGCGCAGTGGCGGCTGAACGAGCCGATGGCGGACCTGATCGACCGCGCCGACACCGCGCTCTACGGCGCGAAGGACCGCGGACGCAATCGCGTCGAGGTGGCCCCGTGACCGACGACAGCAAGAAGCCCCCCCGGCCCGATCCGTTCGCGCCGCTGCCGCTGCCCGAGACGCTGACCGGCCCGACGACGAAGTCCCCGCGCGAGCCGAGCGCTCCAACGCACGTGCCGGAGCAAGCCCCGGCGGCCGCGCCGCTTCCGCCGACGGCGTTCACGCCACGCGTGAGCGGCGAGCACGACGCGCCGATCGCGCCGTTCGACGCGTCCGCCTACGAAGCGCCACCCGACCCGCCCGCGACCGACGAGCCGGCGCCGCTCTTCACGCCGGATCCCGACGAGCAACGCGCGCCCGCCCCCGAGGCGCTCGCCGCGCCCGCGCCCGCCTCGGTCGTCGTCGAGCCCGGGCTGGTCCCCACGACCTACGACGAGAACGAGCTACGCGACGCCGTCGGCGCGACGTTGATCCCCGACGACAAGAAGGCAAAGAAGAAGGCCGAGAAGAAGCGGCGCGATTCGGCCGACGACGACGACGTCGCCGACGACGAGGATCGCCCGCGCAGCCGCTGGTGGCTCCTCGTCGCGGCGCTCGCGATCGTGATCGGCGGCGGCATCACCTCGATGATCCTCGTCGGCCGCTCGAACAGCGAGCGCTACCTCATCGCGTGCGAGGCCGATCGCGTGGTGCTCCTCCAGGGCCGGTCGTTCCCGCCGTGGGGCGAGACCTCGCTCGACGGCGCGGAGTGGAAGCCGCTGAAGATTCCGGCCGAGGCCCCGTGCGCGCCGTTCGAGACGAAGAACAAGGCCGAGCTCGCCGCCAGGTTCGGCAAGCTCCTCGAGGAGCGCGCGACCAAGCTCGTCGGCGGGCGCGGCGGCACCTCGACGCCGACGTCGGCCGCCGGCCCCGAGGATCCGGTCGCCAAGGTCGACGAAGCCGAGGCCGCGCTCAAGCAAGCGCTGCTCGTCGCGCGATGGCTCGGCTCCGACAACGAGCGCATCACCAAGCGCGAGGACCTCGAGCGCCTCCTCGGCGATGTCACCTACTGGCGCGCCTCGGCCCGCCTGCGCGCCGCCGCGGATGCCCTCACCGACGCCGCGAAGCAGTTCGACGCGGCCGCGCTCCAGCGTCCGCGCGCGAACACCGACGCCGGCGAGTGGGCCACGCACTCGCGCAGGCTCGCCGACCAGCTGCGCGCGGGCCCGAGCGGCGAGCAGACCGCGTTCCCGCCGATGCCGCCGACGGAGACGCAGACATCGACCGCGCCCACCGGCGTCGCGCTGCCCGTCGAGCCGCCGCCGGCCGACACCGGCTCCGACGCGCCGCCACCGATCGACGCGGGTGTTCCGAGCGGCGGCGGCGTGCTGCTCTAACGGCGACGAGAACGCTCCGGGCCGTCCGCTCGCCACGTGGGCGCGCAGATGATCTCCACGATCTCGGCGAGCGCGTCGAGCGCGTGGATCAGATCCTCCTCGCGCAGCGCGTGAAACGCGTTTGCCGACAGGTCGGGCTCGCGCGGACTCGCGCTGCGATCGCGGAGCGTCGACAGCTGCGAGTGCTCGCGGATCGTTCGAGAGAATGCTTCTCGTGGCATCGCATCCTCATTCGTGAGCGATGATGAAGCTCGCCACGAAGTCGCACGTCGAGAGGCCGATGGCGGCGCAGGCAGCGCCCGTGCAGGTGACGTGGCCGTTCTGCGTGCCGGTCGCGCGCGTGGCCGACGAGAACGTGCCCTGGGCGGTGGCCGTGCCGAGGATCTGGGCGCCGCCGACGTTCTCGGAGAACGCCGCGCGGTTCGGGCAGTCGAACGCCGAGCTCGCGAGCGTACAGTCGAACTCGGCGGTGCCGTCGTTGGGGATCACGTGAAAGCCGTTGGCGGTCGCGTTCGTGATGCCGAAGTTGCCCGCGATCTGCCCCGCGTCGATGAGGCTCGGGCAGTTGCTCGACGTCACGTTGAAGTCCGCGTAGTGCCAGACGCCCTCGACCGGGACGTAGTTGCCGGAGCCGCTGCCGGAGCCGCTGCCGCTGCCGGATCCGGAGCCGGAGCCGGAGCCAGAGCCAGAGCCAGAGCCCATGCCGCCGTCGTCGTCGCCTTGGCCATCGGTGGCGCAGGCGGATGCGGCGAGGACGAGTACAAAGCCAACCAAGCGAATGCGTGACATCGATTCCTCCAGGGACGGTGTGTCGGTTGTACGCACCTCCTCGGGAATCCCCGACATCAGGCCGACATCACGGCCGGCTCAGTTCGTCTCGCGCTTCGACGGGATCAGCATGAAGAAGTGGCGGATCGCGTAGTACGCGTCGGCGACGGGCCACGGCCACTCGCGCGCGAGCTTCTGGCCGGGCGGCCAGCCATCGTTGTCGACGAGCATGTCGAGCCCGAGCTGCTCCCTGCCATCGGTGGCGAGGTACGTACGCACCCAGTGGATGTCCGGCGAGAGGTTCGACGCGAGCAGCTCGCGCTTGAGCGCGTCGAGGTACTCGGAGAGGTGCGGTGGACCGCCGGGGCTCCACATGCGGAGCACGCTGCCGAGACACGCGTCGAAGTCGCCCCATGGTTCCCACTCGACCTGATCGCCGCCGAGCTCGCGTCGATCGAGCGTGGCGAGGAGCACGTGGAGCGTGCCGCCGGTGAACTTCTTGATCGTGTCGCCGAGCGCGCCGTGGATGGTGGTCGCGAACCCGCCGAACGACTCGATCAGCTCGCGGTCACCGACCTTCGCGACGACGTCGAGCTGGAGCTGCACGCGGCCCTTCGAGATGCGGCCCGGGAACACGCGCGCTTGGAGCGAGAGCGTGGAGTGGTGCGCGCGCACGAGCTCGTCGAGGGTCTCTTGCGCGTCGGGGTGCACCGGGACCTCGCGCTCCGTGATGCGCATCCTCGGCGGCGAGAGCACGAGGTCCTCGGGCTTCGAGCCGTGGTGCAACGCCTGGTTGACCGCGTCGACCTCGGAGCTGCGCAGGCCGACGCGATCGAGGTCTGCGCGGGTGGCCTCGCTGCGGGCGAGGCGATCGGCGGCCGCGAAGATCGGATCGTCGGCGAGGACGAGCTCGCGATCGCCGTCCACGTAGGTCGGCGTCACGGTGACGAGACCGTCGAGGATGCGGCGACCGTACGCGAGCGGCAGCATCATCACGGCCCGCGCGGCGTGCGGGAGGCCCGCTTCCTCGAGGATCTCGATCAGCTCGCCGTCGCCGAGATCGGGGTTCGCGTGAAACGCGGACAGCGTCCAGCGAACGATGCCGATCGGGTTTGCACTCACACGCCCATCGTACGCGATCAGGCGGCACAGCCGTTGCTTCGCACGCTCGCATGCGTATTCGATTCGATCGTGGAACGTTGGTGTTGGAAGCAGAGTCTGCGGACGAAGATCCCGCGCAGATTCCAGGAGCTACTCGCGATCAGGAGCAGTGCGCGTGGCGACTTCCAGCGCACCACTATGCGTCTCTGATTGTCCGACTGGCGGACAAGCAAGTCCGAATATCGGACGAGACCCGGATCTCGCCGCTGTCCGGTACGTGGACGATCCCCGCGCTTCGCTGGTATCAGAACGAAGCGATCGCGACGTGGGAGACCGCGCGCCGCCGCGGCGTGCTCGCGCTACCGACGGGCTCGGGCAAGACGCTCGCGGCGATCTCGGCCATCTCGCAGCTCGCCGTGTCGACGCTCGTCCTCGTCCCGACGCGCGTGCTGCTCGATCAATGGTCGCGCACCCTCGCGGCCGCGTGGTCGTATCCGATCGGGCGCATCGGTGATGGCGAGCACCAGGTCGCGCCGATCACGGTGTCGACGTTCGCGTCCGCGGTCGGATGGGCTCCGCGCATCGGCGATCGGTTCGGGCTCGTCATCGTCGACGAAGCGCATCACCTCGGTGCGATGTGCCCGACCGAGGTGCTCGAGATGCTCGTCGCTCCGTACCGCCTCGGCCTGACGGCCACTCCACCCACGGAGCCCGACATGAAAGAGCGCCTCGCGCGGTTCGTCGGCCCGGTCGTGTACGGCCTGTCGATCGATGACCTCGCCGGCGACGCGCTGTCCGAGTACCAGCTCGTCACCGTCCCGATCCGCCTCTCGCGCGAGGAGCGCATGCTCTACCGCGAACATCGCGCGCGGTTCAGCTCCGTCTACGCGCCGTACATGCGCGTCTCGCGCGGTGCATCGTGGCAGGCGTTCGTGCGCGACGCGCGCCAGTCGCGCGCGGGCCGCGACGCCCTCGCCTCCTGGCGGACCTATCGCTCGATCCTGTCGTACCCGCGCGGCAAGCGCGCCGCGCTCCGCCAGCTGCTGTCGCTGCACCCCGAGCGGCGCACGCTGATCTTCACCGGCGACAACGCGACCGCGTACGCCATCGCGCGCGAGCTCCTCGTCCAGCCGATCACGCAGGAGATCGGCAAGGCCGAGCGCGCGCAGGCGCTCGCCCGCTTCCGCTCGGGCGACATCTCCGTGCTGGTCTCGTCGCAAGTCCTCGACGAGGGCATCGATGTCCCCGACGCCGACGTCGCGATCATCGTCGGCGGCACGTCCTCCGCGCGCCGCCACGTGCAGCGCATCGGTCGCGTGCTGCGCCCGCGCGACGGCAAGCGCGCGCGCGTGTACGAGCTCGCCGTCGAGGACTCCACCGAGGTCGGCTACGTCACTCGCCGCCGCGCCGCGATGACCGAGGCCGTGGTCGGAGGTGCGCCATGATCGCGCGCGAGCACGGCAGCGCCATCGGCGATGCGCCCGACCGCGATGTGCCCGACCGCGATGCGCCCGACCGCGATGCGCCCGACCGCGATGCGCCCGATCGCGATGCGCCCGATCGCGATGCGCCCGACCCCCTCGACGCCGTCGACGCCACCGATGTCCGCCTGTACGACGCCACGGATCTGCCGTGGATCACCATCGTCGTCGATCACGTGATGAGCTGCCTCGGCCAGCCATGGCGCGTGCTTCGCGAGCGCCTGGAGCACGCGCCGATCCGCGGAGCGCGTGTCGCCGCGATCCTCGGCGCGATGCGCCGCATGATGGACGGCAAGGCGCAGCGAACCAAGATCGCGCGCAAGGTCCGTGCGAGCGTGCTCGGCCATCCCGCGCTCGACGACACCGCGCGCGCTGACCGGCTCGCGCGGGCCGGCGACGAGCTCGGCATCGATCCGTCGGAGATCGAGAGCCTGTTGTGGATCGATCTCGCCGAGGAGCGCCCGGTCACCCTGCCCGACGGTCGCCCCGACGAGACCCGGCTCGCCGCGTACGCCAACGTCGATCGCATCCAGCGCGCGCTGCGCCGCGCCCGGCACGTGCGGATCCACGCGTGGGGCAACGCGCACCCGCTGATCCGCACGGCGGCCCGCTACGGCCTCCTCGTCCGCGTGTCCTCGAGCTCGCCCGCGTTCGACCGCACCGCATTCGACCGCACCGCATTCGACCGCACCGAGCTCCGCCCGATCCAGCGCCCCCAGACGCTCCAGGTGCCCGGCGACCAGCACACCGTCATCGACATCGTCGGCCCGCTGTCGCTGTTCCACCAGACCCATGTCTACGGCCGCGCACTCGGCTCGGTCGTGCCGCTGCTGTCCGGGCTCGAGCGGTTCGTCGTCGAGATCGACGCGGACTTCGGCTACGGGATGGCCGCCCTGCGCATCGCGTCTCCCGCGCTGTTGCCGCCCGCGCCGGCCACCGAGCGAGGCAAGCCGAGCATCGCGGCCAAGATCGCGAGCGCGATGGAGCGACGGGGCCACGTGCTCGTCGAGCGCGACCCCACCCCCATCGCGCACGGCAGCGATCGCCTGTTCCCCGATCTCGCGATCGAGGTCATCGGGCCCAGAGCGTTGCCGAGCGCACCCGACGCGAGCACACCAGACACCCGCGCGCCGGTGAACGGACGCGACCTGGATGGTGCGAATGATGCGAACGAGAGCGACGACGATCTGTACCCGGATCTCGCCTCGCTGCTCGCCGCGCAGATGAACGATGCGGCCGACAGCATCGCATCGCGCGAGATCGTCGCTGCGCTGCCGCCGGCCGATCGTCCCGATCGATCGCGCTGTTGGTTCGTCGAGGTCGTCGGCTTCGCGACCACGGAGTACCTGACGGCGAAGCTCGCGCGGTACGAAGGCGCCGGGATCGACCGCGTGTTGCTCGTCGTCGACGACACGCGCGTCCAGGGCCTTGCCGCAATCCCACGCGTCGTGCCGTACGATCGCCGCACCGCCGTCGCGGATCTGCTCATGATCATCGAGGCATCGAAGTCATGAGCGCGTCCCGGACATGTGGAAGGCCGACTGACCATGCGTGCTAGGCTGAAACCGATGAAGCTCACGGGCAAGGTCCAGAACGGGAAGGTCGACGTCGACCTTCCTGACGGGACCTCCGTGACGATCACGGTTGACGATAAAGACTACTCACCGGTGCCGATCGTCTACCTCGACGACAAGGGCCAGCTGATCATGACTCCCGAGCTGGAAGCCGAGCTCGCCGAGTCGGAGGCCGAGCTGGACCGCGGGGAGGGGATCCCGTGGGAGATCGCTCGCGAACAGATCTTCGGAAAACGCGAGTAGACCGTGCAGTACACGATCGTGCTGTCGCCGCGGGTGATGCGGCAGATCAGACGCGCGTCCGAATGGTGGAACGTTGCACGTCCCGAAGTGGGATCACTCGAACCGCACTTCGAGCGCGCCTTCGGCCAACTCATGGCGTTTCCCGAGCTCGGGATCGATATCGGACATAGACGGCGCCGTTTCGTCATCGCCGAGACGCCATACTCGCTCGTCTATCGCGTGCGACCGCGGCTGCGGGTTATCGAGGTTGCCTCGATCAGCGATGCACGACGACGCTAACCGCCGCCGCTCGTGCCGATGGCGAGGCGCGTGAGGCCGACGGTCTTCGCGCGCTCCATCAGGTTCACGACCTTGCCGTGCTGCACGCCCTTGTCGGCCTTGAGCACGACCTGCGTGTTCTTGTCGCGCGCGAACGCGGCGCGGAACAGGTTGTCGAGCTCGGCGTCGGTCATGGCCTTGCCACCGACGACGACCGGGCCGTTGATCGGGATCATGAGCACCAGGGACGCCTTGGACGGGTCGATCTCCTGGGCCGCGCCGGACGGGAGGTTCACCTTGATGCCGGACTTCTTCTCGATCTCGGCCTGGGTGTCCTCTTGCTTCTGTTGCTTCTTCTCGACGTTGCGTTCGACCTGCACGGCGAGCGCGCTCACCATGAAGATGATCACCATCACCAGAAAGACGTCGGTCAGCGGGGTGATGTTGATCTCGGCGAAGATCGATTCGCCGCCGTCATCACCCTCGTCGGCGGCGTCAGGCAGCTTCCCGATCGCCATCGTCGTCGCCCTTCGTGCGCTTGGTTTCGCTCTTGGAGTCGCGATCGCGATCGCGGTCCGGGTCGCTGGGCTTGCTCTTGCGCGGCTGCGAGTCGGACGGCGCCTCGAGGAGGAGCTCGAGGAACTCGTCCGTCAGGAGCTTCATCTCGGTGGCGATGCGGTTCGCGCGCTGGCTGAAGTAGTTGAAGAGGATGACGGCTTCGACGGCGACGAGGATGCCGGCGGCGGTGACGATCAGCGCCGCGGAGATCGGGCCGGAGATCTCGCCGAGCTTGACGGTCGACTCGGGGTCGAGGTCGTCCATCGCGGTCATGATGCCGACGACGGTTCCGAAGAGACCGACGAACGGTGCGGTGGCGCCGACGGTGCCGAGCATCCACAGGCGAGACTTCAGGTCCTGGTTGACCCGCATCCGCTCGCGGTGGACCGCGGTGACGACGTGCTCGGGCTTTGCCTTGCCGTGCTTGTCGAAGCCGACGAGGAAGACATCGGCGATCGGCGACGGGGAATTTTCGCACGCCGCGCGACCGGCCTCGACCGCGCCGCGGGACAGGGCCTTCGTGACCGTCTCGCCCAGAGCGCGGGCGCGGGCGACGAAGTTCCACTGCGCGATCGCGCGCTCGATGCCCACCGCCAGAGCGATGATCGAGAACCCGACGACGACGTACATCGCGCCGCCGCCGTGGCTCATCAGCTCCCAGATGGATTGCTTCATGCGGGGGTGCCTTGGATCAGTGATAGCACGGCCACTTGGCCGTGGGACCGTGAGCCTAACGCTAGGACTAAGTGCAACGAATCAGTCACGTGGTCTGTACAACCGTGGCTCGCTACGGGGCGAATGGCGCTCGGTAGCCGCCTCCGTCGAAGTCTACGAACACAGGAGAGGTGAACGCCTCCGCGGGCACGCCCTTGCCGGCGAGTGCCGTGCGTAGCTGTGTGGCATTGCCGCTCATGATCGCCGTACGGGTCGTGTCGGAGATGGCCCCGGAGCCCGTGAGGAGCGGGAAGACCGCGCGGTCGCCACGGACACGGAACACGAGCCACGCGTCGGTGCCGGTCTTGCCCGCTCGCGTGGCCCCGCCGATGTCGTCGGCATCGAACGTCACGCTGACCGTGGCCTCGTAGCGCTGGTAGCCGCCGCCGCCCGACACGTTCTGCAGCTGGACGTTCATCGCCTCGGGCGCGATCGCGGCGCGCATGCATGGATCGGCGGCCATCAGCGTGCCCGTGGGGCGGCTCGTCCAGCACTTGAGCGGGACGAGCGTGGTCTCCTGGCCGCCGTTGGTGAGACCGTCGGGCGTCGAGTTCGCGAACACCTCGAGCGTGTCGAACTCCGCCCAGTCGGGCGAGGTGATCGTGACGTCGACCGTGATCTGGCCGTTGCCGCCGTTCGGCGTGAACACGCGACCGAGCGCCGCCATGTTGTTGACCTTCACGTCGATGAACGGGCCGTTGGTGATGACGATGTCGCGCGGCCGCGAGTTGGCGCCGGTCTGCGTCGCGAGGATGTCCTCGACGATCGCACCGCTCGACAGCGCGGACGGCGTGTCGTCGACGACGCGGACGTACGTGCGCGGCATGCCGACCGGATCCGCGATCGTGTAGTGCGTGTCGCTGTTGCCGGCGGGCGTCACGAACAGACCGAGCGAGAGCATCGACAGCCAGTCGCGCAGCACGCGATCGAGCTTCTGGTTCTCGCGAACGCCGTCGCCGTTGGAGTCGGCGATCGAGAAGCCGTTCCACACCTCGAGGCCCGAGAACTGATCGCTCCACAGCGACTCGCCCGGCAGGCGCAGCCAATCGTTCGGCGTGCTCGCATTCATGTAGTCGCCGAAGATCGTCCGGTTCGCGTAGTCGAACTTCACGTTCGCGCGCGACCACGCGCCCTGGAACTCGGTGAACCCGATCTCGCGCGGATGGTTCACCTGCACCATGCGCGCGCCGCGATCGCGCATCGCCGCGAAGATCTCGCCGGGGACCATCGCGAAGCCTTCGCGACCGCGCGCCCAGTCGATCGCGCCCTTGTTCGGCGACAGGTCATCGGGCTCGAGCGGCCACGCGTTGAAGTGGCCGTACGAGAACGGCGTGACCTCGATGCCCGGGAACACGCGCAACACCTGCGCGAGGCCCATCTGCTCGACGAGCGGCTGGAGGTCGGAGACGTAGTCGTGGTCGGTGACCGCGAACACCTCGGTGCCGGCCGACACCGCGCTGCGAATGCGCTCGTCGGAGAGCACGTTCGAGTCCGGCGAGCCGACCTGGTGCACGTGCCAGTCGCTCGAGACGTAGCCATCGGCGGGGTTGACCTGGCGCAGCGTGAACTGCAGCGACGCGTCGGTCGTGCTGTTCAAGCTCTGCGAGTCGATCGACCACTCGGTGCCGCGCGACGCGTACACGCGATACGAGCCGGCGGCCGGGAGCAGCAGCGCCGGGTCGGCGCCATCGCCGATGTCGGTCGTCGTGCCGCGGATCGAGTGCGCGAACTGCACCACGTCGCCGAGGCGGTCCGACGTCTCGAACACGCGCGCGTCGGGGAACGCCGGGTGATCTCCGATCACGAGCAAGCGCCCCGGGATCGGAGCGTTCGTGGCGAAATCGAGGATCTGGTAGTCCACCTTGATCGGCGCGGGGATCGAGAGATTGACGGATGCCGCCGCGGGGGCGACCTGAGATTTGCCTACGTTCTTGACCCAGGCACGGACCAGGAGGTTGCCCGCCGTCGTCGCGATCTTCCCGGCGTACTGACCGTTCGCGTCGACGTCGAGATACGAGATCACCTTGTCGTCCGGCGTCCCGTTGTCGTCGTCATCGATCTCGCTGGGTTCGAGCGTCCCGTTGTTGTTGCCGTCGACGAACACGCCGACGCGCGCGCCGACCGCGGGCGTCCCGTTGTCGTACATCACGGAGCCGCTGATGTCGGCCATCGTCTCGCCCGTGCGGAGCACGGCGTCGACGTCCTCGGCGTCCTTGCCGACGACGAGGTCGTACGACTGCAGGTAGCCCGCGCCGTTCTTCATGTGGAGGAAGTACGTCTCCTCGTCGAGGATATCGAGCAGCTTGTCGTTGCCGTCGAGCATGATCGACACGCCCGCGATCAGCGCTTGCGTGTGGGTCGTCGGCGTGTCGTGCCGCGGGATCACGCCGTACGCGACCTCCGGCCCCTGATAGACGACGAAGTCGATCGGCGACGGCTTCGACAGCGTCGTGATCGCCGAGATGTCCGCGCGCTCGAAGCCGCGCGAGTTGGTCCACGCGTCGGTGTAGCCGCCGATGTCGGCCATCGTGCCCATCGGACCGTCGACGGAGTCGGGGCCGTTATTGAACAGCGAGTGATGCACCTCGAGCGAGCGCGAGCCGGGGGCGAGCACGTAGGTCGTCGCGCACTCGACACCGTCGATGATGTCGGGATCGACGGTCGCGTCGACGCGGAACACGCCGATCGCCTTGATGTTGATGAAGTCGTTGTTGCCGCTCTTGCCGATCGCGCGGAGCACCGCCGGCCCGCCCTTGGAGCCATCGCGCACGATCTCGATCCGATCGTGCTCGCACGTGCGGCCGAGCTTGTAGATCAGCGCGAGCTCGCCGAAGTGATCGTCGACGGTCTGCCGCGTGCCGTCGGTCAGCACCGCGTCGACGACGTTGCCGCCCTGCGGGATCACGCCGATCACGCGCGTCGGCGCTTGGACGATGAACGTGACGACGTCGTTCTTGATGAAGTAGTCACCGATGATCCCGCTCTGCGCGGGCCCCGTGACCAGCTGGTCGACGCTCGTGACCTCCCCCGCGCTCGCGCCCTGCGCTCCCCCCTCGGGCGGCAGCTCCGGGTAGTAGTCCGACAGTCCGCCACCATCATCTCCACACGCGCTTACGAGCAACAGAACGGTGACAGCCAGGCGGCAGATCGGTCCCATTCAGCGATGGTAAACGAAGCGATGCTGTCACGTACGTGATCCAATCGTCGCATGTGCTCGGAACCACGCAGCCCTTGCCGAGGCTGGGGAAACTTGGTCCACTGCGCCGCGATGAGTCGAATGGTTGCGTGCGTGAAGCTGAAGGAGACCCTGCCCGGCCTCCCCTACAAGCCGTTCAACGATGCCTTGGGCCAGCGCATCTACGACTCGATCTCCGCGCAGGCGTGGACGCAGTGGATCGAGCACTCGAAGAAGCTCGTCAACGAGTACCGCCTCGACCTGACGCAGAAGAAGTCGCACGAGGTGCTCAAGGAGCAGTGCGAGGCGTTCCTGTTCGGTGACGGCCCCGCCATCAACCCGCCCGACTTCGTGCCCGAGAAGCACTGATCCGGCATGCGTGCCCTGACCCGGCACCTGCCTCGCCTCGCGGCGCGCGTGCCGCACGTCGAGCTCGGCAACTGGCCGACGCCGCTCGCACCGCTGTCGATCGCCGGCCGCACCGTCTGGGTCAAGCACGAGGGTGACGCGCACCCGGTCTACGGCGGCAACAAGCTCCGCACGCTCGAGGTGTGGTTCGGCCACGCTCGCGAGCGCGGCGCGAAGCGCATCTGGGCGATCGGCGCGTACGGCTCGAACCACGCGATCGCGACGATCCTCCACGCGCGCACCGCGGGCCTCGACGCGGGCGCGATCCTGTTTCCACAGCCCGCATCGCCGTGGGCGATCGAGAACTGCGGCGCGATGATCGCGAGCGGCTGCCCGCTCGTCCGGCTCCGCTCCGTCGTCGAGGTGCCGTTTCGCGGCTACGCGCTCGCGCGCCGCGAGCGAACGTCGATCGTGATGCCTCCCGGCGGCGCGACGACCGTCGGCACGTTCGGCGCGCTCGCGGGCGCCTTCGAGCTCGCGGACCAGATCGCGGCCGGCCTCGCGCCACCGCCGCGCCGTATCGTCGTCGCGATCGGCAGCACGT
This sequence comes from uncultured Kofleriaceae bacterium, assembly GCA_964617845.1. Lineage (GTDB taxonomy): Bacteria > Myxococcota_A > Polyangia > Haliangiales > Haliangiaceae > JABFXX01. Next base: position 89,563 of record CAZUAR010000017.1, on the reverse strand, counting down.
GCACCACCGCCGGCCTCCTCGCGGGCATCGCGCTCGCGCACGCGACGAACGCGTGGCGCTGGCCCGTCCCGCTCCTGCACGGCGTCCGCGTCACGCCGTGGCCCGTGACCTCGCGCCTGCGCATCGCCAACCTCGCGCGCGCGACGCTCGACCGGGTCGCCGCGCTCGGCGGACCGCGGGTCTCGATCTCGCTGCGCGAGCTGCACTCGCGTCTCGTCGTCGACGGACGCGAGCTCGGCCCCGGCTACGGGCACCCGACGCCGCAGAGCACGCGCGCGCTCGCCGCGTTCGCGAGCCCTCGCCTCGACGGTGTGTACTCGGCCAAGGCGGCCGCCGCGCTCCTGCGGCTTCACCGCGACGGGGTCGCGCCGCTTTTGTTCTGGGCGACCAAGGCGACGACGGTCCTGCCGCCGCCGTCGACGGAGGCGCTACGCGACGCCGATCGCGAGCTCGCGCGCTGGATGCGCGGTTAGCTACTTCGCCGAGTCGGACGAGGTCGGGCGAGCGGGCTCGTCGGCGGCGCGCTTGGGTGCCGAGGGCTCCGCGTTCTTGAGCTGCGATCGCTTCGCGCGTGACGCGCGGACTTCCGCGTCCTTCTCGCGCTCGCGGTTGATGTACGCGATGCAGACCTTGACCGCGCGATCGGTCTCGACGTTCTGCGCGTAGTAGCTCGGCGCGCGGTTCGCGATCGCGAGCGCGATGTTCGCCGCGCGTCCGCAGTTGTTCGCGCGCACCGCGGTCACGAGCGCCGCGTGTTGATCTCTCGCCCACGCGATGTTCGGATCGTTCGCGGCCTTCGCTTTTCCATCGCCCGTGGAGCTGTCCGTCGCGATCTCCTGGCGATTCGTCTTCGGCGGCGGAGGCGGTTGCGTGCGCGGAGCCGTCGTGGTGCGCGGTCCGGCGTTCTGCGCGGTCGACGTCGTGGTCGGGGCGGGCGTCGTCGGGGCGACGGCGCCGGGCGCTGCCGCCCCGCCGCTCGCGCGCGAGCTGCTCGTGCCGGTGCCGGTGCGGCCGTCGCCGATGTAGCCGGCTTCGCGCTTGCCCGCGTCGTCGGCAGGTGGCGCTGGATCGGCGTAGCGATACTGGCCCTCTTGCTGCGCGGCTTCCTTCGCCACGAGCTTCTGTTGCTCGAGCTTGCGCTCGGGCGCCGCCGCTGCCTCGAAGTCCTTCGGCATCGCATCGCGACGGCGAAGCTCGAGGCCCTGGTTCGGAGTCGGCTTCGTCGGCGCCTTGGTCGCGGCCGAGTCGCCGCCCTTGGCGCGATCGGACGCTCCGTCGGCATAGAACGCGACGTTCGGATCGGTCTCGGGCGAGGCCTTCAGCTCCGCCTGCCCCTTGTCGGCCTTCGCCTGCTCGTCGGCGAGAGCGACCTTGAACTGGTCCGCGTTGTCGAGGCCCTCCGTCGGGACGCTCGGGGCGGCGACCGCCGTCTCGGGTGCCGCGGTCGGTGTTTCGGCCGCGACGGCGGCAGGCTGCTTCGCCGTGGTCTCGACGGGCGGCGTGTCCGCGAACTGCGAGTCGGAGTTGCGCGACACGAGCGACGCGGCGCCGACCACGACGACGATCATCGCGGCCGCGGCCATCGCGGGGTGCTGCACGAACGAGCGCACGAAGCGCGCGAACCAGCCTTCCCCTTCGGGCGGCGCCTTCTTCGGGGCGCGGCGCGAGGCCTCCTGGATCAGCAGCGCGGAGATCGCCTGGGGCGGCTCGTAGTGGAACGCGAGGATGCGGCTCTCGTGGAGCGCCTCGCGAGCGCGGGTCAGATCATCGAGCGCGGTCCGGTCGGCCGGATGGGACTCGAGATGGGCCGCCAGACGCGACTCTTCAGCGGGCGTGAGCTCGCCGTAGAGGGCGCTGATGAGCAGCGCGTCGATGTCCTGGCGTTCGACCATTGATCCTGCGTCCTTATACTACGTGTGTATCAACCGAGCGACGAGCGAACAGAGAGGGGCGAAGGGGAGGCATTCCCACGCTTGGGCACTGACTTCGTGCTCAGCTCTTCGTCACCACCAGCTCTACTTGTCGTGTGCTGATTACAGACGCAGGACGCAGGTCTTGGATCTAACGTGGTGCTGTATATGCACCTCGTCCCGCCGTAGCGGTGTGTCGCAGGCGCTAACCGGTCGGAATTTTTCAGTCCTTGTTGGGCTCGCAGGCCCAGTTGATCGAATCGAGGACCCACGGGTCATCCCCGCAAACAGCGGCAGAAGCCTGCGTGGACTTCGTATCGACCGTCGGGAACGACATCTTCGCGTTGCCGCGATGCGTGGCGCGGCGCTTCTTGGACTCGGGCGCGCAGACCACGCGCCACGACACCGTGCAGTCGATCGGGATCGAGCAGGTGCTCTTGATGGTGAGATCCATCGCCTCCTCGCTCGTCTCCACCTGATCGAACGAGGTGCAGTCATCGAGTGACTTCTTGCCGCCGGCGGTGGCCGACTCGCACGCGGTCAACGGAATCGCGATCATCATGGCGAGGGCGCAGGTCGCCCATCGCGCACCGGTCATGGAGCGCATAGCAATCCTCTCGGAACAACGGCGCGCTCGCGATGAGCAAGCAGCGCCGTGGGGTTCAGGGCACTAGACACCGGCGCGCGCGTCCGGTTCCGTTTTTTCGCTGCGCGCAACTACCGCAGGCATGATGCCCGGATGGCTACGTCCCCCAGCCCGCTCGATGTCTTCCGTCCCGACGCCATGGCAGGCCATGTCGTCCTCGTCACCGGCGGTGGCACCGGCATCTGCCGCGGCATCGCCGCCGCGTACGCGCGGTTCGGCGCGGACGTCGTCATCGTCAGCCGCAAGCAAGACGTCCTCGACGCCACCGCGCGCGAGCTCTGTGCCGCATCCGGTCGCGAGGTGATCGGCGTCGCCGCCGACGTTCGCGACCCGGAGCAGATCAAGCGCGCGATCGGCGCGACCGTCGCGAAGTTCGGCAAGCTCGACACCGTCGTCAACGGCGCGGCCGGCAACTTCCTCGCACCCGCCGCCGCGCTCTCGCCGAACGGATTCGCGACGGTGATCAACATCGATCTCCTCGGCACGTTCAACACCTCGCGCGCGGCGTTCGAGGAGCTGTCGAAGACGCGCGACGCGCTGATCCTCAACATCAGCGCCACGCTGCACTATCACGGGACGCCGCTGCAGGTGCACGCCTCCGCCGCGAAGGCCGGCGTCGACGCGGTGACGAAGAACCTCGCCGTCGAGTGGGGGCAGTTCGGGATTCGCGTGTGCGGCATCGCGCCCGGTCCGATCGCCGAGACCGAAGGCATGAAGCGCCTCGCGCCCGGCGAGGTCACGCAGAAGATGACCGCCGCGATCCCCGCGGGGCGCTTCGGCGCGATCGACGAGATCGCGGCCGCCGCGGTCTATCTGCGCTCGCGCGCGGCCGCGTATGTCACCGGGCACGTGCTCGTCGTCGACGGCGGGCACTGCGTCGCCACGCCGCCGCTCGGGATGAGCTTCCCGACGTGAGCTCCGCCCTCGTCGCGGCCGACTCACTCGCGCGCGTCGCGAAGAAGCTGCGTGCGATACCGAAGCGGTCTGCGAGCGCGACGGCCGACGATGCCGCCTCGTCGCTCGAACGAGTCGCGCGCACCCTTCGCGGACCGCGGCGCACGGCGAAGGAGCGCGCGGACGACGCGTATGTCGTCGAGCGCGAGCCGTTCGATCTTCATCTTCCGGCGCGCCCCGTGAGCCTCGAGCTCGTCGGTGGACGCGCGCACTACGAGCGCGTGATCGCCGCGGTGATGCAGGCGCACACGAGCGTGTGGATCGCGACCGCGAACGTGAAGGGCATGCTCGTCGAGGGACGCGCTCGACCGGGCGCGCGGCGTTCGCGAACGAGGACGCCGTACGTGTCGATGGTCTCGCGGCTGGACGAGCTCGCCGCGCGCGGCGTCGAGCTGCGCCTGCTGCACGCCGAGCTGCCGAGCGGTCCGTTCCGCGAGGAGCTCGTGGCGCATCCGCGGCTGGCCGCCGGGGGCCTCGCGCTCGCACGATGTCCGCGCGTGCACATGAAGGCGGTGATCGTCGACGGCGCGTTGCTCTACCTCGGCAGCGCGAACTGGACCGGCGCGGGCCTCGGCGCCAAGGGGAGCGGCAAGCGCAACTTCGAGCTCGGCATCGTCACCGACGACGCGCAGCTGCTCGATCAGGTGCAGGCGCTGTTCGATCGCGTGTGGACCGGCGCCGAGTGCGCGCGCTGCAAGCTCCGCGAGGTGTGCCCCGGCCCTCTCGACGAGAGGCAAGAGCCGCCGCGAGCCAAGCGATCTCGACGAGTTGCACGATCTTCGAAGCGGACGTAACCGCCGCGGCGTTGTCGTTCACTATCAAGTCTGAGTGTCTGCAGTGGCCGGCTATGTGGAAGACGTGCTCCTGGTCGACCGGTGTCTGACCGGCGAGCCGGCGGCGACGCGCGAGCTGTTTCGCCGCCACAAGAACCGCGTGCACGCGTGCCTGTATCGCGTGCTCGGCTCGAACCGCGACATGGACGACCTCCTCCAGGAGGCGTTCCTGCAGGTGTTCCAGTCGCTGCGCGGTTGGCGCGCCGAAGCGAGCCTGACGACGTGGATCGATCGCGTGAGCGTGCGCGTCGCCTATCGCTACCTGACGAAGAAGGGCCGCCGCGTGCAGACCGAAGCGCTCGAAGACGATGATGGGCCGGGGATCGACACGCACGAGAGCGGCACGCGCGGCACGCGCCGGCAGCTCGCGCGCGATGGCGTGAAGCGCCTCTATGCGGTGCTCGACGAGCTCTCGCCCGCGGCGCGCCTCGCGTTCACGCTGCACGAGATCGATGGCCGCTCGCTCGCCGAGACCGCGAAGCTCGTCGGCTCGTCGGTGACCGCGACCAAGCTGCGCGTGTGGCGCGCGCGCAAGCGCATCGAGGCCGCCGCGGCCGCCGACCCGGTGCTCGCCGAGTTCGTCGATCCGTCGCACTCCGACAACGTCGTGGCGTTCGACAGCGTCGACAAGGAGGCGCCATGAGCTTGCGCGATCGCATCCCCGTCGAGCCGTTGTCCGACGAGCGGATGACCAACATCGAGCGCAACGTCGTCGTCGCCGCGACCGACGCCGCCCAGACCGCACGGCCGACCCACACGCGCGGCAACATGTGGCTCGGCTTCGCGGTGATCGCCGCCGCGATGGTCGCCGTCGGGTTCGGCGCGTGGAAGCTCGGTACGTCGAGCAAGCCCGAGGTGAACGTCGTCGCGATCGAGCCGCCGCTCCACGTCGACACCACCGAAAGCACGCAGCTCGACATCGGCGACGCACGCATCTCGAGCGACGCCGGCACGAAGTTCGTCGTCACGCGGCCCGCCGGCGGCGTGCTCGTCGAGATGGCGCGCGGCAAGATCGAGCTGCAGGTCGACAAGCGCGGGCCACGCCCGCCGCTGATCGTTCGCGCCGGCGAGACCGACGTCGAGGTCGTCGGCACACGCTTCTCCGTCGACTACGGCGACGGCACGGGCGAGGTCGTCGTCGTCGTGACCGAGGGCGTGGTGAAGGTCATGAAGCGCTCCGCACCGGACGCCGCCGTGCGCGTCGCGATCGGTCAGGCGTGGACCACCACGCGGGGACAGATCGCGATCGCGGACCTACCCTCGACCCAGGTCGCCGCGAACGGCTCCACCGCGACCGCGCCGATCGAGCGCACCGACATCGAGATGCCCGTCGAGCCGGCGCACACCAGCGCCGGCGCCAGCGGCGGCAGCGACGAAGGCAGCAGCGCGAGCGGCAGCAACGCGAGCCGCGGCAAGAAGAAGACGATCGTCTACGAGGACAACCCGCTCAAGGCGCTGCTGAACGCACCGATCCAGCCGGCGCTCGACATCGGCATCGCGGATCCGAAGCAAGCGTTGACCGAGCACATGAAGATCGCCGGCGCGGGCCGCGGCGACGATGCCGCGCGTGCGATGTACAGCGTCGCGTATCTCCAGAGCCGCGTGCTGAAGGACAACGCCGCCGCGCTCCGAACGCTAGACATCTACATGCAGCGCTTCATCAAGAAGAGCCGCTCCGAGCACGCGGACGCCCTCTGGCTGCGCGTTCGCATCCTCTGCGAGAAGACCTTCGACGACGCGTGCCGCCGCGCTGCCCGCATCTACTCCGAGGCGGCGCCGAGCACGAACAAGTCGGGCATCGCCGACAGCATCCTCGCGACGCCGCCGTAAGGGCCGTTGTCGGGCGCGCGGCCTCGCGCCGACGACCGCAGGTTTTTCGCGGTCGCCCCGGGCGGAGCGGTACCATTTTCGGGTGAGCCGCCCGTCCTTCACGATCGAGCTCGCGCTCGACGCGCGGTTCGCGAAGGACCTCGCCGCGGGCGGAGTGTTCGTGCCGGCGCGCGGGTTCAGGGTGCTCGACGAGATCGACCTCGTGGTCCGCGGGCTCGCGGGCGAGCTGTGCGTGCTCGCGCGCGTGGTCTACATCGATCCCGCGAACGGGTGCGGCCTCGAGCTCGTCGGCTTCGGGCCCGAGATGAAGGAGCAGCTCGCGCAGATCGCGGTGACGCCCGCGGAGGTCGCCGCCGTGGCCGGCACCAAGCAGCGTCGCAAGCGAGTGCTGACGAACAGCGCGAAGCGCAAGACGCGCGACAGCATCGAGATGATCGCGCTCGAGTGCGAAGGCGCGGACCCCGAGGGCGACGACGCCATCGACGAGGACGAGGGGCCGGGCGACGATGGCGACGAGATCATCGTCGACGAGGACGATCTCGGCGATACCGCATCCATCGTCGTCGGGAGGACGCCCGCGGACGACGCGGATCAGCACATCGCATCCGGGAGGCCCGCCGACGACGCGGACCAGCGCATCGCATCCGGGAGGCCCGCGGACGATGAGAACGAGGACACGTTGTCCATCGCGGACGGCTCGGACGACGCGGACCCGCGCATCGCGTCCGAGCTCGCGCACGACGCGGACCAGCGCACCGCGAGCATCGGCGCCGGGCCGCCCACCGCCGACGATCTGGCGACCGCCACCGACGAGAACGGCGAGGACGACGTGGCGGTGGCGCGCACGAAGAGCGGACGCATCGCGCTCAACTCGATCGAGCGCCTGCGCGGGCTCTCGCTCGCGGATCAGATCAAGGTCGCGCGCGGTCCGAGCGCGTCGGAGCGCATGGCGGTCGAGCGCATGTACGGCAAGAACGTGTGGGACGCGCTGCTGCACAACCCCGGGCTGACGACGCCGGAGGTCGCGCGGCTCGCGCGGCTCGGGACACTGCCGCGCCCGTTGCTCGAGCTCATCGTCGGCAACAGCACGTGGCTGCAGGTGCCCGAGGTGCGGCGCGCGCTGCTCGCGAATCCGCGGCTGGGCACCGATCAGATCGCGCGCGTGCTGCGACTCTTGCCCAAGCACGAGCTCAAGGTCGCGTCGACGGTGCCGGCGTATCCGCAGAGCGTGCGCAGCCTCGCGAAGAAGCTGATCAAGGACAGCGATTAGTCCGAGTCACCAGCGCGCGACTACGCGGCCGTGCCGACGCTGAGCCAGGCAGGAAGCTCGATCTGGATCGAGCCCGGACCGGCGGCGTCGCGAATCGCGGTCCTCGCCGCGGCGTCGACGGGCGCGAACTTGTCGCCGAGGTTTTTGCGCATGAGGACGATCGGCGCCATCGTGCGCTTGAGGCTGTCCCACAGCGCGTCCGGGGACTCGGCTGGCTGCACGTGGACGATGCGATGGACCTCCACGTTCGCGAACGCGGCGGACATCTCCGCCTTGCACAGCGCCTCCGTCGAGAGCGGCATCTCGGCGGCGCTCGACTGCGCGGCGCTGGGTGGCATGATCGACGCGAGCGTCGTCCGGATCGCACCGAACATCGCCGCGAGGACCGGATTGTCCTCGAGGCGCGGCCAGCTCCCGACGACGGCGCGTGCGCCCGGGACGAGCACGCGCCGCAGCTCGCGGAAGCCGGCCGCGCGATCCGGGAAGAAGATCAAGCCGAACATCGAGAAGCCGGCCCCGAACGTCGCGTCGTCGTAGGGCAGCGCCTGGCCATCGCCGAGCTGCGCCGTGATGCGATCGTTGCCGTCGCGGACGCGCCGCGCCTCGAGGTACGAGAGCATCTCGGGCGAGAAGTCGAGCGCGTCGACACGATGGCCGCCGGCGGCGGCGAGGAACGAGAGCGTGCCGGGACCGCACGCGACGTCGACGATGCGCGAGCCGGCGGGCGCGCTCGCGAGCCGCAGCGCATCGCGCGCGTAGTGCTCGAACTGCGGCACGACCTCCTCGTTGTACGCGGACGACACGAGGTCCCATGGCAGCGGAGTGGCGAGCGGCGATGCGGACATACGGCGAGCCTAGCCCAGGCGCCAAATCCGCGTCTCGGGGGTGTCCGGGGGTATCCCTCGGATGTAGGGTGCGCGCCATGCGTTTCGATGGCCGTCGTCCCGATCAACTCCGCTCGCTCGAGATCATCCCGCACTTCCAGAAGCACGCGGAGGGATCCGCGCTGATCAAGCTCGGTGACACGTGGGTGCTGTGCGCCGCGAGCGTCGAGGAGAGCGTCCCGCCGTGGATGAAGGGCAAGGGCACGGGCTGGCTGACGGCGGAGTACGCGATGCTCCCGCGCGCGACGCACACGCGCAGCAAGCGCGATCCGGGAGGACGCGGCAAGGAGATCCAGCGACTGATCGGTCGCTCGCTGCGCCAGGCCGTCGACCTCACCAAGCTCGGCGAGCGCACGATCAACGTCGACTGCGACGTGCTGTGCGCCGACGGCGGCACGCGCGTGTCGTCGATCACCGGCGCGTGGGTCGCGCTCGCGCTGGCGATCGAGAAGCTCGTGAAGTCGGGCACGCTGCCCGATCGCAGCGCGCTGATGCCGCCGGTCGCGGCGGTGAGCGTGGGCATCGTCAACGGCGAGTGCGTGCTCGATCTGCCGTACATCGAGGACAGCAAGGCCGACGTCGACATGAACGTCGTCGGCGACGAGAGCGGCAAGCTGATCGAGGTGCAGGGCACGGCAGAGCACGGGACGTTCGATCGCGGTCAGCTGAACGCGATGCTCGACCTCGCCGCGGTCGGCATCAAGCAGCTCGCCGCCGCGCAGCGCAAGGTGCTGGCGTGAGACCACTGGTCTTCGCGACCCGCAACAAGGGCAAGCTCGTCGAGCTGCGCCAGTTGCTCGCGGGCTTCGACGTGCTCGGCGTCGCCGAGGCGCAGGAGCGCGTCGGCCGCGAGATTCCCGAGGTCGTCGAGGACGCGGACACGTTCGTCGGCAACGCGATCAAGAAGGCTCGCGAGGTGTCCGCCGCGACCGGCTTGCCCGCGCTCGCCGACGACAGCGGGCTCGAGGTCGATGCCCTCGGCGGCGCGCCGGGCGTGTGGAGCGCACGCTACGCGGGCGAGGGCGCGGGCGACGCCGCGAACAACGCGAAGCTGCTCGCCGCGCTCGCGAACATACCGTCCGAGAAGCGGACAGCTCGGTTTCGCTGCTCGCTCGCGCTCGCCGATGTCGACGGACCGCTCGGCGCGCGGACGATCACGGCGGACGGCGTGTGCGAAGGCGTGATCTTGACCGAGCCCCGCGGCACGGGTGGCTTCGGCTATGACCCGCTGTTCTTGTTTCCAGAGCTCGGCAAGACGTTCGCGGAGCTGGGCGTCGGGACCAAGGGCGACCTCTCGCATCGCGCGCGAGCGATGCAGGCGATCAAGCCCGAGCTCGTCGCGTATCTCACGACGCGCTAACACCCGTCGCTGCGATGACGTATCGAGATCGCCCCATTCGCTGCCCGCGCTGCCGCGTGGATCTCGTACGCGCCGACAGCGCCGAGCGCTCGTCGTGCAGCCAGTGCCAGGGCCTACTCGCCGGCGTGACCGAGGTGATCCGCGAGCTGCTCGCGGTCGCGCCGCACCTGGCGCCGCAGGGCGGGATCGGCGATCTGTCGACGATCGGCCGCAGGGCGGACACGACGCTCGAGTGCCCCATGTGCGCGGATGGAATGGAGCCGGTGTTCCTCGGCGCGCGAGAGATCGATCGCTGCCGGCACGACCACGTGATCTGGTTCGACGCCACGGAGCTGGACGAGATCCTCGACGTCGCGCGGGGGCAGCCACGGCGATCGTGGCTCGCGCGCTTCTTCGGCGGTTAGCGTCCCCGCGAGCGCGCGGAGTCCACGGTCTCGGCGAGTGCGTCGAGGTGGAGCTCGAGGCCCTGCTCGAAGAGATCGTCGAGGTGCTCGGGACCGAGCCACTCGAACACCTCGGAGACGCGTGCGAACTTGCGGCGCAGCCCCGTCGAGAGCTTCGGGCCGTGCAGGGTCGCGAGCTCGTTCAGGAGGAAGCCGTTCACGTACGACGCGACGGTGCGGTAGTAGCGCGCGATCGCCTTGTCCTCGACGCCGCGCTCGCGGCCGAGCTCGAACAGCCGCTCCATGAACGCGAACGACTGCTCGCTCGCGAGGCGGCGCGTGGCGAGGAGCGGAAACGCGCGCGGATGCTCGTGCGCGATCTTGCGATACGCGTGCATGACGCTGCGCACGATCTCGATCCAGTCGCGGCTCGCGGGCGCGGCGACGACCGCCACGACGTCGCGCATCAGCTCGTCCACGACGGCGTCGAGCAGCTCGTCCTTGCTCTTGTAGTACCAGTAGATCGCCATCGCCTCGCAGCCGAGCTCGCGACCGAGCTTGCGGGTGCTGAAGTCGTCGAGGCCGCCACGATCGATCAGCGCGAGGGCTGCAACGCGGATCGACTCCTGAGACAGCCCCGCCGGCTCGGGCTTGCGCTTCGTGCGGGTCACCGCAGCGAGTATGTCTGCGCATACGTCGCGTGAACATCCCCGGTGGCGGGATCGATCAGCCACTGCATGCACAGCTTCCGCGGCACGCGGATCTGCGTCGGATGCTCGTACGTGCCGAACACGAAGTCCCACAGCGGCGTGGTCACGCCGTGGTTCTTGCGGCCGTCGACGAAGTGATGATGGAAGTGATGGCGACGGACGAACCGTCCGTACGCGCCGATGCCGGCGTGCGTGTGCTCGCGGCGGTGCAGGAACTCGTAGAGGCCGTAGAACGCGAGGAAGCCGACCACGTAGAACGTGCCGTTCGTCCACCCGGCGATCGCGATCGCGGGTACGCCGACGATCGGCGCGGCGATCGCGGCGGCGATGATCTTCTTGTACGTCGGCGCGAAGTAGTTGCCCTCGATGTGATGGCGGATGTGCTCCACGCCGAACGGTGACTTCTTGAACCGCTTGTCGTGACCCATCCAGCGATGGATCACGTACTCGAGGAACGTCCAGGTCAGGACTCCGAGCACGACCGCGAGGAGGTGGGTCCACATGTCGACCTGCTTCTTTTACGCTGTAAAACGGAGGCGATCAAGCGGCATCGAGACGGCTCCGTCGCGCTGCCAACGTGCGTTCACACCGCCATCGTTCGTGTCAGGCGATGGAGGGCACCAGGCCGATTCGTTGCGCAAGAACGCGCGGTTGGCGGGCGACATATCGCGGTAGCGGGGTCCTGAAGCTCGCTATCGCTGACAACACCTACATCACCGCAGCGGCGTCGTGTCCGCAAATATCGATGTGCGCCGCCGCGAGCACGCGAGCGCCGCCCGTGATCCGCGCGGCGAGTGCGATGCGGTGCTAGCAGCGCTCCGTATTCGGCGCGAGCCGCGATCGCCAGAGTGCTTTGCATGACGCGCCACCCTCGCCATCTCTGGGTCGCGCTGCTGGTCCTGGGAGGAACCAGTAGCCTCACCGCCGCCGCTCCTCGTGCCACGTACAAGTGGACCGACACCTCGCTCGCCGGATCGTCGTGGCAGACGCCGGACGCGGCGGTGGTGTCGAACATCATCTACCTGAACAACTGCTCGACCGGGTGCACGCTGTCTCCAGGGCAGAACAACGCGCCGCTGAATCGATCGAGCATCGTCAACAGCACGGTGAACATCCCCGCGTACTCGGGCACCGCGGCGCAATGGAACCAGATCGTCTCGTGCGTGCGGCAGACGTACGCGCCGTTCAACGTCCAGATCGTCACCGATCGTCCGCCGGCGGGGACGAACTATCACATGGCGATCGTCGCGGGCCGCGCGGCGAATGCGGGCCAGGGCAACGGCGTGCTCGGCGTGTCCCCGTTCTCGTGCGGTTACATCTCGAACGCGATCTCGTTCACGTTCGCGAACGAGGCGCCGAACAGCATCCTCGATCTGTGCTGGACCGTCGCGCAGGAGACCGCGCACTCGTGGGGGCTCGATCACAAGTACGACAACCGCGATCCGATGACGTACTTGCAGTCCGGTCCGGCGCAGAAGACGTTCCAGAACTCCGCCGGCTCGTGCGGCGAGTACAACGCGCGGCAGTGCAGCTGCAACTACGCGCAGACCGGCTCGTCGCAGATGAACAGCTACGCGCTGATCATGGCGGTGTTCGGCGCGAACATGCCCGACACGACGCCGCCGGTCGTCGCGATCACGTCGCCGATGAACAACGCGCAGATCACGCCGGGCTTCACCGTGACGGCGACGATCACGGACAACGCCGCGGTCGCGAAGGCCGAGCTGCGCATCGACGGGACGCTCGTCAACACGAAGACCACGGCGCCGTGGACGTGGACCACGCCCGCCACGCTCTCCGAGGGCGGACATCTCGTCCAGATCTCCGCCTACGACGCCGCGAACAACATGACGTCCGCGTCGGTGTCGGTCGCGTACGGCTCGGTGTGCACCGGCGACGACGAGTGCGACGGCGATGACGTCTGCCTCGGCGGCCACTGCGTCCCCGGCCCCGACATGCCCGGCGGCCTCGGCACCGGATGCACGTCGAGCGAGGACTGTGCTTCGGGCCAGTGCGCGACCGACGATGCCGGCAACAGCCACTGTGTCGACGGGTGCGATCAGACCGTGGACAACTGTCCCGACGGCTTCACGTGCATTCAAGCCGGTGCCGACTCCAGCGTGTGCTGGCCCGATAGCGGCAACGGCAACTCCGGCGGCGCAGGCGGTGGTTGCAGCTCGAGCGGTGCCCCCTCCCTGCTCGCCGGCCTCGCCTGCGCCGCACTGCTCCTGCGACGTCGTCGCCGTTAGCGAACGATCCGCGATACGCTCGCGCTCGTGACGACGGACCTCGAGACGGGGACGTGGGTGAAGCGTCTGCCGGACGGCGACTCGCTGCACGTCCGCGCGTGTCGCCTCGAAGTGGCGAGCGGCCCCGATCGCGGGCTCGTCAAGGTGTTCCGCTCGCCGTCGATCGTCATCGGGCGCGCGAACGCGGACCTGAAGCTCACCGATCGGCGCGCGTCGGCGCTCCACGCGGAGATCCGGCTCGAGCCGAACGGCTATCGCCTGCGCGACCTCGGCTCGACCAACGGCACGTTCGTCGCGGGGTTGCGCGTCGTCGAAGGGTTCCTCGTCGCGAACACGACGATCACGATCGGCGACAACACGATCCGCTTCGAGCCGCTCGCCGAGTCGGTCGAGCTCCCGATCTCCGGCGCGCGACAGCTCGGTGGCTTCGTCGGCGAGAGCCCGGCGATGCGCCGCGTGTTCGAGATCATCCCGCGGCTCGCGGCGACCGACGCGACCGTGCTCATCACCGGCGAGACCGGCACCGGCAAGGAGCTCGCCGCGCAAGCGATCCACCACGAGTCCGCGCGCCGTGCGGGGCCGTTCATCATCCTCGACTGCGGTGCGATCCCCGCGCAGCTCGTCGAGGATCAGCTGTTCGGGCACGAAGCGGGCGCGTTCACCAACGCGATCTCGTCGCGCCCCGGCGTGTTCGAGGCCGCGCACGGCGGCACCCTGTTCCTCGACGAGATCGGCGAGCTCCCGCTCGACGTGCAACCCAAGCTGCTGCGCGCGGTCGAGACGCGCCAGATCCGCCGCATCGGCAGCGTCAACCCGATCACGTGCGACGTGCGCCTCGTCGCCGCCACGAACCGCGATCTCGCGGCGCAGGTCAACGACGACACGTTCCGCGCGGACCTCTACTTCCGCATCGCGGTCGCGCGCCTCCACCTGCCACCGCTGCGCGATCGCCGCGAGGACATCGAGCCGCTGATCGAGCACCTCGTGCAACGCATCGGCGGCGGCGCGCTGCCCGATGGCTTCGTCGCGTGGGCGCGCAAGCAGCCGTGGCCCGGCAACGTGCGCGAGCTGCGCGGCGCGATCGAGCAGGCGCTCACCCTCTCGCGCTTCCCCGACATGCAGCGCCAGTGGGCGAGCGGCCCGTCGTTCGAGATCGACGTGTCGGTGCCGTTCAAGCAGGCCAAGAAGCAGGTCGTCGACGAGCTCGAGCGGCGCTACATCACGGAGCTGATCGACGCGCACGACGGCAACATCTCGGCCGCCGCGCGTGCCGCCGACGTCGATCGCATGACGATCTACAAGATGATGCACCGCGCGGGACTCCGCGGCCGCTCGGAGTAGCGTGCGCCACCTCCTCGCGATCCCGCTGATCGCGTGCCTCGTTGCGATCGCGATCATCGTCGCGTTCGCCCTCGACCGAACGCCCGCCCCCTACGCCGTCGCCGCGCTCGGCGTGATCGCGGTCGCGTACCTCCCGTTCGTTCGCGCCTCGCGACCCTCGCTCCAGCTCGCGGGCCTGATCGTCTTCGGCCTCTGCACGCTGCCCGTCGGCTGGATGTTCGGCACCAACGCCGCGTGCGGCGCGCTGTTCACGCTCGTCATCCTCCTCGTCGGCGTGCGCTACTCCGCCGCCGGTTCCCTCGCCTTCTACCTCACGGTCGCCGTCGGCCAGGCCGCCGTCACCACCCTCGTGCTCGCGGGCGTGCTCCCCGACGAGTCGATCCTCGCGCTCGTCGTCCCAAACCACCCGATGTGGCACCACGCGATCGCGCACGTCGCGCTCCAGGGCCTGTACGCGACCGCGTTCTTCGCGGGACGCGGCTTTCAAGCGCGCTACCGCCGCTTGTCGTCCGACCTCGACGCGGCGATCCAGATCGCCGCGCGCCGCGCCTCTCTCCTCGACGAAGCGCGCGCCGAGTACCTGCGCACGCTCGCCCTCGGCCGCCAGGGCATCTTCTCGGGCCACACGATCGGCTCGTTCCGCCTCGGCGAGCTGATCGGACGCGGCGGCGCCGGCGAGGTCTACGACGCGCGCGCGGACGACGGAGCGATCCTCGCGGTCAAGCTCCTGCGCGGCGACCGCCTGTGCGACCCGGCCGCCGTCCAGAGCTTCATCGCGGAGACCAACGCCGCGATGCGCATCGACGACCCGCACGTCGTCCGCGCGAAGCAGGTCGGCGGCCTCGACGACTCGATCCCGTTCATCGCGATGGAGAAGCTCGACGGCGCGGACCTGCGCGCGCTCCTCGCCGAGCGAGGGGCCCTCTCCCGCGACGCGCTCCGCGAGCTCGCCACCGACGCCGCCGCCGCGCTCTCCGCGGTCCACGCCGCCGGCCTCGCACACGGTGACGTGAGCCCGCAAAACCTCGTGAAGACGAACAGCGGCTGGAAGCTGATCGACTTCGGCGCACGCGCGGCCGCGGGTACACCGCGCTTCGTCGCGCCCGAGCTGATCGCCAACCCCGAGCTCAAGCCCACGCCGTCGTCGGACCTGTACGGCCTCGCCGCATGCCTCTACGCCGCGACCACCGGTGACGATCCGTACGTCGAGATCGAGCCGCGCCACCTCGCGCACGCGGTCGCGAATCGGATGCCGATGGATCCGCGCCTGCACGCCGACGTCTCCGACGACGTCGCGCGTGTCTTGCAGATTGGCCTCGCCGCCGATCCGTCGAGCCGGTTCGCCGACGCGGCCACCCTGTGCACGGCGCTTGTCGCCGCGCTCGACCACGCACTCGATGCCTCCCTGCGCACCCGCGCGACCTCGTTGCCAGCATGGAGCATCGCGCCGCCGATCGACGAGCACGAGCCCGAGCCCACCGACGAGGTCGCACGCGCCGCTCGCGCGAGCGAGCCCGAGCCCACCGACGAGGTTGCACGCGCCGCTAGCGCGAGCGAGCCCGCCACCCGCGCCGACGCATCGCGTCCCCTTTCGTTACCCAGCGGGCGGTCACCTGAACGCGACGTGCGCACGCGCGACTCGACGATTCGCGGGAGCGAGCGCGAGCTCGATGCCACGCGCGACGCGGCGTGGGAGGGCGCGTTCCGCGACAAGGCGCGGCGCCAGCGCGCGGGCGTCCTCACGCTGTGCATCGGTGGCGCGATCCTGCTCGGGTTCATCGTTCGCGAACGCGAGGCGCTGTGGGCCGCGTGGATCGGCATCGCCGGCATCGCCGTCACGACGCTGTTCCATCGGTCGGCGGCGACGTGGCCCTGGGTGATCGTCGGCGTGCTCAGCGTCGGACCCGCGTTCGCGCTGGGGCTGCACTCGGCGTTCGCGGCGGTGGTGGCGCTGGGCTTGTTCGCGGGTCGGATGTTTCGCGCGCCGTGGAGGACCGCGTCGAGATCGTCGTCGTGGAGGACGGCGATGAACAACGACTGGCTCATCCTCGTCGCGATCGTCGTCGCGCACACGATCGCGTACTCGCTCGTCGCGACGGGCGTGATCGCGGACGATGGCAACACGCCGGTGTCGTATGTCGGGTTGTCGCCAGCGATCGGCTGGTGCCTGCACGCGATCGTGATGGGCACGTACGTCGCCGTGTTCGCGACCGCGGCGGCGATCGATCGCAACTTCGATCAGCTCGTGAAGAACAACGAGGTCGCGCTGCGCGACGCCGCGCAGAAGGAGGCGCTGTTGTCGACGGCGCGCGACGAGCTGGAGCGTGCGCTCGCGGGCGAGACGGGCGGGCTGTTCACGGGCACGACGATCGGCGGGTATGTCGTCGAGAAGCTGATCGGGCGCGGAGGGATGGGCGAGGTCTACGAGGCGCGGCGCGATGGGGCGGCCGTCGCGCTCAAGGTGATCCGCGCCGACAAGATCCAGCCGGAGAGCCTGCGGCGGTTCGCGCGAGAGGCGAACGCGCTGCGCCAGGTCGATAGCCCGTACGTGGCGCGCGTGCTCGAGATCGGGTCCGACGAGCGCGTGCCGTTTCTGGCGATGGAGCTCGTCGAGGGCGTCACGCTGGCCGAGCTATTGCGCGAGAGCGAGCGGCTCGACGTCGCGGCCGCGCGGTCGATGGTGCGCGATATCTCGCGCGGGCTCGAGGACGTGCATCGCGCGAGCGTGCTGCATCGCGACGTGAAGCCGAGCAACCTCGTGCGGACGGCGACGGGCTGGAAACTCGTCGATTTTGGCGTCGCGAAGTTCCTCGATGCGCCGTCGGAGACGACCGGCAACCTCGTGATCGGCACGCCGCCGTTCATGGCGCCCGAGCAGCTGACGGGCGCCTCGATCGACGAGCGCTCGGACATCTTCAGCTTCTGCGCGGTGATCTATCGCGCGATGACGGGTCGCTCTGCGTGGACGACCGCGACCGCGCTCGCGGCCAAGCGAACGCAGCCCGCGGATCCGACCGGGGCGGTGAGCGCCGATGTCGCGTGCGCGCTGCGCATCGGGCTGGCGACGCGGCGAGAGGATCGGTTCGCGTCGTGCGTCGATCTCGGCGCGGCGTTCGATGCCGCGTTCGATGGCCGGCTCGACGATGGCTATCGCCGGCGCGCGCTCGGGATCCTCGCGCGCGAGCCGTGGAGCTGAGTCGTGCACCATCGTGCACAACGCGACTGCGGCTGAGAGTCGGCGACAACTGTCGAGGAAGATCGGCAGTTCGAGTCCCAGGGGACGAGGATTCAGCACGTTGGTGTGTGGCAGCGTCCTTGCTGGTGTGCGCGCGTGATGAGAGCTCTCGGTCTCGGAGTGTGCGTGGCAGTGATGGCGTGCGGACCCGGTCCGCGTCCGGGCAACGGCGCCGGTGGTGACGACGATGGCGCCGGCGCGGATGTCGACGCGGGCGTCGGCGCCGAGGCGTGCCCCAATGTCGACATCCTGTTCGTCATCGACGACTCGGGCTCGATGGCCGATCAGCAGGACAGCTTGATCGCGAGCTTCCCCGGCTTCGTCGCGGGCATTCAATCGCGGCTCGGGTCGGCGCAGAGCTATCACATCGGCATCGTCACGACCGAGGACTACCAGGCGAACACCGCCGGCTGCCGGGCGATCGGCGACCTGATCACGACGACGGGCGGCCCATCGTCGAGCGCGATGGCGTGCGGCCCGTTCGCCGGCGGCACGAGCTGGATGGGCGAGAACGAGCCGAACCTCGCGCAGAAGTTCGCGTGCGCGGGCAAGGTCGGCGCCGGCGGCAACAGCGACGAGCGCGTCGCGCGCGCGATCATGAACGCGCTCGAGCCGTCGCGAAACGCACAGGGCGCGTGCAACGCGGGGTTCTCGCGCCCCGAGTCGCTGCTCGTGATCGTCATCATCACCGACGAGGACGACGTCGCCGATGGCTGCGATACGAACAACGTCTGCGACAGCTATGGCTCGGGCGGCACGTCGACCGACTGGTACAACACGGTCGTCGCGCATCGCGGTGGGCACGCGCAGAACATCGTCGTGCTCTCGCTGATCGGGCGCCAGCTGAACAACCCGTGCGGCGCGGTGCCGGCATCGCGGCTGCTCGGGTTCACGAACAAGTTCGGCGCGCGCGGGTTCATCGGTGACGTGTGCGCGGCGAGCTACGACCAGTTCTTCGTCGACGCTCTGCCCGTGATCGACGCTGCCTGTCAGAACTACGACCCGATCTATTAGCGTGCACGATTCGCGCAACGCGAATCTCGTTCGCGCGACGTCGCGAGGCACGTGCACACGAGGGTGAGCACCTCTGCTGTCGAGATCGATCCACAGACAGACATGTGTGCTCGCCCGAAGCGCGCGAGTTGTGGTGATCGTCGTCGAGGCACGACCGTTGCTGTTGTACGCACGCCATGAGGAAGCTCTCGCCGCGCGTCCTGCTCATTTCGTGCATCGTCGCGATCACCGGTTGCTCCGTCGGAGACGAAGCCGAGCCCTTCGATGACATCGAGTCAGACGTTGTCATTCTCGAGGGCGACGAGCTCGCCGACGAGCTGGCCGCGTCGCCGATCCGCATCGCGAACGAACCGTTCGTGCGCCTCGGCTTCCTCTACGACGCCGACTCCGCGACCGCGCTCGAGGTCAGCACGAGCGACAACGGTGTCGATTGGACGCCGTACATCTCCCCGACGGTCCACCACACGGAGGTCGAGGGCGTCTCGAACTTCGTCGGCCAGATCGAGCTGCCCGCCGCGGTGAAGTTCTATCGCCTGCGCAGTATCACGGCCGGCACCGTCGGCTTCGTCCACATGGAGATGATGACCTATCGCCAGTCCGAGCAGATCGAGAGCGGCGACGACACGCAACCGCAGCAGCCGAGCATCGCGCGCACCGTCGGCGGCATGACCGTCAACTCGCGCGCCGACTGGGGCGCGCGCGCGTCGAACTGCTCGAGCGGCATCGGCAACGTGTACCGCATGGCGATCCATCACACCGAGACGCCGACAAACGACTCGATGTCGCCGCAGGCACGCCTCCGCCAGATCCAGAGCTATCACATGGACGTCAAAGGCTGGTGCGACATCGGCTACCACTACCTCGTCTCGCGCGACGGCCGCATCTGGGACGGCCGCCCCGACACCAAGCTCGGCGCGCACGCGGGCGGCGCGAACACCGGCAACCTCGGCATCTCCGTGATGGGCTCGCACGACTCGACGACGATCACACAGACGCAGCTCGACAGCATCGCCGGCCTCGTCAAGGCGCTCGCGTCGATCCACGGCGTCGCCATCAATCGCTCGAACATCAAGGGCCACCGCGAGTACACCTCGACGAGCTGCCCGGGCAACGCGCTCTACGGTCAGCTCGGCGCGATCGTCGCCGCCGCGAACGGCGCGGCACCCGGCGGCGGCATGCCCGGCGGCGGCATGTCCGGCGGCTGCGAGCTCGCCACCGACGCACCGTGGTCGTGCTCCGGCCTCACGGGCCGCACGACCAACGCCGCGGGCACGTACTACACGACGTCGTTCGGATGCTGGGTCGACAGCAACAACACGCCGCGCGGCGATGCCGGCGACAACTGCATCCCCGCGTGCAGCCTCGCGACGATCGGCTGCAGCGGCCTTACCGGCCCGCAGTGCGAGCGCATGCACAACTACTACACCGCCGGTTCGGATCGCTTCGGCTGCGGCACGAAGGTCAAGGTCACCAACCCCGACAACAACAAGTCCGTCGTCCTCATCTCGATCGATCGCGGCCCGAACTGCACGATCGAGAACAACGTCGACTTCTGGGTGCTCGACATGTCCTATCCCGCGTCGAACTATCTGTTCGGCGGCCCGACGTCCGCGACCGAGCGCGCGAACGTCCAGGTCGAGGTCGTCGACGACTCGATCCCCGTCGGTCCGCACAACGGCTCCGCGGTCTGCGTCGGCGACGGCATGGGCGGCGGCGGTGGTGGTGGTGGTGGAACGACGATGCCCGGCACCGTCACCGTGATGGGCGTCCTCTACGTCGGCTCGAACACCGCGAACCGCATCGCCGGCGCCACCGTCACGCTCGGCTCGCGCACGACCACGACAAGCGCGACGGGCCTCTGGCAGTTCGACGACGTCCCCGCCGGCTCGTTCACGGTCACCGCGAGCGCGCCGGGCTACATGACCCGCTCGCTCACGCGCATGACCGACTCCGCCGAGACGTGGGCGAGCTTCGGTCTCTCCGTCGGCGGCATGGCGACGGGCTCGGCGATCCTGCAAGGCGTGATCTACTACGGGTCGTCCAGCGCGAACCGCATCGCGAACGCGCAGGTCACGTTCTCCAACGGCACGTCCACGACCGCCGACGGCAACGGCTACTACAAGGTCGAGAACATGCCGGCGGGCGCGATCACGATCACCGCATCGGCGCCCGGCTACTCGCCGGCGTCGGTCCAGCGCACGCTCGCCGATGGCGTGACCGAGTGGGGCAGCGTGAAGCTCGCGCCCTGAGCCGTCACAAGGTGATGGTGAGGCGTGTCCCGAGGATGCCGACCGCGCGCTCGCGCAGCATCACGAGCTGCATCGCCGGCTGGATGGACAACCACCCCACCTGCGCCTCGTACGTCGCCTCGACGAGGATCTGATCCCCTGTATCGACGCGCGCGAACGCCATTCCCATGCTGAAGAAGTCCTCGGACCGCAGCACGCCGGGTCCGACGCGGACGCCGGCATCGAGGTACGTGGTGATGCCGTGCGGGCTGAGCCCGATCCGCATGAAGCCCTGCATGTCGTCGAGCTCGTGGTCGAGCGTCGCGTAGATCCCGTCGCCCTTCTCGCTGTGGTGCCACGCGCCCACGCCGACATCGCGGTTCCATGTCGCCTCCGCGAGCACCAGCGTCGCCGGTCCGAGCGCCGTGGGGATCCCGCGCGAGCTCGTCGCGGTGCCGTCGTACACGGCGAGCTGTAACAGCACCGCGTCCTGCTCGAAGCGCGCGCTGATGCCGGGCGCGCCGACCGGATACAGCGGCCCACCCACGTCGTACGAGAACTGGCTCGTGATCCCGAACGTCGCGCCGAGCAGCGTCGTCGTCGGATCCGCGTAGTTGAACTCCTGGTCGACGGCGAGCACGCCGCCGCGGATCGCGAACGGGCCGATCGGCTGCTCGTACCAGGCCTCGAACAGCCGCGTGCCGTACGGCGCGGTGTTCCCGCTGATCCCGTGGACGTCGCCGAGCTCGTCGGTCGGGCTCGTCCCGTGGGTCGACGCCGTGCTCGCGTGGAACGCTCCCAGCCCCGCACGCACGAGGTGCCCCATGTCGATGTCGAGATCGATCATGAACAGCCCGCCGACGGTGAACCGATCGGCCAGCTGCGGCGCCGCGAACATGTCCACCGAGTACGTCGCGCCGACCGTGAAGCCGCGCTTGTCGAGCTCCGTGCGGCGATCGAAGTCGACGAGGGTCGCGCTCGGCTCGTAGCCCGGGCGCGCGGGGCTCGTCGCGTACTCGTCCGCACGTGCCGCGGACGTCGCGAGAACGAGGCTCGATGCCACCCACCAGCGCACTCCGCACAACTGTAAACCGGGACGCGAGCGACTCGACAGATCGAGCGGCACAACCGCTATCGCGGGCGGACCGGCGCGAGCGCGGGGCGCTTCGCGCTGATCCCGTCGCCGGTCGTTCGACCGCGAAGTCGCCGCCAGGCCCACGGCGCGACGAACCGCGCGATCCACGCGAGATCGATCGCGAGCTCCTCGCGCCGCCGTCGCGGGGTCATCGGCGCCGGAGGCTCCGCGAGCCCCGGCACGACGCCGGGGATTCCGAGCATGAACGCGAGCTGCGCCGCGATGCGCGCGTGGCCCTCGGGGTTGCCGTGCAGGCGATCGACCGCCCACATCCGCGGATCGTGCGCGAGCTCGAACGACGCGAGGTCGAGCAGCAGCGCGTTCGCGCGCGCCGCCTCGTCGCGGATCGCGAGGTTCAAGTCGCGCGTGCGCGTCGAGAGCGCGCGCCCGAGCTTCATGCGCCGCGAGACGTCCGGGATCGTGAACGTGATCACCGTGGCGCCCTGCGCGGCGAGGGCGTGGATCATCGCGCCGACGTGACCCGCGACCCGCGTCGCGCTCCAGTTCGCGCGCAACAGGTCGTTCATGCCCGCGACGACGGTCGCGAGATCGGGGCGCATCGCGAGCGCCGGGGCGAGCTGTGTCGCGGCGATCTCACCCGCGCTGCGGCCGCGCACCGCGAGGTTCGCGTAGGCGAGGTCTGCGTTCTGCGACGCGACATGCTCCGCGAGGCGGTCGGCCCACCCGCGATAGCCGCCGCGGCCATCGGGGTCGTCGAGGCCTTCGGTGCTGCTGTCACCGAGCGCGACGTATCGCGAGAACATGGAGGCGAGTAGTACTACATCAGTCGTTCGCGGGAATGCGTCCCACGCAGTAGTCGTGCACGCCGGCGGCTTCTTCCGCGTCGACGTCGACGTCGCGGAAGTTGATGTTCCACGGACCGTCGAGCGTCGTCGCGACACCCGTGCTCGCGTTCCACTTCGCGATCATCATCGCGTGTCCATCGTCGCCGTTGGAGGAATCTCCGTCGGAGTCGCGTCGGTCGAGGTAGTCGCCCGGCTTCGGGGTGATCGTGATCCCGTTGACCCAGTTGTACGCCGTGTCCTTCTTCACCCAGGCGTTCTGGCCCGAGTGGTAGCAGTACAGCCGTCCCGCCGAAAGGAACTTGTCGTGCATCGTCGTGTGCGCGGTGGTGTCGCGGAAGTCGTAGATCGCCGCGGTCGCGAGATCGACGATGCGCACGCCGTACTCGTAGAAGTACCAGCTGATGGTCTCGCTGCAGAGAGACTGACCGCTGAGCCCGTACTTCGGGTTTGTCTCGCCGGCCGCGGAGTCCGCCGCACCGCTGCTGCCGCTCTTGCCGATGTCGTAGACCATGTTGCGGAACGCCAGCGGATACGACATGAGCGTGGTGTACGAGATGCCGAGAATGTCCTGCGCGTAGTTGATGCGCCCGCTGCCGCCGATCCCGGGCAGCGCGAACGACGTGTTTCCAGCGCCGAGGTACTGATTCACCGCGTATCCGATCTGCGCGACCGGCTCGCGACCACAGCACGTGTTCGCGTACTCGATGTCGACGAAGATCTGGTTGATATCGAGCGCCGTGGTGCCGCCGTGATTCTCGAACTTCATCTGGTCCCAGTAGGACCGGTTGTTCTGATCGGCGAGTGACTGCAGTACCGTGAGCCCCGCGGCCGTCACCGACCCCGTGTAGTGGAGCGGCGAGGTCTTCACGAAGTCGAGCGCGACCGACTTCGTCGCGCCCGTGCGGTTGGTGAACGTTAGATAGCGAGTGAAGTTGTTGTGGATCGGCTCGGTGTTCAGCACGAGCGAGATCGAGAGATCGGTCGGCAGCATGTCGGTCTCGGTCGTGTAGGCCGCGGCCGTTTCGGGGAACGCCGACAGCGTCGCGAGCCCGAGCATCGAGGACAGAAGGAGAGCGGAAGTCTTCATGCGCGCCCTGTGTGCAGCGAGCACGCCACGCGTAAGCGCGCGGACCGACGCGTGAGGAGCCCTCTGTCGCGCCGCTCGAGCACGCCGGATCGGCGCGTCTGCGGGTCCGCGCCAGATCGGCGCGGCTGCGCCTGCAATGGACTGGTCGAGGAGATTACGTACGAATTCAGCGAACCGTAGCCAGTTCACGAGTACTGCTATTCCAACGTGACATCGTTGCTGTTGACGAGCAACGGCGCCAGCACATCGCGCACCGCCGGTAGCCGTTTCTCGAGCTCGCCGATCAAGTCGTCCATCGGATCGGCGGTCACCTGCAGCATCGCGAGCTGCGGCGAAAGCTCATGCACGCGGCTAGACGCACCGGACGCGCGCAACGTCTCGACCGAAACCCTCGCGACTTGCCCCGGCCCGAGTAGCGTCACCCACTCGACCGACACAATGTGATCGACGAGGCATTCTCGTTTCCAGTCCCGTGCGCGTCGTTCGCGACGTCGCTCGTCCGAGAGCCAGGGGCGCGCTCTTGGACACCTGCCACCCAGAGCGACATCTTGTGCCGCACCGTAGCTGGGCTCGAGGGCCACGAATCCCGCGCGTGCTCGCACCGACGATCAAGGTCACGAGCGATCGCTGGTTCGTCTGGGCCGGCGCGTGGATCGCGCAGTTGATGACAACCGCACCGTACTCGATCACGACGACAGGTGGCTGCCGCGTCTCGCTCGTGAACTGAGCAACAGACTCTCTCGCCCTCCACCGTCCGCATACGTCGATCGCGCGCTCGCCGACGCATCACGAACGGGCAGCGGCTAGAACAGATCGGAGAACCAGTTCTGCGCGCGCTCGATGTATCCCGGCGGGCTCGCGGTGATGTGCTCCTCGGGCATCACGATCGGTCCATCGCCGCCCGCCGTGATGTGCTCCTCGGGCATCACCATCGTTTCATCGCCGCCCGCCGTGATGTGCACCTCGGGCATCACCATCGTTCCATCGCCGCCCGCCGTGATTCGTTCCTCGGGCATCACGACCTCGCCGTTCTCGTCGATCACGATCGGCGGCGAGCCGGTGATGTGCTCTTCCGGCAGCGTGATCGAGTCCCTGCCATCGGCGGTGATGTGCACCTCGGGCATCACCATCGGGTCGTCGCCCCCTGCGGTGATCTGCTGCTCGGGCATCACCATGATGTGCTCTTCGGGCATCGTGATGTGGTCCATGGCTAACCAGACCCCGCGTGTGGAGTGCTGTGACACGACAGCCGTCGATTCCGGGGGCTTCCGTGCTGCTGTCACCCGGCGCGACGTATCGCGAGGACCTTCAACGGATCAGGGAATCCGGGGGGTGTCCCCCGGATTGTGGGGTGGCCAACCGGGTTCGAACCGGCGACATCCAGGACCACAACCTGGCGCTCTACCGACTGAGCTATGGCCACCGTGAGAGCAGGTTTTCTACCCGAACCGAACGCCCACCGCAACGGTGTAAGCGGTCGACGCGCCACGACGTTTCCAACTCGTGCGATGGCCTGGCTTTGCGCTCGTGATCGCGGCCCTGAGCCCCGCTGACGCGAAGCCGCTGCCGGAGCACACCCGGCCCAGGCTCGCGCATCCGCCGGCGGGGTTCGGCGGGAGCGCGGTGGCCGGCTGGGCGGACGACGGGTGGATCGGGCGCATCGAGTACGAGCTGTTCCCGGTCATGGCGCCGAATCGGACGATCGGACCGTTCCTGGGGTTCGTCACCGGCATGGAGTACTGGCGCGACGGCGAGGACAAGGGCTTCTCGCTGCCGGTGCTGTGGGCCGGCGGCGTGCGCATCTTTCCGGTGCGCGCGATGCTCGGCGTCGGGATTCACGCGCTCACGATCGACAAGGTCGCCGGCGACTGGGGCGGCGGCGCGTGGGGACCGATCGCGATGGGCAGCCTCGGCTTCGACATCTTCGGCGTCCGTGTCGGCGTCGATCTGCGCGCCGCGCGCCACGTGAACCTCGGCGCGGATGACTTCACGCAGCTCCAGCTCGGGATCAGCGTCGGCTACACGTGGAGCACCGCGCCGAGCGGCACGCCGTACTACTGAGCGTTCGGCTGTGCGCGGCGCGCGGCCATGATCTTCACGAACGACTTCGAGCGAATCTCGTCG
This sequence comes from uncultured Kofleriaceae bacterium, assembly GCA_964617845.1. Lineage (GTDB taxonomy): Bacteria > Myxococcota_A > Polyangia > Haliangiales > Haliangiaceae > JABFXX01. Next base: position 63,564 of record CAZUAR010000017.1, on the reverse strand, counting down.
AGCGAGAGGCCGGTCGCGAGCGCTTCGTCCTCGGTGACCGCGCCGCACGCGATGCCGCGCAGGAAGTAGTTGAGGAGGCCCTGGCCGGTGGCGGCGTCGTCGAACACGTCGCCGACGAGCGTGGCCTGCGCCGCCTTGTTGACGAAGTTCGCGAGGCGCTCGCTCGCCGACGCGAAGCCGTCGAGGAAGAACGCGTAGACCGCGCCGTAGCGCGTGGGCAGCTGCCCCGGGTGGAGATCCCAGCCCTGGTAGTAGCCGTTGACGAGCGAGTGACGGACGTCGTCGGCGTGCAGGCGCCAGGCGGCGTGGACGGCGGCCTTGTTGTCGCGCTTCTGCTCGTCGGTGAGGTCTTTCCCTTTGTGCGGACCGACCGGCATGATGTTGGTCGCACCGTCGGAGAGCATGACGCCCGTGCCGGCGAACGTGACCTTCATGACGTGCTTCGCGAAGTCGCACGCGGGGTGGCGCATGCGCTGGTGAGCAGCGGTGATGTCGCAGTTCGCGGTGTAGTCGTACGTTCCGAAGTGCGCGCCCGTCAGGCGGCCCTTCGCGGCGTCGTGGAGGCGCGGCAGGATCGAGCGGCCCCTCGGGTCGAAGATCGACTGCGTCGTCTCGACCATGAACTCGACCTTGAGCGAGCCGCTCGGGAGATCGAGGCGCTCCTCGAGGAGCTCGAACGTGTCGACGAGCGCCGTGACGTCGGTGCGCGAGAGGATCTTCGGCAGCGTGACGACGAAGTTCTGCGGCAGGTGGCCGTTCGACTTGTCGACGAGCTCGGTCAAGAAGATGTCGAGCGTGCGCAGCGAGCGCGCGGCGAGGTCGCGCGTGAGCGGCTTGATGCGAATGCCGATGAACGGAGGCAGCGTGCCCGCGGCCATGCCCGCGGCGACCTGCGCGCCGGCGGCGGCGGCGTGGCCGTCTTCCTCGGCGTCGGGGCGGTTGCCGTAGCCGTCCTCGAAGTCGATGCGGAAGTCCTCGACGGCTTCGCGGCCGAGCTTCTCGCGCACGCGCTGGTAGACCTTCGGTGCGAGATCGCCGCGGATGCCGATCGCTTCGGCGAACGAGGCGGCGTCCGGCGCGTACGTGTCGAGCGAGCGGAGCGCGAGCTCGCCGAGCTTCTTCGCGGTGTCGGCCGAGAACAGGTGCGCGCCGCCGTAGACGGTGTGCACCGGTTGGCGCGCGCCCGAGTCGCCCGGGTAGCGCTCGAAGACCTTCGCTTGAGCGCGCTGCACGCGCTCGAGGACTTTCGCCAGCTTCTTCTCGGAGAGGGAGGTGCGCGCCGTCGTCGTCATCGGCAGCGTTGTATCGCGATCGGGCCAGCCGATCGAGCGCGCCCGTCGCGAGTCGGTGGTGATGGAGACGTCTGACGCTCGGTCAGGCGGCCGCGCTCGCCGCTTCGGCGATCATCGGCAGTCGCACGAAGAACGTCGTTCCCTGTCCGACCTCGGTCTCGAACGTCAGCTCGCCACCGTGGTGTTCCTTCACCATCGACCACGCGATCGACAACCCCTGCCCGGTGCCACGACCGACCTCCTTGGTCGTGAAGAACGGGTCGAAGATGCGCGTCCTGATCGCCGGTGGGATTCCGGTGCCCGTATCGCGGACCGAGATCACGGCGCCGGCGCCGTCCATGCGCGTGGCGACCGTGATCAACCCCTTGCGGTTCGTGCCCTTCACCACGTCGGCGATCGCGTGCGCGGCATTGACCAGGAGGTTGAGCACGACCTGCCGGATCTCGGTGGGATGGCAGTAGACCGGCGGAAGATCGCCGAGCTCGACGTGAAGGTCGGCCACGAGCTTGTACTCGTTGACCGCGATCGTGATCGCGCTCTCGACGAGAGAGTTCAGGTCGACAGCCACCACGTCTTCACCCGAGGGATGCGCGAAGTCCTTGAGCGAGCGCACGATCTTGCTGATCTGTTTCAGCCCGTCGAGGCACCGCGCGAACGCGGGCGGCACGTTCTCTTCGAGGTACGAGAGGTCGGCGCGCTCCTCGGCCGCCTCGGCCGCCGCCCGAATGTGGTCGAACTGCGGGTTGGCCGCGACGAGCGCGTGGAGGTCGCGCACGGTCTCGATCATCTTCAGGAGATCCTCGGCGGCACCGCTCAAGAACTCCACGCTGTCCTTCACGAACTGGATCGGCGTGTTGATCTCGTGCGCGACTCCGGCCGCAAGCGAGCCGAGGAGCGCCATGTGCCGAGTCGCGAGCAGCTCCGCCTCGACCCGCTTGCGCTCGGTGACGTCCTGACTGACGAGGACGGCGCCCACGATCTCGTTGCGGTTGCGGATCGGCGCGATCTGCGAATCGAAGGTGATCGACTCGCCGTTCGGGCCCAGCGTGACGCTCTCGTAGTGCTGGACCGCTTCGGTCTCGTACATGCGACGGAAGTGCGTCTCCATCGCCGCCTGCTGGTCGGGCGGAAAGAATGTGGTCCAGTGCAGTCCGATCACCGACTCCCTCGTGTACTGCGGCAGCACCCGGTTGATGAAGTCGATGTTCCCCTCCCTGTTCACGGCGATGATGAACGCGGGAGCACACTCCAGCATCGCCTCCAACCGCTCGGTCTCCTGACTCATCGAGGCTGCGAGCTGCACGTTGCGCGCCGCCGCAAATCCTGCACGGCGACAAGATTCACGCACCGTTTGCGCGGCTGGTGAGTGGAGCGCGCAACTCTCGCGTCAGCTGCCTCGGTACGTCGAGTAGCCGAACGGCGAGAGAAGCAGAGGTACGTGATAGTGGGCGTTGCCGTCGTCGACGGCGAACTGGATCTCGACGACGGGGAAGAACCCCTTCCGCCCATGCGACTCGAAGTACGGCGCGATCTGAAAGCGGATCCGATACGTCGCCGGCTGCAGTGGTCCCTGCGGCGTCAGTGTGCGCAGCCGTCCGTCGCTGTCGGTGATGCCGGCGCCGACGAGGTGCCACATGTTGCCGTCCTGGCGCTCGAGCTCGATCGCGATGTTCTTGCCGGGAATGCCGAGGGCGGTGTCGAGAACGTGCGTGGTGATCATGAGAGCTCCGTCAGCAGCTTCGCGAGGCGAAGGCGCGTGATCTTCATTTGCTCCTCGGCCGCGCAGCGCAGCTCGCTCGCCGGATCGTTCGCGAGGCGCGTGCGGCAATCCGCGAGCATCGCGTCGGCCGACTTGCCCGTCGCGCACACGATGTAGAGGAAGCCGTGCTTCGCGTCGTACGCGCGCTGCGCGTCGGCGAGGTCGGCCATCGTCTGCGCGCTCGCCGACGACGTTCCTCCCTGCTCGCCCGCGGACCACGTCGTGTCGCCGGTCGCAGGCGCCTTCTTTTCGCCGATGCGCGGGTGCGCCGCGAACGCCTCGCGATGGGCGGCGGCATCGAGCGACCACCACACGCGCTCCGCGATCCGCATCAGCGCGGCGGTGTCTTCGAACGGGCGCCGCGCGGTCATCGCGTCGGCGAACGCCGTCGAGCCGCAGCACCGCTTGAACGCGGCGGTCGCGTCGGACGCGGACATCGCGTTCAAGGCGACGAGCGCGGGCGAGTCTTTCGCGACGAGGTTGCCCCACGCGCGCAGGCGCGCGACGCCGCCGCACGGATAGACGGACAGCCGCAGGTGCGTGACCGGACCGATGCGGCGCAGGTCCTCGTCGAAGAAGTGGCGCGTGTGCGGCTGGAGCGGCGAGGCGAGAAGCTGCCGCCACGTGGTGCCGTCGCTGGATCCCTCGACGGTGCACAGCGCCGGCGCGTTCCCCTTGAAGTGCGACGTGTCGATCAGCAGGCGCTCGATCGTGCCGGCCGCGGCGAGGCGGATGATCGCCCAGTCGTTGCCCGGACCGCGGCGGCGGCGCGTCTCCCAGCCATCGGCCATCGACTGCGACTCGCCGCGCTTGATGAGGTTGTTGCGCGAGCCGAAGAACATGTCGCTGCACGTCTCGACGACGGCGCCGTTCTCGAGCGCCGCGAGATCGATCGGTCCGCCGAGCGCGCGCAGCGTGTCCCACGCCGGCACCGCGTCGCCGTGCACGCGCAAGCGTGCGACGCCGCCGTCGGGGTAGATCTGCAAGCGCAGGTGCGTGAACCGCGCGCCGTTGGTGATGGCGAAGTAGTTCTTCGTGTTGCCTTGCAGATCCGAGCGCGGCAGGAGCTCGGTCCACGTCGCGGTGTCGAGCGCGCGCAGGTCGAGCGCGTCGTCGATCGTCGTCGCGTAGATCGCCGCGGACGCCGGGTAGTTCCCGCGGAACCACGCGGTGTCGACGACGATGCCGCGGATCACGCCCGGCATGCCGAGCCGGATCAGGCACCAGTCGTGGATGTCGCTCTCGGGGCCGGGCGCGACGCCGTCGACGGGACGGTAGCGACGCGTCTCCCAGCCATCCATCCACTTGCCGCGATCGGTGTAGAGGTGGTCCTTCCACACCGCCTCCTCGGGCTTGAGCAGATTTTCCTTCTCGGCGAAGAACTCGTCGTTGCACGCGAGCGTGGCGCCGCCGACGGTGGCGCTCGCGAGGTCAGGCAGATCGGTCCATGCAGGTGCGGTCATAACAAAGCTCCGTGCTCGGGCACGAGGACGCACCCGTCTTCGGCGATCTTGTCGCCGCGCAAGTACGTCGCGCGCACGACGCCGCGCAGCGCTTCGCCCGCGTACGGCGTCACCTTGTGCCGGTGCTCGACGCGCTCGGGCACGACCGTCGCAACCGCGGCGTCGTCGAAGATCACGAGGTCGGCGTGGGCGCCGGGGGCGATCGCGCCCTTGATGCCGCCGAGCCGCGCGAGCCGCGCCGTGCCCTCGCACATCCAGCGCACCACGTCGACGAGCGTGTGCCCGCGCCGCGCCGCCTCCGTCCACACGACGGACAGCGCGAGCTGCAGGCCGGCGACGCCGCCCCACGCCGCCATGTAGTCGCCCTGCTCCATCGCCTTGAGGTTCGGAGAGCACGGCGAGTGATCGCTCGCGACGAGATCGAGCACGCCCTCGGCGAGCGCGGCCCACAGCGCCTCGCGATTCTCGGCGTCGCGGATCGGCGGCGCGCACTTGAACGGCGTCGCTCCGTCGGGGATCGACTCCGCCGTGAAGTGCAGGTAGTGCGGGCACGTCTCCGCGGTCAGCGGCAGTCCCTCGGCGCGCGCCGAGCGCAGCTGGCCGATCGCGCTCGCGGCGGAGTGATGCACGATGTGCGTGCGCGCGCGCGTCTCGCGGCATAGCGCGGTGACGAGCGCGATCGCCTGCTCCTCGGCGGCGCCCGGCCGCGACGCGAGGTACGTCGCGTACTTCGTCGGATCCGCCTTCGCCGCCGCGAGCGCCGCGGTCGCCGCGTCGATCGGCCCCGCGACCTCCGCGTGCACGAGCAGCGGCGCGCCGAGCCCCGCGAGGATCTTCATCGCGGGCCGCAGCTCGTTCTCGCCGACCCAGCCGAACTCCTCGACGCCCGAGTCGACGAGGAAGCACTTGAAGCCGCGCACGCCATCGGCGACCAGCCCCTCGAGCTCGCCCGCGTTCCCCGGCACCACGCCGCCCCAGAACCCGACGTCGACGCTGCACTGCCCCTTGGCCGCCGCGCGCTTCGCCGCGAACGCCTCGCGCGTCGTCGTCGGCGGGATCGAGTTGAGCGGCATGTCGACGAGCGTGGTGATGCCGCCGATCGCCGCTGCGCGCGTCGCGGTCGCGAAGCCCTCCCACTCGGTACGCCCCGGCTCGTTCAGGTGCACGTGCGTGTCGACGATGCCTGGCAGCACCGCGAGGTCACCGACATCATCGACGATCGCGCCCGATGGCACGTCGTCGTGCGCGCCGACGCGATCGATCACGCCATCGCGAATGTGGATCGTCGCCGGCACGATCGCGCCCTTGGTGACGACACGCGTGGAGCGCACGACGCGAGCTGCAGACATCGCGCGCAGTCTACATCGGCGGCTTCGTGACAGCCCTGCCGTCGCACTCGCAGATGTAGCGATGGTCCTGCGGGCAGTCGACGTCGTCGAAGCCGGCCTTGCCGTCGACGTTGTTCCGCCACACCGCGCAGTTCTCGCTGTTGCCGCCGTCGGGGCGGTTGTTGCCCCAGTAGTCGAGCGGGTTGATCGTCGTCACCTCGTCCGTGAGGATGTGCCAGGTGCCTTCCGTCGGGCGATCGATCCAGCCGACCCAGTAGTCGTTGTACATCCGCTGGAAGTCGATCTCGGCCGTCGTCGAGAGCGTGATCAGGTGGGTCGCGCCGGTGACGTCGTTGCTGCAGTCGTTGTACGCGCTCGTCCAGTCAGGCGCGGCCTGCGTCGCGATCCGGTAGTAGCCGCCACCCGCCGCTACCTGCTGCGTGTAGCCCGCCGCCATGCACTGCGCCTTGACCGCTTCGAACGGGTCGGCGTCGACCACCGGCGTGCTGTCCATCGGCGCCGCGTCGGTCATCCCGCCGTCCGGCTCCACCGCGGACGGAAGGACACAGTACTTTGCGGGCGAGCAGACACGCTCGGGGTCGCAGTCCGTGCTGTCCTCGCAGGCATAGTCCTTCGAAGGGGTCGGAAACGTACAGGCCGCCAGGGGGCCAGCGGTGGAAACCACCGCCGCGAGCCCGAGCAACCGCATGCCGACCTTCATCGCCGTCATGGTGGATGCAGACAGTGTACCTCCATCGGCTCTCGTGATCCCGAGGCTTTGCGCCCGCCGGATCGGGGTCATGAGGCCGTAAGAAGTGGGGTCTCCCCTACCATTAGCCGTTCAGAGCGAGATCGGCATGTATCCGGTGATGGAGGCCGCCGCCAGCATGATGGCCACGGCCAGCATCAATAACAGGAACGGGAGTGCCGAGCGGACCGGCGCGTTCGGGCGCACGAGCGCCGTGCCCGTGGGTGGCGCCCAGCCGTCGAGCACGTTGTCGTGCACCGTCTGATCCGACCTCGCTCGCTGGGACGATCGCGCAGCGGGCTTCGACTTCCTCGACGCCGGCGACTCCGCGAGCGTCGGATCCGCCTTGCGCGCGATCACGTTCGCGTTCGCGCGACTCGCCTTCGCCGAGAACGAGACGCCCTTCGAGCCCGGGTACGACGCCTCGGAGTCCGCGAGCAGCGCCGCCTGCTGGACGCGGCGGATCGGGATCGTCGCGGGTCCTTCATCGAAGATCAGCTCGTCGGCGGACAGCGACTCCGTGTTCGACGAGATCGAGCCAGACGTGTCGAGCCGATCGATCAGGTTCCCGACGAACGAGTCGCGCCACGGCTCGCGCGTGAACGCCCACTCGACCCACGTGCGCAGCTCGCGGCCCGTGACCGGCTTGCCGAGCTGACGGCCGACGTTGGTCAGCGCGTTGCGCATCGCGGCCGCGTTCTGCCATCGCTTCTCGGGGTCGCGTTGCAGCGCGAGCATCACGATGTCGTCGAGCTCGTGCGGGATCGCCTTGTCGTAGTAGGACGGCGGATGGATCGCGAGGTCGCGCACCTTCACGACGACGCTGCCCTGCGTCTGCCCGTCGAACAGGCGGCGCCCGGTCAGCATCTCGTGCGCGATCACGCCGACCGCGAACAGGTCTGCGCGGTGATCGAGGCGACCGTGCGTGTACTCGGGCGCGATGTAGCTGACCTTGCCCTTGATGTAGCCGGCCTGCGTTTGCACGCGCGAGCGCGCGGCCTTCGCGATGCCGAAATCGATCAGCTTCACGACGCCGCTCGTCGACAAGATCACGTTCGCGGGCGTGACGTCGCGGTGCACGAGGCCGAGGTGGCGACCCTTCTCGTCGCACAGATCGTGCGCGTGGGCGAGCGCGTCGCAGAGCTGCGTGAGGATCTCGACGACGATGCGGATCGGGATCGCGCCCGCCGCGGTGCGCGACTGGATCATCACCGCGCGCAGCGTCGGTCCGGGGACGTACTCCATCGCCATGAAGTACTGGTCGTCGATCTTTCCGTGCTCGTAGCTGCGCGCGATGTTCGGATGATCGAGCAGCTTCGCGAGCCGCGCTTCCTGGAGGAAGCCCTCGACGAACTGCGAGTCCTCACCGAGCTGGCGGAACAACCGCTTGAGCGCGATCGGAGCGCGCTGTCCGTTGCGCTCCCAACCGTCGCGCTCGGCGCGATGCACCGTCGCCATACCGCCCTCGCCGAGCGACTCGTGCACGGTGTACGGACCGAAGCGCTCGTCCTCCTCGAGGAGCGCCTGCAGCGTCGCGCTGCCGGTCGCGATCCGTGGAGGCGCCACGAACGGTGCCGGTACATCGACCGATCGATCATGAGGATCGATTCGATCGGCTCGCGAGCGGGCAACTGCGGGCATGGGCAGTACGGTCCCACAGGTGCTGCTGACCGGCTCCTCGACGATTCTAACAATCTCCGTGTGCGCCTAGCGAACAGGTAGCCCGCGGTTAGCGAGGCTCGTTACGAGTCTCATTCGAGCAGCGCACCGTCGCGAATCCACCGTCCCAGTTCGCCACGTTCCTTCTCTGTCATGCCCGTCTTGTTGTTGAACGGCATGCTCTGCTGTTCGACTGCGCGAACCCGAATACGTTCTGCCATGAGCTTGATCTGTGGAGGCGTGTCCAACACGACGCCACCCGGCGGCGTGCGGAACATGTCGTCCATCGGCTTCGCCGAATGGCACGGCGCGCAGCGAACCGCGATGATCTCGTGCGCGCGCTTGAACGACACCGGCATCGCGGCCTCGGCGACGCCCGGCGGGTTGATCCGCGTGACGACCATGAACGCCGCGATCGTGAACGCACCCGCCGCCACCGTCGGTCCGAGCCACGCTCCGGTCGCGAGCTCCTTGCCGCCGCCGAGGTAGCGCACGTTCATGAAATGACGCACGCCCGATCCGCCGATCATCACGAGGATCAGGATCAGCCAGTTCAGCGGGTGCGCCGTCGCCGCTGGGACGTGGTTCGAGACCATGATGAACAGCAGCGGGAACGTCAGGTAGTTGTTGTGGATGCTGCGCTGCTTCGCGCGGATCGACAGCCGCGCGTCCTGCTCGCGACCCTCGTTCGTCGCGGCGACGAGCTCGCGCTGCGACGGCACGATGACCATCCACACGTTGCCCGTCATGATCGTTCCGATCATCACGCCGATCTGCATGTACGCGCCGCGACCGCTGAAGTACTGCGAGAAGGCGAAGATCGAGCCGAACAGCATCGCGACCGTCAGCACCGTCGCGATCGCCGGCGCCTTCTCGCCGAGGAAGCGCCACAACAGGTCGTAGATGAGCCACGCGACGAACACGGCGCTGATCGACAGCGTGAGCGCGACGCCGCGCGAGATGTCGTGCAGCGTCGGATCGACGAGGTACGCCGTGTTGTTCAGGTAGTAGACGATGATGAACAGCGAGATGCCGGTCGCCCACGTCGAGAAGTTCTGCCACTTGAACCAGTGCAACGTGCTCGGCATCTCGCCGGGCGCGAGCAGCTTCTTCTCGGTCTCGTAGAACGCGCCCGAGTGGAGCATCCAGATCTTGCCCTGGCTGAGCCGGCCGAGCTCCTTGCTCTTCTCGAGGTTGCGATCGAGCCAGTTGAACAACATCGAGTTGCCCACCCACATGATCCCCGCGATCAAGTGCGCCCATCGGAAGATGACGTCGAGCAGCTCCGTAACGTGCAAGGGACCCGACTATACGGCTACTGTCCCCGCATGCGCAGCTTCACGATCGTTTCGGCACTGGTGTTCCTCTTCGCGTCCGCGGCAGCGGGATGTGGCCCCGAGAAGGAGGACTACACGAAGCAGAAGCCCGAGGAGGTGAAGCCCGCCAGCGAGGCGCCTCCGCCGCCGGTGAAGAAGAAGAAGAACCCACCGCCCGCCGACCTCGGCAAGTGTGACATCGAGGTCACCGGCGGGATCACGGCGTCGCAATCGTCGCCCGGCGGCAAGGACGCGACCAACGTCGCGTACTGGTACAACGCCGAGGAGCGCAAGAACATGATGGGCGTCGACGGCTACGTCGTCACGTGCAAGGGCGAGCACTTCAACTTCAAGCTCCTGCCCGGTGGCGGAAAGCTCGACGGCATGCCGTTCCAGCCGAAGAAGTTCACGTTCGCCAAGGGCAAGTCGGATGGTGCGAACGTGATGATGACGTTCGGGCCCGCGGTCACCGCGGCATCGCCGTCGCTCTCGGACGCGACCGGCACCGTGGAGATCACGGCGATCGACCTGCGCCACATCGCGGGGACGATCGATCTGTCCGGCAAGGTCGTCCCCGGGAACAAGGCGGTGAAGGTGAAGGGGTCGTTCGATCTCGTGTGCCCCGGCCTGTCCGCCTGCGATTTCGGCGACGCGCCCTGACCAGCGCAACTTTGCCCTTGACGAAGCGTAACGAGTCGGTTACTCGATACGCGTGGATTTGGTAGCCCAGGCCCTCGCAGACGCCACCCGGCGTCAGATCCTGCGGATGCTGCGCGACACGCAGCTGTCCGCGGGAGCGATCGCCGGAGCGTTCGACGTGACGCGTCCCGCGATCAGCCGCCATCTGCGCGTGCTGCGCGAGGCCGGCCTCGTGGTCGACGAGCCGCAGGGCCGCGAGCGCGTGTACCGGCTCGAGCTGGGCGCGCTCGACGAGCTCGAGGCGTTCCTCGCGGAGCTTCGCGAGGTCGACGATCGGGCCGCCACGTGGGAGCGCCGGTTCATGGCGCTCGAGACCGAGGTCCACCGCACCAAGCGTGACCGCGCGAAGCAAGAAGCAGCCACCCCGCGCGAGACCGACGAGACGAAGAAGAAGGAGACCGCATGAGCAAGAAGCCAACGCCGACGGGCCGCGTGCGCGGCAAGGATCTGATCGTGACGCGTTCGTTCAAGGCGCCGATCGAGGATGTGTGGGAGAGCGTGACGAAGTCCGAGCGGACCGAGCGCTGGTTCGGGAGGTGGGAAGGCACGCCCGGAGCGGGCAACACGATCCGCTTTTTGATGGTGTTCGAGAAGGGCGACGCGTGGCAGGAGGCCGTGATCGACACGTGCGATGCGCCGCGCCACCTCGAGCTCACGTCCAAGGGCGAGTACGGCGCGCACATGGAGCTCAAGCTCCGCGAGGACAACGGAACGACGCACCTCGAGTTCGTGCACCACCTGAAGGACGGACAGAGCGCCGGCGATTACGGCCCGGGATGGGAGTACTACTTCGACAACCTCGTCGCGTATCGCGCGGGAGAGCAGCTGCCGGTGTTCGAGGATTACTACCCGTCGCAGAAGGAGTACTTCCTCGCGCAGGTGACCTAGCGCCGTGATACAGCCGCTGCATGCGCAGCGCGCTGCTGGTCGGGCTGTTCGTCGCGTGCAGTGCACCGCCAACACCGGCGCGCCCTGCCCCGACCTCGTCCGATGGGCCGCCGATCGCGAAGGTGGTGCCGCACGCGCTCGTGTCGCCACACGGGCCGCCGCGCGACGATCCGTACTACTGGTTGCGCGACGACACGCGCACGGACAAAGAGGTCCTCGCGTACCTCGCGGCGGAGAACGCGTATGCGAAGAAGGTGCTCGCGCCGTCGGCGGCGGTCACAGAGACGCTGTTCGCCGAGATGCGCTCGCGCGTGAAGGAAGACGACGCGAGCGTCCCAACCCTCGACAACGGCTACTGGTACTACACGCGCTTCGAGACCGGGAAGCAGCACCCGATCTACTGCCGGCGCAAGGGCGCGATGACCGCGACCGAAGAAGTGCTGCTCGACGCGAACGCGCTCGCGCGGGGCCACGCGTTCTACAAGATCGGGACGTACGAAGTGAGCCGCGACAATCGCCTGCTCGCGTACGCCGAGGACGTGGTCGGCCGCAATCAGTACGTGCTGCGCGTGAAGGATCTGTCCACGGGCCAGCTCCTGCCCGAGACCGCGACGAACATCGCGCCCTCGCTCGCGTGGGCGAACGACAACAAGACGCTGTTCTTCCCCGGCAAGGACGCGGTGACGCTGCGCGAGGACAAGCTGTTGCGCCTCGCGCTCGGCGACGCACAGCCGGCGGTCGTCTACCAGGAGACGGACGAGGAGCTCGCGATCGACGTCTCGACGACGAAGTCGCACGCGTACATCGTCGTCGACATCGCCGCGTACGACACGTCGGAGGTCCGCTTGATCGACGCGACCAACCCCGCGTCGCCGATGCGCGTCGTCGTGCCGCGCGAGCGCGGGCACCTCTACAGCCTCGATCACCTCGACGGGCGCTTCGTGATCCTCACGAACGATCACGCGAAGAACTTCCGCGTCGTGGAGGCGAGCGAGGCCACCGTCGGCGACCGCACGACGTGGAAGGAGATCGTGGCGCACGATCGGAGGGTGCTGATCGAGGACGTCGCCGTGTATCGCGACTTCCTCGCGATCGACGTGCGCACCGACGGCCTGCGCAAGGTTCGCGTGCTGCGGAAGACAGGTGACGCGTTCGTGATCGACGCGCAGGATCCCGCGTACACGATGACGGTGGTCGATACGCCCGACGCGACCGCGACGCGCGTGCGCTACTCGTACACGTCGATGACCACACCGAGCTCGGTGTTCGAGCTCGATCTCGCGACGAAGAAGCGCGAGCTGTTGAAGCAGCAACCGGTGCCCGGCTACGACGCCTCGCGGTACACGAGCGAGTACACGCACGCGACGGCGATCGACGGCACGAAGGTCCCGATCTCGATCGTGTATCGGGAGGGGACGAACACGGCGACGGCACCGCTGCTCGTGTACGGCTACGGCTCGTACGGCATCGCGATCGAGCCGGCGTTCAGCTCGCCGCGCGTCAGCTTGCTCGATCGCGGGTGGGTCTACGCGATCGCCCACGTCCGCGGCGGTCAGGAGAGGGGACGCGACTGGTACGACAACGGCAAGCTGATGAACAAGCGGAACACGTTCACCGACTTCATCGCCGCGACGGAGTACCTGATCGCCGCCGAGTACGGCGCCGCGCAGCGCGTGTTCGCGATCGGCGCGAGCGCGGGCGGGCTGCTCGTCGGAGCCGTGGCGAACATGCGACCGGATCTCTATCGCGCGGTGATCGCGGACGTGCCGTTCGTCGACGTGATCACGACGATGACCGACGTGTCGATCCCGCTCACGACGAGCGAGTTCGTCGAGTGGGGGAACCCGATCGCGAGCAAGGCCGCGTACGACTACATGCTGACCTACTCGCCGTACGACAACGTGAAGCCGCAGGCCTATCCCGCGATCTACGTGCGCACGGGGCTGTGGGACAGCCAGGTGCAGTACTTCGAGCCCGCGAAGTGGGTCGCGAAGCTCCGCGCGACGAAGACCGACGCCAACACGCTCGTCCTCGTCACCGACATGACCTCGGGCCACGCGGGCGCGTCGGGGCGCTTCGATGCGCTGCGCGAAGCCGCCGAGGAGTACGCGTTCCTGCTGCAGATGAACGCCGAGCCGGATCGGCGCACTAGATAGCGCCCGCCGCCCGGAGCTGCGCGAGCGCCGGTGCGAGCTGCGCGCGTCCTTCGAGCAGCGGCGCGGCGAGATCGCCGTGCGCGTCGAGCCGAGCGCGCAGCGTGCGCAGCGTGAACGACTTCGGAGCAAGCGCGCGAGAGACCTCGTCCCACGACAGCGGCGTCGACACGGGCGCACCGTCGGCACCGCGGAGCGAGTACGGCACGACGAGCGTCTTCGCCAAGAACTGCTTGTGATCGATCAGCAGGCGTCCCCCGCGCTTCTCCTTCTCCTGCTCGAGCGTGACCTTGTCCGGGACCAGCGTCTGCACGAGCGTGGCGATGCCGCGCGCGAGCGTCTCGGCTTGTGTGAAGTCGTGCCCCGGCGCGAGCGGGATCAAGATGTGAAGCCCGCGCTGGCCGCTCGTCTTGACCACGCTCGGCAGCTCGAGCAGCTCGAGCACCTTGCGGATGCCGAGCGCGACATCGATCATGTCGTCCCACCACGCGCTGCGATCGCCGGGATCGAGATCGATCATCGCGTAGTCGGGCTCGGTCAGCGACGACAGCCGCGACGCGAAGCCGTGAAACGTGAGCCCTGCCTGGTTCACCATCCACAGCAGCGCGTCGCTGTTCTCGACGACGATCCGCCGCACGCCGTCGACCCACGCCGCGCGGATGTAGTCCGGCGAGCGCGGCGGAACGCGGTGCCGGTACCAATCGAACTCGTCGATGCCATCGACCCAGCGCTGGATCACGACCGGCCGATCGACGAGCTGCGGCACCAGCAGCGGCGCGACGTCCTTGTAGTAGCCGATGATGTCGCGCTTGCAGATGCCGTCGCGGGGATAGAGCACCTTGTCGGCGTTGGACATCGGCGGCGGCGGCGACAGCGAACGCTGCCAGTCGACGCGCTCGCCGTGCACCGTCCACGCGGCGTCGTACGTGCTCGCCGAGCTGCGTGCGACCACCGAGCGAATCCCGTGCGCGGCCACCGCAGCGAGCACCTTCGCCGGCGCGCCGTCGAGCGCTTGCGACGGCAGGATCGCCTTGGGCGCTCCCTCGAGCAGCGCCGAGAGTCGCGCGCGTCGCTCGCGCAGCGGGAGGCCGCGCAGGTCCTCGTCGTCGAGCCACATCAGGTCCCAGCAGATCAGCGCCGCCGACATCACCGCGCTTCCGCTCTGGACCTTGGCGCGCAGCGACTCGAACGACGGCCGCCCGTGCTCGTCGAACACGCAGATCATTCCGTCGATCGCGACCGAGGTCGAGCCGAGCTTGGACAGCGCCGCGGCGGCCGCGGGGAACGTCTGCGTCCAGTCGCGATAGTCGATCGCGGCGAGCCGGACCTGCGCGCCCATCCGGGTCGCGAGCACGCGATGCCCGTCCCAGGCGGGCTCGACGAGATACGGCCCCTCGAGGTCGGCGCCGTGCGTGATCGGTGTCAGCGTGAACTTGCGCGACAGCGCGAACACGCCGTCGTTCTTTCCATACTTGCGCTTCTTCTTACGCTCGGCGGCCAATCACCCCCATGCTCGCCTGATCGCCTCCGCGATGCCACCGCCACCGCCACTCGCCGCGCCGAGCTGGTCGGTTGCCTTCGACGAAATCGCCTCCGGGGCGCCTCCCATGACGAAGGACCGCCCCGCGACCTCGAACATCGGGATGTCGTTCATCCAGTCACCGACGACGACTGCCTCCGCCGGCGTGCACCCGACACGCGCACACAGCTCGCGCAGCGCGGTGCCCTTGTTCGGCCCCGCGGCGCGCGCGAGGACCGCGTGCTTGCCCGCGATGGTCCACACCTGGAAGCTGACCGAGAACAGCCGGTTCGCGTGTGCGCGCAGCGCCTCGGCCGCCGCCGCGACCGCGCCTTCCTCGCCGATCGCCACCGCGGCGAGCGGCGCGGTCTGCCACGCGACATCCTCCTCCACGATCCGCAGGTTCGGCGACCACGTGCTCACGTAGTGCGCGTACGGCGCGCCCGCGTGATCGTGGTGGATGCCCTGCGCGTCGAACACGAACTGCGCGAGCCCGTTCGCGCCGAGGATCTGGCGCAGCAGCGCCGAGGTCTCCGCCTCGATCGGGTGATGCAGGAGCGTCGTGTTCGACGCGAGCTCGACGAGGTGGCTGCCCTCCATGCACGCGATCGCGCCCTCGATGCCGCACGCGCGTGCAGCGCTCACCGCGCCCGACTGCAAGCGCCCGGTCGCGATGGTCACGGTCACGCCCGCGCGCTGGACCTCGCGGATCGCGGCGACGTCGCGCTCGTCGACGGAGTGATCGCGCCGGAGCAACGTACCGTCGAGATCGAGCGCGAGCAGGCGATACATCGCCTCTTTATAGCGCTAACGGCGCGCGAGGCGGATCGCGAGCGGCCAGCGGATCGTGCGGATCTCGCCGTCGGGCCACACGGCTGCGAGATCCTCGGCGAGCTTGCGAACCGCGGCGTCGCCCTTGGTCTTCACGAGCGCAACCGTCGCCGACCACGTGCTCGCGTAGCCGAGCCATTCGTCGCGCGTCCAGCGCGCGGTCATGTCGATCGCCGGCGCCTCGACCGCGGGCCACGGCATCACGAGGTCGCGATAGCCGTTCTCGACGTGCTCGCGCCCCTTCGGCCAGAACGGGCCGACGTCGTCGTGGTAGTAGCGCGCGGCGATCGCGTTCGCGGCGTCGCCTTCGAGGATCGCGATCCCGTAGCTGACGAGCGCGACGAGCGCGCCGGGCTTCGCGACGCGCTCGACCTCGGCGATCCACGCGTCCCACACGAACCAGTGCGCCGCTTGCGCCGCGACGACCAGGTCGACGCTCTGCGCATCCAGGCCCGACGCCTCGGCGCTCGACACGCGGTACTCGACGCGCGGGTGCGGGATCGCGGCGTCGATCTGCGCCTTCGCCGGGTCCGTCGCGATCACGTGGTCGAAGTGCTCCGCGAGATCGATGGACAGCTGCCCGTTGCCGCAGCCGACGTCCCACGCGGTGCCACGCGGTGCGCGTGCGGCGAGCTCCGCCGCGAGCGCCGGCGGATAGGTCGGGCGGTAGGCCGCGTAGCTCTTCGCGATGGTCGAGAAGTGGTCGGCGAACGTCGGCATGGGCGGCACGAGCATCCGGTTACGATGCGGAGCGCGGGCGGTCGGTTGCTACGGGCGAGGCAGCGTGTGCTGATTGCAGTTACCGAGCGTGGCGCCGCTCCCCTTGGTGACGAGGCTGCAGGTCGTCACGACGATCGTACCGTCGGGCTGCGGCACCACGGCCGCGACAGCGCGTCCCTGATCCTTCGCGCACGCGCCGAGCCCACAGATCTTGCACCCCGAGAACAGCACCAGCGCGGCGACGGCTGCGATCACGACGAGACGCATCGAGGATGATCATCCGCGTCCCCCAAACGAAGGTCAACCGACCTGGGGTAGTGTCGGCTGGATGTGGCGATTCGCGGTGGTGCTGATAGGTGTTGCGGCGTGCAGCACGACGAAGTTCGGCAAGGTGGTGACCGAGATCTCGGTGTCGCCGACCGATCCACGCCTGCTGTACGTGCGCACGTGCGATCTCCAGTTCAGCAAGAAGTCGGCCGAGCAGGTCGAGGTCGGCGCGTGCAGACGTTACGGCGTACGGCGCTCGGCGATCACGCCGGTGCCCGTGGTCGAGGCAAGCGTGGTCGCGCGCGAGAATCGCATCCTCACCGGTTTCATCGAGCGCGAGGGAGGCGGCGCGGTCGTGACGACGTGCCGGATCGGCATGGAGGGCGACGCGTGGAAGCTGCTCGACTGCGTCGACACCGAGCTCGCGACCGCCCCCCTGGAGGCCGTGCCATGAAGATCATCTCCGTCGTCGCATTGCTCTCGCTGATCGTGGGCTGCGGCAAGCAATACAAGTCGCGCGTGGTGCTGACGCCGGCGGCGACCGATCGTCGCCTCGCGACCGGCAAGTCGGACGTCGTCGAGGGGGTCGTGAAGAGCGGCGATGCCAATGCCGTGTTCGTCGAGGTCGATGGTCAGCTCGAGGCGATTCCGCGCGCGGACGTCGTGTCGGTCGATCAGAAGGAGGCGAAGAGCGACGTCACCCTCGGCGCGCTGGCCGCGATCGTGGGCGGTATCGTCCTCGCCGGCGGCATCGTCGTGTGGAACCGCGGCGAGAGCGTGAAATCGAGCACCGGGGCCGTGCTCGCGATGGGTCTCGGGATCGGCCTTACCGGGATCGGCCTGCGCGCGCTGTTCTCGGGGCTCGGTGGCCAGCACCAGACCGACAACGCCCTGCGCGGGGCCCAGCTGTCGCGCCGCTGGCATGTCGCGCCGGCGATCGTCGTCGAGCGCGACGGGCTCGCACCGGGTCTCGGGCTATCGCGACGCTTCTAGAATCAGAGCTTGCCGACGAGCGCCTGCTGGACGCGCGTGAACGCCGAGGCGTCGAGCTTGTCCTTGCACCCCTTGAGGCGCGTGAGCGCGGCATGCACCTGCGCTTCGGTACCGCTCGCGATCACCGCGCGAAACGAGGCCTCGGTGCACGCCGGCTTCGGCTGCACCTTTGGCGTGGTCTTGCGCGCGTCGGCGACGGCTGCATCGACCGGCAGCTCGGCATCGACGGGCGCCTCGGGCGCATCCATCGGGGGCGCCGTCGCGACGGCCGCGTCGACCGCGATCGCCGCATCGATCTCGATGACCGCAGCATCGGCGACCACGACGAGACGACCGGCGTCGATCGCCGATGGTGCGTCGGCTCCCCCCCGCGTCGCGAGGACGATCGCCGCCGTCACGATCCCGGCGACGGCGAGCCCGAGCGCCGCGAGGAGCGGTGCGCGCGAGCGCCGACCCGCGGGATACGGCTCGGGTACGGTCGCCGGGATCTGCGTCGGACCGAGGTTCGTCGACGGCGCCACGATCGTCGCCGCGTGCGGCGTCGTGGTGACGCTCTCGTCGAGCCTCGCGCGAGAGAGCGCCTCGCGCAGCTCGGCCCATGCCTGCGCGATCGTCTGCGGGCGATCCGCCGGCTGCTTCGCGAGACAGCGGTCGACGATCGCGGCGAGCTCGTCGCTGACGCCCGCGCGCAGCAGCGTGAGCGGCTCCGCGGTGTCCATCTGCGCGCGCACGAGGATCGCCGCGGCCGTCGCGCCCGAGAACGGCGGGCGCCCCGCGATCGCCGCATACAGCGTCGCGCCGAACGCGTAGACATCCGCGCGCTCGTCGATGTGCTTCGCGTCGAGCGCTTGCTCGGGCGCCATGAACGCCGGCGTCCCCATCGCGCCTCCGGTCATCGAGTACGACTCGCCGTCCATCAGCTTCGCGATGCCGAAGTCGAGCAGGCGAACGTCCGCGACCCTCCCGCCCTCCATGCGCACCATGATGTTGTCGGGCTTGAGATCGCGGTGGATGATCGACCGTCCGTGTGCGGCGGTGAGCGCGTCGGCGATCGGATCGAAGATCGCGATCAACTGCGCGCTCGTCAGCCGGTGCTTGCCCGCGAGCTCGTCGAGCGAGCTGCCCGAGAAGAACTCCATCAGGTAGAACGGTTCGCCCGCGGGCAGCGTGCCGAAGTTCTCGATCGACACGATCGCCTTGTGACCGATCGCCGTGACCGCCTTTGCCTCGCGGAAGAACCGCTCGACGATGCTCGGATCGCGCGAGTACTGCGGGTGCAGGATCTTGCACGCGACCTGGCGCCCGAGATCCGCGTGCTCCGCGAGGTACACCGCGCCGAAGCCGCCCTCGCCGAGCTTCTTCGTCAGCTTGTAGTTGAGGACGACGGTTCCCTCGTACGACATCGCTACTTCCTGCAGCCGAGGAGGATCGCGTCGTACCGCTCGAACTGCTCGGGCTCGAGGAGGCCGTCCTTCACGAGCTTCTGCAGCTTCGCGCGCTTCGCGTCGTACTCCGCGCGCGTGAGCTTCTGCTCGGGACACAGCCGCGGGGTCACCGCGAGCTTCGCCGTCACGTTCGCGGGCGGCTTGTGCTGGTCCATCGAGAACTCGGCGACCACGGTGATCGTCGTCGCCGTCTCGTTCGCCGGCAGATCGAAGTCGATCGAGCGCGTCTTCGATTCACCCGCGCCGAGCTCGCCGAAGTCGAACACCTTGTCGTCGATCGCGCGGTGTGCCGAGCGCGCTCTCGCGACCAGCTTGCGCGCGACCCCGCCCGCGCGATTCTCGACGGTGAGCCGCACGGTGTTGCGCTGCCCGGCGACGAGCGCGCCGTTGTCCGCGGTCAGCGCGATCACGGACAGCTCCGGCGGCGTGCCGGCGGTGGCGGCGGAGGCCACCTGCAGCTTCTTCATCTGGAGATCGCGGTCGGCGATCTGCGGGACCCAGTCGGCGGCGAGGCCCGTCCTCGTCGAGCGCACCTTCCACGCCATGCCGAGGCGCGCCGCGATGTCCGGCGCGCGCGGATCGAGCCCGGTCGCCGCCCAGTCGATCGTCACCTGCACGCTGCCGTCGGTGCCGATCGGTCCGCGCTGTCGCGCGCCCCACGGCGTGATCACCTCGAGCTCGCCGAGCGTCTGCGTGGGCGAGAAGCTCTCGCACGGGACGTCGACCTCGCTCGCGGGGATGCTTCGCTCCGCGACGACATTCTCGCGCCGGTTCGGCGGACGGAAGTAGCGGAAGTACAGCGGCACGCCGACGAGCGGAATCCCGACGACGATCAGCGAGCCGCCCGTCGCGGCGCTTCCACCGCTGCCGGGCATCGAGTCGCCCGATCCGGTCGCGGCCACGATCGATCCGATCACGATCGCTGCAGCACCGACGACGATCGACGCCTGCCCCGGAAACGCGAGCTCCTTGTGCTCGACGGCGACCGTGCGCTCTTTCGCGATCTCGTTGCGCCGGCACACGCGGGACAGGTCGACCTGAAAGCGGAACGCGCCATCGGCGAGCAGCTCCCCGCGGCCGGGCAGCTGATCCGTGCGCAGCGCGATCACCGGCTCTCCCACCGGCAGACGGTTGGTCTGCGTCTGCGGCGCGGTCCACGCGACACACGACGCGATGAACGGGACGGCGAGCGTGACGCGCATCATCGGAACCGAGCCGAAACTCCCGCGCCGAGCTCCAGCTCCGTCAGGAGCCAGCGGCCAAACGTCGCCGTCTCGCCGACGTACGCGTAGAACCCGTATGCGCGATCGAGGTCGAGCCAGAGGCCATTCAGGTTGCGCACGCCGAAGTCGGCGCCGCGGTCCTGGCCGGCGGCGTCCTTGTAGCCGGCGAAGTCGAACACGAGCTGCGCCGTGGTGAACAGCTTCATCGTCTTCGCGTCGCTGAAGAAGAAGCGCGCGCCGGGCGAGAAGTGGAACATGCGCGGCCCATCACCGGCCCCGGTGAACGTCGCGGTGAAGTCTTCCTCGATGCCGATCCGGAGCTCGGCGATCAGATCGATCTTGCGCGCGATGCCGTAGCCAAGCTCGAGGTCGAACGAGAACGGTACGCGGCCGGTGCACACCGCCTTGTTCCCGGTCGAGCTCATCGGGTCCATCTCGCCGCAGTAGTCGTCGTCGTCGTACGCGACGATCGCGCGCATCCCGAGGGAGAGCCGCAGCGACGCCTGGATCTGTCCCTTGTGGGAGAACGTCACCGGCGCCGCGACCGTGGACGGCGGGGGCGGAGGGCGGCCATCGGAAGGCGGCTCGGACGGCGGCGGGGTCCCGTCGGGCTCCTTGGCCGGAGCGACACCCTGCGCCGTGGCCTGACCGACCGTTCCCAGGACGAGCGCGACGACAAACGCCACGGGGAGCTTCACGGAGCCCACGCTAACACGAGGCGGAGCTAGCCTCTCTGGTCGGCCGGCGCTACCTTCCGCGAATGTCCCAGCGGGGAATGTCGCGACGAGGGTTGCTGGCCGGTGGGATCGCCGCCGCCGCTGCGCTCGCGCTTCCGCGCAGGGCCGGCGCGATCGGTCCCGCGTCGAAGTTCCGGTTCGGACAGCTCGCGATGGGACCGGGCACGAACCCGCGGCCCAACGCGCTGCGCCGCCTCGCGTGGGAAGTCGAGAAGCGCACGTCGATCGAGCCGCAGCTCGCCCCCGCGATCGTCACCGCGACGACGGAGACGCTGCACGAGACTCCGTTCCTGTACTTCGCGGGCGAGCGCGAGATCGAGCTGCCGAGCGCGGCAGGCATCGAGTCGTTGCGCCGGTTCCTGACGTTCGGCGGCTTCCTCCTGATCGACTCGGCCGAGGGCTCGACCGACGGCGCGTTCGACGGCTCGGTGCGCAAGCTGATGTCGGCGGTGCTGCCGGCGTCGGGACCGCAGAAGGGCCTCGAGGTGATCCCGACGGATCACGTCGTGTATCGCTCGTTCTACTTGCTCGACAAACCGCTCGGCCGGCTGTCGATCGCGCCCGCGATGGAAGGCGTGATCCGCGACGGTCGATTGGTCGCGGCGTACATCGCGAACGACATGGGCGGCGCGTGGTCGCGCGATGACTTCGGCAACTACGAGTTCCGCTGCGAGCCCGGCGGCGAGCGGCAGCGCGAGCTGTCGTTCCGCATGGGCGTGAACCTCGTGATGTACGCGCTGTGCCTCGACTACAAGGCGGACCAGGTGCACGTGCCCTTCATCATGAAGCGCCGGCGCTGGAAGCCCGAGGACGGAGCGACGCCCGCGCCTCCGGTGAAGAAAGGGACGTAGTGAACATCGTCCTGTTTCCGACGGTGCTGCGCATCGTGCTCGCCGGGCTCGCGCTCGTGCTCGCGATCGCCACGGTCGTTGCCGTCCGTCGCGGCAAGGGCGGGCTCGGCGGCGCGCTCGCATCGCTCGCGTTTCTGTCGGTCGGCGCGCTGATCGCCGAGCTGCTCGTCGGGCTCACGGTGCGGCTCGCCGCGAGCGGCGCAGACGGCGACTTCAACGAGTATCGCTGGGTGATGCTCGCTCCGTGGGGGCGTCTCGGCCTCGCCCTCGGCGGCGTCGCGGTGCTCGCCATCGTCGCGCTGTCGTGGCGCGCGAGCCGCGGTGCCACCGCGTGGCGGCGCGCGACGATGATCGGCCTGCGCGCGGGCGCCGCCGTCGGTGCGCTCGTCGTGTTCCTCGAGCCCGCGGTCGAGCTGCGGCAGGTTGCGCGCGAGCCCAACCGCATCGCGATCCTGATCGACGACTCGAAGTCGATGTCGCTCGCCGAGAGGGTCGACGGGCGGACGCGCATCGCGCGCGCGCGCCAGATGCTCGCCGACTCCACCGACGCGTTCACCACGTGGGAGAAGGCGCACAAGATCGACTTCTACACGTTCAGCGAGACACTGGATCCCACGACGCTCGCCGCGCTCGCCGACAACACGGCGAAGGGCAAGGCGACGCTGATCCGCAAGGCGCTCGAGTCGATCCGCAACCGGTACGAGGGCCGCGATCTCGCGGGCATCGTGCTGATCTCCGACGGTGCGGCCACCGGCGGCTTCGACGAGGACTCCGGCGACGGCGCGATGCGCGACTTCTTGCGCGGCCTCGACACGCGCGTGCACACGGTCTGGGCCGCGCGCCCGGGTCTCAAGGACGTCGCGGTCGCCAAGGTGATGGCCGACGAGTTCGCGTTCGTTCGCACCGTGGTTCGCATCGACGCGGTCATTCGCACGACGGGGCTCCCCGCGCGCCAGGTCGCGGTGACGCTCTCGACCGACGGACAGCCGCTGCGCCAGAAGATGGTCGACGTCGGCGCCGGGGACCGCGACGTCACCGTCACGTTCGAGGTCACGCCGCCGCGCGTGGGCCGCTACGTCTACGAGGTCAGCGTCCCGGTCGCCGACGGCGAGGCGGTGACCACCAACAACGCGCGCAGCTTCGTCGTGCGAGTGATCCGCGACAAGACGCGCGTGCTCCAGGTCGCGGGACAACCCGGGTGGGACGTGCGCGCGCTGCGCCAGATGCTCAAGGGCAACCCGAACGTGGATCTGATCTCGTTCTTCATCCTGCGCACGCAGGACGACATCTCGCTCGTGCCCAACGACGAGATGTCACTGATCCCGTTCCCAACGCGCGAGCTGTTCGAGCAGCAGCTGCCGTCGTTCGATCTGATCATCCTGCAGGACTTCGAGTACCTGCCGTACGGCATCGGCGACTACCTCGAGAACATCCGCAGCTACGTCGAAGGCGGCGGCGGACTCGCGATGCTCGGCGGCAGCGCTTCATTCTCGTCGGGCGGCTACTACGGGACGCCGGTCGCGACCGCGCTTCCCGTCGAGCTCTATGGTCCGTTCGACTCCGGCGCGATCCTCGACAACGGCCGCTTCCAGCCGCAGCTCACGGACGCGGGCCAGGTGCATCCCGTGACCTCGCTGCGCTACTCGCCCGAGGAGAACCTCGCCGCGTGGAAGGCGCTGCCGCCGCTCGACGGCGTCAACATCGTCGCCGGCGCGAAGCCCGATGCGACGGTGCTCGCGTATCACCCGAGGCTCAAGATCAAGAAGACGGGCAAGCCGATGCCGGTGATCGTCGCCGGCGAGTACGGCAAGGGCCGCACGCTCGCTGTCACGACGGACACGCTGTGGAAGTGGGGCTTCGTCGCCGCCGCGCGCCCCGGCGATCAGGGCCGGCAGTACACGAAGTTCTGGGATCAATCGATGCGCTGGCTGATCCAGGATCCGGACCTGCGCAACCTCCACGTCGACAGCGACGCGGTCGACTACACGCCCGGCCAGCCCGTGCGCGTCGCGGTGCGGCTCCTGGGTCGCGACTACCAGCCGATGCCCGGTGGCATCGTCAACATCGTCGTCAAGCGCGGCGCCGACCCAGCGCGCGCGATCCAGGACGTCACCGCGACCGTCACCGTCGGCGAGGACGGTACAGCGGTGCTCGAGCTCGCGAACCAGATCACGCTCGAGCCCGGCGTCTACCGCGTGATGGGCGAGGCGATGGTCGGCGGGCGCAAGGTCGACGCGAGCGACATCTTCCTCGTGCGCGAGGGTGGTAGCGAGCTCGATCGCCCCGTCGGCGATCTGGCCACGCTGGAGTCGATCGCCAAGGCCACGGGCGCCGTCGCCCTCGGCGCGGTCGATTCCCTCCCCTCGAACCTCGCGTTCGATCCTCCACGCATCGTCCGCGTCGATCGGCGCACGGACGTCGAGCTGTGGAGCCGCCCCGGTCTCCTCTTTCTGGTCATCGGCCTCCTCGGTCTCGAGTGGCTGTTGCGCCAGCGAAGCGGCTATTTGTAGTAAGGAAGCGTTGCCATGTCCCTCTCCATCGACAGCCTCGTCACCGACCTGATGTTCCAGGCCAACGCGGCCATCGATCAGAAGACTCTGATCGACGGTCTCGGCGGGCAGGAAGCACTCGAGACGAAGCAGCTGCTCGACGTCGATCGCCTCGATCCTCGCGCCGAGATGGAGCTCTCGCCGTCGATGCCGTTCCGCCGTCGCGGCGAGCGGCGCCTGATGATCATCGACGACACGACGATCACGCCTCGGCAAGACCCGCAGGCCGACCCGATCGTCAAGGGCGACCTCCGCGCCGCGAAAGAGGCGCTGATCAACACGGTCGCCGCCCTCCCCGTTCGCCTCGGTCGCCTGTTCGCGCTCGGATCCTGGGGCGACGCCGTCATCGTCGCTCGCAACGCGCGCGACCTCCGCGGCATCGCGCTCCTCCCCTACGCGCTCGATCCGCAGGTCGACCTCGACGGCAAGCGCCGCGCGACCCCGCTCTCGCAGAAGGAGTTCGAGGCGAAGCTGATGGCGTTCGAGAAGCGCCTCGAGGAGCTGACCGAGGAGCAGATCATCGCGAACCTCAGCGGCGTCAACTTCGAGCGCCGCGGCGACCTCGTCGTCGTCGACGTGCTCGAGGCCGACGGCTCGTGGGATCAGCGCAAGTCGATGGCGCTCGAGACGCAGCTCGCTGCCATCGATCAGTTCTCCCTGCTCCCCGGCGCGCCGAGCGCGAGCGCGAAGAAGCCCGCCGCCCCCGCCGCCTCGAACGGCAAGCCCGCGGCGAAGGCCGCGCCCGCGCCTGCGCCTGCCCCTGCCCCGCCGCCCAAAGAGGAACCGAAGGGCCCGCCGATCGCGGCCAAGGAGCTCGACGGCTCCGTGATCCTCGTCTTCCCCGCCGAGCGCTTCGACCTCGACGTCGCCGCCGCGCTCGGCAAGCGCGACTGGGACCAGGTCGTCCGCCGCTCGGACAACCTGCCCGGCGCGCTCCGCGACAAGATCCATCGCGACGGCGCCTCGTGGATCGCGCCGATCGAGTTCCTGTCCGAGGTCTTCGTCGACGGCAAGCCACTCACGAAGCAGGACTTCGAGCGCGACGCCAAGAACGCCGACGGCGTGAAGTCCCTCGACGTTCACTTCCCGCGCTTCGGTGACGTCACCCTCCTCGAGATCACCGGCAAGGGCCGCTTCGTGACCAGCTTCCGCGACGCGTCGCGCGCCGCCGCTCTGGTGCGTTGATGCGCGCGGTCGTCATCGCGTCGCTGCTCGCCGCGCTCTCGACGACCACGGCGTTCGCCGACGACGACTTCGGCGGCGCGTACGTCATCTTCGCCCGCGGCGACTCGCTGATCCGCACCGATCCCAAGGGCAAGGCCGAGACGGTGATCGCGAAGCTCGCGACACCCGCACCGGTCCGCGCCCTCCGCACCGACGAGGCCGGCAAGATCCTCCTCGCCAACATCGGTGGCAAGTGGTCCTGGATGCCGCTCGACGGCAAGACCTCGACGCTCACCGAGCTCCCCTGCGCGGACGGCCCCGCCCACCTCGCCACTGACGGCTCGTGCGTCCTCTGCCGCGCGTCCACCGCCACGTCCTCGCTCATCATCAACTTCGCGACCAACAAGTCGATCACGATCCCCATCCCGACCACCGGTGCGCGCATCGTGGGCAGCCCGCCGAGTCGCAAGCTCGTGTGGACCGACGCGACGGGCGTGTGGTCCTCGCCGCCCAACGATCCTCGCAAGAAGACGCTCGTCGCACCCGATCCGCCGCTGCGCGGCTTCTTGCCCAACCCCGCCGGCACGCGCGCCGTCGGTGTGTACAAGGACGTCATCCACGACTCGGTTCACACGACCAAGCCCGCCGAGGTGTTCATGACCTTCGCCCTCGACGGCCAAGGTGCGCGCCGCAAGACGGTCAAGGCCGGCGTCGCCGCCGAGTGGTCGTACGACAACGAGTGGCTCCTCCTCCAGGACCGCGGCTCCGCGTGCATCGTTCACGCGACCGGTGGGCAGTACAAGTGCTGGAAGGGCTACACCGCGCAGTCGATCTCGAACGACGGCAAGTACGCACTGATCCTCGGATCGCGCGACAAGGCCGCGGCGCCCGCGAAGTCGAAGAAGAGCAAGAAGAGCAAGAAGTCGGACAAGAAGAAGGCCCCCGACGCGGAGCCCTCGAACGAGTCGGAGAACAAGGGCGAGGGCGAGGACGACATGACGACCGACGACGTCGAGGTCCCGCCGCCCACGGGAAACATGTCGCTCTATCGCGCGCAGCTCGAGGGCGCGTACACGACGGCGCCCGCGAAGATCATCAGCGTCCTCGACGGTGCGGCGGTGTGGATCCCCGGCCCGCGGACGTAGCTACGGCACGTAGATCGAGTCGCCCGGCAGCACGAAGATGTTCATGTCCATGCGCCGCCCGGACGCCAGCGCGTCGTAGTCGAGCGGGATGCGCCGTGTCTCGTGCGTCTTCGCGTCGGGGCGCATCAGCACGATCTGGCTGCGCTTCGCGAACCGCGTCGGACCACCCGCCAGCGCGAGGGCGTCGGCCACGGTGAGGTACTGGTCGTTCGTGTACACGCTCGGGCGCATCACCTCGCCCTGGATCGTGAACCGATAGCTCTTCCACTCCTTGAGCTTCACGGTGACGGCGGTGCCCTCCATCTTCACGTAGTTCGCGAGCTGCTTCTTGATCGCTTCCTTGAGCGACGCGGTCGTCTCGTTCGCGGCCTTGATGTCGCCGACGAGCGGCATCGTGATCATGCCGTCGGGGCGGATCGTCGCCTCGGTGTTGAGGGCTTCGTTAGCCTCGCCCCAGACGTTGATCGAGATGACGTCGCCGACGCCGAGGACCACGGGGCTCTTTCGAGGATCGGGTTCCTTGTCGAACGGATAGTTGATCGAGGACCCGACACAGCCGGCGACGAGGCAGAGGAGACCAAGGAAAAAGCGAGCGCGCATCGCTGGTCCTGCATTGCGATTTCCGCGCCGCTGGAACTAGGCGAGATTCTCGCGTTCGTCGAGAACGCGGGCGTGCGATCCCGTCGCAGGGTGCGCAGACGCTCGGATGCGTGCGCTACTGCCCGCCGCCGGAGCAGCCGCCGAGCTGCCACGGATAGCACTCGATGCCGCCCTCGAAGAGGATCAGCTCCTCGACCTGCTTCGGCGTGTCCGTGTACTTGATGCACTTCGAGACGATGAACACCTGGAGATCGGAGTCGACCGCGGGGTCGTTGGCAGACATCTCGTCGTAGTTGTCGCGCAGCCAGACGGTGAAGTCGGCGGCGCCGTCGCCGTCGAGGTCGTGGTCCTTCGGCGACGTGAGCGCGTCGATGCCGTCGGCCATCCAGGTCGGCTCGGTGCACGTCGTGGTGGTGCACAGGCTCGCCTTCCAGTCCATGTAGTGCGACGCGACGACCTGGCGTGCGGCGGCGAGGCCGGCCTCGGCGCAGTAGAGCGCGCTCATTCCGGAGCGCGTGAGATCCGACGAGCGGTTCGACGCCATCTGCACGGACAGGAGCACGCCCGCGCCGGCGAGGAGCGCGCCGATGATGATCAGCGTGACGAGCATGGCGCTGCCACGCCGCGCGCGCCGAGAGCGAATTCGCCGTCCTCGCCTCATTTGGACCCCGTCATGTTGCGGACCTCGATCATCGACGTGAGCACACGTCGCTTGAAGTTGTCCGTGGTGCTGCCATCGTGGTCTTCGAGCGCGGGACGGAAGTACGCCGCCGTGCCCGTGACAGGCGTGATCGCACGCGAGACGAGAGAGAGCCGCACGGCGCGCATCGTGGTGACGCCCGCGGGATAGGCCTCGCCCGGGAGGTTGCCGAACCACTCGTCACCGTCGACGTTCACGAGGTTCTCTGCGCCGAGGCCATCGGCCGCGGTGTCGAGGCCGAGCACGACCTGGAGATCCTCGATGCCCTCCGCGAGCGGCTCGTCATCGCCGGTGACGGCGTCGTTCGGATCGGGGTCCATGAACAGCGTCGGGATGCCGCCGAGGTCCTGGATGTAGAACCGCGCGCGAAGCGCACGCACGACGAGCGAGCCCGCGGCGAGCGGATTGGCGATCGACGTGGTGCATCCGCCGGCCTTCGCGGCGTAGGTCAAGGTGTTGCCCGATACGTCGACCTTGAGCAGCACGGCGCTCGTGAAGTCCGTGACGACGACGAAGTCACCATCCTGAAACTGCGAGGTGTCCTCGACGGTGATCGCGCCGCCCGACGTCGACGCCGGGTCGTACGCGGAGAGCGCCGTCGTCACGACCGAGCCGTATGCGAACGTGACGGTCAACGAGTCGGGCGCGGTCGCGTTGCCCATCGTCGCGCGGAACGCCCGGTTGATCGGCTGGCCGGCCGCGTCGACGTCGTCGCACTTGTCGTCGTCCATCGGCCAGATGACGCCGTCGCCGATGCCGGGGCTCGCGCCGCGGATCGCGTCGCTCAGGAACTCCATCGCAGCGCGAGCCGCGCCCTCGGTGCCGACGCCGGCGCGTTGCTCGCGGAAGCCGTTCGCCATCGACACGGCCACCGCCAGCACGCCCGCGATCGCGAACGAGAACATCACGAGCGAGACCATCAGCTCGACGAGCGTGAAGCCGGCCTGGCCGCGACGAACGCGGCGACGTGCGAGGCGACGGCGGCGTGCGATCATAGGCTCTTCCTCGAGACCAGCGTGACCGCGCGCGGCGTCGCGTTGCCGTCCTCGTTCCACGACACCGTGACCGTCACGTCGACGTGCGTGCCCGCGGTCGCCGTGATCGCCCACGTGCGCGTGAAGATGCCGCCCGTCTGTCCGAACTCGTTGATGTTCGCCGTCGTGCCGCTACCAGCGTTCACGTTCATCGCGCGCAGACGCTCCATCTCGTCCTGCGCGAGGATCGTCGCTTCGGTGGCGTGACGCGAATATCCGGACGACCGCGTCTGCACCATGAACAAGCCGATGATCCCCGACGCCGCGATCGCCGTCAGCAGCAGCGCCACCATGACCTCGACCATGGTGAATCCGACGCCGCGACGACGCCGGCGCCGAACAACGGGACGTTTGCGCGACTTGCTCATAGGGTGCGAAGCCACAGGCGGCGCGTCACCTTCGACTGCGCGCCGGTGTTGACTCCCTCGGTGGGTTCTGAGGACGCGGCGCTGAGCGACGTGGTCTGCGCGCCGTCGCCAGAGGCCGCGTACGTCGTCGTGCCCGAGCGACCGACGCTCGCGGCACCGCCCATGATCGCGACGACGGTAGCGTTGCCACCGGCGAGGTCGATGCGATGCAACTTGCCGGTGCTGCCGCCGGTGCCGTAGGTCGTCGCGTTGACGTCGGTGCTGTCCGTCGTCAGGAAGATCTGGTCACCGATCACCTGCGCCTGCGAGTAGCCGATCTGTCCGGCGGTGAGGTCGTAGCTGAACTTGAGGCCGTTCGCGTTCGGTGTCGTCAGCTCCGTCAGCGGACCGGTGGTGGCGTCGGCGTCGATCGCGACGGCGATCGCTTGCTGCATCGTGCTGCTGCTCGTCCACAGCGGCTCGGTGTCCGTGTCGTAGTCGAGGTAGCCACCCGACGCGGCGATCGCGTAGACCCTGCCCGACGCGAACAACGCCGGCGTCGCTCCGAACGGCTTCAGATCCTGCGTGAACTGGAACACCGGGTTGGAGCCGTTGGGGTTGGTGCCATCGAGCGCGTTGATGCGGAAGATCTGGCCATACAGCGTCGTGAACACGACATCGGAGACGATGCCGCTGTTGTTGAGATCGACCGCCACCGCGCCGCCGGGGATGCCACTCGCCGGCACGTCGCGCGAGACAGTGCGCGCCGCCGGATACGTGTACGTGAACGGCGCGGTCCAGGTCGGAATCAAGGTGCCGGTCTCGAGGTCGATCGCGCGCACCTCGATGCCGGCCGTCGTCGTTCCCGTGTTCGTCGCGACGAACGCGGCGAGCTTGCCCGACGAGATCTTGCCCATCGTGACCGACAGACCGTTGCCCGACGTCGTGTGCTCCCACAGGACCTTCGGGTCGTTGGGGAACGTGACATCGAGCGCGTACACCGCGTTCACGCCGCTCTCGCTCGGCGCGGATTGGAACACCATGATCGTCCGGTACGACTTTCCATTGCCGTCGAAGTCGCCGTACATGTCCTGCACGCGCACCGAGCCATCGATGCGCGTCGTGTTGGTCTTGACCGCGGCGAGCTGATTGCGCGGCATGAACGCCCACAGCTCGCGTCCCGGCGTGTCACACGGCGAGACATCGTCGCCGCAGATCGCGTGGATCATGCCGTCGCTCGCGCCGACGTAGATCATCGTCGGGCGCGCACCGAGACCGGCGAGCGAGCTCTCGGGGATCACCGCGACGGTGGAGCGATCGATGCCGCCGAGGCGCGCCTTGAATCCGTTCGGCGTCGCCGACGCATCCTCGACACCCTCGAGCGTGCGGCGGACGAGCGTGGTCCACGACGCGGGCAGCGTCAGGCTCGGCGCCATCACCGCACCGATCGCAGCCGCGGTGTTATCCGAGAAGACCGTGCGATCGCACGGCGTGCCACCGCGGTTGCAGCTCGCGTTCAGGTTCGTGAACACCGTGCGGCAGCCCGCCGTGAAGTCCGTCGTGCACCCCGCGTACGTCGCGGGCGGGATCAGCGTCGCCGCGTCCCAGTTCGCACCCGCTGCGAGATCCTCGAACGAGCGCAGCGTTCCGTCGACGTTGTCGTACGCGCGGAGGTGGCCCGCGACGAACGGGAACGTGAACGACGACACGTCGGTGTCGAGCGCGACCGTCTCGGGGTTGCCGGCGACCGGCTGCACCGATTCGTACGTTCCCTGCACGAGCGCCTCGCCGCCGCCGACGACCGCGATGATCGGGGTCGCACGCGAGATCTCCGTCGTGTACGTCGTGACGTCGGGCGTTCCGAGCTGGAGCAGCGTCTGGAGCGCCACCTTCGTTCCGGCGACGGACTCCGTCAGGTCGTGACCACCGAGGTAGAGGATGTTGCCCTTCGTGGACGTGTCGTCCTTCTGGTTGCGGGACACGTAGTCGCCCTTGAGCAGACCGCTCGCGCGTGCAGCCGCGGGCGTGGTGAGCTGGGATGCATCGAGCGCGGTCACGCCCGAGATCAGCGGCAGCACGCCCGGCTTGTAGATGCTCACCGTCGACGTGGTCTTCGGCAGGAAGTCCGCGACGACGCCTGTATCGGCGAACCATCGGTAGTCACCGATCTGGACGTACGGATCCGTCGGATACGAGATGTAGTAGCAGTTGCTGCCGGCCGTCAGGTTGGTGTCCGAGCAGTTGCGAAGAGTGCCACCCGGATCGGCGGAGTAGCCGCCGCCGGAGTTGACCTGGAAGCCGCGCGAGCTGAACGTCCCCGAGCACGATCCCGCGTTGTTGGTGCAGGTCTGGAACTTCGCCTTGTCGCTGGCCTCGCGCAGGTTCGAGCCGTCGAACGTCTGGATCGACGCGCACTCGCCCATCACGCCCGTCTTGCCTTCGAGGAACGTCGAGATCGCCTCCACGACCGCCTTCTCGTCGGTCGTGCCGCCGCCGGTGCTGGAATCGAGCT
Organism: uncultured Kofleriaceae bacterium; assembly: GCA_964617845.1. Classification (GTDB taxonomy): domain Bacteria; phylum Myxococcota_A; class Polyangia; order Haliangiales; family Haliangiaceae; genus JABFXX01. Next base: position 31,622 of record CAZUAR010000017.1, on the reverse strand, counting down.
CCCAGTGCGGAGCCCAGAACATCTTGTACTTCGTGCTGTCGAGCCGACCTGCGAGGACATCGGCGAAGTCGAACGTGTCGAAGATCTCGCCGGCCGTGTCGCCGTTGGGGCAGACACTGGCCGTGTTCTTGTGCGGGCTGTTCGTCGGGCAGCCGTTCGCACCCGTGAACGTCAGACCCGCGCGGCTCAGATAGCCCTGAAGGATGTTGTTCGACAGCGTTCCCGTGCCGTTGGCCGTGTCGAGCGCGAGGAGCGCGAGGCGCGGCGGGTTCTGGTTGAACAGCTTGGGAACCGGCGCCGTGAAGTCGACGAGCGCGCGGTGGATGTAGACCCAACCGCCGACGGTCGAGGTCGACCACGAGCTGTTGAACGTGCACGCCGTCGGGTTGCCCGAGGCATCGGAGATCTTCCACGGGTCGTACTGGAGCGTGACGCCGTTGTCGGTCGCCGTGATCGAGCCGCGAAGCAGGCCGAGGAACGTGTCGGCGTCGGACTTGTCGATGACGAACGCGCCACCCGAGTAGCGGACCGTGTTCACGCCCGCGGCCGACGTGATCGCCTGCGAGAGGTTGTACTGCGGGTAGACCGTGCTCTTTCCGTTCGTGTTGATCGTCGTGACGATGCCGTCGGCGGCGACGACCTTGTTGTTGACCAGCGAGACGACGTTCGTCGTGCCGGTGCTGTCGCTGATCGAGAAGTCGCAGCCGTCCGTCCAGGTCGTGCTGGCATCGGGCGGGGTGTGGAGGTTCGTCGGCGTACACCGGTTCGGTGACAGCTTCTCCGTGTTGTACGCGTAGTAGATCTCGATCGGCCCGTAGCCCGGGTCCGCCTCGAGCCACTCGTTCGCGCGCAGGATGTTGTAGATGAGGCCGTACATCGACACCGCGCCGCAGTCGGTCTGGAACACCGATGTGGCCGGGATGATCAGCGAGCCCGCCTTGAATTCCTTGGTCTCGGCGAGCGCAGGCGTTGCGGTCGCGATGACGACTCCGACGAGTGTTCCGATGAGCTTGGTCGACTGCTTCATGGTGTTCTCCTCGGTTACCAACCCTGTCGCGCGTACGCGCCACCCGTGACGTGGTAGACGAGCACGCGCCACGAGTCCCTCGTGTCGGTGAGGAAGATGGTCATCGGCGTCGCTTGCCCGTCGGGGCGGATCGCGAGCGCCGAGTTCAACGTGCCCGACGGTGCACCGATCGCCGAGTTGCCGTTCGGGTAGAGCGTCGACGACGTGTTGTAGATCGTGACGCCCTTCGCGACGCGCACCTGCTGGATCAGATCGCCCGGCGGTGACGTACAGACGAGCCCCGGGTTCGCGCACGCGTATATTGCGAGCTGCGTCGAGGTGACCTGGACCGTGTGCACGCGTCGCGTCGCGCCCGCTCGCAGCCTCGCGAAGTTGATCGTCGAGACGACCGTCTCCGCCATGTTGCGCGCGTTCGCGCCGACCGGGCGGCTCGACGTGGAGATGAGCAGGCCCGCAAGGATCGCGATGATCGCGACAACGACCATCATCTCGACGAGCGTGAAGCCCGCGGTGGAGCGGCGACGCATCACAGCGCCTCGTTCACTTTCTGGAGCGTCGCGTCGACGCTCGACATGAAGAACTTGCCGTTCGTCGACGAGGGCCCCTGACCATCGCCATCGCACGTCGCCAGGAGCGTCCACCAGCCGATCGTCGTCGGCGCGGTGAAGTTGATACCCGTCGGAAGCGTGCCGTCGTAATCGTCACCGACGTCGCCGACCTGCAGCTCGTACGAGCAGCGCAGCACGCTCTGCGGCGGGTTCACGCGAAGCTCTTCCCACGCGCTGCCCGAGGTCAGGCACGTCGACGCCGCGTTGACGCCCGCCTTGTTCGGGGCCGACGGACACACGACGGCGGTACCGTTCTGCAGCGTCCCGCCGTTGACGTACTTGCCGGTCTCCGACTTGTACTGCTCCAGCTTGTTCGACATCTCGGCGAACATCGGAGTCACTTCGGTGATCGACTTTGTCTTTCCGCTCTCGCGGAAGAACGTCGGCACGACAACAGCCGCGAGGATCGCGATCACGGCGACCACGATCATCATCTCGATGAGCGTGAATCCACGACGCGGGCTTCGCGTCACATCTCCCTCGTGGATGTAATCGACCATGAGCGAGCCCATGGTAGCACCCGGCGTCGAGGACCGAGAGCTATCGATCGGTTATCGAAGTAGAACTACCGGCGCCTACACGGGCTCAGTACCACGATGAATCGTCGCTCGTGACGACCGTGGAGACAGTGTGGGCAGCGGGCTCGCTCGCCGCGATCTCGACCCGGCCGAACGACGTAAGGCCCGTTGCGAAGAGTCCCGTGCTCGTCGCGGATAGCGCTGCGCCTTCGGGGATGTCCGCGGTCGCGATCGTGTTGGTGACGAACGACACGCGGTAGGCCTTGGAGCGCGTCGCGAACACCAGCTCTTTACCGATGACGCTCGGGCGCGAGCTCGTTGGCTCGTCGAATGCCAACACGATTGGCAGCCGGGTCGAGTCAGCGCTCTGCTCGTCGAGCGGCGCCGGGTTCGGGCGCGCGGTGAGCGAGATCGCGATCGCGTACTGCGTGCGGGCGGCGTTCGGGGCGCCCGAGACCGCGAGCGCGTAGGTCTCGCCGTCCGCGTTGGTGTAGATCGCCGGGCTCGTCGCCAGCGGGTGGCCTTCCTCGGAGAAGCGGAACGCCGGGCCATGGCGGCGGTTCTCGCCCGTGAGCGCGTCGAGGACCCACAGCTCGCCGCCCGCGGTGCCGAACACCACCTCGTCGATCTGGCCCTTCTTCACCGTCACGGCGACGCCACCGACGCCCTGCGCCTCGTGCTTCCACGCGACGCGACCGGTCTCCATCTCGAGCGCGACGACGCCGCTCTTCGTCGGGACGTACGCGAAGTACGCCGGGCCGGTCATCAGCTGCACGCGCCCCGTCGCCATCGTCGTGCCCGCGATGTCGCGCGATGCGTACTCCCACACGACCGACGGGTTCGCCGGGTTCGTGACGTCGAGCGCGTAGACCGAGCCGCTCGAGCCCGTCGAGAACAGGAGGATCGTGTGCAGCGAGCGGCGGCCCGCCTTCTCGAAGTCGCCCATCACCTCGACGACGTGCGGCGACCCTTCCACGGCGCCGCTGTTCGCGCGGAGCGAGCCGAGCGACGTGCGCGGGATGTAGGCCCACAGCTCGCGACCGATTCGATCGCAGCTGCCGGACTTCACGCTGCCGCAGAACGCGTGCAGCATTCCGTCAGCGGCGCCGACGTAGATCATCGTCGGGCGCTCGACGCCGGTCATCGGGCTCGTCGGGATGACCGCGACCGACGAGCGGTCGATGCCGCCGAGGACGGGCGCGAAGCCGTTCGGCGCGACCTCGTGGCCCGCGAGCACGCGGTGCATCAGCACGCGCTGATCCGCGGTGGACAACGGCGCGCCGCTCGCGAGCAGCGGACCGATCGCCGCCAGGTTCTTCTCCTCGAGCATCACGCGCGCCGGGTGATCGCCCGACGTCACGGTGGTGAACACGGACCGGCACGACGAGTCGAACCGGCCGCACCCGGTGTAGCTGACCGGCGGGATCATCGACGCCGCGTCGAACAGCGCCGGATGGTCGCCATAACTCGCGGACACGGGAATGCGATTCGTGGCGTAGCCGCGGAGGTGACCACGCGCGGCCGGGAAGCGAAACGCGGCGACGTCCGCCGGCGTCTTCACCGCGGTCACGGCCCCGCCGCGCTCCGTCGTTCCCTGCACCAGCGTCGGGGTCGCATCGACCAGCGCGACGATCGGCGCCGCGTGCGTCATCTCGACGGCGACATCACCGGCGCGCGGCGACTGGGCGAGCGCGGTCGCCGAGGCCATCGTCAGGGCCAGGACCGAGGACAGGCGGCGGGCGGAATCGGTGCTCACATGAAGTGAGTCGACGGCCCGCAGTGCCCGCGAAGGTAGGACCGGGTTAGGGGTCCGAGACAGCGGTGGGGTAGCTACTTCGCGAGGGGCTGTCCGTCGGTGTCGAGCTCGACGAGCCCACCCGCACCCACATCGCCGCGCGCGGCGAGGTCGGTGAGCGCCTCGCGCAACGTGAGCTGCTTGCCGTCCTTCTGGTACGGCTCGTCCTTCTTCGTATCGGGGTTCCGGACGACGACCTTCGCGTTCCCATCTCCAACCACGAGGTAGACCGCGTTCGCAGGCTTGAGCTGCTTCCGCGCGGACGCCTTCACCTGCGCCTCGGTCACCTTGCCGACCTTGTCGACGAACGTGTTGTAGTAGTCGAGCGGCAGCCCGTAGTAGACGAGCCCGCGGTACTGGCCGAGCGCGGCCTGGCCCGTCGAGAAGCGTCCCGGGAGACCGAGGATCGCGCCCTGCTTTTCGCGATCGAGCTCGTCGGTCGCGATCGGCCGCGCACCCTTCACGAGGTCCTTCACCTCGCGATCGATCTCGAGCAGCGTCTGGTACGTCGAGTCCGTACGCACCGACGCGCTCGCGGTGAAGGTGCCGTACTGCTTGGAGTACGAGAAGCCGCCGCGCGCACCGTACGAGTAGCCCTTGTCCTCGCGCAGGTTCATGTTGATGCGGCTCGAGAAGCCACCGCCGAACACCGCGGCCATCATCGAGTTCGCGAAGTAGTCCGGCGCGTTGCGCTTGGGACCGAAGTGCATCATCGACACCTGCGACTGCGCCGCGCCCGGAACGTCGACGAAGAAGATGCGGCCCTTCGGCCCCTTCGGCGCGGCGAGCCTGGGCGCCGCCGGCATCCTGCCCTTCCAGCTCGCGAGGAGCGGACCATCGAAGTACTCGCGCACCTGCTTCTCCGTCAGATCGCCGACGACGAACAGCTTCGCGCCACCCGGCTGCAACCACTTCTTCGCGAGTGCCTTGCAGTCGTCGAGCGTGATCGCCTTGAGCGACGCCTCGGTGTTCACCGCGCCGTACGGATGCGCGAGGCCATAGAGCACCGCGCCCGAGACGCGACCCGCGACCGAGGCCGGGTTGCCCTTCGACTGCTTCACCGCCTCGATCCGGCGGCTGATCATGCGGTCGAAGTCCGACTGCCGGAAGCCCGGCTTCAGCAGCGAGTCACTGAACAGCGAGAACGTCGCGTCGAGGTGCTTGGTCAGCGTGTTGAACGTGAGGCCGTGCGTGTCGTCACCCGCGTACGAGTTGACGCTGGACGCGATGTCACCGAGCGCCTCGGCGAACTGGATCTTGTCGAGCGCCTGGGTGCCCTCGGTGAGCATCGACATGCAGACGCTCGCGAGGCCTTCCTTGCCCTTGGGATCGACCAGCGATCCGCCCTCGAAGTTGAGGTCGACCGAGATGATCGGCAACGTGTGCTGCTCGACGAGGAACACCTTGATGCCGTTCTTCAGCGTGAACGGCTTCATCACCGGCAGACGGAACGGTCGCGGCGCACCCGCCACCGGCTGCGTCGCGCGGAATTCCTCCTCGGGGAACTGCAACTGCTGTGGTTGCGCGGTTTGCGTCACCTTGAACTCCTCGGTCTTCTCCGGCTTCGCCGGCGTCTCGACGGGCGTGGGCGCCTCGACACGCTCGTCCTTCGGCGGATCCGGCGGCGGAAGCGGCGCGGTCTTGCACGCGGCGAGGACCGCGATCATGAACATGTAGCGCTTCATCACTTCGCTCCCTTCACCGGGTTCGTGATCACCGTGAGCACGTTGTCCGTGCGCAGGTACTTCGCGGCCGTCGCGCGGATCTTCTCCGCGTTGGTCTTGCGATAGCGATCGAGGTCCCACGTGATGCGGTCCGGATCGCCGAGGTAATGGTTGTACTGCTGCAGCACGCTCGAGCGACCGAACGCCGTCTCGAGCCCGCGGATCGCGTAGGACTCGTTCGACACGATCACCCGCGAGATCTCCTTCGCGTCGAGTGGCGTCTTCGTCGTGTTCACGACCTCATCCATCACGATCTTCTTGATCTCGTCGAGGTTCGAGTCCGTCTTCAGCGTCACCGTGATGCTGAACAGCCCCGAGAACCCGCTGCCCGATTGTCCCGCGTACACGCTCTGCGCTTTGTTCGAGTACACGAGGGCCTTGTACAGACGCCCCGGGCCCTCGCGCGTCAGCGCGTTCGCCACGATGTCAAGCTCGGCATCACCCTCGGCGTAGTTCGCCGGCGAGTGCCACACGAACTGCACCTGGCGCAGCTTCGCGAACTCGTCGTCGACCGTGACCTCTTTGCTCTTGATCGGCGGTGCCGGCGCCGGCACCACGCGCGGCCGCGAGCTCTTCGGGAACTTCGCGAACCACTTGTCGACGAGCTTCTTCGCCTCCTCGATCTCGAAGTCACCGACGATCGCGATCGTCGCGTTCGCGGGCACGTACCACGTCTTGAAGAAGTTCTTCACGTCCTCCGTCGACGCGCTCGCGAGATCCTCGTGCTTGCCGATCGTCAGATAGCGATACGGATGCCCCTCGGGATACATCGCCATGTACGTCGCGAACCGCGCCTTGCCATACGGCACGTTGTCGTAGCGCTGGCGGCGCTCGTTGCGCACGACCTCGATCTGGTTGTCGAGGCTCGTCTTGAAGTGATTCGGATCGGTCACCGACTTCGGCGCATCGAGCAAGTAGCCCATGCGATCACTCTCGAGCCACAGCGCGGTCTCGAGCTGATTGCTCGGGACGATCTCGTAGTAGTTCGTGCGATCGGGGTTCGTGGTGCCGTTCACGCCATCCGCGCCGATCTTCTTCAGGATGTCGAAGTGATTGTCGACGCCGACGTGCTTCGAGCCCTGGAACAGCATGTGCTCGAACAGGTGCGCGAAGCCGCTCTTGCCGTAGCTCTCGTTACCGCTGCCGACGTGGTACCAGACGTTCACCGCGACGAGCGGCACGCTCTTGTCGGACGAGAGCAGGACCTCGAGACCGTTCGGAAGCGTGTACTTCACGAAGTCGATCTTCGGGTCCGCCGCGACCGGGACGGGCGGCCGGAGCCGCGCCTGCTGATCGGCGAGCGCCGCTCCACTGGCAGCGATCAGCGTCGCTGCGATGACGAGCTTTGAAATCTTCATCGTTCCCTCCAAGGCGAGAGGGAACGTACACCATCTGGGCCTCGACGCCGATCGCGCAGCGATCGGGGAGGTGCGGACGATTCACGAGCCTTCGTTCTGCTTCTGGAGCTCCGAGCTCGTGCTGCTCGTGAAGAACTTGGCGTTCGTCGCGCTCCGGTTGTCGCCGTCGCAGGTCGCGATGATGTAGAACCAGCTGCCGGCGGGGGACGCGAACGTGAACCCCGACGGGTTATCCGTACCCGGCCCGACACCGGCGACCATCTCGTAGCTGCACGCGAGCTTCTCCTGAGGCAGTCGAACGCGCAGCGCGGACCACTCCGAGGTCAGGCAGCTGGTCGCGTCCTGGCCCGCGGTCACGGGCGCGCTCGGACACGCAGCGGTCGTCAGGTACGCACCATTCTCGAGCTTGTACTGATCCTGCCGCACGGCGAGCTCGCCGAACATCGCGCCGACCTCGGTGGACGCCTTCGACTTGCGCGTCTCGCGCGTGAACTGGGGGACCACGATCGCGGCGAGGATCGCGATGATCGCGACGGTCACCATCATCTCGATCAAGGTGAAGCCTCGCTTGCTTCGTCGACTTCGCGCGATCGCGATGTCATGCTGCGAGCCGCATGGCCGGTCGCTGGATCCTCGCGCTGCTCGTCGTAGTCTCGGCGTGCCGATCGAAAGAAGCTCCACCATCGTCTTCATCTCCTGATCCGGGTTCCGCGAACCTCGAGGCTCCGCGCGTTCATACGTTCCCTGCGCCCGACATCGCGCTTCCCGCGCGGCGGTCGTTCAAGCTGTTGTCTGCGGGCGAGGCGCCCCATGCACTCGTTCGCTACGCACTCGAAGCGCGAGAGTCTTCTTACGACGTGACGACACGACTCGGATCGCGGCGCCTCGCGGGGGCGGCCTGGAGCGAGCGCGTCGCACACCCCGAGATGACCACCACGCTGGTCGTGTCGTCCGCGGCGCCCGGGAAGATCGTGGGCCGCGCGGTCGCCGCGAAGATCGCGGGTACCGCAACTCCAGACACCGACCAGTACGTGGCGGGGTGGAATGCGATCGCCGGTCGCCGCGTCGTCATCGAGCTGGATGATCGCGGGCAGCTCGGCACGATCTCGTTTCCCGACGATCCCGCGGGCACGACGGGCAGCACGGACGACCTCGCGCAACGTCTGCTCGGCACGCTCGTGCCCCTCCCCGAGGAGCCCATCGGCATCGGTGCATCGTGGCGTGTCGTCACGATCCTCCGCCAGCGTCCCGCCATCGTGAAGCAGACGGCCACGTACAAGCTCGTCGAGCGCACCGGGTCCGTCTGGAAGATCGACGTCGATATCGTGCGCCTCGGCGAGCCGCAGACGCTGCTCGATCCGTCGATTCCCGCGGGGACATCGATCGAGCTGATCAACCTCGTGCGGAAGCTGAAGGGCACGATCGAGATCGACGCGTCGGCACCCTTCGGCGTCGGCGAGCTCGCCGTCGAGTCGACGATGCACGTGCGCGTGCAGTCGCAGGGGCACGGCGCCGCCGAGGAGATCCTCGAGGATACGGGCACGATCCGCCTGGCGGTCCACTGATCACTCCCAGCTATCGCGAATGAAGGTCGCCGTGCCGAGGGGCAACACCGAGACGCGCGCCCGGCGGTCCTTCGTCGCTCCCTTGTCCGAGGAAATGAACAGCGTGATGCTGTTTGCGGATCCGCTCGGCTCGAAGTCGAGAACGAACTGGCTCCAGTCGTTCGAGATCGTGCCCGCGCTCGCGTACGTGCCCACGGAGGTGGCGAAGCCCACGGCCGTCACCGACGTGGGGACCTGATACGTCCCGACCACCGTCCACGTGGGGACGGGATCCTCGCTCAACACCTCGAGCGTGAACAACGGATGCGTCGTTCCGCTCGCGGTGATCCGCGCGCGGCGCTTCGAGCCCTCGGCCATCGCGACATCGGAGCGGACGACGCCGAGCCGAACTGCGGTCCGGCTCCCCGTCTGCACGAGACCGGCGAACCGCGTCGCGACGTCGATGGGCCGCGTGCTCGTTCGCACGCTGACGGCGGCGAGCGTCGTCAGGACGCCGACGATCGCCACGACGACCATCAACTCCGTCAGCGTGAAGCCACCTGCTGCGCGGCGCTTCATCGCCCGACCCCGAGGTTGCGCAGGTCGGTCTGGAACGTGACGAACCGGTAGAGGCGATTGCCGGAGAACATCGGATCCGTCGCGCTCGGCAGCGGGAACGACAGGCGATCACCGATCGTGTTCGCGGTCGGGTTGTCCGGGTCGACCAGCTGCGGAGAGCTCGCCGTGAACACGCCCTCGACGTTCGACGAGGTGCGCGAGACGATGCTGATCGACATCATCAGCGGTGCGACGAAGCTCTCGACGAGAGGAATCGGATCGGTGCGAGCTTCTTGAGCATCGCTCGAGCTCCAATCGCGATCTCCATCGGCGTCGGGATCATCGCTGTCCACGCCGTCGCCGTCGTAGAAGTAGGTCGCGGCCTGCAGATCGACGATCCCGTAGGCCTGATCCGTGAACGCGGGCGTCGCGAGCCCGCCGGTCGTGTCGAGCTGGAGCGGAGCGAGATCGGGACGGGTGGTGTCGACGCGCCACGTGTGCGCCACGAACCTGTACATCATCGTCGTCGCACCAACAGGAGCGGCGCAGTGCTCGTTCAGCGAGTTGCCCCAGTCACCGCTCGTCTCGAAGGTCACCTCGTTGCCGGCCACCGCCTCGATCCGCAGGACGCACGCGGTGAACAGCGCGATCTTTGCCTCCATCGCCGAGATCGGATTCGCCATCGAGATCGTATCTGGCGTGGAGAGCACGACGAGATCGCCGGCGGCGAACGTCCCGATATCGTCGACGGTCAGAGAGACCGGCGTCGGGGTCGGCGTGCCCAGGACGAGGGCCTGGACCGACGGATCCGCATAGTAGAACCCGAGCTCGTCGGGACCGAACGTCCGATTGATGACGCGCACCGGGGAGTGCCGCTCCGCCCCGAGATCCGCGGAGATCGTGAACCCCTGGGAGACCAGCAGGCCCGCGTGCCGAGCGTCGTACTCGATCGCCGTCCGGGCGGCGGACAGTGTCTGCTGGAGGCCCACGGCCGTCTGTTGTTCGCGAAACGCGAACGACAAGCGCGCGAACACCGACAGCATCAGGATCACCAGCAGCGTGCTCACGAGCAACGAGATCATGAGCTCCACGAGGGTGAACCCCGATCCGCGACGCCGACGACGGAGAGGTCGCGTCACATCGACTCCGTGGACGCGCGCAGCAGCTCGATCGGGAGCGTGCGTGTCTCACCGCTCTCATCGTCGGTCCAGTGGACATCGACGCGTATCCGCCAGAGCGTTCCCGACAGCGCGATCACCGACGCGTCGATCGTGTACGTCAACCCGTTGCGCCCGATCACCGACGTGTAATTGGTGCGCGTGAACGGCGGCGACGCCGAGGGGCTGCCGATCAACTCGGTCGCGACCTCGAGCGTGCGCCGGGACCGCAGCGTCTCCATCACCTGCGTCCCGACCACGGTCGCCTCCATGAGTTGCCCCGCGGACGACGAGCCCGCGCTCACGGAGCGATGCAGCCCCACGGCCCCCATCAACCCGAGCACGGTGATCGCGAGCGTGACGAGCAGCTCGATCATCGTGAATCCGCGCTGCGGCCGGCGACCTCGCGTCATCACAGCACGACTCGCCAGCCGAGCAGGGTGAACGGCATGTTCATGTATCCCGTTTCGGTCGCGGCGCCCATTCCGTGTAGTGCGCCGGCCACGGAATCCGCACCAGCGGTCGTCGCGCGCGCGGCGCCGATCCGCTTGATCTCTCCGGACACCGTGGCGAAGTACAGGGCCCCGGCGTCGGCGTAGAGAGGTCCCGAGCTGGCTTGGATCGCCTGTCCGTGGACCTGCGTGATGTCGTACTGCTGTGCGAACGGGGCGTTCAGCGTGTACCCCTGGACGCGACTCGTCCCGAAGTCGCAGCTCCCGCCCCCGATCACCGGATCGACGCTGCGCTGAACGATCACCGTCTCCGGCGTGACCACGACACCGCCGTAGAACTTCTCGCACCGGTTCGAGGTGCACGTGCTCGTGAGCTTGTCGCGGATCACTCCGCTCTTCGCATAGACCGCGTAGAACTCGTTGACGAGGGAGGGACTCTGGGACTCCAGACCACCCGTTCCGAAGAAGAGGACCACGTCCGTCGTGACGTCGGCGCGCGCGCCGATCGTTCCGACGATCGGTCGCTGCCCACCCGCACCGAGCGCGCCCGCGGTGAGCTCGGTGCTGAACAGCGCCGTGCGCTGCACGCCATTCGCGGACGCCAGCACGACCGGCCCGAAGCCCGGGTTCCCGAGGTAGCCGCCCGCGAGGTCCTGCCCCGGATCGATCTTGTAGACATATCCGCACCGGTCCGCGAACACGGCGCGATCGGCGAAGCCGTCGATCTGCGGAGCGTTCGGCTCGTAGGTGTCCTCGTCGTCGGTATCGAAGATGGTGATGTCGCTCGTCACCGCGCAGACGGCCTCGTACTGCCAGAGCAGCGCGCCGGTCTCGAGGTTGAATCCAGCGACGACCCGGCCCTTCGAGCTATCGGAGGCCATGATGCCGGTCGCCGCGACGACGACGTACCTCTCCACGCCGCCGATCCGCGTACGCGCGACGCCGGGCTTGGAGGTCCCGAGACCGGCCGCGGCGCCGCCGGGTTGATGCGACCACAGTGGTTTGGGCCCCTTGCCCACGACGGAGAAGGTCGTCGGGTCGATGGTGTCGGTGACGTCGAGCGCGGTGACCGCCGACGAGCCTTCGCCGCCGGGGATGATCGCCGCGGTCGCGATCTCGCCATTCGCCTTCTTGTAGTCGAGCAGCCCCGGCGAACCGTCGGGATACGACGTCACCGTGAGGGTCCCGGCCGCGACGGTGGCGGCGTAGTCGCTCTTCATGTTGGCCGCGACGAACGGAGGGACGAACGCCCACGCCTCCTCGCCGTTGCGCCACTCGGCGAGCATGGTGGTCGCCTGCGAGATGATCGCGTGGATCATGCCGTCCATGGAGGCGAACAGCGCGAGCGGCACGCGGGTCGCGTGCGCCGTCGCAAACTGATCGTAAACGCTCTTCTCCTGCGCGCTGAGGAACGAGTACCAGTTCGGCCGGAAGGGTGGCGCGAGCACGGCGGGTGTCGAGTTCTGGACGGCGCCGAGCCTGGTCGGCGCGTAGCCGGAGTTGTTGACGCCGAAGCGCGCGCCGAGCACCCAGTTGATGATGCTCGTCGCCTCGGCGCTCGAGGTCGCGCCGACCCTCGCCTGCAGCGCCGCGCTCGGCGAGGTCGGGGAGAAGTCGATGCGGTTGATGTCGGTCCCCGTGAGGTCCGTCGTGTAGACGTTTCGTGTCGCCTGCGCGTCGAGCTTGGTCGAGACGTCGTAGTACTTGGTCCCGTCTCCGGCGGCGAGCGCGTAGAAGTGACCGCGGTTACCGGGCTGCGTGAACGAGCCGACGTAGCTGACGCCGTCGTGGATCACGACGCCGGCCTTGTAGTGCTGGTTGGCCTGCGTGTACGTGTAGTTCGCGGCGACGCTCGTCAGGGTCGGGGTCTCCGTCCCCGTCGAGGTGCAGGCTCCAACCCCGTCGGACGTATTCGAGTCGAGGTCGGCTTTCCAGGTGATGCTGCGCCCCGTGTTGTTCGGGAACGTGACACAGCACTGACCGCCGACGAGGGGCGGCGAGAACGTCGACGTGCCGGTCTGCGTGCACGCGAGCTGGTAGTTCGCCGGGGTCTCGTTGTTGAGATAGTACGTGACCGAGGTTCCCGACGGGACGGTCGCGTTCGGCGTGATGCACGCACCGCTCACCGTGAGCTCCTTCGCCGGCGTCGGCAGCGTGCCCGATGCGACCGTGCCGCACGCGGCGATCACCGTGGGCGTCGCACGGTTCGGGAACAAGTAGAACTCGCTCGCATCGTTGCCGTTGGTGAGCGCCATGTCCTTGGTGCCCTGCGGATCGTTGTCGTAGTCGATGAAGAATCCGGTGTCGAAGTCGCCGAACTGTGGCGGAGACGCCGACAGGTTCTTGCACCCGTTGGAGCCACAGGTCTCCGACAGGCGCGTCGTCGGGCTCGGATTGCACGAGGAGGAGCAACCCGCGCAGGTCGCCGGCGCACCGCTGCACGAGGGCCACGACTTGCCGTACGGCGTCGAGGTGTTGCCGGTGTGCTTCCAGTACCGCGTCCGTCCTCCGCGCCCGGAGATCGCTGCGCCGTCGCTCGCGGTGACGATGTCTGGCCATCCGTCGTCGGAGAAGTCGGTGACGAACACACCCGTGAGGCTGCCCTCGAACCCCGGATACGTGCTGTTGGACGTCGAGAGCACGAGCGGGTTCGCCGTGTCGAGCATGTGTACCGTCGGGCTATTCGAAGTGTTGCGAAAGATCCGCAACTGGTTGCCCGCCTTCGAGCTGGAGGAGCAGCACCCCGGCGAGCCGAGGACGAGGTCGTAGTCGGTGTCCTGGTCGATGTCGATATAGGCGAACGCCGGGTTCTCGCGGACCGCGACGTCGAAGCCGAGGCTCGAGCTCGGTGCGATCGTCGTCGTGTTGTGGGCCGTGCTCGGGATCAGCGTGTGGGCGTTGTTCGAGCTCGCGTCGCACGCGGTGCCGGTGCAGGCCGGAATGTTCCGCGAGAACTTCGGGATGTGGTTCGGGCACGAGCCGGTCGCCGCCGAGTAGCCCGCGGCGGTGTTGCAGTCGTTCAGCCAGACGTCGATCGCGGCATAGAACACCTGGCTCGTCGTCGTGCAGAGCGTTCCGGGGCAGGTGCCACCGCTGTGCCCGTAGAGGATGTCGAGATCGCCGTCACCGTCCCAGTCGACGACACCCATGTTCTGCGCGGCGTGACCGATCGGCCCGAAGTCGCCCGGCTTGTACGTCTGCGGGTTGTTGTTCGCGGTGCTGCCGTTCGTCGCGACCGCCGCGCCGGTGCGTAGGTCGTACGTCGCGAACGTCGGGAAGTACGTCGTGCAGCTGTTCGTGTTCGTGCACGAGAGTTGCGTCTCGAGCCAGGGCGTCCCGGACGCGGCGACCGTCCCGCCGGAGCAGGCACCGTTGGTCTCCTGCGCGCCGCACAACGACCCGATGCCGCAGGGCTGGTAGGCGGTGTTGCGGCAGTTCTTCGTGTTGAGAAACAGCCTCGCGGCGGTCCCCCAGCGGCGGTTCGAGCCGGCGTCGTGCGAGGCGCTGATCGCGGCGACATCGGGCCAACCGTCGCCGTTGAAGTCGGCCGCGATCATCGGCGTCTCCAGGTTCGACGAGCCGAGCGCGGCCTTGAGGGACGGCGACGACGTGTTCTGGCGGAACGCGGCAGAGCGTACGTTGGTCAGCGTGTTCCACCACGTGCTCGGGATCGTCTGCACCGTCGGCGCGGTCGTCGAGCTGCCGGTGCAGCCGGAGGTGCCGCACGTGATCGTCTGGTTGCGCATCACGAAGATGCGATCGGTGTTGTCTGCGGCGAGGAAGTCATCCCAGCCGTCGAGGTCGAAGTCGGCGGACGTCCCGTAGAACACGTTCTTGGAGACCGCCGCGCCGGGCGGCGACTGGAAGTTGCCGGCGGCGCCGGGGAGTCGGAGCAGCTGTGCGCTGGTGTCGAACGTGACACCCGACTTCGCGGTGCAGCCCTGGGTGACCGACGCGGAGCATTCGGTCGACACCGTCGCGCCCGCGAACGTCGTGTCGCTCGACACCTTGGGACAGGTGAGCGTGGATTGCGCGCGGGCGGGGACGGCAGAGAGGACCGCGAGTGCGAGGAGTGAGAGGAGGCGCGACGTGCTCATGGGGTGAAGGACTCCGATTGAGAGGTGTCGATCGCGCCGAGGCAGTCATTGCGCCCCGAGTTGTCCTCCGCCTGCCCCTTCTGCGCGTAGACGGGACACGGGCGCTGGATCTGACCTCCAGCTCCCTGGACGTCCCATTCGATGATGGCCGTCGCGCCGTCGGGGCCGTGGCCGGTCGAACGAATGATGACGCGCTTGTCGTTGTCCGCGCCCGTGGCGAACCCCGAGTCGGAGCGGTTATTCAGGATCTCGACGCGGTAGTACGCGTTGATGTCAGCAGAGAACGGATTGTCGGCATCGCCGGGAACCTTCTCGTTGCCGACGATCTCGACGGGAGCCTGGATCGTGTCGTTCGCGGGCGACAGCAGTGCAGCCCAGCCCGTCTGCGGGTCGATGCTCGAGCGAAGGTAATCCATGGCCGCGGCACCACCGCTCTCGGCCGCGTAGACCGCGATGGTATGGAAGCGATCGCTCGCGACCGTCTGGATCCCACCACGCACCGAGGTCACGGTGAGCAACGCGAGCACGCCGACGGCGCTGAGGATGACCAGCGCGAGCACGATCGCGTTGCCGCGGTGCTTCCGCCGTCCGAGCTTTCGCTTGCGTGGGTGCACGTGATCCACGGTTCGTGAGTCGGCGATCCGCGGCGGTCGTTGAGTGGTCCGATGTACGCATCACCGCGCGGTCGGGTAACGAAGGGGTGCTGCCGGTGCGATCGACCGACTCACGACCGACTCACGGGCCCACCGGACTCGCCACAACGTAGCGTCAGCGCGCACTAACGGGCCCGAAAGCTCTCGGCGGTCCGCGTACATGCGATGGCACGCAGCGTGGACATGCCGTCCGCCATGCTGAAGTTTGGACTCGCCTCGATCCTCTCCATGACCCTCGCCTTCGTCGCCACGGCCCCCGCGTGCTCGACCGTCGAGAACAAGTACAACTGCGACCAGATCTGCGATCGCTACGCGGACTGCTTCGACCAGAGCTACGACACGGACGCGTGCCAGGCTCAGTGTGAAGACCAGGCCGAGGACGACGGCTTCGCCGACCACGCCGAGGACTGCGAGGCGTGCATCGACGACCGCTCGTGCTCGGGCAGCTTCGCCTGCATCGACGAGTGCGCTGGCATCGTCCCCTGACCGCCGTACACGCTACGGACGGGGCGACGGCGGCGCATGCTCGTGCGAGTGATGCGTCTGGTGCGCGTGCAGGCGAACCTCGGCGACGAGCGGGCGGTGATCGCTCGCGCGGCGCGCGAGCTCCGAGTCGCAGCGCGTGAGCCGCATGAAGTCGACCGCGCCACGCACGAAGATCGCGTCGAGCGCCCGCATCGGGCCCCACGCGGGGAACGTCAACGGGCGCTTCGTGATCCCGCGGAAGCCCGACGGCGCGAGCAGCTCGCCGAGGCCGCCGTACACGTCGTTGAGATCACCGCCGACGATCACGGGCGTGTCGTGATGCAGGTGCGCGAACGGATGCGAGTCGAGGAACTTCTGTAGCTGGATCTTGCGCTCGAACCCCGCGAGGCCGAGGTGCATGTTGAACACGTGCACCGTGCGATCGACGTCGTCGTGGCGCACGCGCATGACGCCGTGGAGGACGCTGCGCTTCTTCTTGAAGCGGATCGAGAGATCGATGTTCGAGGTCTCGATCAATGGATAGCGCGAGAGGATCGCGTTGCCGTACTGACCACCGCCGCGCACGTCGACGTTGGGGAACCAACTGAAGTACTTCATGCCGAGCTTGTCGGCGAGCACCTCGGCCTGCTTGTCGCGGTTGGAGCGCGTGACGCCGGCATCGACCTCTTGCAGCATCACGACGTCGGCGTCCTGGTTGCGGATCACCTCGACGATGCGATCGGGCTGATAGCGGCGATCGACGCCGCCGATGCACTTGTGGATGTTGTACGAGAGAATCCTGAGCTTCACGCGGCCTCCGTCGCGACGTGCGCGACGACGACGGTCTCGTCATCGGCGAGCGGATGGCCCGCTCTATGTGCGGCGATCCCCGATTGAACGATGGTGTGGACCGCGTTCGGCGACAGGCGCGCTCGGTCGAGACGCTTGAGGAGGTGCTGGAGGCGGCGGTCGCCGAACGGCGTTCCCGCGGGATCCTGCGCGTCGATCACACCATCGGTATACCAGACCAGGAGATCGCCGGCCTGGATCGCACGCTGTTGCACTCTCGGTGCGCCGCTCAAGCTTCCACCGAGGGGATTGCCACGGCCGACGAGCGCGTGCAGCTCCATCGTCTTGTCGCCCGGGCGGCAGAGGTAGGGCGTGGTGTGGCCACACGAGACGAACCTCACCTCCTGCGCCTTCGGATCGAGGATGGCGGCGAAGCACGTCATCGCGAGCGATCCGCCGCCGACGCGTCGCACGGCCGCATCGAGCGCGGCGATCAGCTGTCGGAGATCGGCGTTCTCGCCGCGCCGCCGCACCCACACGTCGCACGCGCCGATCGCGGCGGCGGTGACCATCGCGCTCGCGACACCGTGGCCGGTGACGTCGCCGATCGCGACGAGCACGCGGCCTTCGCCGAGCGGATAGACCTGCCAGAAGTCACCAGCGCATCGCGTCGCCGGTTGCCACGAACCGACGACGGAGATCGGACCGAACACGTGCGGTCCCTTACCGGGCAAGAGCTCGCCCTGGACGGTGGCCGCGAGCTCGACCTCGCGCGCGAGGCTCGCGCGCTCCGCGGCGCGGCGAGCCATGCGTGCGTGAAGCAGTGCCTCCGCGAGGCGCTCTCCGGCGCGCTCGAGGAAGTCGAGAGGGCGCCCGCGCAGGCGACCCGCGGATGCGGGAATGACCACGAGGCCGATCAGCTCGTCGGCGCTCGCGACGGGAACGAGCGCGCGCGCGTCGTTGCGCTCGAACAGCTGCGTCGCGAGATCGCGAAGGTCCGCGGGCACCGCCTCGAGATCGTCGGCGAACAGCACGCCGCGATGCGCCCCTGTCACCGATCCGAACTGCCCCGCCGCCTGGCTGGGCAACGAGGCGAGCCACGCGACGAGCAACGGATCCGGCGCGAGATCATCGGTGACCGGCTCGCCGGTCTCGCGCGTCCATCCCCAGTCCTCTTCCTCGGCGAGCATGACCTTGCTGCGGACGCCGATGCCGAGCTCGACGATGTCGATCGCGAGCTGCGCGATCTGCGACGGCTCTGTCTGCGTGCGCGCTCGTCCGACGAGCTGCGCGAGCAACCGCTCGAGCGGCCCGTCCCCGAGCCGGCCGCCGCGCTGGACGAGCGAGATCGTCGCCACCGATGCGCGCACGGCGCCGAACGTCATCACGAGCGCGAGCGTGACGACCCACCACGGCGCGCCCGGGCCGAGGAGGAGCAGCACGATCCAGCCGAGGAAGATCGCCGACGCGAGGAACGCGACGAGCAGCGGCGCCGTCGTGTCGACCGCGCGCACGCGAAGGAGGTCCTCGAAGATCAGCGCGCGAACGATCAGCAGGCTGCCGACGCCGGAGAGCAGCCAGCCCAGTGGCACGACCGGCGCGCCGTACGCGAGCGCGACATCGACGAGGCCCGAATACGTCACCGTGTTCGCGAAGAACGCCGCGCGGAGCTGCCGGCGCTCGGCGGTCGGGCGCCCGAACAGGGCCGCTCGCCCGAGGAAGTAGAAGCCGGGGGCCGACAGCAGGAACGTGTGCAGCACCCCGAGCCACGCGAACCGCCCGGCCGTGGGGTACCAGTACCCGTTCATCCAGCGGATCCCCGAAAGGGCAGCATCGGTCGTGCTGCTGACCACGACCCACACCGCCGCCTGTGCGAGGCAGGCCCAGATCAGCCAGCGATACTTCCGGTAGCGGCGGAGCAGCGACAGCTGGAACGCGGTGCCGGTCGCGGCCGCCATCGGGATGAACGACACCGCGACCTGGAACAGCTTTTCGGCGACGCGCCCGTCGGTGATCGAGGGCGAGAGCATCACCACGACCGCGTAGGGCAAGAGCGACAGGCAGTGGCCGAGCAGCCACAGCCGCAGCATCGGCGATCCGCGCATGACGGCCGCGTAGGCGATCACGATCAGCATCGCGGCCGGCGCGAGCGCGAACGGAAGCGAAAGCAGGTGTGCTTCGTAGCTCGCGCTCGACCACAGCTCCTGCATCGCCGAGCGGACTGTAACTCGGGTATGCTCGATGGGTGGCGGATCCACGCAATCCCTCGGGCCGAAGGCCGCCCGCGTTGCCGCTTCCGCCTCCGGTCGACGACGAGCCGCCCACCGGCACGATGGCGCATCCGCCGCGCCGCCGGCTGCCGCCGACAAAGGACGTCACGACCGAGCTACCGCGCCTGCCCGAAGTGAACCTCATGAACGAGGAGTCGAGCGAGGTGCGGATCGACCACCGCGCGCTCGCCCCGAACCGTCGCTCGCTCTCGGGTGCGCGCTCGATGCCGGCGCAACCGGCGACGCTCGGCAATCGTCCGCACGTCGTCGATCCGCGCCGCGCCGCGCGACCGACCGCGCCCGAGAAGCCGATCACCAAGATGCCGCAGCAGCCGGGGCAACCGGCGAAGTTCATCCCCGCGCAGACGCTGACGCCCGCGCCGCCGGCGCGCAGCGCGATGCAGCGGGTGCACACGGCGCAACACTCGTCGCTGATCGGCGGCCGCTACCAGATCGTGCAGCGCATCGGTCAGGGCGGGATGGGCAAGGTGTACAAGGTCACGCACACGCACCTGTCGCGTACGTTCGCGCTGAAGATCATCTCGAACACGGTCGCGGAGACGGACGAGGCGCGCGAGCTGTTCTATCGCGAGGCGCGGTTCGCGTCGGCGATGGCGCATCCGAGCATCACGTCGGTCGTCGATTTCGGCGAGGACGAGAAGGTCGGCATGTTCATGGTCATGGAGTTCGTCGACGGCGAACCCCTGAACCGCATCCTGTTCCGCGAGAAGCGGATGACGCCGCGCAAGGCGTGCGAGATCGTGCTCCAGGTCGCCGAAGCGCTGCACTACATCCACAAGCAGAACGTCGTGCACTGCGACATCAAGACCGAGAACATCCTCATCTCCGAGGAGGATCTCGAGGGCAAGCGCACGCGCCGCATCGCGAAGCTGCTCGACTTCGGCCTCGCGCGCTCGCTCACCGCATCGCGTGCATCGACATCGCTGTCGGGCACGCCCCACTACGTCGCGCCCGAGCGCATCCGCGGCGAGCCCGCGTCGCCCGCGTCGGACGTGTACGGCGTCGGCATCTTGCTCTACGAGCTGATCTGCGGCGCGGTGCCGTGGGATGGCCCCGTGCAGAAGATCCTCGCCGGCCACCTCGAAGAGAAGCCGAAGCCGCCGTCGCAGATCGTCGAGGGCCTCGATCCCGCGCTCGAGACGCTGATCCTCCACGCGCTGGAGAAGCGGCCCGCGAACCGCCACAAGGACATGGCGGCGTTCATCTACGAGCTGCGTACCGTGATGGACATGATGGGCTTCGGTGCGCGTCGCGCCCGCGGCGGCGAGCCGAAGCGCGTCGTCATCGAGCAGCGCACGACCACCTCGCGCGACGAGTTCGCTCGCATCGCCTTCGACGCGTGTCGTCTGCCGCTCGCGCTGCTGGGTGCCAACGGTGTCATCGTCTGCGCGAACCAGGCGTTCGCGAAGTTCGTGATGGGCGTCTCCGTCGAGGTCGAGGGGCTGCCCGTGAAGTCGACCGCGCTCGCGAACGCGTGGAGCACCGCGGAGCAAGACATCCGCCGGACGATCAACGGCCAGCTCATTCGCCGCATCATCGAGATCGACGTCGCCGAGGGCGAGGTGCGGCGCTTGCTCCTCTGGCTCGATGCCGTCAGCGCCGACCAGGTGCTGCTCGGAGTGCAGCCGCTCGACCTCTGAATCGCATGCGCTCGTGGATCCTCCTCGCGTTCGCGGGTTGCGGCCGCATCGCCTTCGACGAGGTCGCCGCCGACGCGCCCGGCCCAGACGCGTCGACCGAGGTGCGTGGTCCCGGCACGTGGACGCAACTTCCGCCGAGCGGGCTCGCGCCACGGGTGTGGACGCGCGCGATCTGGTCGGGTCGCGACTTCGTCGTCTTCGGTGGTGCGCTCGACATGGCGTACACGCCGACCAACGACGGAGCGCGGTTCGATCCGTCGTCGATGACGTGGACGCCGATCGATCCGACGAACGCGCCGACCCCACGGCACTCCGTGGCGCTCGTTCACGCCGGCGACTCGATGTTCGCGTACGGCGGCGCCGCGGGTCTCGACACGCTCGAGGGCGGCGGCGTGTACGACCTGTCGAGCGGCACGTGGACGCCGATGCCGAGCGATCCGGGGCTGCGCATCTACAGCAACGCGCACGATCTCGGTGATGGTCGCGTTCTCCTCTACGCGGGCCTCGAGCGCGACAGCACCCACTGGAACAGCGGCCTTCTCTACAGCCTCGCCGCGAACACGTGGACGCCGATCTCCACGACAGGTGCGCCATCACCGCGCAGCTTCGCGGCGACGGTGTGGACCGGCAGCGAGCTCATCGCGTGGGGCGGTTGCAATGGCGCCATGCCCGCGTGCCCGAACATCTTCGGCGATGGCGCGATCTATTCGCCCGCGTCGGACTCGTGGCGCCCGATGTCGGCGACGAACGCGCCGCAGGCACGCGCGCAGCGCACCGCGGTGTGGACGGGCAGCGAGGTCATCTACTTCGGCGGCGTGACGGAGGTCAACGAGGGCGGTCGCGTGAGCACCGGCGCGATCTACACGCCCGCGACGGACACCTGGCGCCCGATCTCGACGACGAACGCGCCCGGTCCGCGCAGCGATCACGCGGCCGCGTGGCTCGGCACGAAGATGATCATCTGGGGCAGCTCCGACGGGCTGACCGACGGCTACCTCTACGATCCCGCGATCGACGAGTGGTCCAAGATCAGCTCGGGCAACGCACCGACGAGCCGCAGCCGGTTCGCGTACGCGAGCGACGGCCGCCGGTTGTTCGTCTGGGGCGGCACCTACGACGAGAGCGCCGGCGCGCTGTGGACGCCGGAGTGATCGCGGCGCCGGCTTCGCATCACCGCGCGATCGGCTTGTACTTGATGCGGTGCGGCTGGTCGGCGTCGTCGCCGAGGCGGCGCTTGCGGTCGGCCTCGTAGTCCGCGAAGTTGCCCTCGAACCACTCGACGTGGCTGTCGCCCTCGAACGCGAGGATGTGCGTCGCGATGCGGTCGAGGAACCAGCGATCGTGCGAGATCACGACCGCGCAGCCCGGGAACTTCTCGAGTCCGTCCTCGAGCGCGCGCAGCGTGTCGACGTCGAGGTCGTTCGACGGCTCGTCGAGCAGCAGCAGGTTTCCGCCGCGCTTGATCATCTTCGCGAGGTGGACGCGGTTGCGTTCACCACCGGAGAGGATGCCGACCTTCTTCTGCTGGTCCTGGCCCTTGAAGTTGAAGCTCGACACGTACGAGCGCGAGTTGATCGTGCGCTCGCCCATCTGCATGGTCTCGCTGCCCTCGCTGATCTCGTCGTAGATCGTCTTGTCGTCGGACAGCGCGTCGCGCGACTGATCGACGTAGCCGAGCTTGACGGTGTCGCCGATCTTGATCGTGCCCTTGTCCGGCTTCTCGACGCCCATGATCATGCGGAACAGCGTCGTCTTGCCGGCGCCGTTGGGGCCGATCACGCCGACGATGCCGCCACGCGGGAGCTTGAACGTCAGGTTGTCGATCAGCATGCGGTCGCCGAACGACTTCGAGACGCCCTCGAACGAGACGACCTCGCCACCGAGGCGCGGGCCCGGCGGGATCACGATCTCGAGCGACGCGTCGCGCTGCTCCTTCTGCGCTTCCGCCATCATCTCTTCGTAGCGGTTGAGGCGCGCCTTGCTCTTGGCCTGGCGAGCCTTCGGGGACAGACGCACCCACTCGAGCTCGCGAGCGAGCATCTTGGCGCGCGCGTCCTGCTGGCGCTCCTCGTCCTTGAGGCGCTTGGCCTTGAGATCGAGCCAGCCGGAGTAGTTGCCCTCGAACGGATGGCCCTCGCCGCGATCGAGCTCGAGGATCCACTTGGCGACGTTGTCGAGGAAGTAGCGATCGTGCGTGATCGCGACGACCGTGCCCTTGAACTCCTCGAGCATGCGCTCGAGCCACGCGACCGACTCGGCGTCGAGGTGGTTCGTGGGCTCGTCGAGGAGCAGCATGTCGGGCTTGCTGAGGAGGAGGCGGCACAGCGCGACGCGGCGGCGCTCGCCGCCGGAGATCTTGGTGACGTCGGCGTCGCCGGGCGGGCAGCGCAGCGCGTCCATCGCCATGTCGACCTGGTGATCGAGCTCCCACGCGTTGACCGCTTCGATCTGATCCTGGAGGCGGCCCTGCTCGGCGAGCAGCTTGTCCATCTCCTTCTCGGAGAGATCCTCGCCGAGCTTCATCGAGACCTCTTCGAAGCGAGCGAGGAGTGCGCGCGTCTCGGAGACACCTTCGTCGACGTTCTCCTTGACCGTCTTCGTCGGATCGAGCTGCGGCTCCTGCGGGAGGTAACCGATCTTGAGGCCCGGCGCGGGCCATGCCTCGCCGAGGAAGTCCTTGTCGACCCCCGCCATGATGCGGAGGAGCGTGCTCTTGCCGGCGCCGTTGTTGCCGAGGACGCCGATCTTCGCGCCCGGATAGAACGACAACCAGATCCCCTTGAGGATCTCCCGCTTCGGCGGAACGAGCTTCCGCAGGTCCTTCATCACGTACGTGTACTGGGCGGTCATGGGCGGGGGTTATACCGGGGCCAGGTGTCGTCGGCTACATCCGGGGGACACCCCCGAATCCCCCCGTTATAGTTTCCGCGTGGCGTATCGCAACGACAGCGGGGATGCGCTCGAGGCCCCCACCGCCGACGGTACGTTGCGCGCCGAGCTCGCTCCGCGGTCGATGAAGCTGGCGGTCGCGCTCCGGACGCTGCACGTCGCCGAGCGCTTCGCGACGGTGGTGGAACACCACAAGAAGACAAAGGCAAAGGACCGGCGGACGTCGCTGAAGATCGAGGGGCGGCTGATGATCGCGCGCGACGTGCCGCACGAGGACTTCGGGGTGTGGATCGAGCTCGACCCCGACACGCCGAGGGCCGGCATGCGGCGCATCTTCGGCGTCGAGCCGGTCAGCTTGCTCGATCCGCACGGGTTGGTGGCGCTCGCGTCCCTCGACCGCCTGGTCGCCCGCGTGAAGAGCGAGGTCGCGGATCTCGCGGGCGATGTTCGGCGCGCGTTCGAGATCGGGCGCGGCCTCGACAAGGTGCTGCTCGCGGATCACGGCGATCGCTTCGTCGTGTACGCGCGGCGGCTGTTTCGCGACCGCGCGCGCTTCGCGATGGCGATCCACGACGACGGACGCATCGTGGTGCCCGACGGAAAGAAGCTGCGCGAGATCGTCGTGCGGTCGCGCTTCGGCGTGACGGTGTGGGGCGACTACGTCCGGTTTGCGGACAAGAACGGGACGGACCTCGCACGCGTGTCGATTCCGTGGATCGCGCCCGAGGATCGTCGAGAGCTAGCACGACGGATCGGTCAGCTCGTCGATCAACCGATCCAGTCGTTTCGTGAGTGAGCCCGACGTCATCGCGTGGCCACCGGCGGCGGACGCCGGTCGAGCTCGAGATACGTGAGCACGATGCGGCCGCGCGCCTTGGAGCGCTGGAGCACGGCGGCCATCCCGGAGCGCGTGCCCCAGACGACGACCTTGCGATCGCGCGTGTTCGCCGCCGCGTGCTTCTCGCCGTACGCGGCGATCACGATCTGCCACGGATCGATGCCCGCCTCGATCAGCTTGGCGCGTACCGCCTTCGCACGGTCGAGCGACAGGCGCATGTTGGCGGGCGCGGTGCCTCGGCGATCGGCGTGACCGTCGAGGACGAGGAGGCCGTCGGGGTTTTCCCGAGCCCACGCGGCGATGTGGCCGACGTCGCGCGCGGTGGGCTCGTCCGCGCGGACGATGAAGTCGGAGGAGCCCCGAGCGAAGCTGAACGTGGCGAGCTCGCCGATGCGCGGATGCCGAGACTGTGCGGACGCGGGTGCCCCGACGAGCGCACCAACGAGGAGAATCGCGGTGAGGAGGGCCTTCATTCCCGAGGGTGCAGCAAGCGCCGGGCCTGCCCGAACGGGCTGCTCTCCGACGGGGAATTGCGCATGGCGCCCGACGTGCGCACAGTGTGTCCCATGTTTCCAATGCTCAAGTCGTGGCGCCTCGGCCGCGTGCTCGGGTTCCCGATCGATCTGAACGCGAGCTTCTTGCTGCTGCTCGCGGTGGTGTTCATCGCGTTCGGTGGGCTGATCGGTGTGCTCGTCGTGTCGATCGCGTTCGCGTCCGTGCTGCTCCACGAGCTCGGCCACGCGGTGGTCGCGCGTTACCTCGGCGTCGAGATCCTCGGCATCGAGCTCGGGTTCCTCGGTGGCGCCGCGAAGATGTCGGGCATGCCGCGCAAGGCGAACCACGAGATCTGGATCGCCGCGGCCGGACCGGCTGTCTCCTTGATGCTCGCGGGTGTCGGCCTCGGGCTCGGTGCGATCATCGGCAGCGAGCTGGTGACGACGATCGGCTGGATCAACCTCGTGCTCGCGGGCTTCAACTTGATCCCCGCGCTGCCGATGGACGGTGGTCGCATCCTCCGTGCGGCGCTGACGCACCGGTTCTCGTACGTCCATGCGACCGAGATCTCGGTGAAGGTCGCGCGCGTCGCGGCGGTGGTGTTCGGCATCCTGGGGCTCTCGGGCGCGTACCAGCTGCTGATCCTCGCGCCGTTCTTGTGGCTCATGGGCACGCGCGAGCTGCAGATGGCGCGCATGGTCCAGGACCACATGGGTGGGTACCCCGATGATCCGGATCGCGAGATCGAGGTGATGTCGCGCGCGGCGTGGGAGCGCGAGCAGCGAGCGCGCGGAGCGCCCGGCGCTGGCCTCGGCGGCGGACTGCGCCGGTACACGATCCGGCAGGTCGGCGGGCGGCTCGTGATCGAAGCGATCGACTAGCAACGGATCTGTGCAGCGCGCGGAAAAATCTGCGCGCGCACGCATGGTAGATCGAGGCGATGAGCGCCACCGACGCCGACGCGCGATCACTCGACGAGCTCACGCGTCCGACCCGCGTCGCGACGGGCGAGGGTCGCGCGACGTTCTCGCTCGATGTACCGGCCGGTTGGCGCCAGGGCCGCGGCGCCTTCGGCGGGCTGTGCATCGCGTCGCTCGTCCGGGCGATCGAAGCGACCGTAGGCGATCCGGCGCGCCGCGTTCGGTCGGTGACGGCGGAGCTGCCGGGGCCGGTCGACGCGGGTGCAGCCGACATCGCGGTCGAGATCCTGCGGGCCGGCAACGCGGTCACGACGGCGCGCGCGGTGCTCTCGCAAGCGAACGGCATCAAGTCGCACGCGGTCGCGGTGGTGGCGGCGACGCGAAAGAGCGCGGACGCCGCGTGGCAGGACCTCGCGCCACCGAGCGCGCCGGCGTGGAGCGAGCTCGCGGCGGTGCCGGACCTCGGGTTCCCCGAGTTCGCGCGCCACTTCGAGTACCGGATCGTCGAGGGGATCCCGGGGAGCAGCGGTGCGTCGCGTGCGATCGGCTGGGTCCGCGCGCGCGACCCGGGTGCTGCGCGGGACAGCGCGTACATCGCCGCGATGTGCGACGTGTGGTGGCCAGCGTCGCTCGTGCGGTTCGACAGGATGCGCCCCGCGGCGACGATCGCGTACACGCTCGACATCGTCGGCACGCTCGAGGGCCTCGACCCCGAGGCGCCCCTGCTCTATCGCGGCGTGGTCCCGGTGATGCGCGACGGCTACTTCCTCGAGACGCGCGAGCTGTGGGGCAGCGACGGCCGGCTGATCGCGGTCAACCACCAGACGTTCGCGCTGCTAGGCTAGCGAGTCATGAAGCTCGTGATGGTCGCAGCATTGATCGCGGGGTGCGGTGGTGCGAAGCCGGAGCCAGCACCGCGGCCCGACACGTCGCCCAAAGCGGCGGCGGAGACGCAGGCGGTGCTCGCGGCCGGCTTCAACGACGAGGGCGTCAAGGCGATGTACGACGGCAGGTACGCGATCGCGACCGAGCACTTTCGCAACGCGGTCGCCCGCGTGCCGGAGCCGAAGTACTTCTTCAACCTGTGCACCTCGCTGTTCCAGGAGGGCAAGCTCGTCGAAGCGAAGACCGCGTGCACGGCGGTGGACGTCAACCGTCCCGCGCCCGAGCTGTCGGAGAAGGCACACGCGCTGATCGCGCGGATCGACGCGGAGGCGAGCGCCCAGGGAGTCCCGCTGGAGGCGCAGGGCGATCCGCGCGCGATCGATCCGATGGGAGCCGACCCCGCGGACAGCGGGACACAAGCGCAGATCGCGGCCAAGCTCAGCAAGGAAGGCGTCGAGCTCATGTACGCGCAGAAGTACTCCGAAGCGAGCGCCAGGTTCCGCGAAGCGGTCGCGCGCGTGCCGGAGCCGAAGTACTTCTTCAACCTGTGCACCTCGCTGTTCCAGGAGGGCAAGCTCGTCGAAGCGAAGACCGCGTGCACGGCGGTCGACGTCAACCGTCCCGTACCCGAGCTGGTTGGAGAAGGCACACGCGCTGATCGCGCTGATCGCGCGGATCGAGGCGGAGGTGAGCGCGCAGAGTCCCGCTGACGGCGCAGGGCGATCCGCGCCGATGAAGCCGATGAGCCGATGGAGCCGACATCTCTTGGGACGTCAACGAAACCGAGCGCTTGCTGCACGATCAAGAGCTTGGCGTCCTAGGTGATCCAACTGTCTCCGCCCTGATCTTGGGTGCTCGGGCAGAGCGTGGGCAGACCAGATCGCCGCGTTCGATTCGTGTTCGCTCAGCCTGTGGCTCGCAGTAGCCACGGTGCGACCCGGTTTGCGATATCGCGCAACTCGGCACGTTGCACCTCGTCCAACTCTCCGCGCATTGGATGAGCGACGATCTTCCGAATCTCGTTGAGGCGTACCAGCCAGCTCGTTCGATCTTCGCGGGTCTTTGGACGGAGAAGTACACCGAGCTGTTGTAGGTCATCCGTCGTGTTCCAAAGCTGGTCCATGATCCTTCGCAGATCGATGAGATCGAGAAACACCTCCTGTTGAGCGCTGCCCTTGTGGTCGAGCATTCGCTCGTAGGTCTTGACCGCTATCTCACGTGGAACGACAGAAACAAAGATGTCTCGATCGCCGTTCCCGCTAGCCTTGGTACGAAGGATGTCGAGCACCCTCGCGTGGATCTGCTGCTCGAGCCGGCGGACGACGTCGTAGTCCGTCAACGGACGTTCTTCTCGCCATCCCTTTACCGACGCCATCACCACCCGTTCGAGATCGTTGCTCGCCATCTCCTTCTCAACGTAGTCTCTCGCTCCCAGTCGCACAGCCTGCGTACATTCCCTGATCGTTCCAGCACCTGAGAGAACCACTACGGGTAGCATTAGCGGCGGGGGACCTATCGACTGCAACACTTCGATGCCTCCCCACCGCCCCGGCGGCATCTGGAGGTCGAGTAGAAGGAGGTCGAATGCCTCCTCTTGCAACAGTCTGAGCGTCTCGGCCCCGTCCTGCGTGAATCGTATGTGGTTCGCTAGCGGCGCTATGTATTGC
Source organism: uncultured Kofleriaceae bacterium (assembly GCA_964617845.1). Taxonomy (GTDB): domain Bacteria; phylum Myxococcota_A; class Polyangia; order Haliangiales; family Haliangiaceae; genus JABFXX01. Next base: position 3,252 of record CAZUAR010000017.1, on the reverse strand, counting down.
TCGAGTGAGTGAATCACTTCCGGTTGATCGTCGGCCCAGAGTACCCGGAGATTCAGCCGGTCTGAACTCATGATGCTCCTGTGGTTACGGAGGTTATGCCGCGGGGGGCGGTTGCAACGGGGTGTACTGGTTCGTGAACTGTAATGCAGCGAAGCTCGATCGTGGCCACTGTTCCTGTCCCTTCAGCACTGATCGCGAAGCTGCCGCCGTGCGAACGCACAATGCTTTGAACTGCAAGAAGACCCACGCCAGATCCGCCGGTCTTTGGGCTCGTGGACGTGCGTCGTTGCCCGAGCGCTGCGATCGCTTCGGCGGGGATACCTCCACCGCTATCGCGCACCATGATTCGCACCGCACTGTCCTCGCGGACAGCGTCAATGGCCAGAACACCACCCTCGATCATCGCCTCAAGGGCATTCTTGCAAAGGTTGGTCAGTGCGCTTTCGATGAGCCGCGGATCGCCATCTATCAATGACTCGGCAAGGTCGATATGAATACGGGCCTTGACGCCGCTTGGAAGGCTTGGTGCGAGTGCCGCTACGAAGTGCTGCAGTAGTGCGCGCAGGTCGAAACGTTCCCAAACAATGGTGAGCTGTTGGTTGAGCAGCGCAGTCACGCGAGCGAGGTCCGACTTGCCCGACGCATGCAATCCTTCGACAGCAGCGAGGTGGTGATAGCGCTTGCTTGGCTCGGAAGCCGCCAGATCTCGGCGATTGTCGATCGCTGCGAGCACATTCTTGAGGTCATGACAAAGCTTGGCGAACTCGCGTAGGAGTTGCGACCCGTATTCATCGACGCGGCAGATTGCGAGCGCTAGCTGTAACGGCTCCTCGTGAACACTCCCCCGAATGCAGGGCAAGGAGATTTTCAACGTGGTTGGGGTTTGCTGAACATGGCAGCCGACCGATTCGAGAATAGCGTCCCCAAGTCGACTGCCAACGATCCCTTCATCACTCATGTGCGCCCGACCGTCCCGTAACCTGACCGAGAACTCGATACGGTCATCGACGGTGCACCACAACGCATCGGCCTCTGCATCTGCATTGCAGAGATGTCTTCGGGTCCAGCCAGCAAGTATCTCCTCGGTCAGCCCTGGACAAAGGATTGCGGTGTATTCGGTGGTTGAGACGTCGGGAGGTGTGACGTGTAGTTGAATCCGCTTGAGCTTGAGCGCAGAAATATCGTCGACTAGTGCGGCTAGGTCGGCGCTTGCGAGGCCATCCGAGAACCGACCTGCGAGTGCGATTACGTCCGAAAGCTCGCGAACGACCGCGATGTCCGCCGCGCGCAACGGACTCTCGGTCGGATTCCACCTTGCGATTGCGGAGTTGAGTCGCTGTACGAACTCGCGCATCGCGGCGATGAGTCGGTGTTGAGAACCGCGCTCGATGAGCTGACCTGCGCTGACGAGCGTCGGCCACAGCTCATGCAGATCATGTCGCTGCAGACTACGATGAATCTCAAGTACCGCGCGAAGGACGTCACCAGGCGTGCCGGCGAGCAGCGCATGCGCGCCGAGGAGTTGCATTCGCGCGAGCGCTCTCCACCCGGTTGCATCTCGCGTCACTGTCTCGACGAGGTTTCGGAGCACGAATGCCTGCAACGCACGCAGTTCTGGGGAGGCTCCGCGCGTGACATGGCACTCTCGTGCGACCTGCACCAAGAATCGCGCGGGTATGCGCTCGGCGTCGGTCTTGCTGCTGGCGGCTTCTCCATCGATCGAGAACCTTTGTGTTCCGTCGGTAAGGTGCAATGAGGCTTGGTGACGCACCGCATGGTGAGGTCCACCGGTGCGTAGTGTGTACTGAGCCCGGATGCTGGTGGCTTGCAGGATTTCCTGCGCGACGGTTTTGGGATCCGTCTCAAGTAGTGCTTCGACGGTTCCCTTGGACCGAAGCTCACTACGCACTAGCGCGAACGGGGCCGGTTCCGTGTCGAACGATAGTTTGCATTCATTGTCGAGCACGCAAGCCGCTGCACACGCCTGGATCGCGTCAGCAAGGATGCTGTCGGCTTCCCGTGTAGCCTGGCCACGGCCGAAAACGAGCGCACGATGGAGCTGGAGACCTCTTGCCAGTTGCGCGAGCGCCTGCGTGTTTGTGGCCATTGCCACCCGGCGTGCGTAGTTGATGAGTTCCTCTCGCCACATCACCGGCATGGAAGCCGCGCACTCGTATCCGTGCAACGCGAAGACGTATCCGCCCAGCAGCGCAAGCGGCTCCTGTGCAAGTAGCCGCTCCCCGCTGCGAGCCTCGTTGCGCCCCGACGCATGGGTGAGCGCGATACTCAGCCAACGCGGTTCTCGAAACCGATATGAGAGTGACCGCTCAATCTCGGGGAACAGCCTGAGGTGCATCGAGGGAATGTCGTGTTCGGTGAGCTTAAAATACGCCTCCTCGCGCTTCGCGACTTGAGGTCGCGGGCTTACCTTGAGGCAGCGTTGAAGGTGGGCGAGTAGCTTGGCTGCGGCAACCTGCTCACTGCGGCGTTTGGAAGGCCCCTTTCCGATCGTTGAATGGGAGCCGACGCGAGCCTCGGAAACGAACTCGCGGTCGTGATCTGGTCCCTTCGTGTCGACGAGCTTGTACGACGGCGGCAGGCGCAGGTGCTCCTGCGTGAACTCTTGGAGTGACGTCTTCGCGTCGAGTTCGTCAGGTACGGTGTTTCGAGTGGCCGTGCATTCGGGACGGAGGAGATCCATCAGCTGCGGCAAGCCCTCGGTCAGATACACAAGCGCGCAAAGACGCGCAGTGGCCTTTATGGCGCTTGTCTCCCGGTTTGGCTTCGAGCTCTCGCCCTTGCCAAACCGGATCATCTCGCGGAGCTCGATCCGCTTCTCGAGCGCCGCAATCTGCGGATCGGAGGCCAGCAGTTTGCCAAGTGTTCCGGCCTTTGTCGGCCGCACCTGCCGGAACAGCTCCATCGCAATGGCCAGCTTCGCGGCAGCTTTTCCAACGCTGTCCATCATGGACTGGGCAAGGGCGACATCGTCCCGATCCCGCCCCTCAAGTGTCTCGTTGAGGCTAGCGGTGGTCGTGAGTAACGGGCCGAGCAGTAAGCGAGGAAAGGACTCGACAAGTGCGAGCGCCTTCGCGCCCGAAGGAAGCACAGGTGGTTCTATCCCCACCCGCTCGACAAGCCCGAGAAGAACCCCCAACGTCTCCTTCACCAAGGCAGTGTACCCGGTCGTGCGATCAAGCTGACGGATCCCCTCATCCTGAACGCGTAGACGCGTGAAAGCGCTCCGGAACT